>JBIITX010000049.1:0-30053 GCA_044340255.1 Bryobacter sp. | reverse complement strand
ACTGCACATTCGAGATCACGCTCTGCCACCCAGGATTCTGCTGCGCCTCCGTCGGCAACCGCGTATCCACCGCATTCAACCGCGCCATCCCGTCAAAGCCGTGGTTCACCACCCGCCGACTCAAATAGAGTCCCTCAGACCGCTCCGGATAAGTAACCGAAGTCACATTGCCTTCGTTGTTATAAGTCCAATTAGCGATCAGTTGGGCCGGGAACGTCGTCACCCCATTGATCCGCTGAGTCAGCCGAAGCTCCTTGCTCAGAATCCTCCCCGCTGCGTTATACCCATAGCGCTCCTCAAATCCTCCCCCCGTCGTGCAAGGCAACCCATTTTCCTGCCAGTTCCAACGCACCCGCGTCAACCTGCCATTGCTCGTCCCGCCCCCTTCGTCATAAAAATAATCCGTCCGCTGGCAACGCTCCTCCGTCCAGACAGAACTCACCTGCGTCAACTTCCGCATCTGCAATACCCGCTTGTAGGCGTCATAGGAAAACTCAGTCCGGATCCCCTTCGCATCGGTCTTCGTCGAAGTCGTGCCATCCAGATTGTACGTATACGTAACGGTGCCACTCTCTGGGTTCGTCGCCGAGAGCAATCGCGTCGACGTCGCCGCATCGTAAACAAAAGTCCGCGTCTGCGTCAAACTACAAATAAACTCCATACCCCAGAAGGCCGATTAGCCTCATCCCAATACTCTCGCCATCAGCTTCATTCCCAATATCCAACGCAACAATCCTGCTTTCCTTGAGATTGCTTCGGTATACCTTGGCTCCCTTAAACAAATCAAAAATATCGTGTGTCCCATCTAACGAAGAATGGCTGAGACTTAGCGCATTGGGCCTCGAATAACAAAAGGATAGCTCTTTCGATTTTTGTCTGGATCGCCATGTTCCAAGTTCTGTACCAGCTGATACTTCGTCTCCATCCAAAGACTGCGCTAGATAATTTCTGAAACCCCAAGCAATTGGGTCATTGCAAATATTGGATTCAGCGTCAAAACGTTCGTTGCGCCCGATCGTTTTCATTTCGGCAGTCAACACTTGCGAGAGAAAAGACCAGTTGTTGGCAACGTAAAGCCTGCCATCCGTAACTATTCCAAACACTATCTGTGAATCAGTTTCACCAGGCCAATCAGCTTTCCAAGTCATAACGATCTCGCCTTTATGTAAACAATCAGCACAACGAAGTGCTTTTGCCCCGAATCCGGTCAACTGGCGACTAAACTGAAACGACCATACCTTATCCGAAACAACAAAGCCAGGCATTTGGGGTGCTCGAAAATTTCTTGATGTACATTCAAATCGCAATAAGCGTGACCGCTCTATTTCGTCATCGCTAATTCCCGACGCCTTGAGAATCCAGAGCGCCAGCAAAAATGGTGACTTCAGAATTCCCTCGAACCTGGTGTCCGTCCTCCGCAAAAGGTCCCTTGAATCACTTGCTAAATTAAGGCATAGATAGGAAGCTCTGTTCCCAGTTAACAATCGCGATTCATAGTTGTCGTTGCGCGGAACTTCACACGACATCAGACTAATGACAAGAATGAGCCCAATGAATGAGTAAAAATTATATACAAGAGATTTCATAGTCAGAAGGTTTTGTTTTGCGGCAGATCTGTTAAATGAGGCCTGGAATGGGCGACTCCCAAGCACGAGCATTAGGGGGCTTGGTCCATGAGAATCCACCGACGCCCATTATGTAACGCGCGAAAGTATTACTATTTAGCTCATCCCAAACATACTTATACTTGCTGTCAGGCCAGTTGCGAGAGGCTTGCAGCATTTTTGCAACGGAATCACACACTTCCACCGACTTAGCCGCTCCGCCTACGGGATCTTTAGAAGGATCATTCCCACCACCTCTCGGAATAGCCAGGGGACTGCTACCTCTATATTCACCAGAACCCAGGTACCCATTCACGGGCCCACCACTGATTAGCACGGGCCCACCACTGATTAGCCATTGATACCCATATTTGTCTTGAACCCACAAATATGCATGAGTCATTTCTGATTTTCCATATGGTACAACTCCACCAGGATAGATGGATCGATACTTGAGCTGAACAAAGCATTCGGGTTCTTCTTTGCCCCCAATAGGGTCTCCCTCGTAGTCACCTGTTGTTGTAGCGCAGTATGTCATACTGCCGAAAAATGCGGATGTTGGGTCTCCCGAAATACATGGTATTAGAGCCCCGCCTCCATTAACTTCAATGCAACCAGCCCTATACATCTCACAGCTCTCTGGGCTGCCAGCCGGTCCGCCACCACAATGCCCAAAATCGCGGGCGCTTTCCCACCAAGTCCCACATCCTTCTCCCATGAGACCGCTAGGGTCCGATGCATTGATTGGATTTCCTTCCGTGTAAGCGTATGCGTTCCAACTAGCACCTCGATTCGCATTTGCATTGGCGATATTCGGATCCACGCTCGTAAACCGCCCCACCCCACTCGCATACCACCGCTGATTCGCATAATCCAGCCCACTCCTCTCATCCCGCGTATACGTCGCGAACTGCTCCCTATCATCCCCGCTCGCCCCGGTCTTCGACTCCCCATACGGATAAAACCGCGACCCATCTCCCTTACTCTGCAACCGGTCCGCCGTAAAGTCCGTCACCAGCGAACTCCCATTCGACGCCGCAATCATCCGCTTCCCCACCAGCCTCCCACCGTAGTAAACATTCTCCTCGCTAGCCGTCACCGCGTAATACGAATTCGGCCAAGGATAATTCGGAGTTGGCTGAGTCACAGTAAACGACAAACAATACACCCCCATCTTCTGCCCACTCGGCGAGTAGAAAATCACCTGCTCCGTCGGATACTCCCCACCAGGCGCGTACCCACCCCAATACTGCTCACCTTCCGGTCCCCGCGACGCCCGGCAACTGGTCCGTCCCGCACTCCGCCACACCCGCCGGTTATCCGGCGCATACACATAATCCTCTGTCCCATCCACGCTTGAGATCGAACTTACCCGGTTCGACAAATCGTAGTTCAACGTCATCGACCCCGTCCCCTTCGGCATCGTCGTCATGTTGCCATTCAGGTCATAACCATACCCGCTCGACGAAATCCGGTTCGTGTTCCCATTCACTAACACCACATTCGCCGGCCCACTCCCCTGACTTACATTCTGCGACAACCGATTCCCGAATCCGTCATAATTCCACGTCAAGCCCCAGTTTCCGCCCGCCGTCGTGGAGGCCGAGATCAAACGCTCGAGTTCGTCGTATTGGTAAACCACATCTTCACCATTCAGCCAGTTCTTCTGCGAAATGATCTTACCATCGTTCGCCGTCGCCGAAAAGCGGTACTCCATATCAATCAGCGACCCCTTCGTCATCCGCGTCATCTGCCCCAGCACATTGTACTGCCGCGTCTCCGTCACCCCCAGATGATTCAGACTCGTCACCGCCCCAAACGCATTAAACTGCACATTCGAGATCACGCTCTGCCACCCAGGATTCTGCTGCGCCTCCGTCGGCAACCTCGTATCCACCGCATTCAGCCGCGCCATCCCGTCAAAGCCGTGGTTCACCACCCGCCGACTCAAATACAATCCCTCAGACCGCTCCGGATAAGTAACCGAAGTCACATTGCCTTCGCTGTTGTAAGTCCAATTAGCGATCAGTTGCGCAGGGAAAGTCGTCACCCCATTGATTCTCTTGCTCAGCAGAAGTGCTTTGCTTAGAATCCTCCCGGCTGCGTTATACCCATAGCGCTCCTCAAATCCTCCCCCCGTCGTGCAAGGCAACCCATTCTCCTGCCAGTTCCAACGCACCCGCGTCAACCTGCCATTGCTCGTCCCGCCCCCTTCGTCATAAAAGTAATCCGTCCGCTGGCAACGCTCCTCCGTCCAGACAGAACTCACCTGCGTCAGCTTCCGCATCTGCAATACCCGCTTGTAGGCGTCGTAGGAAAACTCAGTGCGGATCCCCTTGGCATCGGTCTTCGTCGAAGTCGTGCCATCCGGATTGTACGTATACGTAACCGTCCCATTCTCGGGATTCGTCGCCGACAGCAATCGCGTCGACGTCGCCGTATCGTAAACAAAGGTCCGCGTCTGCGTCACCCCATCCCGAGGCATCGTCACCGTCAGCACCTTCCCAGCCGCATTGTAAGTATAAGTAGTGGAGTAAGTCCCTCCACCCGGTCGAGGCTCAATCACCTCCACCAGTCGACCCACCGAGTTCATCACATAACGCTTCCACTTCCCGCTCGGCGAGGTCACCCGCACCGTGTTCCCCTCATACAAATACGAGGTCATCCCGGCCCCATTCGGCTGCGCCACGCTCACCGTCCGGCCCAGGCCGTCGTAGTTGTACACCGTCCAGTAGATCGTCCCTCCCGGCGCATACGGCAGCGACACCCGCTTCACCTTCCCGATCGGCGAACAGGCACAAGGCTCATATTCCGTATCCACAATCGACAGCGTAGTAGCCCCCATTTGCGTCAGCACACGCACCGGCCGCCCCAATCCATCATGAATCGTTGTCGTCCCGCGCCCATTGATCGACATCCAGGACTGCGACGCTCCGGGATTATAGCCATAGGCAATGCCCGCCCCGTCAGCCGTCGTCTTGCTCGTTGGCCGCGCAAAAGCGTCGTAACCAAACCATTGGTTCGCCCCGGACCCCGTCGACACATTCGTCAAGCCCAGAAACCCATTCCAGTTCATCGTCGTGGTCAACGAAGTGTTCCCATTCGGTGTAATCTGCGTAGGCATCGTGCTCCCGCCCACCGCTCCATAAGTGATTGTCTGCGAACTCCCCTGCCCATCGTTCCCGCTCACCGGCTGCCCAGCCAGATTGTACACAACCGTCTGTTGCGCGTATCCATTACTGATTTGTGTCGGCAGCGCCCGATAGATCGTATTCGGATTCTCCCAAAGCCGAGTTCCCACAGGCATCGCCGCAAAGCCACTTACATGGTTGTCATAAGTCACTCCCTCATTAAAGGTATTGGTGCCATTCTCTGCGGCTAAGATCTGCCTGCCCGTTACGATGATGTACCGGGAACTATAATTCGAATTCCAAAGAATCACTCCACCGCCCTGGCTCCGCTCGATCACGTTAAGGTTGTCGAACTTCGAGACCGAAGTCTCCGTCGTAATGCCATTCACTTCCACATTCTGCACGGTCTTCGAGACCTTCTGCGTACTCAACCCCACATCGATCGTATTCAGGACCGATGCAATATAGGGAATGCTCTTCGTCGTCTGGGCCCAGGTATTCTCCGACCGTGACTTGACCACCCAGTTATCCAACTCCTCATACTTCGAGGCCAACCCCTGCTTGAAATCTGTCGCTGTAAAGAAGGCCCAACGCCGCTGCCCCACATTCGACGGGTCTGCGAGCGTCGTCTCCGAATGGTACTTCAGCGAAGAGTCCCCGCTCGGATGCGTAAAGGCATAGTTCACCGTGGGCGCCCCGGGCGCTTTGCGCAAGTCCCGGCTCAAAACCTCACGGATCTGCCTGCCGCCCGCAAAACTCTGGTTCGTGTAATTCCACATCATCTCCCCACCCAGCGGGAACGTCAGCTTCGTCATCTCCCCTGCCGAATTGTAGACAAACGATGTCGTCAAATTCACGCCACTCTGCGTCAAGCTGTTCATCCACACAGCCGTTCCAAACTGCTGCCCACCGCCAAAGGGTTCCACCAGCGCTTGCGACCCTGAGTAGTTGAAGCTATATGCTTCTCCCGTAGCAATGGTGTTGGTGATCCCAGTCAAATGCGGAATCGCATCATTGTTGTAAGTGAAGTCATAAGTCTTCCAGGTATCCCAACTCGCTTGCGTAGCCCGGATATCGTCAATCCAGGAAATCCGAGCGCTGCTATTTGGTGTGCTCGTATTGATCGCAGAGCGATAGCGGATCACAATCTGGTTGCCATTGCGGTCCTGGATCGTCGTCGGATACCGCGTCCCGGCATCCTGTTCGCTGGCCCCAGACACAGACTCCATCCGCCAGAAACTCCCGTCCGGAAAATAAAGCCGGTACGTATTGGCATCAAACCAAACAGCCAACCCTTCCTTGCCACGCCAGACATTCGATTCGTTCACATCCAACTTGTACTGTGCCCCAGTGGAATCCGTAAATAGGTAATAACTCAGCGTCGTCGGGTTCGCATAAACCGGAATCACACTCCCCGCCAGCAACTGCCACCCAAACCCATACCCCACATCGGCCCCCACCTTGGTCACCGTCGAGTTTACCTTCCGCCAACCCTGCGAGTTGTAATTGAGCCCGATTCCCAAACCCATTCCATTCCTACCCTGTGCCTTCAGCAGCGGCACCGTGTAATTCAAATTCATCGACCGCAAATCGATCGATTCCCCCATCGCTCCCCATTGCACACTCTGCGCATGCACCCCCACCCGCCGCGAATCATCCACCAAGCCACTCGAAGCCGGCGGAACTGCCACCGCCACCGAAGTGCCGCTATTGAAATTGCGGTGGGCATCAAGGGCCTTCACCACAAAGTTAAAGTTCTCCCCAACATTCACTGGCATCTGCCAGGTGGTCGCTGACGTCACTCCCAAACTCACCGTCCCACGAAACACTTCATATTGGACCCCACCAATCCCGTTCGCATCATCACTGGCCGCATTCCAATTGGCAGTCATCACCCCATTCGAAACGCTCTGCGTCAATCCCGTCACCAGATTTGGCGGCGTCAACTCCAGGTTCCCCACGCGCACGTCGGTAATGTTTTCTCCATAAAAACCTGCTCGCGTCGCAACGTTTGGCAAGTTCGTGATTCGGAAATAGAACACATATGACGATCCGATTCGCAGAGTGATCCCGGCTCCCTCTCCATTCGGTCCATCAGTTCTCCGGTAGCTCGCGGACACAATCTGCCCGTTCGTTAAATGCGGAATCAGATATGAGGCAATCACGCTATATCCGCTGGCGTCTGCTCTATCAAGTTGAACTCTGGTTTGAGATTGGCCCCCGTACCTCGAATTCATAATCCTCACAGTCACGCCGCCAAATGCGTCTCGATCAAGACTCGGACTGTAGAAAACGTGGTGCCCCAAAACGATTTCCCAACTACCACCCCAAGGCGCCCAAGGGTCAGCGGGCGGTGGCTCGGCCACAACCTGCATCCGCACATCGTGCCCGACGGTGCTCGAAATTGGGGAAATGCAACAAGTTACGAAAAACGTCGGTTCCTCCCAAGGAGGAGTACTGACAGGAAATGAAGTAGCAGTGGTATGCCACGTATACTGGCCTAACAAAGAGCCAGCACACAGAATCAAAAACAAAAGAAAATGTTTCACGACTTTATCCCCCTTTAATACCCAGGCGTCCGCAATTGTTTCGGATCGAAATCCTTCTTCACCTTCCTTAATTCCACCAGTTCCGACTCATCCCCCAACTTCTTTTTCTCCACAGCCCGCACCGAAGCATCCTTCAAAATCTCAGCAAAGGCCGCCCGGTCCCGTGCCACAAATTCCACAATCGCCCGCTTGCCATCATCGGCCATCACCATCGTCCAGGCCCCAATCCTCAATTTCTCCTCAGCCAGCAGCTCCGCATCGCTTTTCTGCAGAGGAACAACAGCCGGACGGCTCTCTTTGCGCAGCTTGATCAACTCAGCCGTACTCGGCAGCAACGGCACAAACTTGGGACGAAACGGATCCTCCGCCGTCCCCTTCCCTACCACCGGAACCACGGCCACAAGCCGCTCCCCCAACAGCTCTTGCGGCACCCTCATCACCTGTCCTGCCAGGCCCGAGACCAAGGCCAGATTACAAACGAGTGAACAGATCGTTTTCATAGGTGAAAGTAGATTAGTGCATTGCCCCCCCGAAATCAATAGAAAAAATACTTTATTTAGAAGATTAATACGAAAGCCGTTCACACCCCGCCGAAGTTTATTTCTCCTTTGCTTGCAACAGTTCCGCTCACCTCCAGAATGAAGCCGCTCACCCCTCGGCTATGGTCGTCCCCGAAGGAGAAATCCAAAATGAACGAAAATCTAGACACAACCATTGATCCATCGAACGAGGCTGCTATCCCTCGCACGAAGACCATGTCCGAAGCTGCGCTCGCTGCCAACCGAGCCAACGCTCTCAAGTCCACCGGCCCCCGCACCGCGGCCGGCAAACTCAAAGCCGCTTCCAACTCCCTGAAGCACGGCCTCTACTCCATGAAGAACTTCGACGACTTCATCGCCGACCACGACGTCGCCCTAGCCGTCACTACCAACTTCATCGAACAATTCAATCCCGTCACCCCCAGCGAGGTGGCCCTCGTCCACCAGCTCATCCACATGCAGATCCGCTTCCTCCAAATGGAATACCTCTACGGCCAGGCCATGCGCTTCCGCGTCGAAGACATTCTCAATAAACCCGCCAACTTCCTCCCAGCTATCCTCCGCGAACTCGACCGTCTCCCCGCCCGCATCCAGCGCACCATGAAAGTGCTCCGCGCCGAGATCGCCCAGCGCCAAGCCTACATCGGCCACGGAGAAAACGTACAAATCGAAGCCATCGCCGACGCCCCCAAGCTCCCCGGCCGCCCCGACTCCGAAATCTGCAAAGTCATCGCCACCGACAAAGGTGACGTCCCCCTCGAACGCGTCCCCATCGACACCCTCAAGCGCCTCGCCGGAGAAGACCCCGATGCCGAAGTCGACCTCGCCAAACAAATGATCCGCGACTTCGTCGACCGCATGAACGCCAAGCACGGCGTCAAACCCAAACCACCCACACCTCAAAAATAGCCAGAACGAACCCAAACACACCGCAACCCGAGGCCACCCGCAACCTCACCGCTCTTTGACAATTTGCCCACGCCATAAACCCTCGCAGGGACGACACTCCAACTGCGCCCCGGCTCCCCCCAAAGCCGGGGCGCAATGGAGCAACGACGCTTCAAAAGAATGAGTGGGAGAAGCCATCTCAAAGGGGACAGAAAGGGGGAAAGGAATACAGTCTGCCGAGTCACCGCCTGTTTTTCAATACGTTCTTCGCAAACACTTCCAGCGCATGCTCACCCTGCAACCCGAAATGGAAGAAGCCAAAAGCGTCAAAACCATGCTCGGCAGCTTCGACCAAGCCATCGCCGCCGTCCGCTAGCAGCCCAGGCAACAAACGCGATCTTCGCGACCGAAGGAATGGCCCCTTGCGCTCCCCTTGACCCATCTAGATGGCTCAATTCCCGGTGATCGCTAAAGGGGCATTTTGCATGACTGGCAACACAAATACGGAAAGGCTTTCTTGCTTACCCTTATTTCGGATCACCACCAGATTTTGGAACCACTTCTGGCTGCCAATGCGGACTGGAAGTCTCGATAATTGCTAGATTTGGAAACTCAAACTCAAACCTTGTAGGGCAGCTAGTGTTCATGCAAATCCCCTTGAGGTTGAATCTGAAAATAAGTGTGTGCGAAACCTTTTCGGCAGTCTCCTCTCGGGTAGGTTTTTCGAATCTCCACAATGAAAGGCATTGCTGTGCTGCCTGCTCCAGTAAATTGTTTTCACCCTTCACGTTCACAATGTTGGCTCCACCATCAGGGGAGATGGTGAACTTCACAATCACCTCCCCTTTGATTCCTGCGAGTGCTGGCAATCTTGGATAAGGAATGCTAACAACTTTTTTGATGTTCAATCTAAGATCAGCAGAAGCCTGAAAACTGAATAAGTGCATCAACAGCGACAACCAAGTCAATCTTTTGCCCATGCGAATATCCTTCTACAGCTCGTAAATATCTGGCTACTGTTTCCGCGGCCTGCCCCTTCGTCCCCGAAATCCTTTTCGAACCCTGGAGTCTCCATTTCCGGGCCAGAAGTGTTACCTGTGTACCCGGTTTATTCCGTTGCCAATGGGTCCGGTTTGGACCACCGCCCAAACTCTCCATCGAGGATTCTTGCTCTCAGATTTCGCCGCTTTACCTCAGGCCGCGATCGCGTCTCCAAGTGTATCGACGCATCTAGAAGAAATTTCACCGCTTGCAAAGCGCTATTGGCCTCATCAACGCTGTAGTCATTATGTTTCAAAATGAACTCAAAGTAATCGGCGATGTCATCTCCATAATGGACAAAAATTCCCATCAATACGTGATCAACAAGGTGGCTGGCAAATGGCAACTTTAGCCACGCGGCTAGAAACTGAATGGTTTGATCGCTAAGCATATCTTGATGCCAGCGCAAACTCGCTGACGTTGTCCCTCTCAGAATTCTACCCACCCCACCGCTCTTGGAAAAACCAGGTGAAACCAACAGCTTTCACATTGTTCCGGCGAGACATCGACTCTTCAAAAAACAACACAAAGGAACTGCCCCTACTCTTGTTTGGGCCTGGTTATCTCACGCAAGACATACGTTATTGCCAAAGAGCCAGGAATAGTCATTCGGCCCAACCAAAACCACTGGAACAGTTTCGTCATAGCAAATGGCAATCAAAGCGACGATGTTTTTTGACATCGTCATCGCCTCTTCACTGGATAGCTCATGGACTGGTCTACGCCGGTCAAAACCCTCACTCTCGTATCCCAGAAACCCCAGCGAAAAATTGCCAAGTGGGCTATCCAAAACTGCCTCAACGACAGCGCTGCTAGCATTATGCCGGTCAACAACAAACCATGTCTCTTGCTCCAACTCGTTGCTGGGATCCCCAGCATCCTCAAAAGCAAAAAGTTCAGCAAAAGGAACGTTCCAAGAGTACGTTTTAATGACTCGTTTAAACGAGCGCATGGCCAAAATCATCCGCCGATCAACAATAGTTTGAGCCAATTGAATTGCAGTCAATGAAGGTCCTTGTTCAACGGTCAATTGAGAGCAATCATTGTAAGGCCAGTTCATGTGCGATTGCCATTGTGGCTCTGGAACTGCTGTTGCATATACGAACGCTGAATATGTTTCGAAATCCGGTTTCCAAATCGACTGCCCAAACGAACCGTAGGCAGTGCAGCGACGCTCAAAATCCCTAACTGGAAAATGGGTCAGCTTGCGCCATTTCATTTCACTTACGTTATCGAGTAGGGCCATGGAAACACCGTCACCTTCCGGTCCGAACCGGACAGATCCTCTATAGTTTTCCACACTCTGGGCATGAAATCGTGGCATCGGGGAGGCCATTCCAGGCCCTGGAACGAAAGCTCCGTCGTGGATGAAAGAACTGCGTTGATCAAGGTCCGCTTGCGCAAACAGCAAAGCCCGAGCGAGCTATACCGCTACTTTGAAATTTCCCGCCAGGAAGTGGCGTGTCACTTGCCTCGTCACAGGAATTTTCAACGAATTTTCGCCACCCAGTCCGTTCATTCGAAATCCCTCCGCACCCGAGCCAACGCTCTCATGTCCACTGGACCCGCAATGCGGCCGGCAAGCTCAAAGCCGCTTCCAACTCCATGAAGAACTCCGACGATTTCATCGAGCAGCTCAACCCTGTCACCCCCTCTGAGGTGGCCCTCGTCCACCAACTCATTCACCTGCAGATCCGCTGCCGCGTCACAGACATCCTCGCCAAACAAATGATCCGCGACTTCGTCGACCGCAGGAACGCCAAGCACGGCGTCAAGCCCAAACCACCCACACCTCAAAAATAGCCAGAACGAACCCAAACACACCGCAACCCGAGGCCACCCGCAACCTCACTGCTCTTTGACAACTCAAAAATCAGGACTCGCAAGAAAGCGCAAAAGCGCCGGGCAGACAAACTGTCTGTTCCGGCGCTACGCGCGATCACAACCGGCTAGAGCTATTCCACCCAAACGGTAACGTTCGTGATGGTGGGATTGGGTCCAACCAGCACCGAAATGGCGTTCTGGCCAGAGCTGGTACCCAAAGGCAGCCGCACATTCATCTGAACAACGCCTTCCACCAACCCAGGCGCATTGCCAGCATAAAGCACCGTGGCAGGTAGCCCATTAACGCTCACCGTCACCGGCAGATTCAGGCTCGACAACTGTGTGGCCACTCGTCCATCCACCCCGGCAGGGGTCATCGCGCCGCCGCCAGTCAGATAAAGAACCACAACCGACTCACGACCCGCACGATTGCTCGACGTATTCACCGAGCCATTCTGGTTCAAGATCGCACCCGGTCCCTGCCCACTGCTGTCTACCGTAAACAGGCCCGGCTTGGAAGCAACCACCGGCATCAATACCGGCGGCGATTGCCCGCCAAGATACTCCACTACAACTCGCGTGGCCGGACGATCACTCAAACCAAACGGAGCAATCACGCTCACCTGGCCCGTTTGCGAATACAGCACCGGCGCCGCAACACCATCAAACAACACGCTGGTATTGCTGACCGTGGTCGGCAAAGCACCGTTCACCAGGCTGAAGGGAACCAGAGTCAGTGGCCCCATGCCGCCTCCAAAAATCGTCAGGATCTCCCCAGGCGCAACCCCGTTCGAAGCATAGCTGGCCGCACTGGTAATCGTCGAAACAATCGGCGCCGTATTCGAACCGACATGAATCACCAGACTCGCCGTCGCCGCGCTGCCACTGGCATCACTAGCCCGCAGCACAAAGAAATTCGACCCAAGTTGCGTCGGAATCCCGGTAATCTGGCCCGAACTCGCATTGAGCGACAGGCCCACCGGCAACCGACCCGAAACGATACTCCAGCTGAAGGGCCCCTGCCCACCATTCGTTCCAGGAGTTTGATTGTAAGCAGCCCCAACCGCACCACCGGGCAAGGAAAGGTTGGAGATACTAAATCCGCTCGCGGGAGCAATGAAAATCGATACCGGCACATTCGAGCTAAACCCGCTCGCATCCCGGATCACCACCCCGAAGGTGGCATCACCAGCATGCTGCGGCGTCCCCGTAATGCTGCCATCTGTGTTCAATGTCAAGCCGGCCGGTAACTCGCCCAGCGCATTGGCGTTGAACGTATACGCATAGGGTGGCCGACCAACAATCGGCGGCGGGGCCTGCCCCGTGTAAGGAGCCCCCACTCTGCCTGACGTCAAACGCTGCGCCGGTCCAACCGTAATCGCCAGCGAGGTCTCAGCCGCAGCCCCCAGGCTGTCACTCACTCGCGCCGTAAATCGGTAAACTCCAGGTGCCAGGAAGAAGCCACTCAACACGCCCGATTGACTCAGCCTCAACCCATTCGGCAAGGGCCCATTCAACACCAACCAGGAATAAGGCTCCACGCCTCCCGTGGCCGAGAACTGGAAGTTAAAGGGATGATGCAGCAAAGCCGGCGGCGGTGCCACCGCACTGACTGTCAAAGGATTGGCTGGCGCATTGATCACAATCGTGAAAGTCGCGTCCACAGTTTGCTGGCCCGTATCCGAAGCCCTTACCGTGAACGTATAGTTGCCAGCCGCAGTCGGACTACCCGAAATCAAACCCTGTGCACTGAAGTTCAATCCAGGAGGCAAGCTTCCCGTAAACAACGTCAGGGTGAATGGCGGCGTACCACCAGTCACTTGCACCGCTTGGCTGTAGCTCTGTCCCACAGTCCCTGCCGGGAAAGTGGAGGTATTGATCACCGGTGCCGGCGGGGCCACCACCAGAGAATAATTGATCACAGCAACCGTGTTCTGAGAATCCAAAGCTCTTACCGTAAAGGCAAACGTTCCCGCGGCCTGCGGCGTACCAGAAAGCACACCATCGGCAGACAAGGTCACACCAGGCGGCGGGAATCCGCTATTTCCCGATGTCAAAAGCTCAAAGCGAATGGGGGCAAATCCGCCGATCGTCTGCAACGATTGCAGGTACGGCCGGCCTACCCGGCCACTCGGTATCGTAGTCGTCGTAATCTGGAACGAGCTTCCCACCACAGTCAGTACATAAGTCTGGAAGGCAGTAATTCCAAAGCTGTCCTGCACTCGCACGGTAAACGAGAAATTCCCCACCTGCGTCGTGATTCCAGAAAGTACCCCGGCACCCGAAAGCGAAATCCCGGCCGGCAAATTGCCACTGGATACCGTGAAGGTGTACGGAGTCACGCCCCCCGTTACAGTAAACGGGAAGGTGTAGTTCTGCGACTGCGTCGCGTTGGGTACGGTCGCATTCGTGAACGAGAATGCAGATTGGCTCACGCTGAGGGTCAGCGTCGCCTGCGTCGTCGCATTGGTCACGTCCGTCGCTCGGAACGTCAAGCTCGCGATCGAGACCGAAGTCGCAACCCCGCTCAGCAAGCCGTTAGACGAAAGAGTAATTCCCGTCGGCAGCGTCCCACTCAACAAAGTAAACGTGTAAGGGGCCGATCCTCCCGCAGCCTGCAGCTGAAAGCTGTACTGCTGATTGAGCAAGGCCACCGGCAATTGATTCGTCAGAATCGTGAGACCCGTCACCCCGGTCTGAATCGTAAACGAGCGCTGCGCCGTGGCCGAAGACGCATCCGCAACCTGAATGATCACCTGGCCACCACCGGAGGTTGGCAATCCCGATAGAATTCCGCTGGTCGAAAGCGTAACACCGACAGGCAAAGCTCCAGACACCACAGTCCACGTATAGGGGCTAAAGCCACCGATCGCATTCAACTGCGTCGTAAAGAACTGTCCTATCTGGATGCTCGGCAAACTCGTCGTCGTAATCGACAGCCCGGAATTCCCCACGTTGATCGACAGCGAACTTTGCGTCGCCGATCCCTGCGAATCCACCACCCGCAGCAGGAATCCGTAATTGCCCACAATCGTCGGTGTTCCCGTAATCGAACCATTCGACAACAACGTCAACCCGGGAGGCAGCGCCCCGCCGTTGATCGAATACTGATACGGTGCCACACCACCGGCAACACCGACGCTTGCGCTATAAGGCTGGTTCAGTTGCGCCGTAGGGAAACTGACCGTCGTAATGTTCAAAGCACCAGTGCCAGAAACCTGAATCGTGAAACTCGCAATCGCAGAAATGGCCTGATTGTCCGTCGCTCGAATACTGAAAGTAAACGTGCCATTCGACGTGGGAATCCCCGAAATCACCCCCGAAGTCGACAGGCTCAACCCATTGGGCAAACTACCGCTATTCAAGGCGAACTGGTACGGAGTGACGCCTCCGCTGGCCGAAAGCGTCGTCAGATAACTCACCCCGATACCACCGTTCGGCAAAGCTTGCGAATTGAAAGTAAACGAGGCCCCGCCAATAGAAATCGCAAGATTAAAGGTCGCCGACGCGTTGTTATTGTCCTGAATCCGAACCGCAAACACGAAATTGCCATTGGTGGTCGGAGTACCAGAAATCACACCAGCCGAAGACAAGCTGAGTCCCGGAGGAAGATTGCCACCAGGGTTCGTGAAGGTATAAGGCGCACTGCCACCCGTCGCCGCCAGGGTCGAAGAATAGCTCTGCCCCACCTGACCACCAGGCAGTGTCGATGAGGTCAAGTTCAGCCCAGGAGCATTGACACTCAACGCAATCGTGGCTTGGATCGATTGGCTCGCATTGTCAAAGATGCCGACGGTGAAGGAGTAATTTCCGCTGACAGTCGGAGTGCCGCTGACCACACCGTTGATACCAAGGTTGAGCCCGGGAGGAACTCCTCCACCTTGCAACACAAAGAAGAAGGGAGCACTTCCACCTTCAGTACCAATGGCTGCGCTATAAGCCTGTCCCAGCTGCGCGGAGGGCAGCAACGGGGTAGTAACTCGAAAACTGGTCGAGATCACGGTCAGAGTCAGCGTGGCCTGAGCAATGTTTCCAAACCCATCCTGTACCCGGAAAGTCACCTGGTAGCTTCCTGTGGCGGTCGGTGTTCCCGTGATGTTGCCTGCCGAACTCAAACTCAGCCCTGGCGGCAAACCGCCGCCAATGATGCTGAACGTATAACCGCCCGAACCCCCACTGGCATTCAGCGTGGTGTTATAGGCCTGGTTCAAAACCCCGTTCGAAAGGGCCCCCGTCAGGAAGGTCAGATTGTTCGTCGAAACAGAAATCGAATAACTGCCTTGCGCCACCGAACCAAGGCTGTCCGTCACTCGAACCGTAAACTGAAAATTGCCCGTTACACTCGGTACACCCTGGATTGCCCCATTCGAGAGCAAATTGAGCCCCGACGGCAACGCTCCTCCGATCAGGCTGAATCCGTAGCCCGGCTGTCCGCCAGTGGCCGTAATCGTTGCAGTATAGGTCTGGTTCAGTGCTGCATTCGGTAGTGCCGCGCCGCTCAGAAAGAGTGAGTTCGAATTGATTACCAGCGTGAAGTTTCCGTTGACAAAAGCAGTAGTATTGTCAGTGGCACGAATCGTCAGAGGGAAAGCGCCCGACACTTGCGGGGTCCCCGACAAAGTACCATTCGCAAACGCGATCCCGGTCGGCAAGGTTCCACCAACCAAACTGTATGTGTAGGGGAGAGTGCCGCCCACAGCACTCACCGTTGCTGAGTATGCCGTGCCCACCTGCCCGGTCGGCAAGGGCGTCTGATTGAAAGAAAACTGCGCAGCAGCAACACTGATCGACAGCGCCCTTTGGAAATTCGCACCAAGGCCGTCTACCACTTGAACCGTAAAGTTGGAGGTGCCAACCGTGGTGGGAGTTCCCGAAATCACTCCCGCACTCGACAAGGTCAGGCCACTCGGCAAACTGCCGTTCGACAAAGAAATACTGTAAGGCTGTGTTCCCCCGGAAACTGCCAGCGCCTGGCTGTAGAACGCGCCCACATTCCCACCCGGCAAGGCCGTCGTCGAGATGTTCAATACATTCGAGGTCACCGTCAGAGAAAAACTGGCTGAAGCAGAAGACCCAGCTCCATTAGCGTCCGTCACTCGCAAAACAAAATTGAAAGTCCCAGCAACCGTAGGCGAGCCAAGGATCACGCCACTCGAAGCAAGTGACAGCCCATTCGGCAGAAAGCCATTTCCCGGCACCAGATCCCAAACGTAAGGCGCTGTGCCCCCTGTTGCCGCCAGATTCGTGAAGTAGCCCGTCCCAATCTGCCCCTGCGGCAGCGAAGAAACCAGAATCTGAACGCCGCCATTGTTATTCACAATCAGCACGAGAGGGACATCAACATTCGCGTTCGTGTTATCGGTCACCTTCAACGCGAAGTTAAAAGTCCCCGCGGCGGTCGGCGTTCCAGAGATCACCCCTTGGCCATTCACCGTGCTCACACTGATGCCACCAGGTAAAACCCCCGTGGCGAGCGCAAAGGTATACGGGGCATTCCCGCCAACGGCAGTGAGAGTGGCGCTGTAGGCGACTCCAACAGTAGCCGTGGCAAGATTCGAGTTATTCAGGCTGATCGCCGAAAATCCCGGGATTGCCGCCAAAATGGCGAGAATCGACAACAAGGTTATGTTTCGAAATGACATAAATGCAATAGCCCTCTGCACTTCAGCATAAATCATTCGCTACCCTTGGAATTCAGCCATGCGAAACTGTTTCACCTTTTGTTTGCTTAGCCTTCCGATTTTTGCGGGAGACCTCGCCTCAGATCTCAACCAACGAATCGAGAAAGGCCCCGGCAAAGTCTTCCTGGCCGCCAAAAACCTGAAAACCGGCGAACGCATTGCGATACGCGCCGACGAAAAAGTGCGGACAGCCAGCACCATCAAGCTCCCCATTCTCGTGGATCTCTACGCCCAGGCAGCAGCAGGAAAAATCAACCTCGACGAAGAAGTCGTCATGCGCGAAGTAGATATGGTTTCAGGCAGCGGCGTCCTCCGTGAATTGAGCGCCGGCACCAGGCTCAAGTTGCGCGATGTCGCCAACCTCATGATCGTCGTCAGCGACAACACAGCCACCAACATGCTGATCGAGAAACTCGGAGCCGACAGTGTCAATGCCCGCATGGACCTGCTCAAACTCCCCGCCACCCGGCTGATGCGAAAAATCCGCGGCGATGGAACGCAACTCAAACAGGCCCAAGGCTGGTCCAAGGCCGGCCTGCTCGAAGAGAACAAGAAATACGGTATCGGCTCTTCCACCTCAGCAGAAATGGTTCGCTTGCTCGAACTGCTCGAGACCAACGCGCTCCCCTCCAGCAAGCCCATGCTCGAAATCCTCAAGCGCCAACAATACACCGATGCCATCGCTCGCAAGCTAAATGGCTTCACCACCGCCAGTAAATCCGGCTCGCTCGATCACCTCCGCAGCGATGTAGGCATTGTCTACACCAAAGCCGGCCCCATTGCCATCGCTATCACTGTCGAAGACATCCCCGAAATCGACTATGGCGAAGATAACCCCGGCCTGATTCTGATTGCCGATTTAGCCCGCCTGATCATCGACCACTGGACAAAGTAGCTTACCCCTACGCGTTGAGCCCCAACGCCTTGTCCAGCGTAGCCGTCTGGGTATCTTTGCTCGCCATGCCATCAAGGAAGTTGTGAATGAACTCATCCATGTCTCTTTCGGCTGGAGCACGAATCACAGTCCAATCGAGAGCAATCGGTAGTTTCAACTCTTCGCCCTCATGTTTGGAAGTAAAGAGATGCTTTTCAGACGACAGCTTTCGTAGCGCCGCCCGATGAAAATCAAGATCCAGATTCTGGTTGTCGAGCACCACCAGACACTCTTCTCCATAAGGAGCAATGTCATAGGCCGCCGGCCAACGCACCAGCAAAATCTGAATCACGTAGTCGAGTAACTTCTGCCGGATCGCATCCCCATAGCGCTCCCGCACGGCTTTCAGCCTACGGATCCGCAAAATCGAGAGAGCAGGGCCCGTACTCAGCTTCTGCGGCACCTTCGCCCGCAACGTCGAAACACTGCGATGCAATTGCGAAAGATGCTGCAACATCATCGACTGGTTGTCCTCATGCGACCGCCTCGCCTCAAACAACTCCGAGCGCAAACTGGTCAGGCAGGAATCCAGATGCGCACGCAACTGCTGGATGTCGTCCAAACTGCTGCCCACCTCAAACTTGTCACGGATCTGTTCCATCTTGCCAAGAAACTGCTCCTGATTCCCCGAACTGCCATGCAGTAGAGTCGCCAGGGCTCGGATGCTCGTCGCCAAATCCAGCCCTACCGAATCAATGCTCTCCGACAGGTGCTTGAAGTAGGATTGCGCCGAACCACAGGTCTTCCCGCAAGCCTCCAGCATTTCTTCCTCGTCTCTCGACTTCGCCACAACTTCCGCCAACTGATCGAGATCCGCAGAAAACTCCACATGATTCAGCCCCTTGGCCCGAATCAGATTCTCCTTGAGAGCCTCGGTCAGCAGCGACATCACCCGGGTTGGCTGCGCCGGTTTCGGCGCTTCTGTCTGCACTTCTGGCGTCGAAAAACTCAGCGAGGATTTGAAAATGGAAATCATAAGGAAAAAAGCTCTGAGGGGCATATCGGACAAACTCATCTGTTTGATAGTGTTTTAGAGCGTGGCAACAACAATTACGGCACCCAGCCCAGCATCCCCCAGCGCCTTGAGCGAGGGCCGCCGCTGGACCATCCTAACCCTGCTCTGCATCGGCTTCATGGTGGCTTACTTTGACCGGGTCAATCTATCCGTCGCCCTGGCCGATAAAGATGGCTTTCTCAGCTTCTTCAAGCTTTCCAACACCGATCGCGGCCTACTCAACAGCGCCTTCTTCTGGTCCTATGCCCTCCTGCAAATCCCCGCTGGTTGGATCGTCGACCGCTTCGGCGTCAAATGGACCTACGCCGCCGGCTTTCTGCTCTGGAGTTTGACTTCAGCCGCCACCGCCTGGGTTGGCACCTTCCAAACCCTCTTCCTGCTTCGCATCCTCCTCGGCGTCGGTGAGAGCGTCGTTACTCCTGCCGCCATGCGCTGGATTCGTTTCAATTTCGACGAACGCCGCCGCGGCACCGCCATCGGCATCCTCATGGCCGCCGCCAAAGTCGGCCCCGCCCTCGGTGCTTACCTCGCCGGTCAACTCCTCACCAACTTCGGCTGGCAAACCATGTTCCTCACCATCGGCCTCGGCAGCATGCTCTGGCTCCTGCCCTGGGCCACGCTCATGACCAACGACGATCGCGCCCGCGAACAGCAAGTCAAGCAAGCCGCCGGCGGCAAAGATATTCCCTTCCTCACCGTCATGTCGAGCCCTGTCATCTGGGGCACCATCATCGGCACCTTCTGCTACCAATACTTCGTCTACTTCGCCCTCACCTGGATGCCCGCTTACTTCAAGGAATCTTTCAAGATGTCCCTCAACGATTCGAGCGTCTTCACCGCCGCCAGCTTCCTGGCCATGGCCGTCGTTGCCACCCTCGCCGGCTTTGCCGCCGATTACCTCATCGGCCAGGGTAAAGACGCCGTCACGGTGCGCCGCACCTTCACCATTGCCGGTTTCCTCACCGCAGGGGCCGGCCTCATCGCCGCCCTCAATACCCCCGCCGACGTCGCCATGTGGATGGTCATCGCCTCTCTCGGTGGTCTCGGCCTCACCACGGCCAACTACTGGGCACTCACACAAACTCTCATCCCAGGTGCCGCCGTCGGTCGCATCGTCGGCGTTCAAAACTGCGCTGCCAGCGTTCCCGGTATCGTCGCCCCCATCCTCACCGGCTGGGTCATCGAAACCACGGGCGGCTACCAGGGTGCCATCATCGCCGTCCTCGTCTTCCTCGGCCTCGGCGTCACCATGTACCTAACCGTCATCCAAAGAAAGTACGCCCCCAAAGCAATCTAAGCCTGCAGTTTGAGCATCTGTCAGATGCATGAGAATACTGCTCTATTCAGGCAAAGGCGGAACCGGCAAGACCTCACTTTCAGCAGCCACCGGGCTGCGGCTCGCACAAAAAGGCTACCGGACCCTGGTCATGAGCGTAGACCCCGCTCATTCCCTCGGAGATTCCTTCGGGCTTCCCGGAGACCTCTTTCATGGCAGCACCTCCGAGCCTCTCACCATGCGCCCCAACCTCGACATCTTTGAGGTCAATATCCAGCGCGAAGTGAAGCGCCACTGGGGAGAGATTGCCCAATACATTACCAGCGTCCTGCGAACCACCGGGCTGGGCGGAGTCGAAGCAGAAGAACTGGCAATCTTTCCCGGCATGGAAGAGATCAGCGCACTCATGTACGTCAATCTCTACCGCAAAGAGAACAAGTATGACGTGATCATCCTTGACTGCGCACCAACAGCCGAAAGCATTCGCTTCATCTCTATGCCCCGCACCCTCGACTGGTACATGCGCCATGTCTTTCCGATGCAGCGTAACCTGCTCAAGGCAGTAAGGCCGCTTGCCAATCGAATCTCACCGGTCGAGTTGCCATCAGATTCTTACTTCGGCAACATCCTCGATCTCTTCCGTCGCCTCGAAGGAGTAGATCAGGTTCTGGAAGACCCGATGGTAACCTCCGTGCGGCTGGTCACAAATCCCGAACAGATGGTGCTTCGCGAAACCCAACGCGCCTTTGTGTATTTCTCCCTGCACGGGATGACAGTGGACGACATCATCGTCAATCGGGTCATGCCTCCCGGTGTGGGCAGCGATGCTTTTTTCGCCGGCTGGCGCGATTCCCAACAGCGCGTCCTCAGCGAGATGGAAATGTACTTCCAACCACTCAAGGTCCGGCAGGTACCTCTCTTTACCGAAGAAGTGGTTGGCATCGATCGGCTCGACCGGCTGGCCCAGGCCGCCTACGGGGAGGACGAAGATCCCTCCCTCGCTTTACGCACCGAACGCTCTTACACCTTCGAAAAAACAGGCGAGGCGCGTTATGTTGTAAAGCTCCACATGCCCTTTGCCCAAAAGGGTGAGATCGGCCTCTTCAAGAAGAGCGATGAATTGGTGGTAGAAATCGGGTCCTTGCGCCGACATATCGGCCTCCCCGCAACAATGGTGGGCCTCACGCCGAAGAAAGCACGGCTCGAAGCCGGTTACCTGCTGGTCGAACTGGAAGCCGCAAACTAATCCAGCGATAATGAGATATAGGAGTCAATGATGTCCGAACCCCTTTCCGAAAAAAGCTGCGGCCAATGCGTATGCGCTGGCACCGGGCCTGAACTGTCCCGGGTCGTCAGGCAGGCCCTCGACGTTCCAGACGGCGTCTCACAGCACTTTCGCAACGCCAGCGTTGAAGTTCTGAAAGGGCTTCGTGAACTCCTCGACCACCGCATCGAGAAGCTAACCCGCCCCGAAGAGTCCCGCGGAACCAAAGTCCCGGTAGACTGAGCGCGCGGTCTCGTCTCCGGCTGCGACCAAAAAAACGCGTCCCTGGCCCGAGCTCTCTTTCTCAAGCCAGGGACGCCTGAACTACTTCACCTCGGGAAAGTAATTGAGGTTCGGCAGACTTCGGTAGATCGTTGCCTCAGAGTTCAGAATCAAACTGGATCGCTTTAACATCGCCGCATCATAGGCGGCCTTGCCCATTACCTTGACCAGTGGCAGCCCCTCGTCGAGTACCGCCAGGCTGTCCATCCCAATCGCCGAAACATACATGTTTGTCGTCTGCCCGTAGCGCACACGGCTGTTCAGGTACAGCTTCAGCCCAGACTTCTTCACCACCGGCCCGATCTCCTTGTCGATCCAGGCCGCATACTCGGTCATCTTGTCTGGCTTTACCGTCGAACGCAGGGTACGGATGTACTTCGGCATCGCCGTGCGGTCTACGACAACACTCGCCTCCGGGAGGATTTCATCCACAACGGTCTCCGTCGAATCGGCAAACCGCATGACTCGCGCCCGCGCTGTCGCTACCTCAGCCGTCAGCTTCACTGCCGTTTCGTCCATGTCGGCATAGCTCTTGTAGTAGCGAACCAGCAGTACTTCACTCGGCCCTGTCGTCGATGCCCACCAGGTCTGTCTCCGGGGGTGGCCCATCTTCTTCATGGCTTCCTTGTCCGCTTCCACTGCCGCCACAAAATCAGGCATCATCCCGGGCTTCACGTGAAAACGCAAAATCCGCCGGAAATTCCCTTCCTGTCCAAAGCCGGGCAAAGCGCTCAACACCAGCGTCGCCATCAGTACAGCCCACTTCATGCGTGTCCACATAGGTCTCTCCTCTTCAGCACGTTTCCGGGGACCACTAGGCCCGGAATCCGTTCATTATGGGGAGCGCAACCTCTCATGAGAATCCGCCAAGATTTCTCGTATACTGTAAATACTTACACTATTTATGCGACGCATCCTCCATTGGGACGGCGACGCCTTCTTCGCCTCGATCGAACAGGCCGCAGACAAGCGCCTCCGCGGCAAACCCATTGCCGTCGGTGGTGCCAAACGCGGCATCGTACTCTCGGCCAGCCTCGAGGCGCGCCGCTACGGCATCCGCCCCGGCACCCCCATGCAGAAAGCCCGTCGCATGTGCCCACCCCTGCAGACACTACCCGCACACTTCGATCTCTACGAACAATTCAGCGAGCAGATCCTGATGCTCTGCGAGCAACGCACCCCCCTGATTGAACCCATTGGCAGCGGGGCAGCCTGGCTCGACCTTACGGGCACAGAAACCTTCAACGGCCCCGCCCTCCGTTACGCTCACGAGCTCCGCAGCACTGTCACCAATTGGCTTCACATTCCCCTCAGCTTCGGCGTCGCAACCAATAAGACCGTTGCCCGCATCGCCGCCCGCATCCGCAAACCACACGCCCCTTATGAAATCATGGCTGGCCAGGAATCGTCTTTCCTCGCCCCGCTTTCTTTACGCTGGCTTCCTGGCATCAGTCCCCAACATGCCGACACACTCGAGGTTGCCGGCCTCAAACACATAGGCGATCTCGCCCGTGCCCCCCTCGATGCCACCGCCATGATTCTCGGCCCCAGTGCCCTCAAACTCCAACGCCGTGCCCAAGGCCTCGATGAATCCCCCGTTGGCACCCCAAAAAAACTCGTCGAACCCACCTGGCGCGAAAGCCTCGAATTCCCCGAAGACGTCTGGGAAACGTCCAGGATTCTCTCCACCCTGCGCAGCCTGCTCGAAGACCTCATGCGCTCTATCCGCACCGACCAACGCGAAGTCCGCAAACTCACCCTCGGCCTACGCTACACCGACCGTGAAGAAAACGAACGCAGCATCACCCTGCCTGAACCCACCGCTGTCGAAGCTGACTTCTACGCCCACCTGGCACCGCTGCTGCAACTGGCCTGGCATCGCCGCGTGCGCCTGCGCGCGCTCTGGCTAAAAGCCTCCCGCGCTCACGCACCCAGCCCGCAGCTGAGTCTCTTCGACACCGCCCCGCAACAGCAAAACCGTGAGAAAGAACAACGCCTCGCCGTCGCCATGGATCAGCTCAAAAAGAGCTTCGGCACACAGTCGATCCGTCGCGGCCTGCTCGCGGCTCTTAAGCCGTGACCGACAACCGCTTCGATTGGAAGCTCACATCCGAAGACTGCTGGTAGGCAAAGCTGTAGTTCTGAATACTTCCCAGATTTCCGCTCGAGGCAATCTGCTTTTGCGCTCCTTCCACATCTCCGCCACGCGCACTCTCCAGACCACTCGACAGCTTCGCGACCAGCTCGGTAATATCTTTCAGCTCTGCCTCACTCAAATTCCCTTCGAGGCTGACTGACAATTCGGAGCTCGATTTCGTCCGCACCCGCGTCTTCTCAAAGCTCCCGTCTGGACCGTAGAGCTTGCCTTGGTCCACCTTCGTGCTCTGCTGATTCCGAAACGAAATGGTGACCTTATCGCCTTCGGCTGTCGTTAAAGTGAGCGAACCTTCTTCGCTCTGGCGCGAACGAAACTTCGTACGCTCGGCACCCCGCGTCTCACCCGTTGCGACTTCCCTACTCTTGGCCCGCTCCGAATTACGCGCTTCTGCATTACGCAGCGACCCACTACGCTGCTCAGGAATCCGCGGCCGAACAGCCCCAGGTCCATCCGTCTTCACAATCGATAAGTTGCCGAATGCCATAGCTCACATCCTTCTCTGCCCTTATCGGACCAAAATGAAACACATGAGAAAAATGTTCCGATTTGGGTATACTAAGCGGATCATGAAATTAAGGATTGCTGCCGCCGCCCTCTTGCTGAGCGCCCTCGTTGCCGCCGCACAAACCCTTGTCCCCGCCGACTTTCAGGTTCCAGAGCTCTACACCTCCCGCCAGGGTACCTTCAAACTAAAACCCCTTGGCCCCAAGTACGCGGCCCAGGATTATGCCGCCTACATGGGCTCCATCCAGCACTTGCAAAAGACCTTTACTTTTTCCACCTCCTGGCCCCATGCCGGCCTCACCATGGCCGACGCCATCAAGGACGTCGAAGGCGAACAAGCTGCCTTCCTCGCCCGCAAAAAATTCACCTACGCCGTCCTCAACCCGAACGAGTCCCGCGAACTCGGCTGCGTCTACATCAGCCCCAGCCGCAAGCAAGGCTACGACGCCACCGTCCGTATGTGGGTCACCGCCAATCAAGCCGAAATCGGCTTCGACAAACGCCTCCTCGAAGAAGTCAAAGCCTGGCTCCAGGCCAAATGGCCCTTTGAGCGCATCGCCTACCTCGGCCACGACATCTCCCGCGAAGACTTCCAAAAACTACCCGACAAACCCAAGTGAGCCTAACCGCTCCTTCACCCCAGCCCACTCCGCCTCCAAAATCGAGTAAAACACGCTGGATCGCCGATACCCGTCGGCATAAATGAAGTCGTCACGCAGTACCCCTTCCCGTACCCCCCCCAGCTTCTCAATCGCTCGCTGCGACCTCACATTCCGCAGGTCCGTGCGAAACTGCACCCGCACCACCTTCATCACCTCAAAGGCATAGGCAAGCATCAAGTACTTCGCCTCCGCGTTCACCCCACTCCCACGGTAGGCCCGCCCCAGCCAGGTCCCCCCAATTTCAACGCTCCGGTTCCCGGCATCCAATAGCCGATACCGCGTCGAACCCATCACCGCCCCACTCCTCACATCCTCCGTCACAAACGGATAGTCAATCCCCTTCTCCCGTAACGCAATCGCCTCCTCCACCCAGGCCCGCATCTTCGCCCCCTCCCCGAGCGACCCCGCTCGAAAATACTGCCACAACTCCGCTTCCCCAGCGAGCCCAACCAGCTCCTCCCAATCCCCCAATTCCATCGGCCGCAGCCTCACCCGCGTCCCTTCCAGCTTCGTTCCCGGCGCAATCATCCCCTCAGAATACACGCAAAGAGGCAAACCTAAGGCGAAACTAAGGCCTCATAAGATAAACCCCTTAGATTTTCTGAGAAAAATCTTGACCCTTTCAGCACACCTAGGCATACTTAAGGTGTTCGTATTAGTGCGATGGTTCCCTGCACCGGGACTCCTGTACTAAAGTTTTAACTGGAGGCTATCAAAATGCGCATTATCCCAATCGTTCTCCCTGACATCGAATCAGGCATCATTCCGATTGTCCTGCCCGACATCAACGACTAGTTAAATCTGTTCTGAAAACGGAACAAAAAAATCGAAGCCATCGTAACTCTTTATGCCAATTCGGCTTAGAATAGAGTGATCGGTGGCTTCAACATTTTATGCTGCAGTAAGCGAATACGGACCGGCGCTTGCACTCCTCCTGCAAGCTTTAGTCATCTCCCGATTCTTGAACCCTAAGAATCGCGATTATCCCCTCGCCATTGTTTTCACCCTGTTTCTGTTTCTCCTCACCTCGGCCGCATACTTCCTCGACTACTACAAGGAACTCCTCCCCCGTGCCGCCAACAGTACCCCCGAGCAAACCTTCCTCCTCGCCTACTCCATCGGCGACCTCTGCATGCACGTCCTCCTGCTCGCACTCATGCTCCAACTCCTCCGCCGCTCGCTCAAATCCCTCAACCTCGAAACCCGCATCATTATCCCCCTGGCCTCCATCTCCGCCCTCGTTGCCCTCACCGCCTACAATTACTTCAGTGGCGGCCCCTCGCCAACCAAAACCATCGTCCAAACCCGCCAGGTCGTCAGCTTCTGGCTCGTACTCATCAATCTCTACTGGTGGACGCTTCTGCTGCGCCGCCGCCAAATTGACCGGCGCATCCTCCTGCTCAGCGCTGGTATCGGCCTCATGATGACCGGCCAGGTCATCGGCGACGGCATCTTCTCATTCGCCGGTCGTAGAACCTGGCTCTCTCTGCTGTCCATCCTCATCATGTACGGCACCCACTTCGCCTGCCTCTATACCTGGTTCAATGCCTTCCGCCCCAGCTACGCCCTCGCCCCTGCCCCGAAACTCGATGAGTCTTTGACCTAAGCTTCACATCTCGATAGACTATACATCGAGGTTATCTCCACGTATGTCTTCGGAATCCCTGAATCGTCGCTTTTTCCTGATGAGCGCCGGCGCTCTCAGCGCCTCCAGAGCTCTCGCCGCCGCCAAGCCCGCCACGGGCCGCGTCCTTGGCGCCAACGACCGTATCAATGTCGCCGTCATCGGCACCGGTGGTCGCGGCTTCTATGTCGCCCGCGAATTCGATAAAGCCGGTAAAGGCGAATCCAACGCCCAGATCGTCGCCGTCTGCGACGTCTACCAGAAGCGCGTTACCCGCGGCAAAGAAGCCTTCAAGTGCGATGGCACCCTCGACTACCGCGAAATCCTCAACCGCTCCGACGTCGATGCCGTCATCGTCGCCACCCCCGACCACTGGCATGCCCCCATTGCCCTCGAAGCCATGGACAAGGGCAAGGACGTCTACCTCGAAAAGCCCATGTGCCACACCGTCGACGAAGCGCGCCGCCTCGCCGAAACCGTCCGTGAAACCAAGCGTGTCCTCCAGGTTGGCTCTCAAACCACCTCCGGCGACCAGTGGGCCCAGGCCCGCAAGGTCATCGCCGATGGCATGCTCGGCAAGATCCTCCTCTCCCAGGGCAGCTACCACCGCAACTCCATCGAAGGCGAATGGAACTGGCCCATCGACAAAGAAGCCGGCCCCGACGGCAAAGGCGAAAACTTCATCGACTGGAAAATGTGGCTCGGCCCCGCGCAAAAGCGCGATTGGGCCAAGGACATGGGCCAGGATCGCTTCTTCCGCTTCCGTAAGTATTGGGACTACTCCGGCGGCATCGCCACCGACCTCTACTATCACGTCGTTGCCCCGATGAACATCTGCTGGGGCGAACCCCAGTTCCCGCACAAGGTCATGGCCGGCGGCGGCATCTATGCCTTCGACAAGCTCCCTGAAGATCCCACCAAGCCCGACCGCGAAGTCCCCGATACGTTTAGCCTGATCGGCGAATACCCCAAGGGCCACTCGCTCGTGCTGAGTGCTTCGATGGCCAACTCCCAGCACATCCCCGGTCTCATCCGCGGCCACGGCGCCACCCTCACCATGGTCGAGCACGGTCGCTTTGAAGGCTACTCACCGTTCATCACGGTCAAGGCCGAGAAGTCCCGTGGCAAGTTCGTCGTCCCTGAACTCGAAGCAAAATTCGAGGGCAAAGACGAGATCAAGATCCCGGTCAAAGAGAACAACACCATGCAGACCCACGTTGGTAACTTCTTGAGCTGCATGCGCACCCGCCAGAAGCCTCAGCTTGATGTCGAAACCGGCGCCCGCGCCCAGGTCCTCATCACCATGGCCGTCAAGAGCTTCCGCGAAGGCAAAACCATGTACTTCGACGAAAAGACCTGGAAGGTCTCCGACAAGCCCTTCAAGGCCTAGGCAAACCCCGTCCTCTCCTTCGAAAAGCCCCGCCACCCGGCGGGGCTTTTTTCATTCCTTCACCCGCCGAAACCCGATCGCCTCCACCGCAGCCTCCAGCCGTAGCCGCACCTCCCCCACCTCCCCACTCACCGCCGTCACAAACGACGCCTTCATCCCCCCTTCCCCAAACGTATCGTAGTGCCAGTGCTTCATCTCCATCTTTTGCCCCGCATACTCCACCACCAGCCCGCCACCACCTTCGCTCACCCGCACCACCCCGTACCCCGGATGCTCATACCGCCCCACATAATCGCCCAGCCCATGCCCGGGCCGCGTCCCCTCCACCCGCTTCACAGCACCAGCCCCAGCCGCCGCAGCAACCGCCGCAACATTCTTCTTATAAACCGCACTCCAGTCCTCCTTCCCCAGCCCCAGCATCCGGTCCGCCAGCGTCAGACACACCACATGCGGCACCGCCCGCTCCACCCGGTTCAACAACACCGTCACCCCCAACTCCGCTTCCGGCATCCACCACATCATCGCGTGATACCCGCTAATCGTCCCCGTGTGATAAATCATCTTTTTCCCTTGGTATTCCCCCAGAAATAACCCCATCCCGTAGGCCCCACCCGCCACAAACGGCGAGTATCCACCGGTCGCCGGCATCAGCGTCTGCCCCTTCTGCATCCCCTCAAAATACCCCTCCGGCAGCAACCGCTTCCCCTCCACCATTCCCTTCCCCATCTGCGCCAGCAAATACCGTGTCAGCTCCCCAATCGTCCCTACGCTCGCCCCCGCCGGCGCAATCACATCAATCCCCGGCGTCACCCCCACCTTCTGAAACACATGCTCCCGCACCACATACGGCACCGCCAGCTCCGCCTTCTGCTTCGCCTCCGCATACGTCGCCGCCACACCCTCCATCCCCAAAGGCTCCAGCACCCTCCTCCTTACCGCCCGCTCCCAAGGCTCACCCGCTGCCCTGGCCCCCAGCATCCCTGCCGTCATAAACATCAGATTGTTGTATTGATACGTCGTCCGAAAATCCGCCGAAGCCGGCAAATACCGCAACCGCGCAAAAATCTCTTCCCGCGTCGGAGGCTCCGGCACCGCCCACAACCCGTCATGCCGCGGCATCCCCGTCCGATGGCTCACCAGATCCCGCGGCGTCGCCCGCTCACTCGCCACCCGGTCCATCAATTGAAAGCCCGGCAACTGGTCCCTTACCGGCTGGTCCCAATCCACCTTCCCCTCCGCCGCCAGCCCCTGCAGCAGCAACACCGTCAAACTCTTGGTAATCGACCCATACGCAAACCGGCTCTCCGTCGTCACCGGCAACTTCCCCTCCACATCCCGCCATCCATACCCCTTCAAATGCACGACCTTCCCCTTCTGCACCACCCCCACCGCCATCCCCGGCACCTCCCACTCCTGCAGCAAACCCGCCATCCACCGGTCCGTCTCCACCGGCACCTGCGCCAAGCCCAATCCACAAACCAAAAAAGCAACAAGCAATCGCATATTGCGCATCATACCAACCCTTAAAATCCCGCCCTCCGCCTCACCCTCTCCCCCTCCACCGGCAACATCCGCATCCGCATCCCAAACAGCGCCAGCCCCAGCGCAAACACCAGGTCATCATGCGCCCCCATCGTCTCAAACCGTGGCCCCCTCACACTCTGCACCTTCCGCATCGCCGTCAATT
>JBIITX010000027.1:0-100955 GCA_044340255.1 Bryobacter sp. | reverse complement strand
TTTACGTGTTGAGCAAGGAAGAAGGCGGACGTCACACTCCGTTCTTCAACGGCTACCGTCCCCAGTTCTACTTCCGCACGACGGACGTAACGGGTGTGGCGAAGTTGCCTGCCGGCACCGAGATGGTGATGCCTGGCGACAACGTGCAGATGGAAATCGAGCTGATCACCCCGGTCGCAATGGACAAGGGTCTTCGCTTCGCCATCCGTGAAGGCGGCCGCACAGTCGGCGCCGGTACGGTAAGCGAAATCATGGAATAGGCATCAGCCAGGACTAGACAGATGAATAAAGAACGTATCCGCATCCGCCTCAAGGCTTACGATCACCGCGTACTGGACCAGTCAACGAATGAAATCGTTGATACGGCCCGCCGTACCGGTGCGGTGATCGCCGGGCCGATTCCGCTCCCGACGGTGCGGAATCGCTACACGGTGAACCGCTCACCGCACGTAGACAAGAAGTCGCGGGAGCAGTTTGAAATTCGCACGCACAAGCGTTTGCTCGACATTCTCGAGCCGACGCAAGATACGGTAGACGCGCTGATGAAGCTCGACCTGCCGGCGGGCGTTGACGTCGAAATCAAAGCTTTCGGCAAGAAGTAAGAATTTTTAGGAATCCGTAGTTTGACCTTCGTGGTTAGAACCTGGAGAGGTTGGCAATGAGCCCAGGAATTTTAGGTAAAAAAATCGGCATGACGCAGATCTTCCGCGCCGATGGGCAGGTGGTCCCTGTCACATTGGTGAAGGCTGGTCCGTGCGTGGTTACGCAGCGCAAGACGCCTGCATCGGACGGTTATGATGCCATCCAGCTTGGCCTGATGGAATACGTCAAGCCTGCCCGCATCAACAAGCCCGAGACGGGCCACCTCAAGAAGGCTGGCGCGGACGGGGTGAGGTATAGCCGTGAGTTCCGACTGAATCGGGGCAATGGCGACTTCAAGGCGGGCGACAAGATTACGGCCGAAGACTTCAAGCCGAACGAGAAGATCGATGTCATCGGTATCTCGAAAGGCCGCGGCTTCCAGGGTGTTGTGAAGCGTCACAACTTCCGTGGTGGTCCGGGCGGTCACGGTTCGATGTTCCATCGCGCCCCCGGCTCGATTGGTGCCTCCAGCTTCCCCTCGCGTGTCTTCCCTGGCATGCGCATGGGCGGCCACATGGGTACCGACCAGGTGACGGTGCGCAATCTGGAAATCGTCGAAGTCGATACGGAAGAGAACGTGATCATGGTAAAGGGCGCTCTGCCCGGGGCCAATGGCTCTTACGTCATGATCCGTCGTGCAAAGGCGAGGGGCTAAGACGATGCCTACCGTAGACGTAATTAATCTAGAAAATCAAAAAGTGGGTTCGCTCGAGCTGGCTGAAGCTGTCTTCGCCGCCGAAGTGAACGAGCACTTGCTCTATGAGTCGGTACGGCACTACATGGCCGGCCAGCGCAAGGGCCTGGCTGCCACCAAGACCCGCCACGAAGTGGCTGGTAGCGGCAAGAAGCTTTGGAAGCAAAAGGGTACCGGCCGCGCCCGTATGGGTAGCATCCGTTCGCCACTATGGCGCCACGGCGGCACGGTGCACGGTCCGCAACCGCGTGACTACAGCTACCGCCTGAACAAGAAAATGGTTCTCGGCGCGCTGCGCTCGGCTTTGACTGCCAAGCTGCGTGACGGGGAACTCCGTGTGGTGGATGGCTTCAGCCTGGCTGATGCCAAGACCAAGAATTTCGTCTCCAAGCTCGGCAAGCTGAACACCACCAAAACGGTGCTGCTGGTTGAGAATGGCGACAACCGCAACCTGTCGCTCGGTTCGCGCAACATCCCCGGCGTCAAGCTGGTGAGCTCGAAGGACGTCACGACCTACGATCTGCTCAAGCACAAGGATGTTTTGATGAGCAAGTCGGCCGCTGAGAAACTGTCGGAGGCCTTGAAGTAAATGACCCTGTTTGAAGTAATTACCCGGCCGATCGTCACCGAAAAGGGTGTGATCAAAAAGGACAGCGAACGTACCCTGTGCTTTGAAGTGAAGCCCGACGCCACCAAGACCCAGATCAAGCAGGCTGTCGAGAAGATCTTCAAAGTGAAGGTGGAAGAAGTCCGCACCGTCATCAACGAAGGCAAGCTCCGCCGCCGCGGCAAATTCGCCGGCTACGGTTCCAACTGGAAGAAGGCCTACGTGAAACTCAAGAAGGACCAGAAGGTCCCTGAATACTCCGAGGTCGTCTAATGCCGATTAAAAGTTATCGTCCGTTTACCCCCACGCGTCGCTTCCGTACGGTAGTAACGCGTGAGGACATCACGAAGCAAACGCCTGAGAAGAGCCTCACCAAGGGTAAGGTTAAGTCGGGTGGCCGTAATTCCACGGGTCGCACTACGATGCGGTTCCGCGGCGGTGGCAACAAGACCTCCTATCGTGAAATCGATTTCAAGCGCGACAAGGCTGGGATCCCGGCCACGGTTGCCTCGGTGGAATACGATCCGAATCGTTCGGCCCGCATCGCCCTGTTGAACTACGTCGATGGTGAGAAGCGCTACATTGTTTCTCCCGTTGGCCTCAAAGTGGGTGCCAAGGTGATGAGCGGTCCGGAAGCCGACATCCTGGTGGGCAACGCCCTGCCGCTCAAGAACATCCCCGCCGGTACGATTGTGCACAACATCGAACTGCGTCCGGGCAAGGGTGCTCAGATGGCGCGCAGCGCCGGAGCTCAGGCTCAGGTTGTCAGCAAAGAAGAAGAATATTGCTTGCTCAAGTTGCCTAGCGGCGAAGTGCGCAAGGTGTTGATCGATTGCTATGCGACGGTTGGACAGGTCGGGAACCTCGACCACGAAAACCAGACGCTCGGCAAGGCCGGTCGCAGCCGCTGGGTTGGTAAGCGTCCGCATAACCGCGGCGTCACAATGAACCCGGTGGATCACCCGCACGGTGGTGGTGAGGGTCGTACGTCGGGTGGTCGTCACCCGGTTACGCCCTGGGGCCAACCGACTCGCGGATTCAAGACCCGTAACAACAAGCGCACCGATAAGATGATTATCAAGCGCAAGCAGAAGAGCTAGAGACAGGTAAGAAGATAATATGGGCCGTTCACTCAAAAAAGGACCGTTCGCCGACGGTCACCTGATCGAAAAACTCGAGGCTATGAATAGCCGGGACGAGAAAAAGGTTGTCAAGACCTGGTCTCGCCGCTCGACCATCATGCCTTTGTTCATCGGCCACACTCTTGCTGTGCATAACGGCAAGAAGTTCATCCCGGTCTACGTGACCGAAAACATGGTTGGCCATAAATTGGGCGAATTCTCACCGACGCGGACCTTCAAGGGTCACGTGGCCAAGGTGAAGTCCAACGAAAAAGGCAAATAGGACTGCAATATGATAGCGAAAGCAGAAGCCCGTTACGTTCGTGTCAGCCCGCAGAAGTGCCGCCTGGTGATCGATCTGATCCGCGGCCTGAATGCAGGCGAGGCGATCAATGTGTTGAAGATGACGAACAAGCGCATGGCTCCCGTAGTGGAGAAGCTGTTGCGCAGCGCCATCGCCAACGCCGAAAACAAGAACAGCGACGTCGATGTCGACAACCTGACAGTCAGCGAAGCCTACGTGAACGAAGGGCCGCGCATGAAGCGCATCCGCCCCGCTCCGATGGGACGCGCTTACCGCTACCAGAAGAGGATTGCTCACATTGTGGTGAAGGTGTCCGACGGCGCAACGACTGAAGTGAAGGCAGAGGCATAAAAGCGAATGGGTCAGAAAGTACATCCCTTTGGATTCCGTCTCGGGGTCACCAAAACCTGGAAGAGCCGCTGGTTCGCCAAGCAGGACTACGCCAAGCTTTTGTTTGAAGACCTCGAACTGAAAGACTCCCTGCGCAGCCGGCTGAAGAGCGCTGGTGTCAGCTCGGTCGAAGTCGACCGTCCCGGCAACAAGCTTCGCATCACGATTCGCACCTCGCGTCCCGGTATCATCATCGGCCGCAAGGGCGCTGAAATCGAAAAGCTGAAGCAGGATCTTGCCAAGAAAACCAAGCGCGAAGTCTTCATCGACATTCAGGAAGTGCACAAGCCCGAGCTCGACGCACAGCTCGTCTCGGAATCGATTGCACTGCAGCTCGAAAAGCGCGTGGCATTCCGCCGCGCGATGCGCAAGGCCGTCGATAGCGCCCAGCGCTTCGGCTGCAAGGGCATCAAGGTTCGCGTCAGCGGCCGCTTGAACGGCGCTGAAATCGCCCGCACCGAATGGTATTTGCATGGTCAGTTGCCGCTGCACACGCTGCGCGCTGACATTGATTACGGCTTTGCCGAAGCCAGCACGACCTATGGCGTGATTGGCGTCAAGTGCTGGATCTACAAGGGTGACATTGGCGAAGGCCAGCGTCGCGTGATGCTCCGCAACGACAACGAACCGCAGCCCCGGCCGAAGCGCGACAACCGCGAACGCCGTCCTGGTGGGGATCGTCCGCGTGGGGATCGTCCTGGTGGTTATGAAAACCGTGGTGGCGATGGTCGCTCGGCCGATGGCCGTGGCCGTTCGAATGAAGCCGCCATGCCGCCGGTAGCGGAATCTGGTGTGGTGGTAACGCCCCCGGAAGTGCCTTCCACCTTGAAGAGTGGTGGCCCGATTCTGCCGCCGATGGCTCCTCCGGCTCCGAGCTGGAAGCAGGAAATGACTGCAGAAGCTGTTGAGACCCCGGTAGTGGAAACTCCGGCAGTGGAAGCTCCGGTGGTGGAAAACGCCCCGGAAGGCGAAAAGCCGACCGAATAGTCAGACCGTCAAGAATTTACTAAAGAGGAACACGACCTATGTTGATGCCAAAGAAAGTCAAATACCGCAAGCAGCAACGCGGCCGCATGCGCGGAATGGCTTATCGGGGCTCGAGTGTTGACTTCGGCGAGTACGGCTTGAAGGCGATGGCTTGCGGCTATATCACCAACCGCCAACTCGAAGCAGCACGTATCGCAATGACGCGCCACATCAAGCGCGGTGGTAAGGTTTGGATCCGGATTTTCCCGGATAAGCCTGTGACGAAGAAACCGGCTGAAGTCCGCATGGGCTCCGGCAAAGGTGCTCCGGATGGCTGGGTGGCAGTAATCCGCCCTGGCAAGATTTTGTTTGAGATGGAAGGCGTGCCGCTTGAAACGGCGCAGGAAGCCATGCGGCTTGCGGCAATGAAGTTGCCGATCAAGACCAAGCTGGTTCTGCGTTCGGCGGTCTAGCCGCGAAAACGAGGACAACGAGAATGAAGGCAGAACAAATTCGCGGCCTCGATGCGGCCGAACTGAAAAAGCAATTGGCCGAAGGCGACGAAAACATGTTTCGTCTGCGCTTCCAGATGTCGATGGGGCAGATGGAAGGCATCAAGAAATTGCGGGAACTCAAAAAGGACAAGGCACGCATTTTGACCGTGTTGCGCCAGAACGAGCTTGCCGCCCAGAAGGAAGGCAAGTAAGCCATGGCCGATCAAGTGGTAAAGCAGCCGAACAAGCAAGAGAAGGTGGGAGAAGTAGTTTCCACCAAGATGGCCAAGACGATTGTCGTCGAGGTCACGCGCAAGGTACAGCATCCTCTGTATAAGAGAATTCTGACCCGCCGCAACAAGTTTTATGCCCATGACGAAGAGGGCAAGGCCAAGCAGGGCGACCAGGTTCGCATCATCGAGAGCCGTCCTTTGAGCAAGCTGAAGCGCTGGGAACTGAAGGAAGTCCTTCGTTCGGCCGTGCGCATTCAGATCGCCGAAGAGCCGTCGGCCGAACGTCTGGCCCGGGCCGCAGCGGCCAAGAAGAAGAACAAGTAGTCGCTGGGCTGGTTGAGACGCTGAGATGGTCAGTCGCTGAGATTTTTAGAGAGATTACGGAGAATACGCAATGATTGGGATGAGAACAATGCTGGAAGTGGCGGACAACAGTGGCGCCCGCAAGCTCCAGTGCATTCTGCCGCGCGGCGGCGATAAAGGCCTCACGGCCGGTCTGGGCGACATCATCACTGCCAGCGTGAAGGAAGCTGCTCCGGATTCTTCAGTGAAGAAGGGTAAGGTTGTTCGCGCTGTGATCGTACGGATGCGCAAGGAAGCCCGCCGCAAGGATGGCACCTACATTCGCTTCGATTCGAACGCTGCTGTGTTGGTCAATGAACTCGGCGAGCCGGTTGGCACGCGTGTATTTGGCCCGGTGGCTCGTGAACTGCGCGATAAGCGCTTTATGAAAATCGTTTCTCTCGCTCCGGAGGTCGTGTAGTCTTATGGCCTCGTTGAGCAAAATGAACGCCTCTGAGAAGGCGGGAATCCCGAAGCGGATTCGCATTAAAAAAGATGACATGGTGAAGATCCTTGCTGGTAAAGACAAGGGCAAGACCGGGAAAGTGATCGAAGTCGATCGCACTCTGGGTCGGGTTCTTGTAGAGGGAATCAACATGATCAAGCGGGCGACCAAGCCGAACCCGGCCAAGGGGATCAAGGGTGGCTTCCAGGAACGCGAAGCCAGCATTCACGTCTCGAACGTGATGATCCTGACGGCTGGTGGTGTGGCGACCCGTATTGGTACCAAGGTGGAGACGGTGGGTGGAAAAACCCGTCGCACGCGCATCGCGCGGAAAACCGGTGAGGTGCTGGATTCCAAGTAAGTCGGCCTTGAACGGCAGGTTTAGCCAGGTCCCTCCCAACACGAATGAGGTAGAGAAGCAATGAGAGCGCGGTTAAGAGAAGTCTATAATAAACAAGTAGTTCCGAAACTCCAAGAGGATTTCGGCTACAAGAACCCCATGGCGATCCCGAGGGTCGACAAGGTGTCGATCAACCTGGGTCTCGGCGAAGCCACCGGCAACGCCAAGCTGATGGACGTTGCGGTGCAGGAACTGACTGCCATCAGCGGCCAGAAGCCCGTCATCACGAAAGCAAAGAAATCCATCGCAGCCTTCAAGCTGCGCGAAGGCATGCCGATTGGCTGCATGGTGACCTTGCGCAATGACGCCATGTATGAATTTTTGGACCGTTTCATGAACATTGCTCTGCCTCGTGTGCGCGACTTCCGCGGAATCAATCCGAAGTCGTTTGACGGCCGTGGCAACTACACGCTCGGAATCAAGGACCAACTGATCTTCCCCGAAATCGACTACAACAAGGTCGACAAGGCGCGGGGTATGAACATCTGCATCACAACCACAGCCAAGAATGACGCCGAGGCGCTCGCTTTGCTGAAGTATATGGGAATGCCTTTCCGCCAATAGAAGGAAGAAACAGAGAGACACGATGGCAACCACCGCGAAAATCGCCAAGGACAACAAGAAGCCGAAGTTTGAATGCCAGCACCGCAACCGTTGCGGGCGCTGTGGCCGTCCCCGCGCATACATGCGCAAGTTCAACCTGTGCCGTATCTGCTTCCGCCAACTGGCGCTGGCAGGAGAAGTACCCGGCGTGACGAAGTCGAGCTGGTAGGCGAAAGCGCGAAGGAAGAGAGAAGAAAACAGGATGACGACCGATCCCATCGCAGATATGCTGACGCGAGTGCGCAATGCCCTGAAGGCGCGACACTCGAAAGTGGATATCCCGGCCTCCAAGCTGAAACTCGAGATTGCCCGCATCATGAAGGACGAGGGCTATATCCTCAACTTCAAGCTGGCTGAAGAGGGCGCGAAGAAGACCATCAAGATCTATTTGAAGTACACGCCGACCAACGACAGCGTGATCTCGCACCTGGAGCGTGTCTCACGCCCTGGCTGCCGGATTTACGTCGGTTCCTCTGAGGTTCCGAAGGTGTTGGGTGGTTTGGGGATCAACATCCTCACGACCCCCAAGGGTGTGATGACTGGCCAGTCGGCTCGCAAAGCGAACGTCGGCGGCGAATTGCTCTGCCAGATTTACTAGAGAGCTTCTGAAGGAAAAAGATTATGTCACGTGTAGGTAAAAAGCCCATTGCTCTGCCGTCTGGTGTGAAACTCCAGATTGGTAGTGAGCTGAAGGTAGAAGGCCCCAAGGGTAAATTGGTGGTCCCCATTCCAGAGGGCATTACAGTTGAGAACAATAACGGTACGCTCGAAATCACCCGGGCTGCTGACAAGTACGCTGCGGCGCATGGTTTGACGCGCGCCCTGGCTGCTAACGCCGTTACTGGTGTTTCGACTGGATGGACTCGCGAACTGGATATCGTCGGTATCGGTTACCGTTGCGACATCAAAGGCAACCTGGCGACGTTTACGCTGGGCTACAGCCACTCGATCGAGTTTCTGTTGCCGGTTGGTGTCGATATGACCGTCGACAAGCAAACGCACATTGTGCTGAAGAGCCATGACCGCCAGATGGTGGGTCAGGTGGCAGCCAACATGCGCGCACTGCGTCCGCCAGATCCATACAAGAACAAGGGCGTTCGCTACACGGGCGAAGTATTGCGCAAGAAGGTCGGCAAGAGCGGCGCTGGCGGCAAGGGTAAGTAAGACGCGAGAATAGCTGAGAGAACAGCGAGGAACGAAACGATGAAATCCATGGTAGATCGCGACGCAGTTCGCCGCCGAATTCATATCCGCATTCGGAAGCGTGTCAAGGGCACGGCCGAGAGGCCGAGGCTGGCGGTATTCCGCAGCCTGAATCACATTTATGCACAGGTGATCGATGATCGCAGCGGGCGTACCCTCGCAGCGGCATCGAGCGCCGAAAAGAATGCCACACTGAAAACCGGTGGCAACGTCGAAGCCGCCAAGACCGTTGGCAAGCTGGTTGCAGAGCGCGCCAAGGCCGCTGGCATCGGAGCTGTGGTGTTCGACCGTGGCGGGTTTTTGTATCACGGCCGGGTGAAAGCCCTGGCTGACGCCGCTCGCGAGGGCGGGCTCGAGTTCTAGGTCTCAAGGAAAGCCGGTTAAGGAAAAACGCATGGCAGCAAATGGCAAAAAGCGGATCGAAGCAGGCGGCTTGAACCTGAAGGAACAAGTCGTATCGATCAATCGAGTTACGAAGGTCGTTAAGGGCGGTAAGAACATGAGCTTTGCAGCTCTGGTTGTGGTGGGCGATGCCGAAAAGCGCATCGTTGGCTACGGCACGGGCAAGGCGAAGGAAGTTCCGAGCGCCATCAAGAAGGGCATTGAAGCAGCCAAGAGAAATCTGCGGCAGATCAACACGCTCCCGACGACGATTCTCCACAAGGTGGAAGGTCGTTTCGGTGCCGGCGTGGTGTTGCTGAAGCCGGCTCCTGAAGGTACTGGCGTGATCGCCGGTGGCCCGGTACGTGCCGTCATTGAAAGCGTTGGAATTCCGAACATTCTGACGAAGAATCTGGGTTCGCGCAATCCGCACAACGCCGTCAAGGCGACGGTGAACGCGCTCGAACAACTGCGTGACAAGAAGGCCACCGCCGACATGCGCGGCGTGAGCCTGGAGAAGGTTTAAGGCTGGCCGATTGGCCAGTCGATTGAGGAACTGAAATGGCAGACAATACGATCAAGATCAAGTTGATTGGCAGCCCGATTTGTTGCCCGGAAGCGCAGAAGTCGATTGTGCGCAGCCTGCAGCTGAAGAAAATGAACCGTGTGGTGGAGCGTCCTGACACGCCGGCCTTTCGCGGAATGGTGTTGAAGGTGCCGCACCTGTTGGCAATTGTGAAGGAATAGGCAAGCCATGAATTTAAGTAATCTCCACCCGCCTGCCGGGCAAAAACAAAAGAAACAGCGTATCGGCCAAGGTATGGGTACGCGCCGGGGTAAGTTCTCCGGCCGCGGTGCCAAGGGTGCCAAGTCGATCAGCGGTTATTCGAAAATGCGCGGCTTTGAAGGCGGCCAGATGCCGCTGCATCGCCGTATGCCGAAGCGTGGTTTTACCAACCCCTTCCGTGAAGAGTATGTCGTGTTGAACCTTAGCCGTCTCGACAAGATGGAAGTGTCTGAGTTCAGCCCCGAGAGCCTCAAGGCAGCCGGCGTGTTGAAGAAGCTGGAAAAGGGGCTGAAGATCCTTGGTACGGGCGAGATCACGCGCAAGATCACGATCAAGGCGCACCAGTTCTCGGACGCAGCCAAGGCCAAGATTGAAGCCGCGGGTGGTACTGTGGAAGTAATTCCTGCTTTTGTCCCTGCACCGATCAAGAACCCCAAGCGCGATGCCGCTCTCGAGCGCAAAGCAGCCAAAAAGAAGTAAGCAGCAATAGATTCTGTTCCTATAAGGATCGAACCGTAAATCCATGAAGTTCTTCGAAGCCTTCGCCAACGTGTTTAAGATCCCCGATCTTCGCAATCGGGTTCTTTTCACGCTCGCCATGTTGGCCGTATACCGTCTTGGCGGCCACATCCCCACCCCGGGGATCGACGCCAATCGCCTGGAAGAGTATTTCAAGCAAAACGCAGGTGGCATCTTCGGATTCTTCGACCTGTTCAGCGGCGGCATGTTCCGCCGGCTGACCATTTTTGCGTTGGGCATCATGCCCTACATCACGTCGTCGATCATCCTGCAGTTGCTCACTGTGGTAGTTCCTACCCTTGAAAAGCTGTCCAAGGAAGGCGAAATGGGTCGTCGCAAGATCACCCAGTGGACGCGTTATCTGACCGTGGTGCTGGCCCTGTTCCAGTCAGCTGGCATCGCGACTGCGCTGCAGGCGGCAGGTTCGGCGGGCGGCGGCTTTGTGCTCGACCCTGGTATTGGCTTCATCCTGATGACGATGATCAGCTTGACGACGGGTACTGCCTTCATCATGTGGCTCGGCGAGCAGATCACCGAGCGCGGTATCGGCAACGGCATGTCGCTCATCATCTTCACCGGCATTGTCATTGGGCTGCCGAAGGCAATTGAAGAAATTTACAACAATGTGCTGGTGACCAAGCAATGGACTCCGATCCATCTGATCATCATCATCGTGCTGATGATCGCTGTGATTGGCTTGATTGTGCTGGTAGAACGCGGCGAGCGCCGCATCCCGGTGCAATATGCCAAGCGCGTCGTCGGCCGCCGCGTGATGGGTGGTCAGCAAACCCACCTTCCGCTGAAGGTCAACGCTGGTGGTGTGATCCCCGTGATCTTCGCCCAGAGCCTGCTGACGTTCCCGCAAAGCTTTTTACAGGTGGAGTGGATCAAGAACAATCGCTGGATGTCGGGCCTGCTCGAATCGATCGGTCATACCCAACCGCTGTACTTTATCCTGTACACGGCGCTGATTGTCTTCTTCTGCTTCTTCTACGTTTCGATTATTTTCAACCCGAACGAAGCCGCTGACAACATGCGCAAGTTCGGTGGCTTTATCCCTGGCATCCGTCCTGGCAAGAATACAGCCGATTACATGAACCGCATTCTGACCCGCATCACGGTGGTCGGTGGTCTGTATCTGGCCCTGTTGAGCCTGCTGCCGGAAATCATGATCTCGGGTATCAAGCTGCAACGTCTCCCGTTGATTGGCAACTGGATTGACGGCTCGTTTCCGCGCTGGCTGCTGGATGGTTTGGGCGTCTCGTTCTACTTCGGTGGCACCTCGCTTCTGATCGTCGTGGGCGTTGCCATGGATACCGTCAATCAGGTGGAAGCGCAATTGATCATGCGTCATTATGAGGGCTTCACTCCGAAAGCGGGCCGCATCCGTGGCCGCCGGAGCAGCGCTTAAGGTTTGAGTAGTTCACTGGTTCCGACTGCGGTGGTTCTTTTTGGACCGCCCGGTTCGGGAAAGGGGACGCAGGCGAAGCTCTTAACCGAGAGATTGAGTCTGCCCCATGTATCGACCGGCGATATGCTTCGCGAGCATATTCAACTGGGAGATGCACTGGGAAGAGAAGTACGGGAAGTCATCAAGGGTGGCAATTTAGTGCCCGACCATTTGGTGATTCGCCTGGTTGAGGATCGGCTGGACCGGCCAGATTGTACGGCCGGAGTTTTGTTGGATGGGTTTCCGCGAACCATCGACCAAGCCCGCATGTTGCTGGGCATGGCGGAGGGTCGCGGTCTTCGCCTGTTGGTAATCCACTTGAAAGTAGATTATGATGTGATTACAGCCCGATTAACGGGCCGTCGCATTTGCCCGCAGTGTGGAACCCTGTACAACATTCGACTCAAGCCTCCTATTGTGGCCGGAAGGTGCAATATCGAGGGAGCTCGGCTGATTATCCGAGAGGATGACAAGGAGTCAGTGATCCGGCAACGTCTGGTGGCGTACGACGCTCAGACCATGCCAGTGCTTGAGTTTTTTGCGGAGCGAGCAAAGTTTTTTGAGGTGGACGGTAGCGACCGGAAGCCGGAAGATTTATCGAGCGAAATTGTGAACTGGATACAAGCCGCAATCGGCGAGCAGGATTCGAGCACCGGAGAAGGTCTGTAATGGCCATTATCCGTAAGAGCCAGTCTGAGCTGGAGAAGATGCGGAAGTCTGGTTTGTTGGTCCACCAGATTCTGAGTGAGCTTTCCAAGATGGTCAAGGAAGGCATTACCACGATGGATCTTGAGGTGGAGGCCGAGAAGATGATTCGCGATGCGGGTGCCAAATCCGCGTTCAAGGGTTATTACTCGGAGGCGGCGGGAACGAAGTTTCCCTATGTTCTTTGTACGTCGGTGAACGAAGTGGTGGTCCACGGTATGCCGTCGGCCAAGCGACAGTTGAAATCGGGCGATATTGTCTCGATCGATACGGGGCTTGCGCTGGATGGATACTACGGGGACTCGGCAGTGACGGTGGCGGTAGGTGAAATTCCACCTGAAACGCAGCGGCTGCTGGATGTGACCAAGGAATCGCTGGAGCTGGCAATCCAGCAGGCGCAACCTGGCAATCGCCTCTTTGATATCAGCCGCACGGTTGAGGGACATGTTTTGAAGAATGGTTTTACTGTGGTTCGCGAGTTTGTGGGCCACGGCATCGGAACGAAGCTGCACGAGGAACCGCAAGTTCCCAACTATGTGGACCGGCAGTCTGAGAATCCGAAGTTGAAGGAAGGCATGGTTCTGGCGATTGAGCCGATGGTGAACCAGGGCAAACCGGAGACGAATGTGTTGGGCGATAAGTGGACGGCAGTGGCTACCGATGGCAAGCCGAGTGCCCACTTTGAGCATGTAGTGGCCATCACGGCGAATGGGCCGTGGGTTTTGACGAGGCCTTAAATGGCTGGTGAAGTTGAAACGGTGGAGGCCAAGGTTTTGGATCTGCTGCCGAATGGAGCAGTGAAGTTGGAGTTGGAGAGCCGGGCTCAAGTGATTGGGCATCCGGCGAGCGCGACCAAGGTGAATTTCACCCGTCTGCGACCCAACGACAAGGTTTTGGTGGAATTGTCTCCGCACGATAAGTCGCGGGGCCGGATAGTAAAGCTGCTGGCGGGATCAGCCGGTGGAAAGATTTGAGAGAAGGCGAAGGTTTACGGTAATGAAGGTTCGTCCGTCGGTCAAGAAAATTTGTGACAAATGCAAGATCATCCACCGCGAAGGCGTTGTGCGCGTGATTTGCTCCAACCCGAAGCATAAGCAGCGGCAGGGTTAACGAGTTCGGGAAAGAGTAAGGAGAACGAAAGAGTATGGCGCGTATCGCTGGCGTTGATTTACCGGCCCGGAAGCGGGCAGAGATTGGTTTGACCTACATCTACGGCATTGGACGGACCCGTGCCGCATCGATCCTGCATCGTTGCGAGATCGAGGCAGGGAAGAAGATTTCCGACCTGACCGAAGAAGAAGTGAACAAGATTCGTCTTCTGCTCGAAGCAGAAGGTGCCGTCGAGGGCGACCTGCGCAAGGAAGTCTCGATGAACATCAAGCGTTTGATGGAAATGGGCAGCTATCGTGGTTTGCGCCACCGTCGCGGCCTTCCGGCCCGCGGCCAACGCACGCACACCAACGCCCGCACCCGTAAGGGACCGCGCAAGGGCACAGTGGCCGGCAAGAAGAAAGCTACGAAGTAAGGGCTAATAAGGAACTCACATGGCCAAGGCGCAAGCAAAAAATAGCAAGAAAAAGACTTTTAAAAAGAAAGAGCGGAAGAACGTCCCGGTTGGACTGGTACACGTTCAGGCCTCTTTCAACAACACGATCATCACGATCACCGATCCGGTGGGCAACGTGTTGAGCTGGAGCAGCAGCGGTTCGCTCGGCTTCCGTGGTTCGCGCAAGGGCACGCCCTTTGCCGCACAGCAGGCGAGCTTCACGGCCGCCAGCAAGGCCAAGGACAACGCAGGGCTTCGCACGGTAGACGTGAAGGTCTCCGGGCCTGGCGCTGGCCGCGAATCGGCTGTGCGTGCGCTCGGCAGTGTTGGTATCGAAGTTCGTTCGATCCGCGACACCACGCCGATCCCACACAACGGCTGCCGCGCTCCGAAGCGTCGCCGCGTTTGATCTTCGCCCTTTGGGGCAAAGTTTTTTGCAGTAAGTTGTTCGTGAATTGAAGCAGGAAGAAAGCCGTGCGCGGCCGTAAACTGCACCTGAAGCGAAACTCAATCAGGTAATCAGGAGAAAGAAAGAAACAATGGCTCGTTATAATGGCCCGGTTTGTCGGCTTTGCCGGCGCGAAGGCATGAAGCTCTTTTTGAAGGGCGAGCGTTGCCACACCGAGAAGTGTGCCATCGAGAAGCGCAATTTCGTTCCTGGCCAGCACGGCAAGGACCGGAAGTCGAAGATTCAAGGCTACGGCCTGCAGTTGCGTGAAAAGCAGAAGGCGCGCCGTTACTACGGTGTGCTGGAAGGCCAGTTCCGCAATCTGTTCGAGAAGGCCTCCGGCATGAAGGGCGTCACGGGCGAGAACATGCTGAGCATGCTCGAAAGCCGTTTGGATAACGTCGTATTGCGCGCCGGCTTTGCCACCAGCCGGGCTCAGGCCCGCCAGCTCGTCCGCCACGGTCATGTGAGCGTGAACGGCCGCCGCACCAACATTCCTTCGTTTCAAGCCAAGCCTGGCGACACCGTTGAAGTCGTGGAGAAGAGCCGCAAGGTGACTTCGATCATTGCTTCGCGTGACGCTACGGCGCACTACCCTTCCCCCAACTGGCTCGATGTGGACCGTGAGAATTTCAAGGCCCGTGTCACGCAATTGCCGAAGCGGGAAGACCTGGTCCAGATACAACTCAACGAGCAGTTAATCGTCGAATTGTACTCGAAGTAATTGGCAAGACTTACTGACATTTTCTAACTACCTACAAGGAGGCGCATGTTTCGAGGTTTTCAAAAGCCAAAGCGTCTGGTTGCCAATACGGAAACACTGAGCGAACGGTATGGCATGTTCACGGCACAGCCGTTTGAACGTGGCTTCGGCACGACGATCGGTAACGCGCTCCGGCGCGCATTGCTGAGTTCGATCGAAGGCGCCGCGATCACCGCTGTTCGCATTGAGGGAGTGGCGCACGAATTTTCGCCCATCCCCGGAGTGGTTGAGGATGCAACCGATATCATCCTGAACCTGAAACAGATCCCTTTCAAGATGGCGGGAGAAGGGATCAAGACGGTTCGTCTGCAGTCGGACGGATCGGGAGAAGTACTGAGCGGTTCGATCGAAACCGATAGCGACGTCGAAGTGCTGGACCGCAACATGCACATTGCGACGGTGAGCGAGGGCGGAAGCCTGACGATCGAAATGCGATTGAAGATGGGCCGCGGCTATGTGAGCGCGGACCGGAATTTCGATGAAGATCTGCCTTTGGGCTACATCCCCATCGATTCTGTCCATTCGCCGGTACGCAAAGTGAATTACAACGTCGAGGCAGCGCGCCTCGGGCAGATGACGGACTATGACAAGCTGACCCTCGAGGTCTGGACCAACGGTGCTGTATCGCCGGCCGATTCGATCGGCATGGCGGCCAAGCTGCTGAAGGACCACATGACGATTTTCGTCAACTTCGAAGAAACGCCAGAATCGGTGGAAGAGCCGATCGAGCGCGCCGCCGGTCAGATGAACGAAGTGCTGAACCGCTCGGTCGAAGAGCTGGAACTCAGCGTTCGTTCTTACAACTGCCTGAAGAACGCCAACATTCAGACGATTGGAGACCTGGTTCAGAAGACGGAAGCCGAAATGCTGCGTACGAAGAACTTTGGTCGCAAGTCGCTGAACGAAATCAAAGAAATCCTGGGTGGACTCGCATTGGGCTTCGGTATGAAGATCGATGCCAGTGGCCGCCTGATCCCGCCCCCGGGCGGACTGTCCATGGAGCCGTTGCCGTTGGGCGACGATGACCTCTAAACGAAACGGTAAGCAGAAGGAGTTGAGAAATGAGACATCGTAAGGGCGGCTTCAAACTTAAACGCAGTCTGAGCGAACGCAGGGCATTGCTGCGCAGCCTGGTGACCAGTGTTGTACTCGAAGAACGGATCGAAACCACCATCCCGAAGGCCAAGGCTGCAAAGCCTTTGGTTGAAAAGATGATTACTCTGGCGAAGGAAGGTACGCTGCACTCGCGCCGTCAGGCGGCTGCGTTCCTGCTGACCCCGGAGAGCGTGAAGAAGTTGTTCGACAAGCTGGGACCGCGCTTCGGCCAGCGCAATGGCGGCTACACGCGTATCGTGCGTGTGGGCTTCCGTCAGGGCGACGGCGCCGAAACCTGCAAGCTGGAGTTGGTGGGTAGCGAACTGGTTCGCCGCGCCGCCGACCGTGCCAAACGTCGTGAAGACAAGTTGAAGGCGCTGCAAGAAGGCCGCGAGCCGGGCAGCGAAGGCGACGAAGCGACCAATTAGTTCACAGTAAAAGCTGTATTGAAAAGAGCCAATCCCAATGGGGTTGGCTCTTTTTGTATTTCGATGCCACAAAAGATCAAGGGCGTTTATCTAACCGCAACCCAACACGCCGGCGAAGCCCAATTGGAAATTCTGTTTCACGTTCAGATTGAGCGGATTGCCCGCGCGGAAGAGCTCACCTTCGCTGTGCTTTTGAAGTGGGGGCGCAACCTAAAAGCTTGTGGCGCGAAGGCCGAAGGCTGGCTCTAGCTGACCGCGACACGCGAGACTAGCCTGCAGCTTGCGGTGCAGCTACGCTAATCCTGACGGATCACCCTGGTGATGTCGGTACGTGCAGCTCGCAGGGCCGGGACGGCGCAGGCGGCGATCCCCACCGCGACGAAGAGCAGGGCCGATGGCAGGATGACCTGCCAATCGTAAGGAGCGACCCTCACCATTTGCTTGGCCAAAAGACTGCCCAGGAGCATGCCAAGGCCGAGACCAAGGACTGCTCCGAGTGCCAGGAGTCGGAACCCCGAGGAGAGCACCCATCTTTCGATGTTGGCCGTCGAGGCCCCCAGCGCCATTCTCAGACCGATTTCAGGCAAGCGCTGACTGACGGCCTGCGAGACCACAGCAAAGAGGCCGGAGCCACCAAAGAAGAGGGCGAGAAAGGCAAAGGTGGCGATGAGGTAAATCAAGACGCGGGAGTTTTGTAGCCCATTGGTGTGCTGCTGCATCAGCGTCTCCATCTCGATGGGGGCCAGTGGATCGATTTCGTGAGCGATCCGTCGAAGAGTGCTGATGGCTGCCTTCTCATTGCTCATACGGCCAACCCATTGCATGGAGCGGAGCGGGGCCTGGTCAAAGGGAACGAAAAACTGCGGCTTAGGGCTGGCCGCCACATTGTCGCCTTGCAGGTTGGGGTAAAGGCCCACGATTTCGAAGGCTTCGCCTCCGAGCGCCTCCACCTGAATCGACTGGCCGATCGGGTTGCGGTTGGCGAAGAGAAGCTCACTGAGCTTTTGGTTGATGAGGGCCACCCGCGGCGAGGCGGCGAGGTCAGTTTCGGCGAAGCTGCGGCCACGCAGGATCGGAATCCGTAGCGTGTCGATCGCACTGGGGCTGGCGACGACAAAGTGCACCGAGGGGTTCTCCTTGGCCGCCAGAGGCTTGGTGCCTGTGGAGATTCTGGACAGGGTGCCCTCTCCGGCTCCGGCGGATGGGACCGGGCTGATGAGCCCTACCGCTTGAAATTCCCTCGAAGCCGCCGTGGCGGTGAGGAGTCTTTCATGGATCCGCTTGATCTCGTCTTTGCTGAGCTCGGCGCGGCGTGAGGGATAATACTCGGCCCGAAGAACCTGATTGCGATCATAGCCGGGGCTGAGATCGAAAAAAATCTGTACACCGCGAGTACCGAGAATGGCAGTCATCACCAGGGCCAAGCCCAGGGCGACCTGGATGACCACCAGCGACTTCGTGGCACGTTGCGTGGTGCGGCCCAAAGTGCTGCGTGAGCTCGAATCGCCCCCGATGTGGGTGGCAGCCCAGGCAGGAAACAGACCAAAGCAGAAAACAGAGCCGAAGGCGATGCTGAGATTGACCAGGAAGAACCGCAGTTCGACTACAGGCCCATCGATGGGAAAGGGGACGCGGACTTGCGACAAAAGAAGACTCGAGCAAACAACGGCCGCCAGAAGTGCGAAGGCCAGAGCGGGGATTGCCAGCAACAGGCCCTCGGCAAGGGATTGTGCGATGACGCGCCAACGGGAGGCGCCAAGGGCAATACGGATTGTCATTTCGCGCCGCCTGGCCAGGCCCCGGGCGATCAGCAGGTTGGCCACATTGGCGCAGGAGATCAGCAGGACACCGCCCGAGATCAGATAGAGCACAAGAAGGATTTGTTGGTCGTCCTCGCTATAGAAGCCGTCGAAGATCTTTTTGGCCTGCACCTTGGTCCCGGTGTGTGTGTCCGGATAGCGGCGTTCCAGCTCGGCGCTGTAGCTTGCCAGTGTGGCCGCCGCCTGTTGCCGCGTGACGCCTGGCTTCAGCTGGCCAATCACTTGCAGGCCCCCTTCTTTGTGACTGGTGCTGGTGGCAGAGAGCACCAAGGGTGCCCAGAACTTTGCGTCCACACTGGGGAACCAATAGCCCTTTGCCGCGACTCCGATTACGGTGTAGTTGGCGTCGTCCAGACGAATCGTGGAGCCCACGATGCTGCGGTCACCCTCGAAGCGGTTTTGCCAGAAGTTATAGCTGAGGATCAGCACCTTTGCGGCCCCTGGCTGGTGCTCGGCCTCAAGCGGGAAGCGCCCCAAGGCAAGAGGGGTTTTGAGCAGAGAAAAGAAGCCAGGTGAGACGGCCTGGCCGACGATCCGTTCTGGTTCGCCCCGGCTGCTGATGACCCGTTCGATGGCTCGATAGGCCGAGAGAACCTCGAAGACGGGGGCCTTGCGCCAGGCGAGATAGTCGACCAGTGTGGTGCTGTTGCGGCGATTTCCCTGATTCGGATTCACAGCTTGCACGACGCACTGTGAGCTTTGATCGAGGGCGGCGATGGGGCGCTTCCAGATCTTGTCGACCAGCGAAATGACGGTGGCGTTGGCACCGATTCCCAGCCCCAGGGTGAGCGTCGCCAGAGCCCAGATGCCGGGCGTCTTGCGCCAGGAGCGAAAGCCGTGGCGGAGATCTGCGGCGAAGTTCTCCACCCACTGTGTGCCTCGATGGTCCCGGCATTCCTCTTTGCGCTGCTCAATGCCGCCGAGCGCCTGAAGGGCGATGCGGCGGGCCTCATCCGGGCTGCGGCCCTGGGCGATTTCATGGGCGGTGCGTTGGTCGAGGTAGAAGCTTAGCTCTTCGTCAAGCTCCTGCTCTATCTGATCGCGGTGGAGCAAAGATCTCAGACGCAAAGGTAGGGAGTAGAGCAGGCGCCAGAGCCGGATCATCAGGTTTCCTCGATTCGCATGACTTTGGTGATGGCTTCGGACAGGCGATCCCATTTGAGGGATTCGCGATCGAGCTCCAGGCGGCCAGGGGCCGTGAGGGCATAGTATTTTGCTCGCCTGCCGCTTTCGGTTTGCTTCCACTCGGCACTGATCCAGCCGGCTTGTTCGAGCTTGTGGAGGGCAGGGTAGAGCGAGCCATCGCTCACTTGCAGGACGTCGCCGGAAATCTGCTTGAGGCGCTGGGCGATGGCCCAGGCGTGGAGGGGTTGGAGGGCGACCACCTTGAGTAGCAGGAGGTCGAGGGTTCCCTGGACGAGATCGGAGGGTTTGCTCATTGGCTTATCTCGGTTATCGAGCACAGAATAAATCAGCTCCCCTCGGTAAGCAAGACAAAAGATCTGATTTTGAAAAATAAAATAACTTGACAGTGTCGCACTCATGTTTTATATTTAGGTTGTGATCACGATCACTCAAGGAGATAAATTTATGAGCCTCACTCGATACAATCCGTTCGATTTGACTCCCTTCCATGCATTTCGCTTGCTCGAAGAGGCACTGCCGCGGGTGACGCAACCCGATGCTGCTCGCCCTTGGGCCCCGGCCGTTGACATTCTCGAAACCGAGAATGAGCTGGTGTTGAAGGCAGACTTGCCCGAGGTGAAGCAGGATCAGATTGACATTCGTGTCGAAGATGGGACGCTGACCCTCAAGGGCGAGCGCAAGTTTGAAGCGACGAAAGATGAAAAGGGCTACCACCGCATTGAGCGCAGCTATGGTGCCTTCAGCCGGAGCTTCAGCTTGCCGGATTCGGTGAATCCCGAAGGTGTCAAGGCGACCTTCAAGGACGGGGTACTGACTGTAACCCTGCCGAAGAAGGAAGTGGCCAAGCCGCGCCAAATCAAGGTCGAAGTTAGCAACTAAGACAGGGCGGCAAACATCCAATAGACTGAAGGGCAGAGGCGCAGCGCTTCTGCCCCTTTTTTTAATGCGAGGAGAAGTTCGAGATGAATTCCATTAAAACCGTTTTGCTGCTTGGCGGCATGTCGGGTGTTTTGTTGTTGCTTGGGGAACTGTTTGGCGGGCGATCCGGGTTGACCCTGGCCTTGGGTGCTGCCGTTGTGATGAATTTTTTCAGCTACTTTTTTTCAGAAAAAATGGCACTTTCGATGTCAGGGGCTCAGGCCGTGACGGCTACGGAGCACCCGCGCATTTGGGCTCGCATTGAGCCGATGACGCGGCGCTTGTGCGAGCGCATGAACCTGCCCATGCCTCGGCTGTGGGTGCTGCCGGAAGAATCGCCCAACGCCTTTGCTACGGGTCGTAATCCATCGCATTCGTCAGTGGCTGTGAGCGCCGGATTGCTTGAGATTATGAACGATCAGGAACTGGAAGCCGTGATTGCGCACGAGTTGGGGCACATCTTGAATCGCGACATTTTGATTTCCTCGGTGGCCGCGACGCTGGGTGCGGCGATTACAGGCATCGCCCGATTCGGGTTCTTCTTTGGTGGACGCAATGACGATGAAGACCGCAGCCCGGTGGGCGGCATTCTGATGATGATTCTGGCACCGATTGCGGCGCTGCTGATTCAGATGGCTGTATCGCGGACCCGCGAATATGGTGCAGATGCAGCGGCGGCTAAATACACGGGTTCGCCCCTTGGACTGATGAATGGCTTGAAGAAGCTGGATGCCTGGTCGCAGCGAATCCCGATGGAAGCCTCCCCGGCGATGTCACATATGTACATCTTTCCTCCGATGGGTGGTGTGCTGTCGCGGCTGTTCTCCACGCATCCCTCGACCGAGCAGCGGATCGCGGCCCTGTTAGGGAATCGGTAGTGCAGCGCTGGAAGCTGTCGCGCAAGGCGGCCCAGAGGATTGAAGCCGGTCAGGTATGGGTGTATCGCGGCGAGTTCCAGCAAGAATTGACACCCGAAACATTGGAAGAGGCCCTGCTCGTCGATGAGCGGGGCCGTTTGCTTGGTAGTGCTCTGGTGGATGGCAGCTCGCCCGTACCCCTGCGCCTGTACTCGCGGCGGGAGCAAAGTTTTGATGGGGCGTTTTTGCAGCAGCGCATCGAAGCCGCCGTTGCCTGGCGCAAGCTGGTGGTGGGTAAGGGGAATACGGGATATCGGCTTGTGTTTGGAGAGTCAGACGGCTTGCCGGGATTGATTGTCGATCGATTCGGAGATTCGATTGCGATCCAAGTGAATCTGCGTAATTATGTCAAGGTTATTGCAGAGATAGTAAGTGGGCTCATTGCGTCATTAGGTGGACTTTCTGAATCTGCCGTGATTGTTGTAGAAGAAAATGGAGTTCGGCGTCTCGTATCAGGGGTGGCAGAAAATGCAATCGCTTTCTACCGATTGAATGACTTATTGTTTGAGGCAGACCTGTTAGGGGGGCCGAAAACCGGGGCATTTCTGGACCAAAGAGAGAATTATCTGGCGACGGCGCAATGGGCAGAAAGGCTGGGACTGGAGGGGCGGGCTCTGGATTTATTCAGCTCTTCCGGCGGTTTCGCCTTGCATGTAGCGCCGCGAATGAACAGCGTAGATGCCGTAGATTCTTCGCAAAGTGCGATCAGTCGTATTCAAAAAAATGCGGCCCACAATGGAATTGGCAACGTAAGAGCGATTGAATCTGACGTCAAGCAGTTCTTGCGAGGCTTGGGGCAGGCGCGCCGACGCTATGAGTGTGTGATCGCCGATCCGCCGGCATTTGCCAAGCAGACGCGGCAAAAAGAAGAGGCCACTCGGGCTTATTATGATCTGAATCTCAGAGCATTAAGCGCGGTGGCCCCATCTGGTTTGTTTGTAAGCTGCTCTTGCTCGAAGGTGATCAGCGAGCAAAATCTCACTACGATATTGCGAGAAGTCTGCCAGGAAAGCCGGAAGAGTCTCACGTTACTGGAGAAGCGTGGACAAGCCATTGACCATAGGGAGATTCTGGAAATTCCAGAATCAAGCTATTTGAAGTGCCTGTTGTTCCGCGTCTCGAGCCTGTAGTCGCTGACTGGCAGCTATTCTGACTTCTTGCCCTTACGGAAAGCGGCCCAGCGCTTCTTTTGAGCGGCAGCGATGCGCAGACGGGCTTCTTCGCTGAGTACGCGTTTGCGGCGGCTGGGGGCTGGGCTGGAAGAGCCAGAAGAGGCAGGGCTGGAAGCCACTTTTTTGCCGGAGAGCATCGAGCGCACCATGGCAATTTGGTCATCAATACGCTTGCGTTGCAGCTCCAGGCCTTCAAGGGCTGCAGCGAGCAACGAGGGATCTTGCATGTTAGAGGAGGGACGAGCCATTTATATTCCTTATGTTTTGAGGTTACAACCTTGCCCCAAGCATATCAAAATAGCTTCCTTGAATCGAGCAAAATAGTAACAGGACCGTCGTTGACCAAGGCCACCTGCATATGCGCTCGGAATCGTCCACAGGCCCATGGAATCTGGTGTGCGGAGAATGCCTGTGCGAAGGTGTCAAACAACTGACTGGCTGCTGCTGGTAATTCGGCTCCATCAAAGGAAGGTCGATTGCCCTTACGCACGTCACCAAACAGAGTAAATTGACTCACCAGCAGGACCGAGCCGGAAACCTGTTTGACGTTCCAGTTCATCTTCCCGGCATCGTCTTCAAAGATGCGCAATTCGGCGATTTTGCGAGCCATTGCGATGCAATCTTCGGTTTGGTCGCCTTTGCCTATTGCGGCCAGCACGAGTAATCCACGGTCAATTTTCGAGATCAGTTCACCATCTACAGTTACTTGGGCTGAAGCTACTCTTTGTACAACAGCTCTCATGAGATGTCCTGATTGCGAATGGAATCGGCCCAAAGCTCAAGCCTTCGCAGGAAGCTGCTTTGCTCAAACAGGGTGTCAAGTGGCAGCGGGATCCGGCGTTGCCAGTTGGGCGCTTCGCTGGTGGTGCCGGGCAGATTCTGTTGGTCGCGCTCTCCGCAAAGCTCCTCGAGATTGAGTAAACGCATGCGGGAAGGAGTGGTTGCCAGAAACCGGCAGAGACCCTCAAAGAAGCGATCACTGCTGGCTTCCTGCGGGTCGAGATGAAGCACTTGCCGGAGTCTGATGACTGCCTGCTGGCGATCTGACTTTGCTGCTTCGAGTTGATCTTCTCGGGCTTGACCGGTATCAATTCGTGCCTTGAGATCGGTCCCGGTCAGCCAGCCTTCGAAGGTGGGAAGGTCATGCGTGGTGAAGGAAGCGATGGCTTGCTGGGGATAGTGCTGGGGTGAGCGGAACGCGTCCCCGTCTCGCTCGAAGAGGATGAGGCGATAGCTGAGAATGCCAAATTGATCGAGGGCGCGGCGGAAGTAATCGGGGACGGTGCCGAGGTCTTCGCCGACGACCAGGAACTGGCCACGAATACTCTCGAGGGCAAGCAGGCGCAGTAAGTCCTCAAAGCGATCCCGCACATAGGCACCGTCTTTGGCGCTCATATGATCAGGAATCCAGTACAGGCGAGCCAGACGCATGACGTGGTCCAAACGGATGGCCCCGGCATGGCGAGCGGCGCAACGGATGGATTCGACAAAATACTCGAAGCCGGAATTGGCGTGGCGCAGGGGGTGCAGAGCAGGGAAGTCCCAGTCCTGGCCATTCTCATTGAAATCATCAGGTGGCGAGCCGACGCGAACGCCTGGGGCGAACAGTGGCTGGTAAGCCCAGTAGTCGGCTCCGACACGATCTGTGGCGAGGGCGAGGTCCTGATAAAGACCGACGGCGATGCCGGCACTTTGCAGCTTGTGGTGGGCGGCGGCGATCTGCTCTTCGAGGCGCATCTGGATATAAGCTTCGAAGTCAATCTGCCGGTGGAGTCTGGCGGCGAGGGCCTGGCTCTCTGTGGAGGTGGGGGATTGGTAGACTTCCGGCCACTGCCGCCAATGCCAGGCGTCCGGATTACGACGGTGGAAGTAGCGGTCAAAAGCCATGTAGGTGCAGTAGTGCAGCAGCCAGGTGCCCCGCTGCTTACGATACTGATCGAGACCTTGCCGGGAGCCCCGAAGGTACTGCCGGTACAGCAGGGCCATGGCGAAGCGCTTGATCTTCGCTACGGATTCATAGTGCACCAGATCAGCGGCTCTGAGTTGATTGAGAAGCGCCTGAACATCGGGTTGGGCGAACCAGGTCTGGGCCCACCGGGAAATCGAGAATTCGGGGACTGCCTCTACGTCCAGATAGAGCAGATTGTGGGTGAAGATGCTCAGGGGAAGATAGGGACTGGTGTTGTAGGGGGTTCGGTTATGGATGGCGTGGAGGGGATTGAGTGCCACGAAATCGAGGGGAACCGATTGTGCCAGTTTGCGGGAGAAATCCACGAGGTCGGTGAGATCGCCCACGCCCCAATTGCGCTGGCTGCGCAAAGACGGCAGAAAGCAGTTGATGCCGTTGAGATGGGGGCCAGTGGAGGGGAAGAAGCAACGGTTTGGCGTGAGAATCCAGCGAATGGTTTGACGGCGTTGGCAGGTGATGATGGTGAGGTGGTGATAGCCGAGCGAGGTCAGTTGCGCAGCGGAGGGCTCGCCGAGTGTGAATTCGGATTCCGAACCGTTTTCCCACTGCACCCACAAGCGCACGGGTTGGGCTTGCTCATCGCCTTTGAGGTTGAGTTGCAAGCCCTTGAGGGCGTCTTCGATTGTTTCGACAAGAATGTCTTGAGGAAACAACCGCAGGGCGGTCTGTTCTCGATTTGAAACGAGGAAGTCCTGGAGCTGTTGCGGGTTCTCGAGATCCAGTGGAGAACCGTGCAGAGAGGAAGCGATCGCGGAGGCAGCGGCTGGTGTTGCTTCCCGGCGATGCCCCCAAATGGTTTCATAACCCAGCTCCAGCCCGAGGGCGGCGGCCGTGCGAGCTTTTAAATCGTGGTTTGCGTCGTGATCGTTCAGAAGGAATGCTCCCTTCCTATTCTAGGAAGCATGGGATAATGAAAGCATGGAGAATCGTATCGATCTTGGTGCTGCTCCCGCAGATTTGTTTACGCGGGTGGATCAGGAATTTAACAGCGGCGAAGGCGACGGCATTATCACGACAACACTGGATAGCGCGATCAATTGGGCGCGCAAGAATTCCATGTGGCCGATGACATTCGGCCTTGCCTGTTGCGCTATCGAGATGATGGCGATGAGTGCTTCACGCTATGACGTGGCTCGCTTTGGCGCAGAAGTGTTTCGCGGTTCTCCCCGCCAGTCTGACCTGATGATTATCGCGGGACGTCTTTCGAACAAGATGGCCCCTGTGGCGCGGCAACTGTATCAACAAATGCCGGAGCCGAAGTGGGTGATCTCGATGGGGGCTTGCGCTACCTCGACTGGGGTGTTCAGTAATTATGCATTGGTGCCTGTCAATCAGGTGATCCCGGTGGATGTGTATGTCCCTGGTTGCCCGCCTCGTCCAGAGCAATTGATCTACGCTCTCATGCTGTTGCAGGAGAAAATCCAGAAAGAACAGGGTAGCTTGATGAAGACCCTGAATCTGGCTTAAGCACTTTTCGAAAGTGCCCCAAGCATTTCTTTTGCATTTTGCTCAAGAACTGCCTTTCCCCGCCGATACGTTTGGTACACGAAGAGACTAGGTAGTTGGAGCCGATTCAGAGCGGAGCCTTTGTTCCATTCCGGGCGGTTTTCACCCTTGTATCGTATCGGTAGGTGAACTATGAAACTAGGAGAAATCGCCGCTATTTCTTCTTCTTCCGTCGCGGTTGAGCCGGAATATCCGAGTCCGGACTTACGCCAGGAAGTTGCAGATCGGCGCGCTGCCCTTGCGGCAGTGAAAGAGCTGAACTACCCCGAGCTGAGTGATCCAGATCGCGGGCTCAACATCTCGTATGACCGGGAAACCAAGCAGAGTATCGTTCAGATCGTGGATCGCAACAGTGGGGAAGTGCTGCGGCAAATCCCTGGCAAAGATGCGGTGGAGCGAGCCCGTTACTATCGGGAACTGGCAGGATTATAGTTGACTGTCGAGTTTGCTCTAGTTTCAGACGGTTGTTCCGATAAGGGATTCATAAGCAATGACGACCTACGCATCACCTCAAGGTTATCTGGATAACGATCAGAACTACCAGCAGCAACGAGTGGAGCAGGCCAGCCCACTGGAGCTCACTTGCATTCTCTACGAAGGTGCGATTCAAGCCGTAGAACAAGCTCATCTTTTCCTCAAGCGGGGAGACATTCTCGCTCGCGGACGCGCCATTGCCAGAGCACAAGGAATTCTTGTGGAACTGACCGAAAGTCTCGATCGCAAGAAGGGTGGAGATTTTGCCGCCCGTCTTGGCTTGCTCTATGACTACATGTTGGCCAAGCTGACGGAGGCTCATTCCAATCAGGTCCCTGAGCCGCTGCTTGAAGTTCGCCAACTTCTCAATGACCTCTACTCGGCCTGGCGCGAAATCTCACCAGATGCCGCGGCGATGGCTTCCGCTCCGGAGTTGGGCGATGAGGCCCGCTTCGACGTAGCGGTTTAGCAAATTAACGGTGTAGTGATTTCGCCACAGTCTTGGCAATTCCAAAAGCACCTTGTTTGGCCATCGATTTGGCGATATGCTGCTCGGCAAAGTCCATAATGCCGTCGCTGCCGGCACTTGATTCTGCCCCTAGCCATCCCTTACCGTTCTCTTCTCTGGCCGTGCGCAATAACGTGGAGGCAAAGAGAGCTTCAAACTCTTCCAGTGCCTCCCCCAGTTCTTTTGACGGCTGCGGTTTGGATGCCGCCGTCGAAGGCCTTAGCTGTGCGGTTGTCGCACTCGTCAACTGATCCACTCTCATAAGACTTCCAGCTCTGCTTCCAGTGCCCCTGAGCTCTTAAGCGCTTGCAGGATGGCAATCACGTCCCTTGCTGTCGACCCAATTTGCTTGAGTGCCTGCACGAGTTCGTCGACATTGGCACCGGCTCCCAGAGAAATCGCTTTCGCTTTATCCTCCTTCACGCCAACCCCGACTTGCGGTACAACAACCGTCTTGCCGCCGCTGAATGGCTCTGGCTGCGAGGTAATGAACGACGTAGAGATATCAATCGAAAGCGGACCATGCAGGATCGAGATAGGCCGGAGTGTGACCTCTTTGCCCATCAGAATGGTACCGGTGCGCTCATTGATGACCACCTTTGCCAGTCTTTCTACAGGGACAGCTAATTCTTCAATTTGTGAGTAAAACTCGACTTCCCGTCCGCGGAATTCTTCGGGAGTGCTTACCTGGATCAAGCCTGGGTTAATCGCCGAAGCAATCGCTTCTTTGCCCACAGCTCGCGGAAACTTTCGATTGATGGCAGCACTGATTCGTGCTGCCGTGCCGAAGTCCGCTTTCAACAGTTGCAGTTTGAGAGCTTGACCGGGAGCGATCGAAGGAGCATCGGCTTCAATCATGCCCCCATTGAGAACCCGGCCGACGGTTGGGTGATTTGTGGTTTGTTGATTGCCCCTGCCTCCTGCGACAAAGCCGCCTGTAATCAGCGGGCCCTGTGCCACTGCGAAGACCTTCCCATTGGCACCGCGTAAAGGAGTTTGGATGAGGATGCCGCCCTGCAGGTTTTGGGCATCGCCAATCGCTGCTACGGTGACATCGATTTTTGTTCCGTTCTGAGAGTAGGCCGGCAAGGTGGCCGTAACCATCACTGCGGCGATGTTGCGCACCAGGATCGCAGTGGGGTTGATCTGGACTCCCATGCGGTCGAGCATGCTCGCCAGGCTTTGCGAGGAGAAGAAGGTTTGACGCTTGTCCCCAGTGCCATTGAGGCCAACAACCAGCCCGTAGCCGAGGAGCTGGTTTTCTCGCGCTCCTTCGAGAGCAACGAGTTCGCGTACCCGAATCGGCTTCGGGTCTGTCGCACTATAAGCGCAAACGGTGAGAAGAAGGAGGACTAGTAATTTCATTAGAATGGCAGGATTCCCATCAGCATCCGGTACAGGAAGTTAGGACGGCGGATGGCATCAGATACCAATCCTTTACCGTTCAACTGGATGTTCATCATCGCAATGCGGTCACTGCGAACAATATTGTTAGCGGCGATGTCGTTCCATCGCACCACGCCTCGAATCGCAACCTGATGCTTTTCCGAATTGACGCCGACATCTTTGGTTGCCTGCACCACCAGGTCGCCATTGGGGAGCACTTCAACGATTCGTCCACTGAGCGTGGTGGTCAGCACATTGGAACGATTGGTTGCTCCTGAGCCATCCAGCTTGGAATCGCCCGTGAGGTTGGCGAGGTTGGTCAGGGCCCCGAGCGCACTTGGCTGGCCGAGCAGCCGTGTGATGTTGGAATTAGCCGAGGATTTGCGAGAAGTGGCCGACGTACCCTGACTGGTGGCGTTCAAGCGATCTGAGACCAGAATGGTGATGACGTCTCCGACGCGTCGCGCACGGAAATCCGTTGCCAGATCGGCAAATCGACCCGCTTCGGAAAAAGCCGAGCCAGGTGCGCTTTGTGCCAGGCCTGTTGCCGTCAAGGCCAAGAGCCCGAGTAGAAGTTTGAGTTTCATTGTGTTTTCTTCCCTGGTCCTGATTGGATCTCGACCACTCCCGGGCCGGTCGCAATGGCGCGCAGCAGCTTCTTGCCTTCGAGTGTTGCCACGAGTACCGGATCGCCACGACGTGCCTTGCTTCGCGCCACGGCAGCAGTTCTCACGGTGGTCTGCCCAGCCTTGCTCTGGATCTCGACGGAATCGCCAATCTGAATGAGAGGCGCTTGTGTGAGGTGCATGGGCAACAGGACGCTGCCTTTGGGTAAGGAGCGGCGTAGCACCTGACCTTCAGCGGGAGCGTTGAGAGGGTCGATTCTGATTTGCTCCGGCCGAAATGGAACTTCTGTGACTTCGAGGTCTGCGCTGGTGATGAGCTTGTTGGCCGGCAGAGGGCGAGCGGTGACAACCTGTTTTTCGCGCTTGAGAACTCGGAACAGGATCTGCGCCACGGCATAGCCAGAATCGGATGTCAGCTTTCCGCGCCATTGGTATTGCTGGAGTCGCAGATCGTATTGAAGGCCACTCCGTTCGAGGATCAGCTTGCCCTTTGGGCCTGCGCCTACGTGAGTGTCCACGATGGCGAATTCGTCCGGAGCCGGCTTCCAGCCAAAAAGGCTTTCCAGTGCTTCGAGCAAAGCTTCCTGCCAAGGCACGTCTTGCTTTGTTACGGTTTCTCGATAGACACAGACGTTTTCGCTGGCCTCGAGTTTGATCCCGTAGCTGGATGCCCATTGGCGCAATTGCGTGATGGAGATGTCACGGCGAACCCCATACTGCGGTGCCGCAGACAAAACGGTTTGCGCCGGGATTGCGGCAAAAGATTGGATTCTGCCGACAAGATCGCCTGCCGTAAGTTGCGGCTGTTTGAGCAGTACGCATTCCGGAACGGACTGAAGCGCCAGCGTGATCAGAAGAGGGATCATCATCGCGTTACATTGTTGGCTTGCTGATACATCTCATCAGCAGCGCGAACGATCTTCGAGTTTGCTTCGTAGGCGCGTTGGGCCACGATCAGGTTGATGAATTCGCTGACCACGCTCACGTTGGATTGCTCGACGTAGCCTTGTAGCAGTGCGCCCATGCCTTCCTGTCCGCCGGGCGTGCCGATTTGCGGCTCGCCGGAAGAGTCTGTTGGCATGTAGAGGTTCTTTCCGATACTGTTCAGCCCGGCAGGGTTCGCAAAATTGGCGATTTGAATCTGACCGGCAACCTGCGTTGCCGTCTGTCCCGGTAAGGAGAAACTGACCGTTCCGTCCGCGCCAATGGTGACTCCCTGGGCCTCAGCCGGAATCGTAATTTGAGGCTCCAGTGCATCGCCGTCATTGGTCACAATGTTGCCATCACGATCGAGGTGAAAGCCGCCAGACCGCGTATAGGCGGTTTCGCCGGTGGGGCGCCGGATCTGGAAAAAGCCCTTACCCTGAATGACCAGGTCGAGCGGGTTGTTGGTCATCGAAAAATCTCCCTGGCTGAAGAGAATTTCATTGGAGACGGTTCGTGTGCCGAGACCCAGTTGTAAGCCGCTGGGGATGTTGGTCTGCGCGCCGGCTGAAGCCCCGGGCTGCACCAGCGTTTGATACATCAGGTCTTGAAACTGGGCGCGACGCATCTTGAAGCCCGTCGTGTTGGCGTTGGCCAGGTTGTGGGCAATATTGTCGACATTGAGTTGCTGGGCTGACATTCCAGACCCTGCGCTGTAGAGTGCTCTGATCATCGGTATTTCCTAAACTCGACCCACTTCTTCTGCGGATCGCTTCCCCATCTCGCCATGCAATTGCAGGGCCTTTTGTAACATCTCGAACTGTCTTGAAATTTTCACGAGTTGAATGCTGCCCGAGGTGGGATCGGCATTGGACTTCTCGAGCATCCCTTGGTGCACCTCGACGCCGGCAGCGCGTTTCATCGCGGCGCTGTCGCTCAAAGAGAAATATGAGTTGCCCGACTTGTTGAGTTGATCCCGGTCGGCTGGTTCTCGCAGATCAAGACGTGCCAGGGATACATTGTCCTGCTTGATGATCCCCTGTCGATCAATCGAAATCTGCTTGTTGAGATCGAGCCGAAAAGTGGGCGGAATTACTTGCCCGTCGGGAAGCGTGAGTTTCACTTTGAACCCCTCGCGGGTTCGAAGTTGTCCGTCCGTCCCGATTTGAAAACTGCCATTGCGCGTCAACAAATTGCCATCTGGCGATTCTGTGACGAAGTAGGCATTGCCTTCGAGGGCGACATCGAGAGGACGGGAAGTTGGCTCGAGCACTCCCTGGCTGAAGTTAATCCATGACTTTCGCAGATCCGGAGCAAGACGAGTAAAATCAGGCCCTCCATTGGCCGCCAAGGCTTCTTCCGACCCATATAGCGTATAGCGCTCCAGCTCTGATTTAAAGGCGGGAGTGCCGCTGTTTGCGAGGTTATTGGCCGCGATATCAAGGCTTTCGGCGCGTGCCCTGAGACCGCTGGCGATGATGCTGGTGGTGAGATCCATAATGCTCCACTAGCGACAAGGCAATTGCGTTGCCAAACGGCAAATCTGATTTGGCAATGCGTTTGCATATCAGTTCTGCGTGATGACCTCCATGCCAGCCGTTGACGTGATCTTGCCGCAACTAGCCCCGCAGCAATTGCCAACCCAGGAGTCGCGCCTTGAAGACGGCACCGCTCAGGCCAGCGATGGCGCGATGGCTGCCATGGCCGTTCTGTGGGCATCGATTTTTCAGCAACAGATTCTTCCCACGCCAGAAGCACCTGCCGCGGATGCTGCGTTTCGCTGGGATTCAAGCCAGGCCGCGCTGAACCAGGAAGCATCCGGCACCCTTCATGCCGAAGCGACCAGCCTTTCGCCTGCGGCATCAAAGTCGGCAATTGCGACGGGTCTGGTTGCTGCTGACATTCTCGGAGCTTCTGGCTTGAGCTCTCCCAGCTTTACTTCCATCGGGGTGGCCACCGGGACATCCACTACTGCTGGAGCAATTCCCCTTCCAGCGCTTAGCGCGAAGGTGGGGACTCCAGAGTTGAAGACTACGACCATCGATGCAGAGAGTGCGGCTGGCCAAGCGCTCTCGCTCAAGATGGCAGCCGAGCTTGCTCCCCAAGCTAATGCCGCGCCGCTGCTTCCGCAATCAGAGCCCGCGGTTGTTATGGTCGAACCCAAGCAGGCCTCCAGCGCTTCGCCGTTCCATGAAGCCCTTCTGAGTCCTGACTCCACGGAGTTCGAGCCGACCAAAGAAGCCCCGGTAGAGAAGGCTAAACCTCTGGCGTCCCATCACGAAAATCTGACGGTGCTGGCGATGCCGACACCCGAAATCGTTTCCCCGGCTCCTATCGCAAAAGCCCGCGATGTTGTGGACACAACGAACGTGTCCGCTTCCCCGGAGGCTCCCATAACTGCAGCACCCGCTGCGGTGGCACCGGTGCCGACACAGAAAGCTCCAAATCTGGAGACGATTGTTCAACTTCGCAGAAAAGCACCAGATCGAATGCTTACGAATTGGTCTTCCGAAGCTGCATCATCGATCAGCCCAGAAGCGGAACCTCCAACCCCGGTTGCCAGTCCGCAGACAGAACGTCCAGAGGACAAGCCTTTCTCCGCATTGGCTGCGCCTTCCCATGAGGCTGAGCCGGCCCAGGTAGAGCCTGGCAAGGCAGAAACGGAGCCTGTTATGGAGGTCTCCGCAAAGGAAGTGCAACAAGACTTTCCCGGAACCTCGCAAGGCGACGAGCCATCCGCTTTGAAAGCAAACACAGAAGAAGCCCCGGTCCTTGCTCCGCTGGCGGAGTCTCCAAAGCGAGAGCTGGCAACGAGCCCCTCGAATACCCCCGCCCCTGCACCTCGTCCGCAAGCTTCCCGGCCGCAGGAGAGTTTGTTCTCTCAGAGCTTGGCCGCTGCCCCAACACGGGAAGCCCGCACGATTTCGATTCGCATTCCCTTGAACGAAGGTCCGCAGGTTGGCAATGGTTCGGCCAGACACATCGACCTCGTGTTTCACCAGCGCAGCAACGACTTGACGTTGCAGTTTCAGTCTCCTTCGGGCGAAATCCGACAGCGCATTGAAGAACAAATGCCTTCTCTGCTCGACAAGCTTCGTACGGAAGATTGGGCGGCGAAGTCAACCGACAACACGCAGACTCCAATCGCGATGGAGCAAAGCGCCGAATTCGCCTCCGACCTCCGCCGTCGACCAGACTCCATGTTCCCTGCTTCCGCGAATTTTGAGTCGACGCGCGAACCCATCAGTACTCAAAGCTCCAGTCAGCATGGCTCCGCTTTTGAAGACTCTCCAGCGAACCCAAAGGACGCGCAAGAGCAAAACCAACAGGGTCGCAATCGAAAGAAAGAAGAAGCCTGGCAGAGTGAGTTCGAAGAACTTCTCGAGTCCTAAGACAAAAATCACCCACGAAGAAAGAGGAAATTTCAATGAGCAACATCCCCAATATCAGCAGCCCTTCGCAACCTGGCTTTGACGCGGCCGGCCTCGCCGCAAGAGCGTCAGGCACGGACTCTACCAAGAAAACCGAATCAAAGCCCAACGACTTGGCCAATAAGGAAGTGTTTCTGCAGTTGCTGATCGCCCAGATCAAAAATCAGAACCCGGCTCAGCCAGCAGACAGCATTCAATACATCACCCAGCTCAGTCAGTTCACCGGGGTCGAGCAACTCGTAGACATCAAGCAACAGATGCAGGAGTTGAACCAGAAATTGACCCCCAAGCCCGAAGCCGCCGCTGGTGGCAACTAATTCAGAAGCAAACGAAAGAAAGAATCAGGAGACCCGCAACAACATATGTTTACATCCTTCTCAACAGCACTGTCTGCCCTAGGCGCTCATGCGACCGCCGTGGATGTGGTTGGTAACAATCTTGCCAATCTGAATACGCCCGGCTTCAAATCAAGCACGGTGTCGTTCTATGACCTGGTGACGCAGTCGCTTGGTGCCGGGCTGGGCGAGACCCAGGTGGGTTTCGGTGTCGGCCGTCCGGTGACCCTGCGCAACTTCTCTCAGGGTGCTATTCAGGCTAGCAGCGGTGCCCTGGACGCCGCCATTCAGGGAGACGGCTTCCTGATTCTCAAGGGCAAGCAAGGTGAAAGTGTTTATTCTCGCGGCGGCAACCTGATTGTCGACAAGGCGGGGAATCTCCTGACAGGCAAGGGCTACCGGGTTCAGGGCTGGACAGAAATTAACGGCAGGCTCGATACAAATGGTCCAGTGGGTGACATCGTGATTCCGGTGGGATCGATCAAGGCACCTCGTCCTTCCACTTCGATTCAGTTCGACATGAACCTGAATGCGGCAGCTTCGCTTGGCCCGCCCCCAGACTCCTTCCGCACCTCGATCGAAATTTTCGATTCTCTTGGCAGCAGCCACGTTGTCTCAGTAGGCTTCGTGAAATCCGCAACAGCCAATGCCTGGGATTACAGCATTTCGATTCCAGACAGCAGCGTGACTGCCCCGATTGCGCCACTCACCGGAACCATGCAGTTTGATGCGAATGGTCAATTGACGACTCCTGATGCTGCCACCGATGTCACCTTAGCCATCACTGGTCTGGCAAATGGCGCTTCGGACATCAATCTCAGATGGGCCATTTATAACGGACTCACGCCTCGTGTCACGCAGTACGCTCAGCCCTCTGCGGTAAGTGCCAACTCGCAGGATGGAGAGCCCTCAGCCCAGTTGATTCGCGTTGGAATCGGCGATGGCGGGCGTGTGCTGGCCCAGTATTCCAATGGTGTTCAGTCTGCGGTTGGCCAGGTGGCGATGGCTTCGATTCGCAATCCTGAATCCCTGGTTGCCGTGGGTGATAGTGCCTTTCAGTTGAGCGAGCGCAGTGCACTCCCTGCTATCGGGACTCCCGGCACGGGCGGAAGAGGTTCGATTCTGGGTGGTGCCGTGGAGGCATCCACAGTCGACATCGCTCGCGAGTTTACAAATCTGATCGTGTTGCAACGTGGCTACCAGGCAAACACGCGCGTGATCACCACGGTTGACGAAATCAGCCAGGAGACGATCAACCTCAAGCGGTAACGTCTAAGGCACAAAAGCACCCATGATCCACCTCGAGCCATTTACGCACTATCTCGACATGCCACTTACGGTGGAGGCCATCCTCGACCAAAAGACAATGACGATCCTCGACATTCTGGCGCTCGAAGAAGGCAGCGTGATCAAGCTAAACCGGTCTGCCGGAGAAAACATCGACCTTGTGGTGGGTGGATCTCCGGCTGCCTTTGCCGAGGTGGTGATCATCGACGAGTCCATGGGAGTGCGTGTGACAGATCTGGCGACAGAGAAATAAAGGCATGAGATCGATGGCAATTTGGAAGCTCCTCAAAAACACCTGGGCCCTGGGCCTTGCCTGGCGCCAGAGCCAGCAAGTGACGAACACCCGCAGTCGAATCACGATCTGCGGGCAAAAGTGGCTCGGACCCGGGGAATCGCTTCGGATCGTGGAAGTGGAACTGGATGGCGCCACCCATCGGCTTGCGCTATGGAACACGAAGGGTTCCAGTCAAATGCTGCAATTGGCAGAGGCTGAAAAGGCAGCGAGGGCAGCAGCTTGTTAAAAGGGCTCATTCTCGGTTGTTTCTTCGGGGTTGCCGCCTGGGCTGCACCGGCCGGGGTGGCGGGCAATGAAGCTGGCAACACGCCGTTGCGGCTCGCCATCCAATTCACCATCGCTGCCATGCTGCCGATGATGTTTGTGACCCTTACGCCTTTTCTGAGGATCAGTGTTGTTCTGCACTTTCTCCGTCAGGCCCTCGGGACCCAGACGGTCCCTTCAAGTCAGGTGATCATCGCGCTTTCGGCACTGTTGACTATCCTTTCGATCTCGCCGCAATTGAGTGCCATTTATGAGGGTGTCATCGAGCCTTACAACAAAGGCACGATGACAGAACAGCAGGCGTTCGCTGCAGGTGGCGCGCAAATGCGGACTTACATGGTGCCTTACCTCGGGGAGAAAGAAATCGCCATGATGCTGAAGGTTTCTCGAAGCCCCGCGCCAAAGACTCCGGCCGATTTGGCATTTCCTGTTGTTGCTGGCGCTTACATGCTCAGTGAGCTGAAGAGCGCCTTCAAGATTGGGGTCCTGTTGTATATGCCGTTCCTGATTGTGGATCTGATTGTGTCGGCCGTCATCGTGACGCTTGGCATGATTCAGTTGCCTCCGGTGATGGTGTCGGCTCCATTCAAGATTTTGATTTTTGTGCTGGCAGACGGATGGGCCGTAATTCTCGACGCGGTAATGAAATCACTGGAGGTAGCGCGCTGATGGAAACCGTGCTGGCTGTCGAAATTGTTCGCGGGGCGATTCTCACCTCGATTCTGATTGCCGCACCGCTGCTGCTGGTGTGCCTGGTGTGTGGCATCGTTTTCAACCTGATTCAGGTAGCCACTTCGATTCAGGATCCTGGCTTCAGCTCGATTCCACGATTCTCGGTTTGTGCCTTTGCCTTTCTGCTGCTCTTGCCTTGGATGCTCAATCAAATGTCAGCCTTCATGCATCGAACCGCAGATATGATTCCACGGGTGGTCCGCTAGCGATGACTCCAATCGAGAATCTGGCCGCCCTTTTCGCTACCGAGTTATGCCGTGCCGTGACCGCTGTTTCCGTTCTGAACCTTCCGGGCTTTAAGCAGGTTCCACCTTCGGCACGAGCCTTTCTGGGGTTTGCGATCGCGCTGGCCTGCTTCTCTGCCAAGTCTGCTGCCCCTGTGGCGGGTGGGAATCTGGCATCGGGTTTCTGGCTCACTTGTGGTCGAAATTTCTTCTGTGGCATGGTGGTCGCGCTGCTTTGGAACGTGGTGATGGAAGCCTGCTCTTTGGCCATCCAGCTTGCGAGTGTCCAATCCGGCCTGAGTTACGCCTCGATCATCGATCCGACCAACGACACCGAGAGTGGTTCTCTGCTTGGGATTACACAGTTCTGTGTGTTGTTAACCTTTCTGGCCGGCGGAGTTCATCTCGAATTTCTGGCGGCGCTGCTTGATTCCGATCGCCTTTGGAATGGCTTTAGTCAAGCGTCGAATCTGCTGGGAATGCTGAAGGAGATGCTTGGTTTCGGGTTTCGGTCTGGCCTGAGGCTCGCTGCCCCGTTCATCGCGAGCATGTTGTTACTGGACATTGCTTCGGCTCTGGGCGCGCGATTTGCGGAACGGTTTCAGTTGAGCATGCTGATCTTCCCGGTAAAGTGGGCAGCGACGCTCATCATCCTGATGGCCTCAACAACGACACTGCATTACATAGAAGCTGCTTTGGCCAAGCAGGCCTTCCGTTACCTGGGGGCAGCACACTAGGCCATGTCGCAAGCGGGGGAAAGAACAGAAGAAGCGACTCCGAGACGCCTGGAGAAAGCGCGCGAAGACGGAAAAATCGTCTCCAGTCGCTATATGGCAATCTCGGTTCAATTCATCGTGGGCTTCTTCTATTTCAGTAGCTTCGATGAGCAAGCAGGTCCTGCTCTCCGGCACTGGAAGACCTGGCTGGCTTCGAGCTTCGAGGCGGCCTCGCATGGGGAGCAATGGCTGGTCCCCTCCATCAGTTGGACACGCCAGACGCTGCTCTATTTCATCTGGGCTGGAGCCGTGACAACGTCCGCAGTCTTTTTGTCCCAAATGGCCGTCAGCCAAGGCTACTTCAGCCTGACCCGCGCCAAGCCCGACTTCTCCAAAGTCTTTAGTGCGGGTCGATTGGGCGGGCAACTCAAAGAGGGTTTGAAATCGCTGCGGGCGAGCATCGCGCTGCTTCTTTTGTCTACCCTCCTTTTGGCGTTCTATGGCGAAGACTTGCTTGCCTGGAGTGTCTATCTCCCACGACTCTCTTTGCTCAGCCAGATCTACGAACAGTCGCAACAGATTCTCAGCCTGGGAAAAATCTGCTGCTTGATCTTCCTTCTCCTGGCAGCGGCGGACTATGCCATGGCCAAGCGCAAGCATGGAGCCGAGTTGAAGATGTCCAAGCAGGAACTCAAAGAAGAGTACAAGGAAGGCAACGGCAATCCGGAAGTAAAGGCCAAGATCCGCAAAATCATGAAAGACTTTGCGGGCAAACGCATGATGGCGGACGTTCCGAAGGCAACGGTCGTCATCACAAATCCGACGCACTACGCGATTGCGATCCAGTACAACTCAGACAACATGACAGTCCCTGTCGTCCTGGCAAAGGGCATGGACCATGTGGCGCTAAGGATTCGCAAGATCGCCATGGAAAAAGAAATCCCCATCATTGAGAACCCCCCGCTCGCGCAGGCTCTGTACAAGTCGGTTGAAGTGGGCCAGGAAATTCCGATGCATTTGTACCGCGCCGTGGCCGAAGTCCTGGCCTATGTATATCGAGTCTTAGGGCGAACCGCAGCCCGATAGGTGACCCAGAATGAATCCAACACTCCCACTTCCACAAAAGACCAATTCCGCACCTCGCGCCTCAGGCGTGCCGGTTGCCGTGCCCAGCATCTTCAATTGGCAGCTCCTCAAAAAAGCAGAGGTGGGTGTTCCGATGTCGGTGCTCGGGATCTTGATGGCAATGATTCTCCCCCTGCCACCACTGCTGCTGGACTTGCTGATCTCCTTGAACATTGCTGTGAGTTTGCTGGTCCTGCTGGTTTCGATGTATATCCTGAAGCCCGTTGAGTTTTCGATTTTTCCATCCTCGCTGTTGCTGTTGACCTTGTTTCGGTTGGCGCTCAATATCTCTTCTTCTCGCTTGATTCTGATGAACGGAAATCTGGGTACTGCCGCTGCAGGGGATGTGATCGAGTCTTTTGGCCAGTTCGTAGTGGGTGGGAGTTTCATTATCGGCTTGGTGATGTTTCTGGTTCTGATTGGGATCCAGTACGTTGTTATCAATCACGGTGCGGTGCGCATTTCGGAAGTGACGGCGCGCTTCACCCTCGATGCTTTGCCCGGAAAACAGATGTCGATTGATGCCGACCTCAATGCCGGTTTGATTGATGAGGCCGAAGCCAAGGACCGCCGCAAAAAGCTGGCCCAGGAAACCGAGTTTTACGGCGCGATGGATGGTGCCAGCCGATTCACGCAGAGAGATGCGGTAGCAGGCATCTTGATCCTGCTAATCAACGTCTGTGCCGGCTTTCTCATTGGTGTCGTTCAGCACGGAATGGAGCTCAGCAAGGCCTTTGAAACCTACACGATTCTGACCATCGGGGATGGTCTCGTGACCGTCATTCCGGCCCTGATGATTTCGCTGGCGGGTGGTTTGATTGTGACGCGTGCTTCGAGCGAAGGGCAGCTCGATTCCGAGATCCGTCGGCAGGTCTTTGCGATTCCTGAACCCATTGGCCTCGCCGGAGTGGTGCTGGTTTTACTTGCCATGGTCCCTGGCTTGCCGAAGATCCCATTCCTTTCGCTGGGCTTGGCTGCCATGTATTGCGCCAAGCGCATGATTGAGAAAAAGCATGCAGCGGATCAGACCAAAACCGAGCCCACTGCAGCGGCCACCACACAGGCCAAGGAAAGCATCGAAACTCTGCTTCGGGTGGATACCGTGGCAGTTGAGGTTGGCCTCGGATTGGTGCGACTGGTAGAAGGTGGCGGCCAGAGTACGTTGCTGCAGCGAATCTCCGGTGTTCGCAAGCAGATGGCTTCCGACATGGGATTCATTCTCCCGGCCGTGCGGGTGACCGACAACTTGTCCTTGCGTGCGACAGAGTATCGCATTCTCGTCAAGGGCAATGAGATGGCGCGATTTGAGATGCGTCGCGGCTTTGAGCTCGCGCTGCTGCCCGGCGATGCCAAAGAACGAAATCACAGCCAGTTGGTGGCCACGCTGACTTCGCTCGGTGCGATTCCGACCAAGGAGCCCGCCTTCCAGCTCGATGCGCTTTGGGTTCCGGCGGACCATATTGAAACAGCGCGTCTTGAAGGGTGCACCATTGTGGACACGGCAAGCATTCTCGGAACCCACTTCTCCGAGACGATGAAGCGAAGTGCCTCCGAGATTTTCACCCGGCAGGACGCCAAACGCTACGTAGATCGAGTCGCCGAAGAAACTCCGAAGCTGGTCGAGGATTTGGTCCCCAAATTGCTTCCATTGAGTACCGTGCAGAAGATATTGCAGAATTTGCTTCGAGAACGCGTTTCAATCCGGGATGGCGTTTCCATTCTGGAAGCCATGAGCGAGGGCGGGGCGATGACCCGCAACCCAACTCTCATTACCGAGTTCGTAAGGCAGGCGATTCGCCGCACGATTACCAAGCACTTGATGAACTCGAGCAACGAGTTGAACGCCTGGCTGCTGAATCCGGAACTCGAGCAAGAACTGGAAGCCTCCGTCGAACATGGAGAGTTCAACAGCCACCTTACTGCCACGCCGGCTCGGGTGCGTGATTTCTTAGCGCGCTGCAAGCAGGTTTTCGACAACCCACTTTCTTCCGGAACGATTCTGACCGGATCGAATTCCCGCTTCTTTGTCCGCCAAATCACAGAAGCCACCTATCCCAACCTGAACGTGATCTCCCACTCTGAGATTGCTTCTGGAATTCAAGTCACCTCACTCGGGCAGATCTAACAGAACGGAGTAACTGAATATGAAAATCAAATCCTTTTACGCCGATTCGATGGATGTTGCCCTTCAGAGTGCCAGCAAAGAGATGGGTGAGGAAGCTCTCATCCTCAATACTCGGGAGGCCCCCTCGGAGTTCCGCCACTTTGGCAAATATGAGGTTGTTTGCGCCGTAGCCGAAGAATCTTCTGTTGCAATTGCACCCGAGCCCACCTCGCAATCCATCGTGCTTCCGTCGTCAAGGCGGCCCCTTATCGGAGACGTCAGGGTAGCCTTCTTTGTCGGGCCCACTGGGTCTGGAAAGAGTTCTACCTGTGCCAAAATCGCAATTCAATCCAAGTTCACGCAGAATGCGAATCCACTTGTTCTGAGTTGGGATACCGGCCGAGTGGGTGGTGGAGAAGCATTGCGATCCTATTGCGATATCGCAGGCATTCCCTTTCATGAGATGGATCGGGTCTCTCAGCTCACAGAAATACTTTCCAGAAACACCGAGCACGACCTAATTCTGATTGACACGGCTGCGCTTGAGGGCGGAGATCGTTCTGCCGAGTCACTGGAGGATGCGATTTCTCGCTGCCCCAAAGCAGAAGTTCACCTGGTGCTGTCAGGCACCTATTCGAACTCCTATTTGCAGAGCTGCCAGCGCAGCTATTCGCGTCTCAACCCAGGCTTTCTGCTGCCCACGCACCTCGACGAGTCCCAAATGGAGCTGACTGCTCCTGGAATGCTGGCCTTGAGCCAGTTGACAATACGCTGGTGCGGCACGGGAAGGGCTGTGCCGGAAGATCTTCAAGATGCTGGCACTGTGCTGCAGCAGGCAGCCGCCTTGAGCCAGACAACTCCCGCAGCCCCGCAATACTCCGTAGCGCTGATCGAGAGCGCAGCGAAACCCTTGCATACATCTCAATCTGCAAAGAGTGCGATCGAATCGATCCTCGCTCGTTTCCGTCGTCAGGAACTGACAGAAAGCCCCGAAGGGCAGCGCAACTCCAAATCCAGCGCTGCCTAGCTGGAGTGGTATTCGCAGAGGCGCAAGCATGAAACGTGAATCAGAGCGATTGATCGGAGCCGAACAAGACATGTACTATTCCCCAACTCAGACTGCCCACGGAGTGGAAGAGCGTGAGCGCTTGATCCTCGAACACTTGCCTCAAGTCCGTCTGATTGCCCGTCGCATCCACGAGCGACTCCCAGAGAGCGTTAGCCTAGAAGATCTGGTCTCGACGGGCATCCTCGGCCTGATTCAGGCGATTGACCGTTTTGACCCCTCACTCAACGTCAAGCTGAAAACCTATGCCGAGTACAAAATTCGAGGAGCAATTCTTGACAGTCTGCGCGGATTGGATTGGGCTCCGCGGCAACAACGCAAGAAGGCAAAGCAAATCGAGGCTGCGATCTGTGCAGCCGAGCAACGACTCAAGCGTGCGCCTCGAGAAGAAGAAATTGCCTTCGAGTTGAACATTCCCATCGAGGAGTATCACGACTGGCTGGTTGAGGTCCGTGGCGTGAACCTTGGGAGCCTGGAGTCTGGCGGCAGCGACGAAGAGAATCGCGATCTGCTTCGATTCATCGCCGACAAGGAAGAAAACTGGCCTTCTAACCTGGTGGAGCGCTCTGAGCTGGAGCGTTTGCTCGCTGAGGCGATTGCGCGCATGCCGCAGATTGAGAGAACCGTGCTGAGCCTCTACTACCAGAAAGAGCTCACCTTGCGAGAGATTTCGAAGGTAGTCAATTTGCACGAGTCGCGAATTTCGCAGCTGAAGAGTCAGGCTGTGCTGCGCTTGCGTTCCTATCTGGAGAAGCGCTGGCCGGTGGTGCGTGGCAGCTAGTCTGAATCTGGATTCAGGTTTTCCATGAAAGCTACCTTTACCAAAGACGAACTTCTGGCAAAGCTCAAAGAGAGCTTTTCGGCCCGTCTGACGCAATCACTGGGGGCCATGACCGGCTCCACCCAGCGTAGCTATGTGATCGATGGACTCAAAGGGATCCCTGATAGCGAAGAGAATGGGCCAGACCTGGGTTGGACGACCACTTACTCGGGCGGTGCCAATGTAGCGGTGCGTATCTTTGCCTCTCCCTCGAACTGGCGTCTGATTGGCAAAACAATCCTTGAGGCGGCCGGGGTAGACAGCTTCGATGATCCAACCCTCGAAAGTACTTACACGGAGACGTTGGCGCAAGCTGCCTCTGCCTGGGCTCCTGATCTTTCCGGAATGGCAGGGAAAAAGTGGGAAGCTGAGTCGAGTTCCCTCGGCGCTGAGTCCGACCCCAATGCCGAATGCTGGGGTTATCGCCTGCCGATGGGAAACGGCGAGGCCAAGCTTTATCTGCAAGTATCGGTTGAGCTGATTGCAACTCTGCTCCAACCACCACCTACACCTGAACCACCTCCCCCGAGTTCTGCTGTGGTGCAAGACCTACCCATCAATCCCTCTCAGTTTGATCTGTTACTGGATGTGGAACTCCCTGTGAGCGTCAGTTTTGGGCGCGCACTGGTTCCTCTCAAAGAAGTACTGAAGCTAAGCTCTGGTTCTATCGTTGAATTGAATCGAGCTGTTACCGAGCCCGTTGAGGTCATTGTGAACAACTGTGTGATCGCCCGCGGAGAAGTTGTCGTCGTCGAAGGCAACTATGGGGTGCGAATCCAGCAAATCGTGAGCCGGCAAGACCGGTTGCGCACCGTGAACTAGGAGAATTCTTATGGAAAATCAAATTGCAGTCCTCTTTCTTGCCTTGGGCCTGCTTGCCTCGCTGTATCTGACGTTGCAAGTCAAAATGGAAATCCGCCGCAGCGATCAGAATTGGCAAAAAGAAATGGAGCAGGTTCGCTTCCAGCTCAATGAGCAGCGCAGCAGTTGGATCCAGACGGCACGCAAGGAGGACGCAATCCTCGCCCCGAAAGTCCCCCTGCGCGCAGAAGTGGCCTTCCCGCTTCGTGCTTCTGCTGTGCAGGAAGCCGATGGTTCAGCCCGAACCTGGGGGGCGGCGACCAAAGCCAGGGCCATTGAAATGGTAAAGCGCGGTGAGAGCAGCACAAAAATTTCGGCGGCTCTTTCGCTCCCGAAACCCGAAGTAGAGTTTCTGATGAAGCTGGAAAAAGCCGCCGCCAAAAGCTAGGCCAGATGGCCCGAGTTATTCCTGAAACTTGTTTTGTACAGACCTTGTTTTGGGCACCGTCGTCGTCGGGGCTTCGTCCTCGAAAGTGACCTTTAGAGCTGTTTCTTTCTTCTCGCGGAAGATGCTCAAATTGACGGTCTTGCTGGAATTCCGGGCAGTCCGAACGGCTGTGGTTACTTCACGGGGTGACCCAACTTTGGTGTCTTCTACTTTCACGATCACGTCGCCGGCTTTCACCCCGGCTTTCTCGGCAGGACTTTCCTTGGCAACAGACCGTACCAGGACGCCCTGCTTGACTCCAAAGAACTCAGCCAACTGGTTGTCGAGCGATTCTGCTTCGACGCCCAAGGTGCTGCTTTTCCAGTACATGGCGGGTCTTGGCATGTCAATCGATGCCGCCCAGTTACGCACTTCAAGAGGCGGCAATGGAGCCATACGGATCGTACGTCCCGCCCGCATGCTCCCGCTTTCTGGTTTTGCTGCGATGGTGGTCAGATTCCCGCCACGGATGACTCCGATTTTGACTTCACGTCCAGCGGGCGTTTCCCGCACCATCCGGATAAAGGCTTCCATGCTTTCCACGCGGTTGCCGGCGTAATCCATCACGACGTCCCCTGTCTTGAGACCCGCTTTGTCTGCCGGCGAATTCTCTTCGACGCTCGTGATTTCTGCCCCACGCTCTTCTTTGAGATTCAACGCCTTCTTGCGCTCTGCATCAATGTCACGGACCCCAACACCGAGGTAGCTGCCACTCGATGACATCAGGCGAATCAGCCCATCCATAGGGGCCAAGGCCGGAGGCGGCGCTCCAGGGGCTGCGGGCGGCTGAGGTGCTGCCTGCCCCAGATAAACAACCTCTCCCTGTCCGGGGAATGCCTGTGCGTTGACTATGATCTGTGCTGCCGCTTCTGTAGAAAAACCCGCCAGCAGAATCGAGCTGGCCAGCAAAATTGTTTCGATCTTCATACCCTTAACGACGGGCCTTTCTGGTGTTCGTCTCATCGATCCCAAACTCCAACGTGCTCAAACGGCGCAGCTCAAAACACACCAGGAGACGCACGCATTTCGCTCAACACGCGCAGGCAGCGCGAGCGCACATAGTCGTTCTCGTCGCGACGAATTGCCTCCTGCAGTGTGCCAATGATCTCTGCTGGCGGCCGATCCACCAGCAGGTCAATCGCCTGCACGCGCACATTCGGGTTGGCGTCCTTCAGCAAAACTCTCGACAGGGCTTGCCGGACGGCCAATTCGTTACAATGGGGCCGCAACGCCTCCAGTGCCTTCAAACGCACCACCGGACTCTCATCCTGTTCGAGAGCCTGCAACATGATCTTGCGCACATCATCGCGATTGCAGCGATTGCGCAGCAAGTCCACACTCTCAAGGCGCATGCCAGCGTCTGGAGACTGGCGCATCGCAGCAAGCAAGGCCTGCTCAATTCCAACCTCATTCAATCCGCCTTCAATCATGCGCTGGCGCGGCTCTTCGAGAACAATCTGCACCATCCCATTGCCGGTGCCCTGGATGGTCCGAATTCTTGAAGTAGGCAATCCTGCCGCCGATACTGCCTTGCGCTCTTCCATCTGCTGGCCCGCATAAAAACTCAGAGCCAACATCGCACAACCAAATGCCGGTTTCAGCAAAACGGGCCAGGCGGGGATCCAGCCGCGTGCCCGGTCCATCCAGGTTTGCGGTACCGACTTTTCGGCAGCCAAATTCCGGCGCAAGCCCTGCCGGCACTCCGCCAACAATGCTACCGGCGGCTCCACTTCCACTTCATTCATCAGCCGAAGAATCGCGCGGTGTTCTTCTACCAGCGACTTGCAGTGAGGGCATGCCTCAACATGAGCTTCCAGCAATTCTTCGTCGTGAAACTCTAATTCCCCAAATACATAAAGCTCCACCCGCTCCTTGACGAAATCGCAGTTCATACGAAATCTCCAAGCGCCGCACGCATCTTTTGCGTGGCACGAAACAGGCAATTCTTGGCAGCCTCCTCCGTCGTCCCCAGACTGTCGCCAATCGCGCGCAAGCGCATCCCCTGATAGTGCCGCATCTCAAACACCATACGCTCCCGCGGCGTAAACTCAGACAGCACACCTTCAATCCGTTCGCGCAATTCCCGGCTCAACAACTTGCGTTGGGGGTCCAGTTCAGCACGTTCTTCTGCAGCCAACTCCAGGCGATCTTTCGGGCCTTCACTGGTCTCGATGACCGCCTGCTCTTCTTTGCGCACTTTCTTCTTGCGCAAGGAATCGAGGCACAGGTTGGTGACAATCCGGTAGAGCCAGGTATGAAAGCTGCAATCAAAGCGGAACTTCGACAGATTCTTGTGCACCCGCAGGAAGGCTTCCTGGTAGATGTCATAGGCTTCTTCGCTCGATCGGAGCAGGTTATAAGCCAGCCGCAACACCTGCTGGTCGTAAGCCACTACGAGGCTTTCGAAGGCTTCCTGGTCGCCCGCCTGCGCGGCGCGGATCAATGCGGCTTCGTCCATAGATCGTCGTTCTGCGGACATGCCGAGCGGTGCCGCAAGCGTGGCCTGTCCTGAAATTTGAGAGCTCACCACTCGGTTCGACGTGGTGAGCTCAAAAAGGTCACTGCTACTTCAGAAAAAATTAATCGACCAGCGAAACTTCGATCCGCTTCTGCTCTGGATCCATCATCGTGATCTTGAACTGACGGATCTGGCCGACACTGATCTTGTTCTTGTCTGCGTCGCCACCCACGCCTTCTTTCCAGCGTGCATTCAGCATGGCACCCAGGCTCGAAATATCAACCTTGCCGCCACCGGAAGCACTTTCGCCGCTGCTCTGCTGCTTGGGCAGCGGGCAGATACCCGTCACACCTTCAGCAAGTTGCACCTTGGCGCGGCCTTCCTTTACATCACTCACGCGGCCCGTCACCACATCACCCACCGCATTTTCAGCGATAAAGTGATCGGCGCTGGTCGGCTCCAGTTGCTTGATGCTCAGACGGATGCGGCGGCGGTCCACTTCAAATTCGGTCACGGCAGCCTTCACCACCTGGCCCACCTTCAGCACATCCTTCGGATGTTCAATGCGCTTCTCGCGGGTGATGTCCGCCACATGGATCATGCCTTCGACGCCCGGCCCGAGGGCCACAAACGCACCGAAGTTCTGCATGTCGGTCACAGTAGCTTCCACCACAGAACCCAGCGGGTACTTGGCCTTGGCCGCTGCCCACGGGTCTTCCACCAACTGCTTCAACCCCAAACCAATCTTGCGCTCGGTCGGCTTCATGTCCAGGATCTGAACATCCACCACATCGCCCACCTTGACAACATCTTCAGGCTTGCGCACGCGCTTATCCCAGGTCAGATCCACCATGCGGATCAGGCCTTCAATGCCGGGAAGCAATTCGACAAAGGCACCAAATTCTGCCAGTCGCATCACCTTACCCTGCGCCCGCTGGCCCACCTGCAACTGCTCGGCGGCCTGAGCCCACGGCTCCGGCTGCAACTGCTTCATGCCGAGAGAAATCTTGCGCGTCGCCGGATTGATCTTCAGGATCTTGACGGTAACCTCGTCGCCTTCCTTCAGCACATCAGCCGGCTTGGCAACCCGCGTCCAGCTCATGTCGCTCACATGCAACAGGCCGTCCACCTCGCCAATCGTCACAAACGCACCAAAGTCAGTCAGCGTCCGTACCCGGCCCTGCAATACCTGACCCTCGGCCAGCAATCCAAAGGCTTCCTGCTTGCGCTTGGCCGAACCTTCTTCCAGCAGCACGCGGCGGTCCACCACCACGTCCTCTTTTTCCTGGTCGAACTTGGTGATGCGGACTTCAATCTTCTGTCCCACCAGCTTGGCCATTTCGCTCACATCGCGAGCACCGCTGCGCGAAGCCGGCATGAAGGCGCGCTCGCCGATATCGACGCGCAAGCCACCCTTCACCACTTCGAGCACCGTGCCGCTGACGGTCAGCTTGTTTTGGAAGGCTTGTTCGATGCCACTCCAATCCTTGGGGGCCTCTACCTTCTGGACAGCCAAACGATAGTAGCCATCATCGGTACGCCCGGCGACGCTCACTTCGAGCTTTTGCCCCAGTTGCACGATCACCTGGCCATCGCGGCCCTGCACCAGATCGAGCGGGAGCATCCCTTCCATTTTGCGGCCGATATCGACCACCACCCCGTCGGGGGTAATACGTAGCACGTGACCTTTGATCAGGCCGCGGCCAGGTTCCTCGCCTTCAGGCTTCTTCTGCGTTTCAAATTCACGCAAGATGTCGCCAAAGCCAGTGTCCGCTAGGTTTTCCGCAGTTTCCAGATTTTCGTCAGGGTTCAGCGGCAGAGTGTTTTCCATGGAATTCATACCAATCCGTGAGAGAATTTTCATTGTCTCATAGATGTTGCGCCGTCAATTCCTACAATCCACTCCCCTCGCCGTCTCGGCCCTGGCTCCTGCCGCGGACGACGATGCTGCCTGGCTGAAACTCCGCAAGGAACAATTCGCCCTCCCCGACTGGCGTGCCTACCTCAACACCGGCAGCGTCGGCTCTGCGCCCAACCGCGTCGTCAAAGCAACCAACGACTACCTCGCCCAGGGTGCCAGCTACAGTACCGATCAATACCCACGCTGGGGCTATGAGCCGATGGAGGCCCATCGCAGCGCCCTCGCCCAATACCTCGGCACCACCAAAGAAGCTCTCGCGCTCACCCACAACGCCACAGAATCCATGAGCCTCATCGCCAACGGCCTCGACCTCAAGGCGGGCGATGAAGTACTCATGACCGACCAGGAGCACCCTTCCGGCCGCGGCTGCTGGCTCCTCAAACAAGCCCGCACCGGCATCCGGATCCGCGAAGCGAAGATCCCGATCCCGCCCAAGTCTTCCGAAGAAATCGCCGAAGCCGTCCTCAGTCAAATCCGCCCCGAGACGCGCGTCCTCTCGTTTTCTGCCATCACCACCCACACCGGGCTGCTCTTCCCGGTCCGCCAGATTTGCGACGCCGCTCGGGCCAAAGGCATCATCACCATCGTCGACGGCGCGCACATGCCCGGCCAGGTGCCCTTCCGCATTGACGACCTCGGCTGCGACGCCTTTGCCGGCAGCCTGCACAAGTGGCTGCTCACCCCTCCCGGCTGCGGCGTCCTCTACGTCAACCCAGCCTTCCAGTCCAAGCTCTGGCCCACCATCGTCGTCGATGGCTGGCAGAATTCCAAAGACGCCGTCAAATACATGCAGCTCGGCTGCAACAATCGCGCCGAGCTCGAAGGCGTTCTCGAAGCACTCCGTTTTGTCGGCGAACTCGGCCCCCAGCGCATCTATGACCGCATCCACCATCTGGCGCAGTACGCCTACAGCCGCGCCATTCAGGTGCCCTATCTGAAGGTGCTCACCTCGCCCAACGAAAAACTCTACGGCGGCATGGTGGCGTTTGAAGTCGACCGACCCGACTACGCACCCCTCTGGACCAAGCTGGCCCAACGCAAGGTCTGGACACTGCGCGGCCCCAAGATCCGCATCTCCTCGCACATCCACACCCGCCGCAGCGATATCGATTTATTCTTCGACACCCTCAAAGAAGTCTTCGGTTAATTGCGGTTCAGCCGGTAGCCGACGCCGCGCACGGTAAGCAGGCATTCCGGATGTGCCGGGTCCGTCTCGATGTACTTGCGCAGGCGCACGATGAAGTTATCAATCGCCCGCGTATCGGTATCGCTTTGCACCTGCCACACCTTATCCAGTAACTCGGCCCGGCTCACGGCCTCGCCCTCATGCGCAATCAGGTACTTCAGTAGATTCACTTCCAGCAGCGTGAGCGGCAGCCGCTCTCCCTCTACTTCAATTTCAAGATTCTTGAAATCAATCAGCCGGCCATTGATGCGCACCTGGTCGGTTGGCGCATCCGTGCGCGTCCATTCGCGGCGGCGGATCAGGCCCTTGATGCGGGCAATCAGTACGCCGAGGTCAAAAGGCTTCGACAGGTAGTCATCGGCCCCGGCGGCAATACCCTTGACGACGTCCTCGGCCCGCCCGCGCGCGGTCAGCATCAACGTCGGCAGAAACTGCTTTTGCTCCCGCAGACGGCGGATCACTTCAAAGCCGTCAATCCCGGGCAGCATCACATCGAGCACCAGCAAGTCAAAGCCCGGGCTGGCCGGGCCAAACAGGGCCAGCGCGTCCTCGCCGTTCTCACTCACGGTCACCTCAAAGCCTTCGGCCTCCAGGTTGAAACGCAAGCCTTCGGCCAGATGCTGTTCGTCTTCCACTACCAGTACGTGCATTAGCTTAAAGTCCCCTTGGGCCGAAACTCACTTTCCAGCTCCATCGTAAACGTACTGCCCAGCCCCGACCCCTCACTCTGCGCATAGACCCTGCCGCCATGCTTGCGCGCCACCGCCCGAACGATAAACAAGCCCAGCCCCGTGCCCTTCACCTTCTGCGAAATCACCCCGGGGATGCGGTAAAAGCGTCCGAAGATTCGCTTCAACTCCTTGGCCGGAATGCCCATGCCCTGATCGCGCACCCGCAGGGCGACGCGTTGCGGGTTCAGCCGTTCCAGCTCAATCAGCACCTTGATATTGTTGCCGGAATATTTGATGGCGTTCTCAATCAGGTTACTGACCGCACTCTTCAATTCCTGCGTATCGCCCATCACGATACCCTGATCCCCCGTCGGCAATTTCTTTTCGAGGCGCAGCCGTTCGTCCTCGATGTGGTGGCGCTCGCGGGCGACTTCGAGGCAATCAGAAACCACATCGGTCAGCGAAACTTCCTGCTTCACGCGCCCGCTACGATTGCCCACGCGGCTGGCCTCAAGCACCTGTTCAATGGTGCCCAGCAGCCGATTGGTGTCGTCATGCATGATGCGGTAAAACTCTTTGCGCTTGGGCTCGGCCACCTCGCGCCGCTCCAGCGTTTCGAGGTAGAGCTTGATCGAGGCCACGGGTGTTTTGAGCTCATGTGTCACGGCATTGAGAAACGCGTCATGCTGCTCATTCTTGCGGATCTCGCGCACCAGAAAGATCGTGTTAAAGACCATGCCGGCGATCACCAGCAGAAAGAAAATGACACCGAAGACAAACAGAATGCCGGTCCGCCAATTCAGCACCACCCAACTGAAGCTGAGGGCAACGGTCAGCACAATCGTCACGATTCCGAGAATGGTGAAGAAGATCGTTTGCCGTCGCCGACCGGGCATCGTCATACTATCCATCTAACATCAACTTCGTGTTGGGCGTAGTCGGGCTCGGCAAAATGCAGCAGTTCTTCCCCGGAGCTTTCGATCTGCCGGCGTAGCTTCGCCTTGGGTTCGGCGAAGAGCTCAATCCGCAGCCGGGCCACCTTTTTCTCGCGCTCCACCTTCCACACTCCGCCCACAAAGCCGTCAATCAGAATGGTGGCCAGCACCCGCCCTGCGGTGAGAAACACCTTCTTGCGGTGCAGCTCGGGCACAATGCGGCTGCGGTCGGCATGGGCCAGAATCAGGTTATCGAGCTCGGCCACAAAGCGGATCGGCACCGGCCCTTCGGCCAGCGTCACTCCGGGCAGATCATACAGCGTCCGCCCGTCTTCACTGCGGTAGGCCACCAGTTCTTCGGCCATCGCCTCCATCGTTTTGCGAATCCCACTGTAGCCGGCCCAGGCGGCAACATCAGCAGCACTAGCCGGACCAAAGGCAGCGAGGTAGCGGCGCACCAGCCGCTGCGGGTCGGCGCTTTTGTCAGCCTCCACCAATTGATAACGGGCAGCGGTGCCGCCCTTCCAGGCTCCTGCGGGTGGCACCTGCACCAGCGGCAGGTGTGTTCGCACGCCGTATTCCATGGCTTCTTTGTTCCAGTGAGGAAAGGTCTTCAGCAAGCCCTCGCTGAGAAAGTTGAGCGAGACCGGCCCGGCCGAGAGAATCTCCAGAGCGGCCTCACAAAGTGGCGCGATTTCGATGCCAGATTTACGCGCCCCGAAGAACCCTTGCCAGGCCCTCTCGAGCGCAGGTTGGATGACGGGCCGCATCCAGCGGTAGTCGGCGGCCGAGACCCAGTGCAGTGTCGACCGCAAGAGCGCCGCCCGCACCACCACTCCTTGGTCACGAAGCGTCATCAGGTCACCAGGAGTAAATTGAGCCAATCGCGCCCAGAGTCCAAAGTAAGGAGGGCTAGGCACCTGCGCCTGCACCGCAACCAGCCGCTCGATCACCGGCAGCGTTTCGCCCAGCGCCGGGGCAAGCAGCATCTGCCGGTGCAGCAAGCTACGGTTGAGCTGGAGCAACGAAATCAATTTAGCCATCTTCTTTGGGTACGATAACAACAATGGCTCAACGTCCACAGATGTCGCTGCTCCGTGCGGCAGAGACGCTCAAAGAAGCGACAATGACCCTCGATCCAGCGCCTCTCGAAACCGCAGAACAGCAAGAGGCCTTTTATCGCACAGGAATTCAAGCAGCCCGCGGCGTGGACAGGCTGGGGCGTATGCGCATGGAGCTAGCCGATGCGATCGAACTGGCTCGTCCTCATAAGGCATTTCTGATGGGGCACCCAGGAGTAGGCAAAACAACAGAGCTTTGGCGCCTCGCTGAGGGTTTTGATTCCCAATTGCAAACCTTATATATCAGCGTCAACTCTGAGTTGAATCCTGGAGCGTTTCGCTATTACGATGTACTTCTCCTGATTCTCATTCGACTGGTTGAAGCTACCTCCAGCCCCACAGTGATTGGATTTGAAGACCACAGCCTTGACCAACTCAAGCGCCGCGTATTCGATTGCTTCACAGACAAATGGCAGGACTACCTGCAAACCCGCGAGAACACCTTCGAGATGGGGATGGATGTTCTGTTTGCGAAAGCGAAGTGGACCCTAAAGCAAGGCCGTACCTTCAAAAAAGACGAAGAGCGTTTCGAAGCTTCTTTCGTATCTGATCTTGTCGACCTGATGAATGATCTGCTGGATGAATGCAACCGTCTTCTCCAAAAGCACAAAAGCAAGCAATGGCTGATCATCGTAGACGATTTTGAAAAACTGGGAATCGAAGAGTCGCCCCTTCAGGCGCTTTTCAGCGGGCTTCGGCCCAGCTTGCAGTCGCTGCAAGCAAACCTGATTTTCGTAATTCCGGTATGGCTTCATTTCTCCCGGGAAGCGCCAGCTATACTTCCGTCCAACTTCATCCCTTACGTGCTGCCCGACCTTCCGGTGTTCACTCGCGACAAGAAGATCGATCAGGAAACTGTGGCAGCAATGCTGGATTTGATCAACTCGCGGATGCAGTCGAAGCTCCTGGATGCGACGGTTGCGGAGCGCTGTATTCGAGCATCTGGAGGCAGCTTGCGCGATCTCTTCACGATCTTGAGGCAGTCTGCATTGTCGGCCAGAATGCGAGAAGCGGCAAGTATTTCAGTCGACGATTGTGCGCAGGCAATTCAAGAACTACGAAACGCATATAAGCTTCGTCTGGGGTCTACGTCTGCGAGCGAATCGGCTGTCACCTTGGAGCAGAAATTGGAGCGGTTGAAGCAGATTTATTTGAGGGAGAACGACAAAGACGAAGTTCCTGATGCCGTACTATATGACCTCTTGCGTCAGCGATTTGTGCTCCACTACAACGGCTCGGCCTGGATGGGCATTCACAGCCTTGCCGTGGATCTCCTGATCCAGTTCGATAAGCTGAATCCCGGATCACCGGGAGGCAGCACCATTTGAGTCCTTCCGATTCCATTGACGGAATCGTCGCAGCCGTTGAGGAATGGATTCGGCTCAACGTCCATGGAGTCGTCTGGATCCGCTACAAGAGCGACGTTGCTCGCGATGCCTGCATCGAGAAGCTCCGAGACGCCTTTGCCGTACCCCCTCTCGCTTTCGCCCCACCTGACCCGAAATTCGCGGCCATCTGGCTGCAGGAGGCAATAGACGCGATTCCGCCCCAGGACCCCATGCCTGTCTTCTGCCTCAAGTTTCCGATCACGATTGGTGGCGCAGAACAAGGGGTATTGGACGCCATATATTCGCTCAACATGCGCAGGGAAGATCTGATTCACCGGCCCTTGATTCAGATCTGGTGGATCTCCGAGCGCCTCGCACCACTGGCAGAAATCATTGCACCCGATTTAACGTCCTGGTTCAAGATCCGTTTGACGCTGAACGAGCGCATCGAAACTCCCTCGACCGGTATGGCTGAGAGCAGGGATTCCGGTACCCGTTGGGAGCGCATGCTGGCTTCCGAGGAATCGAGAAATGCTGCACTGGCGCGCGCTTGGAAGCGCGTCGCCGACATCCGTAGCCGTGGGGACCTTTCGAGTCAGCAAATTCAGGAAGAGCTTTCGCAAGCCCTAACCCAGTTGAGCTTGCGGCAGAGTGAAGTGGGGCAGCGGGAGGAGGCGCTGGGGACGGTAGAGGAAGCGGTGAAACTCTACCGGGAGTTGGTGGGGCGGAACCGGGATGCCTTCCTGCCAGATCTGGCTGGGTCGCTCAACAATCTGGCGAATCGGCAGAGCGTGGTGGGACAGCGAGCGAGAGCGCTGGGGACGGCCGAGGAGGCGGTGAAACTGATGAAGGAGTTGGTGGGGCGGAACCGGGATGCCTTCCTACCGAATCTTGCAATGTCACTGAACAATCTGGCGACTCGGCAGAGCGCGGTGGGGCAACGGGAGGGGGCGCTAGAAAGGGCCGAGGAGGCGGTGAAACTGATGAAGGAGCTGATCGGGAAGAACCGAGATGCTTTCCTGCCGAATCTGGCGATGTCGTTGAACAATCTGGCGGCTCAGCAGATCGCGGTAGGGCGGCGGGCGGATGCGATGGGTGCGGCCGAGGAATCTGTGAAACTGTACGGGGAGTTGGTGGGGAGGAACCGGGATGCCTTCCTGCCGAATCTGGCGATGTCTCTCAACAATCTGGCGAATCTGCAGAGTGAGGTGGGGCAGCGGGAGGCGGCGCTTGGAACTGCCGAAAAGGCGGTGAAGCTGACGAAGGAGTTGGTGGGAAGGAACCGGGATGCCTTCCTACCGGATCTGGCGTTGTCGCTGACCAATCTGGCGAATCGGCAGAGCGAGGTGGGGCAGCGGGAGGACGCGCTGGGGACGGCCGAGGAGGCGGTGAAACTGTTCCGGGAGTTGTTGGAGCAGAACCGGGATGCCTTCCTTCCCAACTTGGCCACCGCCCTATGGACCCTGTCGCGAGCCCATTCGGCTAGCGAAGACCACTTGGAAGCAAACCTCGCGCTACATGAATCCCTCTCACTGTTGGTGCCTCTGCTCGAAGCCCACCCCGCCGCCTTCGCCGCACAATGCCGCCAAATCGCCCAGGAATATCAAGAAGCCTGCAAGCAAACCCACCAACCCCCCGACCCCACTCTCCTAGCCCGCATCGAAGCCGTCCTCGACCCCCAATAACGCAAAAAGGCCGCCCACCCCTTCCAGGATGAGCGGCCCACCAATCACAAACTTCTAAGCGGCCTTCTTCACCGGGATATACCCATCCACGCTGGCCACCTTCAAATTCGAAATGACGCCCACCTTATCGAGCAGCCACAACTGAATGTAGGTCATATCGATCTCATACCAGGCCAGCCCATGCCGCGCACTCACCGGATGCGCATGGTGGTTATTATGCCAACCCTCACCAAAGGTCAGGATCGCAACCCACCAGTTATTCCGCGAATCATCGGTGGTCTCAAATCTCCGCGCTCCCCACAAATGCGTCGCGCTATTCACAAGCCAGGTGGAATGCAAACCCAGCGTCACCCGCAAAAACACACCCCACAACACCATCGAGAACCCACCCACAATCCACAGCACCACACCGAGCGAAGCCAGCGGCACCCAGTGCCAGTTATTCAACCAAACCATAAACTTGTCGCGAGCCAAATCCGGCGCATACTTCGACAACCCTTCCGTATCGCTATGCTTGGCATCACCCACCAGCATCCAGATCAAATGCGCCCACCACGCCCCATCGCGCGGCGAATGCGGATCGCCCGCCTGGTCGCTCTTCTGATGATGCACACGATGCGTCGCCACCCAGAAAATCGGCCCGCCTTCGAGGCACATCGCCCCCAGCACAGCCACCAGACGCTCAAACCACATCGGTGCCTTATACCCGCGATGCGTCAGCAGGCGATGGTAGCCCATGCCGATGCCCCAGCTAATCGTCAGCCAGTAAATCGCAAGAAAGGTCCAGAAATTGATCCAGGTGAAATTAAACAGCGCCGCAACCGCGCCAATGTGAAAAATCGAAAACGCCACGATCGTCACCCAATTGGGCTTGTCGGGGTTGGTGTGAACCAGAGAGACGTTGGAGGCCATAATGTATGAGTTCGGTTTCCTTATCTGTGTACTACATCGACCAAACTATCAATCTGGCGAACTGTGCTGTGTAAGAGTTCTGTAATTCCTAAGGGCGCACCGCCAGAGGCCACACAATCGAATAGCCCCCCGGCAAAACAAACTGGCAAACGCCACTCCCTGGCTTCTCTGGCGGCCCACCCTTCCGAGCCCCATACCGCATCACCACCGTCTTCTCGCCACCACCGCTCGCCATCCGCACCGGCACTTCCAAATCCAGCGGGCCGCGCGGCCAAAGTTCCGCCCAGGCCCGCTCCCCGTAAAGCTCCGCTTCCTGCCGCAGCACGGCAATCGACTTCCCGTTGATCCCCAAAATTGCATCCCCCGTTGGCGTCACCAGCCGCCCCGCCTGCCAGCGCGCCCCCAGCGGCAAATACCCTTCCCGATCTGCCGCCTCATAACCCACCAATAGCTGCTGGTCATCCACCCGCGCCAGCATCGCCTGCAGCGTCCGGGCAAAAGCCACCTTGTCTTCATCCTCGGCGGCCTTCTGCATTGCCCTGGCCAGCATCTCGTCCCAGTCGATCTGCCGCTGCCCCGCCAGGGGATGAAAGCGGCGCAGAAGATTCCACAACACAATCACGTTGGACAGCCGCGTCGGCCGGTCGTCGCCGCTGTAGTTGGTAATGACGGTGGGCTCGCGACGGGCCGTGAGCTGCCGCACACGCGGCAAGGTTCTACCATCTTCGCGAAACAACACCGTGGGGACGCGCGCCCAAAGGTCGCGACCTAGATTCACCGTCCGCACCTCGGCCACAGTCGCTGCCGTCACCGGCTCCACTTTGCGCTCGCTATGCACGCCGTCCATTTCCAGACGGTGCTCCCAGCGCACCAGCTCTTGCTTGCCAATGGGGGAAAGCTCCGGCCCCGCCTCCGGTGGCGACCCGACATAGATCGCAACACCCGGTGCCACGGGTGCAAACAATTCCTGCATCCGTCTCCCCAGGCTGGCGGCCATGGTCGCGTAATCGAGCGTACGAACTCCCGCCACGACAAACGCAAACCAGTCAGTCTCCGCCGCAGCATCGCTAGGGTGACCGTAGCGCACCTCCCCGTAGAGACGCGCAAAGGACATCAGATTGTTCAGTGCGGTGCGGTTCAGTCGGCTGGATGGCTCGTTCAGCTGCTTGGGTGGGCGCGGGGCCAGGGCTTGCACAACGCTCACCGGGGCCGCGACAACCCGCCCCTCCCGCGCTAAAATCCCGAAGACAATCGTATCCGCCAGCGGGGAAATCTCAGCGGGCAGCATGGCTCCCGTCCAATCCCCACGGCCCTGAATGGCCTGCAGCAGGGTGTCATTGCGAAACAGCACTCCACCAGCAGAGGTCTCCACCCGCACCTGTACCGCTGCCCTCGCCCCCAAGGCCACATGTAAGGTAACGCTAAACAGGATCGTCTTGCCGCGAAACGCCTCGGCCGCGATGCGCTTCTCGTAAATGCCGTAGCGGTCGCCGCTCTCCGGCCCCGGCGTCATTTGAAGACAGGTTTGACTCTTGACGCAACCCTCAGTCACCAGCTTCATCTGGTAGTGCCGCGCGGCCTCAGGCGCAACCCAGCCGGGTTGGTCAAACGTGAGCAACTGCGAGTCCTGCTGTGCCCCAAGGCGCAGCGCGAGCCATACCAGCGCTAGCCAACGCATGAATGTATTCTCGCACCGCCGAGCTACTCATTTCCTGATCGAAGTGCTAGCATCAGCGCATATGGAGTTGGCCATCCGAATCCAAATCGAAGAACTGCCAGAGGGGGTTTTTCTCGCAACTTCCGACGAGCTCCCCGGCTTGGTAGCTCAGGGCAGAACGGTTGCCGAAGCACTCGAAATTGCCCGTGACGTTGCGCGTAAACTGATCGAGGCGCGAAAAGAGCGCGGGGCCTTGACCGGGCTTTGTCCCACTTCCGAACGTCGAGACTACACCATCGTGGTTGCTGCCTGAACACTCGCTCAGATGGGCCGTCTTTCCGGATTTCGCTATCGTCAAGTAACGAAAAAGCTGAAGGCTTTGGGGTTCGAGATCGACCGGCAGGCTGCAGGTAGCCATGAGATCTGGTTCAATCCCCAAACTTCTTGCTACACGACAATTCCCAACCACCCCGGCGACCTTCCGGAAGGGACGGTTCGGGCTATCTTGCGCCAAGCCCAGGTCACCCCTGAAGATTGTTTGGATGCTTAAGGGCTAGCCGTTCGCCCCCCGCACCCGGAAGAACCCCACAAACAATCCCGCACACACAATCGTCAGCACCAGCGGCACCAGAAACACCTTCGTGTAATCCACCACATCCCCCACTCGAAACGCATCGCTCACAAACCCCGCAAACCAACTCCCCACCACTAACCCAGCCCCCAGCAAAACAAACGCAATCAACCCCTGCGCCGACGCCCGAACGTCAACTGGCGCCACCTGGTCCACATAAATGTAGCTGGCCGTAAAGAAGCAAACATAACAAAGCCCGTGCAGCGACAGCGACGCCAGCACCAGCCACAGCGGCCCGCCCATCGCAAACACCGCATACCGCAAAGGCCACGCCAAAATCCCCACCATCATCGTCCCGCGAATCCCCCACTTCTTCAGCATCGCCGGCAAAAAGATCATCGTGCCAATTTCAGCCGCCTGCGCAATCGCCATCCAAGCCGGCGCACTCCCCGGCGCAATCCCCACCTTATACAAAAACGGCCCCGTCAAAATGAAGTAAAACATCAGCTCGGTCGCCACCACAAAGGCAATCCCCAGGAAGATCGCAAACTGCGGATCCTTCAACATCTTCAGTGCTCCCAGAAACGCAAACGGGCTCTCCCCCTTAGCCGCAGGCGGCGTATGCGGCAACAACAAACACCACAGCCCCATCAGCACGGAAAGTCCACAAGCCAGCCACATCCCATCAAACCCACCCAGCGGCCCCAACACCGTCGGCATCCACTCCCGCAACCCCACCCCCAACAACAAACCCACCACAATCCAGCCAATCGTGCCCCACACCCGCACCAAACCAAAATCCCCCTCCGCCGCAGGCATGTGGTGGAAACAAATTGAATTCGTCAGCGCCAGCGTCGGTCCAAACAACATCGCCCACGCGCACATCCACATCCAGATGCCGTCATAGCTGGTAGCGCTCGCCATCACATAGAGCGGCACCGCCCCCAGCAGATGCAACACAGCGAGCAAACGGTCGGTCGGAAAGTAACGGTCCGCAATCTGCCCCGCCACAAACGGAGCCACCATGCAACCAATCGGCAGCAGCGCATAGATCGCCCCCACCTGCCCGTCTGTGAACCCCAATACCTTCCCCAAATACGCCGAAAAGTCCGGATACCAGGCTCCCCAAACCATGTACTCCAGCAACATCATCACGCTCAAACGAAGTCGAATTGACATACAACCCTCCAGCCTTACCCTGTAGTTTTTTCGCGACAGAGAAAAAACTACTCTGTGGCAAATTGGTCACGATTCTCGAATCCTCCCTATTATCAATCACTTCCCACCTGAGGACCGATTGGCACGGAAAATGCCTTTTAATCCCGCATGACTGTAACGATTCTGCCCGACGCCCGCCCCCTTTCCTGTGACGATTACGCGCGCGCCTATCAGGATGGGTACAACAAAACAGTGCGCTTCCTGGCCTCTACCGGCGCACCCCTCGACCTCGCCGAAGAAGTTGCCCAGGCCGCCTGGGTCCGTGGTTGGGAACGGCTCAATCAGCTCCGTCACGTTCAGGCCCTCAATTTCTGGATCAACTCCATCGCCAAGAACCTCCTGCGCAGCAACTTCCGTAAACAGCAACTCTCGACAGAACTGCTGGAGACCTCCCTCGTCTCCGACCCGCTCGAATCCGAACCCATCGATGCCCACCGCATGTTTGAAGGCTGCACCGAAACCGAGCGCGAACTCCTCCACCTCTACTACGTAGAAGGCTTCACCAGCCAGGAGCTCTCCAGCACATTTGGTCTTTCTGCCGTCGGCGTCCGCGTACGCCTCACACGGCTCAAAAAAAATCTGGTGGGCAGGATGAACCTGGAGGTCAATCCTGCCGTGGCTTTCGCGCAAAAGGCCGCTTAACACTGGTTACCCTGGCGGCTCATAGGGCAGTATGGGCCGCCAGGGGCGCAACTTCAGGCGCATAATAAAGGCAGATGTTTAGCCTTGTCGCGCTGCTTGCCCTTTCCGCTCAGGTGCCAGCCTCCTTTGAAGGCTCCATGGTCTACGACCTCGCCCATGGCCCCATCAACTACAAGCAAACTCCCGACAACGAAGTTTCCCAACTCAAAACCCGCCTCAGCTTCGAACCCCGTCACGGCTACCTCCTCAGCGTCCTCAAGGCCTTCAACATCCCGCTGTCCAGTCAAACCCTCGTCTTCTCCAAGACCTCCTTCCAGGCCCCACTCATCTTCCCTTCTGCCCCACGCGCCATCTACTTCAATGACGACACCTACATCGGTTCGGTGAAAGGGGCCGACTATCTCGAGATCTCCACCGCCGACCCCGCCCTCGGTGCCGTCTTCTACGTCCTCGAACAAGAGCCCACTCCCAAGCCGCGCTTCGTCCGTCACGACGATTGCCTGCAGTGTCATCATTCTTCGCGCACCGCCGGCGTCCCTGGCCACATCGTCCGCAGCGTCTATACCCAACCCAGCGGACAAATCCACACCAACACCAGCAGCTACATCACCGACCATCGCAGCCCGATGGCCGAGCGCTGGGGCGGCTGGTTCGTCTCTGGCAAAGTGGACTTCAAACACCTCGGCAACCAGCTCTTTCCCGAACTCGAAGTCAGCAACGCCATCAAGTCTTTCGACTCTCCCGCCTGGCCCACCGACACCTCCGACATCGTCGCCCACCTCGTCCTCGCCCACCAGGCCACCGCCCACAACTATCTCGCCCGTCTCAACTATGAAACCCGCGCCGCCTTGCAGTTACAGAAGGTCATGAACGAGATGGATCGCAAGCCCGACGTCGAAGCCAGTTGGAGCGAATCCACCCAGCGCCGCATCCATGCCGCCATCGAAGCCACCGTCCGCTACCTCACCTTCGCCGACGAAGCCCCGCTCCCCGGCCCCATCACCGGTGACTCCACCTTCGCGACCGACTTCCAAAAGAAGCACCCCCTCAAGAAGCTCAATCTCAAAACACGCCTCTTCGAATACCCGCTCTCTTACCTCATCGAATCCCGCGCTCTTTCTGCACTCGATCCACTAATCAAACAAAAACTGGACGCCCGCCTCGGTCAGGTGCTGCTCGAAGAAGCGGGTAAGAATTCCTTCTCGCAACTCGACCCCGCCCGCGCCCGTGAAGCCTGGCACATCTACCAAAATGCCCACTCCCGAAATTGATCTCCACGGGCATCACTGGGTCAACACGATCGGCCATTGCGCCGGGGTTCTGGTCTTTGCCACCCTCTTCCTGCTGATCTTTCGAGACTCGCGCCGTAGCGGCCATCGCCTGCGCCTGTTGCCTCTCGTCTCGACGCTCCTGGCGCTCGGTTGGGATCTTGGCCTGTTGATCGGCATCGCCTCGCGGAACCAGTCCGCCTTCTGGGCCAATACTTCGGCCGCCCTCGCCTTCGCCTGCCTCAGCCTCTTGCCTGCCGTCTTGCTCGATCTGGGGCTCGCCACGCACCTTCGCCCCTTGCGTGTCGCCGGCTATGTTCTCGGTTCCCTCTGCGCTCTCCTGCATGTCAGTGAAGTCTTCGTTCAGGGGCCAGAGATCCATAGCTTCGCCCTGATCACTCTCTCTGTAGGCTTTGCCTTGTTGGCCGCCATCAGCTACGGCCTTTCGCGCCGCCTCGGCACCTCGTACTCTCCGGCAGCCGCCATCTGCCTCTTTCTGCTCTCGGCATCCTTCTTGCACTTCCGCGCCGAGGCCGATGCACACACGCTCTGGAGCGAGATCATCCTCCACCATGCCGGCATCCCGATCGCGCTCTTTGTCGTGCTGCAGGATTATCGCTTCCTCCTCCTCGATGCCTTTTTGCGCCTCACCGCTACCGGTGCCCTGGCGGGTCTGTTTGTGGCCGCACTATGGCAATGGCGCCATGCAATTCAAGTCCTCTCGCAATCTGACGACCCCTTCCTCTTCGGCATGCTTCTCGTGGGGGCCGCCGTCAGTCTGATTGCCTTTGCCAAGGCTCGGGAATGGATCCAGCGCTGGCTCACCCATCGCATCTTTCTCCGCCGTGACCCCGAAGAAATCGCCCATGCTCTTCGCGGCCTCGAGGGCGACGAGACCGCCATGCTCGATCGTGCCGGTCGCATTCTCACCAGCTATTTTAGGGCTCCGCGCTTTCACTTTTCCCAAAGCCTGGAAGCCACTTCCGATGCCAGCGTCTCAATCCAATTCCTCAAAGGAGATTCGGTCGTCTTGCACCTCTCCGGCCGACGCTTCCTTTCTGAAGACATTGAGATGCTCGATCGCTTCGGCGAAGTGATTGCCCGCGAAGTCGATCGCGCCCGCAACCGCGAACTGGAACGCCTGATGATGCAGGCTGAGCTCAAAGCCCTGCAGGCACAGATTCACCCGCACTTCCTGTTTAATGCCCTGAACGCCCTCTACGGCAGCATTCCGCGCCAGGCCGCCGATGCCCGCCGGCTGGTCTTGAGCCTCAGCGAAGTCTTCCGCTACTTCCTCACCACCAGCAAATCCACGGTCCAACTGGAGGAAGAACTCACAATCATCGAGGCCTACCTTGAAATTGAAAAAGCGCGCCTCGGCCCCCGCCTCACGACGTCCATCGAGATCCCTGAACCCTTGCGCAGCCTCACCATCCCCGTCCTCAGCGTGGAACCCCTGGTCGAGAACGCCATCAAGCACGGCATCGCCGCCCAACCGGGGCCCGGCGCGATGACGCTGCGTGCCCGCCTTTCAGAAGGCTTCTTGATCCTCGAAGTGCATGATACGGGCCCGGGCCCCGGCCCCCACAATGCTAAGGAAGGCAATCGCGTCGGGCTCGAAAACGTCAGCCGCCGCCTCGCGCTTCATTATGGCGAACGCGCCTGGCTCGATGTTTCGGCGGTGCCTGGCGGCACTTTGGCTCAAATCCGTATCCCCGTTGACAGCGCAAATCTTCCCGTCCGCCTGGCAGAACCGTCCGAAAGCGCGAAAAGTTTCACGGATTAGCGCAATCCAAGGCAACCTGTGATGAGTACCCGTTTCATGAAAGCTCTCATTGTTGATGACGAACCCCTGGCCCGTCGCATTCTTCGAGAAGAAATCGAAGCGCTCGAGGGCCTTGAGGTCAGCGGGGAAGCTGAAGATGGCCCGGGAGCCTTGGCCGCAATTACGAAGCTACAGCCTGACCTTGTTTTTCTCGACATCCAGATGCCCGGAATGACCGGCCTCGATGTCCTGCGCGAGTTCAAGGGTGGCGAACACATCCCTGTCTTTATCTTTGTGACCGCCTTCGACGAGCATGCCATTCAGGCCTTTGAAGCCGGGGCGATTGATTACCTGCTGAAGCCAGTCAGCCAGCAGCGCCTCACCAAGGCCGTCGAGAAAGCCCGTCGCCTGGCCCGCAATCATTCCGAATCGCTCGAGACCGTGGCGCGCATTCAGGATGCCATCGCCCCGGCACCCAAAAGCAGCCGCCGCATCGTTGGCCGCGCGGGCAAAGAATACTACCTCTTGGCTGCTGATGAAGTCCTCGCCTTCCAGGCAGAGGGCGAACTGGTCTGGATCATCACGCAGAAACAGAAATTCCTCGCGACGCAATCGCTCCGTTCGATTCAGGAGAAACTCGAAGGCCTCAACTTCCAGCGCATCCACCGCAGCGCCCTCGTCAATCTCGATCACGTCCGCAAGATGTCCGCCATGTCCAGCCAGCGCTGGCTGCTCACCCTCAGCAACGGCCAGGAGTTCGTCGTCTCCAAGCGCCAGGCCCACAGCGTCGAAGGGGTCTTAAACTGGTAGACGCCATGCGCACTGCCGCCCCCCTTCTTCTTCTCCTCTCGCAAATCTCCTTAGCCCAACTCACCCACTCCGACGTCTTCCGCGCGGGCACAGGCGGCTACCACTCCTACCGCATCCCGGCCCTCGTCACCGCTTCCAACGGCCACCTGCTCGCCTTCGCCGAGGCCCGCCGTGACAACCGTGGCGACCCCGGCCTCGGCGACATCGATCTCGTTTTCTCCCGCTCCACCGACCAGGGCCGCACCTGGCTCCCCATGCAGCTCCTCGACGACCCCGGCGAGAAGTGGTCCGCCTCCAACCCCACTCCCTTACTCGACCGCACCAACAATCGCCTCTGGATCTTCTACAACCGCTGGATGCCCGGCTACGGCACCGACAAATCAAAACCTGGCCAACCCCACAACCAAATGTGGGCGCGCTTCAGCGACGACCACGGCCTCACCTGGAGCACCCCGCGCGACCTCACCCGCGACAGCCGCGACTATGACAACTGGGGAGCCATGTTCCTCGGCCCCGGTGGTGCCATCCAAACCCGTTCCGGCCGCCTGCTCCTGCCCGCCTCCACCAAAACCGACCTCACCACCGTACAGGCAACCATTGGGACCTTCAGCGGCTCTCTCGGCATAATGCGCGCCTACGTGATGTCGAGCGATGATCACGGCAAAACCTGGAAGCGCGGCGCACTCGTCCCCGCCCTCACCAACGAGAATCAACTGGTAGAGCTTTCAAACGGTCACATCCTCATGGACGCCCGTCAAAACGACGGAGACCACCGCTGGTTCCTCACCTCAGCCGACCAGGGCGACACCTGGCTGCGCCCCCGCCGCGGCATCACGGTCACTGCCGTTGCCACAGCGATCGAGCGTTGGGGCGACCTTTTCGTTTGGACAGGCCCCACGATGAACAATCGCCAAAACCTGGTCCTCCGCATCAGCCGCGACGAAGGCCAAACCTGGCCCGAGCAGCGCGTCATCTACGGCGGCTTCGCAGCCTACTCCGACATGGCAATCCTCGCCGACGCGAGCCTCGGCATTCTGTGGGAACGCGGCGAAACCGATGGCTACCAGGCCATCAGCTTCACTCGTATCACGAAAGACTTTCTCGCCCAACAAAACAGATAGATCGTCTCAGTTCACTGGCACCGTCGTAGCCGGGTTCCCATCCCGGTTCGGCCCCGCCAGCGCCCCGGCCTGAAACGTTACCCGCACCGGCTTCGCCTCGACATCGAGGCAAAGCAGGTGGTTGTTATCCCCATCATCCAAATCCCCCAACGTATAGGGCACCACCGTGTTGCCATTCTCCAGCAACACCTTGAACATGCGCCTTTCAATATCGCCAAGTTCTTCGCCACCCTGCTTCCTCACTCCGCCGCTCCAGGTCACCCGCAGCACCTGCCGCGTGCCCTTCTCGCAGCCACTTCCCTCTGCCCACGATCCCCGCCGCCACGGCACACTCTCTGCAGCGACCTTCTCTGCCAGCACCATCCTCGGCCCCACCCCTATCGGTGACACCGCAACCTTTGCCCCCTGGTAATCCACCTTTCCATCCTTTGACAGCAAGTGCCCACTCACTTCCACCCACTCTGGAGGATCTGTAGCCGCAGACCCAAACTCACCCACCAGCAGCACCGTCCTCAACTCCCCCGCATCTGCCGCAGGCATCAGCGTCACACAGGTCATGCTGCCCACCTTCCCACTCCGCGACGTCACGCGGAAGTCCCCGGCCTGCAAGCTCGCGATATCGATTTCGCGGTCAAACACCACGGGCATCCCATCCTTGCCCCCTGCCCCCGAGCACACCCGCCATCCCGCCAGCAAAGGCAGCTTGTTATCCAGCCCAAAGTAGGCACTCAGCAAGGCTCCCTTGCCCAATCCACTTGGCGGTTGCGTTGTGTCGCCCACCTCCGCATTCGGGGCAATCGTATTCTTCGGCGGAAACACCGTCACACATCCCCCCAGAATCAACGTCAGCCCCAATAAACCAATTCGACTACTCATGTTTTTGAGTGTACCCGTGCTCCACTGGAAGCAGGCCAACTTATGCAATGGCTCAATTATCACCACCTACTCTATTTCTGGACAGTGGCCCGCGCCGGCAGCATCGCCAAGGCCTGCGCCACGCTTCGCCTCGCACAGCCCACTATCAGCGGCCAACTCCGCTTGCTCGAGCAAGCCCTCGGCGAAAAGCTCTTCGTCAAGTCAGGCCGTGGCCTCGCCTTAACCGACGTTGGTCAGGTTGTATTCAATTACGCTGACGAAATCTTCGGCCTCGGGCGCGAACTCCAACAAGCCATCCAGGGCCACAAGCCCCGCGGCTCCTTGCTGGTGGGCATCTCCGACATGGTCCCCAAGCTGATCGCCTACCGCATCCTCCAGCCTGTTCTTCAAATGCCTTCCGCCCCGCAATTGGTATGCGACGAAGCCCCGCTCGACCAACTGCTCGCGCAACTGGCCGACCATCACCTCGACGTCGTTCTCACCGATACACCGGTTGCCCCACTCGACCGGCGCCGCGTCTTCAATCACCTTCTAGGCTCTTGCGGCGTCTCGCTCTTTGCCGCGCCCAAGCTGGCCGCGCGCTATCGTCGCGGCTTCCCACAAAGCCTCTCTGGCGCACCACTTCTCTTGCCGGTTCCCAACTCCACCCTTCGTCACGCCATCGATCATTGGCTCGATGCCCACAATATCCAAACTCACATCGTGGGTGAGTTTAAAGACAGCGCACTCATCAAGACCTTTGGCAGTGCTGGAGCAGGCCTTTTCTTCGCCCCCACCGCCATCGAAGCCGATGTCCGCGCCACCTATCGCGTGGGTGTGATTGGTCGGCTCGATTCGGTCCGCGAGAATTTTTACGCCGTCTCCGTCGAGCGCCGCCTCAAGCACCCGGCCGTGCTCGCGCTATGCGAAGCAGCTCGCGATAACCTCTTCAACGTCTAATCTCAATCCATCGACTTTACCGATGATTTGAAGTGAAAACATCTATTTGTGTCACAGACCTCGAATCGTTAAGGTATCTACATGTAGGGCGGCCCCCCCGCGACTCCCCTTTTGGGGTCGCCCTTTTTTTACACAAGAGGTTTTCATGCTGGCATCACGACTATCGCAGCGCATTGAACGGAATTGGGAAAAGATCGCGGCCGCTGTCATCGCCGCTCGCGATCAGGATCCTGCTCTCCCCCACTACCGCAACCTTTCCGATCAGGAGATTCGCGAGCGTGTGAGAGACCTCACGGTCAATCTCAACTCCTGGCTCACCACCAGAGATGAAACCCGTCTGGGCGCTTACTATGAAGATCTGGGCCGCAGACGTCAGTCCGAAGGCATGCCCCTCCATGAGTTGGTCCTCAAGCTCACCACCATCAAGCGCGCCATTCGCACTTATGCCACAGAGCAGAACTTCAACCTCACCGCCCTCGAAATTTACGACGAGCTCGAGCTGATGCGCAACATGGGCGGCTACTTCGACTTCATCATCTGCCACGTCGTAAAGGGTTACGAGCAAGGCCGCAACAGCCTCCCGCAAAACCGGGGTCGTGCCGCCTAGGCCACGTTCACTCGCCGCAACCGCGAAAACCCAAGCCACATCACCGCGCCGGTCAAGACCAGCATCCCCACCAGCACTACCCCGACACGCCCGAGGATGTCTGCATCCGATTCTTCCTCGTAGCGGTAGCTCGGAAACCCAGCCACGTCTCCAGACTGCAGCTTCGTCTTCTGAAACACCTTCGGCAAAAAGTACGCCTTCCACACTTCAAAGAAGCCATCTACCTGACGTGAGAAATGCTTGTAGCGTCCCAGGCTGGTTCCTGCCAGATCATTGATGGCACTCTGCGCCAGGATCGCCGGCGACAGATACCGGAATTTATCGACAAACTGCTGCTGCTGCTCCACCTGGTTGTCAAACTGGTCGAGAATCGGCTGCACCTTTTTGTCGACTTCCATCTGCACCGCATAGCTCAGGCTGGCGAAATCCGCTTGTGGCTTCTCCCCTGCGGGCAGCAACTCCGGGTGATCCTCCATGTACTTTGACAACAGCACACTCCCCTTCGTTTGCGCCTCCTTACCTGCCACCCGCATCGCCTGCACCATCTCAACGCGGCTCGGCACCGGATACGCGCTGGTCGCAATCAGATTGGCCACGCTCGGCAGCACCAAGACCAGCCCCAGCCAGGCCCCCGCCAGCGTCAACGCATTGGTGGCCGAAGAAGTGGCGTAGCTGTTCACCAACACAGCCAGTCCAAACCAGAACCCGGTATACAGCGTCATCAGCCCCAGCCAAAGTCCCAGCCGCATCCAGACCGTCGAAAGCGAGACATCCACCCCGGTGCCCAATGCACCAAGCAACGTAAATAAAACAATCAAACCCAGCAACAGTCCGCCCCGCAACAGCACCTTCCCGGTTGCCAACTGCGACATCGTAATCGGTTGCGAGAGCGCCAGCGACAAGGTTCCTTGTTCCCGCTCCGCCGAGATCATGTTGTAGCCCAGCGCCAGCACCACCAGCGGAAACAGGTAAACCAGCACAAAGGCCAAATCAAATCGTCCCGCCAAAAGGTTCGTGGGGTTCTCAATTTCATCATTGGCCAGAATCGCCTGCTTCGAGCGTAAATTCAGCTTGAAGTAATAGGGATACAAATCGCTTTGTCCGATCGCCAGTGTCGCCAGCGGTGCCGGTGGCATCGCCAGATACGGCGCAGCCGTCGTACCTCCAATGACTCCCGCGCTGCGCGGGTCCTGGAATCCCTTCGGCTCCATGCGACCCTCTTCGTAAGCCTTCAGATTCGAATTCAGTTTCGCCAGCCGCTCCGCCTGCTCTGCCTTTGCCGCCTCCAGCGTTTGCCGCTGAAAGGCCACCCAGGCGCTGCCGTTGTACAAGCTGTACCCCACCAGTGCGCCCAGTAGCAGCACCACGGCCAATAGAGTTCTGTCTGCCTTAAGCAGCCGCCATTCCTGCCTGGCAATCGTTCCGATCATTCCGCCCTCAACTTCTGCGTTGCCGCCCAGGTTGCCGCCATCGAAGCCAGCCCCGCCCAAAGTGCCAGCAATCCCAGGCTCCAAGCCTGCTGCCCCAATACAACATCGACCGTCGGCGCGTTGTATTCAAAAGCGGGCACCTTCGCCCAAAGCTTGTCATCGCCCAGGTAAGGCCCTTCGGTCTTGGGCGAATGGGCAATGTCATCATTCATCACATCGATAAACATGCGCCGGTACTTTTCCGCCGCAATCGAGAAATCCCGAAACTGCGCAAAATCGGTTCCGCTCAAGCCCATCGAAACCGATCGGATCGCCATCAGCGGTGCCAGCACCCCGCCCTGCTGCTGCATCCGGTTCTGCGCCTCAAACGTGTCCCACAATTCCCCATAGTGCTTGTCATAGATCTCGTTACCATGATCTTCACTCGCCTTCAGCGAGATGCCAGAATAATTCACCGGCAGCTGTTCCAACGTCTCCACCTTATACTCAGCCAGCAACTTCTTCTTCAGTGCTTCCTCATCGAAGCCTTTTTTCATCTCGGTATCCATGCTCTGCGCGAAGGCAAAACTCGATGGCGTCCGGTACACCGTCCGCGACAAGTCACTAAACAGCCGCGGTGCCGCCAGTCCATTGAAGATCCAGAAGCCAAGCAGGCAAACCAGTGCCAGCCGCGCTGACTTCGCCAGCGCCGACACCGTCAATGAAATCCCAATGAAGGCCACAAAGTACAACAGGTAGCTCAAACTCATCCAGCCCAGTCGCGGCAGGTTCGCCACAAACGACCCCTGGTCGCTCGCCAAAATCAGGGCCGCCGACCCCAACAGTGCCGCTGGCACCAGGATCAACCCCAAGCCTCCCGCCACCCCCAGCGCCTTACCCATCGCCAGCGTCTGGCGCGGAACTCCCATCGACAACAACAATCGCAGCGTCCCCTGTTCCCGCTCGCCGGCAAATGCCGAAAAGCTCATCAGAATAATCAGCAACGGCAACAGCAACTGCAACACGCTCGAAGCCGTCAGATCTCCAAACCGGGCCAGCGTATTCGCATCCCTCGCCGGCTTGTACTTAAACTCATTCTGCTTGTGCGCCTCAAGCCATACCGCCACTCCGGTATAGTTGTCAGCTCCGCGGTCCACCAGCGACAACGGGCTCTTCGGCTTGAACGCATAGACTCCATAATGCGCCGCCGAATGCGGATTCTTCTTGCCCTGCGTCAGCCACTGCTCCCGGGTCTGCGCTTTGGCCTGCTCATGCTGCCGATTAATGCTGACATATTGCTGCCAGCCAATCCCCAACGACACCAGCAGCAGCGTCAAGACGATCGCGGAAGCAATTTGAAAACGCCCATCCTGGCGCATTTCCAACATCTCTTTTTTGGCAATATGTAAAATCATCACTGGCTCCTAGTCGTGCATGTGTTCGAGATAAATCCGCTCGAGGTCGGCATGGCCAAATTCATCGGTGTTCAATACCTGCCGCAACCTCCCCTGCCGCATAATCCCCACCCGGGACCCATCCTCTTTCGCCCGAAACAAATCATGAGTCGCCATCAGAATCGCCGTCCCTTGCCCAGCCAGCTTCCGGATCAATTGTGAAAACTCATTCGACGCCTTCGGGTCCAGCCCTGAAGTCGGTTCATCCAGCAAAAGTGCCTTCGCCTGCTTGGCCATCGCAATCGCGATCACAATTTTTTGCCTCATCCCCTTCGAATAGGTACTAACCTTCCGCTCTTCAGCCCCCGCCGGCAGGTCCACTTCCCTTAGGTACTGTAAGAGTTTCGCCTTTTCGACGCCAGTACTATTGGCCAGTGTCGCGAAGTAGTCCAGGTTTTCGTACCCAGTGAGGTTGCGGTACAGGCTAACCTGTTCAGGAATATAGGCAATATGCTTCTTGGTCTCCAGCGGATTCGTCGCCACATCCAGCCCGTGAATCACCGCTTTGCCGCGCGTCGGCTCGATAAAATTCAGAAAAAGGTTGATCGTCGTCGTCTTGCCAGCTCCATTTGCCCCCAGCAAACAGAAGATCTCACCCGGCTTAACTTCTAGATTTAATTCATGTAACGCTGTTTGCGAGCCGTAGCTCTTACAGAGGTCTATCGCTTGGAGCATTAGACGTATCTTAATGCTTTCAACAACCTTAGATCTCAGAAATCTCACCAGTGGATTAAATTGGCCGCTAAGCGGACTTTGTAACCCGCATAAGAGTTTTAGGGTATAGGAATGGCCGCAACCCGCCGATATGCTACTGGTACTGAAGTTCTGCTCGTACTGTTAAGAACTATGGCAAACAATAAAAATAAACTTATCTTCATCTTCGCCTTTGCTTCTCTCCTCCCTCAAGCGCACGCAATCGTGGTTGGCTCGGGGAGCCCCAATGATCCGATCTACCTTTCGAGCAACACTGCAGTTGGGTTTACCAATATTCCCGGTCCTGGACGCTGCTCCGGTTCCCTCCTGAATACCGGTATGCATTTCCTCACCGCAGCACACTGTATCCTCGGGGCTACCGGCCCCGCTACCGTTTCATTCTCCAATGGGCTCCAGCAGTTCGATTACAGCTCCGTCAGCATGGTGGCCAACCCCGGCTTCAACTCCGCCAACTACTTTGGCGGTAACGATATCGCGATCATCACCCTTAACCAGGTTGTCGATTCCAGCATCGCCCGCCTCAGCCTTTACTCCGGCTCCGGCGAAGTCGGCTCGGTGGCAACGGTCATCGGTTACGGCCGCGAAGGCGTCGGCACCTCTGGCGGCGTAGGCGGCAGTTTCGGTGTTCGTCGTCAAGGCCAAAATACGGTTGACGAAATCATCGGCAACAACAACATTCTCTTCTTCGATTTCGACAATGCTTCCAATCCTGGTCAAAGCACTCTCGGCAGTTCTACCCCGGTCGCCCGTGAAGTGGGCATCATGTTTGGTGACTCCGGAGGCCCAACCTTAATCAATGGCCGCATCGCCGGCGTCCATTCCTTCCTGACTTGCGTATCGGGCACCACTACGCAGTGCGCCACCGGCATCGATTCCACCGGCTCCATTGACGGCAGCTTCGGTGAACGTTGGGGCGACACCCGCGTCTCGGTCTACACCCAGTGGATCACCAGCATCACCGGCGCACTCGATCCTCCGGTCTCCGGCGTTCCTGAGCCGTCCACCGTCCTGGCCGGCGTCCTCGCTGCTGTTACTTGCCTGGCGAAAGCTCGTAAAAATCGTAACGGATCTTCCAGCTAAAGGTCTCCCCCGGCTGGATGTTCATCGCCACATAAGGCTCCGGGCAAAGCACCGTTCGGATCGACCAGAAAATCACCTTCGACAAGGGCCGGTCTCCAGTAATCTGGACTCCGGCCCGACTCTTTTGGTTCTCAATCCGAAACGAGTAATCCTTGGCCTCACGCCCAAACCCCGTAAATTCACTCATCACCGTCTGACCCTGCCTGAGCTCACTCTTGTATTCCAGCTTGCGCCCATTCATTCCTGCCAGCGGAGCCAGCCCTGTCTTCGCCTCTGCCGCAAATCCAAACCCAACGCTCAGGTTCGGCCCCGTCGGCTCCCCATCAATCACAAAGAAATTGTGATTATAAGACTCCGTTTCAATCCGCTTCTTGCCTGTATTCTTCAGCCGGTGCTCGATCCACATCTCTGGCTTGCCTGCCACCATCCGCACCGTCTTCTCATACCGATACCCATACCCACTGGTCGCATCCTGCAAATCCTGGCGAAACACAATCCGGTCCTTCTTCTGTTCCACCTTCCACTTCCCGCCATCCACCAACTCATACCGGCCAAAGCGCTGAAACTTCTCCTCCTTTGGCTTCCGCAATGCTCCAATCCCAATCCGCACAAAATTTCCACCCACCGGCGCCTCCGCATACCCCACCGCCGAGTCCCCACTCAAGAACTCTTCCACCGGCCCCGTAATCGCATCATGGTGCAGCGGGTCATGCTTCCCGTACCAAACCCCAAAGTATTCATGCTGGCCGAAGCGCAGGCTCTTCACCACCCCACTCCAGTCAAACCTCGACCCCCGGTAGGACCCATTCTTCGCATCCGGCAAGTGAAACACCGCCTTCAACACTCCGTTATCCAAAACCGCCTCAGGCGCTTGCCCCTGCAGCATCCCAACCATCAATCCAAACATCCAGCAGCTCTTAAGCATGCTTCTGTTATATGCCAATTGCTAAATCCAGTGAATCATCCACATGCTGAACAACCCCGCCCCTGCCTGTGCCAGACTCAGCCTCGACTCTTTGCCGTGGTGGTGCATGCTGTGCATCCCCAGAAACAACATCGCCCCGCCCGCAAAGCCATAGCTCTCTTCAAGCAGTCGCGAACTCAATAACGTCCCACCAAAGAATCCAGCCAGCGTCGCCACCTGCAGCAACACCACTTGCACCCAAACCAGCTTCGAACCAGGCTGCGCGCTCCGCAACACTGCCGCCGTCGCCAAACCCTCCGGCAACCGGTGCAGCACCAGCATCCACGAAGCAGCCGATCCAGGTCGCGCCATATCCAGCAGTGCCCCATCCGCCAGCGAATGCACTCCCAGCGCCCCCCACAACGGCAGCATCGTTCTCCAGCTACTGTCCCCAGAGCAGTCCGTGCAGCTCGGATGCACATACCGGTCCAGGCACCAGGCAAACACAAGTCCTGCCGCAAAAGGCCAGATCCCCACCCCACCTCCCACTTCCGGAAGCAATACAAATAGGGCCAGCCCCACCAGTAAACCGCTCGCATACGCCGGCATCCATCGAGGCAATCCCCAAAGCGAAACTACTGCCGGCACCACCACGGCCCCAATCAATACAAGAGTCGTTTCTATTGACATTCTTAGTAATAATAACTCATTATCAATTTAGATGCCTTCCTCTTCTTCGCGTGTTCCTGTCACCATCCTCACCGGCTTCCTCGGCTCCGGCAAAACCACCCTCCTCAATCACATCCTCACCGCCAACCACGGCAAGCGCATCGCCGTCATCGAAAACGAATTCGGCGAAATCGGCGTCGACCACGAACTCGTCATCAACGCCGAAGAAGAGATCTTCGAAATGAACAACGGCTGCATCTGCTGCACCGTTCGCGGCGACTTGATTCGCATCCTCGGCAACCTCATGAAGCGCCGCGACAAGTTCGATCACATTCTCGTCGAAACCACCGGCCTCGCCGACCCCGGTCCCGTCGCTCAGACCTTCTTTGTCGACGACGAAATCCAGTCCCAACTCACCCTCGACGGCATCGTCACCCTCGTCGACGCCAAACACATCTGGCAACACATCGACGAAGCCGCCGAAGCCAAAGAGCAAATCGCCTTCGCCGACCGCATCATCATTAACAAAACCGACCTAGTCGACGACCCTTCTCTCGCCTCCCTCGAGGCGCGCATCCATTCCATGAATGCCGCCGCCAGTGTCCATCGCACCCGCGACGCCGTCATCGATCTCGACGCCGTCCTCAACATCGGCGGCTTCAACCTCGACCGCGCCCTCAACGTCGACCCGAAATTCCTCGAACCCGAATACCCCTTCGAGTGGGGCGGCATCTTCGATCTACAAGCCGGCAACTACGCCTTCGTCATCAACCCTGGTCCAGATCCCGCCATGGATGTCGTTCTCGAGAAAGCCGAAGGGCCCACCCTCTCAGACCTCCAGAACGCCATCGAACGCGCCATCTCCCGCGAGTTCACCTCCCTGCCTTGCCCCGGCACCCACTCCTTCACCATCACCGAGCCCGGCTACTACGCCCTCTTCACCGAACACCACCCCGACGAATTCCAGGCCACTCTCGAAGGCACCGGCGAAGCCCTGGTCAGTCATGAATTCAAACCCGATCACGAGCATGACGAAGAGGTCTCAAGCGTCGGCCTCACCGCCGACAAAGACCTCGACCCCAAGGCCTTCAACACCTGGATGTCCACCCTGCTCCAAACCCAGGGCCAGGACATCTTCCGCATGAAGGGCATCGTCGCCCTCAAGGGCTCCCCCGAGCGCTTCGTCTTCCAGGGCGTCCACATGCTCTTCGATGGCAAGCCCGACCGCCCCTGGGCCGACGACACCCGCCACAGCCAACTCATCTTCATCGGTCGCAACCTCGACCGCGCAGACCTCGAATCAGGCTTCCGCAAATGTTTGGCGTAAAGTCGAAAACTCTCGCCCTCAGCTCCAATTGGCAGGCCAACACCGATCGCCACGTCATCTCGCTCGCCTGGGGTCCCGGTAGCGATCTGTTGGCGGCCGCCACAGCCGATGGCCCGATTGACATCTATCAGGCCGCCGCAGGCCGTCGTCTCCATCGCTTACCCGGGCACTCTGGAGGCAACCTCCAGGTCGCGCTCCGCCACCACGCAGAGCCTCTCCTGGCCTCGGCCGGTTGCGATGGCATGGTCCAGATCTGGCACCCCATCTCAGGCGAAAAACTCCACACCCTCGAAGTCGGTACCGCCTGGGTCGAGCGTGTCGCCTGGTCCCCCTCGGGCAACTACCTCGCCGCCGCTTCCGGTCGCACCATCCGCCTCTGGGATTTTTCCACGCCCAATCTCCCCCAGCTCCTCCACACCTATCCCGCCCAGCCCTCCACCATCACCGATCTCGCCTGGCATCCCAAACAAGATACCTTCGCGTCCTGCGCCTACAACGGCCTCAGCCTCTGGTCCCCAGCCAGCTCACAACCCAAACAGGAATTCCCCTGGAAGGGCTCCATGCTCTGCCTCGCCTGGAGTCCCGACGGCAAATACATCACCACCGGCAACCAGGATTCCACCATCCAGTTCTGGAATCTCATCACCGGCAAAGAACTCCGCATGTGGGGCTACCGCTCCAAAATCCGCGAACTCGCCTGGAGTCCCGATTCACGCCTGCTCGCCACCGGTGGCTCCTCCACCGCTGTCGTCTGGGATTGCTCCGGCAAAGGCCCTGCCAACACCAAGCCCCAGTTGCTCAACTACCACGGCCTGCTCCTTTCCCAACTCGCTTTCCAGCGCAAAGGCCCTCTGCTCGCTTCCGCCTGCAAAGAAGGCCTCATCACCATCTGGCGCCCCTCCCGGCACGATTCACCCCTGGCCACCGCACACCTCGGCTCTGCCATCACGCAACTCGCCTGGTCCCCCTGCGACCACTTCCTCGCCGCCTCCAGCGCCGAAGGCTCCATCGCTCTCTATCCCGCCGCTCAACTCTAAACCCATGACTGCACCACCCCAAACCAAACGCTACGTCTTCGCCCAAATCCTCGTCTGCAATGGTTGCTGTTGCGGTCGTACCGACAAAGACAATCCCGCCGTCCCCCTCGACTACCTCAAAGCCGAATTCAAAGCCCGCAAGCTCATCCGCAACGTCCAGATCACCATCTCCGGCTGCCTCGGCCCCTGCGATGTTCCGAACGTAGTCGCTATCCTCACCGCCAAAGAAGGCATGCGCTGGTTCGGCAACCTCTCCGAGCAATGGCAGTACGAGTCTCTCGTCGAATGGGCCACCGAAGTCAAAGCCGCCCAAGCCGTCCTCCCGCTCCCTGCCTGGCTCGACGCTCACGCCTTCAATCCCATGCCTCTTACTATTCCTGTCACCGCCGTCGCCTAGCTGCTTGCCACGCCACCGGTCCAACCGGATACACTGACCTCATGCCGCTTCCTCCCACCCCAGACTGGGCCAAGCTCACCGAAGCCACCTACCCTCACCTCACCCAGGCCGAGCGCGAAGCCCTCACCAAAATCTGGGCCACCAACTACCAGAACTTCCACCCTCTGAAATCCCAGCTCACCGGCGAGCTCGACCCCGACCCTACCTTCGATCCCCTCTCCCCCGGCAGCACCGGAGAACAACGCTAATGACCCTCACCGAAGCCGCCGCCCAGCTCCGCGCCAAAAAAGTATCGAGCACCGAGCTCACCCGCCAATCTCTCGAGCGCTCCAAACAACTCCAGCCCAAGCTCAACGCCTTCCTCACCTTCACCGAAGAAGCCGCCCTCGCCGCTGCCCAACTTGCTGACGACAACTTCGCCAAAGGCATCGACCACGGCCCCCTCCAGGGCATCCCCGTCGCCGTCAAAGACCTCTTCTACACCAAAGGCACCCGCACCACCGGCGGCAGCAAAATCTTCGAGAACTTCACGCCCTCCTACGACGCCGCCGTAGTCGAAAAACTCAAGGCCGCCGGTGCCGTGATCACCGGCAAGCTCGGCATGCATGAGCTCGCCTTCGGCATCACCTCCAACAACGCCCACTACGGCCCGATCCGTAACGCCTGGGACCCCACCCGTATCCCCGGTGGCTCCTCCGGCGGCTCCGGCGTCGCCGTCAGTGCCGGCATGGTCTTTGCCGCCATGGGCTCCGATACCGGTGGCTCCATCCGCATCCCCGCCAGCTACTGCGGTACCGCCGGCATCAAACCCACCTATGGTCTGGTCTCCCGCTACGGCACCATGCCCCTCGGCTTCACCCTCGATCACATGGGCCCCCTCGCCCAAACCTCCCGCGATTGCGCCGCCGTTCTCAACGCCATCGCCGGCCCCGACAAGCGCGACGCCTACGCCGCCCGCCAGGCCCATCCCAAAATCCTCATCCCCGACACCCCCAACCTCAACGGCCTCCGCATCGGGCTCAGCGAAGAGTTCCTCCTCGAAGACGTCGATCCCGAAATCCGCGCCATGGTCGAATCCTCCGCCCGCGCCTTCCACGAGTGGGGTGCAACCATCGTCCCCCTCAAGCTCGGCTGGCTCCGCGATGTCGTCGCCATCTCTCACGTCATCCTCCCCGCCGAAGCCGCCAGCGTCCTCGAACCCCACCTCTCCCGGCGCGACGATCTCGGCCCCGAAATCCGGCCCCTCTTTGAAGCCGGCCGTCTCATCCCCGCTGTCGATTACCTCCAGGCGCAAAAACTCCGCCGCCTCTACCGCGCCAAGGCCGAAAGTTTACTCTGGCAACATTGCGATGTCCTAATCGCCCCCTCCACTTCCATCACGGCACCCAAAATCGGCGAAACCACGGTCACCCTCGCTTCCGGTCAAAAGCTCGAAGTGCGCACTGCCTCTACCTTGCTCGTCCGTGCCTTCAACGTTCTGGGTACTCCCGCTCATTCCGTCGTCGGCGGCTTCCACTCAAACGGCCTCCCCATGAGCCTCCAACTCATCGCCAAGCCCTTCGCCGACTCCCTCGTTTTGAATGCCGGCGCCCGATTCGAACAGGAAACTGCTCACCATAGGCTTAAGCCACCCGTTTAGTATTAAACCTAAGTGATATTACCTATGTCTTTTCTCTAAACCCGTCGTAGGTTGAGGTCGATAGAGCTACTGAGGTAATCTCATGTCGGCTCATCGCCTGTTTGTTTGTGAAGCACAGCCCGTAGTGATCGAAGGCCTGACTCGAATTCTCGAAGACAACGAGGATTTCGAGCTCATTGGCACGGCCACCCATCCCGTCGAAGCCACCCCGCAAATCGCCGACCTCCAGCCTGACATCGTCATGATTGACCAGGCTTCCGGCATTCGCCCGGTCTTTACGCTACTCACAGAACTCAAGATCGTTTGCCCGAATGCCCGTTCCATTCTTTGGGTCGTCGACATGGCCGAAATTGAGTGCTTCCGCGCCCTGCAACTCGGCGCACGCGGCATCCTCCGGCGCAGCCTCCCCGTCGCCACCATGCTCGATTGCCTGCAGACGGTCGCCAAAGGCAATCTCTGGCTTGAGAATTCGATCAGTGATCAGGTCGTCGGCTTTCTGTCACGCAAAAGCAGCAACCGCCTCACCCCGCGCGAGCGCGAGATTGTCCGCGCCATCTGCCGCGGCATGAAGAACAAAGAGATCGCTGATTTACTCCACATTACCCCCGGCACCGTCAAAGTCCACCTCATGCACATCTTTGAAAAAACCGGTGTCAAAGATCGTTTTGAGCTCGCCCTGCAAGGTCCCAAGCTGCTCGGGCTGGAATCCCAGGAGAGCGTCAGCGCGAGCTAGCCATGCCCAAACGTCTGCTGGTGCCAGGTTTTGTCGACCTGATTTTTACCGCCTTGATTGCCTGGCTCTTCGTCATGACGCCGAAGGGTTGGGGCCTGCTCCTTAGCGATGGAGATACCGGCTGGCACATCCGTGCCGGCGAGTGGATGCTTCAAAATTCCCGCGTTCCCCATCAGGATCTTTTCTCGTTTACCCGGCCCACAGAGCCCTGGTTCGCCTGGGAGTGGGGCGCCGACATCCTCTTTGCCCTGCTGCACCAATGGGGCGGCCTCTCCCTGCTTGCCTTCTTTTGTGGCTTCGTTTTGATCGGGACTAGTATCCTGAGCCTGCGCTGGATGATCTGGCGTGGTGCCAGCGTTCTGGTGGCCTTCCCGCTCATGATGCTCGCCGTCGGCGGCTCCACCATGCATTACCTGGCTCGGCCCCACGTCTTCACTCTCTTGTTTCTCGTGCTGCAGCTTTGGTTGCTCGATAGCGAACGCCGCAACCCTTCCGCCCGCATTTGGCTGATGGTTCCTCTGACTCTGCTTTGGACCAACCTCCACGGCGGCTGGCCGGCACTCTTTGTCTTTTTCGGCATCCAGATCGCCGTACGCCTCTACTACGGTGACCCTGTCTGGCGTAAAGAGCTCCTGGTCGGGACCGTCTGTGCCCTGACAACTTTAATCAACCCCTACGGCTATCTGTTGCACCAGCATATCTTTGGCTACCTCCAGAGCAACTGGATCCGCGATGCCGTCGATGAATTCCAAAGCCCCAAGTTCCGCGCCGAAAATCTGCTGCAGTTTGAAGTGGTCCTGCTGGCCGGCATTGCCGCCGCCTGGGGCCGCGCCGCGCGCGGAGCCTCCGGTCTGACCGAAGCCCTCAGCGTCTGGCTCTGGGCCCACCTCGCCCTCGGTGCCGTGCGCCACGCCCCCATCTTCATCCTGGCTGCCGTGCCGGTCATTGCCTCCGAGCTCACCCTGCTGCTTGAGGCCAAATGGGCCGGCCTTCGCAAATCCTCTACCCTTAGCGTATTCCGCGACCTCGACCTCGACCTTCGCCCCAAATTCGCCTCCATCTCCCTCTGGTCGCTTTTCCTGCCGGTCGCCGTCTGGGCCCTGAATCCACAAAAGGCCCCCTCCGATTTCCCTGAAAAGCTCTTCCCCGTCGCAGCCACCAAGGCGATCAGTACGACTCTCGAGCAATCCCGCATTCTCACCTCCGACCAATGGGGAGACTACCTCCTCTACCGCCTCTGGCCGAAGCTTCGGGTCTTCATCGACGGGCGCAGCGACTTCTATGGGCCTGTCCTCGGTCAGGAATATCTCGAAATCGTCAATTCCACCCCCAAGGCTCGCCAGCACCTCGACAAATACGGCATCAACCTGGTCCTGCTGCCGGCCAAAAGCGACCTCGGTGGTCAACTCAGTCGCGACCAGGACTGGCAACTCATTCATTCCGATGCAGTTAGCGTCGCCTATTCGCGTCGCCCTCTGGCAGCGAGCCGGGCTAAGTCCGAAAACCTTTTTCCCCCCCAAGACTAATGAAAGCCCCCCTATCATCCGAAGGAATAAGGGAGAACCGCCCATGACCCTTGAGACAGCAGTAGCGCTTAGCATTGGCCTCGCCGCTTCCGGTGAGGATCTTTGGCGCCGCAACATCTCGAACTGGATACCCGCAACCGCCCTGGTTGGCGCGCTCATCGTGCAAACCAATAACGGTGGTTGGCACGGGCTCGGGCAATGGTTTCTCGGCGCAGTCATTGGTTTTTGTGCCTTCCTGATTTTCTATTTACTCGGCGGTATGGGCGGCGGCGATATCAAGCTGATGGCCGGCTTTGGTGCCCTCCTTGGGCCCGGTCGTCTCCTCGAGGCAACGATCCTCACCGCAGGCATCGGCGGCATCATCGCCATGCTTGTCCTCGCAATTCGCGAACTGCGACGTCTATGGCGGCGCAAGTTTTCGACCGATAAGAACCTTACTACCCAAACTGGGGCAGGCCTCGAGCCCGCTCCGCAATCCGACGACAACTACATCCCGTACGCCCCAGCAATTACCCTCGGAAGCTGGCTTGCGTTGATTCCGAAAGGGGTTTGATCATTATGGACCGCAGATTTCTCACAGTATTAGGCGTTAGCCTTCTTTTCGCGCTCGTCATCTCGAGCGTCTTCTATCAGATGTCGGCGCGCTCGAGCTCCGGCCCGGCCCGCGCCGAAGCGGTCGAAATGAAAGACCTCGTCGTGGCCGCCAAGGCCCTCAACGTCGGCACCACCATCAAGCCCGGCGATGTCACCGTCAGCAAAGTGCCGGCGGCGGCTTTCCCCAAGAGCGGCTTCATGAAGGTCGAAGAAGTTCTCGATCGCCCGGTCGTCTCCAACATTCTTGCTGAAGAGGCTGTGATTGAAGGCCGTCTTGCTCCCCGCGGCTCCGGTGCTGGTCTTGCCCCGGTCATCCCGGTTGGCATGCGCGCCGTCACCGTCCGCGTCAACGACGTTGTCGGTGTCGCTGGCTTCGTTCTGCCCGGCATGCGCGTCGACGTCACGGTCACCGGTCGCCCGCCTGCAGGTCAGGAGACGTTGACTTCAACGGTCCTCCAAAACATCACCGTGCTGAGCGCTGGTACCACCATGGCCCCCGACGCCCGCGGTGCCGCCATCAACGCTCCCACAGTTACCTTGCTGGTCACCCCCGAGCAGGCTGAGGTCATTATTCTCGCCGGCTCAGAAGGTCGCATCCAGCTCGTCCTGCGCAACGGCAGCGACAACGACATCCAGAAGACCAAAGGCGTAACGGTCAATTCGCTCTACGGCAAGCGTGGTGCCGGCCCCCGTCCCGCCGGTGGTGGTGATACCAACGATGCCATGGGCGATGAGGGTGCGGCTCCGGTCCGCCGCCGCCGTCCGGCCCCCATTGTGGTCGCGGCAACCCCCGCTCCTGCTCCGCCTCCGGCTCTGCCCCCTGTCCCCGATCAGATCGTGGTGATTCGCGGCAATAACCGCAGCGTCGAAACGGTAGGCATGAAGCCTGGCTCGCAAGCTCCTGCTCCCGTCGCCATCCCGCAGTAACGAAGGAAAGCGACAACAAAACTGATGGCTCCAACTCTGATGGCACTGATGAAACCGAGGATCTCTAGTATGACTTTTCTCAGCAATCCCCAAAAGCTCCTGGCCTTCGCCCTGGTCGGCTTGATGGTGCTTCCCGCGCCGACTCCGCTTGCGGCACAGTCGATGAATGTGGTCGACCTGAGCATGACAATCGGCAAGAGCCTGGTGATCGACTATCCCGTTGAGATTGGTCGTATTTCCACGTCTAGTCCTGAAGTGGTCGACGCCGTTCCGGCGACTGCCAAAGAGTTCCTGCTCCACGGCAAGGGCCACGGCGCAGCAACGGTTGTTGTCTGGGCCAAATCCGGTGCCCGTACCATGTACAACATCACCGTTGAGCACAATGTTGACCCCATCCGTAAGCTCTTGAGCGAGACCTTCCCGACCGAAGACATCCGCATCCAGAGCGGTCGCGACTCCATCACCCTCGTCGGCCGCGTCTCCAGCAAAGACATCGCCGATCGTGCCGTTGCCATCGCCACCCCGATGGCCAAGACGGTCGTAACCAACCTTCAGATTGCAACGGCCCCGGTCGAGCAACAGATCATCCTGCGCGTCAAGTTTGCTGAACTCAATCGCAACGCCGGCACCCAGTTTGGTGTCAACCTCTTCAGCAATGGAACATCCGGCACGATTGGTGCAATTTCGACCAACCAGTACACCGCTCCTTCTCCCACCAGTGTTCGTGGCGGTACGGGCCCCAATCTCCCGCAGACGGTCGTCACCAGCATCGCCGACGCCCTCAACATCTTTGCCTTCCGGCCTGACCTCAATCTCGGTGCCGTCATCCGCGCCCTCCAGAATCAGGACATCCTCCAGATTCTCGCTGAGCCCAACCTGACGACCATCAACGGCAAAGAAGCCAACTTCCTCGCCGGTGGTGAATTCCCAGTCCCCATCCTCCAGGGTGGCGGTAACGCTGGCGCTGTCACGGTCCAGTTCCGCGAATACGGTATCCGCCTGAACTTCCTCCCGCAGATCACCGCCAATAACACGATCCGCATGTACGTCAAACCCGAAGTCTCGACCATCGATCTTTCAAACGCCGTCTCGCTGTCCGGTTTCACCATCCCCGCCTTGGCAACCCGCCGCATGGAGACCAACGTGGAGCTCAAAGAAGGCCAGAGCTTCATGATTGCCGGTTTGATGGATGACCGTGCTACCGAGCAGATGTCCAAGCTCCCTGGCATTTCGAGCATTCCGATTCTCGGTGCCCTCTTCAAGAGCCGCCTCGAGCGCAAGAGCAAGACCGAACTGGTCATCATCGTCACGCCCGAGATCGTCAAGCCCTACAATCCTGACGACAAGCTGCCGCTCCCCGAGTTCCCACGCGAATGGCTGCAACCCTTCAAGGCTCCGAAGAAGGTTGCTGATCCTGTTCCCCAAAAGGTATCCAAGCTCGAAGATCCGAAGAATCCCGATTCGTCCAATCCGGGCCGCAACCCCTTCCTGTTCTGGAAGAACCCGGCCAGCAAAACGGCGAAGCTCGACGACAGCAAAGTCGACGGCAATAAAGTCGACAGCAATAAGCTCGACACGAAAGCCGTCTCGAATCCTTCACCCGCAGTTGCGCCGCCCAGTCCCGCAGTTCCCGTAGCGGCGACCCCAGAGCTGGCACCGAAGCCCGCTGAGACCGCTCCTGCTGTCGCTGTGCCTGCCGCCCAGCCCATTGCCGATCTCCGTCGCAAAGAGGCCTCCAGTGGTCTGTCTGCCATCCCCGATGTTGCCGTAGTTGGCGGGGGCGGAAACTAGCCAACCGCAATCTTCCGCGGTCTGACGCTTAAGGCATACGATGATGAATTCCAACTCATTTGGATCGATGGGAGTAGAGCTCAGTGCCGTCCTGATTTGTCAGGATCGCGAGCTGGCCTCTGCCTTCACTCGCTCCGTCGAGAGTTCGCGAGCCTTCCAGATCATGGCCGACCTCAAGGGCTATCCGCCCCGGCAAACTCTGGAGATCCGCCTGCGTCAGGTTCAGCCTGATGTGGTGCTGGTCGATCTGGCTTCCAATCTTGACGCTGCCTGTGACCTGATCCAGACGATCACCCAGGTTGCTCCGGCAACGACGGTCATCGGCATCCACAGATCCAACCATTCCGAAGCGCTCATGCGTTCGCTTCGTCTCGGGGCCAGCGACTTCCTGTTTGCTCCTTTTGAGCCAGGCCCGCAGATGGAAGCCGCCGATCGGCTCCGTCGCCTCAAAGAGCCCGAGCCCACCCACGAAAGAGAACTGGGTCGCGTGATTGCTTTTGCCAGCTCCAAGCCTGGCTCTGGCGCTTCCACGCTCAGTGCCCAGACTGCTTTCACCCTGAAGAAAATGACCGGTCGCCGGGTCCTCCTGCTCGACCTCGATCTGATGGGGGGCACCATTGGCTTCTATCTCAAGCTCAATCATGCCTACTCCATGCTCGATGCCATTGAGCACGCCCACCGGCTCAACCCGGCCATCTGGAGCTCGATGATCGCCCACAGCGGTGGCATCGACATTCTGCCTTCTCCCGATTCTCCGGTTTCGGCCGAAGTGCCGAGCGACCGTTTGCATGCCGTTCTGCAATACGCCCGCATGCTTTATGACTGGATCGTTGTCGATCTCCCGGCCGTATTCTATCGGCCCAGCCTGCTGATGTTGACCGAGGCCGACTTCATGTATCTCGTCTCTACCGGCGAGTTGCCCAGCCTGCACCTGGCCCGCAAGGCCATCGGCATGCTCACCCAGCTTGGCCTGACCAAGGACCGTTACAAGCTCCTGGTCAATCGCGTCAACAAGCGCGACGGCATTGGCCTGGCTGACTTCGAAAAGATTTTTAGCTCCCCCGTCGATGCAATGTTTCCGAACGACTATTTCTCGCTTCACAGAGTGGTCACCCTCGGCCAGCCTCTTGGCTCCGACTGTGAACTCGGCAAGGCCGTGGAGGGCCTCGCCAAGAAACTCTCCGGCAAGATCGAAGCGGAGAAAAAGCGTTCCTCCAACATGCTTGAGGCGGCACGTCCCGCTTTGTCCCAAACCTGATCGTCAACTGCCAAGGATTCTGAACCATGATTAGCCCTCTAGATAGCGGATCAAAAACACAACTGAGCTGGGAACAACGGCTGCTCAAGAACGCCGGCAAGCCGAAGGTGCAACTGAAGCCTGAATATCAGGAACTCAAGTTCACTTTGCACAGAAAGCTTCTCGACAAGATCAATCTCGAAGCTCTCGCCACCATTGATAACCAGCGCGTACGCGGCGAAGTCCGCCAGGCCCTGATTGCCCTCATCGATGCCGAGCCCACCCTGCTCAGCGCCCTCGAAAAACAGCAGATCTGCGACGAAGTACTCGACGAAGTCTTCGGCCTTGGCCCGCTCGAAGCCATGCTGCAGGATGCCACCATCTCCGATATTCTCGTCAACACCCACAAACAGGTCTATGTCGAGCGCAAGGGCCAGCTCGAGCTCACCAACGTCACCTTCCGCGACGACCAGCACTTGCTGCGCATCATCGACAAAATCGTAAGCCAGGTCGGACGCCGTATTGACGAATCGAACCCAATGGTCGATGCCCGTCTCCTTGACGGAAGCCGCGTCAACGCGATCATTCCTCCCCTGGCCGTCGACGGCCCTCTGCTCTCGATCCGCCGCTTCTCGGCTGACAAACTCATGCCGCCCGATCTTGTCGACCGCAAGGCCATGACCAAAGGCATGATGGAACTTCTCGAGGCCGCCGTCAAAGCAAAGCTCAACATCATCATTGCCGGTGGTACGGGTGCGGGTAAGACAACCCTGCTCAATGCCATGAGCTTCTTCATCAGCCCCAAAGAGCGCATCGTCACCATCGAAGACGCCGCCGAACTCCAGCTCAAGCAGCCGCACGTGGCGCGTCTTGAAACCCGTCCGGCCAACCTCGAAGGCCACGGCGCAGTCCGCCAGCGCGAACTTCTCATCAACAGCTTGCGTATGCGTCCTGACCGCATCGTCGTCGGCGAAGTCCGCGGCGAAGAAGCCCTCGACATGCTCCAGGCCATGAACACGGGTCACGATGGCAGCTTGACCACGGTCCACGCCAACACTCCCCGTGATGCCGTCTCCCGTCTTGAGGTCATGGTCAGCCTCGCCAACTCGAACATGAAGCTCGAGAGCGTCCGCCAACAGATCTCAAGCGCCGTCAACCTCTTTGTCCAGGCCGCCCGTCTGAGCGACGGTTCCCGTCGCGTCACTTCAATTACGGAAGTCACCGGCATGGAAGGCGAAATCATCACGATTCAGGACATCTTCGTCTTCGAAAAGCGTGGCCTCTCGCCCGAAGGCAAAGTCCTCGGCCGCTTTGCGGCTACGGGCATCCGCCCCAAGTTTTACGAAAAGCTCCTCTCGGCGGGCATCCGGCTTCGTCCGGATCTGTTCGACGAGGTGGAAGAAGTCTAGTCGGGTTCGAAAAGCGCACGAAAGGAGATCACTATGGGCATTTTTATTATGATCGCGATGGCCGTCTGGATTGGCTCCATGGTGGTCTGGTATTTGATTACCAACGTCCTCAAGAGCAAGGATGTTGACAAGATCAAGTCCCGTCTGGCGGGTAAAGAACCAAAGGTCAAGACCAAGGCCGCCAAGCGCGGCCCGGCCCTGATCGAAAGCGAAGACCTGCAAACCGGCAAGTTCGCCATGCGCATGCTCAAGAAGTGGGATCTCCAGCCCCGCCTCCAGACCATGCTCGAACAAGCCGGCCTCAAGTGGCGTGTCGCTCGTCTGGTCCATGCCTGCCTCGGCTCCTTTCTGATTGGTTATCTGGCCGTACACTTCTTTCTGCCGCCGAAATATCGCATTTTGGGTTTGATCCCAGCCGCTCTTTGTGGCTTGCTGCCCATCGCCCATGTTGTGCGCAAGCGCAAATCGCGCCTGCACCGCTTTGAAGAGCTCTTCCCCGACTCGCTCGAGTTCGTTTCCCGCTCGATGCGTGCCGGCCACGCCTTCTCTGTGTCGCTTGAGATGATCCACCGCGAATTCCAGGAGCCCCTGGCCAGTGAATTCAAGCGCGCCTTCGAAGAGCACAACCTCGGCTTGCCCCTCGACGTAGCCCTTGAAAAACTGGCGAAGCGCGTACCGCTTCTTGACGTCCAGTTCTTCGTCTCGGCCGTCATCCTGCAAAAGAGAACGGGTGGTAACCTCGCCGAAATTCTCGACAAACTGGCCTTCATCATTCGTGAACGATTCAAGCTCCGCGGCAAGATCCGCGCCATCTCGGCCCACGGCAAGATGACGGGCACGGCCTTGAGCAGCATCCCGATTGTGGTGGCCGTGATGATGTTTTTCTCGAACCGTGATTATGTCCTGTTCTTCTTCAACGACGAGCTTGGCAACTATATGGTGGCTGGCGCCATTGGCCTGCAATTGCTGGGCTACTGGATCATCCAGCAAATCGTAAAGATCGAGGTCTAAGGAGTAGTTTTATGATGATTCTCGCCGCATTCGCCATCTTCATCCTCGTTGCCCTTGCCATCTCCACGATTGGCATGCGCATGTGGGTGCAGCCGAAAGAAGCCATCGAGCGTGTCACAGGCGTCGCGGTCGAAGTGAATGACATCGCGCCCAAGCACCCCAGCCTTGTATTCCACGAGTTGGTGCAGAAGCTGGGCGATGTACTTCCCGCTTCTCCCAAAGACGTTTCGATCATGCAGCGGCGCCTCATTCGCGCCGGTTTCCGTGGCCAAAACGCTCTCAAGATTTTCTACGGCTCCAAGGTCTTCTTCGGTGTCGTGGTTCCGGTGGTCATGAGTTTGATTGTGGCCGGCTCACCCGCCGATGCCAGCAACAAGTTTGTCGCCGTTCTGGCCAGTGTTGCGGCGGGCTTTTTTTGCCCCAACGAGTACGTCAACATCATGGGTAAGCGCCGCCAGAAAGAAATCCATCGTGGTCTGGCCAATGGCCTCGACCTTCTGGTGGTCTGCGTCGAGAGCGGTCTTGGCCTCGATCAGGCCATTCTCCAGGTCTCCAAAGAACTGGAACATGCCCACCCTGAAATCTGCGAAGAGTTCATGCTGGTCAACCTCGAGCTCAAGGCGGGTAAACGCCGCGTCGAGGCACTTCGCAATCTCTCTGAGCGTACCTCGGTCGATGATCTCAAGAAGCTCGTCGCCGTCCTGATCCAGGCCGACCGCTTTGGTACCGGTGTGGCTCAGAGCTTGCGGGCGCACGCCGACTTTATGCGGGTCCAGGCTCGGCAGATCGCCGAAGAGAAGGCCGCCAAGTTGGGCGTAAAGCTCGTGTTTCCGATCTTTTTCTGTATTCTTCCATCGCTGTTCGTGGTGACGGTCGGGCCCATTGCGGTCAAGATCGTACGCGAAGTTGTGCCGATGATGAATGGCATGTAGGCCTTAAGTTTTTTGGGATAACAGCCGAACTAATAACTAAAGACGACTCACAGGTCGCGGGAATGAGAATTGCAATTGGAAAGGAGAACTCGACATGGATGCATCGATGTTTCGAATCATCTGCGTAGTGCTCGCAATCAGCCTGCTTGGTCTGATTGTGCTGCGCCGCAAGAAGAACGTTGAAGAATAGGTTTTCCCGGGAGGGGCGTGCAACCGGAGAGGGATGGCTGCACGCCTCGTTCGGACTGATTTTTTAGGTATTTCCCATGGATTTAGGGAGGGTTGAGTCATGAAAGGCAACTTGGGCATGAAATTAGCAAACAAGATCTCAAACTGGACAAGCGTCGCGCTGACGCTGGCGCTCCTCGTCGGCGCGCTCACGCAGTCGGCTACGGCGGCTACTTTCGGTAGGCCCATCGTGATTGGCGGCCAGGCCGCCGACCTGGTGCTCGATGAAGGCCGCGGTGTTCTCTACATCGCCAACTTCACCGGCAACCGCATTGAGGTGATGACGACCGAGACTGGCGTCATTCAGACTTCCTTCAATGTGGCTCCCCAACCTGGCTCTCTGGCGCTCTCGCCCGATCGCAAGTGGTTGCTGGTGGCTCACTACGGCAATTTCGCAACGCCGAACCAGCCCCGCAACGCACTGACTCTGATCAATCTCGAATCGAACCAGCGGCAGACCTTTTCGCTCACGGCCACGCCGCTGAGCGTCGCCTTCGGTGCCGACGGGCTCGCCCTCGTTGCGACCTCAAACGCCTTCCTGCTCTTCGATCCGGTTACTGGTACGACGCGCACCCTGCAGGCCATTGCCGACCTGGCTTTGAAAACTCTGCCGGTGCCCTTCAATAACTATCCTCAAAACGTGGTCGCCAGCTCCAGCCAGGCCACGCGCGACGGCACACGTATTTACGGTGTTCTTGCCGCCTCTTCTGCCGATTCCGATGTGTTGGTCTACCGCTATGATGTCGGTCAGGTGCTCTTAACCGGCGGCCGCGTTTCTTCCCCCAATCTGGCACCCCGCACTCTGAGCACTAACGCGAACGGCACAAATCTTCTGATCGGCTGGGCGATGCTCAATGAAAACTTCGTCAATGTCAGCCAGTTCCCCAATGCTAGCGGCGTTCTGAACATCGGTGGTCATGTCATCGATTCGTCCCGCAATCTAATCTACGCGCAGATGAATGAAGTTGCTGCAACGACCCCCTCAACTGGCGGCACGACCGGTGGTGGCACGACGGGCGGTGGCACAGCCTTGATCGACCAAACCAAGATCCTCCAGATTCTCGACGTCGACAACCTCACCGTCCGTGAGCGCATCAAGCTTCCTGAAAATCTTTCCGGCAAGGCAATTCTGAGTGCCGACAACAACACGATGTACGCCCTCAGTGAGAGCGGCGTGATGGTGCTTCCGGTTGGCGATCTCTTCCGGCAGCGCAAGGTAGTAGCCAGCACCCCTGACCTGGTTTTCCGCGGCAACTTCTGCGATCGTCGCGTAGCCGTGCAGCAATTCGTCGTAGCCGATTCCAGCGGTCAAAGCACCGATTTCCGGCTCACCAACATCCCGGCTGGGGTCAGTGTCGAGCCGATCAGCGGCGTCACTCCTGCTGTCATTACGGTATCTGTCGACCCGTTGACCTTCAGCAATACCCGTGGCACTGCGGTTCGCAACATCGAAATTCTCTCGGAAGGTTCGATCCTCAACTCCGCCAGCATTCGCCTGCTGATCAACTCGAAAGAGCCCGATCAACGCGGCACCAGCATCAACGTGCCTGGCACGCTGGTCGACATTCTGGCCGACCCGGCCCGCGACCGCTTCTTCATCATCCGTCAGGACAACAACAGTGTCCTGGTCTTCGACGGGACGACTTATCAGCAGATCGCGACCCTGCGCACGGGCAATACCCCAACGCAGCTTGCCTTCAGCTTTGACCGTCGCAATCTCCTGATCGGCAGCGACAATTCGCAGGTCATCTACGTCTACTCTCTCGATACACTGCAGCAACTGCCACCCATTGCGATGCCGGGTGGACACTACCCCCGCAGCATTGCCAGTGCGGCTGGCGCGACCCTGGTCGCAAGCCGTGTCGCTGGTCCGCAGCACAAAATTTCGCGTGTGGATTTCGCCTCGCGCCGGGCAACTGAACTTCCGACGCTCGATGTATTCGAAAACAACATCAACGTCGACACCGTGCTGATTGCCTCGCCCAATGGCGCAAAGATCATGGGTGCTTCCAAGGACGGAACCACACTCCTGTTCGATGGCAACTCGAATTCGTTTGTTGCCTCGCGCAAAGACACACAGATTCTCGGCGGCTCCTATGCTGCGTCGAACTTTGACCAGTTCGTTGTCGGCAACTTCCTGCTCAATGGATCGCTGGTTCCGATTCGTCGTCTGGCCCCCGATACGCAGGCGAACTTTGGTTTTGCCTTCGTGGACAACACGGGCTTCCGTACCACCTCTGCAAGTCTCGATGGTCCGGGTACCATTCAGCGCATCGCCTTCCCTTCCGGGGCGGCTCAGATTGGAACACGGATGCTTGAATCCCCGCTGCAGTCGAATGCCACCATTCAGCCCTTCATCCGCACCGTGGCTCCGCTGTTCTCCCGCAACGCCATCGTCGTCTTGACCGTGTCGGGCTTCACGGTTCTGCCGTGGAACTATGACGTAGCTGTAGCAACCCCCAGAATCACCCGGGTGACGAACCTTGCTGATGGTTCCGGCCGGGTCGCTCCTGGCAGTCTTGTGAAGATTGAAGGCAACGACTTGAGCCCGATCAATCAGGCCTCCCGCGAGCGTCCCCTGCCGACGGCTCTCGGCGAGAGCTGCATCACGGTAAACGGCCAGCCGATTCCGCTGATCTTTGTCGGGCCGCGCGAAATCAATGCGCAGATCCCCTTCGAGATCTCCGGCAACACGACGCTGATCCTGCGCACCCCTGGTGGTGTCAGTGACAACTTCAACCTCTCGGTGCTGCCGACAGCTCCCAGTATCTTCCGCACCATCGTCGAAGGCATTGACGGCCAGGTGGCAACGGTAGTAAACGGACGCAACGGCCTTCTGGCAACGAACTCGAATCCGATCAAACGGAACGACAACATCGTGATCTACCTGACGGGTCTCGGCAAGACGAATCCTCCGGTCGAAGCTGGCCTGAGTTCACCTTCTGAGCCGCTCGCCCAGTCGCTGGTTGAGCCAAAGGTATCCATCGGGGATGTCGAAATCCCGGTGACCTTTGCCGGCCTCACGCCGGGTGAAGTGGGCGTCTATCAGATCAACGCTCAAATTCTCCGCTGGGTGCCAACCGGCTTCAGCATTCCGCTCACGATCTCGCAGGGTGGTTCGGTAACGACCATCAATGTGCGGGTGATCGAATAAAACGTTTATAGTAAGAATTGTTCTGGCTACATTTGGGTAGAAGGAGCTCACGAATGCTCGATATGCATCGAATCGCCCGAATGGGCATGATCCTGGCCGCCAGCCTGATGGCGAGCGGCTCGGCATTGGCCCAGCGTTGGGAATTTGGGGCCGGCGCTGCCGGTACCTTTTACACCGCCAAGGATGTGACCGCAGGCAGCGCAAAAGCTTCTGCCGGCTTCAAGAGCGGTTGGGGTGGTAGTGCCTGGCTCGGCAACGACATGCACAACTACATTGGCGGCGAAATCCGCTACATGTACCAGCAGAATGATCTGAAGCTGTCCTCGGGCGGCCGCGATTATGCCTTCGGTGGCCGATCACAGACCATCCACTACGATTTCCTGATCCACGCTGCCCCACGGAATGCGCGAATTCGCCCCTTCCTTGCCGCTGGCGCTGGCTTCCGTGGCTATGAAGGCACCGGCAGAGAAGTTGCTGTCCAGCCTCTCAATAACTTCGCCTTTCTAACGAAGACAACCCAGTGGGTTCCGGTGGTTTCCGTCGGTGGTGGCGTCAAGTTTATGGCCAGCAAGCGGCTGGCTTTCCGCGGGGAATTCCGCGACTACATCTCACCGGTTCCCGATAAAGTCATTGCTGCTGCGCCTGGTGCCAAGCTCAACGGCTGGTTCCATAACTTTGTTGCTCTCTTTGGTGTATCCGTTCTGTTTTAATCAGAAGGGATGCCGGAAAAGTGCGACATCTGCGCGACTCGTCGACCCAAGCGGCATTGCCCAGGTTTGCGGTCTAACATTTGTCCTCAATGTTGCGGCAAAGAGCGAGAAGAGACGATTGCCTGTCCCTTTGACTGCGAATTCCTGAATCAGGGGCGTGATCACGAAGGGCTGCGCGAGCTGCGAGCCGACGAGATTCCCCATCCCGACATCCTTGTCAAAGAAGAGTTTCTTCGGCAGCATGAACCCTTGGTTCTTGTTGTTGCCGCTGCGATTGCCGAAGGCTGTGAGCGGCTGGAGGGCTTGATTGACAACGATGCGCACGAGGCCTTGGAAACCCTGGTCCAAACCTATCTGACGTTGGGCCGCGGGTTGCTCTACGAGACCAAACCCAAGAATCCGATTGCGGCTGCCTTGCATGAGTTGGTGCAGTTGCGAGTGAGCGAGTTCCGTGAACGGATTGCCCAACAGGCCGGCTATGCGGCGATTCTTGATTCTCATGTGCTGGGAGTCTTGATCTTTCTGCAGCGGATGGAGTTGCAACTCAACAACCACCGGCGACGCGGCCGTAGTTTTTTGGATGCAGTCAGGCGATTTATTCCTCCCCCAGTTCCGGCAAATCCCGCGACAATGGGAATATGGCAACCGGAGTAGTCGTCTTCGCGCACGGCTCAAGTGTGGAAAGCGCGAATGAAGCGGTCAGGATTGTGGCGCGGGTGATTTCAGAGGATTCTTCGTTTCCCCTGGTTTCCACCTGCTTTCTGGATGGAGGCAAGCCTGATTTGCCTGGAGCGGTGGACGAGTTGGTGGCTCGCGGGGCGACCAGGATTCTGGTGGTTCCGTACTTCTTGACGGTGGGGCTGCACCTGAAGCGGGACTTGCCCGAACTGATCGAGAAGGTGAAGGCGGAGAGACAGGATCTTGAGATTCAAGTGACTCCTCCGCTCGATGGACATCCAGGCTTGGGAGCTATCTTGCGGGATCGGGCCAAGGAAGGAATTGCACAATGGCACTCGTAGAACGTCCAGCCAGACTGCTCGAAACGTTTGATGTTGGACCTGGGATCCGACACTTCCGCTTTGAAGTCGCCGATGTGGAGAGCTTCGATTTTGTTCCGGGGCAATGGGTCTCGATGACGGAGCTGGTGAACGAGAAGAAGGTGACTCGCGCCTACTCGCTCGCTGGATTGCCGGATGGGAACCGCTTTGAGATCTGCCTGAACAAGGTAGAAGACGGGCTCTTTACTCCCTATCTGTTCTCGCTGAAGCCTGGTGACACAGTGCCGACTAAAGGACCGGTTGGTGCCTTTACGTTGCGCTCGAAGGAGCGTGAGGCGGTCTTTGTTGCGACAGGGACAGGTGTGGTGCCGTATCGGCCGATGCTGATGCAGCCGGGCTATCTGGAGCAGGGTGTAAAGGCAACGTTGATCTTTGGAGCGCGCTACCCGGAAGGGCTGATGTTCCATGATGAGTTTGCCCAACTGGCTGCCAGGCATGAGAACTTCCGGTTTCACCCAACCGTTACGCGGCCGTCGGATACCTGGACGGGGCGTAGTGGGCGAGTTCAGCCGCTACTTTGGGAAGTGATCGGGGAGCGGACGGACCTGGACGTGTATGTCTGCGGCCTCAAGGAGATGGTGGAGCAGGTGCGCGACGAGTTGAAGGCGCGCGGCTTTGACCGGAAGCAAGTGATTGTGGAGAAGTTTGATTAGACGTTTATGCAGTTGAGCCCCAACCGATTGATCGCGCTTGTACTGTTCGACCTGGTGCTTTTTGCCCTGGTGGCATTCTTCATGCTGCAGATTATGCCAAGACCACTCAAGCCTTTCGACTACATGATTGTCGGGGTGGTGGCGACAATGGTCAGTTTGCTTGGGGTGTGGTTTTTGATTTGGCGGGAGCAGCCGAATCGGTCTGGATTCCTGTTTCAGAAGAGGCCTAAGAAATGAACTGGCAATATTGGGATGTGAGCATTGCGCTCCAGGACGGTATGGTTTGTTGGCCTGGAGATGAAGCTCCGAGTATCAAGCAAGTGACGTTTATGGAGCGAGGGGACATGTGCAATGTGACGAAGCTGCACATGAGCGCGCATACGGCGACGCATATGGATGCGCCGCGGCACTTCATCAATGCTGGTGTTGGGATTGACCAGACTCCGCTGGATGCGATGATTGGTCCGGCTCGTGTGGTTGAGATTGCCGACCCGAAGGCGATTGGTCGCGCGGAACTCGAGTTGCTGCAGCCGAGGCGTGGCGAGCGGCTGCTGTTCAAGACCCGCAACTCACGGGAGGCTTGGGGGAAGCCGGAGTTTGACAAGGATTTCGTCTATCTTGCCGATGAAGGGGCGAAGTACCTGGTGGAGTGTGGTGTGCGCACGGTGGGCGTGGATTACCTGTCGATTGGTGGGTTCTATCACGATACGGTGGAGACGCATGTGACGATTCTTGGGGCGGGGATCGCGGTGATTGAAGGGCTGGATTTGAGCGCGGTGGAGGCGGGGGAGTATGAGCTGATTTGTCTGCCACTCAAGATTGCGGGCGCCGATGGGGCGCCCGCGAGAGTGGTTTTGCGAAGAGCCGCTTAGGCCGGTTCGCCGTCGTTGTGGACGGCGTGGTGCATGGCCTTCGATTCCTTGATCTTGTAGGTTTCGATGCCGGAGCCGATGGGGCCTTTTGAGGTGCGATCGAGGATGGATGACATCTCGGTGGGGGTCATCTTCTTGAGGGTCTTGAGGACGGCGATGTTCTGCTCGAGCTGGTCGACGGATTCGACGCCGGAGACGAGGGTGTTCGGGTTTTGGGTCCAGGCGAAGCGGAGACATTCTTCAATGGTGGCGATGCGCATCTTGCCGATGTTGCCGATGGCGTTGGACTTCATGCCGATGAGGCCGAGGCCGCGCTCGCGGACCTTGGGGTGAACGTTCTTGATGAAGCTGAGGTAGTGGGGGTCGATCAGGTTGACCGGGCACTGGACGGTTTCCCAGCCGGAGTAGCCTTCGAGGAGGCGGAGATGGACGTTGGGGTCGGCGTGACCGGTAAAGCCGATGTGGCGGACCTTGCCTTGCTCTTTGGCTTTCACGAAGGCTTCGAGGGAACCTTGTGGCCCAAAGATCTTGTCGACTTCGGCCATGGTGACGACTTCGTGGCACTGCCAGAGATCGAGGTAGTCGGTCTTCATGCGCTTGAGGGTGTTTTCCAGCTGGAGCATGGCACCGTCGCGGGTCCTGTTTTCTGCCTTCGACATCAGCAGGACACGTTGGCGGAGGCTTGGGGATTCGCCGAAGACCTTGCCGTAGGTGACGTCGCTTTCGCCGCCATGATACTTGGCTGCGCTATCGAAGAAGTTGACGCCGAGTTCGAGGGCACGGTTGATGATGCGGACCCCGGAGATTTCGCCGCCGACGCGCATGTGATAGCCGCCGAGGCAGAACTTGGAAACCTTGAGTTGGGACTTGCCGAGGATGTCCATCGGCATGGGCATTTGGGCGAGGGCTGCTGCGGAGATGCCGGCAGCAGCGGCAGAGCTCTGAATGAATTGGCGGCGTTGCATATCTTTGAGATTAATACCGGGTGGTATACAATGCCAGGCTATTTTTGACAATTCGGGCAAAAGGGGTTGGGGCCTCTTGGACCTTTGATCTCCTTCAGTCCGTCTAATGGGGCCTTTACTGAGGTGACAGATGGGTCTGGCACCGTGATGGACTTGATTGCGTAACTCATTCGGAACCTTTTATCTCCCAATTGTTGGGTGATCGTGATCGCCAAAGGAATGTCGTATAAGGCGTTTACACAAATTGCACCGGTCTGTATACGTTCTCCCTGCGGTGATCCAGCCCACGTCGGAGCTTCATCGCAGTCAAGATTGGCAACCCGATTCGTAGCTGTACGCTCCGCTGGAGGTACGTGATGAGGCTTTACAGGTCCAGAGCTTCCAGAGCTTTTCCAGAATTGATTGGCATTCTTGTCCAGGGTGATTTCCTGGCCAACCGAGTTATCCCAGAATCGGCCCATTGGGACCTGGATATCGCTTTGCCCTGTTCTCAAGTTGAAAAGTCGCAATTCATTGCCAATGGGGTCTCGCTTGATTGAGCCTGTTTTTTCTTCAACGTTACGGCAAGTATTGTCAGTCTGAATCTCGCAAAGGGATTCGACATACGTCCCAGAGTACGCGGCAAAGGATTGTGCTGCCGCCATTCTGGCAAGTGAGATCAACAGAATGAAAGAGAGATTTATTTTCATGTTGTTAGTCGCGGCCGGGGAGGAGCTTCATGATTTTGTCGAAGATGCTCTCGGTTTCGGGGAGGGGCTTGGAGCGATTGCTGACTGGGGGGGCATCTACCGGTGCCTCGTAGGGAGTCTTGCCGAGGTTCTTGACGCGGTTGCCGTCGAAGCTATAGGACTTCAGCCAGAGCTTGCCGGTATCGTCTTCGACGATCACTTTGAACTCGGAGGGTTTGGCCTCGACGGGGAAGAAGCCGCGGATGTTGCGCTCGCGATAGGCCGTCTCGAAGCGGTGGCGGCGGGTGTTGTAGGTGAAGAGGCGGAGGCCGTCAAACTCGAAGGGGGCGTACTTCTGGCTTTGCGTGGTCCAGAGCCAATGGTTGAACTTTTTGCCTTCGTCTTCGACCTCACCCATCTGGAAGTAGGATGTGATGCGGTGGCCTTCGGCGTATTGGGCTACGTCATCGGGGACGTTATAGAAGATGGCATTGCTGAGGACCCAGCCGACGCGGCCGTCCTTATTGCGGATGAGTGAGAGGTCGTCCATGGGTTTTGCTTCGACGACCTTGCCGGGCTCAGTCTGGATGGGGCTGCGGGAGAGATCGAGCCAGTTGTCGGGCACCTTGGGCGTGGGGGGCGGGGGTGGAGGAGGAATCGCCGGTTGCTTCTTGGGACGCTTCTTGAAGGCCTTGGGCTTGGGGCTGGTGTCTTCGATTTCGATGGTTTCTCCCTGGTACGGGCCACGGACGACGACGCGGTGGCCGATGACGTCGAAGGGTTCTTTCTCCTGGATCTGGAGGAAGGTGGGGGAGAAGCGGTTGGGGTCGGTATGGACGTTGACGACGTCGAAGACGGTGGCGCGGCCCATGGAGGGGGCATTCTTGTACTTGGCGGCGAGGTCTTCGAGCTGGTCCATCTGTTTGCCGCTGATGAGGAGGCGGATGTCGACCCAGCCGATGGTTTGGGCCTTGGTGCGGACCTGGAGGAAGCGCCGGCGGCGGTCGAGGACTTCAAGGCGTTCGCCATGCTTGACGGTGGTCACGACGGGGGAGCGGAGGCTGACGTCCTGGCGGAGGGGAAGTTCATTGGGGCCGGCGAAGGCTTCGCCGATGACCCGATAGACAGGACCCTCCTTTTCCTTTTGACAGGAAAGGAGGGTCGAGAGTAAAGCGATGCTGAGTAGGAGCGCCCTAGACGGCCTGGGCGATCTCAAGTAAAGAGTCTTCAAACGAATAGTCGATGCGTTTGCGCTTCACAGCGTTTCTCAGATACCAGCGATAGGTTTCTTTGAGGCCGGTGGCGAAGTCACGAGGCTTGAGCTTGAGCATGCGTTGGGCCTTGTTGGTGACCATGGTGATGGGGGCGACATCGAAGTAGTAGCCGAAGTAGAGCTGCGGGCCCATGGGGTGGCCGCCGGCGAGAGCGATCTGGCGACGGGGCACGCGGATGATTTCGGGCTTCTTGCCGGTGGCGGTGGCCAGGGCATGAACGACTTCTTCCTGGGTGAGCGGGCGGGAGTTGGCGACGTTGAAGGCGTTGCCAACGGCCTGGGGATGCTCGAGTACTTTCTGGCAGGCCAGGATCAGGTCGGCGACGTGGACAAACTGCATGAGGCGACGGCCATCCCCGGGGAGGATGAGCGGCCGACCGGCGCGGAGGCGATCCCAGAAGAAGGCTTCGCGGTAGTAGTTATTGCCAGGGCCATAGATGAAGGGAGGCCGCAAGGTGATGACGGGGACATGGTAGCGGTAATACATGCGGAAGAGCATGCGTTCGCTCATGGCTTTGTTGCGGACGTAGGAATCGGGATGGTCGTCTGGCGCGAGGGCGTCAGCTTCATGGTGGTTGAGGCCATCGCCATAGGCAGCAACGCTGGACATGAAGATGTACTTGGAGAAGTTACCCTCCATGGTCTTGATGGTGTGCTCGACCTGGGCGGCGTTGGTGCCGCGTTCCCAATCGTAGACGTTATCGAAGACGACATCGAATTTCTCACGAGCGAGGACCTTCTTGATCTGCTCGGGGTCATTTCTGTCGGCGACGATATTGCCGATTTTTTTCTTGAACGGATGAGCCTGCTTGCGGTGCAGGATGGTGACATCGTTCTTCTGTTTGAGGAGAGTTTCCACCAGCAAGCGGCCGACGAACTGAGTGCCGCCGATCACAAGAATACGCATGCCGGATGAATTGCTTCTAGCTAATGAGTCAAACACAGTTATTTCTTCAGCTCCGTCCAGAGCGGGTTTAGTTGATACGTTGAAATTGAGAGCCGGGTGGTTTCCTTCGAAACATCATCCAGTCTAGAACATTAAGAAAGTTTTTGCTGCACTACCCTTATTTGATGTTTGGAAAGCTGACTCGGTTCCTCAAAGAGCCGTTCTTTGAAAGAATTAAGTACGAATAAAACACAGTAGTGAGGACCAATTGTTATACTACCAATCGCATGAGCCTTCGCGCTACGGCGACCATCACTGCGGTACTGGTTGACGATGAACGTTTAGCCCGGGAAGAACTCGAATTCCTATTGCGGGATTTCGAGGAAGTGGAGGTAGCAGGGGTAGCTGAGAACGGGGTACAGGCTCTTGAAGTGATTGAAAAGATTGACCCGGACTTGGTTTTTCTGGATGTACAGATGCCCGGTTTGGATGGGCTGGGGCTGATTCGGCGCTTACAGGAAAAAAAAGTTCGGTTGCCATATTTTGTTTTGGCGACGGCCTATGATCAGTATGCTGTGGAGGCGTTTCGGCTGGAGGCGATGGATTATTTGCTGAAGCCTGTGGAAAAAGCGCGGCTGGGTGTGACGATTGAGCGGGCGAAACGGTATCTGTCGGAGCATGGGGCGCTGACAGAAAGCGAAGAGCCGGTGCGGGTGGCGAACCCGAAGAGCAAAGTGGTGGTGAAGACGGGGAGCCGGAACCTTCTACTCGACACGAGTGAAGTGATTTATGCGACCATATCGGACGGAATGATACGGATTGTGGCATCGCATGTGAGTGGGGAGAGTAGCTACAAGACGATTGACGAGTTGCAGGGAGATCTGGACCCGGATGTGTTCTGGAGAGTGCATCGCGGGTATCTGGTGAATTTGAACCGGATCCGGGAGGTGAACCCGTGGTTCCATTCGAGCTTGATGTTGAAGATGGATGATGAAAAGGGAACTGAGGTTCCAGTGAGCCGGGCGCATGCCAAGAAGCTCAAGGCATTTTTGAAGTTGTAGAAATGGGGAACTGAAATGGGTTCGATTTATCAAGAGAGAGCGGATGAGCTGGAGCGGTTTGAGTTTCAGTATGGGGTGGAGCGGGGACGGCTGGCGATGGCGCAAGACCTGTTGACGGATGCGCTGAGCCTGGTGGGCCAGCATGGGGTGTATTGCCAGAGCGTGAGACAGCCGGGGAAGCCCGCGATGGATTTACAGATCATTTTGAAGTTGCTGAATGACAGTAAGGAACTAGTGACCGATGTGATGGATGGTCTGAAGAAGGGTAGCGCCGGGCCTGCCTGAACACACTTCGGGTGAGCGTGTTCAGGGGCGGTAGGAGAACAAGCAGGATTTCAAAGAGCAGTGGGCTTTGATTTGCCCGGATTGGGTTCGTTTGTTTTAGCGGCCTTGCTGGCGGGCTAGCTCGGCGATTTGGGTGGCGGTGACGTGGGGGACGCCGTTTGGCTTCGTTTGGTTTTCTACGATGGAGCGGGCCTCGGGGGTGGTGTTGAGCGCCATCATGGCGAGGACGAAGGGGGACGTTTGGCTTTGTTTGGTTTTTCGCATTTCGGCGACGGGTAGGGTTAGGGGGAGCGGGACTTTTTTCTCGAGCAGATAGAGCTCGTTGTGGATGTCTAATGCTGAGATGCGGTCCCGCTGGAGGCGTCTTAGCTCGTTGAGGGCTTTGTCGGCGCGGCGCTCGAGCATGCCGGTGATCTTGACCATGCGTTCCATTTGGGCGAAGTACTTTTCGTCGCCGGGGTTGTCGAGGAAGTTATCTTGCGCTTCGACTTCGAGGCGCTGGGCGCGCATGACCTGGTAGGTGTTGAAGGCGTAGCGGAGGAAGGCCTGGTGCTCGAGTTCGGAGCCGGGGAGGCATTCCTTTAGGAGATTGTTTTCTAGTTCTTCGTAGTCGCGCTGTTCGGCCTCGGTGAAGTAGGCACCGGAGGCGGAGAGGAGGCCGTGACGACGGGCGTTGGCGGCTGATTTGGCTTTGCCTTCGTCGGTCTTGGGGCCTGTTGAATTCTGCGCATTGGCTCGGTTTGCATCTATTTGGGCTTGGGTACTCATTGTGAACATCCTTAGGTTGCAGTTGTGATGGAGACATAGGATTGACTCCGGGCACAAGCTACCAAATGGAAAGTCGATTCCGAACCATGGGTTGGCGTAAGTGATTGATGGGTAGGGAGATTCAGGTGAAAAATTTCTGTTATGACGCGGAGGATGTCCGGAAGATCGTAGAAAAGTAGGCGACTCTCGTCCCTTAACTTTTGATAGGTTTTGGGAAACTTTCGGCCAAGAAAGAAAAGGAGAGTCGCGTGAAAGCAACATATCAGATCAGCAA
>JBIITX010000048.1:0-35185 GCA_044340255.1 Bryobacter sp. | reverse complement strand
TTGCTGATCTGATATGTTGCTTTCACGCGACTCTCCTTTTCTTTCTTGGCCGAAAGTTTCCCAAAACCTATCAAAAGTTAAGGGACGAGAGTCGCCTACTTTTCTACGATCTTCCGGACATCCTCACGACGCGGGAGGGTGAGAACCGAGTGGGCCAGCTTCCGAGTAGCCGACCATCCTTTAACAACTGCGAAACACGGCTTCGTCAGGCAGGAACTATGGCCCATTGGGCCGGGTGCCGCTGCTTATAGGAAACTTGTTGTGTATGGCGCACCAGATCACAATCACCGTTAGCGACGAGGTTTATCGGGGGCTTCAGAAGGTTGTCGGCAGCCGCACGATCAGCGAATTTTTCGAGGAGTTGGCTCGTCCGATCGTTACCGAGTCATGTCTCGAGTCCGCCTATCGGGAAATGTGTCTCGATCCTGAGCGAGAGCTGGAAGCGGCCGAGTGGATTGACGGACTGGTGCACGATTCTCTGGCTTGCGATCGCGATGCTCTGCGGTGAAGTTTGGTGGGGCAATTTCGTCCTAGAAACAATCTGGTACAGGTTCCCCAAAATAGCGAGCCACATCATAATTCCAATAAAAGAATGCCTGAGCAATTTCGCTCAGGGCCTCAGGTTGCAACGTTGAATCAGTTCGAAAGATCTTTATCCGAGTCCCTACCTTCCCAGCGTTTCGCACATGTGCCTCGCGTCTCTTCTCAAGACAATGCCTTTTGTAGACACGGATAGCTCCGTCGAGATGTGTGATGAGTCGGAGGTCCTTATTGTAGACCGCATGCAGATACCTTGCCCCACGTATTTCCACGTCTTTTGGGAGAGGAAGTTCTTCACACAAGAAATCGACTTCGTTGTCATGGGGTATCCATGCGTAGTCAGTGTGAATTGATTCAAGGCTCATTTTGCCGGGAACCCAGCGACCGAATTCAGGTTCACGAAGGCTTCGAATTCGATCCCAGTCGAGCGGCCTTCCCCAGACTCTGGAAAGATAATGCCTGCCTTTCAACTGATCAGCTCGTCCATGCAGAAATGGGTTAAGCCGTACGCTGAACTTCGCAGTTAAGTTGTTCCGCTGAAGCTGATTGAGGAGCCAGTAGGATGAATTTGAGCCTGGCACAGGCGGCATCACAAAGAAGGCATGGCCGTTAATGCAAAGTGCGTCACCGTCAATCTGGAATTCTGACAACGGAATCAACCCCTCGTCGTCCAGCGGTAGGTCAGCCAACGCAGGAGTTCGGTATGGATCCGCGTCTACGTGAGGCAATCTCATAACTTCTTTAATTCTGGCCTGCTCGATGGCACATTGGAGTTCATTGCAGAGTAGGAAAAGGCGCAATTGTTGAGCAGGCTCAACTCCCATGAAACATAAAGCAGCCTTATCCATAGATGTTGATTCCATTGCGACAATGACTTCGTCAGGGAAGGCACTTAATGCTGACCGAATAGCTTCACGCACCTCGCATGGGCCCTCATCCATCAGGCTTACAATCACTCTGTGCGGTGGGTCATAGCAGCTGGAAAAAGCTTCAAACAGAATCCGGTTAACCATAGAAGTAGACTTTAGTTTATGGCTTTATGACAAGCCACACATTCACTTGGGGCTCAGTTGTTGTGAGTCTACTCCGTCTCTTCAAGTACTTGTTTCCGTACGTTGTCTTCTGCATTTTTAACTCTTGGTAATATGCATTAATGCAAGATGCACTTTTTGGCACTTTTTATGTGGCCTTTGTACTTGGCATGGAAACACTTGACGGTCCGACATTTGCTGTAATCGTTGCGACTTTCCTCGGCCCGGTTTTGGCAGTTCAAGCCCAGAAACGATTAGAAGAATTCAAGGCGCGAAGGAATCGTAAGGAGCAGCTCTTCCGCACTCTGATGGCTACTCGACTCGCGAGACTCGCACCTGAGCATGTTCAAGCATTGAACCTAATCGATTTCGATTTTTTCGGTAGTCGCGGAAAGGATAAGAAAGTTTTGGATGCTTGGAATTTGTATCGTGACCATTTGAATACTAGCTCTAAAGGGGACGGTGAGCAAGTCTGGCTTAACCGACAAAACGAGCTTTTTCACGAAATGTTGTACCAGATGTCAGAGTGTCTAGGATACGGATTTGATAAAGTCCAAATTCGTAAAAGTGCCTATTCACCAATGGCGCATGGAAACCTCGAAGATGAACAAACAATTATTCGCAGAGGAATGGTTGATTTGTTTTCCGCAAAATTCGCTATCCCTGTCGTGAAGTTGCCTTCGCCACAAACTGATGCAGAGATTCAGCAAGCACGGGAACACGCCAGAGCTTTAAAACTCCAAGAAGAAGCTGAGGCAAAGGCACAAGCCGAGTTTCGCGAACTCTTAGCAAAGCAGATAAGAGGCGAGACTCCATATAAAGTTGAGATAGTCAGAAGTCAAAAACTGGACTAAATCTTGTGGCTTGGAGTTTTTGATGTCAGCGTTGCCGGAGGAGCTGAGTTGGTAGAGCAGAATTTCGCGGTCGTCGGCCCGCCAAGCTGCATATCGGAGAGCTTGGAGAACATCCTCTCTCTCAAGGTAGGGGTAGTCCGCCAGAATCGTTTCGATGGCATGGCCGCTGCCGACCATACCGACGATCATGCCTACGGTGACCCGGATGCCTCGGATGCACGGTTTTCCTCCCATCACTTCGGGCCTTTGGGTGATGCGGTCAAAGTTGGCCATTAGACTCTCCTTTTTGGGGCGTAACAGGAATGGATTGTGATGTCACCCGCACGAATACCCATCTTCTCGGTTTGACTCACCAGCTACATTGATGACCGACACCATGGTGTTGTTGAAGGTGGATGGGGAGTGGCGGATTGCGAACAAGGTTGTCTTCTCGCAGCCGAAGCCGAAGTGATCGTCCTGTAGCCCATGTTGTTGTCAGTCGTAGGTTGGTCTTTTGGCAGCTTATGGGGTGGGTGTGCTATGAGTTAGTTCCGGGGCCTGGCTGGATGCAGGCTTCAGAATCTTATGACCCTGCTTACGCGATTGGAGAACTGGAAAGAGCGTGGCCTGATTTCGGCTGAGCAGCAGGGGCTGCTGGCTGGGCTCTGGCGGAGGGAGCCGTTTTCCGTATTTCTGGAGCTGAACGTGCTGCTCTATCTGGGGGTGCTTTCCTTTATTGGGGGGCTGGGTTGGACGGTGAGTACCTGGTCGCAGCAGTTGGGTGAGGTGTTGGTGCTGGCTGTGCTGTTTGCGCTGTTTGCGGGTTGCCTTTGGTATTGCTTTTCTCGTGTTGCGGCTTGGAGCCCGGAGGAAGTTGCTCCGCCGAGCTTTGTGTTTGACTATGTGCTTTATTTCGGTTGTCTGGTTTGGGGTGTGGCGTTGACGCTTGTCGAGGCGCGGTTTCGTCTTCTTTCGGGGCAGTGGGACCTTTACCTGCTGGCGAGTTCGGGTTTGTATTTTTTTCTTGCTTACCGATTTGATAACCGCTTTGTGTTGTCGCTGGCACTGGCTTCACTGGCTGGCTATTTCGGAATTGCGATCTCGAATTGGCGGCCCAGGCAGGATGCGGAGTACCGGCAATTTGCGATTCTCTATGGCCTGATTGTGGGTGGGGCTGGAGCTTTGCTGCATCGCCAGGGGCTGAAGGCGCACTTTCTTGGAACGTATCTGAATCTGGCGGCTAATGTTTTGTTCTGGGCTGTGCTGTCGGGGGTGTTTCAGCCGCAGGGGTACTTCGGTTGGTTTCTGTTGTTAGTAGTTGTTTGTGGGGCGGCACTGGCCTGGGGCTTGCACAAACGACAGTTTGCGTTTGTGGGTTATGCGGCCGTTTACGGGTATGTCGGGGTAAGTGCGATTTTGCTGCGGGAAATGAGAGATCTCATTGCGGTATTGGCCTATTTTGTAGTGACAGGTGTGGCGATGCTGGTGATACTGATTGCCGTGGCGCGTCGATTTGGACGGGAGCAATGAGAATTTACCAGGCAGCCGATGAAGAGGCGATTCTAGCGCGCGGCCAAGTGAAGGACTGGGCAGGGGAAGGCTTGTTGTCGGAGTCGCAGGAGCAGGTGTTGGGGCCGGAAACAGAGTGTTCGCTGCGGCGGACGAATGTGTTTTTGCGGATCGTGCTCTTTTTGTTCACGCTGTTGATTGTGAGCGCCTTGGTGGGGTTTGTGTTTCTGCTGTTTATGGAACGGGCTTCGACATCGACGGTGGGAATCTTCTGGCTATTCTGTGCCGGGGCTTCTTACCTTGTTGCGGAGATGGCTGTATCGGAAGCGAAGCTCTATCGTTACGGTACTGAGGAAGCACTCGCGCTTGCTGCCGTTGGATATCTGGCATTAGGGAGTGCAGCACTGTTTGGCGGCGACGCCTTTCTGTTTTCGTCTTCTGAGAATGTTGGCAGATTGGTCGCTGCGTTGATGGGTACTGTGTCGTCGCTCTGGATCTGGTATCGCTTTGGGCTTGCTTACTTCATGCTGGTGGCAATGGGGTGTGCGGCAGTGGTGCCGTCTTATTGGAACCTGCCGGCGGGGATGTACCAGGTTTGCCTGGGTGGTGTGTATGGTGTTGGCTTAGGGGTTGTGATGAGGCAGCGTGGGCGGTATCGCTATAGCCATCTGGAACGACAGTATGGCATTGCGGAGGCGCTGCTTTGGCTGGGGGTTTACTTTGCGATGCATCTTCCGACGCATGGAGTGTGGTCGATCGGGAGGCCTTTGTTCTGGGCCAGTTGGGTGTTGGTGTGGTGCCTGCCTGGGGTAGCACTGTGGCGGGGGATCCGGTTGCGCGATCACTTTGTGATTGGAGCGGGAATGATTGGGGCGCTGGTGACGCTGGCGACGAACCGGCTTTATTTTGGTTGGCCGGGGCATAGCTGGGACGCTATGGTGCTGGGGGCGCTGCTGATTGGTGTGGCGTTGGTGTTGCGCCGCTGGCTTGCTGCGGGGCCGGAGGAGATCCGTCACGGGTTTACCGCGCGGCGGCTTTCAGGCAAGGACAAGCAATGGATGGAGGTGGCGACTACGGTCATTGGACTGACGGCGGAGACGCCACAGGCGCCGAAGGCTAGCGCGCAGCCGCAGTTTGGTGGGGGCGATTCTGGGGGCGGGGGAGCGAGTTCCGATTGGTGATCACTGAAGGTTGTTGCATATCCTAGAATGATGCAGCGGCTTGAGGGCTTACAGGTGCTACGGGCCCTGGCGGCGATTGCGGTGGTTTTCTATCACACGTTTTACTCCATTGTGAATCGTGGGGATCTTTGCTGGCTTTGCCAGAATGAGAGCTGGCGCAAGAGCATGATCTTTGGGGTGGATGTGTTTTTTGTGATCAGTGGGTTTATTGTCTCGACGGTGGCGGAACGGGAGACGAGTGCGTTTCGATTCTTTATGAAGCGGGTTTGGAAGATTGTTCCGCTGTACTATGCGGTGTCGGTGGTGGAGTATTTCTGGAAGACGGATTATGGGGCGCAGCCGACGTGGACGCAGGTTTGGAAGAGTGCTTTGTTTTTGAGGCAGCCGGGTGGGCCGGTGCTGATTCATGGGTGGACGCTGGTTTATGAGATGTGGTTTTACATGGCCGTGGCAGTGCTGTTGCTGGTGGGGGTGCGGAAGATTGGATGGTTTGGGGCGCTGGCGATGGCGGTGGCGGGCTGGTATCAGTGGCCTCTGATGACGTTGTTTGCGGCGGGTTGTCTGGTGGGGGAGTGCTACAAGCGGGTGGTGTTGCCGGTGTGGGCGGGAGTGCTGGTGCTGGGGGGTGGCGTGGGGTGGTGGTTATGGTTGTCGTGGGTGGGTGTGAGCTATGGGCCGGACTTTAACTGGGAGGCGGCGTTTGGGAACTTTCAGTGGAGACTGGAGCGCTACGGGGTACCGGCGGTGCTGGTGGTGGCGGGGACGGTGCTGCCTGTTTGGAGGAATGTGCGGATGCCGCGGGTGCTGGTGTTTTTAGGGGATGCTTCGTATGCGATTTATATCTGCCAGCAGATTGGATTGGTGTATGGCGGGCTTTATGTGAATCGGGTTTCGGGGATGGGATATGCGGTGCTGACGACGCTGCTGTGTGTGGGGATTGGGGTGACGGTGCATCTGGTGTGGGAGCGGCCGTTTGCGCAGATGTGGAGGCGGGTTTATGATTTGCCGTTTTTGCGGGGGGCGGGGTAGGCTTAGGCTACGTTCCGCATTTTGGTAGCGAAGTCACGTCCGCTGGTGGGAGGTGGAAGGGGTTTGCCGTCTCGACGATAGAGGTCGATTGCTTCATCTACTGCCATGCAGAGTTGTGCAAAGACTGCCACCTCGTCCTGCCCGTGGCAACCGCCGAAGAGTAATCCGGGGCAACTGCCAACAAAGCACTGATCCTCGGTGGACCACTCTACGATCTTGACGTATTGTGCGCTTTCTTTCATTTGTTGCTCTCCTCAGTTGCGGCCTTGACGGCGTTCTCGTATTCGTTGAGGCTGATGTCGGAGCGGGCGATGTTTCGCGCTAATGCTCACTGAAGCCGGAGTTGCCGTAGCACCCAGAGAGCTGCAGCTGTGTTGAGGGCCAATTCGGTTAACAACAGTCAAGCGGCCGGGTTGGAAGAAGAGGGCCCTCAGGGTTCGAAAGATGGTGCCGTCCAAGTGCACGAACTCGTGGACGGCAGCGTGAACAAAATGGCCCATCGTTGTCGGATGGCCGTCATGTGCTGCCTGCCCGCATGCCGCGCAGAACGGGCCAGAGAGCAATGCACCGTAGTTGCGGCATTGCGTTTGCTGAGGCTCTTGGGCGTCCACCATGCCTATTCATGATAGATGACTCCAACGTGGCTAGCGGCCGTTTTTACGGTTGGCGTTGCGGGAGACGCCTGGGGCTACTTCCTGGCCTCCGCGGAGGACGCTGCGGTAGTCTTGCCAGTTGCGGGAGAAGAGATAGATAGTGATGCCGAGGGCGAAGAGACAGAAGCCTACTACGCCGATGATGGCCAGCCAGTAGATCCACTGGGCCTCTTCGGAGGGCTTGAAGAAAACGTGCTCGAAGAGGTTGCCGAAGTTCATTCCGAAGAAACCGGTGACTACGGCACCGGCACCGAGGATGGTTGATACGAAAGCCAAGCGGTTGACGGCCTGGGTGTTGCGGGCGGTGTAGTACTCGTGGAGGCTGCTGTTGAGCTTGTCGATTTCGCGCTCGACTTCGACCTTCATGCTGGTGATGTCGTAGACGGCGCTGAGCATGCGGAAGTGCTCGGACTCTTCGTCCTTGTTGGCGAGTTCATCGAAGTGCCAGTAGTTGGAGAAGACCAGGAATTCGTAGCGCAGGAGATTGGTGCGCTCGATGTTGAGCTCGGAGAGGCGCGAGTCCTGGAAGTCGACGTAGAGACGGCGTGAGACTAGGGCGACGCGCTCGGCGAAGTCGAGGAGGGTGGCGCGGTAAAAGAGGGCGATGATGGCCATCAGGTAGTAGCGCGAATCGTACATGCGATGGATGACGAAGCCTTCGCTGAGCTGATGGTCATCGCAATCGAAGGTGCCAAAGCACATGGTGACGTTGGAATAGCTGGTGAAGCCGTAGAGGGTGCCCTGGTGGGCCCAGCGACGGTAGACCTGCTGCTCCATGAGGCGCTTGGTGAAGCCGCGGGCGTAGCGGTAGTCTTCGCCGGCGTGGTCGACGTAGAGGGCGCGCGAGAAGAGGATGTCGTAGTCTTCGGTCTTGTGGAAGTTCTCGGGGACGCTGGAGGGGTCGATGGCGAGGTAGGAGTAGACGATGGCTCGCTCGTCGAGGACGGGTTCGTATTCGCCGCGGCGGTAATCGGCAAAGTAGAGGAGCGAGGTGATCATCGAGGAGACCGGCGGGAGGAAGCCGATCATGGCGCTGTCTTCAAAGGTGGACTCGACGACCTGGGTGCGGCCGAAGGGAGTCTCGACCGAGAGGCTGACCTTGGAGGGGGAACGGCCTTCGCGCAACTGGCGACCGGAGCTGGGGTAGACCTTGCGCATCATCTCGTTGATCCAGAGCGCTTTGGTGGCCGGGAGGTCAAAGGCTTCGACGCTGATGGCGAGGATGCCGATGCCGTTGGCGAACATGAAGAGGCGGAGGTCTGTGACTTCGAGTTCGGCTTCGCGGCCACGGAGGTCTTCGGCCCCGAAGAAGAGCTTGTTTTCGGCCGAGAGAGGGATGTGATAGCAGCGGAGGAGGGCCTCGACTTCGTTGTCGGAGGCACCGACGCCGGCGGTATCGAAGAAGATACGGCGGACGAAGGGGTGGAAGAAAATCATGTCCTGATACGCGGGGGATTCGAGGTCGAATTGCGTATAGGAGGCGCGCTCCCAGCGGCCGAGGTTGGCGGCTATTGGGGAGTTTTGGACGTGGTTTCCGTTAATCCAGTCGTCGAGGCCGTCGATCCAGTAGCGACCATTCCAGACCTCGCCGTGGTGCTGCAGAACTTCGCTCCGGTCCACCGCAAAGGCGAACAGGAAGTGAGTATGCAGATGCTGGATTACAGGTTCCACAGTGGTTACACAGTCCGAATTTTGTACAATCGCAAGTCATGGGATCGACGTTCCAAGCTAAACAGAAGACGCGCCGTCACTTCATTGTACTGGCAAGCGCAGGGATTGCCTCACTGAGCGGGCAGGAAAAAGCACTTTTTGACGGAAAAACACTCAGCGGGTGGACGATTGCGGAGGGTCCGGAGACGGCCTTTTATGTGGATAGCGGGGCAGTGGTGGTGCATGGAGGGGCGAATTTTCCGACCTGGTTGCGGAGCCCGGAAGTGTATGAGAATTTTGACTGGAGCGGGGAGGTGTACCTGAAGGATTGGGCCAATGGCGGGCTGTATTTTTGTGCGCCGGAGCATGGGCCGCCGACGGAGTGTGGGTTCAAGTTGAATATTTTCCACAAGCAGGATGACCCGCCGCTGAAGGAGAGTGTGGGGGCGATTTTTCCGCATGTGGCGCCGTCGAAGGTGACAGTGAAGGGCAAGGGCGAATGGAACACGTTCCGGATCCGGCTGGACTGGCCGACGCTTGAGGTGTGGTGGAACGGCGAGCAGGTGCAGAAGTTGAATCTGGAGGAGCATCCGGAGTTGAAGTACCGGCTGCGGCGGGGGTATCTGGGGATTGAGAGTTTGAGCTATCCGCTGCGGTACCGGAATTTCAAGATTACGCGGTTGCCGGGGAAGGAAGCCTGGGAGACGTTGTATGGGGGGCCGGAGGATTTAGAGCAGTGGTTTGCTACGGAGAAGGCGAGCTGGGAGGCACTGGGGCCGGTGTTGCGGGCGGATGGTTTGGGGTATCTGATTACGAAGAAGAAGTATCAGGACTTTGCGTTTGAGTGTTATGTGCGGGCGAGCAAGCACTCGAATGGCGGGGTGTTGTTTCGTGGTGGGAATGATGCGCGGGAGCCGCGCTATGAGATCCAGATCCACGATGTGGAGGGGGCGGTGTATCCGACCGGGTCGTTGTATGGGCTGGAGCGGGCGCGGCCTTATCCGAGGGTGGTGCCGGAGGAGTGGTTTCTGTTTCAGCTCTACGTGAAGGGCAAGCACTGCGTGGTGCGGGTGAACGGCGAGACGGTGGTGGATTGTCAGAAGCTGGACCGCACGACGGCGGGGACGATCCTGATTCAGGCGCACCAGAAGGGGAGCTGGATTGAGTATAAGAAGCTGCGGGTGCGGTCGATTTAGACGAGCGCCGAGATATCGATGAGGTAGAGCTGGCGGCCGAGCCGCTCGTGGGTGGAATCGATGCAGACCTGCTTGCCATCGGGGGAGAAGCGGGGGTGGAGGTCTGTGCGCCATTCGCCGGCGTATTCGGGCGGAGAGAGGAGGTCGGCGATGGGGACGCGTTTGCTGGTGGCGACTTCGTAGAGGTAGAGGTGCTGGAGGCGGTCTTTGTCGGGGTAGGTGTCGTTGAGGATCCACTTGTTGCCGGGCAGGTAGGCGCAGTGGCCGTTGACGGTCATGATGCCTTCGCCGACGACTTCGACTTTGTCGGTTTTGTCCTGGTAGAGGAAGAAGCGGTCGGAGGGACGCATGGGGTGGCCGGCCCAGGCGAGGATGGCCTGGGGATCGCGCCAGATGAAGTGGGAGGTGCGGCCGTGGGGGTCGAGCAGGTAGAGGTCTTTGCCGTTGTGGCTGGCGGTGAACATGCGGGTGGAGAAGCCTTTGCCTTCTTTGTCGCCGCGCCAGCGGTGGAGGAAGATGAAGCGCTGGCCATTGGGGGAGTAGAGCAGGTGGTTGAACCAGTGTTTGGCGTTGCTCGAATAGGGAGTTTTGTTGGGGATGGCGGCGACCTGGGCGAAGCTAAAGAGGAGTTTTTGCTTGCCGCTTTTCATGTCGATTTGCCAGAGGCCGGCGTTGTCGGGGGTGAGGTTTTGAGCGTTGGGGTCGGGGATGCCAGCGTAGCCGTAGCCGGGGCGGCAATCGTTGAGACGGCGGAAATCGGGGGCGATGCCGTGCTTGCCGTCGGGGCTGAGGTTGTAGACGGGGGCGGGGATGGTTTGTGTTTTTTGGGTCTTGATGTCGTAGATGCGGCAGACGAACTGGTTGCCGACACGGTCGTTCCACATGAGGCGGGAGGAGGATTGGGGGAGCCACTGGAGCATGGAGCCCTGTTGCCAGTTCCAGGCGCGGGTGCGGCCGATTTCCTGCCAGGAGTCTTTGGATTGGGTGTCGATGAGGCCGATGCGGATTTCGTCTTCGGGGAGTGGGGAGCGGCCTTCGAAGCTGACCTGCTGGCCGAGGAGGAAGCGGCCGGTGGGATCAAACTGGAGCTTGTCGTAGTAGCCGAACCAGTGGAAGCCTGGGGGGTGGGTGATGCGGCGGATGGGGAGTTCTTTGGCGGGGAGGGTGCTTGCGGCGAGGAGGGAAAGCCAGTGGCGGCGGTTCATCATTCATAGAATATGCGAGGGAGTTTGATGGTGGGGCCGAGGTTGAGGGCGGGCCAATAGTCGGCGAGGAGTTTGGGGTCGGCACGGAGGGCGCGGTCGCGGGTGACGCCGGGGGGAGGGGGATGGAGGGCGGCGAGTTGGTCGAAGGCGGTGGCGCGGGCTTGTGGGGTGGTGCCGCGCCAGAGGAGGTGGGCTAGGTGGAGGACGTCGTTGGTGTTTGTGCCTTTGATGGGGCGGGGCAGGCTGGGGCCGGCACCTTTGATGAGATCGACTTCGTAGCCCTGGCGGACGAGGGATTGCTGGTTGCTCGCGTTGACGCTGACCCAGCCGGATTTTACTTTCAGGTTGCCGTTGCCGCTGGGGGCGAGGGAGACTTCATAGGCGCAGCCGAGATCGTCGAGGTGGGCGGGAGGGGTGACGACCTGGAAGACGTAGGGCGGGGCGATGATGAAGGCGTCGAAGGAGCCGGCGAGGAGTTCCATGCGGTGGTGTGCGGGGTCGGACTGGAGGATGCGGAAGCGGGAGCCGGCGCGGAGGGTGACGCGGCCGATGTTGGCTACCTGGAGGGTTTGGTCGGTGGTGAGGTTGATGATGCGGTTGAGGTGGACGGGGGTGCCGTTGTGGGTCCAGGTGGATTTTTTGCTGGGCCAGAAGAAGAGCAGGAGCAGGAGGCTGGCGGCGATGGCTAAGGGGAGCCAGAGACGAGTGGGCCTTTTGCGCGGCTGGTGGCGGTAGCGGCTGAGGCTTGATTCGATTTGGAGGAGTTGCGGGTCGGGCTGGCCGGAGCGATCCCAGAGGTAGTCTTCAGACATTTTGATTTACTCCGAGGATTTCGCGCAGCATGGCGAGGCCGCGGGTGAGGTTGACGCGGACGCTGCCATGGGTGAGGCCGGTGAGGGCGGCGATTTCAGGACCGGTGAGGCCTTGGACGAAGCGGAGGGCGAGGGTTTCGCGGTAGGTGTCGGGGAGGAGTTGGAGGGCCTGGAGGATGGGGTCGGGCTCTTGGGATTTGGCGGCATGGGTGTCGGTTAGGGTTTGTTCGGGTTTGCGTTTGCGGTAAAAGTCATTGGCTTTGTTGCGGGCGATGGCGGCGACCCAGGGGCCGAAGCTGGAGTGGTCGTGGAGTTGGTGGATTTTGCGCCAGGCGTCGAGGAAGACTTCCTGCATGGCGTCTTCGACCTGGGCCGGGGGGAGCCTGGCGATCAGGATGGCGTGGACGTAGGCGGAATATTTTTGATACTGCACTTCGAAGCTCGCGCGGGTCAACAGTTGCCTTTTCGCTACAGGATGCAATAGGTTGGTGGAGTGTTAACCAGCTTAATTCTGCTTGCTACGTTGGCCCAGACGCCGTTGAATCTGTATCCGCCGAAGGGGGTTTTTGAAGATGAGAGGGACCGGCCGGAGTTGACGCCTTATCTGGCGGAGAAGGGGAAGGCGAGTGGGGCGTCGGTGGTGGTTTGCCCTGGTGGTGGGTATGGGGCGCTGGCGATGGACCATGAGGGGGTGCAGATTGCGCGGTGGTTGAACTCGATGGGGGTTCATGCGTTTGTGCTGAAGTATCGGCTGGGGCCAAGGCACAAGCATCCGGCGATGCTGGATGATGTGAGCGAGGCGTTCCGGATGGTGCGGCGACGGGCTGGGGAGTGGGGTGTCGACGTGAAGCGAGTGGGGGTGTGGGGATTTAGCGCCGGGGGGCATTTGGCTTCGACGATCTCAACGCACTTTACGCCGGAGACGCGGCCGGATTTTTCGATTTTGAGTTATCCGGTGATCACTTGCACGGAGGAGTGGAAGCACAAGGGGAGTTGCAAGAACCTGCTGGGGGGCGAGAATCTGGACCCTCGGTTGGCAGAGTTTTTGAGTAATGAGAAACAGGTGAGCAAGGATACGCCGCCGACGTTTATTTTTCACACTACGGATGATGCCTCTGTGCCGGTTGAGAATGCGCTGGCTTATTACGCGGCGCTACGCAAGCATGGCGTGGAAGCCGAGATGCATATCTTTGAGCATGGGCGCCATGGTGTGGGACTGGCGCCCGGAGATTGGGTGTTGAGCTCTTGGGCTGATTTGCTGGCGAAGTGGCTGGTGCGCCACGGCGTTACAAAGTAGGTTTGCCCAAGAAGAGATAGAGGCCGGATTTGCCGGGGGCGACGAAGTCGAGGATTTTGTCGCCATTGATGTCGGCTACGGGCAGTTGCATGCCGCCACCGGTTTGGGTGGAGTAGTCGATGACGTGCTTGGTCCACTGGATTTTGCCGGTGGGTTCTTTGGCGAATTCGAACCAGTACATGCCGAGGGGTTCGCGCTCGCCGGGGTCTTTGCCGTTGTGGGCCATGTAGCGCTTGCCGGTGAGGAAGTCCATGCGGCCGTCGCGGTTGAGATCGACCATGGTGATGGCGTGGGGTTGTGACCAGGAGTCGTCGATCATGCGGAGGTTGAAGGTGCCGCCGGTGTTTTGTTCGAGCCAGAAGACGCCGTAGTCGTGGGCGTTGCCGGTGACGATGTCGTTGCGACCGTCGCCATTGACGTCGATGACGTACATGAAGCTGAGGCTCTTGAGGGTGGGGAAGTCGCGGTGGAATTGCCACCTGGTTTGGGTGGGGTCGGCGGGGGCTTCGAGCCAGCCTTCGGGGGTGAGGATGTCGTTGCGGCCGTCTTTGTTGATGTCACCCGCGCCGATGCCGTGGCCGTGGTTGAGGGGGCTGGCGATGTGTTTTTCCCACTTGCCGGCCTTGAAGCGGTACCAGGCGGTTTCGGTTTTGCCGCCGTATTGGGGGAGGACTTCGTTGGCTTTGCCGTCGTTGTCGAGATCGACGAGGAAGGCGAATTCAATAGGGCCGGCGGTGTCGATGACGGATTCGACCCAGGTGCCGGCGCCCTTGCCGGGGTTCTTGTACCAACTTAGTTTTTTCTGAAAGTAGGTGGCGGTGATGATGTCCATGTGGCCATCGCCGTCGACATCCATTGGAAGGTCAGAGAAGGCGTCGACATAGTTGTTGTCGAAGTTGAGCTCGCGGAACTGGGTTTTCTTCCAGGTGGGGCTGGCGTACCAGAATTCGCCGGAGACGATGTCGAGTTTGCCGTCGCCATTGATGTCGACGAGGGCGGCGGTTTCGGCGGCACCGTTGTCGAGCATGGTCTTGGTGAAGTTGAGTTCTGCGGGGCGGCGACCGCCCTGAAGTAAGGCTGTGGCGGCGAGGGCCACGAGGCACCATTTAGTGTTCATCTATTTTGCACTCCGGGAATTCGGCGAGCACCTGGTTGCCCAGGTAGCCCAAGTCTTCGACCAAGCCTGGCCGTGAGGTGTAGTATCCGTCGGCGGTCATGTTCTTTGCGACGCGGAAGAATTTTTGTTGCATGGTGGTGAGCTCGCCGCGATCGACCTGATCGCAGAGGGGCTGGAGGATGGCGAGCTGGGCGGCTTCTGACAGCTTGCTGAAGTTCTGGCTGGCGAGCCAGGCGAGACCTTCGGTGTAGGTCTTCTTGTGCATGTCGTTGCTGCGGACCACGAGGTCAATGTAGTTGGGGACGAGGGCTTTGATGGAGCCGGGGATGATGAGTTCTGAGACGCGGGAGAGGGTTTGGAACTGATCGGGGTTGAAGAATTTGGGAGGGCCGGGGTCGGCACCGCGCGAGGGGGCGGGGTGGTTGTGCTGGCCGTAGAGTTCGTCGCCGGCGAAAGGGAAGGCGCACTGGATGCCGATGGCGCCAATGATTTTGATGGTTTCGCGGCGGTCGTCGTGGAATGCGTTTTCTGACATTTAGGCTTCGCCTTTCTTGAGACGGTCGATGAGGTGTTCGGCGGTGCGGGCCGAGACGGCCATGAAGGTGTGGGTGGGGTTTTTCTCAGAGCCTGCGGGGAGGATGTTGCCGCCGAGGGTGTAGAGATTGGGGACGTCGTGGGTGCGACCGAAGCTGTCGGTGACGGAGTTGCGGGGGTCTTTGCCCATGATGGAGCCACCGATTTCGTGGTTGGGACGGGGCTCTTCGTAGACGCGATGGATTTCGGCACCGGCGGCTTCGAGGATGGCTGTCGACTGGCGTTGCATGTCGCGGAAGATCTTCATGTCGTTCTCGTTCCAGTAGAGGAAGCGACGGACGTCGGGGAGACCGAATTTGTCTTTCTTGTCGGGGTCGAGGTCGACGTAGCTCTTTTCGTCGGGGGTCTTTTCGCCGTAGGGAGAGAAGACGAAGTAAGAGGGGTAGCGGTCTTTGACCGATTGTTTGTAAGCCTGGCCCATGCCGGGGAGGGCGCGGGCCCAGCCGACGCTGCGACGGTTTTGATAATTGAACTGGGCACCCCAACTGCGGGCGTAATCGCGCTTGCGGGTGTGCATGAAGCTGGGCAGGTAGGCGTGGTCGAGGAAGCCTTCGTCGTTGGTGATGGGCTTGCCGATGAGGGGCTTTAAAAAGGCTTCGACGCCGCCGGTGAAGTGGGGCATGAAGTCTTTGCCGACGCGGCCGGAGGAATTGGCAAGGCCAGTGGGGTAGCGGCTGGATTTGGACTGGAGGAGCAGGGCGACGTTCTGGACGCAGGCGGCGGCGAGGATGACGATCTTGCCCTGGACTTCGCCTTGCGCGAGGGTGGTGCGATTGAGGAACTTGACGCCGGTGACGCGATTGTCGGCATTGACGGGGATGTCATAGACGACGCTATCGAGTTGGAGGGTGATCTTGCCGGTCTTCATGAGAGGGCGCATGTGGCCATCCCAGGAGTTGTACTTGGCGGCGACATCGCAGCCGGCCATGCAGTTGCCGCAGTAGTGGCAGGCGGGGCGACCGAACTTGGGACGGGTGAGGGTGGACTTGCGGACGTGAATGACTTTGTTGCCGAGCTTGGCGGCACCGCGCTGGATGAGAATGTCGGAACACTTCATGGGGGCGGGGGGAAGGAAGATGCCGTCGGGGAGGTCTTCGAGGCCATCGAGATTGCCGCAGACGCCGACTTCGCGCTCGATGCGGTCGTAGTAGGGGGCGAGGTCTTTGTAGGAGATAGGCCAATCGTAGCCGACACCGTCGCGGGTGTAGCCTTCGAAGTCGCGGGGACCGAAGCGCCAGGCGACGGCATTCCAGAGCATGGACTTGCCGCCGAGGCCGCGGGAGCGCTCGGTGTCGAAGCCGGGCTTGTTGTTGCGCATCTTGGGGATGCCGCGGTTGGGGAATTCAAAGGGCATGGCGTGGGTGTTGAAGTCGGTGCGGGTTTCGATTTTAGGCCCGCCTTCGACCACGCAGACGTTTACACCGGCTTTGGCCAGGTGTGCGGCTACGGTGCCGCCACAGGCACCCGAACCGACAATCACGACATCATAGACTTCTTTCGCCATTGGACCAAATCTTATCTCAGTTGGAGGAGATTGACCTTTTTTTCGTGACGGTAGCGCTATTCGGAATGAGGGCGTAGAATTCGTAAGCGATGATCCGGGTAGCGTTTATCAGTGCGATGGTGGCAGCGGCATTGCTGGGGCAGCCCGGGAAGCGGGATCTGATTCTGGAGCCGAGCCAGGTGGACACGCAGAGTGAGGTGCGGATGCCTCGGGGTTATGCGGTGGTGATTGGGGTGAGCAGCTACGCGAATCTGCCAGCGGAGTTGCAGTTGCGGTTTGCCGAGTCGGATGCGCGGGCGGTGTATCAGACGGTGATCTCGCGCGAGGCCGGGCAGATAGAGCCGGAGAATGTACGGACGCTGTATGGGGCGCAGGCGACGCGGGCGAACATTGCGCAGTTGCTCGAGGAATGGCTGCCGAGTGTGGCGCGGGAACAGGATCGGGTGATTGTTTATTTTGCGGGGCATGGGTTTGTTTATGGGGGGAAGGGATATCTGGCACCGCATGACTTCTCGATGAAGGAGATTGCGCAGACGGGGTACGAGATGACGCGGCTGGGGGAGACGCTGGCGAACCGTGTGAAGGCGCGGCAGAAGATTTTGCTGACGGATGCCTGTCACTCGGCGAAGATTTTGCCGGGGTTGAGTTCGAAGCAGATCAACGATCAGTTTAAGCAGTTGCCGGGGACGTTCTTCACGCTGGCTTCGAGCCGGGAGGCAGAGTCGAGCTTTGAGGATCCGAATCTGGCGAGCGGGGCTGGGGTGTTTGGATATTTTCTGGTGCAGGGGTGGAAGGGGCAGGCGGATGTGGACCCCGAGGACGGGATTGTGAGTGCGGATGAGCTGGTGCAGTATGTGCGTAGCCAGGTGCGGCAATATGGGCGAGCGCGGGGGGTGAGCCAGAACCCGCAAGAGAGCGGGAGTTTTCCGGCGGATATGGTGCTGGGGTTTATCCCGATGCGGCGCGAGAGGGTGAAGGCGACGGCGAAGCCGATTGAGGTGGGCGACCTGATTGTGAGTGCGAATCTGGATGAGGTTGAGGTGTATGTGGATGGGAACCTGATGGGGAAGATTGGGGCGGGGAAGAAGCTGACGGTGCCGGGGTTGAGCAGTGGGGAGCATGAGGTGCGGGGCGAGAGGAAGGGTTATGACCCGGCGGTGCGGACGGTGACGGTGCGGCCGGGGCAAGAGGTGAGTGTGGAGTTGCGGATCCAGTATCAGCGCAAGATTGGGCAGGCGGCGCGGGAGGAGTTTTTGAAGGGGCAGGCGATTTATGCGCGGCGCAAGTCGGTGGGGGAGTTGGAGAAGGCGGAGCAGATGTTTCGCAAGGCGTTGCAGATGGAGGAGAAGTATACGGAGGCGGCGGAGTATTTGTGTTTGACGGCGCAGATCTTGGGGAAGACGCAGGAGGCGGTGCGGGCTTGTAAGAAGGCGGTGAGCCTGAGCCCGGATGGGGTGGAGTTTCGCACTTACTATGCGTCGGTGCTGACGGAGAGTGGGGATTCGAGTGAGGCGATCCGGCAGTTGCAGGGGGCGCTGGAGCGGGACCCGAATTCGGCGGAGGCGAATGTGATGCTGGCGGATGCGTATCTGTTTGCTGAGAATTATGCGAAGTCGGAGGCGGCGGCGAACCGGGCGCTGGAGCTGAACCCGAAGGATGCGCGGGCGTATTTGTTTCGCGCGGATTCGCGGCGCTATGTGGCGCGCTACGCTGAGGCCATGGGGGACTATCTGACGTACTTGCGCATCAATGACTTCAGGCCGGGGCTGGGAGAGTCGCTTGGCTACTATCTGATTGGGAGTGGACTGAGTAAGCGCAATGCGGGGCAAAAGCGAGTGCATGAGACGCAGCAGTGGAGTGCGTGGTTTGGGATCTGTGATTGTGCGCGGGGGATGGATGAGTATGCCAAGGCGGTGTCGGCTTGTGAGCGGGCGCTGCGGCTGGACGGGAAAGATGCCGGGACGCATTACCTGTTGGGGAAGACTTATACGGAGTGGTTTGATCAGAAGAATTCGCGGCAGGCATTGCTGAAGGCGGAGGAGCGGATTGAGGCGGCGTTGCGATTGAACCCGGACTTTGAATTTGCCAAGGAGGCGAAACGGCAACTGACGATGATTCGCGAATTGAAGGCGGTGGTGCGGTGATGGAGACTCCGAAGCGGTTTGAGCTGGCGCGGTGGCTGCGAACCTTTGATGAGAATTCGCGGCGGCTGCGGGAGATGAAGGAAGTAGAAGGGCGCGAGGGAGTTTGGGGCTCAGCCGAGTGTCTGGAGCATTTGAGCCTGACGGCGCAAGCTTACCTGCCCGGGTGGCAGACAGTGCTCGAAAGCGCTAGTGTGAAGGCCGGGCGGCCGTATGCGTTCTGGTGGAAGTGGTTTTTGCAGGGCATGCTGAACCCAGAGAAATTGAAGGTGAAGACGACGGCGAATTTTGTGCCGCGGGCCAAGCAGTCTCATGTGGTGATGCTGGAGCAGTATTTGACGGAGCGCGATCTGGTGCGCAATGTCGCGGTGCAGGTGGCTACGGGCAGTCTGGGGCACCACACCGTGGTTTCGCCGTTTGCTGCCTGGATGAGGTATCCGGCAGATTATTCCCTGGATCTTTGGTTGGCTCATGAGGGCCGACACGTGACCCAAATCGAAGGCCGTTGACGCTGATTGAGTTGGAGGGCATTGCCTTGAGACCGAAGCTGCGTGTGCTGATCGCTTATCTTGCCTGTGGATCGCTGGTGACGGCCACTGACGGGAATCTGTTTCGCCCGGTTCCCTTCAGTACGGACCATCTGGCCGAGTTTATGGAGCAGGATGCGGCAGGGACTGGGTACCGGATTAATTTTGCCAAGAGCGAAGCGCAGAATAACTTGCGCAAGGGCAGGGCTACCAAGGCGGTGGTGGAGGTGAGGGACCGCAATAACAAGCCGGTGGCTGGGGCACTGGTGCTGTTGCTCTTGCCGAATTCCGGACCGAGCGGAACCTTTGTGGGAGGGGGGCAGAGCGTTACGGTTACGACGAATGCTGCTGGACAAGCGGTGGTTAGCTATACGCCGAACCAAGTGGCCGGGTCTTTCCAATTGACGGCGAGCGCTCAGGTGAATGGCGTGACGGTGGCGACGGGGAGTCTGGCGCAAGCGAACCTCGCGGCGGCGGCGGTGGCCGGAGGATTGAGTGGGACGGCGATTGCGGTGATTGTGGGAGTGGCTGCTGCGGCGGCAGTAGGAATTGGATTGGGAATGTCGGGTGGGGGATCTTCGACGCCGGCAACGCCGCCGGTGGTGACGCCACCGCCGGCACCGAGTGTCCGGATAATTGGCGGCGGTACGCCGGTGTTTGGTCCGCGAGTGACTTTTAATCCAGGGAGGGCTCAGTAGCCATGAAGACCTTTGTACTTGGACTGTTGAGTGTGGGGCTGCTGGCGGGTAGTGAGATGGATGCGCCTGGGCTCGGGTTGGTTTGGGATGAGGCTTCGAAGAGCTTGCGGAGGATTGCGGGATTGCCGGGATCGTTGCGCAATGAGGCGGGGCCGGTGTTGCCGGACGATACGATTCGGGCCTGGGTTTCTCCGGTGGGAATGAGTGCTGTGGTGGCGCTTGGCAATGGCAAGATTGGCCTGCGGAATTTGCGGGATGGCTCGACGGATTGGATGGACGGGGAGGTGCCGACGCAAGTGGTGTTTTCACCGGATGGCTTGCGGGTGGGGCTGTGGTGGAAGGAGTCGCAACGGTTTGGGTTGTGGGGAGAGATTGCGGGGAGTGTTGCGGCCAAGGCGATCGTTTTGCCGAATGTGGGCGAGCCGGTTGTGTTGGAAGCGGATGGACTGGTACGCGGGCTTGGTGGGACATGGATTGGGAACTACGATGGCAGCGCGGTGGTGGCGGTGGATGCCGAAGGGCTGGTGGTTGCCAGTAAGGGGAGCATTGTTGCGCACCAATGGAAGGAGGGGCGCTGGCAGGAAGAAATGCGGTTGGAGCGGGATACGATTCCGGCCTTTCAGCAAGTGGTGATTGAGAAGGGGAAGAGCCTGCTGGCGGTAGGGATCGCGGGTGAGCTGGAACGGTGGGACCTGGCGAGTGGTGCTGTGGAGCGGCTGGCAGAGGGCGGTGTGGGAGGGCTACGCGTTTTGGCGCAGCCGGGATTTTATGTGGCGGCGGGAGAGACGCCGCAGATCTTGTTTGCTGCCGGGACTAGCCAGAAGTTGTATTTGATGCCGGGTACGGGGGTGCAGCAATGAAGCGGAGTTTGTTGCTTGGACTGGTGTTTGCTGTTGGCCTTGCAGGGCAGGCGGTTCGCACGAACAGTGGATTTACGCAGAACACACTGCAGCGTGGGAATGAACAGGCGGCGACGGCGCCGGTTGGATTTGCGTTGAACTATTTCGGGCAGGTGTATTCGACGACCAATGTTTCTACGAATGGGAACCTGACGTTTGGTGGGAATTCGAATCCCAGTTTTCTGCCCGTGTTTTTCAGCTCGGTGACGGCACCGATGATTGCGCCGTTTTATGCCGATGTCGATACGAGTGCTTCGTCGGTGGTGAGTTATGGAGCGGACATCGTGAATGGGCGTCGAGCGTTTGGGGTGAACTACGTCGGTGTTGGTTATTACGACGCGAGGGCTGACCGCAGGAACAGTTTTCAAGTGGTTCTGATTGAGCGCTCTGATACAGGGACTGGGAACTTTGATGTGGAGTTTAACTACGACACGATCCAGTGGGATGTGGCCGATGCGACGCGCCCTGGACGGGCGTTTGCGGCGGTGGGATTCAGCAACGGATTACAGGGTAGCCAGAACGTGGCCTTTGAGCTGCCGGGGTCGCTGGTACCGGGAGCGTTTTTGAACGATGGGCCCTTCGCTTTGAACCGGCAGAGCCGGCTGAGCAATGGGGTGTTGGGGCGATTGGTGTTTGAGGTGCGTAACGGTGTTGTGCGGACGCCGACGTTGATTTTGCAGCCGAACAGTACGGTTCGTAATTGCCCGGAGTTGACGCTGGTGGCGCGCGGGAGCGGGCTGCCATTGAGCTCTGCTGCGTTTCAAGCTGCGGTGGTTGAGAATGGCTTGTCGCGACCGGTGACGGCGTTTACTGCTACGCCTGTTAGTGGGCTGGCACCGGGGACCTATGACTTCAGGGTGAGTTATCGGAGCATCCCGAGAGTGGGGGATACGGGAGCAGACCCGAATAGCAATGTGGCTTTGAGTATTGTGGTGCCTGGTGGGCCGAACGGTGGTGGCTTTGATGTGGGCGATCTGAAGGTGGTTCGCAATTGCGCGATTACGCTGAATTGCGGTTCGCTGCCGACGCAGGCTGCGCTGGGTGTTCCTGTGCTGGGAAGAGCGGTGGCGGCGGATGGTGTGCCCCCGTATGTGTATCGTGCGGTGCAGGGTGTGCCGGCTGGGCTTGTGTTTTCGAACGAAGGGGTGCTGAGTGGGGTGCCGACGATCCCTGGAAATTATTCGATGCAGTTGCGGGTGGATGATAACTCGACCTCGCCGGTGCAGTTTGCACTCGCGCGTTGTCCGTTGCTGGTGAGTGGGACGCTGCCTGCTTTGACGGGAGCTTGCCTGACGCCTGCGGGGAATGCCGGGGCCGCTTATGTGGGATCGATCCAGGCGAGTGGTGGGGCTGGGCCTTACCGGTTTGCCTTGACGAGTGGGGCGCTGCCGCCTGGGCTGGCCATCAATAGCAGCGGCGCGATTGGTGGAACGATTGCGACGAGCGCGGCGGGGAGTTATCCGTTTGGGGTGACGATTACGGATGCGACGGGGGCGACGGCACTTGTGAATTGCGGGATTGCGGTGACGGGAGTGGTGATCCCGACGCCGAGTGTGACGTCGTTTAGCCCGAGTGCGGCGGTGGTGGGTGGAGCGAGCTTCCGGCTGGTGCTGAACGGTACCAACTTTACGCCGAGTTCGGTGCTGGTTTGGAATGGGTTTGAACTGGCCACGACGTTTACGAGTGCGACTTCGATTACGGCGAACATTACGGCGAACCTGCTGGGTGGGGCTGGGGCGGCCAAGTTGGTGGTGCGCAATGGGGCGAATGTTCAAAGCGGTGAGTTTGATTTTGAAGTGCTGGTGCCGCTGGTGGTGAGTGGGAGTGAGCCGGCAACGTTGCGGGCGAGCACCACTGCGACGACGATTGTTGTGACTGGCAATGGGTTCTTTCCGGATGCTGTGTTGAGTATTGGAGGGAGCCGTGTGGCCAGTACGAGAGTGAGTGCGCAGAGGATTAATGCTGCGGTGGGGCCGGTGACGGCGGGTCCTTTGTTGTTACGCGTTACGAACCCGAACGGGGCGAGCGCCGATCTGACGTTGAATGTGACGCCCTCGATTACAGTGAGCCCGACGTTTACGGTGGACCGACCGGCGCTGGTTACCGATCAATCGACGGCGGTGGTGCGATTGAGCCAGGCTCCGGGGCAGGCATTGGCGGGTGTGCTCGACATCACGTTTGTGGCTGCGGCGGACAATGCGCCGAACAATGGGGCGAATGATTTTCCGCGCTTTGCGGCGACGAGTACACGGCGCGTGCCGTTTACGCTGGCAGCTAATGCTACGGAGTTTCGGACGCCGATTGATCAAGGGACTGTCGCTGGGACGGCGACGATCACGCTGAGTAGCTTGACGGTGGGTGGAGTGGATTTGTTGGGTGGGCAGAGATTTACGCAGACGCTGGTGGTGGAGGCGGCGCCGCCGCTAATTCTGGCTGGTGGTGTGGGGATGGTGCGGACAGCGACGGGATTCAATGTTGAGATTACGGCGCTGTCGACGGTGAGGAATTTGACGGCGGGGTCGCTGGTGTTCAGCCTGGCCAGTGGCATTGCCAATAGCGGGGCTGCTACGTTTGCTATCGACAACCTGGCGGCGGCTTCTACGGCTTGGTTCCAATCGGAGCGGGGAAGGACGGAGGGGGGAGCGTTTCGGATTACGCTGCCGTTTACGTTTGAAGGGGACTTCAATAACATCAGCTCGGTGCAGGTGACGCTGACGAATTCTCGCGGGGCCGGAGCCGCGGTGAGTGGCGGGCGGCGTTAGTTCAAGCCGCAACTGCGGAGGAGGCGCTGCTCGACTTGAGGCCAGTGGAGGAGGAGGAAGCTGGCTTTGCGTTGGGAGGTGGCGAGGTCGAGTTGTACGGCGTTGGGCCATAGCGGATGGAGGTGGCTGGGGAGGATCATGCGTTGGCCGTCTTGCGGGATGAGGGGTTGCACTGGGAAGGTGCCAACCGCTTTGCCGTTGCTGTGGATTGTGAGATCTCCGGTGGATGGGGTGGCGGTGCGCCAATCGAGGAAGGCGTGGAGGATGGGCTTTGCTCCGCGCTGGCAATAGAAGGTGAGGTAGGGGCGGGGGCTTGGAGAGTTCGATGCAGGGAGTGCGGCGATTTGGAGGGGTTCGCTGAAGCCTGGGACGGTGGAGGTGGAGTAGAGCCAGTTGCCCGCCATTTTGGGAGGGAGTTTGACTGGGCTCGTTTGGGCTAAGGCCAGAGTGAGGAGAACGTGAAAGAATACGGAGTGCAAGTATGCAACGTAGAACGTTTCTTAGCTCGATGGCAAGCGCCCAGTGTGCGCTTTGGTGCCAGGACTCGCCGCGAAGAGTACCTGCGTATGAGGCTCCGCTCTTCGATTTGCCTCGAAAATTCTCGACTCCGATTGTGATTCAGAGGATTGAAGTTTTGCAGCGGGATCAAGCAACGTTTGTGCGGGTGTTTGATGCGGATGGGGCTAGCGGCATTGTGCGGACCAAAGACATTGACGACTTTATGTTGATCTTGCAGCGGAAGGTGATCCCGTTCTTTTTGAAGCGGGATGCCAGGGAGCTCGAGACGTTAGTCGATGAGGTTTACATCAAGAATTACAAGTGGGCTGGGCAGCCGTTCTGGAGCCCGGTGGCTGCGGTAGAGCAAGCGATTTGGGATTTGTTGGGGCGGAAGGCGAAGGTGCCTGTGTCGGCGTTGATGGGAGGTGCGGTGCGGAGTGAGGTGCCGGTGTACCTGTCTGGATCGGGAAGGGAAACTACGGCCGAGGAAGAAGTGGCAGTGTATGTGCGGGGGCTCGCCGAGACCGGGGCCAAGGCGGTGAAGTTTAAGATTGGCGGGCGGATGGGGCGGAATGTGGATCAGTATCCGGGGCGGACGCGGAAGATGCTGGAGCTGGCCCGGAAGCAGATGGGCGAGGGGACGACGATCTACGTGGATGCCAATGGAGGCTATGACGCGGCGGCTGCGATTGAGACGGCGAAGTGGATGAAGGATTTGAAGATTGCCTTCTTTGAAGAGCCTTGCCCGTGGGAAGAAGTGAGCGAGACCAAGCGGGTGGCTGACGCGATTGAGATGCCGGTGGCGGGCGGGGAATGCGATAGCACGCTGTGGAAGTTTCAGGACATGATTGAGCGGCGGGTGGTGGATATTATTCAACCGGATTTGAACTACTGCGGGGGATTGACAAGGGCGGCGCGCGTGGCGCGGATGGCGGCGAAGGCGAACATGAAGATCACGCCGCACAACACGCAGATTGATGCGGCGGGCGTGAAGATGTTGCACTTTGCGGCGGCGATCGAGAATATCGGGCCGTTTATGGAGTTTCCACATCGCGGGCAGCCGAAGGTGGCGAGCTGGTACACGCCGAATCTCAAGATTGCTGAGGGGAAGTTGAAGGTGCCGAAGGGTGTTGGGCTGGGGGTTGAGTTTGACCCTGAGTATTTGAAGCAGGCAAGGCGACTGGAGAGTTAGCCGATGAATGGCCGCTATCTGACATGGGGCGCGCTGGTGCTGCTGGGGCTGGGGCTGGGCTATGCCTCGTACCTGGTGCTGGCACCTTTCTTTAGCGAGATCTTTTTGGCAGTGGTGCTGGCGATTGTGTTTCATCCGGCCTATGAGAAGGTGTGTCGATGGACGGGGCGGCCGGGGCTGTCGGCGTGGATCTGTACGCTGGCGACGGGAGTGCTGTTTTTGCTGCCGGTGACGATGATTGGGGTGGTGATCAGCCGTGAGGCCAAGCATGCGATGGATGCGTTGTCGGCGGCGATTGGGCCGTCGGGGAACTTTGAATGGTTTGACCGGTTTGTTGTTTTCTTGAGCCAACAGTTGGGGTGGGATGCGGGGCAGACGAAGGAGTTTTTGCAGAGCCGGCTGGCGGGGCTGAGCAGCAGTCTGTTGTCGAATGCGGTGCGGAGTTTGCAGGGATTGGGGTCGTGGGTTTTCTCGAGCGTGATTACGTTGGTGACGCTGTTCTTTCTGTTTCGTGATGGAGCGGAGTGGCTGGAGGCAAGTAAGGATTGGGTGCCGCTGCCGCGCCGCATGATGGACGCTTTGTACGCCGAGACGCGAGTCTTGATGTTTGCCAATGTGTATGGCGTGATTGTGGTGGCGCTGGCGCAGGGGGCGCTGACGGGGATTGGGTTTGCGATTTGCGGGTTGCCTTCGGCGCTGTTTTGGGGAGCGCTGGCGGCGATGTTTAGCATCCTGCCTTTGGTGGGGGCGGGGATTGTGTGGTTGCCGGGCGTGCTTTATCTGGCGAGCTCGGGGGATTTGATGTGGGCAGGAATTCTGCTGGGGTGGGGCGTATTGGTAGTGAGTATGGCAGACAATATTATTCGGCCCATTGTGCTGAGCGAAAGTGCTCAGATGAATACGGCAGTGATGTTTTTTGCGCTGCTGGGTGGGATCGATGCGTTTGGTTTGATTGGCCTGTTTGCCGGGCCGATTGTGTTTTCTCTCGCGATTGCTGTTGGTAAATTGCTGCGGGAGGCTAGTGCCGCTTTAGGCATGAAATCTGAAATTGAAAGTGCGAATCCATGAAATTGACTATTGGCATCCTGATGATGTCTTCCTTGTTTGCGGCTGATCGGACGGCCTATGTTGGAACCTATACGAAGCCGGGCGGAAGCCAGGGCATCTACATGGTGCGGATGAATGATAGCAGCGGGCAGCTGTCGAATGCGGAACTGGCGGCGACGAGTGAGAACCCGTCGTTTCTGGCTCTGTCGAAGGGGAACAAGTTTCTCTATGCGGTGAATGAAGTGAGTGATGGGAAGGTGAGTGCGTTTGCGGTAGAGGCTGACGGGAAGTTGAAGCTGTTGAATCAGGTTTCTTCAAAGGGTGCTGCGCCTTGTCATTTGAACCTCGATAAGACGGGCAAGTGGTTGGCGGTGGCGAACTACTCTAGCGGTACGGCGGCGGTGTTGCCGGTGGGCGCTGATGGCAAGCTGGGTGAGGCTGTGGCTACGGTGCAGCATAAGGGCAAGAGCGTGGATCCGCGCCGGCAGGAAGGGCCTCATGCGCACTCGGTGAATTTTTCGGCGGACAACAAGTATTTGTATGTGGCGGATTTGGGGCTGGACGTTGTGAAGATTTATGCGTTTGATGCGAAGACGGGTGGCATTACAGAGAAGGCTCAGCTTGAGGGGCCGAAGGGTGGCGGGCCGCGCCATCTGGCACTGGGCAAGGATGGCTTGACCTATGTGTTGAATGAGATGGGGAGCAGCGTGAGTGTGTTCCGTTGGACGGGTGGTGGGAATGCGCAGCCGCTGAGCACGGTGTCGGCGATTCCGGCGGATTACAAGGGGAATACTTCGGGTGCGGAAGTGGTGTTGCATCCGATGGGAGAGATTCTGTTCAGCTCGAACCGCGGGCACGATAGTATTTCGATTTACCGGGCGTCGCTGTTGACCGGGGCGCTGCAGTTGCTGGGGCAGCAGCCGCTGGGTGGCAAGGTGCCGCGTGGGTTTGTGTTGTCGCCGAATGCGGATTATCTGGTGGCAGGTGGACAGAATTCGGACCAGGTGTTTTCGTTCAAGGTGGACGCCAAGGCTGGGAAGTTGGTGCCCGCAGGAAATCCTGTGAGTGTTGGTAGCCCGGTGTGTGTTCGGTTCGTCAAGTAAGAGAGAGGTAGAGATGCAACGGCGATCGATTCTATACGCGATGCTTGGGCTGGCGCCTGCGGCGCAGGCCTGGCAGGATGCGGCAAACACAATCCCCACGACGGCTGCCGAGGCGGCGGCGATGGGGTTGCCGAAGTTTTTTACTGAGGCGGACTTTGCCGCGTTTGCGGCGCTGGGTGAGATTCTGGTGCCGGCCTTTGATGGCCGGCCCGGAGCAAAGGAAGCCGAGGCGGCGGCGTTTCTCGACTTTCTGTTGGGGCAGAGCCCGGCCGATATTCAGACGCTGTACCGGCAGGGGATTGCTGTGTACCGGACGCGGAGCCGTGCTGGCGTGGAGTCGGCGCTCAAGGAGCTGACGGCACCGTGGAGCTATGCGGGGCCGCAGAGTAGTTACGGGAAGTTTTTGCAGGCGGCGAAGCTGGCGTTTCATCAAGCTACTGTGAACTCTCGCCAGTGGGCTGAGGCGATGTCGACAAGGAGCCGCTCGGCGGCGGGTATTGGCAGCTATTGGCTGCCTGTGGAATAGGATCGTTATGAATACCGAATACGATGTTTTGATTGTGGGGAGTGGTGCGAGCGGGGGGATGGCGGCGCATACGCTGACGAAGCTTGGGGCCAAGTGCATTATGCTCGACGCGGGCGCGTTGGTGGACCCCGATAAGCAGCGGGTGTTGAAGCCGGTGGCGGACTTGCCGTACCGAGGATTTGGTAAGCCGGGGAGATTCCCGCATGTGACGCAGGCGAGTGAATTTAGCGCGAACATGTGGGCCGATGAGAAGCAGAACCCTTACACGTATGACCCCGGGAACCCTTATTACTGGGTGCGTATTCGTTTGGTGGGTGGGAAGACGCTGGCCTGGGGGCGGGCGTCGTGGCGGCTGAGTGATTACGAGTTCAAGTGTAAGGATCACGATGGGTTTGGCGAGAACTGGCCGATTGCTTATGCGGATCTTGCGCCTTTCTATGACCGGGTAGAGCCGATGTTTCGGGTGAGTGGGCGGAAGGAAGGGTTTGCGCAGATTCCGGATGGTGTGTTTTTGCCGGATGAGTCTCGGGATAGTGTTTGTGTGCAGCGGTTTTTGGACAGTTGCCGGAAGCATCAGGTGCCGACTACGAAGCAGCGGCGGAGTACGGGGACGCTGGCGAGTAGTTTGAATCTGCTGTTGCCGGATGCACTGAAGACGGGGAACCTGACGCTGGTGCCGAATGCGGTGGTGCGTGAGTTGAGCGTGGACAAGAAGACGGGCAAGGTGAATGGGGCGCACTTTGTGGACCGCGTTTCGAAGCGCGAGTTTCATGTGAAGGCGAAGGTGGTGGTGTTGGGGGCATCGACGCTCGAGTCGACGCGGATTTTGCTGAATAGCAATCTGGCGAATTCGAGTGGGACGCTTGGACGGTATTTGTTTGACCAGTTCTATGTGAAGAACGTGGTGCAGGCGATTGTGCCGGAAGCACGTGGCGGTAAGGCGACACGGAACCTCATGGGTGGTGGCGGGTACATTCCGCGGTTTCGGAACTTGAAGGAGAAGTCGAAGGACTTTATTCGCGGGTACGCTTATGACTTCGGGAGTGGGAACTCGCCCGGGCCGCAGTATTTTCCGGCTTATGGCGAGCAGATGTGGAAGCAGATGGCGGATACGCAAGGAGCGGGATTCAACCTGACGACGATGGGTGAGGTGCTGCCGCGCTATGAGAGCGTGGTGCGCATCAACAAAACGAAGACGGATGCCTGGGGGATCCCGGTGTTGCACATCCAGCAGAAGTACACCGAGAACGAGTTTGCGATGGCGAAGGATTCGATGAATACGGCGGCGCAGCTTTGTTCGGATTCCGGGTTTGAGATTCTGGCCAAGCACTGGGAGATGGTGCCGCCGGGCGAGAGCATACACGAGTTGGGGACTTGCCGGATGGGCAGCGACCCGAAGAAGAGTGTGCTCAATGGATGGAACCAGACGCATGATGTGAAGAATCTGTTTGTGGTAGATGGGGGCGCGTTTGTGAGTGGTGGAGCGCAGAACCCGACGCTGACGATTCTGGCGCTGACGATGCGGGCGAGCGAGTATCTGTTTGGGGAGGCGAAGAAGGGCAATCTATGAAGTACCTGATTTTGCTGGTTGGGGCCTTGCTGCTGTGGGCGGCCGAAGGCCCGAAGCAGCCGATTGCCTTTAGCCATAAGCAACATGCGGGGACGTTGAACCTGAAGTGTGAGAGTTGCCATGTGAACCCGGCACCGGGGGAGATGATGACGTTTCCGGCCGAGGCGAAGTGCATGGGCTGTCATCAGGTGATCAAGAAGGATAGCGAGGAGATCGCGAAGCTCACGAAGTATTTTACGGATAAGAAGAGGGTGCCGTGGATTCGGGTGTATCAGGTGCCGACGTTTGTTTATTGGAGCCACAAGACGCATATGGATGCGGGGGCGCAGTGCTCGGATTGCCATGGGGAAGTGGCGGGGCTTGAGGTGATGTCGAAGCAGAAGGATTTATCGATGGGGTCTTGTATGGACTGCCACCGGCAGAAGAAGGTGTCGAATGACTGCACCTTCTGCCACGACAAGATGAATTAGCTGTAGCGGACGCGCTCGAAGAAGAGGCCGGAGGAGGGGGCTGTCCAGGCGGCGACGTCGAGGCGGGGGTCCTGTTTGGCCTGGAGGAGAAGTTCGAGGTCGGCGAGGGTGATTTCTCCGAGGCCGATTTTGACGAGGACTCCAGTGAGGCGGCGGACCATGCGCCAGACGAAGTGGGAAGCTTCGATGCGGAAGAGGATTTTGTTGTCGAGGACTTCTATGGCGGCGCGTTCTACGACGACGATGGAGGGCTCGTTGGGGCGGCCGGGATCCTGGGCCTGGAAGCACTTGAAGTCGTGGCGGCCGACGATGAGGGCTGCGGCGGCTTGCATGGCTGCGGTGTCGAGCGGCTCTTTGACCCACCAGACGTACTTTTTCTCGAAGGCGCTTTTGCCGGTGGCGATCTGGTAGACGTATTCGCGGGCTGTGGCGTCGTGGCGGGCGTGGAAGGCGAGGGGTGCCTTGTGGAGTTTGCGGATGCTGATTTCGGCGGGGAGTTTGAGGTTGGCCTGGGTGAGGACGAAGGCTTCGACGGCTGGTTTGGCGGCGGTGTATTTGACGTGGGCGACCTGACCGCGGGCGTGGACGCCGGCGTCGGTGCGACCGGCGCCGACGAGTTCGATTTCGCTTTTGAGGATGGGTTCGAGGGCGGCGCGGAGTTCGCCCATGACGGTGCGGGCGTTGCGTTGTTCTGCCCAACCGCTATATTTGCTGCCGTCGTACTCGACCGTGAGGCGGAGACACTGATTGAACTTGGGTTTTAGTTTTCCCCGAAGGTGTTGCAAGCTGATACTTTTCCCGTCTGGAAGCCTTTGGCGAACCATTCTTTGCGTTGCGCGGAGGAGCCGTGAGTGAAGGACTCAGGGCGGACGCGACCGGAAGACATTTGTTGGATATGGTCGTCGCCGACGGCTGAGGCGGCCCCGAGGGCTTCGTCGATGTCGCCTGCTTCGAGGAGGCCGCGTTGGCCGGTCTCGTGGGCCCAGATGCCGGCGAAGCAGTCGGCCTGGAGTTCCATGAGGACGCTGAGCTGTTTTTCAGCGCGGGGGTTGCGTTCCTGGGCCATGCGGACTTTTCGTTCAATGCCGAGGATGTTCTGGAGGTGGTGGCCGAGTTCGTGAGCGATGACGTAGGCCTGGGCGAAATCGCCGGGGGCACCGAATTTGCGTTTGAGTTCGTCGTAGAAATTGAGGTCGATGTAGACGCGTTCGTCGGCGGGGCAGTAGAAGGGGCCCATGGCACCTTCGGCATCGCCGCAGCCGCTGCGTACGAAGTCGCGGAAGACGACGAGACGGGCTTTGCGATAGGAGACGCCTTGTTGTTCGGGCAGGATTTTCGTCCAGGTATTCTGAGCGTCGTCGAGGACGAAGCCGACGAATTTTTTGAGTGTTTCTTCTTCGACTGTAGCTGTGCGTGGTGCGCGGCGCGATGAGGCGACGGGCATACTGGTGCCACCCCCACCGCCGAGGAAGGGGCTGATGAGGTCGACTTTAAAGACGAAACTGAGGATGCCGAGGACTACGAGGCCACCGAAGCCGACGCGCATACCGCCGAAGCCACCGCCGAAGCCCATGGGGCCGCCACCGCCACCTTCGTCGCGGCGATCTTCGACGTCTTCGCTTTCATGATTTTGATCCCAACGCATCGTGCACCTCCAACAATAGATCGTAGCGAATTTCCGCTGCCAAGGAGCAAAAGGCATTGATATGCTGAATGGGCTATGTCGAACGTTTTTCCTAAACTCCACAATGCGATGTGGCCCGGCCTGGTTGGCAAGGGTCCTGATTCGGAGCCGCCGATTGACCTGGATACGATGCTGGATCTGACGGCGAAGGCCGAAGTGAATGGCGTCCGGTTTGACGGCGTTGATCTGTTCCTGTTTGAACCGCACACCAGTATTGACGCCGATGAGGCGACGATCCAGGCGCTGGCCGATAAGGTTGCTGCCAAGGGTTTCAAGATTGGAAGTGTGGTGGCACCGGTTTGGCCGCCGACGGGTGGCGGGTCGGCGATGGGTACTGAGGAGGAGCGCAAGTCGTTTCTGAGCAGTGTCAGGAAGGCTTGCCACATTGCGTCGCGCCTGCGGCAGTTGGGGATGCGGCCTTACGGGATTGTGCGGATCGATTCGGCTTGCTCGCCGCACGATTGGGCGCAGGACCCGGCGGGGAACCAGCGCAAGATTGCGGCGACGTTTAAGGAAGCGGCTGCGATTGCGCGCGGGTTTGGTGAGAGGTTGGCGGCTGAGGGCGAGATTTGCTGGGGCGGGATGCATTCCTGGAAGTACATGCAGGAGCTGCTGGAGTTGACTGGCGAGCCTTCGACTGTTGGTTTTCAGGCGGACATGGCGCATACGTTGCTCTACACGATGGGCTACAACGCGCCGGAGCACCGGATCTTGCCGGAGGGTTATGACTGGGCCGACCGCGGGCCGCTGGAGGGGGCGCTGGCACAGATGACGAGTGCGCTGCGGCCGTGGACGTTTGACTTCCATGTGGCGCAGAATGATGCGACGGTGAAGGGATCTGGGTCGCACGATAAGACCGGAAGGCATTGCCTGCCGACGGACCCGAACGGGAAGCTGCAGGTGGCCAAGGATGCCGGATATTGGCTGCGCGGGGAGAACGGGGAATTGACGAAGGCCTTCCATCACATTTGCTGGGATGGGTGTATGTTTACGAATGAAACTTTGATGAAGCAGGAGACCTGGAACAGCATTCTCGCCACCATGATTGCGGTGCGCGAGGCACATGGCTGGACGGAGTAAACGAAGATGGCAAAGAAAGCTTTGAATGTCGGGATGGTGGGTTATGGCTTTATGGGCCGGGCTCACTCGAATGCGTTTCGCAAGGCGGGGAATTTCTTTCCGCTGGAGCATGAGATTGTTTTGAAGGCGGCCTGTGCGCGGAGTGCCGATAAGGCGCAGGCGTTTGCCGATAACTGGGGCTATGAGTCGATTGAGACCGATTGGCGCAAGCTGATTGAGCGCAAGGATATCGATGTGATCGATATTGCGAGCCCGAATGATACGCACAAGGAGATTGCTCTGGCGGCTGCGGCGGCCGGGAAGATGATTCTTTGTGAGAAGCCACTGGGGCGTAATGCTGTCGAGAGTGAAGCGATGGTGGCGGCTGTGGAAGAAGCCAAAGTGGCCAACATGGTTTGGTACAACTACCGGCGTGTGCCGGCGGTGACGATGGCCAAGCAACTGGTGGATGAGGGACGTCTGGGACGGGTGTTCCATTACCGGGCGAAGTTTTTGCAGGACTGGACGATCAACGCAGACTTGCCGCAGGGCGGGGCCGCTTTGTGGCGGCTGGATGTGGATGTGGCGGGGTCTGGGGTGACTGGGGATTTGCTGGCGCATTGCATTGATACGGCGATGTGGTTGAACGGGCCGATTACGGAAGTGACGGCTACGACAGAGACGTTTGTGAAAGAGCGGATGCATAATCTGACGGGCAAGGTGGAGAAGGTGGGCATCGATGATGCCAGCCTGTTTATTGCCCGCTTTGCGAATGGGTCGCTGGCGACGTTTGAGGCGACGCGGTATGCGCGTGGGCATAAGGCGCTGTATACGCTCGAGATGAATGGCGAGAAGGCGTCGTTGTTCTGGGATTTGCATGACTTGCACCGGTTGCAGTATTTCGACTATGCCGATGAGGGCAAGATGCGCGGCTGGAAGAGCATTCACGTCTCTGATGGCGATCAGCCTTATATGAAGAACTGGTGGGTACCGGGATTGCAGATTGGCTATGAGCATAGCTTTGTGCACCAGGTGGCTGACTTTGTGATGGGGCTTGAGGCTGGGAAGCCTGCGGCGCCGAGCTTCCGTGATGCGTTGCAGACGGAGTATGTGACCGATGCGGTGCTCAAGAGCGCGCGGGAGAAGACCTGGCAAGCGGTGAAGGCGGGCTAGCTGGATGCAGCGGAGGGACTTTCTGCAGATGCCGGCGCTGCTGATGCAACCGGCAGTGCGGAGGCCCAATGTGTTGCTGGTGATGACAGACCAGCAGACGCATCACGCCTGGAGTGGGGCGAGGAACCCCTGGTTGTCTACGCCTGCGATGGATTCGATTGCGGGGCGGGGGACTGTGTTTGAAGAGGCCTATTGCAACTATCCGGTTTGCTCGCCTTCGCGGGGGAGCATCTTCAGCTCCCGCCTGCCCCATGAGACGGGGGTGATGACGAACGGGAAGGGGATTCATCCGGAGATCCCGACGATGGGTGAGATCTTTCGCGCGGCTGGATATCGTACGGCTTATGCGGGGAAGTGGCATTTGCCGAAGTCGTTTGACGGGATGACGGCTTTTGAAAAGATTGCGGGTGGGCATGCGCTGGGGGCGAAGATGGATGAGCCCGTGGCGGATGCCTGCACGCAGTATCTGAAGCAAGGTGGAACGGAGCCGTTTTTGCTGGTGGCTTCGTTTATGAATCCGCATGATATTTGTGACTGGATCCGGCAGCATCCGGGAGCGCGGAGTTATCCGGGGCGGGCGAATTTTCCGCCTGCGCCGCAGCACCTGGCTGTGGACCCGATGGAGCCGGAGATGTTGCAGTATCACCGTAAGGCTGGCTATGACCTGATGTCACAGGCGGTGGGAATTGCAGCGGATTGGAAGCGCGATGACTTCCGGCATTATCTGCACGATTACTACCGGATGGTCGAGACGGTGGACCGGCAGATTGGACGGGTGCTCGAGGCGCTGCGGGCGAGCCAGGAGTTGGACAATACGATTGTTGCTTTTACTTCGGATCATGGGGAGGGGATGGGGGCGCACCGGTGGGTGCAGAAGGCTGCGTTTTGGGAAGAGACGATTCGGGTGCCGCTGTTTTTTGCGGGGCCGGGGATTGTCGCGGGGCAGCGGTCGCGTGGGCTGGCGTCGCTGGTGGATTTGATGCCGACGCTTTGTGACTATGCGGGGATTGAGAGGTTGGGGAGTTTTCGCGGGCAGTCGTTGCGGCCGACGCTCGAGGGGAAGGCGCAGCGGAGAGAGTTTGTGACGGCACACTTGCGATATGAGAGTGCGGAGCGTGAGGGGAGGATGCTGCGGACGGAGCGCTACAAGTATTGTGTGTATTCGCAGGGGAAGCGCAATGAGCAGCTCTTTGATTTGGAGCTGGATCCGGGGGAGGGGCAGAATCTGTTGGGGACGGCTGGGGCACAGGGGGTGCTCGAAGAGCACCGGGAGTTGTTGCGTAACGAGTTGAAGCGGACGAAGGACCCGTTTGTGATGGCGTCGCTTTAGGTTAACCTTTTGCGTCGGAGTCCTTGGGTTGACTATGCGGATGAAGAGGCCTTGAGGTATCGGCGGGATTCCAGTTGTGAAGTTTTGCGCTCAGACGATGGTTAGCGTCGCGGACTAGTTTGGACTCGCGAATCGCGCCTTTGCCGTCGACAGATACCGAAGCCCGTATCAATCCAATCCTGTCCCGCAATTAAGGTCCTTGAGGAATTATTGAGTGGTCATTTTGGTTTCAAACCGGATGTGTCAATAGTTTTGTGTAAGCCAGTCCACCTTGGTTAATTGCCCTTGTCAAGAACCATGCCGGATGGGGGCCGTAGCTGCAGGGCGTAGCGAAGCGAAGCCCTGCGGCGGAGGC
>JBIITX010000026.1:0-118546 GCA_044340255.1 Bryobacter sp. | reverse complement strand
CTGCTTGACCGCTCCGATCACTTGCTCTTCCGTGTACCGGCTCTTCTTCATCTCCAAAGCTCCTTCCTTCTACATTATTAGGAGCTCTCTAGTTTCAATTGGTGGAGTTTACGGGGAGCAGGTCAGAACAACAACATGAAAAATATCAAAAATCTGGTGTGGAATCTACGCATTATCAAGGACACCAAAGGTCAGGACCTGATCGAATACGCATTGATGGCAGGCTTTGTCGCCGTCGCTGCCGGTGCGATCATGCCGAACGTAGCCACCAGCATCAGCACCATTTTCAGCAAAGTGTCTGAGACGATGTCTACCGCCGCTCAAGCCGGATCCTAGTAATCAAGTTATCCATAGAAAGGGCCCATGCTTCGGCATGGGCCCTTTCTTATTGGTGGAGTGATTGTTACTTGGAAGTGGGTTCTTTGACCTCGGGACGCGGGCCAATGGCACGGGCCAGATTGACGAGAGAGGGATTGACTGAGACCACCTCGCGCTCTTCTGGCGTGCGGCTCTCCTCGGCTGTCCATAGCACTCGCTGGCGGGCTACGAAGCCGAGGCGATACTGCCAGACGAGCAGGATCATCTGCAGGCCCAGGATGAAGGCTTTGTAGAAGCTGCCCGTGACGGAGGATTCGCCGACCCGGCTTTTGTAATTGACGGGGATTTCGACGAAGGGGATATGGTGCGCTACGACTTCCATCAGGAGCTGCGGGCCGAAGTGGGAGCCGCCAATGGTGAGGTGGGGACGGATGCGGCGCAGGGCGGCGGCATCGAAGAGCCGGAGCGTGCAGCCCATGTCGGTCAGAATTGTGGTGTTGAACAGGAGCTCGGTCATTTTGGCGACGGCCCAATTGCCCCAGCGCAAGAAACGGCCCATGTTGGCACCGGCCCAAATGAATTCACGGCTGGTGCGGGTGCCAAAGACGACAGGCACGTCGTCGGAGTAAGCCAGCATTTTGACGAGATCGTTGGGGTTGAAGGTTCCGTCGGGTTCTGAGAGGACGATGAGGTCGGCATCGCAATTGTCGATGCCGCACAGGAGCGCATTGCCGTAGCCCTGGCGGGTCTCGAAGATCTCGCGGGCACCGGTGCCAGCGACTTCTTCTGAGGTGCCTGGAGCGGCGTTGTTATTGACTACGATGACTTCGTCGGCCAGGCCAGTGGCGAAATAGCCAAGCGTGGCGGCGCGAATCGAATCTTTTTCGTTATAGGTTGGAAAGATAACCGTTACTTTTTTGCCACGCCACATTTAGTTTTGTCCCTCACTTTGCTTTTCGGCCACAATCAGGAATTGGCCAGCAAATGGCCGCCAGGGAAGGCTGAGATAAAGCTGGATGAGCCACTCCGCGGCTGGCATTCTGGATTTCATGCTGAAGGGGGTGAAACGGGCTTCCGCATGGATGACTTTGTAGCCAGAGGCGCGGAGAAAATCCTGAAAGCCATTGTCGGTGTAGGCAGTGCGGTGGGTGTAGTCGTCGAAGTAACGTCTTGGCTCGAGACGGAAGTTGGGTTGGACGACAATGAGGCGACCGCCTGGGGCGAGCACACGATGGGCCTCGGCCAGTATCTGAGCGCCTTGCTCGAGGGTGAAGTGTTCAAAGAAATTCGAGGCAAAGACCGTAGAGAGTGAGGCCGCGGGGATTGGCAACGGCTCCAGCGCGGATTGGATGAGCGGTTTGACGTCCTGACCCCAGTAACGGATGAGCTCGGGATTCATGTCGAGCGCCCACTTTGGGCCGGAGCGAATTTCACGGGAGAACTCGCCATAGCCGGCACCGAGCTCGAGGAGATTGCCCGAGGTCGAAACCCAGGGTTGCAGGTAGTTGGCCAGGACTTTCCACACCTTAGCTCGGCGCGGATCGTATTGAAACCGGATGTCGTGATAGGTGGCCAAAGTGGCTTCGAGCGTAGTTGCCATTATTGATCTCGCTGTGCGGTGAGCGTCCGTCGCTGGTAGACGAAAACGCCTTGTAAATTGGGGCCCGGGACTTGCTTGACCAGTTGGTACTGCTGCTGGATGGAAGCCATCTGGGAGGGTGTGAGCCGGGGGAATTCCGGGTCTGGGTCTTTGGGGCGACTCAGGTCTTCATAGAGGAGGATGGTTTCAAAGCTGGCGGCATCGAGATCTTTCTGGACGGGCGTGGCGTCGATTCTGCCTGCCTCGACCAGGAGACGATAGATGAGCGGTTCGACTTCAAAACTGCGGCCTGCCTGAAGCAAGGCGTTGGAATCGGTGGAAAGGATGCGGCCCTTGCCGCCAAGGTAGGGGCGTAGGCCCTCGACTTGTTGGGTGAAGTGTTGCTCTCTTGCGATGCGTTTGGTGAGGCTGGAGGTGGAGACGCGGAGGTTCTGGACGCCATAAAGGGCGAGCGGTAGAACCAGAAGCGTGACCCAGCTTTTGCTGCCCTGTGCCAGGAGTTCAAAGAAGTTCAGATGGTGGAGGGCGCACATGCCGCAGAGGATCAACAGGATGGTCGACTCCACGAGGTAATTGGAGTCTGCCCCGACTTTGGGGGCAGTCAGTAGGAAGACGCCTAGAGCGAAGGCAAGATAGATATAGAGTGCGCGAGCAGGGGTGCGCAGGCATTGCGGAACGCCGACTAACACGATCAGGATCATGGGTGCCAGAACAATGCCGATGTATTCCATCGGGTAAAGGAGCTTGTACCAGGCGAAGGGATTGATGTTGGCAAAAACCGTGTTTTCGAGGAAGCGGCCTTGTAGGGCAGCATTCAGACCGAGGACGGCAGCACCTCCGAGACCGGCGACAATTGCGGCGAAGCGTAAGGCTCGCTTTGGTTGTTGGACGAGTAGGAGGACAAAGATCGTTGCCGGGGCTGCCAGAGCTGTTTGCTTGGTGAAGAGTGCGGCGATGGCGGCCAGCGCGGCCCAATCGAGGGTAGGCCGACCTGCGACTGCATTCAGAGAGTAGAGGTAAAAGGACAACAGGGAGAAGGCAATGGTGAGTGTGTCGACCTGGGCAGTGGTGCCCCAACCGAGCAAAAGCTGTGTGCAGCCAGCGAGGGCGAGGGCCAGGCGGGCCAGGAGTCGATCACCCGAGTAGAGCAGTGTCAGCTGCCAAACCAGCCAGAAGATAAGGGCCAAGGCAGCGATACTGACCAAGCGGCCACTCAGCAGTACGGGAATGCCAGCCTTAGTGATTAATCCCGTCAAGCCGTAGAAAATCGGCATGTAGGCGCAAACGGTGTAAGGGTATTGCTTGAGGCTGTAATATAAGGTGCCTTCCTGAGAGAAGGTGCGGATTTGTGTGGCGACGATGCCTTCGGGCTGGGTGAACTCACTGGTGGCCCAGAGAGCCACTAGTACGAAGGCTGTGGCTAGCAGTGTTGCCAAGCCTATGCAAACAAAGACAATTTTGGAATAGTTTGCGGTGCGACTCGCTACCCTAGATTGCCTTAGTACTTGCATACTCCCGGCTATCGGCAGATTTAGGCTCTATCTTTACCTTTTGGGTGCTTGGCCGTACTGGGACAAAGCCATATCAAATACCTGAGCTGTACCATAGACGGGTGAAGAGGGAAACCGATAGTCTTGAGTCCAGAATCGTCCCCTTCTATGAATCAACTGTTTGGAGTACTCCAATCCGGTCAGTTCGTACAATTTGCTTACTTGCAGGTGCTAGACCTGCTGAGTACATTAGCCTTCCTGCTGCATGGCGTTGGCGAAGCAAACCCCTTTGTACTCTGGTCGATGAGAACGGCACCGAATCCTCTCGGTGGCCTGATGTTGGTGAAGTGCCTTGGGCTGGCTTTAGCTCTGTTTTGTGTGCAAACAAACAGGCAACTGCTTTTGAGCAGAATCAATTATTTCTACGCGGCGCTGATTGCGTGGAATCTCGTTTGCCTGGTTATTCAGGCAAAAGTCTAATACTTTCGCAGAACGGCGAGCACACGGCCCTGGACGCTGACGATGTTCTGTGGAACACGGATGGGGTCCATTGAGGAATTGGCCGGCTGCAAGCGGATCATTTCATTGGCTTCCCGATAGAAGCGCTTGAGCGTGGTCTCCATGCCGTCAACCAGGGCCACCACGATGTCACCGTCGCGGACGGAGTGGACCTTCTCAACCAGAACAAAATCACCGCTGCAGATGTGGTCTTCAATCATGGAATCGCCACGGACTTCGAGGGCATAGGTCGTGTCGTTACCCATGAAGTCTTTGAAGGCCAAGGTTTCCTGATTGGCGACGCTTTCGACCGGGGAACCGGCAGCGATACGACCGAGGAGGGGGACTTCCAGGTCATTGGAGACAGGGACACCCGAATAGCTGCGACGTTCTTCGAGGTACTTGGGAGAAATTTCCAGAGAGCGGCTCTGATTGAAGCCGCGCTTCAGATAGCCTTTGCTCTCGAGCGAATGGATGTGTTTGTGAACGGTGGCGAGCGAAGTCAAATCCATGCCGGAGGCAATTTCTTCATAGCTTGGGGAGTAGCCCTGCTTCTCAATAAAGCTTGCAAGAAAATCCAAAAGGTCTTTTTGACGACGCGTCAGTGCCATACTGCCAGTTTAGGCGAACAAATGCCGAATTTCAAGCGAAATTTTCGCTTTTAGTTCGCTGCTGCGGAGGCCATCGCGATAAAGTTCGCCTTTGCCTCGGCATTGCCAAAGCCTCCCTGGACCATGAAAACACCCACCAGATTTTTGGCACGGTCGATCCAGCCGTGAGTGCCGAAGGCTCCGCCATGGCCGAAGGTGCCAATGGACCAGAGCATTGCTGCTGCTGCGGGATCTTTGGCGACTTCCCAGGTGAGGCCGAAGCCGGTGCCTGCGTTGTGCCCTGCCTTCAGATCGCCCGTTTGCACCATCGTCATGGCATCGACGCTGGCTTTGGAGAGGTAGCGCTTGCCGGCGAAGGTGCCGTTCTGGAGCATCATCTGGTAGAAGCGGGCGAGGTCTTCGGCGGTGGAGTAGAGGCCGAATTCGGGAGCAGGGTAGATGGCGCCGACGCGAAGATCGCGCGAGTCGCCGCCGAGGGTGTTGTGGGGGCAGGGGCTGATTTTGCCTTCTTTAGAGCAATAGTTGACGACGATGCGGCTCCGCTTGTTTTCAGGCGGGAAGAAGAAGGTGTCGCTCATTCCGAGTGGGCTCAGGATGCGGCTGGCGATGAAGTCTTCGTACTTGAGACCGCTGGTGACTTCGATGAGGCGGCCGAGGGTGGCAATGCCCATGTTGGAGTAAACCCATTTGGTGCCGGGTTCCTGGAGGAGTGGGACGGTGGCGTAGTGCTGGACGGCCTCCTGGAGGCTGACCTTCATGGAGTAATACCATTCCATTTTGTCGCCAGGCGGATTGGCGGCCATGCCTGAGGTGTGGCTCATGAGTTGGCGAACGAGGACGTTCGGTTTGTCCTTGAACTCGGGCAGGTATTTGGAGACGGGATCATGGAGGTTGAGCTTGCCTTCTTCCACCATCATCATGATGCCGACGCCTGTGAAGGGTTTGGTCATGGACATGATTTGGAAAATAGAGTCTGATCTCATGGGCTTTTTGTTTTCGATGTCTGCCCAGCCCGTGGTTGCGAAATGGACTTTTTGGCCTTTTTCGATGAGTAGGGAGACGGTGCCACTGATGCCTCCCTTGTCGACGTGAGCCTGAAGGCGGGGTTGGATGCGGGCGAGCGCTTCCGGGTCGGCAGCCTGCAGTGTGGCAAGAAGCAAGAGAGTTGTAAGCATGAGTTGGAACCTGGAGAAGATCACACCATATCACGCTTTTTCGATAAGAAAAGCTTCATCTCCGTTGTAGCCTAGAGGTTGAACCTATGACTCGACGTTCGGCCCTGACTGCCCTTTCTGCTGCGCCTGCCCTTTCACAAAGCACCCAAACAGACATTTTTCCTCGGATTGTTGCCAACCATGATCGGGCGGTGGAGCATTTGCTGAAAACGCAGATTGTGGACCCTGCGAGCCGATGGCAGGGGATGGTGCTGAACGGTTTTGGGATTCCGGTGATTGCTTCGATGGCTGGGATGTATGACACCTACGGGGCGGCGCTGATGCAGCCGAAGAGCAAATTCTACCGGAGTGCAGAGGTGTTTGAGCGGTTGAAGCTGACGGCGAAGTGTCTGGAAAAGAACCTGAGCGCTGGCGGTTATTATTCGAATCTCGACACGAACTTCAACTCGCCGCCGGATACGGCCTTTGGGGCACGCGCAGCGGCAGGGGCATTGCTGATTGCCAAGCGGACCGATAGTCGTGAAGTATTTCAGGTGATGGCACCCTTTCTGAAGCGGTCTGGTGACGGGATGGCGGTGGGCGGGATTCACACGCCGAACCATCGCTGGGTGCTTTGTGCGGCACTGGCGCAGATTCAGGAATGCCTGCCGAATGCGGCCTATGGCAAACGGATTGACCAGTGGCTGGCCGAGACCATCGATATCGATGAGGATGGGCAGTTCACGGAGCGATCTGTGGGAGGCTACAACCCGATCATTGATAGTGCGTTGATCGCGATTGCGGAAAAACATAATCGACCGGAATTGTTTGAGCACGTGCGGGCCAATCTGACTTCGTTGCTGTATCTGATTAACCCGAACGGCGAAGTGGTGACGGACTTTTCGCGGCGGCAGGATCAGTTTACGGTTGCGACCCCGGTGAACTACTACTTCTCGCTGCACTATATGGCGCTCAAGGACAAGCATGCGGCCTGGGGTAATCTGGCGGCTAAGTATCGGGATCAGGCGCTGGGATTGTCGACGGCGATGTTGCATCCTGAGTTTCTGAAGCCGATTGCGACTGGGGAGATCCCAAAGAGTTACCGCAAGGATTTCAAGCACAACAAGATCACGCGCATTCGCCGCAATGATCACGCGGCAACGGTCTTCTACAACGGTTCGAGCCGGGTGATGAGTTTGAATAAAGGCGAGGCCGTCATTACGACCGTTCGCTTTATCAGTTCGTTCTTTGGCAAGGGGCAGTTCAAGAGCCAGAACCACACGCTGGAAGGCGGGAAGATTCAGATGAGCCAGAAGCTGGAGGGTCCTTATTACCAGCCCTTCACGCCCACCCGCGTGATTGACAGTGAGATGTGGGACAGCACGCAGAAGACACGGCCCCGCACCGAGGTGAGTGAGTTCGAGCAGGGTGCGGTGATCGAAGAGGCGGAGGGCGGCTACAATCTGCGGGTCTATTCGAAGGGGACGGAACTGGTTCCGATCACGATTGAAATTGCGTTTCGCCCTGGCGGGAAGCTGAGTGGGGTGAAGCCGATCACAACTGCTGAGGATTCTTATCTGATTGATGGCAACGAGGCTCAGTATCAAGTGGGTAAGGACATCATCAAGGTAAGCCCGGGTGCTTCGGCGCATTGGTGGACCAAAGACATGCGTTACATCGAGGCGAAGCTGCCGGGGCCGACGCTCTACCTGACCGGCTTTGCGCCGTTTGATCACACGATCCGATTCCGCTTCGCCTAGGGGGTGAGGGGATCGAGATCCTGCCCGGCGAGGAAGAAGTGGGCGCGGGCCAGGGTGCCGGAAGGAACGCTTTCGCGCCGCGCGGTGATCAGGCCTACTGAGGTGAGATTGGGGAGCGCCAGGGGTTTGCCGATGGCGCTGAAGTTTTCGCCGTCCAGACTATGGAGGGCAGAGACAGAGCCGTCGGCATTGCGACGGAGCCGCAGGTAAATCGGGGGGCGGCCGGGGTAATCTGGCACACTGACCAGGCGTCGTCCATCTTCAATCAGAGCAATGGTGGAAGTGTCGGTGCGGTAGCGGACGAGGCGGATGCGGCGGCCCTGCTGATTGAGGACGTAGAGGCCGGCGGAGATGGCTGTCGTGTCAGAGGTTTCCAAGCGTGTGGTGAAGCTCCAGGTGGGAGTGGCCGGGACGGAATGAGACCAGAGAGATTGGCAGGCTGGGCCTGAAAGCGGTGATTCGCTGGCGAGATCTGTCTGGTCAGGGCAAGTGGAAGAGAAGTTCCATTGGGGTGAGCCGAGGGGCTGGATGGAGGCGTGGGAAAAGCGAGCTGGGATGGAAGGGGAATCGCGACGTCCATTGACGGCGAACAGGGCAGCTCGGGTCTGATTGCCAAGCGAGAGTTGGAGTGGTTCGCCGACCGGGGTCCAGGTCTTGCCGTCCGGACTGATGAAGGCGGTGAATGAGTTGTCCTGGCGGCGCAGGCTCAGCCAAACGGGTAAACCACTTTGCCCTTCGACATCGGGGAGCTCTGCGGTGGTTGTATGTGCGGTACTGAGGGCGATTTGATTGCGAGAGGTGAAGCGGCGACCGAGGGCAACATAGTGTAAGGGGCCTGCCCAGATCAGAATGCCTGCGTGCTGGCCTTCATGAGTGGGTGAGAAGCTGAGTCGGGTGGTGATCTCATCGGAGATGGCCATGGGCGGACCTAGCAGCAGGCCACCCGGCGCGGGGTCGGACACGGGAGCCTTGATATCGCCAAATGCCGTTTCGATCACCAGGTTGCTGCCTGGTTGTGGGCGAGGCCACAGGAAGAAGCAGACGAGGGCAAGGATTGTGAGGGAGAGAAGTAGCGGCACCAGCCAGGGGCGGGTGGGTCTGGCCTCGGTTACAGAGTCGCGGAGTGCGAAGTGGGGGCTGTAGGAGCGGAGGGGAAGCGTGACGAGAATGGGGTCGGAGGCCCCGGGGCCCTGGTAGTATCGGGCCAGTCGTTGGCGGACCTGGGTGGCGAGTTTACGGACAGAGGCATCGACGGTGGGATCGAAGTCGGTCTTGCCGAGGACGTGTTCGGCAATCTCGAACTGGTCGATGGTCGTGGTGCCACGGAGAACTTTGCCTGCGGTGAAGTCGAGGAATTGCCGGACCTGACGGGAAGACTGGAACTCGCTACTGGCAAGGAGTTTTTCCAATTGCTGTTCATTGGCTGTTGTGGTTTCAGTCATTTACAGTTGTTCCGGAACGATGTTTCTTACGTTACGCCACTTGCAGAGGTTTCGGCTTCATCCTATCATCGGTTCAGACCAAAGCTTCGGAAAGAGGTGTTGCAATGTTGGCACGAAACCTGATGATGGCGCTGCTGATGGGTGGGACGTCCCTGCTGGCTCAGACTGCGCTGGGAACGATTACTGGAACTGTGACGGATCCGGCCGGTGCGCCGACCCCGAATGTCGCGATTACGGCGAGGGCTACAGCGACTTCCTTGCAGTACAAGGGGACGACGAATGAGGCGGGGGTCTATGTGATCCCGAACGTGCCGATTGGTGGATTTACTGTGTCGGCTGAGGCGACTGGATTCAAGAAGATGCAGCGGGCTGGGGTGAACGTGGAAGTATCGCAGCGGCTTCGCCTGGATTTTGTGTTGGAGCTGGGAAATGTCGCGGAAGCGATTGATGTGAAGGCGGAGATTCCGCGGATTCAGACGGAAGATTCTTCCCTGGGTACGGTGGTGGATCAGCGGCGCATTGCGGACTTGCCGTTGAACGGGCGTCACGTATTCAACCTGGTGAAGATGGTGCCGGGTGTTGTGCCGAGGTCGAATGCGACGGACGGATTTGCGGAAGTCAACAACCAGACGTTTTCGCAGATGCGCATTAATGGTGGCCCGGCGTACGGCAACCAGTTTTTCCTGGATGGGGTTTCCAATACGGCGGCGGTGCATAACGAGATTTCGGTGGTGCCGATGGCGGATTCGGTGCAGGAGTTTCGGGTGGAGACGAATGCTTTGAAAGCAGAGTATGGGCAGACGGCGGGCGGGGTAGTGAACGTGGTGACGAAGTCTGGCGGGAATGAATTTCACGGGTCGCTGTATGAGTTTTTGAGGAACGATTCGCTGGATGCGCGGAATGCGTTTTCGACACAGCCGGACCCGCGGACCGGACGCACCAAGCAGGTGCTGCGCTACAACCAGTACGGTGGAACGGTGGGTGGGCCGGTGTGGATTCCGAAGCTTTATAACGGGAAGAACCGGACGTTTTTCTTTACGGGTTGGGAGCAGTGGTTGTGGAGATCTACGGGGAATCCGCAGATTGGCACTGTCGCGACGACCGAGCAACGTGCGGGTGACTTTTCTCGGACCTTCGATGCGCGTGGAGCGTTGATTTCCATCTTTGACCCGGCGACGACCCGGCAAAACCCGAATGGGAGTGGCTTTGTGCGAGATGCGTTTCCTGGCAACATCCTGCCTGGCAATCGCATCGATGCCTTGTCACGCCGGGTGCTTCCGTTGATGCCAACGGGGAATGCTACGCCGACCGATCCGATTACGAACGTGAATAACTTTGTTTCGCTGGCGAAGTCGACGTCCAATCAAACGGTGGTTACGAATCGCCTGGACCACCGGATCAATGAAACGAGCAATCTGTTCTTCCGTTATTCGTTTACCTGGAACATTCTGCAGAATGCCGGTTGGGGGTTGGGCGCTGCGGACCCGAGTGCTCGCAATGACCAGCGTGACAACCACAATGCCGTGCTTGCCTGGACCAAGACGATCTCTAACCGGATGGTGAATGAGCTTCGTGGCGGAGTGACGCGCCAATACCTACCCTTTGCCCACCCGAGCTTTGATCAGGGCTGGCCCGCACGGTTGGGTTATCCTTCGATCATTCCGCAAGATGCTCTGCCCCCGGTGCAGATCACCGGGATGCTAACGATCGGGAATGCTGGCTTTTCAGGTGGACTGAGGGCGCAGAACATCTGGCAGGTGGTGGATCAGTTCAGCATTATCTCTGGACGGCACAGCATCAAGATGGGGATGGATTACCGGGATTGGCGTAATAGCTTCATCAACCGGGTGAACCCCTCGGGAAACTTTTCGTTTACGCCGGCGCTGACGGGGAATCCCTTGTCACCAGCGGGGAATGGAGTTGGCCTTGCGACCTTCATGCTGGGTGAGGTTTCCAGCGGATCTGCGGGTTTCCGGCCCTTCTTTCAAGCGCGGGCCAATCCGTTGGGACTTTACATTCAGGACGACTGGAAGATTACCTCGCGGCTGACCCTGAATTTGGGCTTGCGCTATGACATCAGTTTCGGCTTCAAGGAGATTCATAACCGGCACTCGAATTTTGATCCGTTTGCGACCAATCCGCAGACGAACCGGCTGGGAGTTTTGAAGTACTCGGGCAAGGAAGAGCCGGAGTCGTTTATCAACACGGACCGCAATAACTTCGGGCCTCGCATTGGATTTGCCTGGGACCCGCAGGGTAACGGCAAGACGGCCATTCGCGCCGGCTACGGGTTGCTCTACCTGCCGATTGAGAGTGGGGCGATCGTGCCGGACAACCAGAATGCCCTTGGCTTTTCGGTGGACACGCAGTTTCAGGCGCCGAGTGGCTTTCCGCAGCGGGCCTTTCAGTTTTCTCAAGGTCCGAGCGCCATCCTGCAGCCGCTGGGCGCAGCAGGTGGGCCGGGAGCGTTTCGTGGACAGAACGTCCGTGCGCAAGACCGCAATTCTCCGACTGGATATACACAGCAGTGGAACCTGGCGATTCAGCGCGCCTTGTGGGGTGGTTGGACCGCGCAGGTGGTGTATGTCGGAAGCAAGGGCACGAAGCTCTTTGGCGGCAACTACAATTTGAACCAACTGGACCCGGCATTGCTCTCGCTCGGTCTGTCGTTGCAGGACGTGGTGCCGAATCCGTTTGCCGGGCAGATTGCTACTGGTGCGCTGTCGGGGGCGACGATTTCGAGGTCGCAATCGCTGCTGCCATATCCGGATTACCTGCGAGTGGATACGTGGGGAGCGCCGAATTTGGGGACCAGCTACCACGCCTTTCAATTCTCCATGGAGAAGCGTTTTTCGACCGGGCTGTCGATGCAGCTGAATTACACGAAGTCGAAACTGATGAGTGAATGTTCGGCGATTGGTGGCGGCAACTCCGGAGATGCTTGTGCCTCGGAATATCGGCTGGGCCGGTTCAATCGGCGGTTGGACCGCTCGATCGATCAGGACGATGTGCCGAGCCGGATGGTTGTCTCTGGCGTTTACGAATTGCCATTCGGAAAGGGCAAAAAGTTTCTGAGTTCTGCACCGAAGGCAGTGAACGCCGTGCTGGGTGGCTGGCAGATGAACGGGATTGGAACCTTCCAGTCCGGCTTGCCGCTGGCCGTGCGCGGGGCCAATAACTTCTCGGGGATCAACTTCCCGAATGTGTTGCGCGACCCGACCTTGCCTGCCGATCAACGCACGCCGGTTCGCTGGTTTGATATCGATGCGTTTGTGAACCCGGCGAACTTCACGATTGGCAACGCGCCAAGGACGCTGCCACGCACTCGAGCTCCGGGCCTGACCGACTTGAGCTTCTCGTTCTTCAAGACCTTCACCTTCAAGGAGCGCTTTAGGCTCGAGGCACGTGGTGAGTTCTTCAATGCCCTGAACACGGTGAACTACAACGCACCCAACACTACGTTTTCGCCGAACGCGGCAGGGCAAAATGTGAATGCGAACTTTGGGCGCATCCTGGGAGCACTGGAGGCGCGACGCAGCCAAGTTGGTTTGAGGATGACCTTTTAAACCATGGAACGAAGACATTTTCTGATGCAGTCCCTTGCTGCCGCCAGCAAGGGGAAGCCACCTCAGATCCTGCTGCGAAGCTCCTGGCAGAGCGTAAACATTGGTGACATCGGGCATACGCCCGGAGCACTGAGTTTGCTTGAGAAGTATTATCCAGAGGCGGAAGTCACGTTGTGGCCTGGAAAGCTCGGGCATGGGTCGCGGGAGTTGCTGACGCGTGGGTACCCGCGGTTGAAGATTGTGGAGGGCAGTGTTGGGGCTGATGGCAAGCCGACCAGCGCAGAGCTCGAAGCGCTCTGGAACCGCACGGATCTTTATTTAAGTGGGTCGGGGTCGAACTTCCCAGCGAGCAATCATGCGCTGGCCTTTCAAAAGGCTACGGGCAAGCCGCTCGGTGTGTTTGGTGTGACGAGCGACCCGATCTCGGGTATCGGTGAGAATCGAGATGCGGAAGGGGGAACGCTGAAAGACCTACGGGCGCGCAGCATGAAGCTGCCTGCTGATCAGCTGCCAGCAGATCTGCGGTATGTGATCGACCGGTCGGCGTTCTTTTTCTGCCGGGACACCATCACCCGAGACTACTTGAAGGCGCAGCAGGTGAAGACACCGGTGCTCGAGTTTGGCCCGGATGCGCAGCTTGGCATGCATCTCAGGGATGACGCCAAGGGCCTGGCGTGGCTGAAGCAACGGGGGCTGGAGCCGCAGCGATTCATCTGTGTGATTCCGAGGTTGCGCTACACGCCTTATTACAAGGTGAACAACGTGGCGCGAGTGGCCAGCGATGACATCAGAGACGCGATCAACCAGCGGACGGTGGAGCAGGATCACGCCAAATTGCGGGAGATGATGATTGCCTACATTCGCGCGACTGGCAACAAGGTGATGGTGTGCGCGGAGATGACCTATCAGGTGGAGCTGGGCAAGGAGATTCTGGTGGATCCGCTGCCTGTGGAGATCCGCAAGAACGTGGTGTGGCGCGACAGCTATTGGCTGCCGGATGAAGCAGCATCGATTTATTCGCAAGCCCAGGCGGTGATCAGCATGGAATGCCACTCGCCCCTGATTGCGCTGCATGTGGGGACGCCAACTTTTTATGTGCGACAGCCTTCCGATACGATTAAGGGCCAGATGTACCGCGACTTCGGTGCTGAGGACTGGTTTTTTGAAGTGGATGAAACCAGTGGCAGCCAGTTGTGGGCCAGGCTGGAAGGGATTGTGCGCAATCCGCGCAGCGCCAAGGCGAAAGTGAAGTCGATTCTGGCTACTGTTGAGTCGCGGCAGAAGCGTATGGTTGAGGTTGTGCGGGCGACGATTGAACGTCGCGGCTAGTCTTTCTCTTGCGCCAGGAGGAGAAGCGGCGCAGGGATAAGGCGATGCCAGTCCAGACCAGCACTACCGCACCGGCTGAAGCGAGGCCGGCCAGGGTTTGCCCGAAGAGGCCGAGCGATTCGCCGGTGTGCAGGAAGCGGGAGTAGGATCGGATCTGGCGGCCGAGATTGAAGTCGCTGAAGGTTTCTTTGCTCACTACCGCAGCGGTTTGGCGATCGAGGCGGAGCGTCGACTTGAGCTGCGGTTGACCTCCGTCGCCGGCATCAACGGTAAAAGAAATTGGTTCCTCGCCCGGGCTCACGCGGAAGCTGATGCTCTGCCAACCGGGTTGCGTGGCTGCTGCAGCGAGCATGCGATTGAAGCCGGCAGGATTGGGTTCGCCTTTCGGTTGCGGGGCGGCATTGTTTGCCGGCATGGTTGTGCCCGTTACCTGATAGATGAGCTGATTGGCCCACGGGTAGGAAATGGGCAGGGCCGAGAGGATGATGAAGATCAGCGGGACCGCCGACCAGATGCCAATGGCGTTGTGCCAGTTGAAGTCGCGGGCCTTGCCGGAGAGACCGCGACGGAACCAGAAGATGGGGCGGGTTTGGAGCCAGAGATACAGGCCACTGAGAGCGATGCCCAGAAAGGCCAGGGTGCAGGCTCCGGTGATGGCTTTGCCCCAGGCGCGCCAATCACCTTCCCAGGCCAGCCAGCGGTGCCAGCCTCGCAACTTTTGGAAGAATTCGCGGCCTTGTTTGGAGGGGGTGCCGAGGACTGCGCCGCTGTAGGGGTCGACGTAGATCACACCTTTTTTGCCCTGGTTGACTTCGATCGGTTCCTGGCGGGAGGAGCGGACTGTCAGCGTGGTTGCGGCGTCGGGTTTGAGTTGATCCAGAATCGTTTCTATCGGCAATGGCCTTGCATCTGGGGCAGCCTTGATTTGGTGACTGCCACGGTCAAGCCAGGCCAGCATCTGCCGTTCATAGGTCAGCAAGACGCCTGTAATGGACATTAAAAGGATAATGATGCCGCCCACACAGCCCAGGACAAGGTGAAACCAGAAGAGAGTCGAACGGAGAATCTTGATCATGATTTTCGCAACTGACTTGCAGGTTACAATACTGGACTGATAATGTCCATATTTAAGGTGAGAAAAAAATAGCCCGAAGCGGTGAGGCTTCGGGCTGCTTGTTTTGTGGGGTGTTTAGAAATTCAACTTGAGCGCCAACTGAATGACGCGCCAGCTTTCCCCATTCTGATTGGTGGTTGAGGAACTAGCGGTCGATAGAGTGACGCAGCAGGTTTGGCCGAAGACATTGCTGTTGACGGCCGGGCTGCCGACGCTGGCATCGCGCGGATTGCGGAAGTTGGGATGGTTGAGGGCGTTGAAGGCTTCGGCACGGAAGGTGAGCTTGAAGCGTTCGTTGATCTGAAACGCTTTGGCGGCGCTGAGGTCCAGATTCCAGAAGATGGGGCCCTGGAAGACGTTGCGCCCGATGCCGAGTTGGCCCGGTGCGGGGACGGCAAACTGGGAGGCATCGAGGAAGAGGACGGGGCCAAGAGTGCCCGGTTTCTCCTGCAACTTGGCTTTGGGGTAAGAGGTGACGCCCGGGGCGAGAGCCGCACGGCTCTGCGAGACGTTGTTGGCGGTGAGGAAGCCGGAGCGGACGGTAAAGGGTTCTCCCGATTGGTAGGTGAAAATCCCATTGATGCTCCAGTTGCCGACGATCATGTTGACCGGGCCCCGGGCATTGCCGAGTATCGGCTTGCCTTTACCGAAGGGGAGCTCATAGATGCCGCTGAGATTGATCACGTGGCGTTGGTCGAAGTCGGCGCGAGCACGTTCGTTATCGTAGTTGCGGCCATCGACGGGCGTGCGGGCGTTGGTGGTGGTGAGACCGCCGCCAGCGGTTGCGGCAACCGGATCGATAGACAGGTTATCGATTGCCTTCGAAAGAGTATAAGAGCCGGACATCAGGACACCAGCATTATCGAAGCGCTTGCGGAAGGTGGTTTGCAGGCCGTGGTAGATCGAGTCTGCGCCGTTATCGAGATAGAGGATTTGCCCAAACTGTTGGTTGGGGCGCATCCGGGCCGCCGTGGTGGTTTGCTCAAGGCGAAGAGCCATATTGCCGAGCGCGTTCTGCGTGGTGGACAGGTCGGAGATGGAGGCGGTGCCGTTGGCGAAGGCGCTGGTCATGATGCCTTGCTGAATGAATGGCACGGGGCTGGCACCGACGCAGGGGCCACCGGTAGACACAGTTCCGTCCGGGCGGCAGCCAGCAATTTGGGTATTGCGCTGCATGGCGAGGAAGCTGGGCAGCATGGATTCTGTCCGGAGCTGGTTCATATCCCAGGAGCGATAGAGGCGTGTACCGCGACGGCCGACGTAGCCGACGCTGGCCACATAGCCGCGGGCAATTTCACGCTGGATGGTGAAGTTCCACATGTGTACGAAGGGAAGCTTCAGGTTTTGGTCGAATACGCGCGCGGGTGGGGCCGTGTTGAAGGTGCTCACGCTGGGCGTGAGCTGTGAAGAGGGCCTTACCGTGGGAGGGGTGAGTTGGTTGGGGAACTGTGCGAGGCTGACATCGGGAGCATTGGCGCAGTTGGGAGTGGCGGTGCCGCCGGCAGTGGCTACGCAGGTAAAGACCTGGCCCGGGACGGCGGTTGCGATCGAGGTGACCTGGAAGGTGCTGATGGGATCGAAAGCAGAGCTGTAGCCAGCGCGGATGACCGTGCGAGTGTTGCCTCCGGGAGACCATGCGATGCCGAGGCGGGGCGCGAGGGCACCCCAATTGAAGTTTTGATACCAACGGCCTGCCGGAATGAACGACACAGCCCCCTGGCTGCCGTCCATGATCTTGTTCGGGATGTAGGCGCGGTTGCCGGCTTCGGTCGGCGGAGCGTTAATTTCCCAGCGGACGCCGTAGCTAATGCTGAGGTTGCGCTTGAGCCGGTATTCGTCCTGGGCGAAGAAGTTGTACTGCTTGGTTCGCTGGCCCTGCGCCCAGAGCGTGACCGATTTTTCGCCGGTCTGGAAGGGGAGGAAGGTGTCGTTGCGAACGTCACCGAGGAAGCTGTGGGTGATCTGCGCCGGGATGCCGAGCAGATCGTTGATGGTGCCCTGGAGACGATTGAGGTCGTTGGAGGCGATGCCGGCGGCAGCGTTGCCCGTGAGGCTGGGGAAGGCGAAGCCTGTGGGCGGGCGGATGGCGCGGGAAAGAGAAATGGCGGGTACCAGAGAGGTGCCTCCGACATCGCCGCGCTGGTCGTTGTGCTGATAGAAGCGAATGTTGCCGCCGAACTTGAAGACGTGCGATCCGCTGATGTAGGTGAGATTGTTGATGTACTGGATGGTGTTGACGGCACGGAAGGTACGGGGATTGGCCGTGAAGTCCACGCTGGAGTTGTTAAAGGTGAAGCGGGGGACGTTGGGGAAGTTGGGGTTGGCTTCGCCTTGTGTAAACAGGAACTGGAAGCGGGAGTAGCCGACCGTAAACTCATTGACAAGCCGTGGGCTCAGGACGCTTCGAACGCCAATGGCGGTGTTGTGAGCCGGGCGAAAGACTTCACCGCGGGGAGGGAAGCCGGGGAGTACGATGGGACGGCTGTTGAGCGGGTCACCGTTGAGGGTGTTTTGCTCGGCACCGAGATAACGTCCCCAGAGGTTATGTTTATCGTTGAGCGTGTGGTCGATGCGGGCAAGGTACTGCGGGCCGCGAATCTGGAAGGGTGAGTTCCAAAAGTAGTTGCCAGTATTGAGGCCGTCGCCTCCGGCGTAGGAGTTGGGGGCAGGGTAGCCGCCGAGGACGCTACGAACGGAGGGATCGATGCCGCGGTTGGCGAAGACGTTGAACGAGGCGATGCAATTGATGTCGGTGCTGGCGGCGCAGTTGCGCACGCCAGGGGCGAGCGCGCCGGTGCGCTGGTCGACGAGCAACGGCGAGTTTTGCGTGATGCGTTGGCCGTTGAGCGTGTAGGGGGAGCGTCCGTCCAGGGCGATATAGCGGTAGTTGCCTGCCAGCGCAGAGGGGCTGTAAAGAGTGACGGTGCCGAAGCTCTTGTCGATCGGGTCGGCGAAGTTGACCTTCTGGCCCTGCCAGGAGGCGAAGAAGAAGGTTTTGTTTTTGCGGATCGGGCCGCCGAGTTCGAGGCCGTATTGATTGAGCTTGATTTCGGGTTTGGGTTGGCCTTGGGCACGGGCAAAGAATTCGTTGGAGTTGAGCGCGGTGTTGCGGAAGAACTCAAACATGGTGCCGTGGAATTCATTGGTGCCAGAACGGGTGGCGACCGATACGTTGGCGCCAGAGTTGCGGCCCTCTTCGGCTGAGGGGTTCGAGGTGGTGACCTTGAACTCCTGCACGTTGTCGGGATTGAGGCGGAAGATGTTGTTTACGGGGTTGGGGTTGGTGGATTCATTGGCTTCAATGCCGTCGATGGTGACGTTGACCGCACCCGTGCGGGAGCCGTTGACGCTGATGGTGCCGCCGGAGCGTTGCAGTACACCGGGCTCATAGATGAGGAGGTTGAGGGGGTTGCGGCCATTGAGGGGGAGCGCTTCGATCGCCTTGCGCTCGACGACGTTGCCGATGGTGGCGTTGTTGGTCTGAATGGTTTCGGCATTTGCCTCTACCATCACAGTTTCTGTGGCTGCACCGATTTCGAGAGTAGCGTTGACGGTAGCCGGAGAATTGATCTGCAGGACGATCTTGGTCAGTTGGAACTTCTTGAAGCCTTTGCTTTCGACGTTGAGCGTATAGCTGCCGACTGGGATGGAGGGGAAGGCATAGAGACCGGCGTCGGTGGTGGTCTGGTTATAGCGCAGGCCGGTGGCTTCATTGACGGCGACCACAGAAGCATTTGGGACGGTAGCGCCAGAGGAATCAACTACGGTACCGCCCAATTGGGTTGTGGAGGTTTGGCCGAAGAGCGTGAGGCTCATGACTAGCAATAGGCAGACGCGAAGGTTCATAAAGATAGGCTCCCCTGAAAGACTTGAATTTGTAATATGATAGCCTCTCCGCGATCTACAATAAAGCCATGAGTGCAGAAAACGTAACCCGTGTGGCTTTAGTGACTGGTGCGAGTAAGGGAATTGGCAAGTGCATTGCCATTGAGTTGGGTCGAGCTGGCTATGACGTTGCGGTGAACTACAACTCCGACCTGAAAGGGGCTGAGGACACTGTGGCGCAGATTGAAGCGCTGGGACGAAAGGCTGTGGCGATGCAGGCCGATGTGGGGAATGTGGCCAGCATTCGAAATCTCTTTGAGACCTTTGATCAGCATTTTGGGGACATTCATGTGCTAGTGGCCAATGCGGCGGTGCAGACCTGGAAGGCACTGCTGGAGCTGACGGTGGAGGAATGGGACAAGGTTCACAATACGAATTTGCGGGGGACGTTTCTGTGTACGCAGGAAGCCGCCAAGCGTATGGTGGCCAAGGGGCATGGGGGCAGCATCGTGACGCTTGGTTCTGGTTGTAACAAGCTGGCGTTTCCGCGGCTGGTGGACTACACGGCATCCAAAGGCGGCATTGAAATGTTTACCAAGGTTGCGGCTGTGGAGTTGGGCAAGTATCAGATTCGTGTGAACTGCGTGGCCCCCGGGGCGACTGAAGTGGAACGCACCAAAGCGGAAACGGGTGATTATGCGGGTACCTGGGCCCCGGTCACGCCGCTGCGACGCATTGGAATGCCGATCGATATCGCCCGTGCGGTGCTTTATTTTGCTGGAGACCAGAGTGATTTTGTGACCGGACAAACGCTCTACGTCGATGGTGGTGTGACGTCGAAGCCGCAGTGGCCTTATGAATTTTGAGGGGGAGCCGCAACGGCTCGATCTCTACCTGCAAACCCTGTATCCAAAGTACAGCCGCAGCCGGTTGCAGGAATGGATCAAGAAGGGGCGGGTGCTGGTTAACGGTAAGGCGCAGAAAGCTTCGCATATTTTGAAGGGCGGGGAAGACGTGGTGGTGGAGCCGCTGGAGCTGAAAGCGCTGCGGGCGACGCCGGAGGACTTGCCGCTCACGGTGCTTTATGAAGACGATGATGTGGTGGCCATTCATAAGCCTGCGGGGATGACGGTGCATGCCGGGGCGGGCACCACAGAAGGTACGCTCGTCAATGCGCTGCTGCATCGGTTTGAGAAGCTGTCGCAGTTGGGTGGAGATTTGCGGCCCGGCATTGTGCACCGCCTGGACAAGTACACCAGCGGGGTGATTCTGGTGGCCAAAAACGACATTGCGCACCGGAAGCTGCAGGAGCAATTTGCCGAGCGTGAAGTAGAGAAGACGTATGTGGCGCTGGTCGAAAACGTGATGAAGAATGATGCGGGCACGGTGAACCGGCCGATCTCACGCGACCCCTGGAAGCCGGTGCGTATGGCGGCCGTGACGAAAGACGATCCGGAACTGGGACGTGAGGCGATCACCCACTGGAAGGTGATGAAGCGCTACGAGAAGTTCACCCTGGTGGAAGTGAAGATTGGGACGGGACGGACACATCAGATCCGGGTGCACCTGGGGCACCTGGGGCACAAGGTGGCGGGAGATACGCTTTATGGGGCCCGGCCGCATGAATCGGGGCGTTTTTTTCTGCATGCCTGGCGGATTCGTTTTGCCCAGCCGACCACGGGGGAGATGATTACCATTGAAGCCGAAATGCCGGAGGAACTCAAAGACTGGCTTCGGGCCCTACAATAGTAGGCAGTAATGTTCCGTCGACAATTTCTCGCTACCCCGCTGGCTGCCCTGGCTCAGAACACTGATCCGAACCGCATCATCCTCGATGTGTTCCGTGTGAACTTTCTCTACACGGTTTCTGACAAGAAGGGCCGCTTTGTCATCAATCTGAATCGGGATGACTTTGAAGTGTATGAGGAGAAGAAGCCGCAGAATATTTTGGAGTTTGTTTCCGAATCGAATTTGCCGTTGCGTCTGGGCATCCTGATTGACTCGTCGAACTCGGTGCGCGACCGCTTCAAGTTTCAACAAGAGGCTGCGGTTGAATTTATCAATTCTGTGATTCGGCCGAAGGAAGACCGGGCCATTGTTGTGTCCTTTGATAATCAGGTTGAGTTGCGGGCGGACTTGACGGGCGATGTCGACAAGTTGGCGAAGACCGTGCGCGACATGCGGCCTGGTGGCGGGACAGCCCTGTTTGATGCGATTTATTACTCCTGCAAAGACAAGCTGATGCAGGACCAGCCGCTGTTCAAGTTTCGCCGTGCGATGGTGATTTTGAGTGACGGTGATGATACGCAATCGATCATGACGCGCGAGCAGGCCATTGAGATGGCGCTGAAGGCGGATGTGGTGATCTATACGATCTCGACGAATATTACCAAGATTGAGAGCGAAGGTGACCGCATTCTGAAGCACATGAGTGAGCGGACCGGCGGCATGACGTTCTTCCCCTTCAAGGCTTCGGATTTGAGCCAGAGTTTTGAGAACATCGCCAATGAGCTGCGCAGCCAGTACAACATTCTGTACCGGCCGGAGCCGATCAAGACCGATGGGCAGTGGCACCCGGTGCAAATTCGTGTGAAGGGACGCAAGGACTTGATTGTTCGAGCGCGTCCTGGATACTTCGCCCCCAAAAACTAGCGGGTTTCGATACCATACGGGTGGAGGTATCTGCCCCTCATGTCTTCGCAGATCAATCGACGATTCTTTTTTTATGGCCCGCTGCTTGCCGGTGCCGTGCCCGCTGCCGGTTTTGGTAGCGCCTCCTCGCTCAAAATGCTGGGCTACAAGAGCCCGAACGAGAAGCTGAATATTGCGGCTATCGGTTCTGGTGGCAAAGGCCACAGCGACATTCAAGGTTGCCTGAGTGAGAACATCGTGGCGCTTTGCGATGTGGATGAAAAGCGCGCCGAGCGTGCCTTCAAGCAATTCGAGAAGGCCCCCAAATACAAAGACTACCGGAAGATGCTCGATGAGCAGGGTAAGAATATCGACGCGGTGATTGTGTCGACGCCAGACCACATGCACGCTGTGACCGCGATTGCGGCAATGGAGCGCGGAAAGCATGTCTATTGCCAGAAGCCGTTGACTCGCACTGTTTGGGAAGCGCGCCAGATGATGGAGGCGGCCAACAAATATCGTGTTGCGACCCAGATGGGGAATCAAGGTTATTCCAATGAAGGCACCCGCCAGACGGCAGAGATCGTCTGGAGCGGAGAGTTGGGCCAGGTGAAGGAAGTGCATGCCTGGACGGATCGGCCCTGGTGGCCGCAAGGGACGACAGAGGTTCCGGCTCCGACGGATGTGCCGAACACGCTTGAATGGGATTTGTGGCTGGGCTCTGCGGAGAAGCGTCCGTTCACCGATGGTGGCAAGGACTTCAAGTCTCCTTACGGGGGGTTCTATCAGCCCTTTAACTGGCGCGGTTTCTTTGACTTTGGTTGCGGCGCGCTGGGAGATATGGCTTGCCACATTCTGGGAGCGCCGAACATGGCGTTGAAGCTGGGGTCGCCTACCAGTGTGGAATGTGTGATGAAGGAAGGGGTGTCGAGCTTCCAGTTCCCCAAGAAGTCGATTACGAAGTTTACCTTCCCGGCTCGCGGGAATATGGGGCCGGTTGTTGTTTACTGGCATGACGGATTGAAGGAGAGCCCGAAGCTGGAAGGTGTGCCGGCAGGGGAGTGGCTGGGAGATTTGCCCAATCGCCCGCGTCCGCAAGGGCAAGCTCAGGGCGCGCGACCGCAAGCCATGCGTGAGCCAGCCTTTAATGGCATGGTAGGCAGGGTCTTTAATTGGGAACAGTACAAGGCGCTCAAAGACAACCCCGAAGTGAGGCCTGCCTCGCCGAACGGCAGCGTATTCATTGGGGACAAGGGCATTCTGACGACTGGCACCTATGGAGAAACAACCCGTTTGTTGCCCACCGAAAAGATGGCTGATTACCGGATGCCGGAGCCATTGCTGACGCGCTCACCGGGCCATTACCGGGACTGGATTCGCGCCTGCAAGGGCGGAGATGCGTCCTGCTCTAACTTCAATGTGGCCGCTCCGTTTGTGGAGTGGATGCTACTCGGCGTGATCGCGCTTCGGGTTGACGGGCGTCTCGACTGGGATGCGGCGAAGATGCGTTTCACCAACAATAATGACGCCAACCAGTATCTGAAGCCGAAATTGCGTAAGGGCTTCACGATCACCTAGTTTTCTCCTCTGAGGGGTGGAGTGCTCCTTCGGCACCTCACCCCCACATTCTTCCCTGCCTTCTTTTCAAGTCTCCGGTCCAGCATCCGATAAGCATTCCATGATCGCGCCGCCCTCGCAGCCTGGCGGAGCCGCATGGAACATGAGAGACCGCAGCGCCCAACCTTCCTTCCAGTCCATCCTGACTGCACGCCTACTGGCGATCACGCTTTTGTCGGTGCTTGCGATTGCCTTCTTTGGTGCTCAATTTCTGACCCGGCAAATGCAGGAAGATGCGGAAGAGCATTTGCTCGAATCAGCCATGCGCGTGCGGGACGGTTTGGAAGCTTTTCTGACCTTGCACAGGGCCGCTATTTCCACGTTTGCTGATGGGGTAGAGGTACCGCTGGAAGAAAGGCGCGCACAAGAAAGCGCTGGTGAGTCCCTGGAGCAGTTGGGGCGAAACTACCCGGGCTTTCTGACCCTGCTGCTCACGAATTCGGAAGGGAAGATTGTTCGAGCAGAGCGCAGGGGGCAAGCCAGTTTCACTCCAGGTGTTGGCGAGAATCAATGGGTCGCTGACCGGGATTACTTCTTGCAGCCGAAGCTCAAGGGGAAGCCATATGTCTCTGGAGTCTTTCAGGGACGTGGCTTGGGAAAAGATCCGATTGTGGCGATGAGTGCCCCGATCTTTGGAGCCAGGAAAGAATTTATTGGAGTGATCGAGGGGTCGATTGACATTCGCCGAATTCCTTTACAGGTAAGCGGGCTGCATCGAAGAATGCATGTGGTCGCTTTTGATGGAGACGGAAGAATCGTCTACTCAACAAGGCCAGGCATTTACAAGCCGCTGCAGCGATGGATGCCAAATTCACTGAAGCAGCCAGGGCTAGCGAATGGCGTGGAAGGTAAGCTGTATCGTCTCGCTGATCCGGAACAAAAGAATTCTGCGGGTGCGGCGATGCTGCAGTATGCAGTACAAATTCCGCTACCTTCGGTGGGCTGGCAGGTAGTGGCGTTGACGTCAGTTTCAGAGCTCGAAGCCGAGGCCAACCGCTTCTATCGGGATACCTTGGTGGTCTTGCTGTTGTTGGGCCTTGTGGCCTGGATGTTGGCTCGCCGGATGTCGCGGGCGATTGCCGACCCTCTGGTTTCTTTGGTGGGGCAGATGCAAAGCTACGACGTCACAGACGAAGCAACTGCACCCACGAGCGGGAGCTTTGTGGCCAGGGAGATCGAACAGATCCAGACCGAGTTTCTCATGATGGGGCGACGGCTGCGAGACTCCTTTGCATCGCTTCGAACGGCACTTGAGGAGCGCGACACCAAGAACACAGAATTGCAAGAAGTGCTGCAGACCTTGGATCAAAAGGTGAGGGAGCGAACGGCCCAACTGGCGGATTCTGAGGCCCGCTATCGTGCCGTGATTGAAGAATCCGGCGACATTATTTTCCGGACGGATCCGCAGGGACGGATTCTGTTTCACAATGCCGCGCTTGAAAAGATGCTGGGCTGCCGAGCCGAAGGCCGTCGTGTGTTTCGCTTTCTCTCCAGGCAGCACCGTTCCGAATTTTTGCAACGGCTGAGGGCTCAGGATTGGTCAGGGTCAGAACCTGTTTACCTGGAGTATTGTGTCCTGCGAAAGGATGGGCAAGAGCGTTGGCTGGGGCAAAGTACGCAACTATTGCTGGATGCGGCAGGTGCGGTAGCTGGGTTTCAGGCGAATGCCCGCGACATTACCGATCAAAAGCGGGCGGAACAGGCGATGCAGGAGGCCCAGGAGCGTTATGCCCTGGCGGTGAAAGGAAGCAACAACGGGATATGGGACTGGGACTTGCGCAGCGGCGAGGTGTATTTTTCGGAGCGATGGCGGCAAATGTTTGGGATTGCGTCCCGTGTGCCGTTGCACACCATTGAGGACTGGCTGGAGCGCGTTCATTGGTCTGACCAAACTGCTGTCAGGGCAGAGTTAAAGAACTATTCTGAGGAGCCCAAAACCGACCTCTTCGAGAGCGAGCACCGCATGCGGCATGAAGATGGCAGTTGGTGTTGGGTAAAGATTTGTGGGGCTGCGGTGAGAGGCGCGAATGGGCATGCCCTTCGCATTGCTGGATCTACTACTGACGTGACGGAAGGAAAGTTGATCGATCCCTTGACCGGGCTGCCCAATCGGCTTGCCGCCGTGGATCGACTGGAGCAGTTGGTTGCCAGGCAGAAGGAAGATGCCACTTGCTGTTTTGCGGCGCTGTTTCTCGACTTGGACCGCTTCAAGCTGGTGAACGATAGTTTGGGGCACCTGATGGGCGACCACTTATTGCTGGGTGTGTCCTGGAGATTGCAAGCTGCCATCGAAAGCTCAGGGATGCAAAACGTGCTTCTCTCGAGGTTGGGGGGCGACGAATTTGTAGTTGTCGTAGAGTTGGCGGGGCAACCTGGATCTGCCGAGATGTTGGCTGAGATGATCCTCAAAGAAATGGAAGATCCATTTCATTTGAATGGTTCGCCCATGTTTGTCTCACTGAGCATTGGAGTGGCGAAAAGCGAAACGGGCCCCAGCGGGGCCGATGATCTTTTGCGCAATGCCGACACCGCCATGTATCAGGCAAAGACGATGGGAAAAGGGCGCTACTGCGTTTTCGATGCCAGCATGCAAGCGCAAGCGCTGGCGCGACTTGAGCTTGAAACAGACTTGAGAAAGGCAGTAGAAAACGAAGAGTTTGTGTTGCATTACCAGCCTCAAGTCAACCTGAAGACGGGGCGACTGGCCGGGTTTGAGGCGCTGGTGCGCTGGAATCATCCGACCCGCGGCATGGTGCCGCCCATGCTCTTTATTAGTGTGGCTGAGGAGAACGGATTGATTTTGCCAATCGGGCGCTGGGTACTCGAGCAAGGTCTACGGCAACTTGCCTTATGGGATCAGGTGTGTGAGCGGGGGAGAGATCTGGCGATGAGCATCAACCTCTCGGCTATGCAGTTTGCTGATCCGGAACTGCGGCAGATCATCATTGGGTTGCTCGAAGAAACGGGGATTCCCTCCAGGCGACTTCATCTCGAAATTACAGAAAGCATGGTAGCCGACGACCCCAAAATTGCCAAATCGATTTTGGCTTCCCTGGCGGATATGGGTGTTGGCTTGGAGATTGACGATTTCGGAACCGGCTACTCGAGCCTCAGTCAATTGCACCAGTTGCCCTTCGACACACTCAAGGTAGATCGTAGCTTTGTCCAAATGATGGACCAGCCGAAGCAGGATGGCCAAGGTGGGCGAAAGATCGTAAATTCGATTGTCAGTTTGTCTGGCAGCCTTGGCATTGAAGTGATTGCCGAAGGGATTGAGACAGAAGAGCATTGGACCAGGCTGGCTGGCCTGGGGTGCAAATTGGGGCAGGGCTACTTCTTCTCGCGGCCTGTCCCAGCAGAAGTAGCCTTGCAAATGATTGAGGCTCGAACGCTTGAACCCTGGCCTTTGCCACAAGCATTGCGGGAGCCAAGCCAGCAACTCATCCGTCTTCATGTTGAGCTGGAAGCCTCCGGCCTGGCCGGAGATGGATCTACCATTGCACTTGAGTCAGAAAATCGCTGAGGTAGCGTCGCCAGACCAGCCAGGTGTGTGCGCCCTCGGTTTCCACATACTTGTGTTCGATCTTTTTTGTCTTGAGCCACTCGACAAAAGTCTGATTGGCCTTAAGCAAACCGTCGCTCTTACCGCAGGCAATCCAGAGTAGTTTCAGACGCTGGTTGTCTTTTTCACTCAGTGAGGGGAAGGCGTCTTCCGGCTTTCCGAAGAGCATGGGAGCGCTGCTCATTGCTCCAATCCAGGCGAAGCGATCGGTATGGCGCAGGCCCACATAGAGCGTTTCGGCTCCCCCCATGGAGAGGCCAGAGATAGCGCGCTCGTTGGGCTTCGTGCTGACCTTATAGGTTTTTTCTGCCTGCGGGAGAACTTCGTCGAGCAAGGCGGTCTCAAAGTCTTTGGTGTTCTTGGCAAAGTTGCCGCCGGCGCGGACATTCCCGGACTTGAGGTCAGCCTGTGACATGCCGTAACCCAGTGGCATGACAACTACAAAGGGCTTGCGGCCACTGGCAATCAGGTGATCGAAGATGAGATTTGCCTTCCCTACGGTAGTCCAGCCGTCAGCCAGATCACTGTAGCCGTGGAGAAGAACCAGTAGCGGATAGCGTTTGGACGGTTTGTAGTCGGGCGGGGTGTAGACAAAGAAATCGCGATTCTCATTTGCCACCTTCGAATGGTAGAAGTGGCGATGGACCGTGCCGTGTGGGATGTTGGTGAACTCCCAGGGCTGGGGTTTTTCTCCTGGTACCAGCACCATGCTGTTGGGGTTGAGCGCATTGGTCTTGATATCTCCGTTGAGCGGATCGATCACGGAGACCTCGTCTACACGGAAGGTGTAGCCGTAGAGATCGGGTTCCAAGGCCGGTGTGGTGGCAGACCAGATGCCTTTTTCATCCTTGGTGAGCGGGAAGCGTTTGCCATTGTCGAGACTCACTTCTACCTTTTGTGCACTGGGGGCGCGGTAGCGGAACGTCACCGTCCTGTCGTTGTGGACTTGCGGTGAAAGGATGGCCTGGGCCGGTAGCAAGAGCGCGACGAGAGTCAGTAGGAAGCCGAGTTTGAGCATCGCAGTCATCCTATCGCATTGCGGAATGTCGGAAACTGAAAGCTTGCCAAGTGATATTGAAATCAGCGTGGTGATTCCTGCTTATGCATTGCATGAGGAGGCGCTGGATCAACTGCGGGAATGCCTGCAAGCAGTGCAGCCTTCGCTGACACAGGGCAGGGAAGTGGTGGTTGTCGACGATGCTTCGCCCCAACTGGGAGGCAGGATCGAAGCTCTGGCTGCTGCGCATGGGGCGCGCTACCTGCGGATGGAACAGCAGTCTGGGCCTGGGCGGGCGCGGAATCTGGGAGTCGCGAAATCGAGCGGCGAGACGGTGATTTTCTTTGATGCGGATACCGTGGTGCACGCCGATACAGTTGCCCGATTGGTTGGCAGGATGAGCGAAGGCCATGCTGCGGTGATTGGATCTTATGATGATCAGCCTAGTGCCACTGGGGTGGTGAGCCGCTTTCGCAATCTATTGCATTGCTACGTGCATCATTCTTCGGCAGGCCAGGTGCAGACCTTTTGGACGGGTTGTGGTGCGGTACGGCGAAGCTGGTTTGAGAGGCTGGGTGGGTTTTCTCGCCGGTACACGGAACCTTCGATTGAAGATGTTGAGTTCGGCTATCGACTGACAGCGGCCGGGGGAATCATCTGGCTGGACCCCACGGCGCAAGTCACTCATCTGAAGCCATGGACCCTCGGGTCCATGGTTAAAACCGATCTTTGGAAGCGTGCTGTGCCCTGGTCACAATTGTTGAGAGAACATCCGCTCCCCGGGGGATTGAACTTCTCCTGGAAGGACCGCCTTGCCGCGCTTTGTGTGGCGACGGTAGTGCCCATCCCACTTCTGCTTTGGTTAAAGTGGGGGCTGTTGCGTTTTCTGTACCAGCGAGGTGGCTTGTGGTTTGCCGTGCAGTGCTTTGGGCTGCTGGTGATTCACCTGGCGACCGCTATTTTGGGCTTGGTGATTGGCCGCCTGAAGGGATGACGGCAATTGCTTCCACTTCAATGCGGACGTCCGGGAGGAAGAGTTCTGAGACGCCTGCCAGAGTGCTTGCGGGCGGGTTGACTTTGTTGAGGTAGCGCGCGCGTACTTCGCGGAGGATGGGTAATTGTTCGGGTTTGAAGTTCTTCACATACCAATTGAGCTTCACTACATGATTGAAGTCAGCTCCGGCTGCGGCCAGCGCTGTCTTTAGATTGAGCAGGGCTTGTTCTGTTTGTTGTTTGAAGTCTCCAACCCCGATCACTTTGCCTTCTCGATTCATGGCCACCTGACCAGAAATGAAAATCATTGTGCCGGGGCCTGTTGTTACAACATGAGAATAGCCGTTGGCGGGTGGAAGCTCTTTCGATTGCGGAAACTCGGTTTGGGCCAGCAGGAGAACAAGGAGCAGATGCATCTAGCTAGGGTAGCGCTGGACGTCGACGGCTATGCCAGGTGGCCTGCTCATAGGCAGCAGCCAGTTGAAGCACGCTGAGGTCCTGGTTGTGCCGGCCGACGATTTGAATGCCTACGGGTAGGCCCTCGGGGGTGAAGCCCGCCGGGACGGAGATGGCGGGGTTGCCGACGATCGAGATGAACCAGCAGGATCGCATCCAGTCGACATAATTGTCGAAACTCACGCCATTGATTGTCTTTGGGTATGGCGTATTGACATCGAAGGCAGGGAGCTGTGTGGTGGGAAGAATGAAGTAATCGTATTGGGTGAGAAAGCGTTGGAAGCGTTGCCAGAGTTGCGAGTGGAGTTGTTCGGCTTTGGAGATGTCACTCGCGGTGAGGCGGAGGCCCTCTTCGACTTCTTTGAGTAAAGTGTCTTTGTAGAAGTGGCGCTGCGAGCGGATTCGCTCGCCGTGGGTGAGGGCAGAGTTCCAGGCGCGTAAGGTCTTGAAGGCGAAGTCGGCACCGGCGAAATCTGGCTCAGCCTGTTCTACGATGCAGCCGAGTTGTTCGAAGACTTTTCGCTGGCCTTCTATGACGGCAAGCGTACGGGAATCAAAAGGGTTGCCGTTGAGATCTTTGAACCATGCAATGCGAAGGCCTTTGGGGTTGCGGCGGAGCGGCTGGCGGAAGGTGGCGCCCGCCTCCGGCAATGAGTTCGGCGAGGCCGGATGCGGCCCGGCAATCGCACTCAGCAAGAGTGCCACGTCTCCAACGGTACGAGCCATTGGGCCCAAGGTGGAGAGTGTGAACCAAAGCATGGGGCTACTGGGCGAAGGGACACGACCAATGGAAGGACGGAAGCCCACCACGTTGCAGAAGGAGGCCGGGTTTCGCAGGGAGCCGCCCATATCGCTGCCATCAGCGATGGGAAGCATGCCAGAAGCCAGTGCCGTGGCGGCACCACCGCTCGAGCCGCCGCAGGTTTTGCTGGTGTCGTAGGGGTTACGCGTTGGCCCGAAGATGGTGTTGAAGGTTTGAGACCCTGCGCCAAATTCCGGAGTGTTGGTCTTGCCGATGGTGATTGCGCCTGCCTCATGAAGACGCGTGATGATCAGGTCGTCGGTGGTGGGAACGTTGTCCTTGAATAGGGGCGAGCCGAAGGTGGTACGGATGCCTTTGGTGTTGACCAGATCTTTATGGGCGATGGGCAAACCGTGGAGAGGTCCGAGAACTTTGCCCTTTGCCTGATGCTCGTCGGCGGCCTTGGCCGCTTGGCGGGCCTGATCTTCGATCAAGGTCACAATGGCGTTGAGCTTTGGGTTGACCTGGGCGATTTGCTGGAGGTGCGCCTCAAGGAGTTCTTTGGCGGAGAGTTTCCTGCTGCGAATCAGTTGGGCGAGTTCCGTTGCCGTGAGGAAGCAAAGCTGGTTGGCGGGAGCCGCAAAGAGGGCGGTGGCTAGAGGAAGAAGGGTTTCGCGGCGGGTGAGCATTGCCTCGAAATGTTAACAGAAAAAGGGGCGCTTGCCTTGCGGCGAGCGCCCCTTTTTGAAGAAGTCGAAGTGACTAGTTGGTGACGTCGTGGGTGTTCGACAGTTCACGAACGGGGATCCAGAGCTTGTACCATTCCTTCTGCTCGGGCGAATCCGTGTACTTCTTGAGCGCATCGACGGATTCGAATTCCATCACGAGAACGTGAGTGAACTTGGAGGCGCCGCCCTGGACGGTGATGGGGTTGAGCCAGACGTTCTTGATGCCTTTGTACTTGCCGGCGACAGTCTCAATGGCGGCAATGGCCTTGGTGATGTCTTCCTTCTTGGCATCTTCCTTGAACTTCACGTTGATGACGTGGATCACGGTCTTGGGTTTGGCAGCGGCGAAAGCCTGGCCCCCGATGAGGGTTGCCAGAAGAGTGGCAGCGATGAGCATTCTGCGCATGGGGTTTAGCATAGTTGTTCCTTAGGGTTGATTTGGTTGCGAATGAAACCACTCCATTGTTGAGAAATCACCATGGAGTTGGCCGGGTTGGTCGTGGAATAGCGCACGGTGACCGGACCCAACTGGTTGTGAAACTGAGTTGGATCTGTGCCAGCGATGACGCTCACGTCCTGAGCTGCGTGGTAGGTAACCCCGCGAACTTCATACGTGAAATAGAGGATGGTGTCGACAAAGTCGGTCAGCATCCCCTCGATGCTTCTACTGTTGTTGAGGAGCGCAACCAGACGAGCGCGCTCCTTGTCTTCCGGCGTAGCACGCCGGAGCCATTGAAACATAAAACCTACTTTTTGTCTGCGAAGGCCTTGGCGTAGTCCTTCAGGAAGATCTCGAGGCCCTTGTCGGTCAGGGGATGGTTGAACATCATGTCGAGAGTCTTGAAGGGCATGGTGCCGATGTCGGCGCCGATCTCAGCAGCCTGGGCCACGTGCAGCGGGCTGCGGAGGCTGGCGGCGAGTACCTGCGTGGTGTAGCCGTAGTTTCCGTAGATCGTGCAGATGGATTCGATCAATTCCATGCCGAGCTGTGCGATGTCATCGAGACGGCCCACAAAGGGGCTGATGATGTAAGCGCCAGCCTTGGCGGCGAGCAGGGCCTGGGCCGGGGAGAAGCAAAGGGTGACGTTGGTGCGAACGCCTTCCTTGGCAAACTCGGCAGCGGCCTGAATGCCATCGCGCGTCAGCGGCAGCTTTACGACGATATTCTTGTGGATCTTGGCAAGAGCAGTGCCCTCGACAATCATCGCTTTGGCTTCTGTGGCTACAACTTCGGCCGAGATGTCGCCGTCAATGATGTCGCAAATGCGAGCGACTTGTTCTTCAATCGCGATCCCTTCTTTGGCGATCAGCGAGGGGTTGGTGGTGACGCCGTCAACGATGCCCCAGGAGGCGGCTTTTTTGAGTTCGTCCAGATTTGCGGTATCGAGAAAGATCTTCATGTGAGTGGAGTTTTAGCCCTTGATTACGGTGTTGGTGAGCGTCCCAAGTCCTTCGATTTCAATCGAGACCTGGTCGCCGGGTTGCATTGGTCCCACGCCTGCTGGAGTACCTGTTGCGATCAAGTCGCCAGGTTCGAGCGTCAGGAATGAGCTTACGAATGCGAGTATAGCACCGAGGTTAAAAATCATTTGTGAAGCGGTGCCTTCCTGCTTGATCTCGCCATTGAGCCGGGTACGGAGGGTTGCCTTCTCCAAATCGAACTCGTCTTTGGACACGAACCAGGGGCCGACCGAGCAGAAAGTGTCAAAACCCTTGCCACGGGTCCATTGGCCATCTTTCTTTTGCAGGTCGCGTGCTGTGATGTCGTTGACGCAGGTGTAGCCGAAGATGTAATCCATCGCGTTTTCGGCGGCGATATTGCGGCCCTGCTTGCCGATGATGAGGCCGATTTCACCCTCAAAGTCGACGCGGCTGGATTGGGGTGGGTACACGATGTTGTCGCCGTGCGTGATCAGCGACGACGGGGGCTTGAGGAAGATGAGTGGTTCGGTGGGTACGTCGTTGCCCAGTTCTTTGGCATGGTCGACGTAATTGCGTCCGACGCAAATGATCTTGGACGGCAAGACCGGAGGCAGCATTTTGACAGAAGACAGAGTGTGATCTTCGGCGAAATTCTTGCCAAAGAGCCGACCCGTCTCAATGACGTTCTCTCCATCGAGGATGCCGTAAAGGCCATGTGTGGTGGTGGGTTCTGCGTCCTTGGACAAAGCAAAGCGAATGTATTTGGTCATGGGATGAGGATCTCTACTGATTCAGACTTTGGGCTTTCGTTGCCCTTCTTGTCGACCGCGCTGACAGAATAGCGGTAGCTTTGTCCGGCGGTAACGGCGTTGTCGCGATAGTTGGCGGCGCTGGGGGATTCTGCGATTTTGGTGAACGGTGCATTCGGCGAGGCGCGGTAAATGCGGTAGAGGGCAAGATCGGCTTCCTGGTTACGCTCCCAGCTCAATTGGGCTGCAGACGGGCCAGCGAGAATGGAAAGCCCTTGCGGGGCAACGGGAGCAAACTTGTCCTCGGGGGTGATGCCGAGCGGTTCGCTCATTTCACTGACGGCTTCTGCTTCCATCGCTTGTACGGTGTAGCGGTAGGCCGTATCAAAGGTTGCGCCTGTGTCGAGGAATTTGGGCTGCTGGACGGTTGCCATTTCGGTGTCGTTGGCTTCTCCTACAGCGCGACGGAAGAGCTTCCAGCGGAGGGCCGGACGTGGTTCCGGATTGGCCCATTCGATAGAGACCCCTGCTGCGGTTGCCACGGCCCGAAGTTGCGTTGGCTTGTTGAGTGGCGGAACCACCTTGAGGGTGATGAAGTTCGACCAGGGTGAGAAGCGGCGTTTGGGATTCGAGAGGCGAACGCCTAGGACTACTTCCTGATTCGCCCAGTCTTTTGCAGGAATTTTCAACTCTACTTTGCCGGGTTCCTTTGCGGTGCTGGCTACCGATTGAGCCGAAGCGCTCCACAGCTCGGCATTAAAGGGCTGCGAAGGGTTCGGCCCGATTTTGAAATCGATGGTGCCCAATTGGGTGAGCGGCAACTCTTCGAGCGTCTTGGCCGGGATCGTGAAGGAGACCAGCAGTTCTCCGCCCAACTGGCTGGCTGCCAGATCAGTTACGGGGGCGGGGACCTTCAAGGCCGGCGGCAGCGGGTCGCCCACGTAGGCGCACCCACCGAGGGCAAGTAGAGCGAGAGTGAGCAGGCTGAGACGCATTAGAGGATGTACTTGCTGAGGTCCTGATCCTTGACGATGCTCAGGAGTTGCTTGCGGACGTATTCGGCATCGATGGTGATCTTCTTCTTCTTGAGGTCTGGCCCTTCAAAAGAAATCTCTTCGAGCACCTTTTCGAGGATGGTGTGGAGTCGGCGGGCACCGATGTTTTCGGTTGACAGATTAACTTCGGCGGCTAGCTTGGCCATCTCTTCGATGGCATCCTCGGCGAACTTGAGCTTGATCCCTTCGGTTTCCAGCAATGCAATGTATTGCTTGGTGAGGGCGTTTTTCGGTTCCTTCAGGATGCGCACGAAGTCGGCGTGCGTGAGGCTTTGCAGCTCGACTCGAATCGGGAAGCGCCCCTGTAGCTCGGGGATTAAGTCAGAAGGTTTGGCGACGTGAAAAGCGCCGGCAGCGATAAACAAGATATGGTCGGTTCTTACGAAGCCATAGCGGGTATTGACAGTTGTGCCTTCGACGATTGGCAGGATGTCGCGTTGCACACCTTCTCGTGAGACATCGGGGCCGGTGCCGCCCTCACGTCCAGCGATTTTGTCGAGCTCATCGAGGAAGATGATCCCGTTGCGCTCTACGCGGTCGAGCGCTTCTTTGGTGATCTGGTCCATGTCGATGAGGCGCTCTTCCTCTTCTTCGGTGAGGTAATCGAGAGCATCCGGGACCTTCATTTTTCGCTTCTTTGTGCGAGGGCCAAAGAGACCTGGCAGCATCTCTTGCAGATTGGTGCCCATTTCCTCCATCCCAGGGGCCGTTGCCACTTGCACGGTTGGCGCACGTTCTTTGACGTCGATTTCGACCGTCTTATCATCCAGCTTGCCCGCCCTGAGCTTGTCGCGGAGCTTGTCGCGCGTTTTGTCCGCAGGCACTGCTTCCTCCGGTGGAGGCGGCATGAGGAGATCAAGCAGACGGTCTTCGGCGTTTTGCTCGGCTCGCTCGGCCACTTCGTCGAGCCGCTCTTCTCTGACGAGGTCAATCGAGATCTCCACCAGATCGCGAATCATGCTCTCGACATCCCGGCCGACATAGCCTACTTCGGTGAACTTGCTGGCTTCGACCTTGAGGAAGGGCGAATTCGCCAGCTTGGCCAGGCGTCGGGCAATTTCTGTTTTGCCGACACCCGTCGAGCCAATCATCAGAATGTTCTTGGGCATTACCTCTTCGGCCATTTCGGGGTCGAGCCGCTGGCGCCGGATCCGGTTACGAAGGGCAATCGCAACGGCTTTCTTGGCGTCGGCCTGGCCCACGACGTACTTGTCGAGTTCGGCAACAATCTCACGGGGAGTCAGCTCATCGAGCAGGGGAGCATCGTCGTTTTTGTGATTGGGAAGGTAGATGACCATTTAGTTGAGCTCTTCGAGAGCGATGTTGTGGTTGGTGTAAATGCAAATATCGCCCGCGATCTTCATGGAGCTTTCGACGATTGCACGGGCGCTCATTTTTGTGTTTTCGAGAAGAGCCCGGGCCGCTGCCGTGGCGAAAGGACCACCTGAGCCGATGGCCGCAATGGAATCGTCCGGTTCAATGACGTCGCCGTTGCCTGACAAGAGGAAGGTGTTCTCTTTGTCGGCTACAACGAGCATGGCCTCCAGGTGGCGGAGCATTTTGTCGGTACGCCAGTCTTTCGCCAGCTCGACGGCAGAGCGCGGCAACTGGCCATTGTGCTGTTCGAGCTTGGCTTCAAAGCGCGCAAAGAGGCTGAAGGCGTCAGCGGTAGAACCAGCGAAGCCCGCCAAAATGGTGCCGTTATAGAGGCGCCTGAGCTTGCGTGCGCCGCTCTTGAGTACTTCAGAACCCTGCGTTACCTGACCGTCGCCGGCCATGACGACTTTGCCGTCGCGGCGAACGCTCAGGATGGTCGTCGATCGGATGCGTTGTTTCATTCCAAACTCCAGTGTAAGATCAATGGCATCTCTATGATTGAACTCAAAGTCAACGGTCAAACCAGAAAGTTTGACGGCGACGGCGATATGCCGCTGCTGTGGTACCTCCGGGAAGAGCTCTCCCTGACGGGCTCAAAGTTCGGCTGCGGCATGGGCCTGTGCGGCGCCTGCACTGTCCATCAGAATGGAGAAGCCATTCGAAGCTGCGTCACGCCCGTCAAGAACGTGGCCGGCAAAGAGATCACAACTATTGAGGGCTTAAGCCCCAATGGGACCCATCCTTGCCAGGTTGCCTGGGAAAAGCATGGCGTTGCCCAGTGTGGATATTGCCAGGCGGGCCAGGTGATGCAGGCCGCCGCTCTCTTGAAGAAGACGCCGAAGCCGACCGACGATCAGATCGACGCGGCGATGAACGGCAACATTTGCCGTTGCGGCACCTACACGAGAATTCGTGCCGCCGTGAAGAGTGCAGCGGGGGTGAAAGCCTAATGTCGAACTTTACTTACGGCGAAAGCCGACAGGCCCCGGAAAGAGTTTCAGAAACTACGCGACTGGCGCAAGAAGCCTATTCGCAATACGATCAGAGCGTCCAGATGTTGGACCGTCGTGGTTTTGTCGGAACCGTGCTTTCAGCCAGTGCCCTCGTACTGGGCGTCAGCATTCGCCCGACGGAGGCGAGTGCAGCCCCAACCACCTGGCAGCCTAGCGTTTACCTTGGCTTTGAAGCCGATGGCACGGTAGTGATTATGGCCCATCGCAGCGAGATGGGAACCAGCAGCAGAACAACTTTGCCCATGATGCTGGCCGATGAGCTCGAAGCTGATTGGAAAAAAGTGCGCGTCGAGCAGGCCCTTGGCGATGAGAAGTATGGTTCGCAGAACACAGATGGCTCCTGCTCTGTGCGCGACTTTGGCCAGGCCATGCACAAGGCCGGTGCCACGGCACGTACTTTGTTTGAACGTGCAGCCGCCCAGAAGTGGGGCTGCCAGCCGGGTGACGTCGCCGCCTCTCAAGGCAAGGTGATTCACGGTGCTTCCAAGAAGTCGCTGACTTATGCCGAATTGCTGCCGATTGCGGCGAAGATGGAAGTGCCCAAAGAGCATGAACTGCGCTACAAAACGCCCGATCAGTACAAGCTGATTGGGAAGAAAGTTCCGATGCTTGACGAGCACAACATCCTGATGGGCAAGGCCACGTTCGGGATGGATGCCAAGGTGCCTGGCATGCTGTATGCCATGGTGGAACGGCCACCCGTCTACGGAAGCAAAGTCAAGAGTGTCGACAACTCGGCTGCGTTGCAGGTCAAGGGTGTGAGCCAGACGGTCGAACTGCCGATGTTCAAACAGCCGCATCTCTTCCAGCAACTGGGTGGCGTTGCCGTGGTTGGCAATAGCACGTGGGCGGTGATGCAGGGACGCAAGAAGTTGAAGATCGATTGGGAGAAGAGCCCCCATGACGGGTACAACTCTTCAGACGAGAAGAAGTTCCTGCTGGACACGGTATTGAAGCCTGGCAAGGTGGTTCGGAACCGTGGTGATGTGGACAAGGCATTCGCTTCCTCCGCCAAGACCCATGAAGCCAGCTACTATGCGCCGTTGCTTTCTCATGCTCCGATGGAACCTCCGGTTGCCGTGGCGGAGTTCAAGAACGGCAAGGTAGAAACCTGGTGCCCCACACAGAACCCGCAGGCCGTCCAGGACGCCGTGGCGGCAGCAATGGGAATTCCCAAGACCGACGTGATCTGCCACGTGACGCTGCTTGGTGGTGGCTTTGGACGCAAATCCAAGCCTGACTATGTGGTGGAGGCGGCGCTGTTGTCCAAGGCAACCGGCAAGCCGGTGAAGGTGGTCTGGACTCGTGAAGACGACATCAAGTTCGACTACTACCACACGGTTTCTGGCATGCACATGAAGGCCGGTATGGATGCGAGTGGGAAGTTGAATTCCTGGCTTTTCCGTTCGGCTTTCCCGCCGATTGCTTCCACCTTCGCTCCCGGTATGCAGTACGGTGCCGAGTTTGAAGTCGGCATGGGGCTGAATGAATTGCCTTACGATGTGCCGAATATCCGTGGCGAGAATTGCCCGGCCCCGAATCATTTGCGGCTTGGCTGGATGCGTGCTGTAGCTCATGTCTACCATGCCTTTGGCATTCACAGCTTCCTCGATGAACTGGCGGCAATGAACAACACCGACTATGTGAGTTACGTGCTGAAGGCTCTTGGGCCGGACCGCAATGTCGATCTCAGCAAAGATGGTGTGAAGCCCTGGAACAATGGGCAGTCCATTGAAACCTTCCCGATCAACACAGGTCGTTTGCGTCGTGTCATGGAAATGGCAGCCGAGCAAAGTGGTTACGGCAAGAAGAAGGCGACGAAGAATCGTGCTCTCGGTATTGCCGCCCACCGCAGCTTCCTCAGCTACATCGCCAGTGTGGTGGAAGTTGAGATTGACGATAAGGGCAAGCTGACGATTCCGAATGTCTGGACGGTCGCCGACTGCGGCACCGTGGTGAATCCGGATCGCGTCGTGGCTCAGTTTGAAGGTGCTGCGGTCTTCGGCACCAGCGTCGCCATGATGGGTGAAATTTCTGCCATGAATGGACGCGTTCAGCAAGGTAACTTCAACGACTATCCTGTGGCTCGGATCACGGAATCGCCTAAGAATGTTCACGTGCACATTGTGCCGAGCAAGGAAGCCGCAGCGGGTGTGGGTGAACCGGGTGTGCCGGTCATTATGCCTGCCATCACAAACGCGATCTTTGCTGCGACTGGAAAACGCATCCGCGAATTGCCAGTGCGCCGGACCAAGCTGGTTTAAGCAACAGCAGCATCCACTCAAAAGGGCGGCCTCCTTCGGGGAGCCGCCCTTTTTCCGTTTCAGCACACTCTCCTTGACGGATTAGGAGAGTCGGGCTTATGATTCTCCTAAGAGTATTAGGAGAAGTATCCATGAAATTCGCAATATTATTTGGCAGCCTGACATTGTCGTTATTGGCACAGGTGCAAGTCACCGTGCCGGCGAACGCTGTAATCCAACTGGCGGGGCAACCCAGTGGAACCCGATCTATAAACAACTCGAGGAGCGCCCCGGCCGACTCCCCGGTGCAGGTGAACCTGAGTTTTAGTGCTGGGCAAACTTTATACTTTGAGGCGAGCGGCGCAGTAGATGGAGCCGGGCCAGATGGACGAACCAACTGTTCTGATTCTCTTTCTGCCGAGCACGGCGTTTCCAGGGTGGATGCCCCATGCCGCTCGCTGGTCGGCGTCTTTCTGAGCGACACTGCCCGTACTCAGCCTCCATCGCTGGAGTTTCGCGGTGATGCCCGCAACCTGCCGGAATTGAGGCCACTGCTGCAGCAACCGTTCTTCGTTGGCAGTGGCGTGGTGGCAGATGGAAGTCGCCGCGGGGTTGTGGTGCCAGCAGGCGCGACCCGATTGTTTCTTTCGCCCATCGCGTTTGGGAATTCAACAGGGTCGTTTGTAGTCAGAGTGCAAATTGGCAGTGCTGTTGAGATTCCTTCGAATCCCGTGCGTGTATCGGGCACCAGTGTCATCACCCTGGTACAGCAAGCTTCTGGAGTGACTTCCAGAAACCGGGGCAGCGCGCCGATGTCCTCTCCACCTGTAGCCAATGTTGCTCTCGTGCCAGGGCAGGCGCTGCGCATTGTAGCTACCGGTTCTGTAGACGGAGCAGGTCCTGATGGAAGGCTGAATTGCAGCGACGAGGCGAGTGCCGAGTATTCCATCGCCCGAGTCGATACCCGGTGTCGTGCGCTGGTGGGAGTCTTTGTTGCCGATACGACACGAGCGCAACCCCCTGGGCTAAACTTCACGGGTGCGACGCGCAATGCTGTTCGTGTTGAGCCGCTCTTGCAGCAACCCTTTCTGATTGGCAGCGGATTTACCGATGCCGGAGAACTGAAGCAATTTATCGTGCCGCAGGGGGCGACCCGCCTTGCTTTTGGCGTGATTGGCTTTGATACTTCTGTCGGCTTCTTTCTCGTTACGGTCAGCCCTGATGCCCCCACGACACCAACCCTGGTGAGGACCGGAATTACTCGTGCCGCAGGTTTTGGAGCGGGGTCGCTCTCTGCCGGTTCGATCGCGTCGTTGTTTGGTACGAACTTTGCTCCGGCCACTGTCAGCGCGGCCACGGTGCCGCTGCCGACTCAGCTTGGACAAACCAGGGTTTATTTCAATCTGAAGCCAGCTCCCTTGTATTTCACGAGTTCAGGACAAGTGAATGCGCAAGTGCCATGGGAGTTGAGCAATGAGACCTCGGTGCAAGCGGTTGTGGTGCGCAATGGTGCGGCGAGTTTGCCGGTGCCGGTTGCGCTCAGTGCTGCCAGCCCTGGAATCTTTTTGGTCCGGGAGAATGTCGGAGTGTTGGTCAATGCGGCTACTGGTCAATTGGTCGACCAGCAAAGCGGTATCAGTCGCGGGAGCGCCCTGGTGGTTTATGCATCGGGGCTCGGGGCTGTCAATGGGAGTGTTGTCACTGGGGCTCCAGCTTCTTCAGTGGAACTAGAGCCGACCAGGCAACCCGTCGAGGCGTTGCTTGAGGTGGCAGGGCAAGCTGTACCTCTTTCGGTATTGTTTGCTGGCTCGGCACCCGGCTTTATCGGCGTGAATCAGGTGAACGTGCTGATTCCGTCCAGCGCGCCGACTGGTACGGCTTCATTTCGACTTCGGACCAACGGTGTTGAATCCAACTCTGTACTGATTGCGGTGCAATAGGCACAAGCTTGACAGCCTGGGTGAAGCTCTGGCATGCTTCACCTAAGGATATTAGGAATGTCACAAGCCATCTTGCCGGGTACCTTAGACCTGTTGATTCTGAAGGCTGTCTCTTTGGGGCAGGAGCACGGTTACGGGGTGCTGCTTCGCATTGAGCAAATTTCCGGTGGCGCGCTGTCGATTGAACAAGGGGCACTCTATCCGGCCCTGTACCGACTGGAAGGCAAGGGTTGGTTGAAGTCTGAGTGGGGTACCTCTGACAACAATCGACGAGCGAAATTCTATGAACTGACGGCGTTGGGCCGCAAGCAGTTGCGGCAGGAGGCAGCGAGTTGGCGCAAGATGGCCGAGGTAATGGCCCTTGCGCTGGACACAGAGACTGCGTGATGACGAACCAGGAGATGGAAGAGGAGATGCGCTTCCACCTGGAGGCAAGATCTGCCGACTTGATGAGGCGCGGATTGGAAGCTGCGGAGGCGGCGAGGCAAGCCCGCCTGGAATTTGGCAGTGTGGCGCGATACCGCGAAGAAGGGCGAGAAGCGAGAGGGTTGCGAGTTGCCGATCTGATTCGGCAGGATCTTCGTTTCGCCCTGCGCGATCTGTGGCGCCGTCCTGGAATCGTATTCGTGGCGGTATCGACGCTTGGGTTGGCCATTGCCGCGAGTGTGCTGGTTTTGGCATTGGCGGAAGGGCTTGTTTGGAAGAGTTTGCCTTACCCGGATGCGGATCGAATTGTCAGTGTCCGCATGAAGGATCCCAATCTCGAAGCAGCCTTCTCAGACCTGCCGGTCAATGCCCGACACTACCTCAGTTGGCGTAAACAGTGTCGGGGCTGTGGGGGCGCGGCTCTCTTTGGCACCAAGCGTCAAACACTGATTGGACAAGGGGCGCCACAACGCCTAGAGGGTGTGGTGGCGACGGCCGAGCTGTTTCAGGTGCTGGGTCTACGGGCCAGTCTGGGGCGTGAGTTTCGCGCTGCTGAAGAGGGGGCTACGGCAACTCCTGTCGCGCTGATTTCAGACTCAGTGTGGCGGCAAAGTTTTGGGTCAAGTCGGGAAGTTCTTGGCCGTCGTCTATTGCTAAACGGCGTGTTGACAGAAGTGATTGGGGTCTTGCCTGCCAACTTTCAATTCCCACAAGGGGAAGAACTGGGGCAGATGTTTCAAGCCCCCAGACGTGTCGACATCTTGTCACCAATCCGCTTGAATCTGAGTGACGCACCGCCATACGGAAATTTCGATTGGGCGATGTTGTTGAAGCTCCGTTCCGGCTCTGGTGCTGATGCGGTGAAGGCAGAGCTGGATCGGATTCTAAAGGCCACCACTCCTGATCATCCAAACCTGCAGGTCAGCATCAGTTCGCTCCATGCGAAGTTGACAGAACGGATCTCGGCACCCCTTGGCCTGCTTGCGCTGTCAGCTTCTGGTCTGCTCTGGATTGCCTGTGCCAGTTTGGCGAACCTGTTCTACAGTCGAGAGTTGGCGAGGCGCAGAGAAGTGTCGGTCCGCGCTGCACTGGGTGCGAGCTCAAGTGATTTACTCCGAAAGATCCTGATGGAGGCGCTGCTGTTGAGCGGCCTCAGCGGCCTTTGTGGTTTTGGCCTCGCCTGGGTTGGGCTTCGATGGATTGCCCAAAGTGCATTAGGGCAAATCCCAAGACTGGAACAAGTTCACTTTGGAGAATCAGCAGCGATGGTAGCTGCAGGTTTGAGTGTACTGGCGGCTTTGCTTTGTTCGATTGGTCCCGCCTGGCGTCAAGTCTATCGGCTGCGACAAAAAGAAAGCGTGACTGAGGCCTCAGTCCGGAAGGGGCTCTTCTCTCTGGATGCAGGCGTTAGCGTGGCGCTAGCGACAATGGCAGGCTTGCTGGTGGTGAGTTACCTGCAGTGGATGGGTATGGATGTTGGTTTTGTGACCTCAGAGGCCAAAACATTAGCAGTGGCATCCGAGGTGGGCTACCAGGACCTATTGCAGATTGCCAGGCAGACGCCCGGAGTGCAAGCGGTAGGGCTGACAACACAGCTGCCCATGCGTGGCGATAGTTGCGTGAGGGGTGTGCGCCCCTTTGGGGATGATCGTGGTTTGCCGGCGCTACCAACGGCAAATTGGCGAATGGTGAGCCCCGGCTTTTTTGAAGCTGCCGGAACAGCAATGCTCGCCTGTCGAAGTTTTGCTGAAGCAGAGCGTGATGTGGTGATTCTTTCTGCCTCCATTGCGCGGCAGGCCTTCCCAGGTATTGACCCAATCGGGCAGGCCCTGGACTATCGCAAGGATGGCACTTCGCGCCGATTGACTGTGGTTGGGGTAGTAGAAGAGGTGCGGTCCAGCAGTCAGGGGCAGGGAAGCAGTGGCTCTGCCTACCTGCCTTATGCGGAAGAAAAGCTGGAGGAAGTGTCATTTGTGATTCGTGGCAATTTCTCCGACGCCGCACTACAGTTCCGGATCAGAGAGGCGTTGGCGGGGCGTGGCGCTGTCGGCTCAGTGGAGGATCTGGAGGTAATCCTGGATCAGGCCGTTGCTCACAGAAGGTTGCAGGCGCTGCTCGTGGGGTTGATTGCGATGGCCGGAATTGTGGCATTAACTTTTGGAGCAGTGGGTTTGGTGCATCAGTTGGTGGCGAGGCGTCGCCATGAAATTGGGGTTCGGTTGGCTCTGGGTGCGACTCAGGGGCAAGTGGTGGCGATGGTGCTGGGCGACTGCCTCAAGCCTGTCCTGTTGGGCTTGGCCGGGGGCTTGCTGTTGTCTGTGGTGCTGGGGTGGATGCTCCAGCCTCAGCTCCAGCAGGTGAATGCCAGCGATCCATGGTTGCTGAGCGCCCTATGCAGCGGTATCGGTCTGGTCACGTTTCTTGCTGTCTATCTGGCTGCCAGACGCGCCTCACAGATGGAACCGAGGGCGGCGCTACGGGCAGAGGCCTGATGGCTGCCTCCAGAGGTGGAACCAGGATGAGCTGAAACCGCGCCCGAAAGCGTTTGTTAGTTGGAGGCTTTCATGGTCCGCATTCAGTTTCGAGATCAGGGTCCGCGCGTTGTTTTGATACAAATCGCACTAAGTACCCGTCCGCCGCAGGCTCGGCTACGCATTGATGGTGACTTTGGAGAGCGGACCAAAGCAGCGGTGAAGCTTTTGCAGTCCTCATTGCGCCGACCGCAGACCGGCATTGTGGAAGGCCCGGAATGGCAGGCGATGATGAGCTCAATGCCGTTCCAGACGTTTGATCATGCCGACGTCGATGATGCCATTACTGCTCTCCAGGCCGGAAACTTCGATCAAAACTTGAAGGAAGGTCATCAATACGGCATTGTTGCTCTGGCAGAACTGCAAAGGGCGGGAGCGCAAGCTGCAAGCATCGGAGTCGGGGCCTCCAATGGAGTTGGGCAAATGGTCTCCAGAGCGATCCAGGCAGGCCAAAGCACAAAGCTGGGATTGCTACGAGTTTTTGGACATGGTGGCCGCGGCATTCAGGTGATCAGCGCCGGCCGAGGAGCCATCCCGGGAGGGAGTGGCGAGCATCAGTCAGCGCTGACGCCAACGGTCGTCAGGCACATGCGCGCCGAGATGCGGCGTATGGCCGCATCGTTTCAGCCTTACGGGAGCGCCGAATTACATGGCTGCCGCGTCGCCGATGGCGAGCCGGGCAGGGTACTCCTGAAATATTTGGCCGAAGCCTGGGGTGTACCGGTAACGGCAGGCATCCAGAAGCAGCATGTTGGAGCCGGGAAAACGTTTCGCTTTGAAGGCCCTACGCTTACGGCATATCCAGGCCACGTTACGCTACGGCAATGGGCAGACCGCGTTGCCTCGCTGAGTGCGTTCTCGCGCGCTTAAGCGGGCTTGCCTGCGCTTGGCTCAAAGCGGGCCAGAAAGCGTCTGAAGTGATCGATATGAAAAGGCGTCAGCCGCGGGTACTCTTTACCGTAGCCGGGGACACGGAAGGTCTGATCTGCCTTAGGGATGACTGAAATCTGGTAGTCCTTGCGCTTGGCCTTGGTGAGGGCTTCGCGTAAGTCATAGGCGATCTGGCGGGTGCCGCGCTCCAGTTTTTCGTTTCTTGAATCTGCTTCTCCCAGCAAAACGAAAATGGGGCATTGCAAGGCGGCAATTTGAGGAATTCTCTCGTAGCCTGGGGACAGGAGCATCACGAATTCAGGTGGGCTCTGTTTCGGGACCTCAGGAACCGGCATATCCTCGGTGATGACCCATCCCGCATTTGGCATTGGCTTCGATGAGGTGGTGATGCCGAGGCGCGCCAGCAGGTCGGCATGGAAGTGGCTGACGGCTTCGTTCTTGCCGAAAATCTGGGCACTGGCGCGAGAAGTTCTTTGGGTCGGTATCAGATCCACTGGGCCGGATTCGCGATAGGGCTGGGACGGGATTCGGCCTAACCTTCTCAAGTGCATCTTCTCTTCTGCTGCCTTATTCTCTACGTCGAACGTTGGGCCGCCGTAGCGCCCCTCGTAGGTACGGGGACCTTCCACCAAGGGCAGCGTGAAGCTGAAGAGAGAGCCTTCCAGCTTCCAGGTCTGGATGACGTGAGTCGTCAAGAACAAGTCTCTGCAGGTGACACGAAATTCAATCGACTTGTCTGGCATGGCAGCAAAGTCAAAGTTGACATTCATCGAAGACATGCCGTTAGTGAGCTTGCCCTCCCAGCGTCCTTCAAAGGAGTTGCCTTGATTGCGGCGTCCGCATCCGGCCATGGCCGCAAAAGAATAAAGAATATGACGTCGATTCATGATTTTTCAAAGAGGTAGTGGCTGACACCCCACTCCGTTCCCTTTTTGTAAGCGAAGAGCTCTGCGCAGGCGAGATAGAACACGCGCCATCGAACCAGCCATTTTGTCTCTTCGCCTTTACCGTAGCATTGCGCAAACAGCGGCATGATGGAATCTGTATTCGCATCCATATTGCGCAGCCAGTCTTCGCAGGTTTGGGCATAGTGCCTGCCATTCACCTGCCAGCTCTCCCGCACCTTCAGATGCTGGTCAAACTCGGTGAGTAATGCCGCCGAAGGCATCTGCCCACCGGAGAAAAAGTATTGGGCCATCCAATCGTTTTCTTGACCGGTTTCAAACGGATACGCGAAACGCTGATGGGTGAAAATGTGAACAAACAAAGTGCCGGCTGGATGGAGCCAATTTGCGATACGGCGCAGGAGTTCCTCGTAGTTGCGCATATGTTCAAACATCTCGACGCTGACAATGCGGTCAAAGGATTCGCCCGGCTCGAAATCCACCATATCGGCGGTACGCACTTCGAGGTTGAAGAACCCATTCTTGCGCGCCTCCGCATCGATGAATGCTTTCTGCGTCCGAGAATTGGATACTGCCAAAATCCTCGAGCCGGGGTAGTGTTCTGCCATCCAAAGTGAAAGCGAGCCCCAGCCGCAACCGAGTTCCAGAATCGATTGCCCATCCTGCAATTGCGCTCGAGAGCAGGTGATGCCGAGCATGGCTCTTTCTGCTTCAGCGAGCGATTCTGTTCCGGTCTCATACCAGGCACAAGAATACTTGCGGCGCGGACCCAGACATTTCAGGAAGAACTCGGTCGGTACTTCATAGTGCTGACTGTTGGCGTCGCGCGTATGTGTGGCCAGCGGGCTGCGGCGGATTTCAGCACGCCATGCCGCCGCATCGCGCAGAGCTTCCTGCGCCAAGCGCTCCTGCAGCAGTTTGCGAATGCCGAAGCGAATCACCCAATCCGGGAGCAAATTGCGATCGAGCAACGATTCGTAAAAAGCAGCCATCAGGATTCCGTCTGCACCTTGGGCGGCATTGGAATGAAGGGGCTCACTTCTCGTTGGTACTTCAGATACTCTTCTCCCTTGCTACGGACGGCTTGCTCCTCAGTCGGTGGAATGCCCGTGACATTGAGAACAAAATGCAGAATGAGCCCCGGTGCAATCATGCCGAGAAAGCCCCAGGGAGAGAGCAGAGAAAACAATCCAAAGCTAAGCCAGACCAGCCATTCAAAAAAATAGTTAGGGTGCCGCGACCATGCCCATAACCCTTCGCGACACACCTTGCCGGCGTTCGCCTTATTCGACTTGAAGCGATTGAGTTGCATGTCAGAAATAGTGACTCCCGAAACGGCAATGCCCCAAAGCACAATCGCGATTTTCATCACGAAATTGATTTCAGGATCGTAGTCCAGTGAAGCCACCAGAAAAGGGATAGAAAGCACGACACAGCTTACCGCCTGGACCTGATAGAACAGCAAGAACTTCCAGGCAGGATTGGGCGACCACTTGCGCCGCAACTCTACATAGCGACCTTCTTCCGGCTGCCCAATAATGCGGTTCAGCATGAGATGAAGACCAAGACGCAGGCCCCAGAGAATCACCATGGTTCCTATCAAAAGGCGTCTGGGGAATGCTCCGGATCCGTTGAAGGCGAAGTAGCCAGCGCAAAAAGCGATACCGAGCGCCCACCCTGCATCGACGATTGCGGCATTCTTGATCAGCAAATGAAAGAGCCAAAGCAGCAGCATCCAGGCGCAAACGATCAAGAGCGCCTGCGTGGAAAGGTTGAAGAACTCCTGCCAAAACGAAAGTGGATTAAGCGGATTCATTGGGAGTCTGTAATGTCTTGTGAAAGTTTCGCATGAAGGGGTAAGCCAGTCGATAGATGAGATATCCGAGAGGTGCTGCTACAGATCCCCAGATGAGCACCGCCCCCAGGTTGGCCCAAAAAAGCTTTTGGATTGCCCCCCAAAGGTCCGTACGGAGCATGGTGAAAACGACCTCAAGAGAGAGGTTCTGCACGGAACTGTCCAGCAGGCTGGCACCGAGAAGTAGCAATGGGATGTACAAAGTCAGTTGTACGGGATAAGCGAAATAGTTCACCAGCATAATGAGCGGCACATTGAGCCGCAACGCCAGCGCGGTGCTGGTGCACAGAAGCGTGGTGGTGCCGAGGATTGGAATCGTGCCGAGTGTCAAGCCCAGTGCAATGGTCAAAGCAATGTCATCAGGGCTGGTGCCCTGACGCAAGAGTTCTATGACCTTGGACTTCAATTTATTCATTACGGGTATGCAAGATGACGGAAGGATCCATGTCCTTGTTCAATCCAAATAACTGGATTAAGACGTACAGACTCATGGTGATGTTTCCCAGCGCCATGATCAGGATAAACCAGAGGAGTCGCCGACTGTTTCGCGTTTCTTTCCAGGCGACCCAAACATAAAACGTCAAGAATCCAAAATAAGCATCCCAAAGTGTGGCGACGGCCCATGGATTGTCTCCGAAGGTGGCGAATGCCTCCCAAATGGGCATCTTCATGCTGGTGAGCGTGGTCATAATCAGCATAAAGACGAAAATAGAACCGAAGGAAAGGATGAGCAAAGCTCTCATAACTATCTAGATGCGTATTGCGGTGATTGGGAGTGGAATTTCAGGGTTGGCTGCGGCCTGGTGGCTGAGCAAGAAGCACGAAGTCCACCTCTTCGAAAAAGAGAGTCGACTGGGCGGACACACACACACCCATCAAATTGAGACCAGTAAGGGCACTCGCCCGATCGACAGCGGCTTTATTGTACATAACGACAGGACTTACCCCAACCTGATTCGGCTCTTTGCGGAATTGGGTATCGAGCGGCAACAGAGCAGCATGAGTTGGGGTGTGACTGGCGAAGCAGGCTCCATTGAATATTCCAGCCGCGGCCTGAATGGCTTTTTCGCCACCCGCCAAAGGATTTTATCTCCGCAACACTGGCGTCTGATGGCTGACATTTTGCGTTTCAACCGGGAAGCCGTGCACCTGCTGGAACAAGGTCTTGCCGACAGCATGATGTTGGGTGTCTTTGTTGAGGAGCGTGGTTATTCTCAAATCTTCAGAGACTACTACTTGTATCCCACCGTGGCGGCCATTTGGTCCACCTCACCGCGGAAGGTACTTGAATTCCCTGCAGCGACACTGATTCGCTTCTTCCAGAATCACGGACTTCTCACTGTCAATGGGCACCCCAGTTGGATGGTTCTTCGCGGTGGTTCAAGCGTATATGTCGAAAAGCTGGTACGGCCCCTTGGCGGGAATGTTCATCTTTCGAGCCCCGTGCTTGGAGTTTCGCGACGGGCAGGTCAGGTGATTGTGAAGTGCGAAGGGGAGGCAGAAGCGCATTTCGATCAAGTCGTGTTTGCCGCGCATGCCCCGCAAGCGCTGGCTATGCTCACAGATGCCAGTGAGTTGGAGCGTGAGGTGATGGGTTCATTTCGCGTCACCAGCAATGAAGCCGTGCTGCACACCGATACTTCCATCCTGCCGCGAAGGGAGGCCGCCTGGGCCAGTTGGAACTATCGAATCTCACAAGAGAAGGGCGTCCCTGCCACTCTCACCTACGACATGAACCGACTGCAGAGCCTCGATACCCCCGAGCGCTATCTGGTAACGCTAAACTCGACAGATCGGCTGAACCCCGCCAAAATTCTGCGTCGAATGCACTACCAACATCCCCTCTACAATCTCGAAGCGATACGGGCGCAGCAGCGTTGGGCGGAGATCAGTGGCCGCAACGGGGTCCATTTCTGTGGAGCTTACTGGATGAATGGTTTCCATGAAGATGGCTACAAGAGTGCTTTGCATGTCGTGAAGGCTCTGGGTGTGCAATGCGAGATTCTTTAGGCCCGGGCATTTATGTGGGCCGCGTCCGCCACCGTCGATTCACTCCGGTTGCGCATGAGTTTGAGTACACCCTGTTCATGGCCTATCTTGATATCGATCGGCTGCCAGAGTTGCTCTCGATCAGTGCTCTCACCGGCTACGAAAAAGCTGCGCTGCTCAGCTTTCGAGAGTCCGATCACTTTGGGGATCCCGCCGTTTCGCTGCGCCAGCGTGTCGCGGAGAGTGCGGCGAGCGAGGGCCTCACTCTGCCCGACGGGCCCATTTACCTGCTGACCAACCTACGCTATGCCGGCTATTGCTTCAACCCAATTTCGATTTACTACTGCTTCGCTGCGGGCGCAGCTACCCCCGCGCTCGTGATGACAGAGGTGCATAACACGTTCGGGGAAAGTCACAACTATTGGCTCTGCTCACTCCAGACAGACCAGGTTGCCAAGCAGTTGCATGTCTCCCCATTCAATACGATGGATAACGAATATAGCTTCCGGTTGTCAGTGCCGGGGTCGAACCTGGTGGCCCATATTGAGAACTACCGGGAACGACAAAAGTTCTTCGATGCCACTTTGACTCTGGATTGGCAGGCCTGGACTGCTGACACGGTACGTCGTGCCGCCTTCGCCTTTCCGTTCATGACGCTCAAGGTGATTGGGGCTATCCATTGGGAAGCATTAAAACTTTTCTTCAAGCGCGTGCCCTTTGTGCCGCATCCATCAAAATTACAGTGAGTATTGAGGGCAATGGAACGGAAGCTATTTGAGAAAATTCTGCTGGGCCTGAAAGGCGGCCGATTGACTTTGGTGGAAGATGGCCGGTTGAGCGTCTATGGGGAAGAATCACCCGACGCGCTGGAGGCCATGATCGAAGTGCATTCCACTGCTTTCTATCGTGCGGCTCTGCTGGGCGGTGAGATTGGCCTGGGAGAGGCCTATATGGATGGTCACTGGAGCAGCCCGGATCTTCCCAGTCTCGTGCGCCTTGCGGTGAGGAATGTCCGCTTGATTGATGGCTCCAATGCGATCTTCAGCATGCTGAAACGATTACTGGCCCGTATGGAGCATCTTGGGCGCAACAACACCGTCGATGGAAGCCGCAAGAATATTCAGGCTCACTATGACCTATCCAATGATTTCTTTCGCCTTTTTCTAGATGACAGCATGATGTACTCCTCTGCGCTCTGGGAGCGCGAAGGCGAAAGTCTCGAGCAAGCGCAGTGGAACAAGCTGGAACGGATTTGCCGGATCTTACGCCTGGAGCCTTCCGACCACGTTCTCGAGATTGGAACTGGCTGGGGAGGGTTTGCCCTTCATGCGGCCTCCCGTTACGGGTGTCGTATCACCACCACCACGATCAGCAAAGAGCAGTACGCTCTTGCTCGCCAGCGGGTGCAGGATGCGGGCCTCGAAGATCGCATCACGCTTCTGCTCGAAGACTATCGGCACCTGAAAGGGCAGTACACCAAGGGCGTCTCCATCGAGATGTTTGAGGCCGTCGGGCTGGATCACTACGATGACTACTTCGCAGCCTGGGAGCGTCTGCTTGCCCCCGGTGCCTCTGTTGCCATCCAGACGATCACCATGAACGAGCGCCAGTTTCCCTCGTATCAGAAAAGTCCTGATTGGATCCAGAAATACATCTTCCCAGGCGGCGAACTCTCGAGCATTGTTGAAATCCAGAAGAGCCTCGCGCGCACGGGAAGCTACCAGTTGATGGATCAGAGCGAGATGGGCATTCACTACGCCTGCACGCTGCGCGAGTGGCGCCGACGCTTCCACCAGCAAATCGAAAACGTTCGCCGTCTCGGCTTTGATTCGCGCTTTGAGCGCATGTGGGACTACTATCTCGGCTACTGCGAAGGTGCTTTTCTCGAGCGATATATTGGCGTCAGCCAACTGTTGTTGGTCCACTCCAGCGCCCCGTTGGGAGTGCATGGCGAACCTTGGGCGAAAGTTGGCAGTGCACGTGCAGGTGGCAAGTACTCAGAAGGGTGAGTACAATGAAAGCGTTACCTGACATGCGAATTCCTGTGTTTGTTTTGGCCTTGAGCTGTGCCGCTTTTGCGGCAGAAGTGGTTGTAGTGGAACAGATTGTGGCGAAAGTGAATGGCGACATCATCACTGTCAGCGATCTGAACCGTGCACGCCGCAGCATTCTTGAAGATATGAAGGCCCGCAAAGTGAGCCAGGCTGAGATCGACATGACCATGGCCACGGCTGAGAAGAATATCCTTCGTGACAAGATCGACAGTCTGTTGCTTGCCAGCAAAGGCAAAGAAATGAGCATCAGTGTCGACGGTGAAATCAGCAAGTACGTAGCCGACCTGATGGTGAAAACGAAAGTGGCGAACCAGGAAGATCTCGCCAAAATGATTACCGAACAAACCGGCCAGACTTTTGAAGACTGGAAGAGCGAAATGCGCAACAACATGATTACCCAGCGTGTGGTTCGCCAGGAAGTCAGCGGCAAGATCAACATCAAGAAGGAAGAAGTCGCCAAGTACTTCGAAGAACACAAAACCGAGTTTATCCGCGAGGAAGAGATCTACCTGCGTGAAATTCTGCTTTCGAGCGAAGGCAAAAGCCCGGCTGAAGTGGCAGGCCTTGAGAAAAAAGCAAAAGACCTCGTTGCTCGCCTGCGAAAGAACGAAAAGTTCAGTACGCTGGTGCGCGAATTCAGCGATTCCCAGACTCGCAATGACGAAGGTGATATTGGCTGGATGAAGAAGGGCATGCTGAACAAGCAGATTGAAGATCTTGTGTTCAAGGGCCAGAAGAACTTCGTGACCGATCCGATCAAGCTTCCCAACGGTTGGCTTATCTTGCGCGTCGAAGATTTCCATAAGGCTGGCCAGGCCGAACTGGAGCAGGTAGAGAACGAGATCATGGAAAAGCTTTACATGCCTCGTTTTCAGCCCCAAATGCGCGAATACCTCACCAAGCTACGTATGGACGCCTTTCTTGAAATCAAAGAAGGCTTCCTCGATTCCGGCGCTGCCCCGGGAAAAAACACTGCCTGGACCGATCCGGCTCAGTTGAAGCCGGAAACAGTTTCCAAGGAAGAAGTGGCCAGCCGTCGCCGTATGAAGCGTGCCCTGTGGGTGGTGCCGATCCCTGGTACCAAGACCAGCGCCAATTCCAAATCACAATCCGTCAAATAAAGTCATTAGTATTAGAGAGGCATGCTTGCTCAGCAAGTATGCGGGTCCGCGTCCATGAAAAGTCCATTTGTTAACGAGTTGCAAGCCAACTCTGATATCACTGCTGTTTTTCTCGTTCACGCCAAAGATGTGCGCCAGAAAAAATCGGGTGAACCCTATTTGTCGCTCACGCTGGGAGATCGCACCGGCGACATCGATGCCAAGATGTGGGACAACGTGGAAGAGGTGCTGGATGGCTTCGAAAAAGATGATTTTGTGCGGATCCGCGGTCGGATTCAGATTTTTCAAAATAAGCCCCAATTGACCGTGCACCGCTTGCAGAAGCTGGAAGATCGTGAAGTGGATCTGAGCGATTTCTTCCCGGTGTCTGGCCGTGGTCTTGACGAAATGTGGGTAGAACTCCAGGCACTCATCGCCAGCCTGCAGAACCCGCATTTGCGCGGCCTGTTGGAAGCCCTGATGGCCGACCCGGAAATTGCTCGGAAGTATCGCATTGCTCCAGCCGCGAAATCAATCCATCATGCCTGGCTTGGCGGATTGCTGGAGCATGTACTCAGCCTCGCTCACCTGGCTCGCCTGACGGCGGCGCACTATCGGGAGGTCGATCTGGATCTGCTGCTCACCGGCGTGGTTCTCCACGATATTGGCAAAATCCATGAGTTGAGCTACGAGCGGAGTTTTTCCTATTCGAGTGAAGGCCAATTGCTCGGCCACATCATCATTGCACTACGGATGATCGATGAAAAGCTGCGTCTTCTGCCTGACTTCCCGGCGCGTCTCCGTACCCTGGTGGAGCACATGATCATCAGCCACCACGGCGAGTTAGCCTACGGCAGCCCCAAGACCCCGATGTTTTTGGAGGCACTTCTCCTCCACCACCTCGACAATCTCGACTCCAAGATGGAGTCGATGCGGCAACATGCACGCAAAGACAAGAGTGTTGACGGAGAATGGACTGCGTTTCTGCCGTCCATGGAGCGCCCGGTGCTCAAGAAGGAACGTTACCTCGGTCAGGCTCCAACGGTTGCGCCTGAAGCCCCTTCCAAGCCTCTAGCGGCGCCGTCTGCGCGCAAGCCTGAGGGTTCTTCTCCCTTCGGCGACAAGCTGAAGCAGGCTTTGGTCTAGCCGAAGCTCAGTTCACAAGCAAAAAAAAGAGCCTCCCCGCGAAGGGAGGCTCTTTTTGTAGCTAGGGCTACTGTTTAGAAGAAGTACTTCAAACCGAACTGGATGTTACGCGGGTTTTGCACCTGCGCACCGATTGTTCCGAAAGAAGCCACCGCCGTCAGATTTGCGCCGGGAGGTGCAAAGCTAACGTGATTCAGTGCATTGAACAGCTCCGTACGGAACTCAAGGTACTGACGCTCGGTGATGTTGAAGCGCTTGCCAATCGAGAAGTCCAGATTGAAGAAGCCTGGGCCTCGCTCGGTGGCGATGCCGGCGCTTCCAAACTGGCCGTCTGCAGGGTTGCCGTAAGCGCAGGTGCCGTTGTTGGCGCCCGGGGTGAGGCAGAACACTGATTGGCGAACGGCAGGGTTGGCCGGATCATTCGGCAAGCCGAACCAGTTGTCCACAGTACGTGCTGACTTATCGATGGTCAGCGGCCGGTAGTAGTTGGCACGGATATTGCCACGAACAGCCTGTCCAGAGCGATCCTGTCCGCGAACAGTGATCGGCAAGCCGGTACGGGCAGCCATGTTGTAGTTCAGACCCCAGCCGCCCAAAATCGCGTCAGCAAGCTTGTTGCCGCCGAAGTTGAACTTCTGGTTCTTTCCTGTCGGAAGAGTATAGAGGCCACCAATGGTGAAGTTGTGACGGATATCGAAGAACGCCGGTCCACGGTTGCCGCGGCGATCATACGCGTTCTGCCAGTAGGCGCCTTCGCCCTGTGTGAAGCCAGAACCGTAGTAGCCGAGGTTGTCGGTGAGCGTCTTGCCATACGTGTAGGCTGCGACAAACTCGAGACCGCTGGCCAAACGACGACGACCCGAAACCTGCAACGAGTGGTAGTCCATCGTGGCAGACGATTCGGTGCGGGCAATGTTGCCAAGGTTCGGCAGGGCGCGAATCAGCGGGCGACGGTCATTGAGCGGAGCCCAGGTCGAGAACGCACCGGTGCCAGGCAGAGGCTGATTGGCTTCGACAGGGGCAACCAGGTGGGTGCCCTTCTGCGCCACGTAGCCGGCTGACAGCGAGGTGGCATTGTCAAACTGGTATTCCAAGGTGAAGTTGATCTGCGAGGTGGTCTGCGGACGCAGATTCAAATCCCAGGCACGGCCCTGAAGCTGCGGCGTGGTGACGCCAGCGGGGCGGGGCATGTCGAGAGTGATGTTGGCCGTCTGCACATCGGCAAATCCAGTGCGGATTGAGCTCGGGGTGCGCGGGTCATAGGTGATGTCCGATTCCACAAAGAGTGGAGGATTGAGGGGCAAGCGGAGGTTGGCGCCGGTGCCTTCCATGAAGCTCTGGTAGGCATAGCCACCACGAACTACCATCTTGTTGCCAAACATGCCGGGGGTCCAGGCGAAGCCGATGCGGGGCATGAACTGCCACGGATAGCCCTTGTACAGTGCCCGACCATATTCGCCGCCGGGGCGAACCAATTGGCCTGTAAACGTGTTGACGTTGATTTGGCGATCAGCCACTTCATAGATCGGCTGCATGTATTCCCAACGCAGGCCGACGTTCAAAGTGAAGTTGCGAGCCACTTTGTAGTCGTCCTGAATGAAGAGTGCCGAGCGCCAGAAGCGATGGCCCCATGAGCCAGTCAAAGCGCCGCGGCCCTTGCCGTTGAGCGCGTCGATCAGGAAGTCGGAGAAGTCAAGACCGGTGTAAGTGCCGTTGTAGCGGAACAGACCGAGTACGCCGTTGTTGCCGGAGTAGTAACGGTTCTGCTGGTAGCGCATAAACTGGCCACCCATCTTGATGAGGTGCTTGCCCTTCTGCCAGGTCAGGTTGTTGTAATAAATGAACTTGTTGTCGGCGGTATTGCTGGTGACGCCAGCAGAGCCAATCGCAGATAGACCACTGCCAAGGCCGATGCTGCTCAAGCCAGCGAAAGGCTGGCCGCCCGGAATTCCAAAGCGTTGGTTGCCGTCCGCACCCAACTGGCCAGACCAGTCAATGGCCCGGTCGTTGATGATGATGCGCGAATAAGCAGCACGTGCTTCGTTCACGATCGTCGGGCTCAACGTGCGGTTCCAGTTCAGAACGAAAGACTGCGTCGGGCCTTCCTGGCCGCTTGTCATGAATGTCGGCAATGCCGCCTGGCTACCAAACGCCTCATAGAAGCCGCGGGAGTAGCGAGCCGAGAACGCATCTTTCGAGTTCGGGCGCCAGTCAATCTTCACGTCGCCCTGATCGTTGTTCAGAGTATTGCGGAAGGCTGAGGCATAGTTGCCGCTCACACCCAACGGGCCGAAGCCAGTCTGGTTCGGCAGCGGATAAAGAGTCGCATTCGAGAACAGAGCACGGGCCACGGGGTTGAAGCGCGACTGCGGAATCTGTTTGTTCGGGAATTGCTGGCCGTTGGTGGGGTCAACAATCGTGTTGGGGAATGCACTCAGGTCGCCATTGCGCCATGCCTGTGGGGCAACGGCTGCTGTGGTCGGGCCACCGGTACGCGTCTTGGTGCCTTCATAATCCACGAAGAAGAACAGTTTATCCTTGGCGATCGGACCACCAAAAGTGCCGCCCCAAATGTTCTGGCGCAGGTCCTGACGTCTGGCGGTGGCCACCGTACGGTTACGGAAGAAGCCATTAGCGTCCAGTACGTTGTTGCGCAAGAAGTGGAACAAGTTGCCGCGGAACTGATTGCTGCCGCTCTTCATGTTCATCACGACTGCTGCGCCGCCGGCGTTGCCGAATTCAGCCGCCGCATTGCCCGTGACAACCTTTACTTCTTCAAGGGCGTCCACGTTCGGCGAATAGCCGACGCGGTTGTCGATCGAATCGTTCACATCGACGCCGTCCAACATGAAGTTGTTGGTCTGCTCACGATTCCCGTTCACATAAGGACGGGCCCCAAAGCGCGAGTTCATGCCTTCCGGATTCGGCGAAACCGAACCGGGAATCAACAGCGTCAACGCCACAAAGTTGCGGCTCTTGAGCGGCAGTGAGGTCAACTTTTCGCTGGAAAGGCTCGAGCCGGTGTCGGTGGAATCGGTCTGCAGAATCGGTGCCACACCCGTGACTTCTACCGATTGGCTCACATCGCCGACTTCCATCTTGATGTCGACGCGGGCGATCTGGTTCACTTCGATCTTGAACGGGCCAAGCTGTGCCTTCTTGAAACCTTGCAGTTCAGCGGCCAGACGGTATTCACCGACCGGCAAAAACAGAATGTTGTAAATGCCAGCCTCATTGGCAATGGCGGAATAGCTAACGTTGGTTGCTGTATTCGTTGCGGATACCTTCGCCTTCGGCAGTACCGCGCCCGAAGAATCGGACAGGGTGCCGGTAAATGTGCCAGTAATCGTCTGTGCGTTGCCCGGTAGGGACAAGCCGCCAATCAGGACGAACAAAGGCAGAAAAAACTTGCTTATGTTTCTCATAAGACTCCTTTCTTTCTCCAACCTAGCAGGTCTATCGGCTAACGACAAAGAAGAAGTGACATTACGGTGAAACTTAATTCCGGTTGAGTGACAATCTATGAAAAATAGCAGTCATATTCCATTTTCGGTAGACTCCTATCCCTATTTTGGAAGAAAACAAAGGGTTTATGGCTAGGCAAGCATGCCGCGATTTCTTAGGTGTGCGCGCAATGTTTCCTCTCCCACAAACTGTTCGGCATCGATCCCGAAGCTTCGCGCCGCCTCGACATATCTCTCAATGTCATCGGTAAAGAAGCATTCCTCTGGCTTACACTGTGCGTTATCCACCGCAGCTGCATAGATCCGCTCTGACGGCTTCATTGCGCCAACCTGATAGGAGAGTGTGTAAGCATCAAAGTGATTGAGAATCGGGTACCGCTCCCGCAACCAGTTGAAATGCAGGTCATTCGTGTTGGACAGCAACACCAACCGGTAGCGAGACTTCAAATCCACAACTAACTCTTCGCTGGTGGCCGTATGTGGAAAGAAAATCGAATTCCAGACCTCGCGAAACTGCTCAAGCGAAGATCGATAGCCAAGTACCTTGGTGAACTCATCCAAAAACGAATCGGTCTCAATCTGACCCGATTCATAAACCTCATAAAGCCCGGATTCCCGGATGCGAATAGCAACTTCCTCTTGCGGCAATCCCGAGGCCTGCGAAAGCTGCTGATAGCCGCGCTGAATATCAAAAGGCACCAGAACGTTGCCCAGGTCAAAGAGAATTGATCGAATCACAGTATCAATTATCTCCGCTCACCGCCCTAAATTCGCCGCCCAGAGAATTTTCAACTATTTTGTCTCTCTTTTGCGAATACTTACGCTATTCAATGATGGAGGGGGGCGTTTATTCGCTCGATCAACCCTCCTTGGGTCCAGGGGTGGTGTTGCTTGGGACGAGACAACATTACTCCCTGGGCTCATTCTGTTTTCCTGCCGACAAGAATGCGATCCTAGTCCTTTACGATGTCGTCCTTCCTTGAAATCGCCTCGCGTGGTCGCGTTCTGGAAATCACCCTCCAACGGCCTGATCGCCGAAACGCCTTGAACCGAGAAATGTGTCAGGCAATGGTCGACGCCTGCCGGGCTGCAGACCAGGATCCCCACCTCGGCGCCATCTACTGGAAGGCACAAGGGCCGATATTTAGTTCTGGTATGGACCTTGAAGAAGCAGCTTCCCCCACTGCCATCGAGGATACTGCCATCCACGGCGAACTCTTCTCTCTTGGCCGCACACTTTCTAAGCCCATCGTCTGCGCCGTGCAGGGCCCCGCACTGGCCGGCGGCCTCGGCCTCGTCGCCAACGCTCACGTTGCCATCGCGGTTCACGGTACCACCTTTGGCCTGACTGAGATTCGCATCGGCATGTGGCCTTACGCCATCTACGACGCGGTGGCGCAAGCGCTAGGTGCTCGCAGAGCTCTTGAGCTGACACTGACCAGCAAGATCTTCAACACTCCCGAGGCTCTCAGTTGGGGTCTGATCCAGGAAGTCGTGCCACCCTTTGAACTCGAAGAACGTGGTGAGGCCATTGCTCATGCCCTGGCGAACTCCTCCACCGAGAGCATCCAGCGCGGAATGCGCTTTGTTGCTGCCAGCCGCAACCTCAACCCGGATGCGGCCATGAAGCTCGCCCTCGACGTCCGTTCTGAGCACTTCCAGTCCCTCGACTTTGAAGAAGGTTTGAAAGCCTTCCGGGAAAAGCGGCCGCCCCGCTGGCCCTCCCATCCTTAATTCTCCATGCTCGATTACATCAGCCCTGCCACCCTGGTGGAGTGGGTGGAAAACACTGCACCCTTCCTCTTTACCGGAGCAACCGCACAACCTCCGAAGCGCCTGATCGATCTCAACTTTCAAGAGATTCTCCAGGCGGTTCGGCTTGGCTACGTCTGGCCCGAATCACAGACCGAATACGTGGAAGACTATTTTGCGCTCTGCCTTTCGGCGCACCATTCCACCGTTGCCACTTTCATTCCCACCGACGTTGATTCCAAGATTCGCGGTCTGCTATGGCGTGACAACAAAGAACCTGAATCCCATCGCCGCATGTTCGAGTTTGCCCTTCGCGCTATGCATTGGCCGCTCGATTTAGTGTCCCGCCGCTACACGCAAGTCGCTTCCCTTGGCCCCGTCTCTGGACACAATGGAGAACAATTGAGCGTCCTGATGGGTGCCCTCCAGGCCTTCCTCAAGAACCAGGATGCAGAGTACATCGAGCGTGCTCGCACGGCCATCGACGAAGAACTGCGTCGGGAAACGATCGAATACGTTACGGCAGCAGAAACAAAAGGCCTGGAACTGGATGCTTTGAGAATCGCCGCCTCCATCACGCACAATGTAGGCGACGTCGATCAGGGTCTATCCTATTGGTCGAAACACGAAATGTACGATGGGGTGCGCAAAGACTATGGTCGGTTGGCGCATGAAAACACCAAACCTTTTGGGGGAGTCTTTGCCGACGCGGCCAAGGTCTACAAGAAGGTCATGTCGGCCGAAGGGCACCGCCATTACCCCTTGCGATCCATCAAAGGCTTGCGCCAAAGCCCAGACCTGCTGCTGCCCCTCGGTCCTTTCTTCGACGAATGGGGCGCTTTGATCGCAAAACACCCGGTGGTGGATGAAGCCACCCTGTCTGAAACTCTCGGTGCCGTCGTAACGGGCTGCCGCAAGATTGCCGGCCAAAAAGGCTACTATCGTGCGATTCGCGGAATTCTGGATGCCGTCGGCCAATCGCGGGTACAGGCCCTGCTCAAGATGCAGCCGAACTCCGTGCGCAAAGATTTTGAGGATGCCGAATTGCGGAAGGCCATCGCCATTTCACGCGAAAGCTTCGAGTCCAGCATGCGCAAGGCATTTCTAGCTGCTCGTGGCTAGTGCGGCGTCAGTCTCTCCAGCTTCAAATAGGCTGCCAGCGCTTCCAACCCCACCGCAAAGTTCTCCCGCCCAAAGCCAACGCGCACATGAGCATCACCCGCTTCATAAACGGTGGACGGCAGCAACATGATTCCGGCCTCGGCCGCTAACCTCTCACAAAACAAACTCGCGCTTTTGCCGCGCCACCTTGGAAAGCAAATCGGCCCCGCTTGCGGCTCGCGCATTTCAAAAAAGTCGGCGTGAAGGGTCATGAATTGCGTCAGCTTCTCGCGATTGTTCGCAATGATGTTGCGGCAACGCGTCCTGAGAAATTCCGCCTGCTTCATCGCAATGATTGCCAGGTACTCGCTTGGCGCGCTTCCACAGATGGTCGTGTAGTCCTTGTAGCTCTGGATCGACTGAAGCAAGCTTCCGCTCTGGCTTGCCACCCATCCACACCGCAAACCAGCCAGTCCATACGCTTTAGATAGGCCCGCAATGCTGATTCCTCTCTCGTGAGCAGTCACCGCAGCCCGCAAAGGCTTGCCATCATATTCGAGGCCCCGATACATCTCGTCCGAGACAAGCCAGATTCCATCGCGCTCGGTCCTCTCGATCAAGCGCCTCCAATCCTCCTCGTTCAATTGCGCCCCTGTAGGATTATGCGGAAAGTTCACAATCACCGCCTTGGGGCGCATCGCAAGCAGTGGCTCCAGATCATCGAGTGAAAAGCTCCAACGGGCAGACCCCTCGCGTGGCTGCCAATACTCCACTTCACACCCCATCGATCGCGCGATCTCATAGAGAGATTGATAGCCAGGGAAGGTGCAGACGATCCGGTCGCCTGCCTTCAGCAGTGTGCGCATCAACAGATAAATCACTTCCTCAGGCACCGCCGTAATCACCTGGTCTGCACCGAGTCCTTCATACTCTGCCGCGATCCGCTCTCGCAATTCGGGATGCCCCGCCGATTCCGTATAGCCCAACTTCAGGTTGGTCCAACGCGAACGGTCTTCCGGGCTTGCCAGTGTGAGCAACTCCTCGATAGTTAGCGCTTCGCAGTCCGAACTGGACAGAAGCAATGGCGTCTGAAACTCATACCGCGCGAAGTATCGCTCCAGATGGAACGGTCGAATAGGCATTCTTTCAGCATCGCTCAGAAAGATTGCGAACAATTGTCGCGAGCAACCACTACCTCCTTGCACTAAGATGTACCGACTTGCCCGAGTTGCGATTTGCGCCTTCGCCCTTTCTTTGTATGGCCAGCCAACACAGAGGGAGATGCTGGACCAGGCCTATGAACACCTCAAGGCTTCCCGGCTACCGCAATCTCGCCAGGCCTTTGAAGTCGCCTTGAAGGGCCAGAATGATGGCTCAGATGCACGAATCGACTATGCCTATCTGCTCTTGCGCCTCGGCGAGACAGAACTGGCTCGCGACCAATTCCAGCGGATCGTTCCAGCGCGTCCCGAACAGGAGCGACTGGCCTTGGAGTACGGCTATCTCGCCTATGAAACAGGCAAGCGTGCCGAAGCCTTTGAGGTCTTCCTTCGCCTCAAGCAAGCCAAAGACGAAGCGGTGCGGCGTCAGGCTTCAGAAACTTCAGATCGTATCGATCAGGAGCTGCAAATCTCCATTGCCCGCTTGCGCGAAGCTACCAGCAAAACTCCCCAAAGCTACAGCTTGCACGAAGAGCTGGCTCGCCTGCTGGAAGATCGCAACGACTGGGTCGCTGCCGCAGCCGAATATCGAATTGCCTTCGGTTTGAAGCCAGACAAACGACGCTTTCTTCTCGACATCGGCCGAGTAGAGGCGCAAGCCGTGCGGCCAGACTACGCAACGGCCGCCTGGGTAGCTGCCTCCCGTGGTACACCGCCCCTGGTTGCCGAAGAGGCTCGCGAGTTTCTCCCTGCCCGCTACCCCTATGTCTACGAATTTGAAATGGCAGTTGAAATGGATCCACTCAACGTTCCGCTGCGGCGCGAACTGGGATTCCTCCTGCTGAAAATGAACCGCGAAAAAGAAGCGATCGCGGTTTTTGAAAGGCTGCTCCAATTGGCCCCGAGCGACGCCCTCACCGTGGCCCAACTTGCCTTCCTGCGCGTCAACCGTACCGTCGACGAAGCCATCGTGCAACGCAGTGCCGACAGCGGTCTGACTGCGGTTCGTGAACTCGCCAACAAGAGCCTCGAGAAAGGCTACCTCAAAGACGCGGCGCGCTACTTGCAGCAACTGCATGAGACGAATCCCGAAGACGACGCAACCACGCTCCGGCTCGCCTGGACCTACAACATGATGCGCCTCGACAAGGATGCCGTGCGCTGTTTTGACATCGCCCGCAAAAGTTCTAATGCCAAAATCGCCTCCGAGGCAGACCAGGCTTACCGAAACTTACGGCCTTCTCTGGCACCAGTCCGCACAACTGCCTGGGTTCTTCCCTTCTATTCTTCCCGCTGGAAGGAAGTCTTCACCTATGGCCAGGCCAAGCTCGAATTTCGTCTGCCCTTTACAACGCTGCGGCCTTATCTCTCCACTCGTTTTATTGGCGATCTTGGGCGAAGCAACGGTCTTTTCCGTGGACCCGCCGGACAGGCCACTCCCCAGGCATTGAGCGAGAATGCCGTCGTCGGTGCCGTGGGCGTTGCCACTCCGCGTAAGCATGGCTTGATGGCCTGGGGTGAGGCGGGCGGCTCCTGGCAATACTTTGCGCAGAAAAACAACACGGCCACCATTCAATCCGATTATCGAGGCGGGGTGAACTTTGCGCGCGGCTTTGGCGCCGCCAATCTTGGTAGTGAAGGCGGCTGGTTTGCCACCACCACTGCCGACGGCGTCTTCCTGAGCCGCTTCGGCAACAACACGCTCTTCTATGGCCAGAATCGTGTTGGCTACCACGCGCCCAATGCTCCCCTGCAGTTCTACGTGAATCTCAATCTCACTACCGATATCCAACGCATGGATTGGGCAAACTACTACGAGATTGGCCCCGGCGTCCGCTGGCGTGCCCCCGGCATGCCGAATGCACTTTATCTCTTTGCAGATTTCGTTTATGGCCGCCACATGCTGAAGGGCGACGGCTTGCGCACCCGTCGCTATGCCGATTTCCGCGCCGGAGTCTGGTATGCGTTTACTTATTAGCGGATGGTTCTGCTGTGCTCTTCTCGCAGCCCAAACCTTCGAAGTCCTGGGCGATTCCCAGGGTTGGCCAAATGTATTGCGCTCCATCGGCCAAGCGGAAGCAAGGCCAGGCGAAGGCAAAGTGATCTTGCTCAGTGACGGCTTCGAGGTGGACCCCAAAGCTCTGCTGGCCCGCGTTGAGAGCGGGGCCATCCTGGTTCTCGATGGGCATTCTGATCTCGCGGCAAGCCTTGGCCTCACCCGTCTCTCCCAGCAGGTCGAGCTCCGCCAACTCCGCGACGTATCCAGCCCCGAGCTCCCCATCATCTGGGAGCGCCCTGAACTTGTAGTAACTCCGGCCCTAACTCAGGACTGGACCGTACGAGCGACCGATCGCTGGCACAACAGCCCTGCTTTAGCCATCCGCAAGTGGGGTGCGGGAGCCGTACTCTGGACGGCCACCCCCATCGGCGCTTCGGGCTACGAGCGCTACCCTTTCGCCCCGCAGGCCCTTCTTGCCGCTGGGCTTGAACCCCGTCTGCGTGGCCAGGGGCTCTGGGCCTTTTTTGATGCCAGCTTTCGACAACGCGTCGATCTGAAGTACCTGGTGTCCCAGTGGAAGCAAGCCGGCATTGGAGCCATTCATGTCACCAGTTGGCAATTCGACGGGGCCGACTCTACCAAAGCTGCATGGCTTCAACAGTTGATTGATCTATGTCATGCCAGTTTGATCCAGGTCTATGCCTGGGTGGAGTTACCTCACGTCAGCGAGCGCTTCTGGCAGCAATATCCCGAATGCCGTGAGAAGACGGCAACCGCCATGGATGCCAGTCTCGACTGGCGCCGCCTCATCAACCTGGCAAATCCGCGTTGCTCGGCGCTGGCCGAAGCAGACGTTCTTGCACTGCTCAAGCGCTTTCACTGGGACGGTGTCAATCTCGGTGAGCTGTACTTTGAATCTCTCGAAGGCAGCGAAAATCCAGCTCGCTTCACTCCCTTCAACGCTGACGTACAGGCGGAGTATAAAGCGCTGCATGGGCGCGACATGCTCCAGGACCTTAGCGGCGAAGGGCTTCCCTTGCTGCTCGAGTATCGTGCCAACCTCGCGGCCCGCCTCCAGGCAGACTGGTTGAGCAAGCTCGAAACGATTCGCACCCAAAATCCCAATTTCGACATCGTCCTCACCCACATTGACGACCGCTTTGATACCCGCATGCGCGATGCCCTTGGCGCGGACGCGGCACGATTGCTTCGCGGTACCGAAGGCCTGGGCACCGGCTTCCTCATCGAGGACCCTGCCACCGTTTGGCACCTAGGCCCCGCTCGCTATCGTGAAATTCGCAAGCGCTACGAAGGCTTGACCGCTGAACCCGAACGGCTTTCGATTGATCTCAACATCGTGGACCGTTACCAGGATGTCTACCCCACACGCCGGCAAACCGGGGCAGAGCTGGCTCAATTGGTTCACGAAGCTTCATCCAGCTTCGATCAGGTGGCCCTGTATTTTGAATACTCTTTGCGGCCAGCAGATCTCTCTCTGCTGGCACCTGCTGCGGTCAGAGTTGAAAGCTGGCATGACGCCAAAGGGATGCTTTCCATCAAGCTCAGTGCCCCTGCCCGCCTTCGCTGGCGCGGTCCGGCGCTTGTCAATGGAATCAATTGGCCGTTAACCGACGGGGAAGAGCTCACCTTGCCTGCAGGCGAATGGAAGATTGAGCCCGGCACCGAGTTCCCCGCTGTGCGGATTTCCGACGCAAACCTTCGCCTCTTGGGTCTTGTTGCAGACGCTTCCGGCTACCTTGTGCACTACAGCTCAAGAGCGCAAGGAACCGTGATTCTAGAAACAGCCGCAGGTCGCGAGACCATTCATGTGGCCCGCGGCAAAGGCAGTATCCGTCTTAGCGCGAAGCAACCTGCTGGCGAGGCTGTGAGTAGTTCAGCGCGACTTCTTCTCCAGCGCTAACCCCGGATTCAATCGCAATCTGGGTCTCGTTCATGTCGCCGGTCTTCACCTCCCGGCGCACAAAGTTCGCACCCTGTTTGGCAAACACATAGCTCTTGCCATCTTCTTCGAGGATGGCTCCGCGCGGCACCAGAATTGCCTTGTTTTCGCTGGTCCCGGTCAGAACTTCAGCCGCGGCAGAAAGATCGGGAATCAGCTTCGGGTCATAACCATCGATCGCAACGCGAACCGGGATCGTCCGGATAAAGCTCTGTTGGCGTCCGCCCATCACAGCAAGCGCACCCACCGAATAAAGATGACCCTTGAAGGTCATTCCAGGGAAAGCATCAATGCTGATGTTTGCGGTTTCACCCAAGCGAAATTGGCTGACTTCGGTCTGATTGATCGAACCTTCAACCTGCATGCTGCGCGGGTCCACTACCTTCATGGCCACTTGGCCCGGCGCAACAATGTCACCCACCTTAATCGTGTCGTTCTCGCCGCCCCGGAAGACCGGTTGTACTACGGCCAATCCATCCATCGACGCCGTCACTACAAACTTCTTGAGGTCCGCCTTGTGGCGATCACGATGGCGCATGTGACGTTCCATGGTGTACTTCAAGATCTGCATTTCTGAAGCTTGTGATTGCTTCTTGAAATCGATGTCCTTGAGCAACTGGTTGTACTTGGCTTCAGCCTCTTCGACAGAAAGTTGAATCAATTCCTGGTCGAGCGTCGTACGAAGCTCCTTTGCCTTGGCTTCCAGCTTCACTTTGTCTAATTCCGACTTGGCCACCCGCAGGCTCTGCATCAGGTTCTCGATATCAAGCGCCTGTTCAGCCTTGCGCTTATCGATGTCTCCCTGTGCCTGCATCACGGTAGCATTCACATCGTCGACGTGGTCCTGCAAAGACTGGCCATCAATCTCAAGCACAATCTGACCCTTCTTCACCATCGAACCACTCGCTGCCATCTTCAGGATCGTCATCGGACGATTGCCTTCCGGGCCGGTCAACTTGGGCACCGTAATGTTGGCAAAGTTGCGTGAGGTCGTAACACCCGTCACGCGCACCGTCTGGTGCAGGGGCGCAAGCCTGGCCTTAGCCGTCCGCACTGCCGGAATCGCCGCCAATGCCTCAGCCTCTTTCTGTGCCGAATTCCAGCGCCAGGCAGCAACACTGGCCACCAGCAACACCAGCAGCCCCACCCAAACCATCCAACTGCGTTTCGGTTGTGGTTCTTCAGGCGTCGGGATCAGTACAGGCTTCTTTGCTGGTTCTTCAGGGGAAGGGAGCGGGTTGGCAATGGCAGACATCGGGGCCTCGATCTTGGGAACAGTCGGTCATCTCTATGTTACTAGAGCTGCACCTTGTACGTTAAGGCGCATCCTCTCCCCAATTCGTTACTTGTATACTCATCTAGATCGTGACTGAGAACCTGACCGAATCTCGCGCCCGCTGGCTGGCGCTCTGGGCCGCCATGCTGGGCTTCATGCTCGATGCAATGGATGTGCTTCTCTATTCCTTCGCCCTGCAGAGCATCCGCGCCGAATTCGGCCTCTCTAACGAACAGGCTGGTCTTGTTTTCACATACACCCTGGTCGCCTCCGCCTTCGGTGGCATCCTCTCCGGGCTGGCCGCAGACCGCTTCGGCCGCCAGCGCACGCTCATCGCTACAATCCTTCTTTATTCGTTCGCTTCCGGTGGCAGCGCGACCTCAGGTAGCCTGACCGAGCTCCTCTTCTGGCGATCCTTAGTCGGCCTCGGGCTTGGTGCCGAATGGAGTGCGGGTGCGGTACTGGTTGCAGAATACTGGCCCAGCGAAAAGCGGGCTCGCGCCATCTCCCTCATGCAAAGCGGTTGGGCCATTGGCTACATTCTGGCAGCCATCGTTGCCGCAACCATCTTGCCCGCCTACGGCTGGAGGATGATGTTCTGGATCGGTGTTCTGCCCGCCCTGCTTACCGTCTGGATCCGCCGCAACGTCCCCGAGCCTCCCGTCTGGGTGAATCGAAAAGAAAAAGCCGGCAGCTTGCTTGAGATCTTCCAGGGCCCCCTCCTTCGGGTAACCCTCATCGCAACCGCACTCGCCACCACAGTTCTTTTCGCATACTGGGGAGTCTTCACCTGGCTACCCGGCTTCTTGGCCGCGCCAACTTCTGCCGGCGGTGCCGGCTTTGGCATTGTCAAAACCAGCGGCTGGATCATCGCCATGCAGATGGGTGCTTTCGCTGGCTACAACTGCTTCGGCCTGCTGGCTGATCGCCTCGGCCGCCGCACTGCCTTTGCCATCTACGTCGTCGCTGCCGCCATCATGACGGTCGCCTACGGCAGCGCTCCCCGTTGGGCAGGCGACAGTGCCCCCACCGTCCTCTTGATTGCTGGCCCCCTGTTGGGTTTCTTTGGAACGGGCTTTTTCGCCCTCTTCGGCACGATGCTGGCTGAGCTCTACCCCACTTCGGTGCGCGGGGCCGGGCAAGGCTTTGTCTACAATTTTGGCCGCGGCTTGAGCGCGCTGGCCCCTCTCACGGTCGGTGCCGTCGCCGACAAGAGTGGTCTCGATATGGCGTTAGTTCTGAACGCTGGATACTTCTTGCTTGGGGCAGGCCTGGTATTCTTCCTGCCCGAAACCAAAGGCCGGGAGCTTTAGCTCGCCGACAGCCCGCGCATGTTCCAGCCGCAGATGGTCGAACCCAGCATCTTGTTCCCATCTGGCCCTGGCCAGTGCGTCTCCAGGCTCAGATAGCCCTTGTAACCATCCGCCACAAGCGCGGCAACTTGGCCCTTCCAATCCACGTGGCGCGTTCCCACAGGTCCCCAAATCGGCTTGTGCCCATCCATGTGGCAATCCTTCACGTGCACATGCGCAATGCGATCGGCTGGCAACATCTTGTAGCCCCAGGGGAAGGGATCTTCTCCCGCCACCAGCGCATTTGCAGGGTCCCAAACCAGCTTCAGATTCGGGTGCTGCACGCGCGCCAGGATCGCCTTTGATTCCTCTGCCGTGCCAATGTGGCAAGCGTGTTCATTCTCGATGCCAATGATGACGTTCTGCTTTGCCGCTTTCTCGGCCAGATCACTCAAGGCGCTCACGACGGGTTCAAAGCAGGCTTCCGGCTCCACCGTTCTCCAGTAGCTGAACACTCGAATGAACTTCGCCCCGGTCAACTCGCATAACCGGAAAGCACGATCGAGCAAGCGAGGTTGATCTTCAAAGGTGTGCTTGGAATTGAAAATATCCTGCTGAAAGCGCGTATCTAGTGCCGGTCCGTTCGGCAGCACGCACTTCAGAATGGGTGAGGCGATTCCAATAATCGAAACTCCCTTGGCTGCACACAGGTCTTTGGCGCGCAGCACTTCCTCATCCGTCAGGTCCATGATGTTCTTCCCAAACACAACCCGCAATTCTGCACCGGTCATGCCGATCGATTGCATCGGGGCCAGTGCCGCTTCAAGGTCGGTCGGGGAAAACTCGTCGGTAATGGCCGCCAGAGGCAGCTTGATATCGTTCATTTCTCTATCAGTTTCTCAGAGTCTTCGCGCAGCAGGTAGCGCTTGCGAGCCGCAACATTGCTAAAGCGTTGCTTCTTCCCGCTGGGCCACTCCACATCAATCGTTTTCACGGCCGTGTCGCCCCCCAAGCCAAAGTGCAGGGCCAGGTCCGACTGGCTGAGATAGCTCGACCCAGACCGCACCATCTGCCACTGCTTCCCGCCACTAGCCTCAATCCGCACCACAGCGCCCAACGCCGATTTGTTCGATTGAGTGCCTTCCAGCTTCAATAGGATCCAGCCGCTCTTGTTGCCACCCTCATTCTTCAAAAACGAGACAGTCCCGTGATTGTTGTTCATCACAACGTCGAGGTCGCCGTCGCGGTCATAGTCGGCAAACGCAGCGCCTCGTGCCACAACAGGTTTCGTCAGGTCCGCCCCACGGGTCTTCGAGACATCCTCAAACCCACCCTTGCTGTTATTGCGAAACAATAGCGGAGCCTGCTTGAAGCTCACCTTGGGTTGCACCCGGTTGATCTCTTCATCAATGTGGCCGTTGGCCGCAAAAATATCCAGCCAGCCATCATTGTCAAAGTCAAAGAAAAACACCCCAAAGGCCAAGCTCAGCAAGCTCGCCTTGCCAATGGTTCGGCGCGGCGCTTCGTCGACAAACAGGCCCCGTCCTTCGTTGTGATAGAGCCCCAGCATCTGGTTCGAGAAGTTCCCCACCAGCAAGTGCGGTCGGCCCGAGCGGTCATAGTCAGCGGCATCCACTCCCATCGCTCCGCGTGCCACACCGTCCTCTCCAAACGCAATGCCAGCCGAGACGGCTTCTTCGCTAAAGGTCCCGTTCTTGTTGTTCCGGTACAGCTTATTCGGCTGCGTGTCGTTGGCGGCAAACAGGTCGGGCCAGCCATCCCCGTTGAAGTCAAACACGGCGATGCCCAGCGTCTTCGAAGTGGGGTCGCCGAGCCCCGCCTTGTTGGTCGCATCTTCAAACTTGCCACCACCCAGGTTGCGGTACAGCTTGACACTTTGTCCCTTATAAGACTCCGGCGTGCAGTAGCTCTTGGTCGCGCCATCGAGCGAGCAAAACAGATCCCCCTTCGCATTCCACTGCACATAGTTGCCTACCATCACGTCTGCTTTTCCGTCGCGGTCGTAATCCACCCACGCCACACTCGTGCCAAAGGCCTTGTTGCTGATGCCGGCACTCGCCGTCACATCGCGAAACTTGAAGTTCCCTTCGTTATGCAGCAGGCGGTCCCCATCGAGTGACGAGATGTAGAGGTCTTCCTTCCCGTCGTTGTCGTAGTCAGCTGCAGCCCCGCCCATATCGTAATGTTCGATGTCCAGGCCGCTTCCTGCGGTCACATTCGTAAAGGTCCCATTCTTGTTGTTGCGATAGAGCGCGCTCAGACTGCGTCGTCCACGAGGCGACCAATCCTTCGAGTTCAGCAATAACAGGTCCGGCCAGCCATCCCCGTCTGCATCAAAATAGACGACGCCACTCCCCATCGTCTCTGGCAGCCATTTCTTTCCAGCCCGGCCCGAGTTGTGCGTAAACTTCACGCCCGCCTCTACTGCAGCATCCCGAAACACGATGCCTGTGTTCTGCGCAACCAGGGGCAGAGCACACAACAGCCACAAAACCTTCATCGAATCTTTCCGCCTTCATGATCATGGATGGGCTGCCTCTCATTGTTATCTTCCGGGCTGAGCTGCCTCATCTTCGCCGTAATCGCCTGTGACGACTCGTCCGCCTTAAAGCGGCGGAAGAGCTTCTCTGCCTGCGCTGCCCGGGCCGTATCCCCCAGTCCGCGGTAAGCAAGCATCAGGTTATAGTGCGCCTGAATATCTTCGGTATCAACTTCGAGGACACGGTTCAGGTACTGCACTGCTTTGGCGTACTCACGCTTCAAAAACAGTATGCGCCCCATCTGGTTCAACATCACCCGGTCGCGCGGATACTGCGCTTCCACCTTCTGCAGCGAAGCAAGTGCAGCATCGTAGTCGCCATCGGCCTTCTCTGTCATCGCCTTGAAGAAGTGAATCCGCGCCAGCTTGCTATCCCTCTCAAGCGCCTTGGCAAGGTAGGTCTTGGCCTTCTCCGTTTCGCCTTCCTGAATCAGCGCCCGGGCAATGTTCAGCCAGCCATCGGCATACTCTGGCTCGGCCTCGGTTACCCGTTCAAAGGCATATTCCGCCCCCTTTAAATCACCTTGCAACAGCAGCCCGATGCCCCAGTCATTCCATCGCTCCCGGTCATCCCTGTTGACGACGGGCTTCCAGTTCGTTGCGCCGGCACCCACTTCCGCTTTAGCACTCGCCATCGTCACAATCGGAATGTTCGGCACTGCATTCTTGATTGGCCCGGAAACCTCCGGACGCTTCTCATAAGAAAACTCGTTATAGGAATGAGCGAACTTGCGGTAGTTCAACTTGGCTTCAAACCGGAACGGAGCTTTCGCTGTCTTGGGAATCGTCACCCGGTAATGCACTGTATCCGCAGCCCCAGGCGGAATCAGCCGCACATAAAGCACGCTGCGCGCCTGCCAGGCATTGCGTTTATCGATCCGGTTGCCCTCGGCATCCACCATGTAGCTCCTGTAAAAATGAGCTCCCTTATCCACGGGACCCTTACCATCATCCTCAGCCTTGCCTGACCAGAAGAACACCTTCCCATCGGCATCCTTGCCCTGCACTTCGAGCCAAAGATCATAGGCATCGACCGTCCCTCCCGGGAAGAAGTGCCCCACGCGCCGCGTTCGCACCACGGCATCCAGACGCACTGTCGAGCCGGGTTGCACCTTCACATTCGCCGTGTTGATTGGTGCCGCAACTTTCGACACCTCCCGAATAAAGTACTGCCCCGCCGTCTCTGCTTCCTCTCCCACAGCCATCGTCGAATTGAGAGTTTGTGTATCTCCAGACCGTCGTAGCATCGGGGGCTGTCCAGCCATATCTTCTACTGGCGTAATCGCAAACAGATCCACCGTGACAAACCCGCTCTTCAGGAAATTCGTAGTCTCCTGCATCTGCTTCTGGTCGCCATTCACGTGGGGCACCGCCGTATTGGCGGCGGCAAAGCGATGCGACCGCACCATTCCCCCACGATTGCCCGGATCCTTTGAAGGCACCATCGGCATATGGCACTCATTGCAAGTACTCGGCTTGGCCGGGTAGTAAAAGCTCCGCGCTCCCTGTCCAGAAACCGCCGATGCCTGCCAGTTATCGTAATCATTGAAGCCGCGCAGCCAGCGGTAGCCATTCACCGGTTGATCCAGATGCACCTTGTGGCAAGTGGAACAATACTCTGAACCCTGCTCCCGCATAAATGGCTTCAAGAACGTACGGCGGTGCGGTTCCGGGTCTGTAAAGGTAAGGAAGTTATCGATCATCCGGATGTACTTGTTCCGGCTCGAAGCAAGGTCATGAAGCGGCGGATACTCAATCACAAAATTGCCATTCCCCACGCTGCCGTTCACATGCACAATTGAGTGGCAGGACAAGCAGCCCAAACCATTCTGAGCCTCCGGTGTATTCACCTGCTCCCTGATCGGTTTCTCCCAGCGCCCATTGAAAAACACCGCATGGTCATGGCAACCCGCACACCACTTCGAAGGCTGCGTCGACCCCTGCGTGTCCTGCATATATTCAATCGCTCGCCGGTAGTACTGGTTGTTGAAGCTCGAAAAATGATGCATGGAACTGTTCCATTGCTCATAAATATCCTTGTGGCATTCGCCGCAAAGCTTCGAATCCATAAAGAAGTTCGAGGGGATCGTCTTCTTCACATCCGTATCCGCAGGCGAAGGCCAAAATGGACTCGTCGGGCCTCTACCCTCTTCATGCATCGAGGTCGGAATCGTCATCGTACGATTCGATAGCTTGCGGCTTGGCTCATAGTAGTTGCGGTCGTAGAAATACGTAGCCAGCGGCAAAACAGCAAGGCAAGCCACGGCCACTCGGTGCTGCTTGCTCACCCAGGCCGCTCCCACAATCGCCACCGCAATATGGGCCGCAAGCAACCAGGCCTTGTCAGAAGTATTCCCCACCACTGCAAGCCAGACACCCACCCCGAGCGCAACAGCCAGCAGAGCAGCTGCCACCTTGTTCTCCTTGCGAAGCATCCAGCAAACCCCAACTACAATCAGGGCCCCACCGAAAACATGCAACAACACATTGCCCATGTAGAACAGATTGGCCTGGGCAAATGCCGCCAAATAAGCGCTGTTCAGCAATAGCAGGGCAAACCCACCCCAAAGAACTCGGTGCAACAGGGACATAAAGATACAACCTCTAGCGATACAGCGGCCGCAGGAGTTTCAGTGCCGGGCGCGTATTAAAACGCTGCTCGGCTTCCACCCCGGGAGACCTCTCAACCTCCAGCTTATATGGATAGCCACTCATTTTGTGAAACGGCAGAGGCGAAACATTTTGGGAGTAAGCTGTATTGGCATCACGATCTTTCGCCCATCCATCCACGTGCAACAGGTAGTCCCGCTTCCAGCCTTCACGCAAGGCGGGCAGGGAACTCGGGTCAAATTCCAGCCGCAACTCATCGCCAGACCCCATCACGGTCAGCTTGTCGTCGATCCCGCTCAGAAGCTCCGATACATCTCCGTACCGCGTATAGTTGCCAGGCGTCGGGTTCCAAAGCGAAGTGGGTTCCGGGTTCGGATAAGAAAACTCCTCCGGCTGCTTACGCTCCGGATGAATCACTGAGGGAGAAAATCCCCGAAACTGCAGCGAAGCCGCACTGGCTGAAAGCGTAGTCAATGCATGCTCAGGCCGCCCGCTCCCTTCACTCAAAAAAATCTCATCCCAGTACACACAAAGGTTCGTCACAATTCTCACCTCGCGACTGGCGCTGAGAAACTTACCCGTCAGATCCACCACCATCGCCTTGGGCTTACCGCTCGGCATGCCCATGTCTTCGATGACGGTAACCCATTCCCCCTTCTTGTTCTTCACCTGCAGCGACGGGGCCTCCAGCGGCTTCTTCTCTTGCGCCGCGGCGAGGAACGTTGACCCATCCGCCCAATCCACCCAACCCTGCAACACAAGAATGGCGTTGTTCTTGGCCGCTGCGTTGCCAAAGTCAAGAGTCAACATGTGCCGCTCAGCAACACCTGCCGTTGATCGCCGATACGCATTCGGATATGTGCGATCTTTGGCTCCCAATAACTGAGTCACGTCATTGCCCAAATGGTCCACCGCTTTGCGGGCGTAGATCGGTTGCTGCACTCCAAACAAGCGAAACTCCGGAAACGGCGGTGCCTTCCACTTCTCATTGGAGAACACGCGTGTGTCAGCCGGATGGTCAATGGCCAACAACTTCACCATGTCAAAATAAGCCGCTTCGCTCAATTCTTCCGTCAGGCGAATCTCCAGCTTGCCCTTGGCATTCGGCTTCAACTGTTCTCCGGCAATCGCGATGTACTCATCGTGGTCTGCGGTAAAGAAGGTTCCATCGCCAGCGCTCGCCCCGAGCGGTGCCACTCCCAGGACATCGGTGATGTATTCAAAGCCCTCCCCATTGAAGGTCCAAACAATGGGGCAAGAGCCCGAAAGCCGCTGCGCTTCCTTATAGCGGTACGGCGTCGCCACAGCCTGCTTCATCTCGTTCTGAATCAGTCCATTTGGCCAGGTGATGCGAACCACATCCACCTGTGTCGCCTTACCCACCCCCAGAGCCACCGCAAAGCCATCATAGAGCTTCTTCTGGTACAGGCCGCCCACCCGCAGTTCAATCTCGGCACCCGGTGCCGTGCGAATATTCTTCACCCCTTCGAGCGCAATGCGGATCACCCGGTTGAGGTGCGGCGTCACATTCAGGCGCTCGGCCCAACCGCTCGCCCGACGCTCCACCAGATCGGTCTTGCCATCGCCATTCAGATCGAGCGCAGCTACCCCGCTCACCACTTCGTAGCGCCCATCATTGCGCAGGTCGGCAATCACAGCTTGTCCCTTCAGCGCCACCACTTCCGTCTTCTTGTTCAATCCGCTCGTGGCAAAGACGCGCTCGCCGTCATTGAAAACAAGATCCAGCGTACTGTCCTGATCAAGATCACCCACCACCAGATTCTTCGCTCCCGCCGGCAACAACTCCAGCGGCTCCCGCGCATATTTCCCCAGCAACAGGTCACGATACAGCGCGCCCCCACCCTCGGCATAGCTCACGATCAAATCAAAGCCCCTGGTATCGGGCACCACACGCGTTGCCACAGCATCCACTGCCATACCTCCGGCAAATGGAAAGTCCTTGCTCCGGTCTTCAAATCCCGCACTGCCCTGGTTGCGCAGCAGCAACTGCTGCTCGCCCAGCACAAACAGGTCCAGGTCATAGTCATGGTCGTAATCGAGCCACACGCAGCGTTCAAACTTCCCTCGTGCAGGCAATGGCAACTGGCGAAATCCACTCCCGGTATTGCGCAGCAGGATGGGCATTTCTTCCCCAATCACACACAGATCCATCAGCCCGTCATTGTCATAATCTCCCGCCGCCACATGACGCACACCAGAGACACTGGCGATCCGTTTGGCACTCATGCTCAGCCCCTGGTCATCCCAATAGACAGCCTTATCTCCAAACGCAATCGCTCCCTTCCAGGCATCGGCCAGCTTTCGCTCCTGCCAGCGCAACAAGGTCCTGTCCCTCGGCGGCGGTGCCGGTTTCGGGTCATAGATTTCCGAGTATTGTGACCAATCTACATCCTCAGGTACGGCGGCACCCTCGGTCTGCTTCTTTAATGCTTGAAAGAGTTCCAGCTGCTGCTTGGCTTCGTTGGCTCGCCCCGCCTGGCGATACATGTTGAAGAGTTGAAAGTGCGCGGCGGCCAGGTTCTGATCAAGCTTTGCCGCCTGCTCAAAAGCAGCAGTTGCAGGCACGTTCTGCCCAAATTGCTTCAGCAGCACGCCGACGTTGTAGTGGAGTATTGGCTCCTTCGGGTCCAGCTTCACCGCCCCACGCATTTGGTCGAGCGCCTTCTGCGTCTCCCCCTGCTTCTTGTATTCAATCCCAATCGTGAACCAGGTGTGGGGAATCTCGGGCTTTTCCTTTTGCACCGTAAGCAACTCGGCAATCCCCTCTTGTGCCTGTCCTGCCCGCAACAGTGCCAGGCCGTAGTTCAACCGTTCTCTTGCCGATTTCGGGGCCAGATCCAGCGCCTGCTTCAGCGTCGTCACCGCTTCTTTTTGCGTCGTAGGGTTCTCATAGAACGCCTTGCCCAAATTACGCAGGGCCTCCAGCTTGGCTTCTTGTGCCAGCAGGCTGGTAGCCATCAAAACAACAATCAGGTATCTCATGATTCACTCCGGCTAACGGCGGCCGACTCAAAGCTCGCCATCTCTTCATATAGCTTCATCGCGCAATACAGCAAGTGCATGCCCAGAATCGCGCCTGTCCCTTCACCCAGCCTCATGCCAAGCTCCAGCAGTGGATCCCCGTCCAACAACTCCAGCATGAAACGATGCCCCTTCTCTGCCGACTGGTGCGAGAAAAAGAAGAAGTCTCGTGCCCCGGCCTCGATCTTCATGGCGACCAGCGCCGCCGCACTCGTAATGAAGCCATCAATCATAACGGGCAAACGCAGGCGGGCGCACTCGAGCAAAAATCCCGTCATGCGCGCAATTTCAAATCCACCCACACTAGCCAGCACACGCTGCGGTGCAGCGCCACGCAACTCGTGCAGCGTAAGGGCTGCATCAATCACTTGTGCCTTATGGTTCACTCCATCCGTGTCCAGTCCCGTACCTCTTCCGGCCACCTCTACACCACGATAACCACCGAGGGCCGCTAGAATCGCCGCCGCAGAAGTCGTGTTCCCGATCCCCATCTCACCCACTCCCACCAACTGATACGCCTCCGCTGCCAGCCGTGCATCCTGCCGCCCCTCTGCCAGTCTGTCGGCGCACTCCTGCTCTGTCATGGCTGCTTCCCGGGCGAAGTTGCGAGTGCCAGCTCCCACACCGGCATCCACAATGTGCACGGTAACCCCATGCAGCCGTGCCAACACATTCAGCGCTGCCCCACCCGCTTGAAAGTTCGCCACCATCTGCGCGGTCACTGCCTTTGGGTAAAGGCTCACGCCCTCTTCCACAATGCCGTGATCTCCGGCAAAAAGGTAAAGCCCCTGCTTTTGAATCCGGGGCAGCACCTCCCCGCGCATCAGGCAATACTCACGGGCCAGATCTTCCAGACGTCCCAAACTCCCCACCGGCTTGGTGCGGGAATTCCATTGGGCAGTGACGGCATCAAGCAATTGTGGATTCACAGTGACAATCTCAAGATCTCACAATAAGCCTGCCGAAACTCCATCGCCGGACTGCCGGTAATGCGCTCGTGGATCACAGAATTCACGCCCACATGCGCCACAACAATCGCCGGGCGCAAGCACTGGGCAAACGCCCCCAGCACACGCTCTTCAAACGCGCTCCAGCTCTCGGCCCCCTCCACACAATAGCCCCGCCAGTCTGCCATCTTCTGCGCCGCCTCATCTGGAAACTTCTGCTCAATCTCTGTCCAGCTCATTCCTTCCCAGGGCCCGTAGTCGATCTCACGCAAACCTTCCAGTACTTGATAGGGCCGACCAAGCGCATCAGCCGTTTCTCTGGCCCGCCGCAAAGGGCTGCAATAAATCGGATAGGCCTCGCTAATCATCAACTCCTTTGCCTGGGCGATTCCCGTCTCGCTCAACCCGGGGTCGCTCGCTCCCAAAAACACACCACGCACCACCGGCTCTGCATGCCGCACGATCAGGATCTCGGCCATGACATCACCACCAGGCAATAAATCACGCACGCCTGCTGCAGCGCGCCAAAACAATCCCCCACTACCCCACCCAGTCTCGCTACAAAATATTGCCGCGCCCAAACCAGCAGCACCAATAGCCCCGCCAGCAAAACTCCCCCACGCTCCCACCCAAAGCAGCTCAGCAAGACCGCAGCACTCAGCAAAGAACTCACGGTGGTCAGATGGCTTCGATTCTCACTCAGGTAAGCCCCCATGCCTTCTCTCGCTGCGGGAGTGATCAGCCCCAACCACAAAATGACACACCGCGACAACCCTTCGCTCGCTCCTACCTGCAGCAACACTTGCCAGGGCCCGCTCGCCCCTCGCGATACGGCATCCAACCCCTGCCAACGCAGCAACAGGCTGATGCACAAGGCCGACGCTCCATAGCTCCCCACCCGGCTGTCCTTGATAATCTCAAACATCTTTTCCCGGCTTCTGCCCTTACGCACCCCATCGGCGACATCGGCCAAGCCATCCTCGTGCAGCATCCCGGTCATCGCCAACTGAATCATCAAGACGAGCCCCGCCTCAATCCCGGCAGGCAACGGCAACCAGGCCATGGGCAGCGCAGCTGCGACACCAATCATCGCCCCAACCAAAGGAAAAAACGGTGCCGATTCATGAACCGGCACCGTCGATCTGGAAACAGGAACTACCGTCAGAAACTGTACTGCCCCCAAAAAGCGCAGCAACAGATTTCCTAAAAAAGCCATTCTCTAGTGTTAGCGCACGTTGAGGATGGTTCGGTTCGATCTTGCAGTCTGATACTCCACCTCAAGCACCTGCGATCCGCTCAGCCCGGCCGGAACCATAAAGGTCACCTGGCTGAAGCCGACATACCCAGGGATCAAAATGGCCGTGACATTCTGTGCTTCACGTCCACCTACACTCACCCTGACATCGGCAAAGCGTTCGCCTGCACCCAACACAACACTGCCCGTTTGCTGCGGCGGTGTGGCAAGGCCAAGCCCAGTCGTGAAGATGCCAACCATCGAGCCACCAGGCGCCGCGTTGGTCGCAGTGATCTGCGCTCCATTCGCTGCCGAGTAAGCTACTGCGCGATTGCCCACACTCGTAATTTGGTCAAAGAAGACCGCCGGTGCCACGCGGGCCACCGTTACACGAACGCCTGCGCTCGCTCCATTCGGATTGCGAACAATCACGTCTGCTTCGCCCACGGCGACATCCACTGGTACCTGCGCCAGCACATAGCGCGGGTCCACGTTGAGGATCGCTGCCGGTCGGCCGCCTACATCCACACTGGTTCCGTTCAGCGAGGGCGGTACCCGTCCCGCTTGCCAGCCGTCGAGGTTCCCGGCCAGTTCTGCCAGGTTTGTTCCGAATACGGTCATCAGCCCACCCGGTGCAACACGGCGCAGCGTCGTATCAGATACGGCACTGATCACCGTTTCCACCACTGGGGCCGCCGTAATCACTGGCGCAATCTGCGAACGTACAGCTCCGCCAGGATTCACAGAAGAATGCAAATTCAGGTAGTTGTTATCCGGGTTGGTCAGCACGTTATTCAAGCCAGCCAACTGCGCATCGGTCGACATGATCGCCGCGCGATAAATGTTACCAACGCCACCTTCGCTCAGTACCGTAGACCCGGCCCGGATGCCGCTATCCAGCGTCACTGGCCCATTCGCGCCAGCCGCTCCACTGTGGATATGCAAACCGGTAAAGGTGGTTGAGCCTGGGAACCGGTAGTTCACCGAGAACACAACTCCAGCCGCCATCGCCGTACCGTCAGGCCGGCGCAGCAGGTTCGCCTCAAAGTTGCCAACGCCAGTTGCATTCAGGTTCGTAATGGCAGGCACTTCATTGGCGGGTGACATCTGGTTCTGGAATGAGATGCGTTCGGTCCCGCGCAACTGGCCGCGAATTTCACCACCAAGGTTTGCCACTGTGTGTAGATTGAGGTAGGCAGTCCCAGGGTCTGCCCAAATTCCCAGTATGGTATTCACGGCTGCGGCCGAGCCCATATTCACGTCCACGGCATAGCGGAGGCTTCCCGCCCCACCCGCACCTGCCATGATGTTTTGTGCCCGCGATAAGCCGGTATCCACGGTTACCGGCCCATTGGCTCCGGCTCGTCCCGTGTGGATGTGCATGCCCGTAAATTGGGTTCCTTCGGCAAAACCCGTATAGTTCACATCAAAGCTCACTTCGCTGCTGATCAACTCCCCACGCTCATTGAGCGAGGCCAGAATCGTCATAAAGCTGATGCCCCGCGCACTCGACGTCACCGCAGGCACTTCGTTTTCAGGCAGCAGCATCGTTCCATATACGCGCCGCTCAGCGCGGGTCATCTGCGCCCGCACCGCACCCCCGGGGTTCACTGTCGTATGCAGGTTCAAGTAGTAACCAGCGGGATTTGAAATCAAATCTTCCAGCACTGCCACATTCGCCGATCCGGCTAACACTTCCGTCGTGCGCCGAATTTCCCCACGGCCGCTGGCTTCCACCACAGGGCTGCCCCCCGTAATGCGTGAATCAATCAACACCGGGCCATTGGTTCCGGCAACCCCACGATGAATGTGTAGCCCGGTAAAGGTGACTTCTCCTGGAAACTGGTAGCGCACTCCAAAATCAACCGTGCCGCTCACCACCTTACCGGCGGTATCCCGAATCACATGCACCCAAATGGTTCCAAAACCTGTGGCATTGAGATTCTCAATGGCCGGCACTTCATTGGCCGGACTCATGTTAATTCGGAAAGGAATCGATTCTGCGGTCTGCCCAAAGGCAACCGGAATCAGCGTCGTGGCTGCAAGAAAGGCCAGCCCGATGAATTTACGAAACATAAACGAAACCCCTTAGACCAAAATAGTTGGTGCAACAAGCAATATCAGATTCAGGCCGCTGAATCAATGCCGAGCCTTGGCCACAGCGGCTTTCCACCCATTCACCAATACGTCACGATCTCCCGATCGGATTGCCGGTTCAAATCGTTTCTCGATCCGCCAAAACGCTTCCAGCTCTGCGGTCTCCTTAAAGTGTCCAATCCCCAGCGCCGCCAGATAGACTGCCCCCAGTGCCGTGCTCTCAATATCCACCGGGCGCACCACCGGGCAACCCAGCAGGTCCGCCTGAAACTGCATCAGGAAGTCATTGGCCGCCGCGCCTCCATCCACCCGCAGTTCCTTCAGCGGCTGCCCCGTATCGGCCTTCATCGCCTCAAACAAATCAAAACTCTGGTAGGCAATACTCTCAAGCCCTGCTCGAATGATCTGCGCCCGCGTCGTCGCCCGTGTCAGACCGCACAGGATGCCCCTCGCGTCCGGGTCCCAATACGGAGCTCCCATGCCGGTGAACGATGGCACCATGTAAACGCCACCCGTATCCGGCACTGATCCGGCAATCTCACCCGTCAGCCTCACATCGCCAAACAACCCCAGGTTGTCGCGCAAAAACTGCATCGCCGCCCCACCCACAAAAACACTTCCTTCGAGCGCATACTTCGGCGCCGCCGCATCGCATGCCGCCCGCGTCGCCAGCAATCGATTGGTGGATATCGGCCGCAGCCCACCCGTCTGCATCAACGCAAAGCATCCCGTTCCATACGTATTCTTTGTGAGCCCAGGCTGAAAACACGCTTGACCAAACAAGGCTGCCTGCTGGTCGCCCGCAATGCCGGCAATCGGAATCTCCGCGCCAAACAAATCTGCACTCGTCACGCCCACCACTTCGCTCGAACCCACAATCCGCGGCATCATCGCCGCCGGAATTTCAAACAACCGCAGCAATTCCTCGTCCCATCTCCCGCTCTCGAGGTTCATCAGCATCGTGCGCGAAGCATTGGTGGTGTCGGTAACATGCACCTTGCCCCCGGTCAGCTTCCAGATCAACCACGTATCGATGGTTCCAAACAACAACTCCCCGTTCGCCGCCCTGCTTTTCCCATTGGGAGTTTGATCGAGCAACCACCGGATTTTCGATCCCGAGAAATAAGCGTCAATCACCAGCCCCGTGCGGCTCTCAATCAGCTTCTTATACGGTCCTTGCGCCAGCTCTTCGCAGAAACTCGCAGTCCGTCGGCACTGCCACACAATGGCTGGCCCGACCGGGCGTCCCGTCGCCGCCTCCCACACCACCGTCGTCTCCCGCTGGTTCGTAATCCCGATCGCCAGCACTTCTTTGGCATCGATTTTCGAGACATCAAACAGACGTCGCGCAGCCGACAACTGCGCCCCCCACACCACATCAGCATCTACTTCCACCCAACCTGGGTGTGGATAGTTCAGATTGAAGCTCACCGCCTCCAGGGCAAGTCGCTGGGCATGAGCATCATAGACGGCGGCACGTGCGCTCGTCGTTCCTTCATCGAGGGCAATTAGGTAGGGCACCCCCGAATTTTAAGTCAGTTTCAACTTAAGGGATCGGCAATCGTCGCCCAAATCCACCTTGCGTCTGACGCTTGTTGTTTACCGGCCCATTACCGTCCCCACTCCGCCGTCCACTCCCCGACCCTTGAAACTCCAATTCCCCTTCTTGAAATACCAGCGGTCGATCCAGCACCATCTCCACCGTAGACCCCTTGGCCAACACGACTTCCGGCCCTCGGGTCAGCAAAATCCCCATCAATGCGGCTGCCACTCCAGCTCCAGCGCCAATGCCAAGCCCCATGCCAGAGCTTCCCGTCGTCGCCCCCACAATGCCGCCCAGTGTCGCTCCAGATGCAGCACCCACTCCTACCGTCTGCGCATCTCCACCCTTGTTGCCTTCTCCCTTGATCCGCCCTTCTTCGCGGTCAAATCCCTGGTTATCCCGGCCATCAATCGAACCCAGTCTCGATTTGAAGTCCCTGGTCACTCCATTCGGCAGAATCAGGGTGTCAAATCGAACGTACAGTTCGCCTTTGCCCTTCACTTTCCCTGGACGCTTAAAGCTGGTGACCGTCCCCGCCACGCTGGACCCAGGAGGGATCACCACCTTCCCATTCGCCAGCACCGGAAACAGCGTTTCCAGATAAACACGATCCCCTTCCACCGCATGCTTGGTGCTCACGCTATTCAGCATCGTCAGTGGAATGCGTGTCCCTTGCTCAATGGGATACGTTTTTTCGGGTGCTGCAGGTACGGCGGGCTCTTGCGCCCCCAACCTGAAAGCGAGCAAAGCAACAATGGCACTGCGCATGACTATCATCTTAGCCTCTAGCAGTGAAACGCCGCGCGGGCCTACTTCGTTGCGCTCTTTCGCGTATAGAGTTTCAAATCCCGGGCGCTGCGGTTCTCCCCCAGCCCAATTCCAATCTGTGCATTCTCCTCCAACTCGCCCGGCAGCTTCACATTCACCTGGCACAACCCGGCAAAGCCCGGCGTCACCCCCACATAAAGCACCGCATTTGCCGCCAATTCCACCCCGTCTACCGTAAACCGGTACTCTCGCCCCCGTCGCACCTCAGACGGTCTGGTTGGTACCAGCACCCCTTCTTCAGCCACCAGCAAAGCCCCAAAGCCCGTCCCGTAAATCACAATCACTTCCTCAGCTTCAGCCGGTGCCTGCGCACTGACGGTTCGCCCATCCAAATGCGTCGCTGCCGCAAATCCCTCAGCAATCCGAAAGAACTCCGGTGCCTCACTCTCCACACGAATCACAACCGGCAACCCCGCAGTCAGATCCCGATGCACCGTAATTTCCTTCAGCCCCGGCACGGTATCCGGTGGAATCAACACATTGATCTGCCCCGGCGACACAAAGAACAAAGGCAATCTTCTTCCCTGCATCTGCACATACACCTCACCGCGCGGTGTCGATGTCGGCAGCACTCGATTCAGCAACTCCTGCGCCCCAATCTGCCAGCTAAATTGCGACAGTCTCGTCCCGTAAATACTCATGATCGTATTCGGTGCCAACCGCCCCGCCTGCGTCCCCGCCGCATTGGCAATGCTCTCCGCCGAGTATTCTGGTCGCTGCAATAAAGATTGGGCGTCAGCAGGTTTCCCTGCCAACGCCCAAAGGAATGCAATCAGGAAATTCAGAATGCAGCTTCGATGCACTAAGGCTTAAGTGCGCCGCGCTCTGAAAAACTCTCAGTTTCCGACAACAGTGCTCAGCTCTTGCGCTACCGCAACGCCGTCCACTGAAATCGAAAGCCGCACATCACCAGCCGCCACGTTCGGCACCACCACGTTGAACTGGTAGAGGCCAACCGCGCCCGGTGCCAGCCCGGCATAGCTCACCGTTGCCGGCGCATCGCCAAACCGAACAACAGCATTCGTGAGAGTCGGTGTTCCACTGGCGACCGTTCCCGCAGCCACCACAGGGTTGGTCGCTCCCGCTCCGATCAAATAGAGCGTGATCGTCTCACCCACCCGTGCCGGCCGGCTGGTCACACCAGCAATCTCTCCAGCCCGCGCCACAAACGTCGTAGCATCCGGCAGAATGGCTACGGCAAGCTGCCGCCCACCTACCCGGAAGTTCGCCGGTGCCAAAACACCAGGTGTCCGTGCCGCCGCCGTCATCGCCACATTGGAGCTGGCGCCTGCTTCATTGGTGACCACCACATTCACCGGGCCAGTTCCGATCCCGTCCGGAACCTGGGCATTCACCTGGCCTGGGCTCACAAAGCGAACAAACGCTTCCCGTCCCCCAACGGTCACAGTCACGCCTTCGAGCGACCTGGGCGCATTGGCTCCCGTAAAGTCGAAGCCAGCCCATTCCCGCGTCACGTTGGTCAGGTTGGTCCCGTAAATTTCGATCCAACTCCCTGGCGCAATATTTCGGCCTCCGCCAAATGCCTGCGCCGCCACGCCGCTATCGCTGCTGACCGTTGGTCTTGCCAGAGCAGGCGCAGCAGAGAGCCGCAAGTTGGTCGTGTAAATGCGATCGCCAGCGTTCGTCCCGCCATTGTCAGCCGCATTCCCTGCCGCATAAAGGATCACATCGCCCGAAGCCGTTGCTGGTGGAGTCCATTCCACCTCAAACGTCTTACTTCCATTGCTGCCCGTAGTGGTAGCCGCTCCCAAATGGGTCGCAAACTCCCGATCTTCTCCGCAAGGAGCATTCCCTGAAGGATCGCAGTTCACCTGCACCTGGCTGTTCGGAGCGAGCGTTCCGGCCTTCCGGGTTTCATCGCTGGCCAGACGCGCCGTCAACTGGAAGCCCCACTTGCTCGACTCCGGGTGAAACACCTGAACCCGGATCATCTGCTTTTTCCCAGGCGTGTAATTTACCGCCGTGATTCGGGCAAAGCCTCGAGAGTCAGAGTTTGCCGCAGCCGTGCGATGACAAGCCGTGCAGTCTTGCCCTCCGTCTGCTGCCACTCCGGTGCGCCGAATCGGCGAGCCGCCCGTGCGCGCGTACATCAATAGAGGGAGTGCCGCTAGTACGGCACTCCAGAAAATGCGATTCCACATCTTGGTTACTACCCCCGAAATAAAGGATTTCAACTACTCCAGCAAACCGCTAATTCGCAGTGGTAAGAAAAACACCAGACTGCGTACGTGCTCCGTCCACTTCCATGAAGATCTCCTGATCTCCGGCCTGGACGTTCGGAACTACGATGTTGAATTGATAGAGGCCGACGAAATTCGGCGAGTAGCCTTTGAACTCCACTGCTGCCGTCGCCGCCCCGATCTGCACTCGGAAATTGCTCCCCAGGTCGGTGCTAGTCGTCACAATGTTGCCAGCAGGCACCGCAGGTGTCGTCGGGCCAAAGCCCACGCCATAGATCACCAGTCGGTCCCCAGGCCGCGGAGTACGGAAGTTCACCCCGCTGATCAAACCCCCGCGTCCCGCGAACGTCTGATCGGCATACTGCGCCACCACATATTGCCGCCCGCCAACGTTGAATTGCGGGATCGCCAGAATCCCCGGCGATCTGCGCGCGCCCGTAACCGTAATCGGGTCACTCGTCCCCGCCGCATTGCGTACCGTCACCTGAATCGGTGCTTCGGCGATACCATCCGGCACCACCACGTTCACCTGGGTCGGGCTGATAAAGTTCACAAAGGCAGGCTTGCCATCCACCGTCACCTGCACATTATCCAGACTTGTCGGTGCCGCCGCACCATTGAAGTCAGATCCGCTCCAGCCCCTCGTCGTGGTGGCCAGGTCCCGGCCAAAAATTTCCATGTAAGTTCCGGGCGAGACACGCGTACCTGCTCCAAAGTTGCTCACTTGCACGACTCCACCCTGGCTGATCGTCGGCCGCGCACTGGACGCCGCTGGCGTCAATCGCAAGCTCTTCAAGTGGACCTTCGCCCCGCCCGGTGCCGGCCCATTGCTCGCATTTGCTGCCACGTAAATCACGACCGGCCCTGCCGAAGCATTCGCTGGCGGTGTCCATTCAAATTCAAAGGTTCCACTGGTTGCCGATGCCGCATGCGTGATGAATTCCACCGGTGCCGATGCAGGGCACCCCGCTGTCGGGCGATCCTGCCCGTTATCGCAAATCACGTACGTTGCCGCACCCAAAGGCCGAAATGATCCAGCCTGTCCATTGATCGCGTTGCCCTCCAGCCGCGCCGACGCTTGAAACCCGAAACGCCGCGCCGCATCCGTGATCCGCACCGTCATTTTTTGCCTGACCCCAGGCTGATACGTCGCTCCGCCTTCCCAGGCAATCTCAAGCAACGGAGAATCATTCGTCCGCGTTCCTACGTGGCATCCACTTTGAATGCAGGTCTGATCCCCCGGTGCCCCGGTGCTCCGCTGAGGTGCCCCCGAGTTATAAGCCCAAAGTACGAGCGGCACGCTCAACACAGCCGCAAATTTCCCAGTCAATATCCATTGATTACGCTTCATAGACTGCACTAACCCCTTTACTTCCGCTCTCGTCGCGGATCCAGTTTCAAAATTCTCATTCCTTTTCGAAGCACCGTACTGATCGGCAACTCCTTCAGTCGGTCCAGTCGAACCCATTGACAGAGATCCCCCGCGTCACCGCAAAGTTTCCCCTGTCTCAAAAAGAATCGGTATTTATGATTCACAATTGAGTGAGAAAATTCACCTAATTGTACGCCTGAGTCCACATTAGCAACTTGTGCGCCTTCGGGGAGTTCCCAAAAGCCAGCCAGCCGCCTGCTTTCGCCCGGTCGCTGCCAGAGCAATACTTCATCGCCCTGCTGAATCCAAAATACCGTCCTCTCTTCCGAGATCGGACTCGCTTTCTTTAACTGAATCGGAATAGTGTGCTGAAGCCCCTGAAGCTTGGCACCACAATCATCGTTGATAGGACAATAAAGGCATTTGGGGGTCTTTGGCAAGCAGATTGTTGCTCCCAGCTCCATTAAACTCTGCTCATATGTCCCCGGGTCTTTCCGATCCATCTGATCCTGCGTCACTTGCAGCAATCGGGCCCGTGTTGCACTCGTCTTCACATCCCCCGACTCCGCCGTCCAGCGAGCCATCACCCTCACAATATTTCCGTCCAAGCCGACCCTCGGCAACCCGAAAGCGATACTCGCCACCGCCGCCGCCGTGTAATCCCCCACCCCAGGCAATTCCCGAATCCCCTCGTAGTCCTGCGGAAACTTCCCCTGTTCCACCATCATCCGTGCCGCCTTTTGCAAATTCCGCGCCCGCGAGTAATAGCCAAGCCCGCTCCAAAGCGCCAGCAATTCCGCTTCGCTTCCGGCAGCCAGACTCTCATAGTCAGGAAAGCGCTCCAGAAACCTCTCGTAGTAAGGAATCACCGCTGCCACCCGGGTCTGCTGCAACATGATCTCGCTCAGCCAGATTCGATACGGGTCGCGCGTCTGGCGCCAGGGTAAATCGCGCTTGTTTTCTAAAAACCATCGGCGCAAACGACGAGCAAAAGTCATGGGGTTGGTATACTCAAAAGATCCGGAAAGAAAAAGCGAAAACGCGGGTGGATTCCAACTCCATTGAGATCCTGGGTGCCCGTGTTCACAACCTCAAGGATATCTCTCTCAACGTCCCGCATAACGTGTTGACGGTGGTTACCGGTGTGTCTGGCTCCGGTAAATCCTCCCTCGTCTTCGATACCGTCTACGCCGAGGGTCAGCGCCGCTATGTAGAGAGCCTTTCCGCCTACGCCCGCCAGTTTCTCGAGCGCATGGAGAAACCCGATGTCGATGACATTTTTGGCCTGGCCCCGCCCGTCGCCATCAAGCAGAAAAACACCACCCGCAACCCCCGCTCCACCGTTGCCACCTCCACAGAAATCTACGACTTTCTCCGCCTGCTCTACGCCCGCGCGGGAGAAACGTGGTGCCCTACCTGCGACATCCCCGTCATCCGCGATTCCGTCGACCTCGTCGCCCAGCGCCTCATGGCCGAGGCCAAAGGCTCCCGTTGGTACGCCCTCTTCCCCATTACCGATCAGAAGCTGAAAGCCGATGCCCTCCGCGATCGCCTCTTTGACCTGCGCTCCAAGGGCTTCAATCGCCTCTACCAGGAAGGCAAAACCTTCGAGTTCTCGAGCCCCGAATCCCTGCTCGAACTCAATTTCAACCAGCCCGTCTACGCCCTCGTCGACCGTCTCGTCCTCACCGACGACATCCGCGCCCGCCTCGTCGACGCCATCGAAATCGCCTACCGTGAGGGCGGGGAAGTCCTCTTCGAACAAGCCGGCACGGACCATCCAAACATCCTGCGCTTCAACGAGAAGTTCCAGTGCAAAACCTGCTCCACCGAGTTTCGCGATCCAGAGCCGCGTCTGTTCAGCTTCAACAATCCCTTCGGTGCCTGTCCCACCTGCCAGGGCTTTGGTCGCGAGATGGACTACGACATTGACAAGGTGATTCCCAACCCCGGCCTCGCCCTCAACGAAGGTGCCATCGACCCCTGGACCAAGCCCGTCTACGAGTGGTACTACGAAGAGTTCAAGAAAAACACCAAGGGCAAGCTCCGCCACAATATCCCTTTTGCCGACCTCAACACAGACGAGCAGGCTCTCGTCATGAAGAGCGTCCGTACCTTCTTCGCCAAGGTCGTCGAGCCCAAAAAGTACAAGGTGCACGTCCGCGTCTTCATGGCCCGCTACCGTGGCTACACCGTTTGCAGTGAATGCAATGGCTCCCGCCTCCGTCAGGAGGCCCGCAACGTCCGCATCGGCGGCAAGATCATCAGTGAAGTCTCCCGGCTCAACATCCGCGACGCCATGCTTTTCTTCGACGGGGTTGCCCTCCGTCCAGAACAGAAAGCAGTCGCCGACAAAATCCTCCGCGAAGTCCAACAGCGCCTCCGCTTCCTCAATGATGTCGGTCTCGACTATCTCACGCTCGATCGTCTCTCCATGACGCTCTCCGGCGGCGAAGCCCAGCGCATCCAGCTTGCCACCTGCCTTGGCTCCCGCCTCGTCGGTGCCTGCTACGTCCTCGACGAGCCATCCATCGGCCTCCACTCCCGCGATACCCATCGCCTGATCAAGATCCTCAAAGACCTCCGTGATCTCGGCAACACCATCCTCGTCGTCGAGCACGATCAGGAGGTCATGGAATCCGCCGACCACATCATCGACATGGGCCCCGGCGCTGGCGAGCACGGCGGCGAAATCATCTTTGAAGGACCCTTTGGCGACCTCCTCAAACCGAAGAAGTCCCCCCAATCCCTCACCGGCCATTACCTCCGCAACGAGAAAAACGTCGCCCCCCGCCGCGTCCGCCGCGTGCCCAACTCCAAGCGCGAAATCGTCTTCCGCGGGGCCCGTTCCAACAACCTCAAGGGCATCGACGTCATCATCCCTCTCGGCCTCCTGGTAGCCGTAACCGGCGTCTCCGGCTCCGGCAAGTCCACCCTCGTCCATGACGTGATCTACAAGACGCTGGAGCGTCGCCTCAGCCTCGGCACCAATACCAAGCCCTCAGCCAAAAAGAAAGCTGCCGCTGAATCCGACGACGAGTCGCCATCCATGGAAGTCCAGCGTCAAACCTGCCGCTCCGTCGCAGGCGACTACCATCTCACCGATGTCATTCTCGTCGACCAGTCGCCCATCGGCCGCACGCCACGCTCCAACCCGGTCACATACATCAAAGCCTTCGACCAGATTCGCGACCTGTTTTCTTCCACCGCCGAGTCCCAGAAGCGCGGCTACCAGGCCGGCCACTTCTCCTTCAACATCCCCGGCGGTCGCTGCGAAACCTGCCAGGGCGACGGCACCGTCACCGTCGAAATGCAATTCCTCGCCGATGTCGAATTGATTTGCGAAGACTGCAAAGGCACCCGCTTCAAGCCCCAGATCCTCGAGATCACATACAAGGGTCTCAACATCCATCAGGTCCTCCAGCTCACCGTACGCGAAGCCAGCCACCTCTTCCACGACGTCCCGCGCCTCCTGCAAAAGCTACAGGTACTCGAAGACGTCGGCCTCGGCTATCTCCGCCTCGGTCAATCCGCCACAACTCTATCGGGAGGCGAAGCCCAACGTGTCAAACTCGCCGCCCACCTGGCCCAATCCTCCAGCGCCAAAACCCTTTTCATCTTTGACGAACCCACCACCGGGCTCCACTTCGACGACATCCGCAAGCTTCTCACCAGCTTCCAGCGCCTCATTGAAAACGGCGGCAGCATCCTCTTGATCGAGCACAACATGGACGTCATCAAAGCCGCCGATTGGGTCATCGATCTCGGCCCCGAAGGCGGCGACGGCGGCGGTCGCATCGTCACCGAAGGCAGTCCAGAGCACATCGTCACCGTCCCGGAATCCCACACCGGCCGCTTCCTCAAGCCCGTCCTCGACAAATACTACTAGAGAAGCGTAAGCATGCGTACCACTCTCAACCTGGACGCCTAGCTCGCGCATTTCGCCTTGCGCGCGTTGATCCAGCGGGAAGCAGGCAGAAGGTTGATCGCACTCGGAGGCTCTATGCCAGATCTTGTTCTCGCCGAGAGAGAGACCTCAATTCGCTCCCGCCAGCGTAGTCGCCAGCAGAATCATATACTTCGTTCCCCGTAAAATCGAGTTCTTATCCGCGCTTTCCTCCAGCGAGTGCGCCCCGCTCCCCACCACAGCTCCAATCCCGATTGAGGGAATCCCCAATGCCACGCCAATGTTGTGGTCATCACTCCCGCTATCAATGGCCATCGCCTTGGCCGCTCCATTCAGCTTCAGATAATCCGTCACCGCCAGCGTCGTCTGTACCAGTGGATGGTTCAACCTCTCCTCCTTCGGCAACGCCTTCGAGTAATCATGCGCCACATTGACAGCCTCAATCTTGAGGCCCAGCTTTTCTTCATTGGCTGCCCTCTGCCCAATCGTCTTCACATCCTCCACCAGCTTCTGCTGCGCCTTCATATCATGGCTGCGAATATCGACTGTCAGAAACACCTTCCCCGGCGTCGCATTGACTACTGTGCCACCCCCCAGCGTTCCCACATTGGCCACCGGCAGGTTCGGCGATCCCCCCGGGCCCTCATTCGGCATCTCCATCTCATTGAGCGCCAGGATCATCCGCGCCGCACCACGCGCTGCATTCGGCCTTCCCTTACTGGCCAGCGTATGCAGCGTCGGTCCCTCAAAAATGAACTTGAACTGTTCAATCAGCAGTGCCCCATAGCCAACACTCCCCATCCGTGAATCCACAGCCACAAACAGATCGGGCTTCTTCACCCGATGCTCCAGCCAATACTTCGCCCCCAGCAATCCAATTTCTTCCTGCACCGTGGCCACAAATACGATGTCACCTTTAGGCCGGATCCCCGTCTGCTTCATGATGTCGATGGCATGTAGCAAAGCCACCAGCGACCCAGTGTCATCGGCAATGCTCGGCGCATGATACCGCTCGCTATCCTCACGCACCTTGATCTTGGTTTCCATCGGGAATACGGTGTCCATATGCGCCGCAAAGGCCAATTCCGGCCCGCCGCCCGTACCCTTGTAAACACCCCAGACATTCCCCACTTCATCCTGCTGAATCTCAGTCAACCCCACCCGAGCCATTGCCTGCTTCATATAGGCAATCCGCAACGTTTCCTGCTTGGAAGGCGCAGGAATCTCGGTCAGCTCAATCCACTCTTTCTGAATCTTCTGCGCCCGCGCATCCACTTCCGCAAACGCCTTCTCCATTGCGGCACTCTCCGCAATCCCCGGTGTAAACCAACCCTTTTGGCCAAACAGCGACAGCGCAAAAAGACCCAAAACAAGGCAACGATACATGATCGTTTAGCTTAACCCACCCGCAACCCGGTTCAGCGAACTACCTCTCCCGGACACGAAACAATAGCGCGGCTGGCTGCGGCCAAACGGTACGTCGGCACTACTCCATCCCCATCTCGATGACAATAAAGAGGTGTCAATGATGGAAATGCATGTGGGAGACCAGACGATCCGCTATGACCGGGACGCTACCATCACCATTTATTCCGCTTTGAGAAATGGATGGGCTGAAGACTGCATGTGCGTTGGCTGTCGGAACTTGATGGCGCAACGGAACGTCGTCTACCCGGCTCCGTTCAGGGACTTGCTGGATCGACTTGGCATTGATCCCAACAAAGAAGGAGAGGCCGTTGCTGACGGACCATTAGAAAACGGACTCCATCAGTACGGCGGTTCATTCTTTTTTGTTGGCGAAATGGTCACGGCCGGTGAGCAAATGTTGCAGGTTAACGACGCACCGTACTTCGCGTACTTCTTTACCCGAGGCGGCCCGTGTCCCGAGGTCTTTCGCAGCGGCCCCAGTTTAGGGGTTGAGTTTCTCGCCCACCTGAAGTGGATTCTCCCCGAACACTGGGATTCGGATTCGCGTCCCGCTCAAAAGCCTACTGAAATCTAGCAAACAACCGACACCAGAATACAAGGGAAGAGAGGTCGACAGATGGCACAACTTGAGCATCCGGAATCTGATTGCCCGTAGCCTTGTTGCGTATGAGATCAGGCCGGGCGAGCTTTATCTCGCGATCCCCTGTGCGACATGTTGCCTGTCTCCCTGGCAACAACCCAATACTGCTGTGACAACCCCATCGGAGTCCGCAACGGAACGAAAGTGCAGCAACATTCAGCAAATCCTCCCGCGCAAACAATCTACTCGAAATCGAGAGCGAAGGCCAGTGCGCGCTTCACATCGGCCATGACCACATCCGAAAGCCGCCCGAGCCTCCGCTCCAGGTATGTTGTCGGCAGCGAAGCAAGGCCCTGAACGTTGGCCACGGAGTCCTGGTGAAGGAACGGAAGCTTGGGAAGGGGGACCTCGTAACGACTCAAGCGGTTTTGAGTTGTGAGGGGAACATAAAGAACGAGAGCGCGTGGTGCATCTGGATCATGCCGCGAAACGATCACGACGGGACGGGTCTTCGCTGCCAGGCCAAGATCGGCCAACCAGACCTCACCGGGCTGGGGGTTCATCCAGAATATCCAGTACCGCCTGCTCGCGTGTCCGCGAGCGCATCAGATCGAGGACGTCGGCGTCCGCCAAATCAATCACTTCTGTGACCCGCGCACGAACTTCGGCTGCAGTCTCCGACTTCCAGGTACGAAGTCTGGTATCGAGTTTTTCCGCCAGGGTGTCCATGATGGTCTCCTGGCTCTCAGTTTACAGGAGAGGATACAAATAGGGAACGATCAACGGGCGCAGAGGGATTCCCTCCATCCCACCCCCTACCCAGCGTGTTCCAACTCTTCCTCCAGCGCCTGCTTCTGGTGCAATTCCGCATAATACCCACCCCGCGCAATCAACTCCGCGTGACTCCCCTCTTCCACAATCTTGCCCCACTCCAGCACAAAAATCACATCGGCATCCTTCACCGTCGACACCCGGTGCGATACAAACAACGCCGTCCGTCCCCGCATCACCTCCGCCAAATGATGCAGGATCTTCTCCTCCGTCACCGTATCCACACTCGACAGCGAATCGTCCAGAATCAAAATCTCCGGCTCCCGCACAATCGCTCTGGCAATAGCCGTCCTCTGCTTCTGCCCACCAGACAGCGTAATCCCACGCTCCCCGATCATCGTGCTGTACCCTTCCGGAAACTTGGCAATGTCCTCACTCAAGCCACTCTTGAGCGCAGCAGCTTCAATCGAGGCCCGGTCAGCCTTCGGTGCCCCCAGCGCAATGTTTTCTTCCAGTGTCGTGCTGAACAAAAACGTCTCTTGCGGCACAAACCCAATGTGTTGCCGCAACTGCTTCGGGTCCAACTCTCGAAGATCAACCCCGTCAAGCAACACCCTGCCGCTCGTCGGATCAATCATCCGCGGAATCAGATTCAGCAGCGTCGTCTTCCCCGATCCCGTCCTCCCCACAATCGCCGCACTCTGCCCTGCTGGAATCTTCAGGTTGATCTGATCCAGTGCCACCACATCCCCAAACTTCACCGTCAGATTTTCAAAGCACAACTCCCCGCGCACCGTCTTCAGCACAACAGGCTTCTCGGGAGCCTGAATCGTCGGCACTGCGTCAAAAATCTCACGGATCCGCTTCAAACTCGCCGTCCCGCGCTGTGTCAGGTTGATCACCCAACCAAACGCGATCATCGGCCAAATCAGCAACCCCATGTAGGTCTGAAACATCACAAACCCACCCAGCGTAATCTTGCCCGTATACAACCTCCACGCTCCAGCCCACATCACCAGCAAAAACGTACAACCAACCAGCGCCTGCAACAGAGGGTAAAAGATCCCCGTATCCCGCGCCAGCCCCAGATTCGATTGGATGTAGTCCTGATTCAATGCTTCAAATTTCTTCAGCTCCGCTTCTTCCTGCGCATAGGCCCGTACAATCCGCGCCCCATTCAGGTTCTCCTGCACCCGGCTTGAGATATCACTAAACTGCTCCTGAATCTTCTCAAAGCGCTTGTGGATCTTCTGCCCAAAATAAACCACCACAATGCTGATCAGCGGTGCCGGAATCAACGCAATGAGCGTCATCTGCCAGTCCACACTCACCATCACCGTGATCGCCAAAATAAAGGTCAGGGTCGTCTCAGCCCAATACATAACCCCCGGCCCCAACATCATCCTTACCTGGTTCAAATCATTCGTCGCCCGCGCCATAATATCGCCCGTGCGCATCTTCTGAAAGAAGTCCCCGCTCAATCCCACCAGCCGGGCAAAGATCTCATTGCGAAGATCAAACTCCACATCCCGCGAAATCCCCACCAGGATCAGCCGCATGTAAAACTGCATCACCCCCCGCAACACCCCAAACACCAGCAACAAAGCACCAAACTGCAGCAGCACTCCCCACTCAAATCCTGAAATCAGCGCATCAAATCCGGTTCGAATCACCAGCGGATTCAAAGTCGCAAACACAACCTTTGCCACCAGACAACCAAACCCCAGCGCCAGTCCCTTCTTGTAACGGGACAAATAAGGCCATAGAATTTGCACCGTGGTGCGAAACGTCCCGCCCACTTACAACCCCACCCAATAGCTGACCGTTTTCACCCACTCGTTCAACCACGTTCGCCGACCATGACGGGTATGCCACCACCGGTCCAGCGGCAAGTCACCACTGTCAGAAGACACCACAATCGTCTTCAGACCTTCCGTATGCTGCCGAAACACCCTCCCCGATCGCCGCGTATGAAAATTCGAGGTCACCAGAATATAGCTCCGCAAACCCTTCGCTCGCATTTGCTTGCCAATCGCAATCGCTTCATCGCGCGTCGAATCCACACGGTGATCGAGCGCCACTATCTTTTCAATCGGACAATCGTGCTTCCCCAGAAACTCTCGCGCCATCTGCGATTCCGACACCCCAAAATAAGAAGCCGACCCACTCAGCCAAACCTCCGGTGCCAATCCCTGCTTCAGCAACGCACAACCCTTCAGCGCCCGCACCCCACCACTATCCCCGCCCAGCACCACAATGACATCTGCCTTCTCCGCAGGGTCTTCCTTCACCAGATACTGCCCCGATGCGTTCAGTATTTCATCCCGCAACACCCAAACCAAACCCAACAAGGCGATACCGCCAACCAGCACCTTTAGCTTCCGCAATTGCTATCGATCCTCGGGAGAACTCATCGCGTCCCCACCACTTTGATCGAGATGCCCCACCTCACGCAGCCTCTGAAACATCCGTTCCACTTCCGCTTCATCTTCCATCGTCAAAATCGGATGCTTTTCCACTTCCGAAGTCGCCCCGTTGCGCACAGCCAAAATAGCCTGCCGTTTCCGCTGCGGTACCCCATCCAGCAGCGCATGCGGCGCACACTGGCAAATGGTCTCCTTCAATCGCCCCGAAGATTCCAGATCCCCCGCAAACAACACCACAACCTTCCGCCCATTTTCGAGCGTCAACTTCATCACCAGCGGTGTCAGCCAGCCGGTGCTGCGAATTCCCGTGATCGAACTCCACGGAATCACCTTATTCCCGATCGCAAGTTCCCGGTCCGTCACTTCAATCACCGGGTGCATGCTCATCCAGAACAAAAACAAAGCGCTGGCAAAAAACAGACCTGCCGGCACCAGTGCCGGGGTCCACTGCCAGGCCACCCAGCCCGACATCAGACCAAGCACGATCGCCACGATTCCCATGTACACGAAATGTTTGGATGGCGCAAAACGGGTCATTGAGTTCTAAGCCCTTTCTTAAAGCCTAATCCCGTACTCTCTCCCCGTCAAACCCCCTTACTCCCCCAAACCGTCCTAACCTGCTCAACCCAAACCAGTTCATTCCTTAAAATTTTTCCACAACCCCATCTTCGCTATAATTGATAACGAATGACCAATACCGATAGGCTTCCCGTTACCGTTCTCTCCGGCTTCCTCGGTGCCGGCAAGACCACCCTCCTCAATCACGTCCTCCACAACCAGGAAGGCCTGAAAGTCGCCGTCATTGTCAACGACATGAGCGAAGTCAATATCGACGCCTCCCTCGTCCGCGCCGGCGAAAAACTCGTCGAAATGTCCAACGGCTGCATCTGCTGCACCCTTCGCGAAGATCTCCTCGAACAAGTGGCCCTCCTCGCCGCCGAAAAGCGCTTCGACTACCTCCTCATTGAATCCTCCGGCATCTCCGAACCCATGCCCGTCGCCGCCACCTTCAGCTATGCCGACGAAGTCGGCGTCTCCCTGTCTGACGTCGCCCGCCTCGACACCATGGTCACCGTCATCGACGGCGAGAAATTCCTCGAGGACATGGATTCCTACGACGACCTCCTCGACCGCCACCTCGCCCTCGGCGAAGACGACAAGCGCAACGTAGCCGACCTCCTCATCGATCAAATCGAGTTTGCTAACGTCCTGCTGATCAACAAAATTGACCGTATGTCACCCGATGACATCGAGCGCCTCCAAAAGCTCCTCCACAAAATCAATCCCGAGGCAAAGCTCCTCAAAACCTCCCACTCCAAAATCTCTCCCCTCGAAATTCTCAACACCGGTCTCTATGACGAAGAGAAAGCTTCCGTCATGCCCGGTTGGCTCAAAGAACTGCAAGGCTTCCACACCCCCGAAACCGAAGAGTACGGCATCGGCAGCTTCGTCTATCGCGCCCGCCGCCCCTTCCACCCCCAGCGCCTTTGGGATGCCCTCAATGAAGTCTTCCCCGGTGTACTCCGCGCCAAAGGCTTCTTCTGGCTCGCCACCAAGCACGACATCATCGGCGTCTACTCCCAGGCCGGCAACTGCGTCAATACCGAACCACAACGCCTCTGGTACGCCGCACTTCCCAAAGACCAATGGCCAGAGGACGAAGCCAGCCTCAATGCCCTCGCCAGCATCTGGCATGAACCCTACGGCGACCGCATGCAGGAAATCGTCTTCATCGGCATCGACGTAGAGCGCGACACGATCGAAACCAGTCTCAACGCCTGCCTCCTCACTGACGAAGAGATGGCCGTCGGCCCCAGGGGCTGGGCGCAATGGCAAGACCCCTTCGGTGCCTGGCAAGCCCCCGAAGACGATACCCTAGAGCAGTAATGCCTCTCATCGTCCTCCTCTTGCTTGCGCTGCCCTGCTTCGCCTCCACCGAGCAGGACCTCATCGCCCTGGTGCAAAAGACCTTCGATTCGATGGCCGCCCATGATGGCCCCGCCATCGAAGCCTGCTTCACCAAAGACGCCCGCCTGATCGCCATCCGCGAATCCGGCGAATCTACAACCACCGCAGTGGCCGACTTCGCCGCCCGCATCGGCACCATGAAAGTAAAGATCCTCGAGCGCATGTGGGCTCCGCAGGTCCGCACCTCCGGTCGCCTCGCCACCCTCTGGGCCCCCTATGATTTCCACCGCGACGGCAAGCGTACCCATTGCGGCATCGATCAGGTCGACTTCATCCACACCCCGGAAGGTTGGCGCATCGCCAGTCTGATTTATACCGTTGAAACCAAGTCTTGCCCCGACAGCCCTCTCGGTCCCATAAACTAGGGCCATGGACTTCTGGAACGAACTCCGCAGCAAACGCCGTGACCTCTTCCGCGCCGGCGGCCTCTTTGCCGCTCTACAGGTGAAGCCGCAGGCCGCCCCGCTCGCACTCACTCCCAAGCTTTACGAATCGATCGGCGTCCGCCCTGTCATCAACGCGCGCGGCACCTTCACCATCATCACCGGCTCGCAGTCCCTCCCCGAAGTGAAGCAAGCCATGGAAGAAGCCAGCCGTCACTACGTCCACCTCGATGAACTCATGGACGGCGTTGGCCGCCGCATCGCCGAAATCACACAGGCCGATTACGCCATCGTCACCAACGGCTGCTCTGCGGCCCTCTCGCACTTCACGGCTGCCGCCATCGCCGGCTTCAATCCAGAGCGCATGCAGCGCCTGCCCGACCTCACCGGCCTGCGCAACGAAGTCATCATCCCCGCCTACTCCCGCAATCAATACGACCACGCCATCCGCATGCTCGGCGTCAAGATCATCGAGATCAACGATATCTCTGAGCTCGAACCCGCCATCAACAAGCGCACCGCCCTCATCTACATCCTCGCGGGCCTCAAAGACGGCGGCCCCCTCGGCACGGCTGCCATTTCCGAAATCGCCAAACGCAAAAACATTCCCGTCCTCGTCGACGCTGCGGCTGAAGTCCTTACCATCCCCAACGTCCACCTCGCTCGTGGCGCCACAGCCGTTGCCTACAGCGGTGGCAAGTGCATCCGTGGCCCGCAGGCTGCCGGCTTCCTTCTTGGCGATAAAGCCATGCTCCAGGCCGCCTGGATCAATAGCGCCCCCCACCACGCCTTCGGTCGCTCCATGAAGGTCGGTAAAGAAGAAATCATGGGCATGCTCGCCGCCATTGAAGCTTGGCCCAAGCGGGACCATCAGGCCGAATGGCGCATGTGGGAAGAGCGTCTCCAGTTCATCGCCGCAAAACTGGCCAGTATCCCCGGCGTCTCCACAACCGTCCGCCAGCCCAGCGCCGATCTCTCCAATCGAACTCCAGCCCTCCGTGTCGAATGGGATCTTGCCAAGCTCAACCTCAGCGGCACTCTGCTGGCCAAGCAGATGCTCGATACCGAACCGCGCATCGTCGTCGCCAACCCTACTGCCAACTCCATCAACATCGTTCCTTACATGCTGATGGCCGGGGAAGAAAAGCTCATCGCAACCAAGCTCCACTCCATCCTTTCCTCTCCGCCCCCGGCGCCCCCAGTGGCTTCTCTCGCCCCGCCTGCCACAACGGTCGCCGGCCAGTGGGATCTCCTCCTTGATTTCGGCCGCGGCTCCGCCGTCCACGCCCTCATCTTCGAGCAGGATGGCAACAAACTCGTCGGTACGCACCGTGGCGAATTCGATCAGGGCAGCCTCACAGGCACCATCTCCGGCAACCAGCTCAAGTTCCGCTCCACCCTGCCCACCATTGGCTCCAACCTCTCCTTCGACTTCACCGCCACCATCGTCAATGAGCAACTCAAGGGCACCGTCAACCTCGGCGAATACGGCCAGGCCCAGTTCGGGGCCATCCGTCACAAGTACGTCTAATGTCTAACTTCCTCGCACTCGACACCAATCAACTCCCCTGGGAAGACCGCTGGAACGAAGCCCTCCAGAAAACCCTCTTCCGCAAGAATCTCTTAACAGACCCGGACACCGGCATGGAGGTCCGCATCGTCAAGTACCCCGCGGGCGTCATCAACAAACTCCATACCCACCCCTGCGCCCACGGCATGTACGTTCTCGAAGGCACCTTGGTCACCAACAAAGGCAACTTCGGCCCCGGCCACTTCGTCTGGTTCCCCGAAGGCGAAACCATGGAGCATGGTGCCACCGCGACCGTTGACGTGATCGTCCTCTTCATCACCAACAAACCCTTCGAGATCCACTACCTCTAGCCATGCCTCGCCTCTTGCTTGTCGCGCTTCTGCTAGCCGCTTCCTGCTCCAGTCGTACCGACGCCCAGCAAATCGAAAAGCAGCTCGATCTCTACGCCTCCTACGTCCGCACCGCCAACTACTTCGGCATTGCTTCTCTCTTCACAGAAGACGGCGTCCTCGATCCAGCCATCAAGGGCCCCAAAGCAATCCAGCAGCACCTCTCCGACACCGGCAAACTCAAAGTCGTTGATTACTCTCTCAACCCCGACCCACCCGTAATCACAAACGACACCGCCACCCAGTCCATCGTCTACCAGCAGCACCTCCGCACACCCCAGGGCAGCACCGTAGAAATCAATGGCCGCTTGACACTCGCCTGGCAGCGAGGGCCAAACGGCCGCTGGCTCATCTCGCGTCTGTCTACTTCTTCGGCACAGCAACCGTAATGTTGCGGAACTTCAACCCACCGGTGTGATCGCCCTGTATGTAGAAGGGGCCCGGTTCGGCTTCATTGGCATCCATCGCTCCACCGGTGATGCCTTCAATTTCCTGAGCGTCAATCGTCGTCACTCCGTTGCGAACCACCGTCAGCGTTCTGCCCACCAGCGTCACATCAAACGTGTCCCAGACATCCGTCTTCCGCGGTAAATCACCCTTCGGCGTAATCCTTCCATAGATCGACCCAATCCGCCGCTCTGGAGGATTCTGCGTCAGCGGCTCGCTCTCCAACTGAATCTCATAGCGCCCCCGCAAATAAAACCCGCTATTGGCATGGTCCGGGTAATTCACTTCAAAATGCAATTTGAAGTCTTCAAACTTCTTCACCGACTTCAAATTCGCACCCTTGGTCTCATTCACCAGGTAACCGTCCTTCACAATCCAGTGGCTGCTCTCGGGTTTGCCCATCGGCTCCCACCCAGTCAAATCCTTGCCGTTAAAGAGTGCCTCCGGCTTCGTCCAGCTCTTCGGTGCCGCCCGCTTGAGCTCCGGCGCTCTGACCCCTTCATAAGCCTGCACCGTCTCACCGCTCTTCATCGTCCCCACCATTTTGTTGCCAGCTACCTTCAACTCCAGCACCGGCCGCGTCTTCGCATTGGGCCGACCCATCGTCAATCGCAACGTCTCTCCGTCCACCACCACATCGGGCACCTGCACCACGTTCCCGCCAGTCGGTTGATACCAGACCTCCAGCTTCCCGTTCTTCTCCGTCACCCCAAGCCAACTCGCCCGCGTCCCACCCGGCGTCGTCAGATTGAAGTTCCAACGTCCTTCAAAAGGGCTCGCCGCACTAAGGGCAGCCGTCAGCAGTAAAAAGATTCCAATGCATTTCATCCCCCCATTATCAACTGCTACGCACTCACAACGTCGTAGATCGGCCACGCCTCCCCAGCAAACGAAATCTCAGTCTTTGGCACCGCACTAAACTCAATTCCTGATCCCGCCACCAGGTCTCGAATCACCCGAGAACACAACACCGGCGCAATCTCCTCCCCCAATTCCAGAATCGCCCTGGCAAATGCAACCGCTGGTCCTTTCGGCTCCTGCTGTCCTCCGAGTAAACACTCTCCCGTGTGCAGCGCCGCTCCAAACTGGAATCCCTCTCTCGATACCTGCTGCCCCAATGCAAACGCAAAGCGAACCGCCCGTGCCGGCCCATCAAACGCATAAAGACTTCCGTGCGACTGGCCACGGTGTCGACGCAGCTCCTTCTCGATCATGTCCTTCCATCCCCCAAGCCGTTCCCAAAGTCGTAGCACCACAACGGTCGCCAGTTGCGACTCTGGCGCATCGGCGATCTGTACTGCTGCTAAGAAATTCTCGATCTGCTGCAGGATATCTTCCTGCGGTCCGGTAAAGGGAAGGTGGTCTGCCCCTGGCAATTCCACAAACTGTGCTCCTGGAATCAAACTCGCCAGATAGCGCCCCTCTTCCACCAACAAACACTTGTCTTCCTTCCGGTGCAACACGAGCGTAGGCACTCGCACCGAAGGCAAAATCGGTCGCACATCGATCGAGGCATTCATCCGCGTCAGCGCCTCCGCCCCGCCAGGGCTCACGCCCATGCGCAAGTAAGTCGCCCACCATTCCCGAAATGCCGCGTCCTTGGCCAGGCTCGGAGCGCGATCTTCAATCCCGATCGGCCCGCCCCACCCCTTTCGGATCTCAATCAGATAAGCTTCCCGCTCCTCAGCCGTCGGCCCCCATGGGTAATCCTCGTCTCGTAATCGTCGCGCATAGCTCCCCACCATCGCCAGGCCCAGCGTCTTCTCAGGGTAAGTCGCCGCAAACAAGGCCGACATCGGCCCGCCTTCGCTCACTCCCAGAATCGCCGCCCTCTCCGACCCCACTGCTTCCATCACCGCCCGCACATCGTCCATCCGCTCTTCCAGCGTCGGCAACAACTGGTTGGGCACTCGGTCGGATAATCCCGTTCCGCGCTTGTCAAAAAGGATCAGTCTTGAAAATCCAGCCAGCCGTAACAGAAAGGCTTTGAAATGCGGCTCCCGCCAAAAGTATTCCAGGTGCGATACCCAACCCATCACAAACACCAGATCCACCGGCCCCTGACCCAACACCTGGTAGGCGATGTTAAATTCCCCAGAACGCGCATAGCGCGTCTGTGGCTCTTCAAACTCAGCCGCCTCCACCACCTTGGGTAAGAACCGATACCCCACCCTGGCCCGTGTCTCAATCAGTCGCGGTTGCTTCGGGCTATCCCCCAGTGCCTTTCGCAAATCCGCAATCTGCACGGACAAAGAATGGTCGTCCACAAACAGATTGGGCCAAAGAATTTCGTAAATGGTCTCCCGCGAAAGCAACTCCCCAGCCCGGCGACAAAGCAGCACCAACAGGTCAAATGTTTTCGGCTGCAGCTTGATCTCACGCGCGCCCGCATGCAGTCGCCGCTGCCCCACATCTAGCCGAAATTCTGCAAACAACAACTCCATCGCACCGCAATCATAACAACCCTTTCAGTAACTTCTCATACTTGGAATCGATCTGATAGCTGCGCACTCCCAGTTTCCGAAGCCTTTCAATATCCTCTCGCGGCCCCTCCCATAAATCTCGCTTGGCCATCGCATAGCGAAACTCATTCACCGCCGCCACACAGTCCACTTGCAGTTGCTCACACAAGGCAAAGCTGGCAGCGTCCAAATCACTAGCCAGCTCAAACAGGAAGTACCGCTCCCGCACCTTCTCTCCCCTCTCCGCAGCCGCTGCCAGCGCCTTACGGTTCGCTGATTCTTTTGTCCCGCCCTCCCCAAACACCCGCCGCCACCGGTCCCCGCCCAACATGTAAGATCCCGCCTGCAAGCCCGCTCGCTCCATGCTGCGCGCCATCCCTCTGTAAAACTCCTCTCCCATCGCACCATTCTTGATATCGAGCATCAGCCGCATCTTCCCTTTGCACATCTGGCAAAGCTCGTCAAAGTGTACGGGGCTGGTCCCACCAGGCTTCGCTCGCAGCGCCCGCATTTCCTTCCACGTCAAATCCTCAGGCCTAATCTTCACCCCATAAAATCGCTCCAGCGTCGCATCATGTTGCAACACCGGCTCCCCGTCTTTGGTTGCCCGCACATCCACCTCAATCATCCAATACCCTCTTGCGATCGCCGCCTCCACAGAGCCCAGGCTATTCTCCGCATGCGTTTCATCCACAATCCCACCACGGTGCGCAATCAGCCGCAGCTCCGGTTCCGCCGCCATCGCCACCCCACCAAACAGAAGTCCCAACTCACGTCGTGTCATAACAACCAGAATCGCAGTTTCTGATACGATTTCCCCGTCATGCTCACCACGCTTGCTCTCCTCGCCACCCTCGCCGCTGACTTTGAAATCAAAGACGAAAAGGCCTTCGCCAAACTCTTCCCCAAGGGCGCGAAAGTCGAGCGCCTCGCCACCGACATGCAGTTCATTGAGGGCCCCATCTGGATCACCAAACAGAACAAGCTGATCTTCAGCGACATCCCCGCCAACGAGCTCAAACAATGGACCCGCGCCAAAGGCGTCGAGCCCTTCCGAAAGCCCACCAACAACACCAACGGCAACACCCTCGACCGGCAAGGCAACCTCATCAGCGCCGAGCACACCGCCCACCGCCTCTCCCGCACCTTGCCCGACGGCAAAATCGAAACCATCGTCGAACAGTTCGAAGGCAAAGACCTCAACTCTCCCAACGACGTCGTCGTCAAGTCCGACGGCTCCCTCTGGTTTACCGATCCCGACTACGGCCTCGGCCAGCGCAAGAAAGTCCAGGCCGGCAACTACGTTTATCGCTACGACCCCAAATCCAAGCAACTCCAACCCGTCGCCAAAGACTTCGACAAACCAAACGGCCTCTGCTTCTCGAAAGACGAATCAAAGCTCTACATCGCCGATTCCGGCACTCCCCGCCACATCCGCGTCTTCAACGTCTCCGCCGACGGCACTTCCCTGACAGGCGGCAACGTCTTCACCAAAATTGACAAGGGCGGCCCCGACGGCATCCGCTGCGACAGCAAGGGCAACGTCTGGTCCAGCACCGGCGATGGCGCACAAATCTTCGCCCCCGACGGCCACCTCATCGCCCGCGTCCTCCTGCCGGAAGCAGGTGCCAACGTAGAGCTCGGCGGCGGCATGCTCTTCATCACCGCCCGCAAATCTCTCTACGCCGTCCCCATCAAAGCGAAGAAGTAGCTAGAGCCCCAACTCCCGCTTCACCGCACCAAACTGCTCCACTGCAAAGTGAATGTCTTCCTTCGTGTGCGCCGCCGAAATCTGCACCCGAATCCGGGCCAGTCCCTTCGGTACCACCGGGAAAGAAAACGCCACCACATACAGCCCGCGCGACAGCAGCTTCTCTGCCATCTTCGCCGCCACACTAGCCTCGCCAAGCATCACCGGCACAATCGGATGTTCACCCTCGAGCAACCGAAACCCCTGCGCCTCCATTCCGGCCCGAAACAGCGCCGTGCTCTCCCGCAACTCCGCCCGCAACCCATCCAGCGTCTCCAGCAAATCAAGGCAAGCCAAAGAAGAAGCAGCAATCACCGGGGCCAGCGTATTCGAAAACAGATACGGCCGCGATCGTTGCCGCAACAGCTCAATCATCTCCTTGCGCCCGCTCACATAACCACCACTCGCCCCACCCAGCGCCTTGCCCAGCGTCCCCGTAATCAAATCCACCCGCGACTCCACTCCAAAGTGTTCCGGCGTCCCTCTCCCCTTCACGCCAATAAATCCCACGGCATGAGAGTCGTCCACCATCACCAGTGCCTGGTACTTCTCCGCCAGCGCACAAATCTCCGGCAGCTTCGCCAGATACCCATCCATGGAGAAGACGCCATCCGTCACCACCAGTCGAAACCGGCTGCTCTGCGCTTCCTTCAGCCTCTCTTCCAACTCGCCCATATCGCCATTGCTATAGCGCAGCCGCGTCGCCTTCGACAGCCGGATCCCGTCGATGATGCTCGCATGGTTGAGCGAATCAGAAATCACCGCATCCTCAGGCCCCAGCAACGTTTCAAACACCCCGCCATTGGCATCAAAGCAAGACGAATAAAGGATCGTATCTTCCGTCCCCAAAAACTGGCTGATCCTCTCCTCCAGCCGCTTGTGCAACACCTGTGTCCCGCAAATAAAGCGCACACTCGCCATCCCGTAGCCCCACTCGCGCAGCGCCTCATGGGCCGCCTCCACAATCACCGGATGGTTCGCCAGCCCCAGATAATTGTTCGCGCAGAAATTCAACACCTCGCGCCCATCTGCCAGCGCAATCCGGTTGCTCTGCGACGAGGCAATCAGCCGCTCGCCCTTATACAAACCACTCTCGCGGATCCCCGCCAGTTGTCCCTGTAAATGCTCTTGAAATGCGCCGTACATACTCTTATTTCTCCCAGCTCAATACCACTTTGCCGCAGCTTCCGTCCGACATCGCCGCAAAGCCTTTTTCAAACTCCGTGTAGTGATAGCGATGCGTAATCACCGGCTCAATCTTCAACCCCGACTCCAGCATCACCGTCATTTGATACCAGGTCTCATACATCTCCCGGCCGTAGATTCCCTTGATCGTCAGCATATTGAAGATCACCTTGTTCCAGTCAATGGCCATCTCTCCCGGCGGGATCCCCAGCATCGCAATCTTGCCCCCATGCGCCATGTTGTCGATCATGTCCCCAAAGGCAATCGCACTCCCTGACATCTCCAGTCCCAGGTCAAATCCCTCCTGCATGCCCAACTGCCTCTGCACCTCTTTCAGGCTGGTCTTCCTCGGGTCCACCGCCAGCGTCACGCCCACCTTCCGCGCCAACTCCAACCGGCTCTCATTCAAATCCGTAATCACCACATGCCGCGCTCCCGCATGCCGCACGACCGCCGCTGCCATAATCCCAATCGGCCCCGCTCCGGTAATCAGAACGTCCTCACCCAATACCGGAAACGACAACGCCGTATGCACCGCATTCCCAAACGGGTCAAAGATCGAAGCCACATCCAGATCCACTGTCGGCGAATGCCGCCACAGATTCGTCATCGGCAGCGAGATGTATTCGGCAAACGCTCCCGATCGGTTCACGCCCACACCCTGCGTATGCGCACACAAATGCCGCCGCCCCGCCATACAGTTGCGACACCGCCCGCACACCACATGCCCTTCACCCGACACAATCTCCCCGGCATGAAAGTCATTTACGTTCGATCCCGTCTTCACAATCCGCCCTACAAACTCATGCCCCACCACCATCGGCACTGGGATCGTCTTCTGCGCCCATTCATCCCATTTGTAGATGTGCAGGTCTGTCCCGCAGATCCCCGTTCGCATCACCTCCACCAGCACATCATTGATGCCAATTTCTGGTTCGGGTACATCTTGCAGCCACAACCCCGGCTGCCGCTCCGCCTTCACAAGTGCCTTCATGGTTCATGCCCTCCGGTTTACAGGATGAAATTCCACTATACTGGATGAGTGCCGAAGCGCAAAGAACTTCCTCAAAAAAACATCGACCCCGCCGCCTTCCTCGCCGAACGTCTCAGCACCCTCCGCGCCCAGCGCAAGTGGTCGCTCGACACTCTCTCCCGCGCCTGCGGCGTCAGCCGTTCCATGCTCAGCGAAATCGAACGCTCGAACGTCAACCCCACTCTCGCCGTCACCATGTCCATCGCCCGTGCCTTCGGCATGTCGATCGGCGAGTTCCTCGAATCCCCCGCCGTGTCCTCCAACCTCCAGGTCATCCGCAAAGAAGATCGCACCTATCACTTCCGCTCTGACGACAAAATCCGCATCCGCACCCTCTCCCCGCTCTTCCTCGAAAAAGACGTCGAATTCTACGAAGTCACCCTCCAGCCCGGTGGCGATCTCAAGAGCGCCGCCCACTTCGCCGGCACCCGCGAATTCCTCACCGTAGAGAAAGGCCGCGTCCGTGTCACCTCCGGCGATGACTCCGAAGACCTCAACGAACGCGACTCCGTCAGCTACCGCGCCGACATCCCCCACTCCATCCGCAACCTCGGCCAATCCGTCGCCGTCTTCTTCCTTGTTGATATTTATCGACAGTCCTGATCCCTTCAACTGGTACCCTCACACTTAGATGGCAATCATCTCTCCCGCCCGCCGTGTCGCCTTCGATGTGCTGCGCCGCGTCCATGGTGGCGGACATTCCGATACCCTGCTGCATGAGCTAGCCAAGCCCTTGGCCCCTCGTGATGCCGCCCTGGCACACGAGATCGTCTACGGCGTCTTGCGCTATCAGAACCAGTTGGACTGGCTTGCGCAGCACTTCTCCGGTCGTCAGATTCTCACCGTCGACGAACCCACCGCGATCCTTCTCCGCATGGGCCTGTACCAGATGCGCTTCCTCGCCCGCATCCCTCCCCACGCCGCCGTAATGGAGGCGGTCGAGCTCGCCAAGCGTTCCTCCAAACGCGCTGCCGCAGGCCTCGTCAACGCGGTCCTGCGCAAAGTGCACAAGCGCCAGCTCAACTGTCCAGAGCCCACCCTCGAACTCGCACTCCCCCGCTGGCTCTACGACAAATGGCTCGCCCAGTTCGGAGAACAGCAAACCCGCACCATTGCTCTTGCCTTCCTCAAAGCGCCCGAAAAAGGCATGGACCCCGGTGCCCGTTCCATCGTTCCCCATCTCGATCTCCAGCCCGGCCACACCTATCTCGATCTCTGTGCCGCCCCCGGCAACAAGACCTGGCAAGCCATGAAGACCGAGAATCTCAAGGCCATCGCCTGCGACCGCAGTTTCAAGCGCCTGCTTCCCCTCCAGCAAATCGGCATCCCCCTCGTGCATCTCGATGCCTCGCAGCCCCTCCCTTTTCGTTCTAACTTTGACCGCATTCTCGCCGACGCCCCCTGCTCCGGCACCGGCACCCTCGGCCGCAATCCCGAAATCAAATGGCGTCTCACCCCCGAAGATTTCGCCCGCCAGCAAGCCCGCCAGATCGACATCCTCAAACACGCGCTCCAGGCTCTCGCCCCCGGCGGCATCCTCGTCTATTCCACCTGCTCGCTCGAAAAAGAAGAAAATGAAGAGGTAGTGAAAGCCGTCTGCGGCGATTCCGAGGTCCAGACCCACCGCCGCACCCCGGGCATCGATCCCGGCGACGGCTTCTTCGCTGCCATCATCCGGAAACCCCTATGAGTCACGACCTGCAAATTCTCCCCAGCCTCCTCGCAGCCGACTTCGCCCACCTCGCCGACGAGATCCAGCGCGTCGAAGCCGCGGGCACCAAAATGCTCCACTACGACGTCATGGATGGCCGCTTCGTCCCCAATATCTCAATGGGCATTCCAGTCCTCGAGTCCATCCGCAAGGTCACCCAGTGCTGGCTCGATGTCCATCTCATGATCGTCGAACCCGAACGCTACGTCGAAGCCTTCCGCGCCGCCGGTGCCGATTCCATCTCCGTCCACCAGGAAGCCAGCCCCCACCTCCATCGCACGCTCTCGCTCATTCAGTCCACGGGTGCCAAGGCCGGCGTCGTTCTCAATCCCTCCACTCCGGTCCATACCCTCGAAGACGTTCTGGGTTTGGCAGACTTCGTGCTCATCATGAGTGTCAATCCCGGCTATGGTGGTCAGAAATTCATCCCCGCGTCCCTGCACAAAATCCGGCAGCTCGATCAGCTCCGTCGCCAGCGTAACCTCAACTACGCCATCGAGATCGATGGCGGCGTCGACGCCACCAATGTCACCGAAATCGCCGAGGCCGGTTGCGACTGGCTCGTGGCCGGTTCCTCCGTCTTTCGCAGTGAGAATCCCGCCACAGCCGTGCGCGATCTCCACACCCGCGCCACCTCAGGCAGGCATCTGCTCGCCTAAGGCCTTCGCTAAGAGTTAAACTACTAGAGGTATCCTGATGCGTTCTTCCTATGTCCTTCGCCTGAGCGGTTTGGTGTTGCTCTCGGTTCTTCTTGCGGTCACCGCAGGTTGCCGGAGAAAAAAATACGAAAACCCAATCACCAAAGACACTCTGCAGCCTGACAAGGTCCTCTACGACAAAGCCATCCGCGACGTAGAGCGCGGTCGCTATGAAGTGGCCCGCCTGACCCTCCAAACTCTGATCAACACCTACGACACCAGCGAATACCTCGCCAAGGCCAAGCTCGCCATTGCCGACAGTTGGTTCCGCGAAGGCGGTGGTAACGGTCTGGCTCAGGCCGAAGCCGAATACAAAGACTTCATCCTCTTCTACCCCACCATGGAAGAAGCCGCCGAGTCGCAGGAAAAAGTCTGCATGATCCACTACAAGCAGATGGAAAAGCCCGACCGCGACAACATGCACGGTCTCCGCGCCGAAGAAGAATGCCGCCAGCTTCTCATCCAGTTCCCCAATTCCAAGTTCGCGCCCCGCGCCACCCAGATGGTCCGTAACATCCAGGAAGCTCTCGCCGAAGGCGAAATGCGCGTCGGCGACTTCTACTACAAGAAGCAAAGCTGGGCCTCCAGCTCCAACCGTCTCCAGACTCTGACAGACCAGTACCCCCTCTTCTCCCGCGCCGACGAAGCCCTCTATAAAGCAGGCGACGCCTACACCAAAATGGGCCCCCGCTTCAAAGACCGCTCCGGCAAAGCCTTCGCCAAGATCGTTCGCGATTACCCGCTCAGTGCCTATGCCGACGACGCCAAGAAACGCTTGCAGGAAATGGAACTCGCCGTTCCAGAAGCCGACCCCGCCGCTGTCGCCCGCATGAAGTACGAAGCCGAAAATCGCACCAAGGCCAGCATGATCGCCCCCGTCGGTAACATGCTCAAGCGTGGTCCTGACGTTCGTATGGCTGCCAAATCCGGCACCCCTTCGATGACCGCTGTCCGGCCCACCATCCCGGTCAACGTTCCGATTCCGGTCACGGAAGTCGCTGGCACCACCGACGTTACGGTTTCAAACGTCGGCGATAGTTCCACTCTCGACAAAAATCCCGACGCCCGTCTCAACGCCCCCGGTGCCGCTACGCCCCCGGCTGCGGGTTCCGCAGCAGCTCCAGCCGCGCCCGCTGCTGCACAGCCCACTCCTCCGGTCGACAACACTCCGATTATTTCCAAGGGAACTCTCGTCAAGCCCAAAAAGCAAAAGAAGCCCAAGGAACCTAAAAAGAAAACGAATTGATCGCCCGCGTTCTCCTGGCTGACGATAGCCCGCACGCCCAGCGTATCGGCGTGCGCATCCTCACCGAAGAAGGCTTTGACGTAGAGTCGGTTTCTGATGGCCAGGCCGTCTATCCGGCTCTCGATCAGTTTTCTCCAGACGTCGTGATCGCCGATGTCTTTCTACCCACCCGCTCCGGGCTCGAGATCTGTCACTGGATCAAAACTCACCCGCGCCACCAGGCTATCCGCGTCATCCTCACCGCCGGGCTCCTCGAACCCTTCAACGAGGCCCAGGCACGAGCCGCCGGATGTGATGCAATCATAAAGAAGCCCTTTGAGGCGTCGGAGCTGTTGTCTACTCTCCGGCCTCTCGCCGAGGCTGCACAATTTTCACGCGGGCTCTTTGCCGCCGAAGTCGATCTTCATACTTCACCAGTCTCCCGTCTCGCCCCTGCCGTTCAGCCGGTGCGGAATGAAGTCGATCCAGAGCGCATCCGTGCTGCTGTCACACTCGCTCTCGAAGCAAGCATGCCCGCCATCATCAAGGAGGTTACCGAGCGCGTCCTCATCGCTCTCGGACACTAAGCACTATGGCAAGCGACAATTCATTCGACGTCGTCTCGAAAATCGAAATGCCCGAGGTGGTCAACGCCATCTCTCAGGCCCTCAAAGAAGTCATCGGCCGCTACGACCTGAAAGACTCCAAGTCCTCCATCGAACTCAACGAGAAAGATCTCAAGATCATCCTCGCCTCCGATGACGACTACAAGATCAAAGCCGTCAACGACATCCTCCAATCAAAGATGCTCAAGCGCGGCGTCCCCATCCGCAACCTCGACTACGGTCCCATCCAGCCCGCTGCCGGCTCCACCGTCCGTCAGGAAGTGAAGCTCAAGCAAGGCCTCGAGACCGAAAAGGCCAAAGCCGTCGTCAAGGCCATCAAAGACTCCAAGCTCAAGGTCACGCCTTCCATCATGGGCGATTACGTTCGCGTCGCCAGCAAAGATCGCGACACCCTCCAGCAGGTCATCGCCCTCCTGCGCGGCGAAGACTTCGGCGTCGACCTCCAGTTCACCAACTACCGCTAACCCGATGGCGCGCAAAATCGAAGCACTCAAAATCGAGGGCCCGGTCGGCTTGCTCGAGGCCCTCCTCGAAGAGCCCGAAGATCGCGATCCCATCGCAGCCGTTCTCGTCTGCCACCCTCATCCCCAGCACGGTGGCACCATGCACACCCGCGTCGTCCACCGCACCGCCCGCGCCCTCCGCAAGGCCGGTGCCGTGGTCCTGCGTTTCAACTACCGCGGTGTCAATTTGAGCGAGGGCGAATACGATCACGGCATCGGCGAAATCGAAGATGCCCGCACCTGCCTCAAGTTCCTGCGCGCCCGCTACCCCGATCTTCCCTTCGCCATCGCCGGCTTCAGCTTCGGCTCCCGCATCGCCCTCAAGCTCGCCGTTGACTACCCGCAGGCCACCAAAGTGATCGCCATCGGCTACCCCACCAAGTATCCCGACCGTGGCTACATCCAGGACATCACCATCCCCAAAGTCTTCGTCCATTCCACAAACGACGAACACGGTCCCCGTCCCGATTTCGAAGTCTTCTTCGCCGCCCTTCCCGAGCCCAAGCTCGTCAAGTGGGTCGAATCGAAAGACCACTTCTTCGTCGACAACCTCGAAGGCTTTGAAGAAGCTGTGTTCCAAACCGGCGTCTGACATAATAGAGGCAGTTATGGCGGCACAATCACTCATCGAGAGCGCCCGCCGTCGGCTCCACATCCAGATTCTTTCCTCGCAGGCCCTGGTTGCCCTGTCGATCGGCGCCGCGGGCCTTGTTCTACTTCTCATCCTGGGTACTCAGGTCATGGACTGGTATTGGCCAATCCTGCTCGGCCTCTGCGCCTTCGGCTATCTCGTCTTCCGCGTCTGGAATCGTCTGCCCAATAGCTACCGCTCCGCCCAGATTCTCGACCACCGCCTCAATACCTACGATCTGTTTTCGACTGCCCATCACTTCAGCACCCAGCCGCGCACCCCGCTCACGGACACTCTCATCGCCGCTGCCGATACTGCTGCCACAAGCTACAGCGCCGCCGACGCCATCCCCTTCCAGATGCCCTCTGGCTGGGCCCGCGCCGCTGCCCTCGCTACCGTAGCTCTCAGCCTCCTCGTCTTCCGCTACGCCTTCCAGTCTTCTCTCGATCTCGGTTCCCCCATTGCCCCCGGCATGTACCAGCTCCTCGCCTCCGGCGAGAAGCCCAAGCAACTGGCCAAGAACAAGCAGACTCCCGACGGTCAACCCATGGAAGGCTTCGGCCTCACCGAGGCTTCCCAGCAACGCCCTGATGAAAAAGCGATGGAGAAAAGCCAGGACGTCAACGCCGAATCCGCCAGCGCTTCTGAATCCGCAGCCAGCGGCCAAAAGCCCGGTCAGTTCCAGCAATCCATGAGCCCTTCCGAGGAAGGCGAAAAAATGGAAGGCACCGAGAAAGGCGACCAGTCCTCCCCGGGCGAAAAGAATTCCAAAGGCGATGACGGCAACAAGGATGGCGACAAGCAGGGTGGCAACCCGGCCGATAAAAAATCCGGCGGCCAGCAGAATCAGGCCAACCAGCAAGGCGACAAGAACTCTCTCATGGACAAGTTCAAAGACGCCATGGCCAACATGATGAACAAGCTCAAGTCGCAAGACAAGTCCGAAGGCCAGCAACAGCAGGCCCAGAACAAGCAGGATGGCCAGCAGGGCAACGGCCAGCAACAGCAGCAAGCCCAGAAAGGCCAGCAGGCCCAGGGCAAGCAGCAGGCTGGCAGCCAGCAGCAGAATGATCCCAACGGCCAGCAACAAGGCGACGGCAACGAGAAGAGCCCCAACCAGCAGGCCAAAGGCGGCGACAAGTCCAACCAGCCCTCCAGCGGTGATCAGAAGTCAGGCACCGGCAAGCAGGATGGCTCCAAAGACATCCAGATCGCCGAGCAGCAACGCGCCATGGGCAAGATCAGCGAAGTCTTCGGCAAACGCGCCCAGAATCTCCAGGGCGAAATCATGATCGAAGTCACCAGCTCCAAATCACAAGCCCTCAAAACAAACTACTCCGACAAGACTGCCGCCCACTCCGACACCGCCGGCGTCATCCGTCGAGACGAAGTCCCCCTCATCTTCCAAAACTACGTCCAAAAGTATTTTGAAGAATTGCGCAAGAGCCCCCCTCCCACGCCCAAGTCAAACCCCTAGTTCGCCGTCCGCCAGGCCACACCGGCCAGAATCAACATCCCGAGAATCGCCACCAGGATTCCGGTCCACAACCAGATCCCGCCCTCTTTCTTGGCCGGCTCTGCCCCCTCCACCACAATGCGTGGCGACAGCGTCCCTTTGGGCAAATCAAATCGCAACGCAGGTGCCTCCCCGGCATCATCGTAATATTCCTTCAACCGGGCCCGCAGCCGCGATGCCTCCACCCGCACAATCGCATCATCATCCGGGTCATACCCAGCTCCACGACGGTAGATGCTCACCCCAATCTCTTCCTCGCGGATCGAAGACGCCTTCAAGCGCTTCTCCACCACAAAGCGCAAGAACTCACAATGGCTCTGGCTTTTGCGAAACTTTGGGCTGGCCAGAACACGCTCCAGCTCCTCCCGTACCCTCGAAGGATCGATCTCCAGATCAAACCCGTTGTCGATACTCGCGACCATGGTTCCCACTATGATAATTGGCTTTCAAGCGGAATGGAAGTGAAGTGTTTTCCCGCCGGCAGGGCAATTTCCGTGACTACCCCACACCGAAATCCAACCCGCTCCGCCAGCGCAACAAACGCCCCGACATCCAGATAACGAAACTCCTGCCCCACTGCCATCAACTGCTGCCGATACGGCGACTCAGCCACCGCTGGCGCGCCCTCCCGCGTCCCCAGCAGCAACACCACCAGCTTGCCCCGAACGCATTCCCGCAATCGCCGCAGCAATGCCTCCAGCTCCGCAACATACTCAAACACCAGCGCCCCAAACGCCAGCTCAAAGCTCCCGCACTCCGGCAACCCCGCATTCAGGTCACAGCAAATCCATTCGTGCTGCGCACCCCACCGCTCTGCCGCCTTGGCCAGGTACTCAGCGTTCAAATCCACTCCCACTACCTCTGCTTGCCCCAGCGCCTCCAGGCCATTTCCCCCGGCACATCCCAAATACAAAAATCGCTGCGGCTTGCACGCTTCTACCGCTTCGGCAATCGCCACACGAATCGCCGCTGCCTGCCCTACCGTCTCCAGCGCCACATGCTTTTCATAGGTATCGAGCGAAGTGCTCAGCCAGGCCGAACTCATGCGCTATGTCTCGCCGGCGCCGGCGGCGGTCCCGCTGGCTTCTGCTGGATGATCGTCATCGCACTCGCCAGCATCCCGCTCACATCGGCCACATTCGAGGGCACAATCATCGTATTCCCCACCTTGGCAAGATTCCCAAACTGCTCAATGTACTTTTCCGCAACCCGCAACTGCACCGCCTCCATCCCACCCGCCATTTGAATCGTCTCGGCTACTTCGCGAATGCCTTCCGCCGTCGCCTTCGCAATCGATAGAATCGCCTCGGCCTGCCCCTCTGCCTCATTGATCTGCCGCTGCTTGGCCGCTTCAGACTTCTTGATCGTCTGCTGCTTCTCGCCCTCAGCCGTATTGATCGCCGCGTCGCGCGTACCTTCTGATGTCAGAATCGTCGCCCGCTTCTCGCGCTCGGCACGCATCTGCTTTTCCATCGCTCCCAAAATATCCGCCGGCGGCGTAATGTTCTTGATCTCGTAGCGAAACACCTTGATGCCCCACGGCTCGGTCGCCTTATCGAGCTCACTCACAATGTTGGTGTTGATATTGGTGCGCTCTTCAAACGTGCGGTCCAGCTCAATCTTGCCCAGCTCACTCCGCAGCGTAGTCTGCGCCAATTGCGAAATCGCAAAACTGTAATTGGAAATCCCGTACGAAGCCCGCTCGGCATCAATCACCTTCATGTAGAGCACCCCGTCCACACCCACCTGCACGTTATCCCGCGTAATGCAGATCTGTTCCGGAATATCGACCGCAGTTTCCTTCAGCACATGCCGGTATCGGATCACATCAATAAACGGCACCAGAATATGAAACCCAGCCGGCAGCACTCCCGAGAATTTCCCCAATCGCTCCACAATGTAGGCATTCTGCTGCGGCACCACCACTGCCGTTTTCGCCAGCACAATAAAGAACAGAATCGTAAGGGCAACAACGGCAAATAGAGCTTCCATGGGCCCTATTCTACATGCCTCGCAGGTGCAGCGTCAGACCATCCATCTTGGTTACCGTGCACCGCTGTCCTTGCGCGATGACACTCTCCCCGACATTCAATGCATTCCAGCTCGCCCCTCGCAACTCCGCTTTGCCAATTCCGCCCACCGCCAGTTCCTCAACGGCAACCGCGATTTCCCCTTCAATCGAATCTACCTTCTTCGGCGGATTCCGGCGTTCGATATAAGCCACCAGTCGACCCCGAAACATCGCCAGCCACAGCGTCGATACCGCCAGAAAAATCAGCAACTCCACCCACAACGCCACACCCGGAAACAGCAACTGGAAGAAGCCCATAAACACGGCGCCCATTCCAAAAAAGAGCAAAAAGAAACCTGGTAGAAGCATCTCGGTGGCGAGCATCACAAAGCCCGCCACCATCCACATCCACCAGGTCACAATCAAAACCTAGGCCTTCTTCGCTGGCTTGGCTTCTGCCTTGCCCATGTTTTCGATTTCGCTAAACAACACCTTGCGCTCTTCGTACATGCAGCGATTGGCCAGCATCACAGCCGCCGAATCATGCAGCCCCACTTCGAGGTCCGCCTTCGGTCGCGTACCGTTCTTGATGTCGTTGAAGAAGCTCTCCAGCTCAATGTCCACTGGGTTGCGGTCTTCTTCCGGCACCATCACGCCCTTCTGGTACAACCAGCGGCGGGCAAACTTCATTTCGCGGTCGAGGAAGCTATCGTTGTTCGTCACCTGATCCTTCTCCAGAAGAATCGGTAACGCCCTGCCACCCTTACCAGTCGAAGAGAGCGACGGCGAAGCCACGGCCGGTGCCGAGGACTTACCAGCCGTATCCGTCTTCGGCAACGGCGGTTCCGTGTACCACATGCCCAGTGCCGGTTCGCTGTCCGTACCCACCGTGATGTGGATCGTTCCCTGCGTACCCATGATGCACTCGCCAAACTCGGTGCGCTCCGCGTTAAACAGCGGGCAGTGACGATTCGTCGTAATCGACGTATAGTGCAGCTTCTGGCCCTTCGGATACTTGAAGATCAACTGGATGTTGTCGAAAATATCGCGGCCATCCTTGATGTAATCCGTACCGCCCACGCCCACCACAAACTCAGGCTGCGCACCAAACATCCAGTCCGCAATGTCGATCTGGTGCGAGGCAAGCTCTGCTGTCAACCCACCAGAAAACTCGCGGTACTTGCGCCAGTTCACGTCCTTGTCCGTACGATCCTTCGGCAGCGGCTTGTTCCACGGGTCCTTGGCAAACGTGTTGCGATGCCACTGGCCGCGAATGTGCGTCACCGTACCCAGCATGCCCTTGTCAATCATCTGCTTGGCAGTCTGGTAAAACTTCGAATACCGTCGCTGCAAGCCCACCTGCAAAGTCTGCTTCGGCTTCGAATTCGACAGGGCCCGCAGCGCGTGAATTTCTTCCGGCTTGAACACCAGGCTCTTCTCGCAAAACACATGCTTACCCGCGTCCAGCGCATCGCGCGTCGCCGGGAAGTGCATGTAGAGCGGCGTGGCTACCAGTACCGCGTCCACGCTCTTATCGGCCAGCAACTCGCGGTAGTCCTTAAACTGCTTGGGCTTCGAGCCAATGATTTCGGCACCTTTGCGCATGTTCGGTTCGTAGACGTCGCACACGGCCACACAAGTGCCGTTGTCTACTCCCTTCAAATGCTGCAAAAGATACTGGCCTCGGCTACCGGTGCCGATAAAGCCATATTGCACCGTGCTGTTGGCGGCTTTCACTTTCGAAATAAAGGGCGCTCCAGTGATGGAAAGCGTTGCGGCCGCAGCCGCGATTTTCGACGCCTCGCGGCGCGTCAGGTCCTGCTTCTGACTCATAGATGACCTTAGTCTATCAACACTGTTTCATCGAAATGCAAGTCTTGCGGTCCAGTACCCGATCACTCCCCAGACAATCGGCAAAAGTGCATGCCCAAAGATCATGTGCCACAGCTCGTTGATCGGGCAGTGCAATTGAATCGCAAGAAATCCCACAAACCCCGAAAGCACCCCGCACGCCACCGCCACCCGCTGCCGCATCAAGGGTGCCGTCCGGCGAAACACAGCAAACAGAATCAAACTCGACACCAGTGAAAACACCGATCCGATCGTCAGGCACATCCCGGCCATCGTCGGCGAAAACATCTCAGCCTGCGATCCAATCACCAGCCCTGCAATGGCAACCAGCAAGCCCAGCAATGGCCGCCAGAAGTCCGCACGCCCACTCGGGCTCATCCACTGCGCCGCTGCCCAGCTACACCCGCTGAACGCCATGGCGAACGAAACACCCAGCAGAAACCAGGTCCTCCAGGTAAACGAATCATGTTCGTTCATCCCCAGAATCGCAACACCACTCACCGCCACCAGCAATCCCGAAACTCCAGCGAGCAAGGCAATCTGCCAGGCCGGTCGCAGCGGCTGTACAGGCGCAAACGTCGGTGTACTCATATCTGGCCTCCCATAATGCGCCGCAACTTCTCATAGGCGCGATGTACTTTCTGCTTCACAGATCCAACACTGGTTCCGGTGGCTGCAGCAACCTCTTCAAGGCTGTGGCCTTCTACTTTCATCAGAATCAATACTTCCTTTTGACTTTCGGGCAGTTCACTGAGCAGTTGATCAAACCCGTAAGAAAGTTCCGGTGCCGGGATGGAAATCTTTTCATCCAGCTCCACCTCTGACCGTCGGGTCTTCTTCCGGTAGCTATGGCTCCGAACATGGCGAGCAATCGAATAGACCCACGGCAACAGCATTTCCCCCGGCCGCCACGTATGCCGGCTGCGGTGCACTTGAAACCACGTTTCCTGCACTAACTCTTCGATTTCACCCTCAGGAGATCCCCCGCGAAAGATTGCCTTGAGCCGCGGCGAAACCTGCTTCACCAGCTCTCCCAGTGCATCCCCGTCGCCCGCCTGGTAGCGCTGCATCCAAACTTCGAGCGTTATCTTTTCATCGTCGGGAGCCAATTCCAAAGTGTATGTTACTTCCTACCCTCCTCGCACTCACGCTTGCCTGATCCCAGAACCTCATCCCCAGCCTCGATGTCATAACCAGCCAAGCCCGAAGCCGGCCTCCGCTTCGAGGCGAAAGACTACATCTCCCAGCGCCACAACATTGCCCTCGGAGTTGGTCTACACTTTCGCTGGGGAGCCAAATCATGAAAATCGCACCAGCGCCCGAAAACTACATCCACCTCGAAGTCCTAAAAACGGGCCTGATGCGAGGCAAGAAGCACCTCTTCACCTTCCCGGTCTATTCCGGCACCGCCGAGCGCAACCCCAATCGCTACGAGATCAGCCTCGACGCCCGCCGCATCGAATGCAAAGACGACTGGCTCAAACCCGACGACCTCAAGAAGGTCGCCGCCTACGCCGTCAAAGACATGCTCGATGCCGAAAAATTCCCCGCCATCACCTACAAATCCGAAACCGGCATCCTCACAATTCGAGGCAAAAGCGCCCCCATCGGCGTAGCCTACACCGAGCCAAGCCCCAATCTCTTCGAAGGCTCCGCCACAGTAGACATGCGCCTCTTCGGCCTCAAGCCCCCCTCCGCCGCCCTGGGCACCGTCGGCACCGACCCCATCATGCGCCTAACCTTCAAGCTCCGTGTCACCTAACTGACAACCTGTAGAACAAAGAAAATAAGATTTCCACAAAAAAGCGAAGGGAGGCTCTGTGAGGTGGACCCCATTGGTTGGACAGAAAACACCCATGGGCTTAAGTGGATTCGAGGCGGTTAACAGGAACCAGTATGGCACTGGAAACTGGGATTGTGTAAGCTGATTGGCGGCTGAGCGGAGGA
>JBIITX010000025.1:0-118740 GCA_044340255.1 Bryobacter sp. | reverse complement strand
GGTCCAAAAGACACTCACTCATTGGGTGAGCCTTCGATTCCTTCTCGCTTTTCCCCATGCGCCCATTATCTGAGACTTGCGCTCAAAACTGCTCCGGTCCCGAAGCTTCAACTGCTTTTTCTAGGTTGATAGCCGATTTCGAGTTGGCACTCTTGCACAAGAATCTGGAAAGGCCGCGCCCAATCAGGCGGGGGCGGCGCTAGATCCTGTGGAATCTCATGTGTGCCACGCCGTGTGAAGGTTCGACGAAGAGATTCGTTAGATTTAGATGATTCAAGACAGCCCTTGGTCACCAGCAAATACAGGTCAACCAAGTCGCGAACGCGGCTATTGGGGTTGTTTCTGGGAATTGTGTAAGCGTGGATCTTCTCGGCGAGCTGTTGCTCGCGACTGATCATCTGTACAGACGGCGAAGCTATCTCCGCGAAGTCCAGCCAGTCTCTGGTGAACATCGTTTCCACTGGTTCGAGAATCACATCACCGATTCCAACATCCACATGAAACCTCGCAAACGTCCGGCCATCCATTCGAGACTCGACCGGAAAGCGAGCTCCACCGTAAGGCGCGGCTTCCAGATCCATGATGGCCTCGCCCACTCGGAACGAAATGAAGTCGTCGACATCGACAAGGCCGCCACCAAAATCAGCTGGCAGTTCGACCGGAAAGCCGCAAGGAAAACCTTCGGCTACGACAAGAACTGTGTCAAGCGGTCGTAGCACTAGGGCCGGCTACCGGATCGTCAGCGTAGCCCCGGACTGGCTCGTTTCTGTACCCACTTTGATTACCACAGGAACGTTTCCCAACGGCGCATCGGCCGGAATACGGACATTGATCTGGATCACGCCCGCCACCAGGTCCGGCGCCGCCCCCGCATACAGTACTTCCGCATCTCTACCGCCTACCTGGGCCGTCACATTCGCCACCGGTTTCGGGTACACGCCCACCGCAAGTTTTCCATCCGAGCCCGAGGGCGTGGTTGGGCCTTCGCCTGTGCCAAACAGCATCACGATCGAACCGCGCGCCGCCGGTCTCGACGCGCCGTTCAAGCTGTAATCCGGATTCAACGCCGCCAGCTGGTTTCTCCCGGTCTGGTCGAGCGTAAACAGGCCGGGCACCGAAGCCGACACCGGAATCGTCAGGATGTTGCCCTTCTCGCCTTTGAACTCGGCCTGCACCCGAGTCGTCTGGCGGCCGGTGACCGAATAAGGCACAATGCAGCTCAACTGGCCCGAAGCGCTGTAGAGCATCGGTGCTGGGACATCATCGAAATACACGCGCGTTTCCCCCGCCGACGTCGTGAAGGCACCGTTTGAGATCGTGTAGCCCGCCACCTGGTCCGGCCCGAAATCCGTCCCGTACACCACCAGGATCTCTCCCGCTGAAACCTTGCCCGCGACATAGTTGGCGGCGTTGCCCACGCCTTCGATGGTGATCTGCGGCGGCGCCGTCAGCACCAGAGACATCTCATCCGCATAGGCGAGCATGTCGTCCACCACCGTCGAACGCTTGGTCAGCACAATCTCCACCAGGACACGCCGCGTCCCCGCAGGGAGCGCCGCCGCGCCGCCGCCAACACCAACGGAACGCAGCGCTGGCGCGCCGGATTGCCCTTTCAGCGTCGCCGTCTCCGTGGCGCCAATCGTGCCGGCAGGCGTCCTGCCGTCCTGGAACACAAGCCGCATCTTGATCTCGTCTTCAACACCCTCCGCCACGCCGAGCCACCCTTCCAGGCGGTAGCGCATCTGGCCCGCATCGATCACGGCCAGGTATGGGCTGCGCGTCACCTCGATCGTCTGCCAGATCCGTTTCTGGATGCCCGCATCCCCCCCCACGTCAAAGTACATGTAGTTCTTACCCCGCGCTGCGGGTCCCGGAGAGGCTGTGACCAAGTCCCATCTGCTGGTCGGGTTGGAGTAATCCTTCACCTCCAGACTGTCCATGTGCCCGTTCCACCCCCGCACCGGGGACGCAGCGGGAGAAGCCTCCAGATTTCCATTGTTCAGAATGTTCGCGCCGGTCAGGCGGTCCCGGGTCAGCACCAGTTCGATGTTGTCGGCGACAAGGGAACTCCCGTTCGTTTCATTCAGCGCGGTCAACTCAATAATCACCTTCACCTGTGTCACGTTGGGCAGCAGATAGCCTGAGATCGAGCGCGGCTGCAACCCGCCCGGAATGCCGTAGTCCACCGCAGTATCCGGGCCATTGATCGTCGTTTCCTGAATCGTCTGTCCTTTGTCGTCCTGAAACGTTGCCGTCAGCTTCACGTCCTTCGGATTCTGGCTGCCGTAGTTCTTACCCATGAAGGCGGTCATGTGGAATTTCGCTCCCGGAGTCATGCCGTTCAGGGCGATCACCTGCTCGGCATAGGAGCGGCCGGCATTTCTGCCGCCGATGAAAAGTTGCTTTCCGCGATCCGCCGGCCCATAGTCCTCCATGTCGATCCCGTCCGGATTGTAAGTAGTCACAGTGAAGCCACCGTACGCCCTCCATCCGGGCAGGTTCGAGACGGACTGTTCCGTGCTGGGGGCCGCGGGTCCGGCCTCCGCGCCTCCATTTACGACCAGGTTCCGGTGATACAGATCCTGTGCCTCCGCCGGCAACACGGCGGCGCAGATCAGCAGAGCGAGCAGCTTCAAGGCAAACTTGCAACCAGGCATGGCGAATCCCTCATTCTTTTAACAGATTTTCAGATCTGAAAGTTTGATTGTAGAATACTCGAAGTCGCCCGTGCTCATGCAGGAATCTTTGAGCCATCGCTTCTATCCCGCCGCCGTCTGTGGTTCTCGCATATCTCGAAGTTGCTGATAACTAGGGGGTTGCCTTTCTTCCTTCGATTCCCTTGTTCGCCTCCGTTGGTGGCGCTGGCGGCGGCTTTCTTGGCTTGCTTTGGCAATCGCGCGGCGCTTCGGCTCGAGATTCTTGCCCTTCGTCACCAGCTCAGCGTTTTGCAACGGTCGGTGAAACGACCGAAACTGACGGCCGCTTATCGGTTCCTTTGGGCCTGGTTGTCGGCGGTCTGGGAGGATTGGCAGCCGAGTTCTGTCATTATGAAGCCAGCAACGGTGATCGGTTGGCATCGCAAGCGCTTCGGACTCTTCTGGATGTGGAAGATTCGGCGGGGGAGGCCGGGGCGACCGGCAGTCCCGGCCGACGTCCGATCCTTGATTCGTGCGATGCGCCGCGACAACCCGCTCTGGGGCGCACCGCGGATTCATGGCGAACTGCTCAAGCTTGGCATCGCCCTCGGCGAATCGAGCGTGAGTAAGTACATGGTCCGCCACCGCAAACCGCCATCGCAGACGTGGCGGACCTTCCTCGACAATCACGTCAAGACCATGGTTTCGGTCGACTTTTCTACGGTGCCGACGATTCGATTCCAAGTGCTGTATGTATTTCTGGTGCTGGCACACGACCGCCGCCGGATTCTCCACTTTGCCGTGACCGCTCATCCCACTGCGGAGTGGACCTCGCAGCAACTCCGGGAAGCCTTTCCCTGGGACACCGTGCCCCGCTATTTGCTGCGCGATCGCGACCGGATCTTCGGGAAAGATTTTGTGGATCAAATCAAAGCCATGGGGATCAACCAGGTGCTGTCGGCACCGCGTTCCGCCTGGCAACGAGCTTATGTCGAACGTGCCATCGGCACCATCCGCCGCGAGTGTCTGGACCACGTAATCGTGTTCGGCGAATGGAGCTTGTACCGTCACCTGCAAAGTTTCGTGGACTACTATCATCGGAGCCGGACGCACCTGGGATTGGAGAAGCACACGCCGGAACCTCGCGCGATCCAACCCGCAGACATGGGGCGGGTTATTTCCATGCCGGAAGTCGGCGGACTCCATCATCGTTACGAGCGCCCCGCCGCATAACGGCATCTTCGGCGCAATTTCATCCGCATTTGGCCGGGGCCCCTGCGCGGGCCTACTGACGGTCACCGGGGCCGCGCGCGTGAAGCGCGGCAAGAAGCCTTGTAAGCCGACGACGCGGGGCGAGTGAAGTCCAACGGCTCTCCCTCAAGAAACCCCAAGGGCCCTGGATCCCGCCCGATCAGACCACAAGATGAGTTTTCCGAGAACGACAATTCCCAGACGAAGCTCCAGATGAAGCGTGAAGCTCTCGACAAGCTCAACCGTGAAGCCAACGAATCGAATTTGGGAAGCGGGCAGAGCGGACCCAAAAAGAATCGGTAGGCACTCAATTATGCCAACACCTGTCGGGCGCTTTGCCCAAACTTCTGCAACTGCAAATCGGGCGCTTCCTATGCCGACCGCCACTCCCAAGAGTTTTGATACGGTCGGTCCTCAACGAAGGGGTTTTGATATGGTTTTGATACGGTTGAGACTTTTTCGGGAGGAAACGAGAGAGGATGAAAAAACGAAGAAGTTGAAAAGGAAGGACTTATATGGTGGGCGCGCAGGGACTCGAACCCCGGACCTCCTGCGTGTGAAGCAGGCGCTCTAACCAGCTGAGCTACGCGCCCCCGGAAAGGTGGGCCAAACGTTCAATATACCAAGAGTTTGGCCCTTGTGGCTATTCTGATTTTGGTGGGAGTTGCTTCCTGGTGAACCAGGAGCGACGGTCGTGGCGGGCGTCGACTGCTACGTCGAAGAATCCGTAGACCATTTCTTCCCAGCTCTGCTCACCCCAACGCACTTCCGACTTCGGGTCCGGATTGTAGGGATTGTTCGGAGAGTTGTCGAAGACCCCTACGACTTGCATCTTCATGCCTTGCTTAAGCGCCAAAGGCTCTGCCAAATGGTAGGTGAGCTGCCAGTTAAAGTCGTACTTGTTGACCATCAGCATCGGCACTTTCTTTTCGCCATCAAGTAGGTAATATTCAAATGCCTTGCCGCGGAGATGCATGTGGGGGAAGAAGCTCAACAGGGTGGCGTCGTTCGGAATCCCGAAGGTGCCGGTGACGCGGTGGTTGGCTTCGCCCGGAGGAATGACGAAGGCTTCATCGCCAGCGATCAAGGTCATGATGCGCTGCTCTGGAGGTTGCTTGGCGTAGACAATGCCGATCCTGGTCATGTCCTCGGCGTCCTTCTTGTTGGACGTATAGTGCATCTGCATCACCAGATCCGCACCGGCCGGGATGAGCTTGGCCTGGTTGGGCTTCCAGACGTCCGGAAGATTACCGGGCGTATAGGTGTGCAGGATTTCGTTGCCACCGCCACCGACGTCGATGCGCCGGGCAGAACCCTTACGGTCTGGCGTGTAGGGAACATATGGCTGGGCTTCACGCAACCACTTCGACTTCGGATCCCGGATGAAGATGACGGCGTGATGGACGATGCTGCGGTCGGAGGGGCGAGCTTCGACCATGTTGACCCACTTGTCCTCCGTGAGGCCAGTGGGAATCACGATGTACTGGTAGTCGATCTTGGAATTGGCCGGGACGGGGAAAGGCTTGTTCATGCCGACCACCAGGTCCGGTGTAGGAATGTTCCAGCCCTGGACGAAGGCTTTGGCAGGCTTCTTGTCTTTGGCATTGCCAGCGGGAGCACCGGCGTCTACCCAGGCTCCAATGGTCTCGATTTCTTTCTGCGTCATCGATCGGTCATTCGAAAAATGGCCCACCGAGGCATCGGCAAACCAGGGAGGCATCTTTCGGGTGGAGACGGAATTCTTAATGGCTTTGGCCCAGGGGCGTACTTGCTCATAGTTCATCAAAGGCATGGGGCCGATTTCGCCGCTGCGGTGGCAGCTCTGGCAGCGCTCCATCAGAATGGGTTCGACTTCAGCGTAGTATGTGGGGGCTTTGGGAGCAGCGAACAGCGCGCTGCCAACCAGGAAAACAGTAAGGAAAGAAAACTTCAAGATCGCGACTCCTATATCAACTATCTTATCGGCTATTACTTGCGGATCAGTTCGGCAATTCGAGACATGAGCAGGGCGGCGGCATCGGGGGCGGCGGCAAGCTCGGGGACAGTGACGAGTTGGCCGAAGCGGATGATGAAGCGTCCGTCTTCGGAGATGCCTGCCGGTAAGGCGGGCCAGCCACGTTTGGCGAGCAGGGCGAGAAAGCGATCCACGCCGGGAAGCGGCGGGTGGAGTTGGCCAGCGATGCCAGCGACGCCCTCGGGGAAGATGCCAATGGGGCGCTCTAAGGTTTCACTGGCCTTGAGAATTCGTTTGATGGTAGAAGCCGTATAGGCCGGATTGTTGCCGGCAAAGCTGACCGGAAAGCAACTGAGAGCGGACGCCACCCGAGGCAGGAGAAGATCACCCGGGGAAGGGAAGCTCCAGGGGCCGAAACGGATGGGTGGCCAATTGGCCGTTACCATCCAGTGGACGGGAGGATCGACCTGTCGGCCATAGTGGTTGGCGATGGCCTGGGTGAGGGCGCTCGCTACGTGGATGATCCACAGGCCCTTGCGCTGGTAGTGGTTCGCAACCAGAACGAAACGGGGGCTCGCAGGCAGATGCTCTAGGCCCTCATAGAGTGGGCCTGGGATCATCTTTTCGACGATCTTGCCAGAGAAGTCATCGACATTGCGGCGTGTGCTTTGGGCGATGTGGGGCCAGAGGCTATAGACCTGATCCCAGGGCACCGGGTACTGGATCATGAGCCTGCTCCGGGGATGCGCTTTAGTGTGGGGCCGGAGACGCCATCAGGAAAGAGGGGCTTCTCGACAGTGGCTTGCCAGTTGCCTTGGCCGTCCATGGCGCGGGCCTCCAGCAGTTCGGCGCCTGCCGGGAGATCGAGTTCACCCTGCCAGCGCGTAAGGGTGTAAGGAGACAGATCTGGTTCGATTTGGGCTGGGACCCAAACGCCATTAGCGGTGCGGAATTCCACGCGCTGGATGCCACGAACTCCGGCGAAGGATACGCCACCAACCTTTGCTTTATCGCCCTGGCGCGTGATGCGGTCTACAAAGGTGGCCGTATGGATAACAGGCTCTTTGGTGAAGCCGAGCTTCGGCCAGGTGCCGAAGTAGGGTGTGCTTGAGAACCTTATCTCGTCAATCCACTTGATGCTCTTGAAGCCGTAGTAGCGAGGGGTGAGCATGCGGATGGGGTAGCCGTGGTTGCGGTTGAGCGTTTCGCCGTTCATGCCCAGGGCAAAGAGGGGTTCGTCGGAGAATGCGTAGTCAAGACGGAGACTATCGCCGTGGCCGTCGAGGCCGATGACTGCCATCTCGATGGCGGGCTTGGGGACCTCAGATTGACGGACAAGTTGGTTGAGCTGGATGCCGCTCCAGGCGGCGGTACCCATGAGGTCACTTTTGAGCGTGTTGCTGACACAACGGAGCGTGACGAAGCGCTCTTGGCGTGGAAGGCTGAGCAACTCGGCATAGGAGAATTCGCGAATCAGTTTGTCATCGAACTTGATTTTGAGCCGCCACGTTTTGGGGTCCACTACCGGATCTACCGTGTTCTTGCTCATTACATAGAACTCGCGCACGGTGGTGATCGGCTTGCGGACCAGCCCCTTGCCCCAAGCTTCGCGCTCAGAAGGAATTTGATACTGGAAGAGCGGCACGGGCTCGACGGCCTTGGCTGCCAGGCGCTCGTTGCGCCACCAGGCCTCAACGGCAACCAACGCGGTGGTTGAAGTCATGGCGGTGGAGGTCAGAAACTGGCGACGGCTGCTGTCGGTACGAATGGCTTGGGGACTGTAGGCCAGCATCGCGAGAGTCGGGATCAGAAAGCTGAAGAGGCCTGGAAGGCTGGAATAGTCGAGCGAGGCGGCGAGGACTGTTGTAGTGACAGAAGCCAAAGCCAGTTGGGCCCAGCGATTGGGAACCAGCAAGGCGAGCCAAACGGTGAAGCCTAGCGTAGCGAGACCTCCGGTGGCAGCAAATGGCTTTGCCCACGCACCCATAGCCTCCAGCAGCGGGACGGCCCAGGCTGATGGAGTGCGGGCCATGATCCATTCGGCGATCACATCACTCAGCAAAGGATACGGCTTCAGGTAAGCAATAGCGATGTGGACAAAGAGGCCGACCATGGTGGCCAGCGAAGAGCGGGTGATGGTTTGCTGCCAGTTCATTTCGACCACCAGGAGGAGGCGATCGCTCGGGCGGTAATCCAATACTTCTCTGCCGGAGAAACGACGGCGCGGCGGGAGAAGACGTCGTAGCCGATGTTCTCAATTTCACGCAGGATCGCTGCGTAAACCTTGGCGGCGATTTCGACGGCGAAGCGGCCTTCTGCTTTCAGCATAGGGATGCCAGGAAGAGCGCTGGCATAGTAACTTCGTGCGCGGGAAGCTTCAAACATCATGAGGTCGCGGAAGGCAAGCGAACGGCGGGATGCGAGCAGGTCGGCTTCGGTATAGCCGAAGCGAAGCATGTCTTCGCGGGGGAAGTAAATACGACCGAGTTTGAGGTCAGCACCGACATCACGAAGGATGTTGGTGAGCTGCATGGCAAGACCGAGTTCAATGGCGTGCTGCTTGGCACGACCTTCGAGAGCAGGATTGGTGAAGCCGATGACGTGGCACATCATCAGGCCGACACAGGAAGCAACGCGGTAGCAGAACAGGCGCAAGTCCTCGTAAGTCTCGTAGCGCTGTTGCTCCAGGTCCATGCGGCAGCCGGCGATCAGTTCGAGGGGGTATTCGTTGGGAATCGAACACTCGCGCATGACATGCAGAAACAGTTGCAGGATTGGATTAGAGACTTTGCCACCGGACAGGCCGTAGCGAAACTCGGCCTCCCAGCGGTCCAGATCCTGTTCGCCTTGTTCTTTTGTGGGGGCTTCGTCGACAAGGTCGTCGGTGGTGCGACAGAACCAATAAACGGCGTAGGCATGGTTGGCGAGCTTCGCAGGAAAAAAGCGGGTAGCGAAAAAGAAGCTTTTGGAGCCGCTCGATGTGGCTTGTGCCGCCTGCCGGTAAAGCTCTTCGATGCTGCTCAGCGCAGGGGCAGGCGCTGGCATACCAGATCCTCAACAATTTTGGCTGAGCAGAGGACGCCCGGCATTCCTGCTCCGGGGTGAGTGCCTGCGCCAGCGAAATAAAGGTTTTCCACGTCTTCACTTTCATTATGAGGCCGGAACCAGGCGCTTTGCGTGAAGATGGGTTCAAAGCTGAAAGCGGCACCGGCATAGCTTTGCAGCGTGGTCTCAAAATCGAGCGGGGTGAAGTAGCGCTCGGTCGCCAGATTCTCATTAAGGTCAGGCAGATAATTCTGATCGAGCCAATTCATGACCCGATCCCGGAAGGGTTTGGCTTCGGTTTTCCAGTCGATGCCGCTCAACTGGTTCGGTACGGGGATGAGAACGTAGAAGCAGTCGCAACCGTCGGGTGCCATGGAGGGGTCGGTCTTGGAGGGGCGGTGCAAGTACATCGAGAAATCTTCGGGGAGGACTTTCCTGTCGAAGATGTCAGCCAACAGTTCTTTGTATCGCTCGCACAGTAGGATCGTGTGGTGCTCGACGTTTTCGTATTTCTTGCGGGTGCCGAAATAGATCACAAACAAAGACATCGAATACTTCATGCCTTTGAGCTTGCGATCGGTCCAGCGGCGGCGATTCTCGGGGGCAACCATCTTGCGGTAGGTCGTGTTGATGTCGGCATTGGAGACGACGATATCGGCGTCGATGGTTTCTCCATTGGCGGTGATGACGCCTTTCGCTTTGCCGTCTTTGACCACAATGCGCTCTACAGCGGTAGAAAGGCGAGTTTTGCCGCCCAATTCCCCAAAGAGTTTGCCGAGGCCCTGGACGACTGCACCTGTGCCGCCCATGGCGTAGTGGACCCCCCATTCACGCTCCAGATGATGGATGAGGGCGTAGATGGAGGTGGTGCTGAAGGGATTGCCGCCGACCAGCAAGGGGTGAAAGCTGAAGACACGACGGAGACGGTCATCCTTCACATAGCGTGAGGCGAACTGGTACACCGTCAAGTGACTTTCGAGTTTGATGAGATCGGGAGCGATCTTCATCATGTCCATGAACTTGAGGAAGGGCTTGGCTGAGAGCTCGACAAAGCCCTTGGCGAAGATGGCCTTGGCGGCCCGAATCATGCGTTGGTAGCCGTCAACATCGTTTGGGGCGAACTTTTTGATTTTCTCGATGGTGGCTTGTTCGTCGGCGTTGTAATCGAAGCTGGTTCCATCATGGAATTCGATTTTATAGAAGGGATCTATCGGTACGATCTTGACGTAGTCAGAGGTTTTGCGGCCGGCACCTTCAAAGAGTTCGTCGATGAGAAACGGTGCTGTAATTACGGTTGGGCCTGCATCAAAGGTATAGCCGTCTTGGCGGTAGACATAGGCGCGACCACCGAGTTGGTCACGAGCTTCTAACAAGGTGACATCGTAGCCACGGGTTGCAAGGCGGATGGCAGAGCCCAGGCCACCGAAGCCGCTCCCGATCACGATGGCTTTATGAGCGTTGGCGGGCGTTGAGGTACTGGACAAGGTCGAGGAGTGGTTGGGCGTTCTCTCCGTAAGGCTGGAGGCTGGCGCGGCATTGTTCATAGGTTTGGTCGAGGATATTGCGGTCGTTCAGTTCGCCGTCGAGGTAGTCGTCAGTCAATTGGAAGGCGACACCGAACTGGCGGCCAAAGGAGGCCAGTTCAGCGGGCCGGCCAGTGGGATAGGAGATACAGCCCGCCTCGACGGCAAGTTCAAAAAGCGGGACAGTTTTGAGGTTGTTGACGGTAGAGCGCATCTGGTCGCGCTCGCTGCCGGCAAGGGTAAGGTCCATGCTTTGGCCACCCACCAGAGAACTACAATCCAGGGTGCGCAGGAGTGCCAGTTGAAAGCGGCGGAGATTCAGACAATCGGCTTCGATGGCCGAGGCCTCCATCACCGTGCGTGCGGCCAGGGCGACCATCGAAAAGGCAGCAAGAATGGCCGTGGCCTCCCCGAATTCGCGGTGCACGGCGGGCTTGCCGCGACGAACGAATTCGTCATCCATGCAGGGGAGATCATCGATGATCAGAGATGCTGAGTGCACCAGTTCCACTGCGGCTGCGGCGCGCCAGGTGTGCTCTGTTTCCACCTGAAGCATGCGGGCAACTCGCAAGGCGAGAATGGGGCGAATGCGCTGGGCCTTGCCCATGACGGCGTACTCGATCGCCAGCAGAACAGGACTAGTAGATTGAGCGCGGCCCTCTGCCAGGAGCTTTTGCAAATGAGATTCCACGACGCTGCGATCTGAGTCGAGCGAAACCGAGACGGGCTCGGAGATACAACGGGATTCAGATGGAGCCAAGATCTCTGATTTCACATTCACCACTATCCTTGATTCAACCACATTGAAGTTGGTTCAGAAGATTTACAGGAGAGTTTTGTCTCGATTGGACCACTTCAGTACTTACATGGCTCTTTATCGCACCCGCAGCGCCGCTGTTTATGGGATTGATGCCCACTTGATCGATGTTGAGGTGGATATGGCGCAGGGTGGCAGTTCGCGGGATTTCATCACGGTTGGGATGCCGGACACGGCGATTCGGGAGAGTCGGGAGCGGATAAAGAGTGCTTTGCTGAATTCCGGTTTTGGGTATCCCTCCAAGTCGGTAACGATCAACCTGGCACCCGCCAACGTTCGCAAAGAAGGGGCAGGCTTTGACTTGCCGATGGCGATGGGGATCCTGGGTGCGATGGGGATTTTCCCGAAGAGCGAGAAGCATTTGATGGTGGGGGAGTTAAGTCTCGATGGCTTGATCCGGCCCGTGCGCGGGGCCTTGTCGATGGCCGTATGCGCGAAGAAGATGGGAATACCCAATGTGGTGGTCCCGGAAGAGAATGCGGCAGAAGCTGCGGTGGTGGACGGGGTCAATGTGTTTGGAGTGAGGCACCTGGGTGAAGCGGTGAGCCTTTTTACACAGCCGGAGAGGATGGCACCAGCCCGCCCGATTTCCGCAAGGACACTGGCCGCCGAGGCGCTGGGGACGCTGGACTTTGCCGATGTGCGGGGGCAAACCATTGCGAAGAGGGCGCTGGAAGTAGCTGCGGCGGGTGGTCATAACTTGCTGATGATTGGGCCGCCAGGCTCTGGCAAAACCATGCTTGCCCGCAGGCTTGCCGGGATCCTGCCTCCGCTCAGCTTCATCGAAGCACTGGAGACCACGCAGATACACAGCGTGGCAGGGGTGCTTCCGAAGGGCGAGGGGTTGCTGCGAGATCGACCCTTTCGTGCGCCCCACCATACCGTGAGCGATGCAGGGCTGATTGGTGGGGGCAGTGGCACACCGCGGCCGGGTGAAGTTTCACTGGCGCACAACGGGGTTCTCTTTTTGGACGAACTACCCGAATTTGCCAGGAACGTGTTGGAATTGTTGCGGCAACCTCTCGAAGAGGGCAGCGTATCTCTGGCCCGAACGAACATGAGTTTGACCTTCCCGGCAAACCTGATGTTGATGGGCGCGCTGAACCCCTGCCCCTGTGGTTTTTACGGAGATCGCACCAAGGAGTGTCGCTGCACGGGCGCACAGATTCAGCGCTACATCGGCAAAATTTCGGGGCCGCTGCTGGACCGCATCGACATACACATTGAAGTGCCGGCCGTCGATTACAAAGAACTCCGCGGACAAGGGGACGGCGTGAGTTCAACGCAGATGCGGGAGAGAGTCGAGGCTGCCAGGTTGCTGCAAGACCAGCGAGGGTTTTTGAATGCGCGGATTCCCGCTGGCAAGTTGCGCCAGTTTTGCCAGCTCGATGATTCTGGAGAACGAACGCTGGAGATGGCAGTGCGGAAGCTGAGCTTGTCGGCGCGCTCGCATGACCGATTGTTGAAGGTGGCCAGGACGATTGCCGATCTGGCAGGGCAGGGACAAGTCGCTTCGAAACACATTGCGGAAGCAGTACAGTATCGAAGCCTGGACCGCGACTATTGGTCTGCCTGATGCTACTTCGCAGGTTGGGGGGCGGTGAGCATGGCTTTCCAGGTGGCTTCGTCCTGCCCGATGGCCAGCTTATTGGCGCATCTCACAAGGGGGAGTCGCAGGAGCTTCGGCTCGCGTTCAATGCGCTCCATCAGAGTGGAGTCACTCACTCTCAAGTAGGCAAGGCCTGCCTCGGTGAACTCCTTTGACTCTTTATCGAGGAGTTGGTTGAGGCCGCCGAATTTATCGATGAAGCGCTTGATCTCACCGGCCGACATGGGTTTCTGCTTCAAGTCGACGAAGTGGATCTGGGCTCGCCGCTCCTTGAAGAAACGCTCGGCGGCCCGTGTGGCCTGAGAGCTCTTGATTCCAAAAATCTGAACGCTGATGGACATCCCGTAACAGGCTAGCGTAAAGTGCTACATTTTTGCGAGGAGTGAACAGGGCTATGAGTCTGTCTCTGCAGGAAATTCTCAACACGGGTGATGTATCGGCGCTGGCTGCGCTTTTGCAGTCTGACCCTGCGGTTGCTACTCGTCAGTTCACCTGGGCGACCCCTTGCAAAATTGGGCCGGGTCTTGCGTTGCGTTATCTGGCACAGGCCCGGTTTTGGGGATATGCGAAGCATGGTCGTAGCGGGGAGATGGCGCGTCTGCTACTTGAGGCCGGGTGCCCTGTAGATGGGGCTTCGAGCGACGCCGAGAGCCTGCTGATTACGGCGGTGAGTTATCACGAGCATGATGTTGCATTTGCGCTGATCGAGGCTGGCGCGGATCTTGAAAAGAAAGGGTACGAAGTGCCCGGCGGAACAGCTCTCGATCATGCGGTGAAGTTTGGAGCGGTTGCGATCGCAGAGAAACTGGTGTCAGCCGGGGCTGAGGTTCGGTCGGTCTTTATTGCGGCGGGTGTGGGGCTCGAGCGGGACTGGTCTGGCCTAGCGCCCGGAGATCGAATGCAGGCACTGCTGGCTGCGGCAATTTGCGGACGCTTGGGTGTGATCGATGCTTTGCTTGGGATCGGTGTGGACCTGAATCAGTTTGTAGATGGAGCGACGGTGTTGCACTGGGCGGCGTGGGAAGCCAATGCCCAATCGGTGCGACATCTTTTGGCGCGCGGGGCTAACGCAAATCTTCGCGATGAGACCTATCAGTTGACGGCTCTCGGTTGGGCCCGGCACCGGGCGTCTCAACTGGCTGAGGCTCGCCCCGATAGCCATCAGGAAGTTATGGATTGCCTTTCTGCCAGTACAGTAAAGTAAAGGAATCGCCCTGCTATGTTCAATCTCGACTCATTGCGCAAACAGCTCACCACGTTGACTGATGAAGCCCTACTTGAGGTAGTGCCCGAAGATCTGACTGAGGAAGCTAAGGCGGTTTATGACGCCGAGCTGGCTGCTCGAAATCTGAGTTGGCCCGGTGCGGAAGAAGAAGTGGAAGTCCCTACAGCCACAGCTCTCCTCGACCGCCCGGATGACAGCCAGTTGGTTTTGATTGCCCGTTATGAAACCTTTGCCGAAGCCCGCTATGCCTACATGCTGTTGAAGCAGGAAGAGATTCCCGTCTGGCTGGCAGGCATTGGGGCGAAAGGCGCTAACATCATCGACCCGAATGCGCCGCTTGATCTGGTAACGCTACCGGAGCATCTGGAAACAGCGCAAATGCTGCTGTCGAGCGAGATTTCAGATGAGGAACTGGCCATGCTTGCCGAGCAGGCTGGAGATCCGGAACCTCAAAAATAGCTTTCAAGAATCTCTTGACACTTTCTCGCAATCAGGATATTGATGTTCATATTCAAATGCGCACATATGTAGGCGCATCACGGGGAAGTTAGTTTGTAATGGGAAAGATTATGGTGCTGCGTCCCCGTGTCTCTGAAAAGGAGCACACAATTCCATGTTGCGAATTCAATCTCTGCTGCTATTCAGCCTGTTATTTGTTGAGTGCCTTGCTGCACAAGACTTTCGGGCAACCATCCTTGGTCAGGTAAGAGACGCTTCGGGGGCCGCCGTTCCAAAGGCTTCCGTGAAAGCGACTCGTAAAGACACAAACACAATCAAAGAAACGGTTTCCAATGACAATGGCTTTTACACCATTGTGGGTTTGGACCCTGGTCTGTATGACATTACTGTAACTGCCAATGGCTTTGCCACTCTCCAGCGCAAGGACATCACCCTTCAGGTTGCGGACAAGCTCGATATTGAGTTGCGTCTGGAAGTAGGAAGCGTTTCCCAAGAAGTTGTGATCACTGCGGAACAAGATGTGATCCAAACGGCAACCGCATCTCGTGGGCTTGTCTTTGATCCAATCAAGATGCAGGAAATTCCTCTCAATGGCCGTCAGGCCTTTATGCTCATGCGACTGAGCCCGGGTGTCATGTTTACACAGCGGCAGTTTGGGTCTTCGGGGTTTTCCGGAACGCGTGGCTGGGACGTGAACGGCAGCTTCACCATGAATGGTGGTCGCACGGGCTCAAATCAGTTTTTGTTGAACGGGGCACCCATATCTACCAATGGCACATTCAACATGTCGCCCAACGTAGAAGCAGTGCAGGAAATGAAAGTCATGGTGAATACGTATGACTCCCAATACGGACGTTCCGGTGGTGGGCACGTATCGACTACGTTGAAGTCCGGCACAAACAAGTGGAATGGGACGATGTTTAACTTCTGGCGGAACCGGATTCTGGATGCAAACACGAGGCAGAATAACGCTCTCGGTGTTGCACGCGGCTTTCGCAACCAGCACCAGTTTGGTGGAACATTGGGTGGGGCGATTCGCAAGGACAAGGACTTCGTGTTCTTCTCGTTTGAAGGCTGGCGCGAAGTGGTGCCGTTTCCGTCGAACGTCAGCGTACCGCCTTCCGCTATACGCAATGGAGACTTCTCCAGCTTTGTGCCTGCCGGCGCGGCTGGTCCGATCAACATCTTTGATCCCATGACGTCGCAGCCTTGCGGGGGGCCTGTAGCTTGTGCCTCGGGCGGTGTTTATGCCCGGCAACCCTTTCCGGGAAACATCATTCCGCAAAGCCGCATCAACCCGATTGGACGCAGCATCCTCAACTTCTACCCAAGTCCGAATTTTCAGTTGAATTCACTTGTCAATAACTTCACGCGGCCTGACAATCTTGGCCGTTACCGCTACGAGCAGCCGATGGCGCGCTACGACAAGATCCTTACCTCCAATGACCGACTTTATTTCCTGTTTACCTTCCAGGATGGGAGTGAGTTCCGCAATTCGAACGGGTTTGATCCGCCGGCGCAGAATGGTAACATGCCTGGCACCGTGCGCCGGGACATGAACTATGTTCTGAGCTACGACAAGACATTGAGCCCAACGCGGATTCTGCACGCGCAGGCCAGCTATAACCGCTTTCAGGAGAACTTTCCTGATGTTTCAGATCCAGATTTTACGATCGATAAGCTCGGCATGCGTCCACTGCCGCGTGTGGATACGTTTCCGACAACGCTAGCGCCACGAATGAACGTGGGTGGATTCGCAGCCCTATTCGGAAATCAGTTTCTCAATGAAAGCTCGCGGCAGCAATTCAATACACAATTGAATGTCTCCGAGACGCGCGGGAAGCACTCGATCAAGTACGGAACCGAGTTTGCGATTTTGTTGAATCACAATCGCTCGGCGGGCCGAGCTGGCGGCGAGTTTAGCTTCAATGACCAGTGGACGCGCCAGTTTTTCGGAATTAGTCAAGGCATCCGCGATGGTTCTTCCGTAGCGTCGCTGCTGCTTGGCAACATCGCCTCGGGCTTCATCGCCTTCAACGATACCTTTCTGCGACGGCAGCCCTACATCGCAGGATTCTTCCAGGATGACTGGAAGGTCACCAGCCGCCTGACTCTCAACCTCGGGTTGCGCTACGACGTGCAGTACCCTTTGATCGAAATCAACAACCGCTTGAACCGCGGCTTTGATTACACCGGAGTCCAGCCGAATTCCAGTGCGATCATCTCTCGCTGGCAGCAGCTTTCTGCGGCCAACCCTGGAGTGCTGCCACAAACTCCCGATGCGATTCGTGGGGGACTTGTGTTTGCTGGAACCGGCGGGCTTCCGCGGCGAGTTTACAACTGGGACTTCACCAACATCCAGCCGCGCCTCGGCGTTGCCTGGAACTTCACGCCGAAGATGGTGCTTCGCGCTGGAGCGGGTATCTTTCATCGCACGGATACGCGCGGAAACATTGCCACTGGTTTTAGCTTGAATACCGACTACATTAACTCTCTCAATGCGGGACAGACCCCTTCGAGCGGTCTAGGCAGCGGCCCTTACTCGCTGGACAATCCATTTCCTGATGGTGTTGTGCGGCCATTTGGAGCGCAGCTTGGATTGGCCACTGGTTTTGGTGGCGGAGTCAGCTTCGACAACCCGAATCGTCCCATTCCGCGTACGCGGCAATGGAGCGTGACGCTGGAGCGGCAGTTTGGCTCAGGTACAGTGCTTGAGGTCTCCTATGTTGGTTCGCGAACCACGCAGGAAGGGCGCGGTATCCAGATTGGTGATATGCGTCAGGCCGATTGGGACCGGGCTCAAAGCGAGCCTGGCTTTTACCAGCAAGCCGTTCCGAATCCGTTCTTCAACTTGGCGCGGCCGGGAACTACGTTTGCCGCGCAGGCCAACATCCCACGCCGTGACCTCTTGCGAAACTATCCTGGCTTTACTAGTGTTTTCGATAACGTGAACACCTTTGGCCGCGTGTGGTACCACGGTCTGCAGGTTCGCTTTGAGCGCCGCATGCTGGGCGACCGATCTAAAGCCGGTGCCTTCACCATCGTCTCTGCCTACACATGGTCAAAGATGATGGAGAACGCCCTGCGCAATGATTATGCTTTTGTCTGGCAGGCTCCTATCAACCAGGTGGCTGGTGAAGATCGCACACACAATTTCACATCTGCTGTGATTTGGGATGTACCGATCGGTCGCGGTCGTGCCATTGGCGGAAACATGGGCCGTGCAGCGCAGCTTGCTTTTGGTAACTGGACCGCCAATGCGAATCTCGTCTATCAGTCCGGCGTCCCGCTGGCTGCCTGGCGAAATTGGGAGTATCGTTGCGGAGATCCCCGGCAGGGGGTCAGCGTTAATGAGACCCGCTGGTTCGCGAATGATCGAAGCCGCTTTGCCGATTGCTGGCGCCAACTGCGTCCCTTCGAGTACGCGCAGTTGCCGGCTCGTTTTAGCCAGATCCGGTCGCACACCATGCCGCAATTGGACATCATGATCTCCAAGCGCTTCCAGTTGAGCGAACGCTTCAACCTGGAATTCCGTGGGGAATCCTTCAATGCCACCAATACGGCACTCCGAGGGGATCCGAACTCAACGAATCCAGCGGGTGCAGATTTTGGTGTACTGCCTGTGGCGCAGTTGAACTTCCCAAGAAACGTTCAATTGGGAATGCGGCTGCGTTTCTGATTGATTACTTAACGAGAAAAGGCGCCGGATCCTCCTCCAGAGGCCCCGGCGCCTTTGTTATTTGACTGCTGCTTTAGTCAGGAATGACGAGGACGTCACCGGGATGGATGACGCTCTTTTCGTCCTTCAGCTTGTCGGGGTTCCCTGCGATGATCTTTGGGAACTTGGAGCCGTTCCCGTAAAAGTGGTCCGCGATCTTCCAGAGACTATCGCCACTGACCACAGTGTAGGTGCGTACCGGCTGGGGTAGCGAAGTGTCGACATCGAGATCGAGCGTGATCTCGTTATGCCAGGAGTCACCAACGGCCTTGACGGCATTCCAAACGCCGTTCTTTACGTTTTCGTTAGGTGCCGCACCTTTCAGATAGAGTTTTTCGCCTTCCATGTGCATATGGGCCAAAACTACGCCTTTTTCTTTGATCACGCCGATTGCTTCGGCATACTTCAACTTGAGTCCTTCAAGTAGATCCATAGATTCTTCTCCTCACGTGGTGCCAGTTGGCATCCACATCTTCGCATTAACTTGTGACACATGCATTAAACTTGAACCATCGGCATGCAGCAGTTGGCCAAAACTACAGTTCTCGCAGAGCTACAGCGGTCTCTGTCCCAGGTGTTGCTGGGCAAGCAGGAAGCGGTGCGACTCACCTTGATCTGCCTGATTGCCCGAGGGCATTTGCTGATTGAGGATGTACCTGGGGTAGGGAAGACAAGTCTGGCGGAATCGTTGGCGAGGCTGGTCGATGCCAGCTTCAGACGATTGCAATGCACCTCGGATCTGCTTCCGGGAGACATCACCGGTGTTTCGATTTACAGACCGCAGTTCCAGGATTTTGAGTTTCGGCCCGGGCCGGTGTTTGCCAATTTTCTATTGGCTGATGAGATTAACCGCGCGACGCCCAAAACGCAATCGGCTCTGTTGGAGGCGATGAGCGAGGGGCAAGTGTCAGTGGATGGCCGCACGATGCCGCTGCCCGACCCCTTCATGGTGATCGCAACACAGAACCCTACAGAACAGCAAGGTACTTACCCGCTGCCCGAAAGCCAGTTAGACCGTTTTCTGATGAGAATTGAGATCGGGTATCCAAGCCCGGAGCAGGAGCGCTCGATTCTACGTGGCGAAACGCTCAAGCCGCAGAAGGTATCCAGCCTGTTGTCTGGCAATGACTTGAAAATTTTGCAGCACGATGTAGAGAAAGTCCATGCCGACCCTGACCTCGTATCGTATCTACTGCAACTGGTGTCGAGCACTCGAAGTCACGAAGGTGTGAGTTTAGGAGTTAGCCCGCGCGGGGGGCAGGCGTTGTTTCGTGCCGCGCAGGCGAGTGCGCTGCTGGATGGGCGAGACTTTCTGGTGCCGGATGACATTAAGGGGCTGGCCGTCCCTGTGTTTTCGCACCGGTTGCGGTTGACGGCGCAGGCCAGTTTTGGAAGTCGCCATGCCGAGGCAGCTCGCAAGGTGATTGAGCAAATCATCGAGCAAGCGGAAGTCCCCCTGTAACCTTTCGGCGCGCTGGTTGCGACAAGCATTGAGGAGCTGACACCTTATGGAACGTAAAAAAGCTAGTGATTTCCCCCAGGAACTTCTGAACTTGTTTGACAAGTATGTGCACGGCGACATTGAGCGTCGCGATTTCCTGGAGGGTGCGAAGCGATTTGCCGTTGGCGGCGTCACTGTTGGTGCCCTTTACGAAAGCCTCAAGCCAAACTACGCCTGGGCGCAGCAAGTACCCAAAGATGATCCCCGCATCAAGACGGAAGTGGTAACCGTTACTTCACCCGAAGGAAACGGCAGCATCAAGGGCGTCTTTGCGCACCCGGCGAAAATGACGGGCAAGCTACCGACGGTTATCGTGATCCATGAGAATCGCGGTTTGAACCCCTATATCGAAGATGTGGCGCGGCGATTTGCTGCGGCTAACTTTATCGCGTTTGCTCCCGATGGGTTGTCGAGCGTGGGTGGTTATCCAGGAGATGACGAAAAGGGCGGCAAGCTGTTTCAAACCGTGGATCGAGCCAAGATGACCGAAGACTTTATTGCGGTTTGCAAATGGCTCAAAGGGCACAAAGACGGTAATGGCAAGTTAGGTGCAGTTGGGTTCTGCTTTGGTGGTGGTATCTCCAATACGCTGGCAGTGCGGCTCGGTGCTGATTTGAATGCAGCGGCGCCGTTCTATGGTGGACAGCCGAAAGCAGAAGACGTGCCGAAAATCAAAGCACCGCTGATGTTGCATTATGCAGGCAACGATGCGCGCGTCAATGCCGGATGGCCTCCCTATGAAGAAGCCCTCAAGGCCAATAAGGTCTCCTACTCGGCCTTTGTTTATGAAGGAACCAACCACGGCTTCCACAACGACACTACGCCCCGCTATGACGAAGCAGCTGCGAAGCTAGCCTGGAAGCGTACGCTGGAATTCTTCAACAAGAATCTGCGCGGCTAACTCTCAATCATTGTTTTCTGCAAGTCCGCTGAGCCAGGTCTGATCCTGAATCGGCGCAAGGATTTGCTGTACTGCCTTGAGCAGTTCCGTGTCGACTTCGAGTTGCAATGCAGCCAAGGCAGAGTGCACCTCTGCCTCGCTCTTCATGCCGCAGAGCACGGTATGAATTCGTTCTTCTCTTAAGGAAAACGCCAGAGCCAACTGCGCGATGTCGACCCCTCTTGCTTTGCAGTACGACGCGGCTTCAGCGCATTTCTCTTTGATCAAGTCTCCGGCAGGGTGCCAGGGCATCGGGCCCTGCGGTGTGAGCAAGCCCATGGCCAGGGGAGCTCCCAGAATCAAGCCCAGGTTTTGTCTCTCAATCTCTGGTAGCAGGCGCAGGAGCGTCGTGTCATTGAGGCCATAGTGGCAGTAACTCAGAATGAGATCGAGCACATAGCGAGGGAGAACCTTGTCGAAGATCTTGAGCGGCAAACCGCTGACTCCGAAGTGGCGTATTTTGCCCGCCTGCTTCAGCTTCTCTACTGCGGGAAGCGTCTCTGTGATCACCGGTTCGATGGGCACAAACTCGATGTCGTGGCAGATCATGATGTCAACATAATCGACCCCGAGGCGAGCCAGGCTTTCATCAACGCTGCTTTGGACGCGGGCGGGAGAAAAGTCAAAGGAATTGAGATCGTAGCGGCCCAGCTTGGTCGAGAGCAGGTAGCGGTCACGCGGCACCTGTTTGAGCACCTGGCCCAGCATGGTTTCAGCGCGGGTCACGCCGTAGTAAGGCGCTACATCGACATAGTTGACCCCATGATCGAGAGCCACATGAAAGGCCCGGATTGCTTCGTCCAAATCCATCTGTCCGAAGTTGCCGCCCATGACGGCTGCGCCATAGCTGAGGGCGCTGACTTTGAGGCCCGTCTTCCCAAGAATTCGATATTCCATATTAGTTTGCGATGCTCTCCCAGCCTCGGCGATTCAAATCGCGGTAGATCCAGTAGCCGCTGATTGCGGCCAGGCCCAGATAGAGTACGCCTTCCAGCGTCTCACCCAGGATTAACTTTCCACTGCCAAAAAGCGTACCGTAAATGAGTACGCAGCCCGCCAGCCAACAACCAATGTTCGACCAACCGTCCGTATCGGGCTTTACGTCAGGAACCCGGTCTGCTACTGGGCCCCAACCCATTCTGGACGGGTGAGTTTTGCGATAAAAGCTTTCAAGCACGGACATCGGTTCGGGCTTCGTGAGCAGTGTGGTCGCCAGCCACACCACTGTGGTGATGCCAACTGTAATCAGCATGATGATGGCAAAGTCTTTCGGCTTATCGCTGTCGAAATGAAAATAGGCTTGCATGGCGATGCTGACGATGAAGGCGCTGATCATCGAACTGATTTCGCTCCAGGCATTGATGCGCCACCAATACCAGCGCATCAGCAACACCAATCCCGTACCGGCACCAGTAACGATGAGAAACTTCCAGGCTCCAGTGATCGAGTCCATGTTGAAGGTGACGATAGCCGAAAGAATGGTGAGCAAAATTGTAGCCGCCTGCGAGACACGCACCAACTGCGCTTCGGTGGCATTGGGCCTGATAAAGCGGCGATAGAAGTCATTGACAAGATAGCTGGCACCCCAGTTCAGGTTGGTGGCAATCGTCGACATATAGGCAGCGGCGAAGCCTGCCAGCATCAGGCCTCGCAGGTAGGGCGGCAGGTGATCGATCATGACGCGGACGTAGCCGGTTTCCGGATCTTCCAGGTTGGGGTAAAGAACCATTGCTGCCAGTGCTGTCAAGATCCAGGGCCAGGGCCGCAAGGAGTAGTGTGCGATCTGAAACCAGAGGGTGGCAATCAGGCTGTGCTTTTCGTCCTTGGCGCTGAACATGCGTTGGGCTACGAAGCCCCCGCCACCAGGTTCGGCACCCGGGTACCAGGTGCTCCACCAATTGACGGCGACATAAACAAAGAAGGTGATCATCGGCATCCAGACACTGTCTAGGTCTGGGACGAAGCTCAGGACGCTGCCCTTTCCGCCAGCCGCGACGCCGCGAGCGGCATCGATGGCTCGAAGCTTGTCGAGCAGGGCATCCAGCCCGCCCACTGCGGATACAGCCGAGAACGCCAGCACGATAACCATTGCCATCTTGATAAAGAACTGCACGGCGTCGGTGACGAGGACACCCCAAAGGCCACTCATCGTCGAGATCAACGCCGTAATTGCGATCAGGCCCAAGACGACGCCGAGGGCAGTCAGCTTGTCGACACCCAGCACGAGGCTCAGGATTTTCACCATCGCCAGATTCACCCAGCCGAGAACGATGCAGTTGATCAGGATGCCGAGGTAAAGGGCGCGAAAGCCGCGCAGCAAGGCCGCGGGCTTGCCGCTGTAACGGATCTCTGAGAACTCAATGTCGGTCATGACACCGCTTCTACGCCACAGACGGGCATAAAGAAATACGGTCATCATGCCGCTGGCCACCATGTTCCACCACAGCCAGTTGCCGGCGATGCCCCCTTTGAATACGAGGCCTGTGACGGCCAGGGGAGTGTCGGCGGCGAAGGTTGTGGCGACCATGCTGGTGCCGGCCAGCCACCATGGCACGTTTCTGCCGCTGAGAAAGAACTCGTCCACACTCTTGCCGGCTCGATTCTTGTAGTAGAAGCCGATGGCCAGATTTAGAAGGAAGTAAAGGGCTACGAAGACCCAGTCGAGCATCGTCAATTGCATGGCAGTCCTGTTATCTTATCTTCGTCATGCTGCAGCGTCGCATCTTTTTGGCCTTTTGGGCCCCGTCCTCGGCGACTGGTTTGCAAGGAGAGTTGCTGGGGGCTGTTTATTCGAGCAAGCTGCGGATGACGCGCATCTACTTCGAGCGCAATCAGTCAGTGTTTGAGGCCATCTTTGAGCATGATTCTGGGGTTGTGGGGCGACCCATGCCGAGCGTGCTTCCGTCCCTGCCAGTCACGTCTCCCAAAATACGAATCTTGCAGGAGCAAGGCCAGTTGATTGCTCATGACGGCCGACGAAAGATTGGAACCTTAATGTCGATTGATCGAGGTATGAGTTGGAAGGCTGTCTACCCGGTTACGGCTCACCCTGATATGACCGTGATTTGGTCCATTGAGAGCAGGTTTTATTACACCAATAACGACTACAAAAATGTCTACCTGTTGCCTCCTGCGATGCAGTCGGGACGGGAGAAGCCGAAGCTCCTCTCTCAGTAATAATTCTTAGAATATTTCTAGGTATTTGGCTGGCAATTTCTTGATACTATAGCGAAATATGTTTTGGCACAATCTGCGATTTGCCTGGCGCTCGCTCCGGTCTAGCCCGGGCTTTGCCATCGCAGCGATTCTGGCTCTGGCCGTTGGGATTGGCCTCAATACAGCGATGTTCTCGGTGGTTGACGGCATCTTGTTGAAGCCGTTGAATTTCTCAAAACCAGACGACTTGTTCGTACTGCGCGAGCAGGTGATTCGAACTGGTCCGCCCTCGCTCTACTTCTTGACAGCCAGCAATTTTCTCGACTATCGCGCCACTGCAAAATCTGCCGATATTGGCGCTTATGCCTTGAACCCGTTCTCACTGGTGATGCCGAATGCCGACCCCGAACGATATCCAGGCGTGATGGTTTCCGAAGGGTGGTTCAGGCTCTTGGGTGCCAAGTTCCTTCGCGGCAGAGATTTTAGTGCAGAAGACCATCAGGTGGGTCGGGACATTGGTGTCATCATCTCGGCTGGACTCTGGCGCGACCGCTTCGCAGCGGATGAAATGATTGTGGGACGCGAAGTTAATCTGAATGGCCGCCCGAGAAAAATTGTGGGTGTTGTGGATTCAGCTTTTGATTTTCCAGCAAAGAACAAAATCTGGGCGCCACTCGCATTCAGTCCGGAGCAGATCAACCGGAGGAGCTTCCACTTTCTGATGACGCAGGGACGCCTCCGGCCCGGTTACACAATGGGGCAAGCGAAGTCGGAGTTTGGCGGCATACTTGCCAATCTCGCCCGGCAGTATCCCGAGTTCAACAGCAAGAAGGCCATTTATCTGGAGCCGCTTGCCGAGGAGATGACGGGTAAGGTGAAGCCTGCTCTGGTGGCTTTGATTGGTGCCGTTGCTTTTGTGCTGGCGATCGCTTGTGCCAACGTGGCGAATCTGATTCTTGCTCGTGGTGCCGTTCGCAAGAGTGAATTGGCGGTGCGGGCTTCCCTGGGGGCCACACGCGGCAACCTGATCCTGCAACTCCTGACAGAGAGCTTGTTGCTGTCTGCTCTTGGTGGCTTGTTGGGGTTGATCTTTGCGGGCTTAGCCTTCTTCGCCTTCAAATTGTATGCACCGCAGAACCTGCCGAGAATCGATCAGGTTGCGATCGACCTAAGGGTGATCGGCTATAACCTGCTGGCTGTGTTGCTGACCGGAACGCTCTTCGGGTTGGTGCCAGCCCTTCGACTCTCTAAAGTGGACTTGCACACGAGCTTGAAAGATCGAACGAGGGGCGGGTCTGCGAGGACGCAATTTCGCAACCTGCTGGTGATCGGTCAGGTGTCTGCAGCGTTGATGTTGATGACGGGTGCGGGCTTGTTGATTCGAAGTCTGTATCAACTCACGGAAGTGGATCTTGGCTTTAAGCCCGATCACCTGGTGCAGATGCGGGTGACCCCGCTGCCGGCCAAGTACGATCAGGAGACCGTAAAGCAGGTCCAATTTGCGCAGAGTATTGTTCGAAACGTTGCGACCGTGCCGGGGTTGAAGTCGGTTGCGATTACGACGAGCCTGCCCTTTCAGGGAAATCCCCGCTATGCCATGAGCGTGGAGGGAGGCCCGCCGGCGACAGCCGCCACGGCACCTGTAACCGATTACTTTGCCGTTACCCCGGGTTACTTTGACACGATGCAGATTCCAATTCTTGACGGGCGTGCTTTCAATGAGAATGACAAGCTGGATGCGCCGCAAGTGGTGATCGTCAATCAGACTTTTGTGAAGACCCATTTCCCCGATGGCCGAGCGGTGGGAAAGCGTATGGAGATCGGGCTCAGCAATCCACCGGAGTGGCGCGAGATTGTGGGGGTTGCCAAGGACGTCAAGAATCTTGGCATTGATCAGGCAGTGCGGGTGCAGGTTTATGCCCCCTACTACCACTCCCCCAGCATCATTCAAACGCAGGCGACCTCATTTAGTGTTGTTGCGAGAACGGAAGGAGACCCGGCGCTGCTGGCTCAAGCCGTGCGCCAGAAGATTCTCGAAGCGGACAATTCCCAACCGGTCTGGCAAATCCAAACCATGGAGACCACCATCAACGATTCGCTGGCTCGTGAACGATTTACCCTTTTTCTGATGGCAATTTTTGCTGGTGTTGCTTTTCTGCTGGCGGTAATCGGATTGAGCGGTGTGATGTCTTATACCGTGGCGCAGCGCACGCGCGAGATTGGGATTCGACTGGCAGTTGGTGCTCAGCCCGCCGAGGTGCTCTTGATGATTTTGAAGCATGCCGTGCTGCTGGTGAGCGCGGGGATTTTCGGCGGCATCGTGGGTTCGATCATCGTTACCACTTCACTGGAAAATCTTCTCTTCAAGGTAAGCCCCTACGACCCACTCACCTTCTTTGTGATCACTTTCGTGTTTCTGGTGACAGCAATCATCTCGGGTTATGTGCCTGCTCGCAAGGCAGCGATGATCGACCCTGCCATTACGTTGCGTGCCGACTAGTCGTTTCTGAGAAATGTCGCGGTTGAGTGAAAGAACTCTTTGAGCGTGTTGACGGCTGCAGCGGGGAGTTCTGCTTCTACCAAGGCACGGTCCATCATCTCTACCCAGCGGTCTCGCGCTTTCTCATCAACACGAAACGGTGCATGTCGCATGCGGAGCCTGGGATGGCCGCGCTTTTCGAGGTAATCCATAGGGCCCCCGAATCGAAATCGCAAAAAGTCGCGAAGCCGTTCTTCGGCACCAACCAGGTCCTGCTTGGGGTACATGGGGCCAAGGATGTCATCTTCGGCCACCTGTCGATAGAATGCCTGCACCAGGCGGTGAAAGCCTTCTTCGCCAATCGTCTGGTACAAATCTTCTTCTGCGATTTTGTCAACGCTCACAGTTTCATCCTAAGCTTTCTGTCTGTTGCTGGGATAAACTGATGAAGAATTCTTTTCTCAATGCGCACCACTTTGATTCTTTGCCTGCTGGTGGCTTCACCACTTGTAGCGGCTACTACGTTTGATGCCAACGTGAAGCCGATTTTTGCAGCCAAGTGTGCATCCTGCCATAACGAAAAATTGAGTTTGGGCAAGCTTGCCCTCCATACCCCCGAAGCGGTGCTCAAAGGTGGTGAAACCGGGCCAGCCATCGTACCGGGTGAAGCGGCCAAGAGTTTGCTGATCGACAAGATCGTGACGCGCCAAATGCCGCCAGGCAAGGACAAGCTGACCGATGCCGAAATCGATCAGATCCGTACCTGGATCAACAGTGGGCTCCCCAAGACTGCGACGACTGTTGCTGCTGTGTCTGAACACGAAGTGAGAGGAATCCTCCAGGCTCGATGCGTTCTGTGCCATGGGAGTGGACGTAAAGAAGGTGGCCTTGATCTGCGCACGTTGGCTTCTCGCCTGAAGGGTGGCAAGTCTGGACCGGCACTCGTGCCTGGCAATCCAGACCAGAGCCTGCTGCTGACGCGGATTGTGAAAGGCGAGATGCCTCCGGCTAAGCAAGCCAAAGAGCTTGCAGTGGAATTGCCGACCGATGCCGAGACGGAGAAGCTTCGAGCCTGGATTGCTGCCGGTGCGAAAGAGGCCGATCCGAAAGAGATCTCCGCCGATATTGTGCGTGAATCAGATCGAAAGTTTTGGAGCTTCCAGCCCCCCGTGCGACCGAGCTTGCCTGTGGTGAAGGCGGAGTCTCTGGTTCGTAATCCGATTGATCGCTTCTTGCTGGCCAAGCTGGAATCCAAAAAGCTGAGCTACAACAAGGAAGCCTCAAAGCTCAGTCTTCTGCGAAGGGTTTCGCTGGACCTCACTGGCTTGCCACCAAGCCCGGAAGAATTAAGAGCGTTTGAAACCGACCAGAGCCCGAATGCTTACGAAAAGTTGGTGGATCGGCTCCTGGCCTCAAAGCACTATGGCGAGCGCTGGGGACAACATTGGCTCGACTTGGCTGGCTATTCCGATTCAGAGGGTTTTGGACAGGATGATGGAGTGCGGCGATATGCCTGGCGTTATCGTGATTACGTCATACGGTCCTTGAATGCAGATAAGCCTTACTCGGAATTTTTGAAAGAACAGATTGCGGGCGATGAAATGTCGTCTGATTGGAAGCAGCACAAGGGCCCGGCGTCGCAGCAATTGATTGATCGGCTTGCGGCCACAGGCTTTCTGCGCACCACTCCTGACCCTACCAATTCGAATGAACGCGGATTGCTGGCTGAGCGCATGAACGTATTGGCTGACGAAGTGGAAGTTCTGTCTTCGAGCGTGATGGGTCTGACGATGGGTTGTGCCCGCTGTCACAACCATAAATACGATCCGATTCCACAACGTGATTACTACCGTTTGAGCGCGGTGCTGCAGGGTGCTTATGATCCTTACGAGTGGCGCTCGCCCAATAAACGTGAGCTGGAACTTGCTCTGCCAGAAGAGATCGATGCGGTGCAAAAGAACAATGCTCCGCTCGAAGCAGAGATGCAGCGGATTCGCGAGCAGATCGAATCTATCTCTGCCCCCTATAAAAAAGCAGGTGTCACCTACAAGCGGGGAGAACTTGAAAGAGAGAATCCCGAGTTGGCAGCGAAGGTGGCCCCACTGCAAAAGGAACTGGGTGAGCTTCGCGGCAAGATGAAGGCCAAACCGCATACGCGTGTGCTGACCGATAATGAGCAACCTTCCCAATCGTTTCTGCTGCGGCGTGGTGACCCTGCCAGTTTTGGTGAACCCGTTGAGCCGAATGTGCCGCAGGTTTTGCGCCATGCAAGCTTGAAAACCTACCTTCCTGCAGCGCCGTTTGAGGGCAGTTCCGGGAGGCGCCTGGCCCTGGCCGAGTGGCTGACGCAAGCCAACCATCCGCTCACTGCGCGTGTCGCAGTGAATCAAATGTGGATGCGCCATTTTGGCCGTGGCATTGTCCCAACCGTATCCAATTTCGGTAAATCCGGACTGCCACCGAGCCACCCCGAGTTGCTCGATTATCTGGCGACCGAGTTCGTAGAAAAGGGTTGGAGCATGAAGGCCATGCACCGGCTGATGGTTACCAGCCAGGCCTATCGCCAGTCTTCGGAAGTGAGTGAAGCCCAGATTGCCGCCGACCCTGAGAATGCATTGTTGTCGAGAATGCCTTTGCAACGGATGGATGCAGAAACCCTCTATGACTCGCTGCTTGTCGCGGCCGGTCGATTGGATCGCACTGCCTTTGGCCCTCCTTCTGAGATTCGTGTGACAGACGACAAAGAGGTGATTGTGCAGGCCAGTACTGCTGGTTACCGTCGCAGCATTTTCACACTGCATCGCCGACAAACTCCGGTGTCGCTACTTGATGCCTTTGACCAGCCCTCGATGACACCGAACTGTACGGAGCGGCGTCGCTCGAATGTTGCCACACAGGCGCTACACATGATGAATGGATCGATGTCGTGGGATCTGGCCAAGTTCATGGCGGGCCGTGTGATTGATGAGGCCGGCAATCAGCGTGCGGCGCAGATAGCCAATGTGTATGATCGCGCCTACGGCCGCAAGCCGCGCCCGGAAGAACTACAACTGGCAACGGCAGCGATTGCTGAATTTGAAAAGCAATGGCCGGAGCGTTTGAAGAAAGACAACGCGGAGGCGCCACACCAGGGCCAGGCGCAATGGTTGGCTCTCGCCAATTTCTGCCACACCATACTGAACTCCGCTGAATTCAGCTTTATTGACTAAGGAAAAGCCATGTCCCAAAAATCACGTCGCGACTTCTTCCAATCTGTTGCCAATGGCCTGCATGGTGCCACCTTGGCCAGCCTTCTTGCCGCCGAAGCAAAAGCATCTTCAACCAGCTATGACCTGAAGCCGAAGAAGCCCCAGTTTGAGCCGAAGGCAAAAGCTGTCATCCAACTTTTCATGAACGGCGGCCCGAGTCAGGTGGATTTGTTTGATCCGAAGCCAACCCTGACGCGGCTTGCGGGCACGGCACCGAGTCGGGAGTTGAGCTTTGCGATTTCTAACGGTGATAAGCCCGGCTTTCTGATGCCTAGCCCTTACCAATTCAAGAAGCACGGCAAGGCAGGCATTGATGTATCCAGCGCACTGCCGCACCTGGCCGAATGCGTCGATGACATCACCGTCATTCGATCAATGTATGGGGAACACGCCAACCACGAGCCTGCCCTCTTCTTGATGCACTCCGGACGAACGATCGCCAGCCGTCCCGCGATTGGCTCCTGGATCGCCTATGGTCTGGGAACAGAGAATCAGAACTTACCGGCCTATGTGGTGCTGGATGACCCCAAGGGTCTGCCAATCAACGGCATCTCTAATTGGCAGTCTGCCTGGCTTCCTCCGATCTATCAGGGCACACGCTTTCGGGCAGAGGGGCCACCCGTCTTGAATTTAGAACCACGCAAGGAGATTCCTTCGCCACTGGTGGAAGCTGAACGAAACCTGCTGCGCAAGCTGGATCAGGCACACCGTTCACAGCGTCCGCACCAGCCGGAGCTGGATGCACGTATCTCCAGCTATGAGCTGGCTGCCCGCATGCAACTGGCTGCCTCAGATGCCCTCGATGTCAATCAGGAAAGTGAAGCCACGCGAGAAGCCTACGGCTTGAATGATTCCGCAACGGCTTCTTATGGAAAACGCTGCCTGATGGCCCGGCGATTGGTGGAGCGTGGCGTTCGCTGCGTACAGCTCTACATCGAGAGCCAGATTTTTGATTCGCACGACAAGCTGGAAGAGAGCCTCGGCTATGCCTGCAAGAAGACAGACAAGCCAGTAGCCGCACTGCTCAAAGATCTGAAGCAACGCGGATTGCTGGACTCTACGTTGGTGGTTTGGGGCGGGGAATTCGGTCGCCTGCCCATGAGCCAAGGTAGCGGTAAGGGTGCCGGGAGAGATCACGGCCCCAATGGGTTCAGTGTTTGGATGGCAGGGGGCGGCATCAAGCGGGGTTACGTTCATGGAGCCACTGACGAGATTGGCTTCAAGGCCGAACAGGATAAGGTAAGCGTTCATGACTTTCATGCCACGATCCTGCATCAGCTAGGGATGAACCACCGCGACCTTGTTTATCACCGCCACGGACTTGAAGAACGATTGACCGACCAGTTTCCCGCTCGCGTAGTGAGCGAGATTCTGGCTTAGTGTCAAAGTAGGCCGAGATCGAGCGCCTTCAGCACGGCGCGCGTTCGATCTCGCACTCCCAGCTTGCCCAGGATCGTTGACGTATGCGTTTTAACTGTGCCTTCTGTTGTGCCAATGATCTCGCCAATTTCCCGATTGCTTAGGCCAGAGGCGATAAGGCGCAGAACCTCGGTCTCTCTTGGGGTGAGGGCTTCCGGCAATTCACTGCCAGGAATTTCGCGCCGCCATTCCTTCCAACGGCTCAATCCATTCGGGCCAAGGGCCGGGCGCAACACGGTCTTTCCCTCCATGACTTCCTGAATTGCCAGCCGCAACTGCTCGAGCGAGACATCTTTGCGGAGGTAGCCGTAAGCTCCTGCCTTGAGGCCCTCCACCATGGCTGCATCATCATCGAAGGTTGTGAGCAGCAGCACGCGGGCTTTGCAGCCCTGCTCCGCCAATTGGCGTGTGGTTTCCGGGCCGGATTTCCCCGGCATGCGCACATCCATCAAAACTACATCTACTTCTGTGCCGGGTATCTGCAGCAATGCTTCTTCGCCACTGCTGCAATCACCCACCACCTCGAGGCTCGGCTCCAGGGAGAGCAACTCCTTTAAGCCTTGGCGCAATAGCGTCTCATCGTCAACCAGAAAGAGCTTGATCATCTTGGTAGCCAGCCCATGAGCGTAAATCCTTTTCCCGGGCTGCTGTCCCAACCCAGGCCACCACCGGCATCGAGAAAGCGCTCCTGCATTCCCCGCAACCCATTGCCGATCGCTATGTTCGTTGCTCCTTTTCCATCATCCTGAATCACCAGATTGATCCGACTCTGCACCTCAGAAATCACAATCCTGACGTTGGCATTCCTGGCATGACGATGAACATTGGTGAGTGCTTCCTCACAGCTGCGAAATAGAATCTGCGCCTGCCTGGTATCTGCTGGGCGATGCAAAGAAATTGCAAGGCTCACCGGTGGGCCCGGGTTTCCTGCCACCAGCGTCTCGAGTGAAGTTTGCAAGTCCAGTGGCTGCTCTTCTCTCATCGAACTGACAACTTCACGAGTTTCTGTCAACAACAGCCTGGCAACCAGTTGAGCCCGCTCAATGGGGCTTCTGGCTTCGACATTGGCCTTGTGCTGGGCAATCTCAAGATTCATCGTTAGGCTCACCAAATGATGTCCGATCAGGTCATGCAGTTCTCTGGCGATGCGTAGGCGTTCGCTCTCCCTCACGGCATCCGATAGCAATGCCTGTGTCGCTACCAGCTCTCCATTCGTCCAGGCCAATTCCCGCCGCTGTTCTTCCAGTTCGGCAATGAGATGTCCGGCCAGATAGGCAAAGCTGCTCCAGAGCACAACTTGAAGCGTAGTCAGAATCATCGCCAGCCCATAGGGAACCTGTACGAGAGATTCTGAAACCACAAACTCGCGCGTCGTGGCACCCCATACCGCCAGGCCAATCAAAACCAGTTCCAGACAGACCCAATTGCGAAATCGATTCTTTCGCGACGTAGAAAGTGGCAGCTGCCCGGCAGTGACATAGATCATGTCAACGCTCACCAATAGAGCTGCCACGACTTCCACGGCCAGCCAAACCTTCTCGCCTGTTTTGAGTTCGACGCGAAGTCGGCTGCTGAGCTTCCAAATCGAAATGCTCCAAAGCCCCAGCAGGAAAAGGCCCTCGACAAGGAGCAGAATCGATTGTCCGTTGCGATGAAAATTGCCCACAATCTCGACAAGGCCGGTACCGAGGCCAGAGCCGAGCAGCGCCCAACGAAAAACCTGTAGCAAGGATTGCGGCAATGAGCTTATGGTAGCCCCAGTGCGGCACTCTTCGCCTCTGCCAAAAGTATTAGATTGGGCCACTGGATATAGAATGAGGCCAATGCGTCGGCGACATTTTCTTCGACTGAGTCACAGTGGTGCTCTACTGTACTTCACCCTGGATGGAGTTCCAAAGATGGAAGGGCAAGGCACGGCAACACTTGTGCCGCTGCGGTTCTTTACGGAAGAGCAGGCTCTTGTCGTTGCTGCTGCGACATCTCGTATTTTCCCTACAGACGAGTCCGGCCCGGGAGCCAATGAAGCCGGTGTCGCACTCTACATCGATCGCCAATTGGCTGGCCCCTACGGTCGTGATCGTTTCCGCTACACCAAGGGTCCTTTTGTCGAGGGCAGCCCCGAGCAAGGCGATCAATCACAGGCCACACCTCGAGAAATCTACCGTAAGGGAATCGCCGAGCTCAAAGGGTTTGAGAAGTTGTCTGGTACGGAGCAAGATGAGAAGTTGCGCTCCATCGAATCGTCGGTCTTCTTCAGGCTGCTGCGCCAGCACACGATGGAAGGGATGTTTTGCGACCCGATGCACGGGGGGAATCGGAATCTGATTGGTTGGCAATTGATCGGATTCCCAGGCCCGTATATGAGTTGGGCAAACGACATTGACAAGCACTTTGGCGAGGCTCTTCGCCCCAAGCCCCAATCGCTGTCGCAGATCTTGAATCGCAAAGTCACACCCTGGGAGGAACTGGAACCGTGATTCAACTTCCAGCAACGGATGTTGTCATCATTGGGGGCGGCTGGTCTGGTCTCCTGATGGCGAAAGAGCTGACGTCGAGAAGCAGTCAACGGGTGATCGTGCTCGAACGCGGTAAACCCCGCAACCCCAAAGAGTACATCGAGGGCATGGATGAACTCGATTATGCTTTCCGTTACCGCATGATGCAGGATGTTGCCAAAGAAACCATCACCTTTCGCAACTCCACCAAACAGGCTTCACTCCCGGTACGTCAGTTTGGGGGCTTTCTTCCAGGGGATGGCGTGGGTGGGGCAGGGGAGCACTGGAATGGTTTAACCCCTCGCTTCTTGCCGGATGTCTTTGAGATGCACAAATCGACGGTCGAGCGCTACGGCAAGTCGCGGTTGCCGGAAGGAAGCACGATTCAAGATTGGGGCATCACTTATAAAGAAATTGAGCCCTTCTACCTGGCAGCAGAACGGCTGCTGGGGATTTCCGGTCAAGATGGTGATCCGATGAGCGCGCCGCGGTCTGCGCCATTTCCGACGCCCGCGATCAAGCAAACGTATTTCGGCAAGCTGTTCAGCGAAGCGGCAGCTTCTCTTGGTTACCACCCCTACCCCGCGCCCAGTGCAAACCTGAGCCAGACCTATCGCAATCCGGATGGGGTGATTCGGCCGGCTTGCCAGTATTGCGGGTATTGCGAACGCTTCGGCTGCATGGTGGGCGCCAAGGCCCAGCCCACCAACACATTGCTGCCTGTGCTTTCCAAACGCAACAACTTTACGTTGAAAGCGAATGCGCAGGTGCGGCGCATCCACACGGTTGACCAGAAGGCAACCGGCGTCAGCTATGTCAGCAATGGGAAGGAATATTTTCAACCTGCCGAGAAGGTGATTCTTGCCTCATGGACGCTGAACAATACCCGGCTCTTGCTGCTGTCCAAGATCGGCAATGCCAATACGGGCCGCAACCTCACGCATCAGGTGTATGGGGCAGGTGCCACGCTCTTCTTCAAGCAACCTCTCAATCGCTTTATGGGGAGTGGCACCGCCAACGTCACCGTCAGTGATTTTGATGGGGACAACTTTGATCACTCCGAACTGGACTTCATTCGGGGTGGTTACATTTCAAGCCCGGCCTTTGGTGCCCGTCCGATTGCGAACTTTGGCGCTGTCCCGAGTAGCGTCAAATCAAATTGGGGAAGTGAATGGAAGAAGGCCGCCCTTGCAGCCTACGACTACACAGGACGCATCGGGTCATCCGGAGAGCACATCCCATACTCGACCAACTTCATGGATTTGGACCCCACCTACACCGACCATCTGGGCGATCCGCTGCTACGGCTTACCCTCGAATGGAACGACAACGAAAAGCGAATTTACAATTTCATCAACAGTAAGGTGGAGACGATTGCCAAGCGCTTGCCTGTCAGCAGCTACACGATGGCTGCGCCTCTCAAGCGCTATGACGTGATGAATTACAAGAGCACACACATCCAGGGCGGAACCATCATGGGGGCCGACCCTGCAACCTCCGTCGTGAGTCCCAAAGGCCAACACTGGCAAGTGCCGAATCTCTATGTTTTGGGTGCCAGCACCTTCCCGCAGAACCCTTCTGGAAACCCTACTCTGACCGTCCTTGCCGTGACGCTGATGGTCGCACGCAGCCTCGCTTAGCGAAGCTCTTTCGAGCGCGACGACAAGAAGGATACGACGAGAATATGGTTGTGCTCTCGACGGATTCCGTCTCGCAGCAACACGTTCTGATACATGTAACCGGCTTCGAGCCGACCGATCGGGCCGAAACGTTTGCCGAAGGAAACGTAAGCTCGATTCTGATCGTAAACGGCAGCGCCACGGTTCTTGCCGAAGCCCAAGAAGACCTCGTTCTGCAGCCCGACAAAATAACGGCCAGAAGCAGGAAGTTCCGTCCGGTAGAAGTACCGAAATCGATTCTGGTATCGGTGGCCTTGCGGCAAGGAGATCCAGCGTTGCTCCAAGCGAAAGCGATGATTCATCACGACGCCTAGCGCCTTGGGCATGTACTGTACTTGTTGCCAACTGCGATGCTCGGGTGTAACTGTGCCTCTCGATTCGGTTCGAATCCAGACATAGCCTTGCGAAAGAAAGACCTTCTTGCCCAGATAGAAGTTCACTCCTGGGCGCAGGAGGCTTTGATTCCAGTCCTCCCGCAGGTCTTTGCGAAATTGCCCATCAAAATGAAAGCCCCAATGCTTGGAGAGGCGATGGTCTCCAAAATAGGAAGACCAGGAGCGCAGTTGGTTCTCGGCTAAAGCCGGGAAAGGCGAAAGCAGCGCAACGACTACGCAAGCCGCTTGGCAAGCTCGACGAAAGTACGCATGGAGACCCCGGTTGGGCCTTTGGACAGCCATGCCTTGCCATCGTCGATCCAAGCTGTCCCGGCAATATCCAGATGTACCCATGGCGTATCCTCTACCCACTCCTTGAGGAAGAGGGCAGCGGTTATGGAACCAGCACCACGGCTTCCGATATTGGGCATATCGGCAAAGGCACACTTAAGAAGATCTTTATATTCCTCATCCATGGGCATGGGCCACATTTTTTCGCCTGCCGCTTTGGCTGCATCGAGAAGCTTTGTCTGCCAGGTGTCATCGTTGGAGAAAGCTCCCACATTCACTGCGCCAAGTGCAATCGAGATGGCTCCAGTGAGAGTGGCGGCATCCACAATGCGGTTGATGCCTAACTGCTTGCCGTAGGTGATGGCATCAATCAGAATAAGGCGCCCCTCGGCATCCGTGTTCAAGATTTCAATCGTCTTGCCCGCCATCGACTTGACGATGTCTCCCGGCTTGACGGCCTTGGAGCTCGGCATATTTTCAACCGTCGGAATCAATGCTGTCACCTGAACCTGAGGCTTCAGTTGCGCAATGGCCATCATGGCCCCAATCACGGCTGCCCCACCGGCCATGTCGTACTTCATCTTCTCCATGTTCTCGCTGGGCTTGATGGAGATGCCGCCGGTGTCAAAGGTCACTCCCTTGCCGATCAGGCCGAGATGGATGTCCGGGTTGGCCTGCTCGGGCTTGTAGGTCAAAACGATGAGTGCCGGAGGTTCCGCGCTGCCTTGGGCCACGGCCAGTAGGCTGCCCATCCCGAGCTGGCGCATACGGTCTTCATCGAGAATGTCGCAGCCGAGGCCCTGCTTTTCGGCCATCAGGCGCGCATGTTCGGCGAGCTTCAGGGGCGTCAGCAGATTACCCGGCTCGTTCACCAGCATGCGACTAAAGTTTTGTGCCCCGCCAATCACGGCACCGTTGCGGGAGGCTTCTGCCAGCTCGCTGGAGCCGCCTTCGGCCAACAACAGGAACTCTTCGAGATGTTTGGAATCTTTCTTCGTTTTATGAACGTCGGGCTCAAAGTCTCCTGCTACCGCACCTTCGGTCAGCGCCTGTACGAGCGCGGCCTGTTGAAGCCGTGAATCCACCACAACCGCAACTTTTGACATCGACTTCGCCTTGAGCGAGCGAACGATCGCGCCCCCGACCTTGCGGGCCTGCGCGGCGTCAAGCTTCTCAGCTTTACCGGCACCAAACAGGACAGCCCGCGATGCAGCGATGCCCGCTGGCTTGTGCAGCACGGCCAGCTCGAAGCTCTTGCCGGTAAACTCTCCCGATGCGTAGAGGTCAGCCGCCCAGCCGTTCACTGCAGCGTTCGCAGTGGTGGGAGCTTCACCTTCTACCGTCACAAAGACCACAGCGTCAGCGACTACGGTGGCAAAACCTTGAAATTGAATACTCGTGTTCATTGATACCTTCTTGCCTTCATTGCGACGCGGGCTTCGGCTTCCTGTTCCCGGGTCTTGAGGGTCTCCCGCTTGTCGTGGAGTTTTTTGCCCTTGGCCAGGGCGATTTCACACTTGATGCGGCCTTCTTTGAGATACATGCGCAGGGGGATGATCGACAGCCCTTTTTCTCTCGTCTTGCCGTGCAGCTTTTCGATTTCCCTCTTGTGCAGCAACAACTTACGGGCGTGCACCGGACGGTGATTCATCATGTTGCCGTGGGTGTATTCGCTGATGTGGACGTTTTCGAGCCAGGCTTCCCCGGTTCGGACTTCAGCCCAACCGTCCTTAAGCTGCACTTTGCCATTGCGGGCGGCTTTCACTTCGGTCCCCGTCAACACCAGTCCCGCCTCGAGTGTCTCTAGAATAAAGTACTCGTGGCGTGCCTGACGGTTGTCGGCAATCATCTTATTTCCTTCGTTTTCCCGCTTCATTGCACGATTTCCGGCTGACAGACGTCATTCTTTACAGGTGCTATCTGAATTGCAGCCCAAAGTCCAAAGTTTACCACGAGAAATCGAATAAGATGCCTTTTTACAAAGGTTTAGCTAGATTAAACAGCCTTGCCCTGGCCTTCATTTTGACTTTTCAGGGAGTCGTCGTTCCGCAGCCGCTGGAGGCAAGAAATCGCAAAAGCGAGAAATTGCTGAAAGAGGCGCAATTGGCTGAGGCCAAAGGCGACTTCGACAAAGCGCTTGAGCTCTATGAGCAAGCCCTGGGGATTGACCCTCGCGATACGGCCTACAAGCTTGGCCTCGACCGGGTTCGGTTCCAGGCGGCACAAAAAATGGTGGATCGCGGCGAAAAGCTCCGTGCTGCCGGAAAGCTTGAGGAAGCGTTGGCTATTTTCCAAAGAGCCTATGCTCTCGATCCTGCCAGCGCGATTGCCGAACAGCGCATGCGACAGACCTTTGAAATGATCAAAAAGGAAAAGAGTGAGGGTACCAGCACTCCACCCGAAGATCGGGGCATGACGGCTGCAGATCGGGTGAAGAAACAAAACGAGCAGCGGCTCGAAACTCTGATGGATGCTCCGGTTCTCAAGCCCATCAAGCGCGAGATCGTGAATCTGAAGATGAATAACCAGCCGGTGAAAATCCTCTTTGAAACTCTCGCCAAAATGGCCGGGATCAACGTGATGTTTGACCCCGATTTTGTGAGCCAGAACTCGGGCAAGAACTATCCGGTTGATTTTCAAAACACCTCGCTCGAAGAAGCGCTCGACTATCTTTCGATCTTGACCAAGGCTTACTGGAAGCCGATTTCCGGCAATGCCATTTATGTAACGCTCGAGAACCCCCAGAAGCGCCGTGAGTATGAAGACTACATCGTGAAGGTTTTCTACCTGCAGCACGCGCTGGAGCCGCAAGAACTGCAAGAAATTGCCAACGCGATTCGTGTGGTTGGGGAATGCCGCAAAGTGGTGCCCTACGTGGCCCAGATGGCGGTCATGGTGCGCTGCACCGCCGACCAGGTTTCACTCGTGCAGAAGATCCTCAACGACATGGACAAGCCTCGGGCTGAGCTCATGCTGGATGTCTACATTCTGGAGGCGAACCGCACGAGGATGCGTTCGCTGGCCGCAACAATTGTGAACGGCGGCAAGGGCGGGTTGGCGCAGTCGATCAACTACCGGGGGACGCTGGGAGGTGCCGCTGCGGGAGGCGGTACGACTCCTTCGACGACGGTTCCGCTGGGCAGCCTAAATCGGCTCAAGGCGAATGACTTTTCGATCAACATGCCCAGCGGCTTCCTGCAGGCCTTGCTCGACGACCGTACGACGCGTGTCGTCCAGAACCCACAGGTTCGAACTGTTGACAACAAGAAGGCAACTCTTCGCATTGGCGACCGCTATCCCTATGCGACAGGTAGCTTTAACGTTGGTACCGGTGTGGGCGGTGGTAGCCCCATTGCTTCGACCCAGTTCCAATTTGCCGAAGTAGGTGTCAACATCGACATCACTCCCAAGATCCACGGCAATGACGAGATCTCGTTGCGCGTGGAAGTTGAAGTGTCCAACATTCGAGATCAGGTTGACATCGGTGGTGTCCGGCAGCCTGTCATTGGGCAACGTAAGATCGGCGAAGACATTCGCATTCGCGAAGGCGAGATCAACGTAATGGGTGGCCTCAAATCCAATAGCCGGTCTCGCAACTTGAGTGGATTTCCAGGCCTGGTAAACCTGCCAGGGCTCGGCTGGTTGTTTGGGACGGAAGGGGACGACCGCAGTGACAGCGAGTTGCTGGTGGTGCTGGTTCCGCATCTTGTGAGAGCTCCAGAGTTGACCGATTTGAATCTGCGCGGAGTGAGCACAGGGACCGACCAGCAGGTTCGTGTCAGCTTCCAATCGAAAGAAGAGAAAGCGGCTCCTGCGCCTCCGCCTCCACAGGCCATGCCGATTGCTGCGCCCCCACCACAGCCAGCGGTCACGGTGCCTGCATCTCAGCCCCCCAGGCTACCTCCTGGCTTGGTTCTTCCTGCTGCAGCCAGAAACCGCTTGGTACTCAGCTCTTCGAATGGACCGTTTTTCTTGAGCGCGCCAGTGCAGGTTTCTCTTACGGTCGAGTCTGTCGAAGACCTGGCCAAGGCCCCGCTTCGCATTGACTATGACAAGCAAATCCTGAAGCTGGTCAGCGTGAATACAGGTGGTCTGCTTGGCTCGGACGGAGTGAAGGAGAACATGAATATTGATCTCGGCAAAGGAGAAGTGGATCTTTCGCGGCCGGCTGGTTCGAGTGGCGTTACCGGCACAGGGACCTTGCTGAAGCTCACCTTCATCAGCCTGGCCAAAGGAGACGCTTCCGTTCGCATTGCCGATGCCAAATTGGCAAACTCAAAGAACGAGGCGCTCGAAGGCGCTGCCTTGCCTGAGCTCATCGTCAAGATCCAATAAAGGCCTATGTTTGCTGTTTCTCAACGTCGACGTAAATGGCAAGGCGGTCTCACGCTGGTAGAGCTGGTGGTCGCTTTCACCATTCTCATTACCCTGAGCGCCATGGCCTTACCGATGGCTCGCTACAAGGTACGGCGTGAGAAAGAGCGCGACCTGCGTGTCGCCCTGCGCGAGATTCGCACCGCAATTGACAAGTACAAAGATATGGCCGAGCAAAATCAGTTAGGGCAGATCAAACTCGGCACCGAGAATTATCCGGAGACGCTGGAAATGCTGGTCGAGGGCGTCAAGGTTCCTGGCCCGCAAGATAAAAAGATCCGCTTCCTGCGCCGACTCCCAAGAGATCCCTTTACGGGTGGCACGGACTGGGGCAAGCGAAGCGTGCAGGATGACCCCAAGAGTCAAAGCTGGGGTGGCCAGAATGTCTTTGACGTTTATTCCAAAACTATGGAGAAAGCTCCCGATGGAACTGCGTACTCCGACTGGGAATAGGCTTCGGCGCGGCTTTACGATCGTCGAAATGATCATCGTAATGACGATCATTTCGATCATCTTGTCGCTTGCCATCCCCATCTATCAGAAGTCCCTGGTGCGCGCCCGGGAGAGTGTTTTGAAGAACAACCTCTTCACCATGCGCATGGTGATCGACGAATACACTTACGACAAGCAAAAGGCACCCCAGGATCTGCGTGATCTTGTCGAAGCCGGCTACCTGCGCACGATCCCGGTCGACCCCATGACTGGGCGCTCTGACACGTGGCGCGTCGAAATGGAAGACTCTCTGGCCAGCGTCAACCAAACCGAGCCCGGCATTTATAACGTCAAGTCCGGCTCCGATCAAAAAAGCCTCGAAGGCACCGCTTACGCCGAGTGGTAGCCTAATATCTTCTACTCAATTTATGTCTGCTCCTCAATCCGACATTGGCCTGGTAGGCCTTGCTGTCATGGGCCAGAACCTGGCTCTCAATATCGCCGATCACGGCTTCCGCATTTCGGTATATAACCGCACCACCGCAACCATGGATCACTTTGTTGCGGAGAACCCAAACACACCCGGCGGCTTGGATGGCCAAGCAACGCTGGAAGGCTTTGTGACTTCGCTCAAACGTCCGCGCAAGATCATTATTCTTGTCAAAGCAGGCGCTGGTACCGACGCGGTGATTGACTCGCTGGTGCCGCTGCTCGAAGCCAACGACATCATCATCGATGGTGGCAATGCCCTCTGGACAGACACCATCCGCCGCGAGAATGCTCTCAAGGCAAAGGGCCTTCGCTTTATCGGCTCGGGCGTGTCGGGCGGGGAAGAAGGTGCTCGTTTCGGTCCTTCGCTGATGCCCGGTGGCGATGAAGCAGCCTTTGCCGAAATCAAACCAATCTGGGATGCGATTGCTGCCAAGGTCGACGACACCACGGGCAAGCCGCTCGAAGGCGCTTCTCCTGGCAAACCCATTCATGGCGGCGTTCCTTGCACCACCTACATTGGACCCAACGGAGCAGGGCATTACGTCAAGATGGTCCATAACGGCATCGAGTATGGCGACATGCAGATGATCTGCGAAGCCTATGCCCTGATGACCCATCTGCTTGGCATGAGCGCTGCCGAATGCGCTGCCGTATTCAAGGAATGGAATGCAGGAGTTCTCGATAGCTTCCTGATCGAAATCACTGCCGACATTCTGGCGCAGAAGGATCCCGTCACCGGTAAGGCCTTTGTCGATATCGTCCTCGATACCGCTGGCCAGAAAGGTACTGGCAAATGGACCAGCACGAATGCCCTGGACATGGGCACACCCGCTCCCACCGTGGCAGAGGCCGTCTTTGCTCGTTACCTCAGTGCAGTCAAGGAAGAGCGTGTCCACGCATCACAAACTTTGACTGGCCCCAGCCCAGCCTTTACGGGCGACAAGCAGGCCATGATCACAGCCATTCATGATGCCCTTTACTGCTCCAAAATCTGCGCTTATGCCCAGGGCTTCCAGTTGATGCGTGCCGCTCAAGTGGAGTACAAGTGGCAGCTACCCTTCGCTGACATTGCTCGCATCTTCCGCGGCGGCTGTATCATCCGTGCCCGCTTCCTGCAAAAGATCACCGAAGCTTACCTGCGTAACGCCGACCTGGTCAATCTTCTGCTTGATCCCTTCTTCAAGAGCGAAATGGACCGCTGCCAGACGAATTGGCGCAAAGTGGTTGCCGCCGCCGCAACCAATGGTATCCCCGCTCCCACTTTCTATTCCGCTTTGAGTTATTACGATGGCTATCGAAGCGAAACACTTCCGGCGAATTTGTTGCAGGCGCAGCGCGACTATTTCGGTGCTCATACCTATGAGCGAACCGACACCGCCAGTGGTAAATTCTTCCACCTGGATTGGCCAGAGCCCTCCCGGCCTCAAATTGAGGTCTAGGACTCAGGCTTTGTGTGTATAGCGTTCTCCCCTGCTCTCCGTCATACTAAGGGATAATCCTGTGACGATTACGCAGTGGAATACGATTGAACCGATCGTTTTGGAGGCCCTGAAGATTTCTCCCAGGGCCCGCGCTCCTTTTCTTGAAGACCAGCTCAAGAATGATAAGGAGATGCTCGCCTATGCGCTGCGATTGCTGCGCCTGATTGAGCGGCCAGGCAAAACGGAAGACATTCCACCAATGATTTCAGGCTGGCGGATCCTTTTGCCGCTTGGCGCTGACGGGTTGGGGATGGACTTTTTGGCCGAGCGCGCCGACGGCAGTATGGAGCAACTGGTCAACTTTAAGGTGGCTCGTATCCTGCTGGAAGATGCGGCTTTGCAGCAGACCTTCGTACAGGAAATGCGCACGTTGACCATGCTCTATGACGCCAACATTGGTCGCATTCTCGACACCGGTTGGTTGAGCGAAGGGCGCCCTTTTGTGGTGAGCGAGTTCGAAGGTGGCATTCCGATCACAGAATTTGCACTGAAGCTCGACCTTCGTGAAAACCTTACTGTTTTTCTAAGGCTCTTAACCGCAGTGGGTTATGCCCATCAGCGTAGTATTTTCCACGGCGACCTCAAGCCCTCCAATGTACTGATTACCAGAGAACGTGTTCCGCGACTGGTGGACTACGGTTTGGCTCGAGCCTTCGCCAAGGGTGGCGATGCCATTGCCACCCAGACGGAAATTTCTGCCGAAAGTCTTGCCTACTATTCTCCCGAGCAGATCCGCGGTAAAGAACTCACAGAAGCCTCAGACATCTATACGCTCGGAGTCATTCTCTATGAAATGCTCTCCGGCAAACCTCCCTACGGCAACCCCAAGGACACGATCATGGAGCGTGGCCGTGCGATTTGCGAGGCCATCCCGGATCGAATTGAAGGCGTAGACGAAGATGTGAATTACATCGTCTCGAAGGCGCTAGAGAAGAACCTGGAAGGCCGATATCCGACGGTTGTCATTCTGGGGCGGGACATTGAATCCTATCTGGAAGGCCGCGCCGTTGTCCCAAGGCAGGAAGCCATGATGGAGTTCCTCATCCGCTCCGTCAAGCAGAACTGGATTACCTCAGCCCTGTTGGTTGGCGTTCTGATCGGAGCGGGAATCGCCGTCTTTCAACGATCCAAATCGGATAGTAAGGCAGCACAAATCCAGAGCATCACTGGTTCGTTGTTTTCGGGCGGCAAGGGTGGGGCCAATGCGAATCCCGGCACCTCTACAATTCAAAGCGCCAAGAAGTATCTGGACGACATGTTGGAGAAAAACGCCGGAAAGCCCGAGGTGGTCGGAGAGCTGGCCAAGGCCTACATGCGCTTGGCCGAAGTCGAGTTGAAAGGCAGCGGTTTGCTGCCCGGCGATCGGGGCGCCGCCATCCAGTCCGCTCGCAAGGCTTATGAGCTCACCATGAAGCTTGCCTCCTCTGCAGGGAGCACCGACTTGGAGTTGCTCGAGTATTCCCGCTCCGCCAAGATGTTGGCCGACATGCTGAATGAGGCCAGAGACTACAAGGAAGCCATCCGGATTACGCAAGACCGGAAGAACAAACTTTCCGGAGCAAGCTCTACCAATCCACAGGTTCAGAAAGCTTTGGCCGCGGCAGATTCAGCCCTCGGAGATCTCATGTTTGCCGCCGGCGATCAACAAGCCTCCATGCCCTTTGCCCGCTCCGCCATGCGTCAGTTCGGCACCATTTTCGAGTCAGACAAGGGCAACACCGGCAAGGCCCGAGACTATGCCCAATCGGCGAACAATGTCGGCGATAAGGCCTTGAAGATGAACATGCTGAGCGAGGCCTTGGGTATGTTCCGGACCGCAGAGACAACGATTCGGCCTGCCGCTACGAAGCCAGACAGTGAGGTGGGTCCTCTGCTGGATCTGGCGAAGACTCTCAGCGGATTAGGCGAAACCCTTGAGAAGTCCAAGCAGGACGAACAGGCTCGGGCCAGCTACAAAGAAGCCCGTCAGCTTTTAGAGCAGGCAGCCAACAAAGAGAAGGACAACGACGAAGCCGCAGAAGGCCTCGCCGACATCCTGGTGAAGACCGCCAAGATGAATCGGGACAACTCGAACTCGGCCGCCGCCACTCCCGATACGGACAAGGCGGTAGAGCTGTTGCGAAAGCTGGTGAACCGTCAGCCGTCGCGCTCTGACTACCGCAGGCAGTTTGCAATCGCCCTCACGCTGAAGGGTGAATTGGCGCGCGCCCAGAAGCGCAGCAGCGCCGCCCAAGAGGCCTTTGAAGAGGCCATCGGCATGTGGAATTCCTACGGCAGACTCGCCGGTTTGAAGCCGGAAGAAGAGATCGAAATTGATCGCTTGAAGTCGCTAGCTGGCCGCTGATTTGCTAGACTCTAAGAGTTGGTGCTCCCTGGTCGTCTAATGGTAGGACAGCGGACTTTGACTCCGTCAATCGTGGTTCGAATCCATGCCGGGGAGCCAAATCTCTTATCACCTCTCGAAGTCTCGATTGGGTTCTCCTTAAATAAATTACTTACAGAGTTCCGTATGACTTGTTTCGCAGCTATGTGAAATGGCTGGTGGAAGGCTGTTTTCAGGCTAGCCTCTCGCCAGAATGCACTCTTGTGTGCTGAACTCCTACACCTTGAGCTTGTGTCGAGTGCAGGGGGAGCAGCTTTAGCGGCCCTTCGTCAGTGCACTTGCTCGGCTGCAGCCGCATTCTCCGCAACTTTTGAGGTTCAAGAATGCCAAAGTGAGTATCATCTCAACAGGCAGCGTTATCGAGAAGTGCTCGGGCGGTTGCCCCTACTCGGGTAATGCACTACGGAGCAGCATTGCTCCCGCATAGAGACGCTTTAAGAGAAGACCGAGATCTTCATCCTGCCGGCCCGGCGATATGTATGAGCCGACGAAGACTTGGTCCTCGTAGTCCTTCAGAGCCTCGAACCGAAAGTTCGTCTTTGTTGTCTCCACCGTAATCAACACATACTTGGACTTGAACCCACTCTTGGTCCTCTGCAGCGAGACTTCAAATGCGGGCCACTCCCTGGATTGTCTGCGTTTGAACCCCTCAGCGTTCCTCGCGTACATCATGAGGGAGCGCTTGATGGCTGCTCCCAAAGACTCGTCGGGGGCGTTGAAGTCCTCTACAAAGGGGTTGCCTTGCTCATAAAGAAGGCCGGTATCGGCCCAAAATAGCGGCGCAAAGATGATTCGTCCCGTGGCATCGGAAACGTAGATGTTCGTAACAAGCTCAAGGCCAAGGTCCTTCTGCCGCGCGGCAATATCGGACGCCCAGATCTTTTCTAAGTTATCCATTGCGGACCAACCTTGCAGGTTTTGGCATCTTCAGGCCGAGAGCCTGAACGACTTTGAGGACGCGGGCGAAACTGGCGTTCTCGTATTCCGTCGCCTCGTAACGCTGGATCTTGGGTTCTGACGCCGAGCCGTTGGGCCAGTCCTTCTTGCGTCATTCCTGACGCAATCCGGGCACGGATCAGGGTCTTCGGCAAATCCTCCACGGCTTCGAGGACGAGTTCCTTGCTCTTGCCCAAGTGCAGCCGTTTGTAGGCATCGACCTGTTCTTGCAATTCCTGCAACTGACTGTCGGCTGCGTCGCGTTGGGCCTGCCAGAGCCGGGGCGTGATACTCGATGGGCGTACCTGCTGGGCGAGTACGGCGTGGGCTCCCTCGAAACGCCGGGCTTGCGCCTTCTTGATCCGGTACTGCTTCTCGTTCTTGATCATCGCTTCCTACTTCCTCGCAGCCGAATCGCCGTTTCTGCTCCGCGCGGCCTTGTGAGAAATCCCAGAAGACCGGATCGAGCGCCTCCTCGCCTGCATGTTGATTGTCCCAGCAGGCGTCGAAGTCTCCTGGATGCGCCTTGGTGGTAACGAAGCTGCCATTGAGGTAGACCAACCGGCAACCGGATTTCCGTAGCAGTTCGCAAACCTCGCGTAATCTGGCCAGCAATCGCCCGCGCCGGGGATGAAACGCCAAGCGCTTCTCGATCTCTCCCCAAGGAACCAAATCTTTTCGGGAAGACAGCGAACCCCGGAATTTGCCTGCGGTCGACGTCTTGTTTCAGTTGCCAATTTCCCAGAAGGCCCCCCCTCCCTCGCCCTGTCAGCCTGATCTTTCCTTCGTGCTTCAACTCCGCGAGAACCTTCTTGATGAGCTGGGGGCTCGCAGCAGGCGATTGCTGTATCATGTCGGCCAAGGTAAAGCGCCCTAGTTGCTCCAGAACGGTACGGCGCACTATTTCGCTCTTAGCTGGTCGAAGGCCAGTTGACTCGACTTGTCGCTCGAACTCCCGGTATCCGGATCGCAGTACACCAAGAAAGTAGTTCCACCACGGCACAATTTCGTTGTTGCCCTCATGCCAGCCGTCAGAACATGCTCTAAGGATTCCATAGTATTCTTCCTTCCTCTCTTCAACCAGCCTCTCCAGGCTGATGTACCGCACAACCTCAAACCCGTGCGTCTTGAGCAACAAGGTCGTCACGAGTCTTGAGACCCGACCGTTTCCGTCGCGGAACGGGTGGACGCAGAGGAAGTCAAAAACGAACGTGGCGATGATCAGCAGCGGGGGAATCCGCTCTGTGTGGCATGCCTCTTGATAACGCTTGCACAAGGCGGCAATCAGATTGGGCGTTTCCCGCGCCGCAGTTGGCATGAAACGGATCCGTCGCTCTCCGTTGGGGAGAATCTCTACGATTTCGTTGTCCCGACGCTTCCACTCGCCCGCATCACCGGAATGGCCCCCTTGCGCGAGCGAGTGCAAGCGGCGGATGACGCCCGGTGTGATCGAGACAGATCCCTTGCTGCTTAGAATCCAGTCTAGTGCCCGGCGGTATCCTGCAAGCTCTTCTTCCGAGCGGTCCCGCGGTTTGGCACTTCCCAGAACTAGGGGGCGGAGTCGCTTTGCGGAGACCGTCACGCCTTCGATACGATTGGACGACTCCTCGCTCTGGATCATCGCTTGTTCCTTCAGTGCAGACAGGACTTCGGGCTTCTGCTTCACCCACAAGTCCTGCTTGCCTCGGGCCTCCATGCAGGTGCCAAGAAGCCAACCGGTTCCTATCGGAAGCGTGGCCACCGCAAGGCGCTCCGGATCAAGAGTCAGCATGTTGTCTGGTTCTCCAGTAGCCCAATAATAGCCCAATTCGCTTCGGGTAGCCAATTCTCCTCAATTGCTCAAATCCCCGCAAACCAGGAATAGCCGGCGTCCGCCGCGCTGGACCCCTTGCCTTTGCCAAACCCCGCAAGACTATCGGTTACTGTGATATGGGTCATAAACTTGATGCTCTTGTAGCCTAGCTGGCGAGGTACGCGCATCCGCAACGGGCCACCGTTCGCCACCGGTAGGTCCTGCCCATTCAACCCATAAGTCACAAGCGTCTGAGGGTGAAGTGCTTCCTCCAGATCCACGCTGTCGTAGCGTGCCCCTTTGATCTGGAGCGACTCATACACAACGAACTTCGCAGCAGGGTCCAGTCCCGCCTCGCTCAAGACCACTGACAGCGGAACGCCCGTCCACTCCGCAACATACGACCACCCTTCCTCACAAGTGAGTTGCGTGATCTGGCTCTTTGCGGGCATTGCTTTCAGCTCTGCAAGAGAAAACGACAAAGGTCGCTGCACCATACCCTGGATCGAAAGCTTCCAATCTGCGAAGCCATTGGCCTGCTGAATGGTGAAGATTTCGTCCTTGGGAACTTTGCCATTCGGATAAGGCACCTTCGATATCGCGCTCCGTGGAAACTCTCTTGCCATCGAATGACTTCCCAGCAATTGCTGGGCTGCATAGGTCAGCGTCGCTCCAGCGCCATAGAGACTGCGGGCATCGGCCGGGATCAAGCCGTCAGTCGTGGCGGCCAGCCCAGTCAAACCTGCCGAGACACCCACACCGGTCACCAGCAATTTACGGCGAGAAAACTGGCTCATGCAAGGTCCTTTCTGATTTTCGATGACCCAACAGTCATCGCCTGGATTCGAGCTCCGAATCCGGAAATCACAACCATCAGTACATGCACCAATACGAAGAGAACCAGCAATATCGTTGCGAAAAAGTGCAGGGTGCGAGCGGACTGGTGACCGCCGAACACAGTCACGGTAAAGGGGAAGGCAGCCGTAAAGGCCGGTGACATCGCCAGGCCCGTCCAGATCAGGAAGGGAAACAAACCGAAGATGGCAGTGAGGTAAGCAAGCCGCTGCAGGACATTGTAAGAGCCTGTTTCCTCACCCTTGCTCCTGGAAAAACGAAGATGTTGCAAGATGCTGTCGCGCAGCGATTGCCACGAAAGAGACGCTCTACTGGGCCAGAGCCTCTGACCGAAATGACCGCTGCGGAAGCCAGAAGCCAGGTAAATCAAACCAGTAAACAAAACAAGCCAGGCGGACTGAAAGTGCAGCGATCGGCTCCAGCCGTTCTGATCTGGCAGTACATAGTCGTAGCCTGTTTTGACTGCACTTCGCGATGCCGGGATGGGGATGTCGAACAAGGATGGAGTAAGAACATTACCCGTTTCGCCCCAATAGAAACGCGGATGTGAGATCAGAATTTCAATGCCGGTAATCAGCAGGGCGAAGAAGCAGAGTGTTGTCAACCAATGCGTCACTCGCACCAACGGATTGTGTTGCGGAACTTCTTTGCCCGGGTCAACCATGGTGAGAGCCTATCATAGGCTTTCAACTGGCCAGTTGCAGCACACTCTCCAGCAGGACATTGGCTCCACTGGCGCAATCTTCCCAGCGGCTCAGCTCTTTCGGAGAATGGCTTACGCCACCGATACTGGGAATAAAGATCATCCCCATCGGCATGAGTTTCGCCATCTGTTGTGCATCATGGCCAGCCCCGCTCGGCAGCCTGCGCCACTTGAGCTTGAGTTTGTCTGCTGCTGCCTCGATCACACGCTGCATTTCTGGAGATGCCACTGCGGCTTCGTTTGTTCCATTCCTGGTGATCGTAATTTGCGTTCGAGTTTCCCGCGCAATCGCAGCAGCACGAGACCGGATCGTTTCGCCCAAGCGTTCCAGCTTGCCAGAGGAAAGATCACGCAGCTCAATGGTCATCAGCACCTCGCCAGGGATCACGTTGGTAGCGTTCGGGCTTACTTCCAAATGCCCCACGGTGCCCACCTGCGCGCCTACTTCAGCCATTACGATTTCTCGTACCGCCAGGGTCAACTGAGCCGCAGCAATCAGAGCGTCCTGCCGGTCCTTCATCGGGGTCGTGCCGGCATGGTTGGGTGCACCCAGCACACGCACGTCGTAGTGATCAATCGAGACGATCCCTTCCACAACGCCAATCGGCAGGCCTTCCCGTTCCAGTACGCCACCCTGTTCAATATGCAGTTCAAGGTAAGCATGGAAGCTGCCTCGGGTGATTCTTGCCGATTCGATTCTCGCCGGGTCCCCGCCGATGCGCCGAATCCCTTCTGCTTTGGTGATGCCCCGGGAAACCATTTGCAACTCCCCTGGCTTCATCGCCCCTACTGCCGCGCGACTCCCACTCAGGCTGGTTCCGGCGAAAGAGGCTTCCTCGCAGGACCAGACCACCGCAGTCAGCGGGCGCCGGGTGAGAATGTTTTGATCCTGCAATACCCGCAAGATTTGCACTGCCGACAGCGAGCCCAGGCAGCCATCAAAGTTGCCTCCTTGTGGCACCGAATCAATGTGCGAACCAAAGAGCAAAGGGGGCAGGGAAACATCCTTCCCTGGTCGCGAGGCAAAGATGTTTCCCGCTGCGTCGATCCTAACCGAAGCTCCCGCCTGCTTCATCCGCTCCATGACGAACTTGCGGCCTGCAAGATCCTCGTCAGAGTATCCAACCCGGCTGACTCCGCTTTCGAAGCTTCCTCCGGTCGGTCGGCCGATCTGGCTCAAACCTTCCAGGTCGGCCCGGAGCGCATCCCTGTCGATCCGGAGAGCAGGTTTCTGAAATCCAATCAGAGAGCTTGCGCCAAAAGCGCCGATGAAGTGTCTACGGTGCATTAGAGTGCAGCCTAGCACAGCGCCTGTTGTTAGACTCATGTGGATGACAACAGGCGAGAGTGCGCAATTAAACCGGGGGTTGAGGCTCCGTGACGTCACCCTGTTGGGCATCGCCGCCATTATCGGAACTCGCTGGCTGGCAACGGCGGCTCATGCTGGCCCTGGTTCGATCACCCTCTTCCTTCTGGCGGGTTTGCTCTTCGTGGGCCCTACGGCCCATGCAGTTGGTACTCTGGCAAGCCGAAGGCCCGGCGCAGGCGGCCAGTATGTTTGGGCTCGTGATGATTTTGGCGACTGGCATGGCTTTGTCTCCTTTTGGCTCTACTGGATCGGGATTGCCTGCTGGGTTCCGAGTGCTGCCATTGCCTACGTTTCCATTGCCGTTTATGCAATCGATCCTGCCTGGGTAGAGAACCGCATCCTGATTCTCAGCGTCGGGCTGGCTGCGATCTGGCTCGGCGTGGGCCTCAACTTGCTTGGCGTCCGGGTAGGACGCTGGAATCAAAACGCCGCGAGCCTTGCCAATTGGTTGCTGGCCGCCTTGCTCATCACCCTGGCCGTTCGTATCTATGCGCTTCAAGGTTCAGCCACAGCTCTGAATCTGGTTCCTTCCCTTGGCCTGGAAACTCTGAACTTCTGGTCTCAAATCGCATTTGCCGTCACAGGCATCGAACTCCTGGGGATGATGGCAGAAGAAATCCATGACCCTGGCCGAACCATCCAGCGCGCCGGCTGGATGGCTGGCATCGGCGGTGTAATGTTCTATGCAATTTCGATTCTCGCCATCCTTGTGGTGCAAAAGCCCGAAGACACCAACATCCTCTTCGGGTTGATGCAAGTTGCGCAAACCGGAGCGAAAACGCTCGGGCTACCCTGGCTGCCTGCCATCTTTGCCGTGCTTTCCGTCATGAGCCTGCTTGGCCAATTGGGAGGCATTATCGCTGCCACTTCACGCTTGTCCTTTGCCGCAGGCCGCGACGGATTGCTGCCCCCTGCCTTCGCAAAAGTCCATCCAACCTGGAGAACTCCTCACGTGTCAATGTTTGCTCTGGCGGGTGGTGGCACTGTGCTGCTGCTGGTGATGCAATTGGGCGACACCATGCGTGCTGCCTACCAGGAACTGGTGTCCATGATGGTTCTGGGCAGCTTTGTCCCGTTCCTCTACCTCTTTGCCAGCGCCTGGAAGGCGGGTCTGCGTTGGGCACCTGTTTCTGGAATTTCAGTGGTGCTGATCAGCCTGGCCTTTACCGTTTTGCCCACGGCAGACATCGAAAACGTTTGGCTCTTCGAGGCAAAACTGCTTGGTGGCTTCGCGATACTCCTGGGTGTCGGCTACTGGATTTTCGACAAGAGCCGCAGTCGCAGGTCAGCCTAGGCTATTCCGAAAAGCCATGCTGCTTGCGATGGTGTGCTGCATCGTAGCGTTGTGTCGTCTTGAAGTGTTCGTACCTGCCATCGCCTGCTACGTCTTTCAATCTTGCGCTGAGGGTTTGCAACTCCGGGGCAGTCATCGGTTTGAAGCTGCGTGCGATTGCCAAAGCGCGATTGAGGTCTTCCATATTGGCCAGACCAACTACCTGTGTGCTGATGGGTTGTGACAGGAAATACCGATAGCACTCTTCCACCGTGACCACGCCATCTTTCAACATCCGGGCGTCTCCGCCACAGCCCTTCATCCCAATCACACCAACTCCGCGTTTGGCGCACTCCGGCATCACTTCATGCCGAAAGCTTTCAAAGCGGTAATCCATGACGTTGTTCGGCATCTGGCAGGCATCGAAAGCGAAATTGAGTGCCAGCATCTTGCGATGGATCCGCGGATGCTTGTGGCCCGTAAACCCGATAAACCTTACTTTGCCCTGCTTCTTGGCTTCGAGGGCAGCCTTCAGGCCACCCTTCTCAGTCAGGAATTCCGGATCGTTGTAGTAGTTGCATTCGTGAAACTGCCAGAGGTCAATCACGTCTGTCCGAAGTCGCCGCAAGCTATCTTCCAGATGCTTCATCGCTCCGGCGTAGTCGCGGTCGCAAACCTTCGTCATCAGAAAGGCTTTCTTCCGGTAGCCGTCCATCGCCAAGGCTTTGCCCATCACCTCTTCGGCCCGGCCATCGTGGTAGTCCCAGGCGTTATCCATAAACGTGATGCCGTTGTCGATCGCCGCATGAACCAGGCGAAACGATTCACTCTCCTCTTTGGGCCTTGCCTGATGGTGACCACCCAGGCCGAGGATGGATACTTGCACCCCTGTCTTGCCCAGGGCACGGGTTGGAATACCGCTCGAAGAATTCTGTGCGGCCAGCGACTCTGCAAGAGGCGCTGCAGCGGCGCTCGTCAGGAAACCACGTCGTGAAGGTGTCATGTGTTGGCAATTGTAACTCTAGATTTCAAACGATGCACCCACTCTGAAATAATGACCAGGTGTTGGATCCAAGCTCTCGAATCATTTTTGTGTTGTTCCTGACCGCCATCTGTCATTTCCCCAGCTTTGGCCAGGAATCAGACAAGCAGTTTGCCACCAAGGTAAAGCCCTTTCTCAATAGCTATTGCACAGGCTGTCACAGCGGCGCCAATGCTGCGGCACAACTCGACCTCACTCAATATCGAAGCGCCGCTGACCTCACGAAAGATCACGCCCGCTGGGCCCTGATTGGGGAACGTGTTGAGTCGCTCTCCATGCCCCCGAAAGGGATGAAGCAACCGAGCGTAGAAGACCGCGAAGCAATGCAGCAATGGGTCCGGACTGTCCTAAAGACAGAAGCGGCCAAGAACGCCGGCGACCCTGGCCTTGTTCTCACGCGCCGTCTCAGCAACTCCGAGTACAACAATGCCATTCGTGATCTCACTGGCTTTGATCTCAAACCGGCAAGAGAGTTTCCTGTCGACCCAACCAACGCAGCGGGCTTTGACAATTCTGGCGAGTCTCTGGCGATGTCTCCTTCTTTGCTCAACAAATACCTGCAGGCCGCAAGAGAAGTTTCAACTCATCTGGTACTCGGTGCCAATGGGTTCCGATTTGCTCCGCACCCCATGCTGGCTGAAACCGATCGGGAGAAGTACACCATACAAAGAATTGTCGACTTCTATGATCGGCAGCCCACCGATTTTGCGGCTTATTTTGAGCTTGCCTGGAGGTACAAACATCGGGCCGCTCTGGGCAAGCCGGATGCTTCCCTGGTTTCACTGGCGACAGAAGCCAAGCTGAGTGCCAGCTACCTCGAACGCGTGTGGGCCTTTCTAGAGGGCCCAACTGAGCCGGTGGGGCCAGTCGCCCGATTGCATGCCATGTGGCGTCTGCTTCCGCAAGGCAGCCCACAACACTTTGACCTGGTCCGCGAGAGCACCATCAAGATGCGCGACTACGTAATCAAGATCCGAAAACTCACTGCCAGACAATTCCGCAGTCCCAAGGTCCAAGGGCTCTCTGGCACGTCTCAGCCCTTGATGAACTGGAAGCTCCGTGCCTATGCGGCGCATCGATTGGACTTTGATCCAACCGCGCTTCAGGTAGAAGGCGAAGCCCCGATGGTGATCCCTCCCCCCAGGCGCGGTGGTGGCGTTCCTTCCGAAGATGAAGTTGCTGCCAGAAACGCCGCCCTTGCGGCTCGCGCCCGCGCCGGTGACGTTGACCTGTTAGTGCCAGCCGGTCAAAGGCAGGCCTATGAAGCCTCGTTCGCACGCTTTGCCCAGGTGTTCCCCGATGCTTTCTACATTCGGGAACGGGGTCGATTCTATCCAGACGATTCCGAGGACAAGGGCAGACTTCTCAGCGCTGGTTTCCACAACGTAATGGGATACTTCCGCGACGACACCCCGTTGATGGACCTGATCCTGGACTCGAACCAACGCCAAGAGTTGGACACACTGTGGCTCGAATTTGACACGATTGCCGACTTCACAACAAGAACCTACATTCAGTTCTTCTTCAATCAAAGCGGTGAAGTGGAAGGCCGTGGGCGCGAGTCGGGAAGTTTTCGTCCTTCCGATAAAGAAGTGACCTCCGAAAAGGTCATCTTCGGTGTTCGGGATACGTATCTCGCAAAGGCAGAAGCAGATGGGGACGCGCTGGCGCGAGAAGCCATCCGAGAGCACTTCGCACGCGTCAACGCTTCTATCCGTGCCGTCGAGAAGGCTCGACTTGATGCCGAACCCAGGCACCTGGCTTCGTTGCTTGATTTCGCCAGAAAGGCCTACCGCAGGCCCCTCACCGAGGCAGAGCAAAGCAGCATCTTGCAGTACTACCGGGAGCTTCGTGACAAGAGCAATTTACCGCATGAGGACGCCATGCGAGATCTCGTGGTCCTGGTTTTGATGTCACCCGACTTCTGCTTTCATGTCGATCATGCCGAGCCGCTCGCTCCACAAAAATCTACGAGCAGAGCTAAGCCAACCAGGAAGGCCGCCCCGCTAGTCACGGAGAAAACGAAGCCATTGAGCGGGTACGCCCTCGCCAGCCGCCTCAGCTTCCTGCTGTGGTCCAGCGTTCCGGATGAAGAGTTGCAGTCCCTCGCCGCCAAAGGGGAACTGCAAAAGCCTGAGGTGATTCGAACCCAGATTCGACGCATGTTGAAAGACAAAAGATCCATGGCTCTAGCTACCGAGTTTGCCGGAAACTGGCTCGACTTCCGTCGCTTTGAAGATCACAACAGCGTCGATCGAACCCGCTTCACCACCTTCACCAATGATCTCCGGCAAGCCATGTTCGAAGAGCCTGTACGCTTCATCGACGATGTGATTCGCAACGACCGTTCCGTGCTCGACCTTCTCTACGGTCAACACACCTTTGTCAATCAGACTCTTGCCAGGCATTACGGCATTCCCCAGATGCGGATTCCGCCAGGACAGTGGATTCGAATCTCCGACGCCCGCCGCTTCGGCCGTGGTGGCTTACTGCCAATGGCAGCCTTCCTCACTCGCAATTCTCCCGGCTTGCGAACCAGCCCTGTGAAACGAGGGTATTGGGTCGCCAAGACGCTCCTGGGAGAAGCCATTCCACCGCCCCCCGCCTCCGTGCCGGAGCTCCCCGAAGACGAATCGAAGATGGACCTCCCTCTTCGTCAAATGCTCGCCAATCACAGAAAGAACCCCAACTGCGCTGCCTGCCATGCCCGATTCGATGGCTTTGGGTTGGCCTTTGAGGGCTATGGCCCCATCGGTGAAAAACGCAGTCACGATCTGGCGGGCCGCCCGGTCGACACCAGTGCTGAGTTTCCTGGCGGTGTCGAAGGAAAGAGTATCGATGACATCCTCGACTTCATCCGTGCCAAACGTGAGGCTGGCTTCGTCAACAACCTGATCCGCAAATTGCTAGCGTATGCTCTGGGTCGAAGCCTCCAACTCTCAGATGAGCCATTGCTCGAGCAGATGCTCGCTTCGTTCAACTCGAATGAAAAGAGATTCTCGGCCTTGATAGAATCCATTGCAGTCAGTCCACAATTTCTCGAACAGCGAAACCCGCTCCTTCAGACACGACTTCCAGAAGCCAGAAAGGCAGACTAAACGAATGCTCATCCGCAAAGTAACTTCATCTTCAGGCCCAACCAGACGCACTGTATTGCGAGGCGCGGGCGTTGCGATCGCACTCCCCTGGCTTCCCTCACTCGATGCTGCAACCGCCCCTCCCAAACGTTTTGGGGTCCTGTTTATGGGCAACGGCGTCAATGAGGAACAATGGTACGCCAAAGGCAATGGTGCGGCAATGGAACTCAGTAAATCGCTGGAACCACTGGCACCGATCAAGACCAAGGTGAACGTCATTGACGGGCTTTTCGTTAAGTCGCTGAACGGGCAGGGCATTCACCCGGCGCAAACCGGCAGCTTGCTTTCAGGCGCAAGCATCCAGCGTGGCCCCATCCTTCGATCAGGCGTTACCATCGATCAGGTCCTCGCCCAAAAGATCGGTCAGGATTCTGCCCAACCCAGCATGGTGCTGGCTTGCGAGCAGCCACTCACCGGCTATCACGAAACCAATTTCTCGATGGCTTACAGCTCGCACTTGTCCTGGCAGAGTCCGGATTCTCCGGTGCCGACAGAAGTCTATCCTTCGCTTGCCTTCGATACGTTGTTTGAGAATCGTGGGGTGCTTCGCAATGCCAGTATTCTCGATCGGGTGCGTTCGCGCGCCGAGTCCTTGTCCCGTCAAGTCAGTGCCGACGACAAAGCGAAGCTCGATGAATACCTTGGTTCCGTTCGTGATATCGAAAAGCGAATCGAACGCATGCGCATCGACAAACACAAAGTAGACGAATCCGCCAAGGGCCAGAACCGCCCCGCCTGGACGATGGACCGGCCCGCCAACGGCTTGCCGGAAGACCTGCGAGAACACGCCAAGCTGATGTGTGACATTATCGCTCTCGGCTTTCAGACAGATCGCACACGCGTGGCAACCCTGATTCTTGCCAACGATCTCTCCGCACAGATCTACCCCTTCCTGCAGGTCCGTGAAGGCCACCATGCCGCTTCCCACGCCAATCTGTCAGAAGGCTATGAACGCATCACCAGATTCCATCTCAGCCAGTTTGCCTACCTCGCACAGAAGCTCGATTCCATGCAGGAAGGCGAAGGGACGGTGCTCGACAATTCGCACCTCTTGTTCCTGTCGAACCTCTGGTCGGGCCGCAATCACATCAACTCCAGGCTTCCTGTGGTCAGCGCCGGTGGGCTGGGCGGTGCCATCCAGACTGGTCGCACGCTGAACTATCTCAACGCAGGCGATGACAATCGAAAGCTGAGCAGCCTCTATCTTTCGATCCTCAACCGCATGGGCGTTCAGGCTTCTCGCTTCGGTGATGCCGAAGCACCACTGGCTGGCTACTAGAGCAGTCCGCTCCGCCGGGCTTCTGCGTGGGCTTCTACGGCAGCACCACGTGCAGCTGCGGTATCTCCGTTCGGCATCACTTGAATCGGAATATCCACCTGTTCTTCGCGCTGGCCCGGCATCCCGGATCGCACTGTGGCGATGAACCAGTCTTAAAATTCCTTCCCGGCTTCCAGCGCTCCACCGCCGATGATGAGCACATCCGGGTCGAAGGTGTTTACCATCTCGTCGAAGAAGAGACCGAGTGCGCGCGCCTGCACCTCGAAGATCTGCCGGCACATGGCATCGCCTGCCACTGCCATTCCGCGCACCTTCTTGCCGGCTTGCGCCAGATCCAGTTGTGCCAATTCGTGCCCCGGATAGCGCTGCAGAAAATACGGCAGCAACGTCTTCGTAATTGCCGTCAGTGAGCAAAGCGATTCCAGATCTCCGATCCTTCCGCAATTGCACTGCGGCACAAGCCCCTCAATTCCTGGGATCGACTGGTAGGGAATCAGAACGTGCCCCAGTTCTCCGCCAAAGCCGCGTCTGCCTTTCACCACCCCGCCGTTCACGATGATGCCGCCACCGAGTCCAGTACCAATAATGGCCGCCACCGAGCACCGGTCCGCTTCTGCCCCAAAGATGGAAAAGTGTCCCCAAAGAGCGCCAGCATTGCCATCGTTGAGATACTGCACGGGCTTACCCACACGCATCTCCAGGTTCTTTCTGATGTCAAAGCCCGCCCAGTCGGCGTGAACGAAATTGGTGGAACCTTTCGCACTCAAGACACCTGTCGCACTCGAAGGCCCCGGCGTATCCAGGCCGATCGCAACCAGATCTTCCTTGCTGGCCCCAACCTGCTGCAAAGCGATCTGAAGGCCGTCTTCAATCTGCTGAAGGCAAATGTCCGGCCCCTGCCGCGAAAGCGCGGGATGTTCACAAAGCCCTTCGATCAGAAATTTCGAATTTGCATCTAAAAATGTATAGTTGATGGCGGTACCGCCAAGATCAATTCCCGCAACGAACTTCAAGCAGCATACTCCATAGAAATTCAGCTTATCAGGGGAAAGATGGGAGGGAAGGAGAGGATATGGTGAACGCGGTAGGAATCGAACCTACAACCTATTGATTAAGAGTCAATTGCTCTGCCAGTTGAGCTACGCGTCCACGTCGCGTCGAAACATTTTTAATTTACCATGGGAATCCGCTCGGCGGCTAGTTCTGCGATGTCTTTTAATGCAGGTTTTTGCGTCTGAATCTGAGTCAAAGCAGCTTGAAACATCGTCTGGCAGAAGGGACAAGCGGCACCGATCGTTTGCGCCCCGGTCCCGGCCAGCTCCTGCGCCCGGGCCTCATTTACCCGGTTGCCCTTTTCTTCCCCAAGAAAAACAAGGCCACCACCCGCACCGCAGCAGGAACTGCGCTCCCGATTTCTGGGTGCCTCAAGCAGACTACCCGCCGCGGCTGCCACAACTTCCCTCGGCTCCTCATAAACATTCTGGTACCGGCCCAGATAACAGGGGTCATGGTACACCACCGTTTCCGTTGAGCTTGACTTTGGCAACAAGTGCTCATGCCGGGCCAGAAACTGCGAGTGATGTTCAATCTCCGGCGGCTCACCGATTTCTTTCCAGTCCTGTTGAATCGTTCTGACGCAGTGGGGACAGATAGAAATCAGCTTGAACTTTTTGCCGGCTCCACGAAACGGCTTCATCTGGTCAAGATTTTGTTGCGCCAGTTCTCCAAAGGCCAAATCATTGCCCAGCCGTCGCGCCGAGTCCCCCGTGCAGCGTTCCTTTTTGAGCACACCAAAGCTAGCATTCAGGTGCCTCATTACCTTCACCAGGGCTTCAATGATTTCTCGTCCGCGTGCGTCCATGCTGCCCATGCACCCAAGCCAAAGGCAGTATTCCTGGGTACCGTCAAAGAGCGGTAGCGATGCCTTGGTGATGAACTTATCGCGTTCCGTAGCAGAGAGGCCTAAGGGGTTGCCATTCTTCTCCAGGTTGCGGAACAGCTTGGCACCATACTCGTCGTCCCATTCCCCCGTGTTGCTCGCCCCGCGCCGCAAGCCAATGATCAGCGGTAGATGTTGAATGCCGACAGGGCACTGGTATTCACAAGCGCCGCAGCTAGTGCACTGAAACACCGCCTCCTGCGAGAGATGAGCCCCAAACAAGGGAACCTCAGACTGGGCACCGTTTTCATTCAAATAGGACCGCACTCCCAAAATGATTTCCTTCGGGTTTAACTCCTTGCCCGTTGTAAATGCCGGGCAATGCTCTGTGCACCTCCCGCACTCCACGCAAGAATAGGCCTGCAGCGCCGTGATTTGCGTCAGGTCCTTCCCCGTAACCAGGCCAAAGTCCTCATCGCCATCGAGTGGCGGAATCTGACTAAAGCCCTCTCTCGCCCACAAAATCGCAAAGGGACTCAACACAAGATGCAAATGCTTCGTGTGGGGGATCAACGGTAGGAAGATCAACAGCGCCAAGGTATGGATCCACCAGTTGACGGCTCCGGCCTCGCCTCCCTGCCACCAATCGATCAGATAGGTGATCATCAGCGTAAAGATCAGCAAGGCGATGAAGCCGCTCTCTATGGATACCTTTTCGCCAAGCCAGCGTGGCCGAACCAGAAAGCGGCGCACAAACAAACCAGCAATCCCAATGGCCGTTCCCAACCCAAAAGCGGCAGCCATGGCGAAATAGATTCGCGAAAGCGTACCGTCATGCTGCAGAAAACCAATGCCAAACCCACGCGCTGCATGGTCTAGTGTCACCAGTCCGAACGCAATGAAGCCCCAAAAAACCAGCGCGTGCGCAAAGCCCGGCAGCGGCCTTTGTGAGATCACCTTTGCTTGAAGAATTACCTCCCAGAAAAAGATCCAAACTCGCCGACCCCACTGCCCCAGTGAATATCCCGGCTCTTTTTTTGAGCCTTGAATGATCTTGAGAATGGGGATGAGACGCCAGGCGAAGCCTCCCAGGCTTGCCACCAAAAGGAGGGCAAAGATTACTTTGGAAACTAGGTTAGGTTCAAACATGAAACGAAAGAGAAATCCGGCTTGCACCATTGTGGCCTAAACTGAAGTGTGCGCGCTTTAATCTCCGGTTCGGCCGGTTTCATCGGTTCTCATTTGGTGGATCGCTTGCTCCTCGAGGGCTTTGAGGTGGTCGGGCTCGATAACTTCATCACCGGGAGCCCCGTCAACCTGCAACACATTGGGCCCGGTGCTGCCTATTCGATGGTCAGTGCCGATGTCACTACCCCTGATTTTCCAAAGCAGGTTGCCTCGCTTGGTGCTTTTGATCTCGTCTTTCATCTCGCCTCACTGGCCAGCCCGAAAGAGTATTTGCTGTATCCGCTCGAAACCCTTGAGTCTGGCTCTACCGGCACCCGCAATATGCTCGAAGTGGCCCAGCAATCGAATGCCCGCTTCCTGCTAACATCTACCAGCGAGTGCTACGGAGACCCCCTCGAGCATCCTCAGCGAGAATCTTACTGGGGTAACGTAAACCCCATCGGCCCGCGCAGTTGTTACGACGAATCCAAGCGGTTCGCCGAAGCCATGACCATGGCTTACCACCGCAAGTTCGGTACCCAAACCACGATTGCCAGAATCTTCAATACCTACGGTCCCCGGATGAAGTTGAATGATGGCCGTGTCGTCCCTGCCTTCCTCTCGCAGGCGATGGCTGGCCAACCTCTCACTGTATTCGGGGATGGGACGCAAACCCGCAGTTTCTGCTACGTTGACGATCTGGTAGACGGTCTTTTCCGCTTAATCCATAGTGGGGAGCGAGAGCCCGTCAATTTAGGAAATCCACAAGAGATTACCTTGCTTGAATTTGCAGAACGAATCCAGCGCCTCTTGGGCACCAATTCTCCCCTGACATTCCATCCTCTGCCAGAGAACGATCCGACTCGCCGTCAGCCTGACATTTCGAAGGCAAAGCGGACCCTGGGCTGGGAACCCAAAGTGCAACTCGAGGATGGTCTAAGCCGCACCATCGAGGCGTTCCGCAAAGTCTAGGCCTTGGGCGAGACCCAGACCTTCGAGGCGGCCGCATGCCCTAGCGGCACGGTTCTGCCACCAATTTCCAGGGTTACCGTTTGATCGACGTTGTTAGAGATCATCGTTACCGTAGCGCCGGGACGAATTCCCAGGGAGTTCAAATACTCCAGCAACTCACGGTCCCGCTCAAAGGCACTCTCCACGCAAACGGCACCATTCATTCCGACTTCAGAGAGCGGCAACCAGCCGAGTTGCCTGCGGTCCTTGGGAGAATCCAGCCCCAGCCGATTGCCGTGCGGACAAAGCTCGCTGTCGCCGAGTTTCTCCACCAGCTTGCGTTCAAACTCTGCGCTGACGGCATGTTCCAATTGCTCAGCCTCGTCATGTACCATGTACCAGTCCATGCCAAAGACTTCAGTGAGCATCCGTTCAATGAGGTGATGCCGGCGAATCAGCCGCTGCGCAATCTCCCGCCCCTCACTGGTGAGCCGAATGACTCCTCCCCCTTCAATCACGATCAACTTGTCGCGCTTCAGCCTTCGCAATGCCATCGTCACCGCAGGCGCGCTGACCTTCAACCAGCGCGACAACGTGGCGGCGATCACTACCTCGCCTTCACTTTCTGCCTCCGCAATCGCTTTGAGGTAGTTTTCTTTTGAGATCGTGATTTTCAAGAGTGCCCCTCTATTGTAGCTGGGGGAAAGCGTTGCTACACTCTTCATAACCTTATGCGCAGACGCAACTTCCTTTCCCTCTCCGCTCTCCCTTTCGCTGGGCCGGCAGCGCTCAGCCTGGGTGCCCAATCCATTGAGAACGTCGACCTCAACGTGATCCATCAGATCAAGAACGAAGCTTTTTCCAATTCTCAGATCATGGACACGATGTTCTACTTGTGCGACGTCAATGGGCCGCGCATTACCGGCTCTCCCGGTTATCAAAAGGCCGCCGACTACATCAAGAAGCGTCTCACCGAACATGGAATCCCTGACGTCAAATACGAAGAGTTCGAATTCGGCCGCGGTTGGCAGCATTCCAAGTACGCCGGCCACATGGTGGAGCCCGCCTACTCAGAACTGATTGGTTTCCCCCTCGCCTGGACTCCAGGTACTAACGGTCCCACAAAGGGTGAAGCCATCCACGCGGTCCTGCGCACTCCGGCTGACCTCGAAAAATTCAAGGGCAAGTTGAAAGGCAAGATTGTCCTCGTCGACCCTCCGCGGACTCTTGAGTTCCCCGACAAGCCCAACGGCAAGCGCTACAGTGCTGATGACTTATCGAAGATGGCAGAGGCGCCAGAACCCGGTGGTGGCTTCGGTCGTCCGGGTGGCGCCGGCGGCCCCGGCATGTCACGCGAACAAATGATGGCTTTCCGCGACAAGTTCAATCAGTACCTCGTTGATGAAGGTGTTCTGGTTGTCGTCAAGACCAGCTACGCTGGCGATGGCGGTGCCGTATTCGGTAGCTCTGGCGGACCTTATCAGAAGGGCAAGCCCGTACCCCCGCCCTCGGTTGCCATTGCTGCTGAAAACTACAATCGTGTGATCCGCCTGATCGAGAAGAAGATTCCCGTACAGTTGGAATTCGACATTCAGGCACAGTTCTACGACAACACCACCAAGGCATTCAATGTAGTTGCAGAGATCCCTGGCACTACGCGCAAGGATGAGTATGTGCTGCTCGGCGGCCACCTTGATAGTTGGCAGGGTGCCACCGGGGCAACTGACAATGCCACCGGTGTGGCCGTCATGATGGAAGCCGCGCGCATTATCAAGTCCCTCGGGCTCAAGACCCAGCGCAGCATTCGCCTCGGCCTGTGGAGCGCCGAAGAGCAGGGCCTCATCGGTTCTCGTGCCTACGTAAAAGATCACATCGCTGATCCTGCTGACATGAAACCCAAGGCGGAACACTCCAAGATCACCGCCTACTTAAACATCGACAATGGCTCCGGCAAGATTCGTGGCATCTATTCGCAGGGCAACGACATGGCCAAGAGCATCTTCTCCCACTGGTTGGCTCCCTTCGCCGACCTTGGCGCGACAACGGTCACCAACCGCAACACAGGTGGTACAGACCATCAGGCATTTGATGCTGTCGGCATCCCAGGCTTCCAGTTCATTCAGGATCCTCTCGATTACATGCAGCGCACCCATCACTCCAACATGGATACGATGGATCGCGTCCCCAAGGCTGACCTCATGCAGATGTCGGCGATCCTGGCTAGCTTCGCCTACCATGCCGCCAATCGCGAAGCCTTGCTTCCAAGAAAGCCCATGCCCAAGCCTGCCCCGCAGCGTCGCACAGATGCTCCCTCAACTTCTTCCGCAGGCGGCTTAGACTAAGCTCGATCCATTTTCGATAAGCTAATGGGCACCACGAAAGAGGTGCCCATTATGCTTTGGTTGATTGCCCTGCTCGGCTTCTCCCTCGCTGCCGCCGAACTCAAGAAGGACATTGAGTTCGCCCGCCCGGGCGGCTTGCCGCTCACTCTCGATGCTTCGATTCCTGAAGGCAATGGTCCTCACCCGGCTGTGATCATCGTGCATGGCGGCGGCTTCATCAATGGCGATAAGCAGACCTACGTCCCGCCACTGTTTCCGCCACTCACGCAAGCGGGCTTCGCGTGGTTTACGATCAACTACCGCCTCGCCCCCAATCACCAATACCCGGCACCGATGGAAGATTTGAAAGCTGCTTTTGACTTTGTCTTGAAGAATGCGAAGGAGTATCGGGTGGACCCCAAACGTATTGCCGTCATGGGCGAGTCGGCTGGAGGTACGATCGTTGCCTTCTATGGCGCAACGGCCAAAGGCAAATCGAGGCCCCGAGCTGTAGTGGATTTCTACGGCGTCACCGATTGGGAGTATCATCGCGACCAGCTAGGCGAACTGCGCGATAACGCCAAGTCCTGGCTGGGGCGAGCCGACCTCAAATCGGCCTCTGCCATGACCTACATCAAAAAAGACATGCCGCCCTTTCTCTTCATCCATGGCACCAAGGATGCGCAAGTTCCTTTTCCCCACAGTCCCAGAATGTGTTCTGCCATGAGATTGATCGGGGCTAGCTGTGAGGTCTTCACCGTCGAAGGTGCCGGTCACGGAGTCGGCGGGTGGGAGAAAGAACCCGCCTTCCAGGCCTACAAAAAGAAGATGGTCGAATGGCTTCAGGAGACCATGCGCTAGAAGTTGATGCGCATGTTCAGAATGACAATGCGGGGTCCATTGTCGGTTGCCGTAAACTGACCAAAGTTCGTATTGTTGATGTTCTTCGACAGGTTTCCATCAGGGTCCGTGAAGAACGCTTTGTTGAGGATGTTGTCGACGGTGGCACCAAATTGCACCTGAACCCGCTCACGAACCGTAATCGTTTTCAACAGGTTCATGTCCAACACAAAATAGCCAGGGCCGTAGAAGTAGCGCAGCGGCGAACTCCCGAGCGTTCCTGCTGCCGGGTTCACGGCGATGATGTTTCCATTCTTGTCGGCGATGGCTTGCAGAATGCTGCGGTCTCTGACGCCATTGAGGTTGGTGGTGCTGTTGGTCCCAGGGTCTCTCACCACTTGGTAGTCCCCATAGAAGAAGACTCCATTGCCGCGCTTTTCGATTCTGCCGATGTGGGCACTGACATCTCCCACCAGCGTGGCGGTATTATCTCCGGAAAAATTGTTGAGTGAGCTGCGGCCGCTATCCCAGGAAATCGGGATGCCACTGAAGATGTTGTGCAAGGCGCCAATCTGCCAGTGCTCCAGTAACTTGCCGATGAAGCCTCGCGTGTTGCCAGCGAATTTGCGCTTGGGGCCGATCGGCAGATCGTAAAGCCAATTGCTGCGAAACACATGGGGTGCTCCAAAGCTCAGGAGCCTCTTGTCGATGCTCCGGTTCCGGTAGGTACGGTAGGAATCCAGCATCTCCTGCCCTTCGCCTTCTTCCTCACCGAGTGCCTTGGCAAAGGTGTAGTTGGCTTGCATGGAGAGGCCTTTGGAGAAGCGTTTACTCACATCGATCTGCAAGCTGTGATAAGTCGAATTCGCGAAGTTGGCGGCGTAATTGACCGCTCCAAATTGGGGGTTCACAACGATGAAGTTCTCCGGCAAGCCCGCCGTGCTGAGCAAGCCCCCATTGCGTCCCGCGACGGGTTGTACGTTGATGTAGTTGGCAAAGGCACCCACGCTATTATTGGCCAGAAAGCCAGCCAGGGTTGCATTGGTGCGCATAAAGGTGGACCCACTGGCAGAGCCGCGCAGCCCCGTCAGTACCCGATCAAGCAATGGGCTTTCCTGCCCGGTTTGCGCCAATCGGAACGCATCGAGCACACCATTCTCGAAGATGTTGGTTTCGTTGAGGTTGGTGGCCCGGATGCCTCGTGTACCTTTGTTGCCTACATAGCGAAGATCAAGCAGAAGGCCTCCCGGCAATTGTCTCTGCAGGCTGGCATTCCAATTCTGAACATACGGCTGTCGCAGGTTACGGTCAAAGGCGCGCAGCGTCTGTGTGCGGTCGGTGATGGGTACTGTCGCAAGTGGTTGCGATAGGGGAGTCAGCGGCAACCGTACTCCATTGAGGTTCGTGAAATTCGCAACGTTCTGCACCACACGGGTTCGCAACCCGGGTTGATCTCCACTGAAGACGTCGATGATCCGTAAGGAATTGCGCTCGTAGCCCATGCTGTAGCCCATACGGAAAATCGTCTTGTTCTCGCCAAACCAGGGCAGGGCCCAGCTCAGCCCTACGGCTGGTGCGAAGTTATTGCGATCCGGGTTAAACAAACTCTTGTTGGGTTGAGAGGTCCGCGGCCCGATCAGTTCCACCTGCGACAAGCTGCCACCCGTGGCTCCAGGCCGAAACATCGCGGAAGCATCGGTCCCTGAAATTCCAAACAAGCCTGCCTCGCCTCCGACAGTTCCGGCGGTCTTGCCGTTCTTGTCGTACGGCACTTGATAATACTCGTAGCGCAAACCCAGGTTCAGGGTCAGGCGTCTCGATACGCGCCAGTCATCTTTAAAGAAGAAGAAGAGTTCACGATTCTTCCACACCCGAGATTTATACTCTCCGGGCAGGTACGCAGGATTGGAACCACCAGGCGAATTGAATGCCTGAATCATACTCGTCACCGAACCGGACAGATCATTCAGCAGGTTCTCGGCTGCTGCCTGATTGCGGCCAATGCCGGGAATGCTGGCAAAGTTAGCTACCGGGATAATGCCCTGACCAATGTTGACTCGCGGCATGACATCGAACGAGTTGAAGCCGTTCGTCGAAGGGAACCATACCGCCGCGCCTCCCTTGAAGTTGTGCTTGCCACGAATCCAGCTCACGTTGTCGCTGTATTGATAGTTCGGTGAGAGTCGACCCTGCGGATCATTGTCCGTGAGGATGGGGTCGGTCACGCTCACCATATCGAGTAGAAACGACTGGTTGCCAAGTCTCGGCAATGCCGCAAGGCCTCCTTCCACCTCCCAGGGGGCGAGGCTGCGGCTCTTGCTTCGCAGAATCCCTACGGAAAACTCATTGGTGAGATTGCTCTTCACCACAGAGAACACCTTCAGCGCATAAGCGCTATCGGGAGAATCCACCATGCCTCCCGGTGTGCCAGGGAAGCGTTGGCTCTGGAAGCCATTGATCGATGTTGAGGTTTCTCGATTCCAGCTAAAGGTCAGCCGGTGCTTCTCGTTGAAATTGTGGTCAATCTTCACACTCACCTGGTCGGTATTGGTGCGTGCCGGTTGAATCCAGGAATATCCTGCTGTGTTCAGTCCATCCCCAACATTGAAAACATTCGGTGCCGGCATCAGATCCAGCGCCTGCTTGATCAGGCCCGTCGAGTCGGGGCCAAGGCGATTGGCATCGCGATTGAAAACGCTAATCGTCTGCAGGTCCCCGGTAGCGGCACCAGGTCGAACTGGATTTCCCTGAAAGTCAATCACAGGAATCAACGCACTGGCATTTCCGTTTTGCACCCCTGGGAAGTAGCGGAAGATTCCTTGTCGGGCCTGGGGCGTCAGTACGGTTCTGGTGACTCGAGAACGCTGCCGAATGCGCTCGCCTTCAAACAGAACATGGAAGAAGGTCTTATTCTTGCCGTTGTAAATCTTCGGAATGGTGACGGGCCCACCGAGACGCGCGCCAAACTGGTTGCGGATCAGGATGTTTCTCGGCGCGATGGGCGTCCCATCTGCAGCGGATCCCTGAATGTTGTTGAAGAATGTGTTCGCATTCAGCACGGTATTGCGGTGGTACTCAAAGAGGCTGCCATGAAATTCATTGGTGCCGCTGCGAGTGATCATCTGGATCTGCCCGCTGCCACGGCCCAGTTCGGCATCTGCCGGTGAGGTAACAACTCGAAACTCAGCAATGCGGTCGACCGAAAGAAAGAATGGATTGGCGCGGCCCTGATTCAGCCGGGCGTCCTGTGTGTTCACGCCATCCACCTGAATGTTCAGCGTCCCGATGCGCGCTCCGGAGAAATAGCTTCCGAATGTGCCGGCTTGCGTAGTCGCCAGAGTCAGCGCATTGCGGCTCGTTACAGGCAACTCCAAAACACGTTTGCTCTCCACCACCCCACCCACCGAAGAAGTGGCGTAAGCCAAATCCGTTTTCGCATCAGCCACAACTTCAATGCTGTCCGCAGTGGTCGAAACCTCGAGAGTCAAGTCGAGTGAGAGCTTGGAGCCCACCTCAAGCTGAATCTTGTCCAGCGATGTCTTCTTAAAGCCAGGATGGTCGCCGCTCAGCTTGTATTCTCCAGGGTTCAAGGCAACGAAGACGAATTGCCCTCCAGGGTTGGAGACGGTGCGAGTGATGACTCCTGTGAGCTTGTTCAAAGCCTCCACTTTCGCTTGTGGAATAATGGCGCCAGAGGAGTCCCGTACCGTACCACTCATGGAGCCATCGGTCATTTGGGACGCGGCAGGAAGGGCGATTAGAAGCAGCCAGAAAAGCATATCAGCAGATGATAGCGAATCCTGTCGGAAATCCCATCCGTCCCAGCACAAAACTGGTTGTGCCATTCGGGTAGATTTTGTGGCATCCTACAAATCGTTGCCACTTGGAGAGGTTTTTTTATGATTACTTGTCCGGCCTGCGGTGCCGATGTTGATGTTGAAGAAGAAGATCTGGATGAAGGCGACCTGTTTGACTGCACAGAGTGTGGAGCAAACTTGCGTGTTGCCAGCCTGAAACCCCTCGAACTTGTTGCCGTCAAGGACGATGCGGCCTTTGATGACGATGACGAGGACGATTTCGACGAGGACGAAGACGAGGACGAAGACGAGGAAGACGACGAGAAGGACGACGACTACGAGGATGAACTCGAAGAAGAAGAGGACGAGGAAGACGACTGGAACTAGCCGTCGTGCATTTGCCATTTTCTGCCTGAGTGCCCTTGGCCTTCAGGCAGAGTCTTCCTACGCCGTCATTGCCGGCGCAATCTTCAGAGAGTCTGGCCACGCCTTCCCTGGGGTTGAAATCGAACTTTTGCCTGGCAAACCAGACAAAAAGAACAAACGTCAGACCCTGCGTTCCAGCCCACGTGGCGAGTTTGCCTTCCGTGTGCCCGCTGTGGAGATGGAATATAGCTTGTCCGTCAAGGTTGAGGGCTACCGTCCAGAGTCGAAACGCGTCAAAATAGTAGGAGATGAACGTGTGGAGCAGAATTTCCTGCTCGAACGGGCACGCAAGGAGAATTAAATTCATGACACTGCGCAAGCTGATGGCTCTAGCTTCCCTGACGACGTTGCTTGGCTGCGCCGTTTGGCTATCTGCACAGGAGAGGCCCGCGCCAACTCCGAAAAATCCTCCTCTCTTCAAAGGTGAAAAAAAGGGTAAGGACGATGGTACCCGTCTGGTTCGCGGTGTGGTTCGTGATCCACAAGAGAACCTGCTGGGTGGAGCCGTCGTGAAGGTGAAAGACACCAAGACTCTCACCATTCGATCCTTCATCACTAAAGATGACGGAGCATACAGCTTCCAGGGCCTTTCCATCGGCACTGACTATGAGCTGCGCGCTGAGGCCAAAGATGGCGCTGCCAGCCCCGTGAAAATCCTTTCGGTTTACGACACTCGTCGTGAAGCGGTGATCAACCTCAAGCTCGAAGCGAAATAGTAGGAGTCCTCTTATGATGACCCGGTCTGCGGCAATTGCTGCTCTGTTTGGAGCCGCTAGTGGTACCGCTGCTGAAGCACTCGAATTGAAAGACCTCAATGGCAAGGTCATTCCAATCCCTCTGGGCAAGCAGGTAACTGTGGTTGCCTTCATTTCGACACAGTGCCCCATCAGTAACGATTACAACGATCGGATGACTGCCCTGTACAAAACCTACTCGGCAAAGTCAGTAGCGTTTTACTTTGTCAACGCCAACTCGACGGAACCAGCCGATGTGGTCGCCGAGCATCGCAAGTCAGCTGGCTTCCCCTTTCCGGTTTACAAGGATGGCAATGCCGCAGAAGTTCTGGGCGCGCAAGTCACCCCAGAGACCTTTGTTTTCGACCAAAGCGGCAAGAAGCTCTACCAGGGCTATATCGATGATGCTCGCAATACCGCCCGCGTCCTGAACCATGGCTTGAAGGACGCCATTGAAGCGGCCTTAGCGGGTAAATCTGTGGCCAACGCCCACACGAAGGCCTTCGGCTGCACCATCAAGAAGGCGCGTCGCAGCTAATGAAAATCTTATTCCTTACATTGATCAGCATCTTCTGCCTCGCAGCGGCTCCGCCAGTAAAGTTGCAGCCGCTCGACGAAGTTGCTTACGCCAAGACTGTTGCTGCCAAAAAGGGCAAAGTTCTGCTGGTCAATTTCTGGGCCACCTGGTGTGAGCCCTGTCGCAAAGAAATGCCCGAGCTGGCCAAAATGGCGGCTTCTTTGAAGGCAAAGGGCTTTGAGCTGGTGACGATTTCGGCCGACGAGCCGGAAGACGAAAAAGCAGCGATTGCCTTCCTGGTCAAAGCAGGGATCCCCGACCCAGCCTACCTGAAGCGCGTCAAGAACGACGACAAGTTCATCGGCTCCATTGATCCCAAATGGTCCGGCGCTCTTCCCGCTCTGATCCTCCACGACAAGACCGGCAAGAAGGTCAAGACCTGGGTGGGTGAAACCGACTTGAAGGCGCTTCAATCCGAGATCAACAAACTTCTCTAGAGCGAATCCAGTCGTTGTCCTCGAATCGAGGTCAGCTTCTTCAGAAATTCCGTCTCGTCATGAAGTCCGTCGAGCGCCATCCTTGCTTCGGTGATCAACTGGATAGCCGCGACCAAGAGCATAATCGCTCCCAGCACCCCAAGCACTACCGGCAACACCGACCACTTCGCAGAGAAGATCGAAACAAAGCCAATCGAAACACTGGTCAGCACAAAGAGTCCGCTGGCGATATAGAGCGAAACCATGGTCCTCATCAGCAGGCTCGCCCGCGTCGATTGCAGCTCCATGTGTTTCTCAATCATTGCCCGCCGTTCGGCGATCAACTCCGCCTGCTCCTGACTGGCGAGCAACTCTTCCATTCGATCTGCCAGCTTACGAACCCGGTCCACCACACGCCCCAGCCTGCCTGATGTCGAAATGATAAAGCTGCCGCAAGCACTCAGCAGCAAGGCTGGCGTCAGCATCGCTGTCAGTACGTTTAAGGCGCTCGACAGATTCTGAAACGAGAACGGAAGCAAGAATGGATTCATGGCAACTGCTCCTTTGATGGTAATCGAGTGTCCGCTACCGGACACTCGATTGCGACTCCTGATCCGCTAAACGATTGAAAGTACAGTGAAATTAGTTTGGAATCTCAATTGCCTGAAGTATGGCATGCTGCAAGACCTTCGTTATGCGATTCGTGGCTTTCTGAAGTCCCCCTTCTTTACGTTTGTTGCTGTGTTGAGCGTTGCCCTCGGCGTGGGCTCGAACGCCGCCATTTTCAGCCTTCTCGATCAAGTGCTGCTGCGTCCTCTCCCCGTTGAACATCCCGAGCGCCTGGTCATGCTGGATCTTCCCGGCCCAAGAGCTGGGTCTACCTTCAGCGACTTTGCCTTCTCGAACACGATGTACAGCGCTCTTCGTTCTCAGAATCAAAGCCTCGATTCCCTCATTGCCTTCTACAACGACTCCGCCAATCTCAGCTACCGTGGCCGCAGCGAAACCATCCCCACCGCGCTGGTTTCTGGAAACTACTTTGCCGCCCTCGGCCTCAAGCCCGCCCACGGCCGCTTGATCAGCGCCGCAGACGACCTCCGCAAGAACGGCCACCCCATCGCCGTGCTCAGCTACGGCTACTTCATGCGTCGCTTCGGCGGCGATCCAGCCATCATCGGCGGTACCGTCCGAATCAATTCGCAACCTTACGAAATTGCCGGAGTCGCACCCAAAGGCTTTGCCGGCCTCGAACTGAATTCCGTAGCCAGCATCTATGTGCCCCTCTCCCAGAAGACCCAAATTACAACCACCTGGGATGGCATGGCCGATCCTAACTTTTACTTCCTGCACGTCTACGGTGTACTGAAGCCCGGCACCACTGCCGTTGCCGCCAAGGCAAACCTCGATTCCCTCCTGCAACCCCTGATTGAAGAAGAAATGCGCGCCTTCCCCTTTGTTTCTCAAAAGGGCCAAAAACGCTGGCGCGACAAGCGATTCAAACTGATAGCCGCCGGAACCCCTCTCGTCGGCAATCGAGACAAAATCGAACGCGCCCTCTTCCTACTCTTAGGCGTGGTGGGCCTCGTGCTCTTGATCTCGTGCGCCAATGTCGCCAACCTGCTTTTGACCCGCGCCGGTGCACGTGTCAAGGAGGTTGCTGTCCAGATGGCTCTTGGTGCTGGTCGCGCCCGGCTGGCGAGGCAGATGCTGGTGGAGAGCATGTTGCTCGCTCTCATGGGCGGTGCCCTCGGTCTTATCCTCTCGATCTGGATCCTCGATGGAATTCTCGCCGTGCAGCGGAACGATGCCAGTGTAGAATCCTTTCTCCAATCTCAACCTGATTGGCGCATGGCGCTCTTCACGCTCGCAGCCAGCTTGTTGACCGGGCTTCTGTTTGGAATCGTGCCAGCATTCAAACTTCCCGGCTTCGGCATCTTTGGCACCCTCAAAGAGAATGCTGGCTCAATCATCGGTTTTGGTTCCCACGGGCTCTTGCGTCGTGGCCTGGTTGTAGGGCAAGTCGCGCTCAGTTTGGTGCTTCTGGTTGGCGCTGGACTTTTCGCGCGTAGTCTCATGAATCTCCGCCATTCCGATCTTGGTTTCAAGGCAGACCATCTGTTGAGCTTTCGTGTCGATTCTTCCTTGAATGGCTATGAGAAGGCGCGCGCCGTCTCCTTCCTCGAGCGTTTTCGCAATGATCTGGCTGCCATGCCAGGGGTAAAGGATGTCACCGTTGCCTCAGCTCCGCTTCTTGAAAATGAGATCAACCAGGCAACCATGTCGGTGGAAGATCATCCGCCGCGTCAGGGGAGGGACTTTAACTCCAGAATCAACAGCGTCGGGCCTGGCTTCTTTCGCACCATGGGTTTTCCGCTCTTGTCCGGCCGGGAATTCACGGCCTCCGATCAGGCGAATTCTCCGAGAGTGGCAGTGGTCAATGAAGTCTTCGCCAAAGAGTACTATGGGGGAAACGCCATCGGCAAAAGGCTTGGCTTTGGCTACAAAAAAGACGGAAGCCTCAAACTCGATCTGGAAATCGTAGGCGTAATCCGTGACGGCAAGCATGGCAACATGCGAGAAGAAAAGCCCTCGCGTTTCGTCTACACCCCCTACACACAGGATTCCTCAATCCAGGGCATGACCTTCTACCTGCGCAGTGATCGGGACGCCGAACAACTGGCTGCCGATGTCCGAACCAGTCTCCGCCGCATCGATGAAAACCTGGCCTTGTTTCGGGTGCAAACCATGGAGACCACCATCGATCGCAGCTTGCAGCTCGACCGCCTGCTCTCGTTGCTCTGCAGTTCGTTTGGGCTCTTGGCTACCCTGCTGGCGTCGATCGGCCTCTACGGTGTCATGGCCTTCAATGTCACTCGCCGTACCCGCGAAATCGGCATTCGCCTCGCGCTGGGTGCCGAACGCATTGGCGTAGTCGGCTTGATTATGAAAGAAGTTGGCTGGATGCTTGTTCTCGGCCTGGCCATTGGTCTTCCTGCTTCGATCACTTTGGGGCGCCTCGTCGAGTCGCAGCTTTGGGGTCTCAAGAGTTGGGATCCTCTGGTACTGGCTGACGCCAGCTTCTGTCTATTCTTCGTGGCGGCCCTGGCAGGCCTCATGCCAGCATGGCGCGCCAGCAGGGTTGCCCCCATGATCGCCTTACGCTACGAATAGCTAGCGGGAGTTAAGCCAACGGGCCACCAGAATCCCAAGCAGCCCGAGCGCGAGCGCGTTCCAGGCAAAGATATCCCCAATCCTCGTGTACAGCGTCGTCTTGAATGCCGTGGCATACTGCAGTCTTCCCTGAGCCACACGGTAAGGCACAAGGTCGTCGATGACTCGTCCTGCCGGGTCGATGCTCGCCGTCAGCCCATCGTTGGTCGGACGCAGCAACCACCGTTCATTTTCCGCAGCGCGCATTCTGGCCAGCAGCAAATGCTGTTCCCGCGCAGCAGACTTGCCAAAGTAGCCATCGTTGGTCAGGTTCACCAGCACCTCGGCTCCCTTGTTGGTGATCGCCCGCACATGATGTGGAAACGCCGACTCGTAACAAATGAACACGCCCAGCTTCCCGGCCGGGGTCCCAAATACTCGCAAGTCTTTCCCGGGCTGAAACGTCCCAGCCTCTTGCGAAACCTTGCCCACCAGCGCGTCAAACACCGGAGGCACAAATTCCCCAAACGGAACCAGATTCATCTTGTCGTAGGTTCCGCCAGGATCTCCAGTCGCCGTCAACAGCTGCGCCGTGTTGAAGGGATTTCCCTCCTTATCGAAGCGAACCGTACCGAACAAAAAAGGAACCTCACTGATTCGCGCCAGGCTCGAGACCTGATTGCGAAACTTGGCATCTGTTTCGTAGTACAAACTGGCGGGCACTTCCGGCCATAAGATCAAAGAGGCCTTGCGACGCGCCGGGTCCAGTGCTGCCCCCAGCGTAATCCTCGCCAACCGGTCATACAAGTTCTCGAGGTTCTCGCTGGTCATCCGCTCCTCAGGAATGTTCGGCTGCACCACCAGCGCATTCATGTCACCCGCCTTCACAGGAGGCAGGGCAGGGAAGAGGTAGAGGAGCCCAAGCGGAAGGCACCACGCCAATTGCATTCGATCCCAACGCAAATACCAACTGGCAATCGAGGCGCTCATCAAAGCAAAGACAAAGCTCACTCCATAAACACCCACCCATGGTGCCAGTTTCATTGGAATGCCCATGTCCGTTCCGGCATTGCCGAGCAGGAGCCACGTAAATCCCAACTCCGCATGCGTCCGCTCCAGTCCAACCCACAGTAGAGCCACCACAGGGGCCGCCCAGCGCACTCCAAACAAGGTTCCAACCATTGTCGAAAAGACACCCATATGCAACCCTTTGGCCAGCGCGAAGAGAACAAACAGCAGGCTCGCCAGCCAACCCGGCATCCCGCCATGCTGGGCCAGCGTCCCTTGAATCCAGTAGCAGGTTCCACCCCACTGCAAGGCCCCGGCCAGCCAGCCCATCAGAAATCGATGGCGGGCAGAATACTCATCAGCCGCAGCAATCAATAGGGGTGCCAGGCAAAACGGTGCCAGAAAGGTCAACGAGGGTGCGGGTTGAATCAAGACCAGCAACAGCCCCGTCGCTGCTGCCAGCCAGTACTTAGCTCTGAGCTTCATGCGCTACCAAATCTGCCATGTAACTGGACCGGACAAAGGGCCCGGCAAAGACCGCACGAAAACCAATCGACTCGCCATATGCGCGCCACTGCTCATACTCGGCTGGTTCCACATACCGATCTACTTTACGATTGCGCCGCGTCGGCTGCAGGTACTGCCCGATCGTCGCAATATCGGCTTGGCCTTCTTCGCGCAAATCGCGCAGCAAAGCCTTCACTTCTTCGTGCGTCTCACCGAGGCCAACCATCAGGCCAGACTTCGTCAAAATCTCCGGGTGCGCCTGCTTGGCGTAACGCAGAACCCGCAGGCTCTGCGCATAATCAGCCTGAGGCCGCACACGGCTATACAGGCGGGAAACTGTTTCCATGTTGTGGTTGTAGACATGGGGCCCCGCCGCCAGTACCCGTTCTACCGCTTCCATGTCACCGTTGAAATCAGGTGTTAACGTTTCCACCTGTGCCTCCGGCAATGCCCGCTTCACTGCTTGCACCGTGAGCGCCCAATGTGTGGACCCTCCATCTGGCAATTCGTCCCGGTTCACACTGGTGATCACCACATAGCGCAATCGCATGGTAGCGGCCTGCGCTGCCACATTCTCAGGCTCCGCCGCATCCAGCTCAAACGCAGTCTTTTTCGGGTCACCCTTAGGCACACTGCAGAAGCCGCAGCCTCGGGTGCAAAGGTTGCCCAGAATCATGAAGGTTGCCGCTCCCCGCGAGAAGCATTCATGGATATTCGGGCAGCGGGCCGACTCGCACACCGTATGCAGGTGTAAGCCCCGCAATTCTTTTTTCAGAGCAGTGACTGCCTGGTATTCCGATTGCGGTTTACGCAAGAAATGCGGCAGCCGGGGACGAGCCGACTCTTTCTCGATTTGAACGAGCATGAACTCCAGTTTAGTAGGTGCGCGGGAAGGGCTTGAAGCCCAAGCCATCCAATTCTTCGCGAGTCTTGCCTTTTTCAGAAGGCTGAATCGGTCCGACCAAAACCCGGAAAATATTTTCCTTTTCGGTCGGGGCAATCCAGATCTTGAAACCCTTGCCGCGAAGCACCTTGGCTACGACGTCGGCTTCTGCGCGTCCAACCGCAGCCACTTGCATAAAGAGGCTACCTTTGGGCGGCGCTCCGGTTTGGGTCTGAGACGAAGCAGGTGCTGGTTTCGCAGCTTCCTTCTTGGCTTCCTTGACAGGTTCCTTGGCTGCTGCTTTCTTCTCTTCTACCTTCGGCTCCGGCGGGGGTTCTGCCTTGCTGACCGGCTTCTCCGCCTCAACCGTCTTTTCCTTGACAGGTTCGCCAGCGGCGCTCGATTTGCCAGAACTCTTGTCGATGATGATCGGGCTCGGCGCAGGGCTGGTGTCTGTCTTTCTCTCTACCGTTGTTTCAGCCGCTGGAACAGGCGACGAGTTCTTGCCAAGGATGTATCCCATGACAAAGAAAACTCCCAGAAGGACAACTACGATGAAGAAAACACTGAGTAACTGGCGGTTCCCTAGAACAAGCTCGAACTCACCTTCTTCGTTGCGTGGCATATGTCCAGAGTATAACGACAAGCCTCCCCCGCGCTTGCCTGTGAATCATTTTCGGGGAGAGTGTTTTGAACGTGTCAAAATTTCCAGATTCCACCACCCTCAGGCGATAATTCGAAAATGATGTTGGACAAGATTCGCGCCTGGATGGAGACCGGCTCCTCCATGCCCGTTTGCCGCCTCGTTGGAATGACTGTAGACACGGTGGATGCTGGCTATTCCCTCTGTTCTCTCGTTGCTCGGGAAGAACACTGGAATCCCTTCGGCACGGTACATGGCGGCATCCTCTGCGACCTCACCGACCTCTCCATGGGCATGGCCTTCATGACGACTCTCCAGGAGGGAGAAGGCCTGGCCACCATCGAGCTCAAGATCAATTACTTTCGACCCGCCCGCACCGGTAAGCTCAGTGCAGAAGCACGCGTGCTGCATCGCGGCCGCACCACCGGCTTTGTCGAATGCAACGTCCTCGATGAAGCCGGCAAGCTCATTGCCCGAGCTTGCTCTACCTGTACAGTCGTTCAGGATGAACGTGCCCAATATTTGTTTTCCAAAGGAGCCTGAATGCAGATTCGAAAAGCAACCCCGGCCGATGCCCCTGCCATCGCAGCAATCGCCGAAAGCGTCCGCTATCAGCCACACACAGCCGATCCGAAGCGCGGCTACCTCGTCTTCGTCGGCACTCCGCAAGAATATGCGGCACGCCTTCAGGGCAACAACACCAGTTATGTCGCCGAGCTGGACGGTCAGGTGGTTGCCTTCCTCCTGACCAGCTTCAGCAGCGAGGATACGGCAACCCATACGGAGGGCGCTGCGGTGATGGAGCGAATTTTCGGTCAGGGCGCTTTGCTGGTCGATCAGATCGGCGTTGGCGCTGCGGCAACAGGCTTAGGTGCCGCCCAGCAATTGCACCAGAAAATGCTCTCCGATGTCGCTCCCGAACGCATGACGGCTTGCATCATGCACTGGCCCCTTCGCAACCAGCGCAGCATTGGCTTTTTTGAAGGAAAATCCGGTTACCGTTGCATCGGCGAGTATCACGAAGGCAATGGCTTTCTTTGGGGCATCTATGAGCGCGCCACGGCTAACTCCCTGGTCGATCCGCGCTACCCCGTCGGTCGCTTTCTTTATACCGGCCTGGCCAATGAGCCCGACTTCCAGGCCCGTATTGACCGGTTGGCGGCACTCCCCCAACTGCTTCGGGCCGCAGTCGCCGCACTTCCTGAATCCAAGCTCGATCTGGCCCCACGCCCGGGTGCCTGGACTGCCCGGCAACTCATCCATCACCTGGCTGACGGCAATCAGGTCATGGCGGAGCGTGTGCGATTGATCCTGACCGAAGAGATTCCCCTGGTCAAAACCTTCGACGAAAACACCTGGGCAGAGCTCGAAGATGCTCGCCTGGCACCCGTCGAAGACAGTTTGCGCATTCTCGATGGGGTTCATGCACGCCTGGCTCGACTGCTCCGTTCCACTCCGATTTCGCTCCTCGAACGAGAAATGATGCATCCGGAGCAAGGATTAGTGAAACTGGACCGTCTTCTCAGCTATCTTGATTGGCATGGGAGACACCATACCGCTCAGATCCTTTCCATGGCACCTTAGCGCCTGCCTGCTGGTCGCGCTGACGGCCTACCCGCAAATCCGCCTGGAGCGTGTTGCCACCACGATCCGCAACTGCACCGACATCCAAAACGCTGGCGATGGCAGCGGTCGCCTCTTTCTGGTCCGCCAGGAGGGCACCATTGCCGTACTGCGCAATGGTCAACTTGCCGAGCGCCCTTTTCTCGATATTCGATCCAAGGTCAGTACCGGGGGCGAGCGCGGGCTGCTGGGCTTAGCCTTTCCACCCAACTATCGGGAGAAGCGTTGGTTTTACGTCAACTACACCGATCGCAGTGGCATCAGTATCATCGCTCGCTACCAATTGCTCGGAAGCGATCCCGACGTCGTCGATGTCGCTAGTGAGCGGATCGTTCTCTCGATCCCCCAACCCTTCAGCAATCACAACGGAGGGCAACTTCAGTTCGGCCCGGACGGCATGCTCTACATCGGCATGGGTGATGGCGGCAGCGCTAACGATCCGGAGAACCATGGCCAGAATCGTCGCTCCCTCCTCGGCAAAATGCTCCGGATTGATACGGAATCCAACTTGTCCCGCTACGAAATCCCCCCCGACAATCCCTTCCTCAATGACCCCTCGACGAGACCCGAAATCTGGGCTCTCGGCCTGCGCAACCCCTGGCGCTTCAGCTTTGACCGGTCCACCGGCGACCTGTACATTTCCGACGTAGGCCAGAATCGCCTCGAAGAAATCAACTTCCAACCCCGCTCCAGCAGAGGAGGCGAAAACTATGGCTGGGTCACCATGGAAGGTAACGTCTGCGTCAGGGCTGGTTGCAACACCCAGGGCCTTACGCTACCAATCTGGACGTACCCCCGCTCGGAAGGCGTCTCCGTCACCGGCGGCTATGTCTACCGTGGTGATTACTATTTTGGAGATTTTGGAACAGGCAAGATTTGGACCCTCCGCAAGCAAGGGGAGACGTGGATCCACAATCTCGTCTTCGACGGTGGAAACTCCTTCGGCGTCTCCACCTTCGGTCTGGACGAAGCGGGAGAGCAATATGTCGCCAACTTCAGATCTGGCGAAGTCTTCCGCATGGTCTTGATCGACAAGCCGATCCTGACTTCCTCCAGCATCGTGAACGCATCCAGCTTCTCCTCTGGTCTCGCCCCAGGAGCCTTGATGACCGCGTTTACCAAGAACGTACTCTCTCAGAATGCCACCTTGATTTCGAACACCATCCCCTTGCCGCGTTCCTTGCAAGGCGTCGAACTTCGTATCAACGGCAACACGGTCCCTTTGTTGGCAGTGGTTCGCAATGGCGACAATGAGCAGATTAACTTTCAGGTCCCCTGGGATCTCCAGCCGGGCACCCGCGCACAAATCCAGGTCCGGGTGGGGCTGGCCGCAAGCGAAGTAGCGGAGCTCACAGTGCAACCGATTTCCCCAGGCATCTTCGGAATCAATGCCACCGATGCTCTTCTGATTCGAGCCAGCGACTTTAGCCTTGTTTCCGGTGCAATCCGGCGCGGAGAGACTCATGTGCTCTATGCCAGTGGTTTGGGCTTGATGGATCAGACGGTAGCAACTGGGGATGCTCTACGCATCGCCTCCAGGCTGCGGCGCTCCGCGAGCCTGACCATTGGAGGTGTAGCAGCCGATCTGGAATATGCCGGCAACGCACCAGGCTTTGTCGGGGTGTATCAGGTGAACTTCAAGCCCGCAGCGGCAACCCCAGCCGGGCCGCAGAACCTGGTTCTCACGATCGATAGCATCGATTCCGCGCCGCGCAGCGTCACGATCGCCAATTGATTTTCAGTTGTATGGTGGAGGCGGTGGGAGTTGAACCCACGTCCGAAATGGCAACCCCACTAGAGCCTACGTGTGTATCTGCTTCGTTATTTTTTCGGCTCAGACTCTGGAGAAACAGCAAAACAAGCCCAAACCTAGTCCGATTGATCTCGATCTCAGGCTACGAACAGAAGCCATCAACCTATTCCGTGTGATGACGCCCTTTAGCGGACCCACGAACAAACCCGCCAGGGCGGCTACTTAATTAATTAAGCAGCGTATGCAAATTGCGTTTCGGCAATTGTGTTTTTCCAGTCGTTTTACGAGAGCCTGGAGCTCGACACGCCTCTAATGAAACTATCCATCCCGTCGAATCCGTTACGCCCCCTCCTTTGGTGTACTCCTTTATTGTAGCAGCGGTTGAAGATTCCTTCCTAAATGCTTGACTCCGCTATGAAAAGACGACTAGCATCGTGTTTTGAGCGACTCCCCAGACGATCTGCTGCGTTTTGATCCGGCCGACCTCGACCCCGGCATCCGGTCCGCTGATGAGCTACCGGCGAAGCTCTATTTCCGTATCGGTGAAGTCGCAAAATTAACTGGCCTCAAGCAGCATGTCCTGCGCTACTGGGAAACCGAGTTTCCCGCCGTGGCTCCCAAGAAGATGGGGTCCAACCACCGCATGTATCGCAGAAAAGACGTCGAATCCATCCTCGAAATCAAGCACCTGCTCTACGAAAAGCGCTACACCATTGAAGGCGCTCGCAAACATCTGGAGACGAAGCCCAAAGGCAATTCCAAACCAGTCAAGCGCGGCTCCGGTGGTTTCGTCTCGCCCCTTCCCATGCCCAAGCAGCAATCCAGCCTCTTCGTAGTCGACGAGCCCGTTAGGCCCCCCTCACCCTTGCCCTCCAGGTTCCGCCAGGAACTCCAGGCGATCCTCAAAATCCTCAGCGATTAATTCTCATTTTCCTCTCCGCCACCGATAAGAGCCATACGCACGATCCATGATCCAACTGACCCGGCTCAACAACGAGGCCGTGCTCGTGAACTCCGAACTGATCGTCCTGGTAGAGGCCAATCCCGACACCGTGATTACGCTGACCACTGGGGATCGGGTTCGTGTACAGGAGTCTATGAGCACCGTCACCAGCCTGGTAGTTGATTTCAAACGGATGGTGCTCAACGGAGCCGTCACTAGGGGAGACACGATCAATCATGGCTGAGAAAGCGGGCCGGTTCAAGCTCGACTGGATGACGGTGTGTGGGCTCACACTCGCCGTTGGAGGCATCGCCGGAGGCTTGGTCCTCGAAGGCGGCCAATTGCAGGATGTCGCTCAAATTACGGCGGCAATTATCGTCTTGGGCGGTACCTTGGGAGCCGTCTGCGTCAACACCCCAGGTCCAGTGCTCATGGGGGCATTCCGAAGACTCAAAGAAGTCTTCCTTGCTCCACCCGCCGCCACAAGTGATCTGGTGGACGAAATCATTTTCCTCGCCAATAAGTCCCGCAAGACTGGCTTGGTTTCCTTGGAAGATGAGGTACCAAAGATCACCGACCCCTTCCTCGCGCGTGCCGTCAACATGGCTGTCGATGGGTGTGACCTCAACGAACTCCGCTCCGCCATGGAGCTTCATATCGCGGTAGAAGAACATCACGCCGAAGCCGAAGCCAAAGTCTTTGAAGCCGCCGGCGGCTATGCCCCCACCATCGGGATCATCGGTGCTGTTCTCGGCCTCATTCAGGTCATGAAAAATCTCGCTGACATCAATCAGGTCGGCCACGGCATCGCTGTAGCCTTTGTCGCCACCGTTTACGGTGTTGGCATTGCCAATATCGTCTTTCTCCCCGCAGCCAACAAAATCAAAGCCCGCATCGCCGCCGAAACAGAACGACGCGAAATGATGCTCGAAGGCGTCGTTGGGATTGTCGAAGGTCTCAATCCGAAACTCATCCTGCAAAAATTGGATGCCTACCATCGGCCATCGTCCGGCTCGCGCTCCAAACGAGGAGGCGGTCCGCAAGCGATGGCCGCCTGAGGTGCTGCCATGCGCCGAATTGCTGTAAAGCCAAAGGACGCCGCTCCAATCCAATCCGTTATGGCAAGAAGAGTCAAACCGCAATCGCACGAAAATCACGAGAGATGGCTGATCTCCTATGCCGATTTCATCACTCTGCTCTTCGCATTTTTCGTTGTCATGTTTGCCAGCTCCCACGCTGACAAGCAAAAGGCCAAACAAGTGTCTGCTTCCGTCAAGGAAGCCATGGAGCAAGGCCACTTGCCGAAGGCGCTCATGGAGATGCTGGGCCGCAAGCGCCCACCAGAAACCGCAGATCCCAAACAGGCGTCCCAGTCCTCCTCACCAGAAAATCAGAAGCAAGACCCCGCCTTGGCCGCACTAGCTGAGTTGTTGCCCTCGCTGCAATCCCTGAGCAACACTCTCAAACACGAAATCGAATCTGGCAAAGTATCCATCAATATGGAGCCGCGTGGTCTGGTTGTGAGCTTGAAAGAAGCTGCCTTCTTCCCACCAGCAGGAGATTTCATCCAGCCCGAGGCCTTCCCCATCATCGGCAAGATCGCCGATAGTGCCCGCAGCTTACCCAATAAAATTCTTTTGGAAGGCCACACCGACTCCACTCCCATTCGTAACGAGCGCTTCCGCTCCAATTGGGATCTGTCCGCCGCCCGCGCCATTGCCATGCTCAATGTGATGGCAGAGCGCTTTGAGATCCCGCGCCCCCGCATGTCCGTTTCTGGCTATGCCGACAACGTCCCGGTTTCCGATAATGAAACCTCGGAAGGCCGCCAGAAAAATCGCCGCGTCGATGTGGTGTTCTTGAACCAGTTCGGCGCTAAATCGCAGCCGGGTTTGCAGTAGCACCGTTGGCGGCAAGCATTCGCTGGTATAGGTTCTTCGCCGCAATTTGCCCAGCGGCCTTCTTAGTGACCCCTTGGCCTTGCTCCCGCCACTCTGTCCCCACCTGCGCCTCAATCACAAACACCTTCGAGTGCTCAGGCCCTTCCGTTCGCACAGTCACATAGATCGGCTGGGCCATGCCACGCGATTGCGCCAATTCCTGCAGACACGCCTTGAAGTTCCGCAACTCAGCCGCATCGTCTCGCGCCGTTGGGACACTCAGCACCACCCGGTCTACCAACTCACGCGCCGCCGACATTCCCCCATCCAGGTATACCGCTGCCAGAATCGCCTCCAGCGCATCCGCTAGCAGTGCTTTTTTCTGCCGGCCCCCACTCAATTCTTCCCCACGCCCCAACTGCAAACAAACACCCAGCTCAATCGACTTGGCCACTTCCACCAAATGTGCGGCGCTCACAATGCGCGCCTTATGAATGCTCAACTGGCCTTCCGGCAATTCCGGATAACGAAGAAACAAATGCTCACTGATCAACAAGCCCAACACGGAGTCTCCCAAAAACTCCAGCTGTTCATTGTGCTCAGCCATCTCCTCGCGGCCCTGCCGACGCTCGCTATTCAGGCTGCGATGCGACAAAGCGCGAAGAGCAAGACGCTTGTCAGAAAACTGGTAGCCGATACGGCTCTCCAGCTGGCTGACACAATCGTGCAATGCTTCTTCGCGCCTGTCCATCGATGCGGGAGAAATTACTTGTTTGCCTTCGCCATCTCAGCACGCTTCTTGACGTTCTCTGCAATGGCTTTCACTTGCGGGTTCAAGTTGGGCGCAGCAAGTACCTGATTGATGGTGCTGATGGCTTCGTCGTTCTTCTTGGCATCAGCATAGGCAGTTGCCATGCGAACCAGAAGATTCGGATTGCCGGGCGTGTTTTCGAGGCCCGACTTAAAGGCGGCGATCGAGTCGTCGTACTTCTTGCGAACCGAAGCACCAATGCCCAGGGCTTCATAGGCTTCAGAGATCCAGCTCTTGCGTTGCGCTTCCCACTGTTCATCTGGAATATCCGGGCGTACCTTCGGTGCCGTCTTCAGCAATTCCAGCGCTGCCTTGGCCATCTTGTCGGCCTTGCCCAGCTTCTCTTCCTTGTCAAAGTCAAACTCTTTGGTGCGGCCAGCGTAACCGCGAGCGAGAATCAGCATCGTGCCATAACTCTTGGGGTCAGCTTCGAGCGTACGTTCGCCGTAAATGACGGTCTTTTCCCAATCGCCCAACTCTTCGGCCGAAGCAGTTGCGATAAAGAGTGCAGTTGCTTTGAACTCGGTATCAGCAAACTTGGTGATCAGCGCATCGGTCGCGGTAATTCGACCCGCAGGGTCAGGGGAATTAAAAATTGCCATGACGGCAGTCTGTTCTTTTTCACTCTTCAGCTTAGGCTGCTTGGTGTCAGAAGTTTGAGCGAGCACCACTCCCGAAATCAGGAATGCGCTTGCTATCCATTTGGTAAGTCGCATAGGTTTCCTCTACTTTATCAAGGCCGCGAGGGCCGTATTCCCTTCAGTCCGTCTTCGGCTGCCTTCTTTGAGGCTGGGGAAGCTCCGGCGGTGGCCAGCGCTGCCTCAAAGTGCTTCTTGGCCGCCTCGTTATCTTGCGCCAAATCAAGCAGGCGTCCCGCAAAGACATGTGCCCAGGCCGAGACCTGTGCCTCAGCACCTTCGCTGATCGTTCTTTCAAACAACTCCACAGCCAACTGCGGGTCGCGATTCAACGCCGCCAGTCTTGCCAGGCCATAATAGGCCTTTCCCTTGATGGGCCGCGAATTCGTTTCCTCCAGTGCGCGCCGAAAGAGCTCGTTCGCTTTGGTGTAGTTCTTTTGCCCGTACACCTCTTCTGCTTCTTCCAGCGTCTTCTCGGCGGGGCTGCGCTCGATCACCGGCTGCGGGGCCACCTTTGCCTTTCGCTCCCGCGGGACATTTGCAAAGCTCACTCCGTCCAGCCTTGCTGTCTCTTTCTTCAAGTCGATCCCCTTCACCAGAATGGGCAAATAGAAGCGCATCGACTGTTCCTGCTTCTCATAATCCACCAGTGCCTCGGCAAAGTACGGCGTCAGTACAAACCCTTCCTTCAACGCCAGCTCTACTGCTGCGCTGCGTTGCTTGGCCGACAACATGCGGGCATCCACGGCCTTGGTCAGGCTGGCTACGGTCAGCAGTGCAAAGTCTTTTTTGTACTGCGGGTCGAGCGCCGGTGCCCCTTGCGCAAAATCAATCAGACTCGATTTCGTCTCGATGTCTGCAAGATGGCGCATCGCAATCGGGTCGATCTGAAAGTGCAGATAAGCCGAGCGTATGTACTCAATCTGCGGCTCGGGTGAAGGCGTCAGAACAATAAACAAATCGTTGGCATAGCTACGGACGTGAATCTGATTCGGTGCCGCCAGCAAATCCAGGTAGACATAGAAATTACCCTTAACGCCATTGGCCCGCGGGTTGCGCAGGTAGCCATCAATCTGCTGCAGGGCTAAGGTTACCGGCGCGTGGTACGGCTCGAGGCTCCGGTCCAACACGCCCTGGTTGTTGGCAATCAAATCGCCCAGCTTCGCCTCGCGATAGAAGCGGGTCAACAGCCTTTCAAAGCCATCCAGTTCTTGTACATCGGGAGGAAGGTCAGCCAGCCTCATTCGGTAACGAAAATCCGGACCGTCGGCGGCATCAACTTTCTCGACACACAGCGCAAAGCTGATGTACTGGCTCAAATCCTGCGCGGGGTTCTGTTTGCGATGCGAGGCGTAAAATTCCTTCAACTGCTCCAGCACCGGTGCCTTGCTTGCCTCAGCCCACTGCCGAATCTGGGCCCGAATCGGAGAATTCGCATTGCTGGCAAGGTCCGTGTCATATCCTGCCGCATTGATGGCCGCCATCACTGCAAATAAACTGGGGTTGACCTCCATCGAGGACTGTTGCCCTGTCAGGCCAAAACAAATGGAAAAGAGAGAAAGAATCAGTCGTCGCAAATCTCAGTCTACCTCTCTGGCAGAATAAACAAAGCTATGTCGCGCATTCTAATGGTCTCCAGTGAAGCCGCTCCCTTTGCTAAAACGGGCGGGCTTGCCGATGTTCTCGGTGCCTTACCTCCGCAACTGAATGCCCTTGGGGATGAATGTGCCGTAGTGCTGCCTCGCTATGGCTCTATGGACGCCTCCAAAGCAGAGAAGGTGTACAGCGGACTGAGAGTCTATCTGGGCGGTGGCTTCTACGAATGCGACATTCTCAAGCTGGTCCACGAAGGGACAACTTTCTTCCTGGTCGAGCATCCGGGCCTCTATGGCCGCGATGGCTTTTACGGCGATCGCTACGGCGACTACGGCGACAATCACATTCGCTTTGCCGTTCTATGTGGTGCGGCCCTTGGCATCGCCCGCTATCTCTTTAAGGCAGACATTTTCCACTGCCACGATTGGCAGGCCGGTTTGCTCCCTCTCTTTGTGAAGAACTTCGTGACGGGCGACCCTGCCTTCTACGGAGCCAAAACTGTCTTCACCATTCATAACCTGGGCTATCAGGGCCTGATGCCACGCGACCGGCTCTGGGAGGCCGGCGTCGAAGATCGCTTCTATCGCAGCGATCTGCTGGAGTTCAATGGAGCAGCCAGCTTGCTCAAATCTGGCATCGTTTTCGCCGATGCCCTCACCACCGTCAGCCCCCGCTACGCGCAGGAAATTCAGACTCCCGAATATGGCTTCGGGATGGATGGCCTGCTTCGCGCTCGAAGCGCCTCCCTGCATGGCCTTCTCAACGGCTGCGACTACAACGATTGGGATCCCGAGACCGATCGCCACCTGAAAGCAAATTACTCCCTTGCCGACCTATCGGGCAAAGCCATCTGTAAACAGGCGCTGCTCGACGAGTTTGGCCTGGGCCATCGCTTCAGTCGTCCTCTGATCGGCATTGTTTCGAGGTTGGCCTACCAGAAAGGCTTTGATCTGGTCGGCACTGTTCTGGATGAAATGCTGGGCTGGCGCGACGCGACGCTCGTTGTCCTCGGCTCTGGCGAGAAGCCCACAGAAGACCTCTTTGCCGGCTTCGCCGCCAAGTATCCAGACCGCATGATTTTCTGGCACGGCTTCAACAATGCATTGGCGCATCGCATTGAAGCTGGCTCAGACTTCTTCCTCATGCCCTCCCGCTACGAACCCTGTGGCCTCAACCAGATGTACAGCCTGAAGTACGGCACTCTCCCCATCGTCCGCGCCACAGGTGGCCTGGATGATACCATTGATGGTGATACGGGATTCAAGTTCTGGCGCTTCGAAAGCTGGGATTTGGCAGAGTGCTTACGAAACGCACTCGCCGTTTATGCCGATCCTGTCCGCTTCAAGAAGATGCAATTGGCTGCCATGGGAAAAGATTATTCCTGGGCACAATCGGCTCGAGGCTACTCTCAGTTGTATCGGGAACTTTTGCAACGTTAAGGCAACAAGGCTTTGCGACTTTCCGGCGCGTATCGCATCAAAAGGTTTGGAGATTGAAAATGGCTGGAGCAAACACACTCACATTTACGGATTCGGCTTGGGATTCTGAAGTCTTGAACTCAGACAAGCCGGTTTTGGTCGACTTCTGGGCAGAATGGTGCGGCCCTTGCCGCATGATCGCCCCGACCGTAGACGCAGTTGCCGACGAATACAGCGACAAGCTGAAGGTCGGCAAACTGAACGTGGACGACAATGGCGGCACTGCCATGCGCTACAACGTTCGTGGCATCCCCACCTTGCTGTTGTTCAAGGGCGGTCAGATTGTCGAACAGCGCGTTGGAGCTGTTTCCAAGAGCGATCTCGTCAAGATGATCGAATCCCACGTCGCCTAACGACATCCACACAAGTTAAGAATCAAGAGGTAGCTTCGGCTACCTCTTTTTCTATGTCCTGCTTGGTTTGGATAAACTGGAGCGAATGCTTCGCATCTTTCTCGTCTCCTTGCTGGCTATCTCTGCGTTATCGCAACAACGAGACTTGAAGATCGAGGCTGCCCCGCGCCGCAAAGCCCTCCTCATTGGTAACAACAAATACCCGAAGCAACCCTTGGCCAACGCCGTCAATGATGCCACCGATCTCAGCGCTACCCTCCGCAATGCCGGCTTTGAAGCCGAACTTCTGGTCGATGCCGATCTCCGCACAATGGATCTGTCGGTGCAGCGCTTCGTACAACGCCTCAATCCTGGCGACGTAGCCCTCTTCTATTTCAGCGGCCACGGCGTCAGCATCGAAGGTGAAAACTTTCTCCTACCCGTTTCCTTCGCCGCCGAAATGGAAGCCGATGTCCGCTACCAGGCCTATTCTGCGGCTCGGGTCCGTGACCTCATTCGCAGCCGCAACGTCCGCTTATCTGTCCTGGTTCTCGATGCCTGCCGCTCCAACCCCTTCCGCGGCTCCCGATCTTCCGGCGGAGGACTCAGCGGCATGAGTGGCGCAGGGGCCTTCATCGCTTTCGCCGCCGATGAAGGGCGTACTGCCGACGACAATCCAAAAGAGCGCAATGGCCTCTTCACCAAACACTTGCTGAAAGAAGCCCTCACGCCAGGCTTGGGCCTCGAATCTCTGTTCACGCGCGTCCGGTCCAAGGTCTACGAAGAATCGCAGGGCAAGCAAACCCCCTTCAGCTACTCCGGCTTGCTGGGTGACTTTTACTTTGTTCCCGCCGCAGCCCCTCCCGCCCCTCCACCAACGGCTCCGCCGCCCGCCCCCGAACCCGTTGTACCCAAGACTCCATTGCCCAGCTTCGGTGAAAAGCGGCTCCACCCCAAAGACGGCCTCCGCTACGTTTACATCCCTCCAGGCCGATCGATCATTGGTTGCTACCCGGCTGCTACCTGCCAGGTCGAAGATCTACCGGGCAGGGAAGTCCAAACCAGCACCGGCTTCTGGATGGGTGAAACCGAAGTAACCCGCGAAGCCTACGAAAAGGTAATCGGTCCACCGCCGCCTCTGCGTTCTTCTACGCACCTCAAAATGCTACCTGTCCTGCAGGCCCGCCTGCCAGTAACAGACATCACTGCGGCCCAAGCTCAGCAGTACTGCACCCAAATCAGTTTGCGGCTCCCCACCGAATTCGAGTGGGAATTTGCCGCTCGCGCCGGCACCCCCTCTTCACAACCCCAACCCATGGACGCCTATGCCTGGCTCGCTCCCGACGGCACCACATCGATCAACGAACTCTTGCGCAGCGGGGCCGCCACCCATGCCGTAGCCCAGAAGCAACCCAATCTCTGGGGCCTCTACGACATGCTTGGCAATGTCGCCGAATTTACAATGGCCAGCGAAGATCAAAAGCGCATCTCCATTCGGGGCGGTAGCTTCGTGCAAACAGCCGACAAGATCCGTTACTCCCGTCGCTATTTGTTGCCGGAAGGCGATGCCACCTACATGAACTTCGGCTTCCGCTGCGCCGGCCCGAGTCTTTAAACTTCTTTACACTCTCTTTGCATCGAAACGGAGACTCTCCCGCGTCTGTCGGGTTAGAGGTTAAAGACGTACATGCCATTTCGTTATCTTGCAGCTCTTGTTTTGTCCTGTTATGCCCTGGCTGGCGCAGAGACCACCTCAGGAATCACAAAAATTACCCCGGTCATCTACGACCACGCCCACGTCAAATCATTCCTTGCCGAATTTCTATCGCTCACAGAGTCACAGATGGTCCAAAGTGACCTTGCCTTTGCCGAGGCCCGGGCCAAGCTCTATCCCTTGTCCGAAAAGTTGAAACAAACCCAGACGGCCCTCGATCAGGCTCTCACCCAGGGCAGCCCGGTCTTGCAGTGGAAGCCTTTAGTCACAACCATCGCCAATCTGCAGGCACAGATGATGGCTCTCGAATGCGTTGCCCTCGAAAAATTCCGCACGCTCCTCGACGGTGACCAGCGGCATCGCCTCGGAAAGTTGAGTCAACTCTCCATGACCACGAATCCAAAAGGAGAACCCGTTCTGGCCTATTCGGTCGAACAGTAGAGAGCCCCATGAATCACCTCACAATTTTCTTCCTCCTCGCCACCGCTCTCTCAGCACAGTTCGTTCCCAACCAGTACATCGTCGAGCTCAAAGAGGACGTTGGTGCTTCCCCGGCCGACAAGCTGCGAAGGGTACGCAGCCGTCAGGCTCGGGTCGAAGCCTCGCTCGGCGGCCGAGGCTTTCGCGTTCTCGAACGCACCGAGCGTGTGGCAAACACCCTGGTCATGGAAGTTCCCGAAGGCAGCGGTGATGCCCGTAGCATCCTTTCCCAATCCGCTGACGTAGCCCGCGTGCACAAAGTACGAATCTTTCATAAGACCCTCGACCGTGCTGCCGAAGTGCATGGCGTCACTGCGGCCTGGCAGCGTTTGGGGATCGAGAAAGCAGGCGCTGGCATGAAAATCGGGATCCTCGACAGCGGCATTCAGACCACTCATCCCGGCTTTCAAAATGAATCTCTCCCGGCGCTCGAAGGCTATCCCAAGATCAGTGAAGACGGCAATCTCACCTACACCAACCGCAAAATTATCGTTGCGCGCTCCTATGCCTCGCTGTTCTCACGTCGTGATCCTGATACCTCCGCCCTCGATCGCAGCGGCCACGGCACCGCCGTCGCCATGTGTGCGGCTGGCGAAAAACACGATTCCCCACGAGGTGCGATCTCCGGCATGGCCCCAGCCGCCTACCTCGGCGTCTACAAAATCTTCGATACCCCAGGCATCAACGACGGCACCACCGACGCCGCCATTCTCAAGGCCATCGATGACGCGGTTGCCGATTGCATGGACGTCATCAACCTCAGCTTCGGCACAATGCTGGCCGCGCGTCCCGAAAATGACATTGTCGTCATGGCGCTGGCCCGAGCCGAAGCTGCCGGAGTCATCGCTGTCGTCTCAGCGGGTAATAATGGACCGGGCGTCGCCACGCTAGGTTCTCCCGCCTCTGCCCCCACAGCACTCACGGTCGGGGCCTCAGAGAACAGCCGCATCTTTGCATCCACCGTGAGCGTAAGCGATGGCACCACCACTACAGCTCTTGTCAGTTCCAGAACTCCAAACGTTGGCACCCTCTCAGGAACCATGACATCGATTGAGAAGCTCGATCCAACCCGTTTGGCCTGTTCCCCACTCCCGAGTGCCAGCCTCACCGGACGCATCGCTCTCATCGAGCGAGGTGTTTGCCTCTTTGACGATAAACTCCGAAACGCGGCTTCCGCCGGCGCGATCGCCGCCGTCATTTACTCCGATGAAGCCCGTCCCACTGACCTCATCAACCCGACGGTCTCAACTGGCACCCTACCGACATTGTTCATCACTCGCGCCGATGGCCTAAGCCTTCTCAGCCAACTCCGGGACTCCGGCCAGCTCAGTGTCACTCTCGATTTCTCTCTGCAAGCCCGCGACGCCAGCCCCAATCGTCTGGCTAACTTCTCCTAGCGCGGACCAGTTCCAGGCGTTTCCATCAAGCCTGACCTCCTTGCCGTCGGCACCAATGTGTACACTGCGGCTCAGAATGTCGACATTCGGGGAGACGTCTACGCAGCCAGCGGCTACACCACCATCAACGGAACCAGTTTCAGTGCCCCCATCACGGCCGGCATGATCGCAGCTCTCAAAGCCGCCCGGCCTGGCCTTTCCCCTTCCGACTACCGCTCTCTATTGGTCAACTCTGCACGCTCGATCAACTCCGACACCTCCTTCAAACTCCCACAGGTGAGTGCTGGCCTGGCAGACCTCAATCGTGCCCTCGATGCTCCTCTTCGCTTTGCTCCCGTCAGCGTAACCTTTACGAGCAAAGATCAAGTCATCGACATCCGCGCGGTCAATTCGTCGACCGCAAAGTATTTCGTTTCCGTCGAGCCCAAAGACGGCACAGCACCCCAGTTGTCAGTGGTAGAACTGGAAGTTTCCTCCGGCAGCACCGCTCAGCTCGGCCTTAGCCTCGACCTTCCAGCCGTCAACCCCGGCACCCATTCCGGCTACGTTGTTTTTCAGGCCGAGGGCACTACCGCCATGCGTGTCCCCTACTTCTTCGGTAAATCCAATGACGCCGCTGCCGCTGAAATTCAGGTGCTCCTGCAACCCACCGCCTCCGTTCGGGCGGGAACTCCACAGCAGGATCTCCTCATTTTCCGGATTCTCGACTCGAATGGAATCGCAATCGAAAAAGCTCCCTCTGTCCGTGTGCTGAGCGGCTCAGCGCAACTACGGGAAGTTCAGAATCGCGATTTCGACGTCGCCGGCTCCTTCGGAATCGATGTCGTCCTGGGCTTAGGTTCCAATGTTCTGGAAGTCGACGCAGGCAATGGCATCCGACGCCAATTCACAATCCTCGGCCGCTAAAGCGGATCCAATTCCCAGCGGCAGCCCGACAGTTTTCGCCAGCTCTCTTTGAGGTCCTCGGGCAACACCCGCGTTTCCCCAATCACACTCATGAAGTTGGCGTCCCCATTCCATCGAGGCAAAAGGTGCAGATGAATGTGCCCGGCGATTCCTGCTCCAGCAACCGACCCAATGTTGAAACCCAAATTCAACCCATCACAGCGATAGGTCGCACGCAAGTTGGCTTCAGCCAACCGCCCATAACGCATCAGCTCAATCCATTCGGTCTCGGGTAGATCTTCAATGCGCGACACATGCCGATAGGGCACCACCATCATGTGGCCGCTCGCATAAGGATAAAGATTCAGCAGCCCGTAACAGGTCAACCCACGAAACAAAATGAGGCCAACTTCTTCGTTACCAGGCTTGGCCCTCTCGCAAAAAACACACTCGGGCTTGGGCCCCTCTTCTTTGGTGACGTATCGATACCGCCACGGGCTCCACAGATGATCCAAGCTGCTTCCTAGAATGCTGCAGGAGGAGGCGCGTCAATGCTGGGCTTGCCCTCGTCGCCGTTGACGAGGTCCTTCAGCTCTTTGCTCGGCTTGAAGTAAGGAATACGCTTCGAAGGCACCTCGACGCGAGCACCGGTTTTCGGATTGCGTCCAATGCGGGATTGCCTCTGCCGGGTGCGGAAGCTGCCAAAGCCTCGGATTTCAATCTTCTCGCCCGATTTCAGACTGCGCACCACGCTGTCAAAAATCGCTTCGACGATAATCTCAGAATCCTTGCGTGTCATCTCAACCACTCGTGAGACTTCTTCAATCAATTCGGCCTTAGTCATTGGCGTCTAGCCTTCCTCCCCATTCGATTGGCCCACAGCGTCATCATACGCTTCGGCGCCCGATTCAAAGCCGTGGCTTGCTGCCTCGGCCTGCTGCTGGTATCCCTTCAAGCGTGTGCGGTCCTTCTCTTCGCCCACAGCCTTGAGGCTCAGCCCGATTTTCTTATCGTTCTCATTCATGCGAATGATCTTGAATTCTTGTTCTGACCCCACCGGCAGGGGGCTTCCAGTCGGCTCTCCGCCACGACCGCGGCTCTCGCTGCCCGGAATCTCAGAATTGTGGCACAAACCTTCCACTCCAGGTGCCAGCTCTACAAAGACTCCAAAGTTAGCAGCCCGAACCACTTTGCCAGTTACGATTTCATTCACCATGTGAGAGTTGAAATAGCTCTCCCAGGCATCCGGTTCCAGTTGCTTGATCCCAAGACTGAGCCGCCGATGACCGGTATCAATCTGCAGGATCGCCGCCTGTACCATCTGGCCCTTCTTCAACAACTCCGAAGGATGCTTCACATGTTTGGTCCAGGACATATCACTTACGTGAACCAAACCATCTATGCCCTCTTCAATCTCAATGAAGGCACCGAAATCGGTCAGCTTGCGTACCCGTCCTTCGACCACGCTCCCCACACTGTAGCGTTCCCCAAGAGTAGTCCAGGGGTCGGCTTCCATCTGCTTCAAGCCCAGCGACACCCGCTTATCCTGCGGTCGAATGTCGAGCACGATCGCCTCAATCATGTCGCCTGGCTTCACTACCTTGCCAGGGTGCTTCATGCGTCGGCTCCAAGTCATCTCAGAGATGTGGATTAGCCCTTCAACGCCCGCCTCAATTTCAATAAACGCACCATAGTCGGTCACGCTCACCACGCGGCCACTCACGTGAGAACCAATGGTGTAGCGCTCCACTGCGGTTTCCCAGGGGTCCACAAAGAGCTGCTTCATCCCCAGCGAAATCCGGCCCTTGTCGCGATCAAATCGCAACACCCTTACCGTTACCGCTTGCCCACTGGCCACCACATCAGCAGGATGATTCACGCGGCCATAGCTCATATCGCTAATGTGCAGCAGCCCGTCAATCCCGCCCAGATCCACAAACGCCCCGTAGTCGGTCAGGTTCTTCACCGTACCTTCCAGCACCGCGCCTTCAAAGATGTTCTCCAGTGCTGCGCTGCGCTTGGCTACTACTTCTTCTTCAATCGCCGCGCGCCGACTCACCACGACATTCCCCTTCCGGCGATTCAACTTCAGAATCCGAACCGGTATGTCCTGGCCGACAAAAGAATCGAGGTTGTGCGTGGGGCGAAGATCGATTTGGCTCGCGGGCATAAACGCCCGCACTCCCACATCGACACTCAATCCACCTTTAACCTTGGCAAGCACATGGCCACTAATCAGAAAGCCATCGTTCATGGCCTGTTCCAGTGAATCCCAGTGCCTGAGCCGCCGCACCTTCTCGTGAGATAAATGCAGAAACCCTTCAGGGCTCGTTCCGGGGCGGTCAATGACCACCTCGATCTGCTCCCCGGGTTGCACTTCATGTAAGAAGTGATCCCGAGGGACTGACCCCTCCGTCTTCTGACCGATATCTACTACGACATCGCGTTCGCCAACGCTGATGACATGGCCAATCAGAACCTCACCATCGCTGGTGGTGTCCATCTGCCCGTAATCAGCGAGCATCTGCTCGTAGTTTTCTTCCGCGCTTGCTGCTTCAGCAAGTTCATCGGAACTTTCTATCGGAGCGCCTGGCATTCCATGCGCCTCTGCTTCCGGATGTTCCGGAGCATTGTGTTGTGGTTCGAGTGGCGCCTTAGGCATCCGCTCATCGGGCAAGCTGGCCATTGCCGAGTCTCCATTGCAGAACTGTAATTTCGCAAATTCTGGCATACAGATTGAAGCGGGAAAGCGGCCAGCAAAGAGGCGGGGCCACAGTGCAACACGGTGGTTTCAGTCCACGCTGGCGTCGATTGAGTAAGAGTTAGCTCAAGACCCCAGCCGCGGCGTGATCGCTTTGTAACAGATTCCCGACAACCTGTTGAAACTACAGTATTTTAGGAATATAGCGGACCTAAAGCCCGGTGTCAATCAGCCAAAGGTCGACAAGATTCGATGCGAGTCTCGTTTCCCGACCCGCGTCGAAGGCTTCTTCCTCAGAAAATGATTCACTTCATTCAGGCTGGCGAAGTATCCCACAAAGCCTTCCTTCCCTCGAATCGGGCTCTTTCTCGCTTGAGAAAAGTCCCTCGCCTGAAACACTCCCTGATCTCCAATCACTGCAGTCCCCATCGGCCGATATTCATGCGTACCAGCGCAATACAGGAGTGGTTTCTGGTGCCATAACGCAAAGCCCATGACTTGATAGTATATGGATCAGATATGACAAGACGCCATCTCATTGCAAATTCTGCCGCCATCCTTACTGGCCTTGCTGCCAACGCGCAGTCTACTCCCAAAGCCCGTCCCGGGCGCCTCAAACAGGGCGTCTGTGGTGGCGTCCTTGGTCGCGGCTACGATCTGGAACAACGCTGCCGCATCGCAGCTGACCTCGGTGCTCTGGGCCATGATCTGGTCGGAGCCAAAGATTATTCGATCCTGAAAAAGTACGGCATCACGCCAACCATGGTTCCTGGCATCGGTACCCTCATGCATAACTCGACCGATCTGTCGCGCCATGATGAACTTGAAAAGCAAGCTATTGACGTTCTCAAATTCGCAGCCGATGTGAAAGCTCCCAACGCCATTCTGCTTAGCGGCAATAAGTGGGGACAAAGCGTAGAACGTTGCCTCGACAACAACGAAAAGTTCATTCGCCGTATCATCAAGCGCGCCGAAGACGCCGGTGTAACCCTCTGCATGGAATTACTCAATAGCAAAGTCAATCATCCTGACTACGCCTGCGACCACACCAGCTACGGAGTCGAGCTCTGCAAGCGCATTGGTTCCCCCCGCTTCAAGCTCTTGTTCGACATCTACCATATGCAAATCATGGAAGGCGATATCATCCGCACCATCGAGCAGAACTTCCAGTACATTGGCCATTTCCATACCGCCGGTAACCCGGGGCGCTATGAGTTCGATCTCCAAACCCAGGAAATGAATTACGCTCCCATCGCCAAGAAGATCGCCGACCTCGGCTTCCAGGGCTGGATCAGTCATGAGTACAGCCCCCGTCCTGGCAACCCCGATCCCGTCAAAACGCTCGACGCCATGCTCAAAATCTGCGAGGTCTAGTATGCATCTCCGGTTCTTGTTGGTTCTCTCCTTTGCCGGTGTTGTGTTTGGCGGGCAGGCCCAGCAAGACCCGGTCATCAGTACAACCACCCGTCTGGTAACGGTAGATGTTGTGGTCCGCGACAAGCAAGGCAACCCAGTCCAGTCCTTGAGTCAATCTGACTTTTCACTTCTGGACAACGGCAAGCCTCAAAACCTGAAGCTCTTCCGCCGGTCAGACTTCAATGGCCTCATCTCGGCGGCAGCACAGCGCATGCAACTTCCTGCTGAGCTGCCTCCTGGTCTCCACTCCAATCTCGCTTCTTCAAAATCAAGCGCCTCCAGCGTGACGGTGATCCTCTTTGATGCCCTCAATACTCCCATCGAAGATCAGCGCAATGCCCGCCAACAGATGCTCCGCTTTCTCGAGCAGTTGCGTCCCGACGATCGTGTCGGTCTCTATATCCTGAGTAACCGCTTGCACATCCTGCACGACATCACCAGCGATGCCAAATCTCTCGTGCAAAAGCTAACGGCCTATCGGGGCGACTCACAAGCCAACCTTGATTTTGAGAACAGTCTCGCTCCACTTCTGAATGACCAAAAGCTGCAGAAGATCCTCTCCGATCCAGGCGAAGCCGAGCGCGCACAGTCACAAATCGTTGCCGACCAGAATGTCGCGCTGATCAAGCTCACCGAGCGCATCCAGCGCACCTTTCAAACCCTTGAGGCCATCGCGCAACACATGGCAGAAGTTCCCGGCCGCAAAAACCTCCTCTGGGTTTCTGCCGCCTTCCCCATGGTGGTGGGCACAGATCTTCGCACCGGCACCGGCTCTCCAGCTTCCTTCGCCTACATCGCCGATCAGGCCACCAAAGCGATCGCCAACGCCGGCGTCGCCATTTACCCAATCGACGCCCGGGGTGTCATGGTCGACACTCTCTATCGTGCCAAGTCCAGGTACAGCGACTATGCGATGGCTCAAGTCGTGGGTGCTTCCCGCAGCCGCGGCGCACGTCGCGGCCCCCGTGCTACCTTCACCAGCCCAGACCCCATGGTCTACGCCGACCGCGATGAAACCGTAGCCCACCACGACATCATGGAAGAAATCGCCAAGCGCACCGGTGGCCGCGCCTTCTACGATTCCAACGATACGAGCAGGCAAATCCGGGCCGCAATGGACGACAACTCAGGCAACTACGTTCTCGGCTACTACCCTGACCCCTACGAAGACAACGGACGCTTCCGCAAAATTCAAGTGAAGGTGCAAGGCCAGGGCCTTTCCATCCGTCACCGGGAAGGCTACTTTGCCAGAGACGAAGCACCCACCTGGACACAGCAGCAGCGCGAGGCCATGTGGGACTTGATGGCAGGCCCTCTTGAGGTTGGCGGCATCGCCATTGCAGCACAATGCCAACAGGCTGAGGGTAAATTGAAGGTCACGATGCGCCTCGACCCCGATGCCATTTCTCTGCGCAACAGCGCCGGCTTCTGGGTGGGACAAATTCAGCTTGCCCTCTTCTACGTCGACGCCACTGGCAAAAGCATCGGTGGCACCGAGCAGTCCTTGCCCCTGCGCCTCACCAATGACGATCGCGAAAAGATGCTCTCTGCCGGAGGGCTAAACTACGGCGTGGAACTCCCCATGCAAAGCAACGCCACCCGCCTGGTGATTGGTGCCAGAGACTTGCCCAGTGGCCGCCTCGGCACGATCCACATCAAGATGGACCAGTTCAAACCCTAGCTGTACTGCGTCCAAAGCTGGATCCGGTGAGCCACCTCGAGCCCCTGCCGTAAAAATTCCATGGCCACAGGCTCCGGGTCCTTGGGGGCGATGCCGTACACAGAGTTCAGCACTGCCGCATGAACATACTTGTGCGCAACCAGCGGTGCTCCCATCGTCTTCTCGCCGGTAGCCTCGTCAATCAACTCGCCCGTAAAGTAAACTGCCTGCAATACGGATTGGGGCGGGGAAGACGCAGGCAGCCTCTCGGCTCCTTCTTTTGCCGCCACCCGGTTAGCTTCTGTCGGCTGCCCGATCCACGCCTCCGCAAGTGCAAGTGCCTTCAATTCTTCAGGGTCTTCTTTGGGCAGAGAAGCCTTCCGTGCACAGAACCAGGCCCACCAGATGCTTTCACGAGGCGTGATGGCATGGCTCAGGTAGGCAATTGCATCCATCCAGAGATGCTTCTCCATCAACAGCTCAACATAGTGCCGGGCATTCTGCGCCTCGGCCAGACAGTCTGTCGCTGGCACCTTCAATCCTGCACTGCGAGCAATCTCTTTCGCGGTCTTTCCGGGCATAGTTCCTAGTTCTGCAGAATCATCGGCGACTTCATGGTGATGTTGGCAGCCGTCAATTCAATGGACGAAGCCCCAATCTCAATCTTGATGGACGCGGGGGTCATCGTGATCTTCGAAGGCGTACACTCCATCTTGATCTCCTGCGCTGCCGATTCGCTGATCTTCCCGGCCGGGCATTCCAGTTTGTTGTTGCCCATCGAGACAGTGATGTCACGGTTCCCCTTAGAAACCGTAGTCTTCTGGTTTCCCTGGTCGAGCGTAATGATCTGGTCGCTCTTCTGCACCGTGGTTGTGTGCTTGTTCTCGATCAACTCATCGAAGTCTTTTTGGGCATGAAGGTAAACCTGTTCGCTCCCCTTCTTGTCCTCAAAGCGAAACTCGTTGAAGTCGCTGGACCCTCCACCTGGGCTCGAACGTGACTTGATCCCCGATTGGGTCTTGTTCTCCGGTAAAGCATAGGGCGGCATCTGTTGATCGTTATAAACACATCCCGTGATAATCGGCCGGTCTGGATCCCCTTCAAGAAAACTGACAATCACTTCCTGGCCCACTCGCGGAATCGAGATCTGGCCCCAGTTCCCACCCGCCCAACTGTTCGTAATGCGGATCCAGTGAGACGAGTTGTCCTTTTTCGTGCCGATCCGGTCCCAATGAAACTGAACCTTCACGCGCCCGAAGTTATCGCAATGAATCTCGCTCCCCGCAGGCCCGCATACAATCGCCGTTTGCACGCCATGGATCAGAGGCTTCTCGTGCCGCTTCGGTGGTCGATAAGGGACCCGAAACGGGATCGCCGAAAAATCACAATCGGCAGAGCTGCTTTCCCCCACAATGTCACTATCCTGGGAATTCTGGCGGAAGGCCAGCGTCGAACTCAGCACAATGTAGGAAGTATTCACATCGGCGTCAAAGTGCTTCTCTACCGTCATGCGGTAACCGGGCACCAGTGTCACCGCCGAAGTATTGCCATGAATCGTCCGAAGCCGGGCTTCCTGCTCCTCCAGCCGCAACTTCGCGTAGCGCGTCCCTTGGTCCTTGGTCATGAACTTTCCGGGATAATCGTAAATCTCCGAGCGCTGCCTGCCGGCCGTAGAAGAAAGCAGACTCACGCTGCTCTTGCTGAACTCAAAGTCCTGCAGCGTGTACTTGCCCGTATAGACGCCCACCTTCTGTTCCAGCCCTTCCAGCATCCCCCCAGGGTGGTTCGACGACATCCCCTGTCCGTAGGGCAGGGTGTCGTAGTGCGGGCAAGTCTGCGTCACAGAATTCGCATCGGCCAGAATCAACTGGTGCTTGGCCTCTGTGTGTTCAAACCAGTAGAAAATGCCTTCTTCTTCCATCAGCCGCGAAACAAAGTTAAAGCTGCTTTCCCGGTACTGCACGGTAAACTCACGCTTGGGGAAGGTTGCCTGCGTCTTAAACGAGAAGTCGGGGTAACCATGGTCCGTAAAGACTTTCGAGATGATTTCTTTGGCATCCATGTTGATGAAGTGGCGGCAATCCACTTCCAGGTTCAAGAACCAAAGCCACGGCGACATCGTGACTTCCCAGTAGTAAACCATCGCAGTTTCTTTGCTCTTGCCCACCAGCCGACTGCTTTGAATCAAGGCATGGATTTGCCTCTCAAAGCCCCCCGCACGCCGAATTGTCAGCCGGATCGGCTTCCGCAATAAGTCTTCATCATCAATCCCACCGTCTGCAGTTGCCATCCGGACGCGAAACTCAAAGGGCTTCGAGACGAATTCTTTGCCCTCCACGCTCTGGAACGTAAACTTGTCTTTCCCCAAATGAGGCACAAGTACTTCGTAAAGGCTGTTGCTTTGATTGGTTTGCATAAGACTCGTCAGTCAGTCTATTAGATATAGCGCCATTGCGTTCAGAATTGGGTCCTCAGTTTCCCCTTACCCCCGAAATCAGTATTCTGGTAATCGTGCTTCGCTTGCTTCTGACCGCCTTCCTCTGCTTTTCCGCCTCCCTTTGGGCCCAGACTTTCAATGCCCGCATCAGTGGCACGGTGGTCGACCCAACCGGCTCCCCCATCGCGGGTGCCACGGTCGTTGCCACCCAGGTTTCCACCAACGCCACCAAGTCCGCCAGCACCGATGCCTCCGGGGTCTATGCCATTCCGATTCTTCCCCCGGGCCTCTATGAGGTCTCCGTGGCCGCGCCCGGCTTTCAGAAGAAAATCCAGAAGCAGGTGTCGTTAGAGATCAACCAGGCAGCTGCCCTCGACTTCAGTCTCTCTTTATTGAGCGTCGCCACCGAAGTACAGGTCACCGAAGAAGCCCCGGTGCTGCAAACCGAGGCAGGCAGCGTCGGCACCACCATCAATTCGCAGACCATCGATGAGCTTCCCCTTGTGCAACGCGACGTGATGGCTGTGGTTCGTCTCGCACCGGGTGTGGTCGCCAAAGGCCAGGTCGGCGATGCCCGTGGTGGACGCGGTGTCTTCAATTCCAATTTTTCAGTCGGCGGTGGTCGAACCTCAACCAACGAGGTTTTGCTCGATGGCGCGGTCAATACCATCGGTGACTTCAACGGCGTCGCCTTCAGCCCCCCGCCTGACTCCGTGCAGGAATTCCGTGTCGAAACCAACAGCTTCTCCGCCGAGTTCGGCCGCACCGGCGGCGGTGCCGTCAACATCGTTACCAAGGCTGGCGGCAATAAGTATCACGGCACGATGTACTACTACCACCAGAACGATTTCCTGAATGCCAATAGCTTCGTCAACAATCGCTTCGGCACCATCCGGCCTGTGCTGCGCCGCCACCAGTATGGCTTCACACTCGGCGGCCCTGTCACGATCCCCGGCCTCTACAAGGGCAAGAACAAGACCTTCTTCTTTACTGCGTTCGAAGGACGACGAGAGAAAGATCCGGTGCGTCTGATCTCCAGTGTTCCGACGGCGCTCGAGCGCAACGGAGACTTCTCCGAATCGCGCTTTCTCGCCGCAAACGGCCCTCAGCTCATCCAGATCTACGACCCCAATACCAGCCGCATCGTCGGTGGCGTCCGCTCTCGCGACCCCTTTCCCGGTAACTTGATTCCTCGCGGCCGCTTCAACCCGATTGCACTCAAAATGCTCGAAGAGTATCCCGATGCCAACCGCGCTGGCAGCTCCATCACGGGCCGCCAAAACTATCTCTTCGCGGGCAACCGCGGCTACTCCCGCGATTTGTTCACCACCCGAGTCGATCACATCTTCAATGACCGCCACCGTATCTTTGGCCGCTTCTCCCAACAGAAGTCGCTCGACACCCAGCCCAGCGTGAAAGTTCGCTTCACCAATTCCAACAACACCAAAGACAGCTTCTACAACACCGGTATCGATGACACCTACCAGATCACTCCTTACCTGTTCAATGTCTTCCGCTACATGTATGTCCGCTACCGTGCCAACCTCGTCTCAAACACCCTCGGCTTTGACCCTACAACCCTGGGCCTGCCCAACTACATTCGCGATTCGGCCAATGTCCTGATTTACCCCAACGTCTCCGTCGGCAGCGGCATCCCGGACCTCGGCGGCACAGCCTTCAACAACCAGCCCCGCGACACCCAGGGCCTGCAGAACAACCTCGTCTGGGTTCGTGGCAAGCACACCCTCAAGATGGGCGGCGAATACCGCCTCTATCGCTTCTATCCCTTCCAGGTTGCCAACCCAACGGGTGCTTACAACTTCAATCAGTTCTTCACTTCCAGCGATCAAATCGGCACCGCTCGCCCGGAACAAGGTCTGGGCCTCGCCAGCTTCCTGCTTGGCTTTGGTGCCTACACCTATGAGAAAGTCGAACCCCTAAGCGCCTTCCAGCACTACATGGGCAGCTACTTCCAGGACGACTGGAAAGTCTCCTCCCGTCTCACACTCAACCTCGGTGTCCGCTGGGAAACCGAAACCGGCACCGGCGAAGCCCATGACCGCCTCACCTACTTTGATCCCAATGCCGACAACGGCACCCCCTTCAAAGGCGCGCTCCAGTTCACTGGTGGGAAGAACCCAAGAACCATCCGCCAGACCAATTGGCGCAACTTCGGCCCCCGCCTTGGCTTCGCCTACCGCGTCACCAACAAGACTGCGATCCGCGGCGGCTTCGGGCTCTTCTATCTCCCCATCGGCCTCGAGACTGCCATCGTCACGACTCCCTTCAACTTCAACGTCATCGCCGACGTCTTCAATGCCGACTACACGCCCCGCACCACTCTGAGCAATCCCTTCCCCGGTGGCATCGCCCGTCCCAACTCCGCCAACCACCTCAATGATGGCACCTTCCGCCTCGGCAATAACGCCAACATCGTGTTGCGTGACCAACCCAACAGCTACGTCCAACAGTGGAACTTTGCCATTGCCCAACAGCTCACCCGCACCAGTTCGATTGACGTCACCTACTTTGGCAGCCGTGGGGTCCGCCTTCCCACCAATAGCCTTGAACTAAACCAGATTGATCCGAAGAACCTCCAGAATGGCGGCTCCTTCTTGACGGAGCAGGTAAACAATCCCTTCTTCGGTCGCGGCCTTCCCGGCTTGCTCTCCCTCGCCCGCATTCCCCGCATGCAGTTGCTCAAGCCTTATCCGCAGTTTGCCTCTCCCACCACTGCCAATGCCTTCGGCGGTAGCCTCATCTACTTCAGGCCGCCCGTCGCCGACAGTATCTATCATGCAGTCACCGTTCGCTATGACCGCCGGTTCTCGCGCGGCTTCTCTCTCGGGGCACACTACACCATCTCGAAAGTGCTCGAATCCGGTGGCGGCGGCAACGGCATCGCTTTCCTCGACCCTGCAGGCATTCGCGACATCTACAACATCCGTCTGGAGCGCTCTGTCGGCTCCTTCGATGTTCCCCAGCGCGCCGTCATTACCTTCTCTTCGCAGCTACCCTTTGGCAGAGGCAAGAAGTTCTTCAACAAAAACAAACTTGCCAATCGCTTCATCGGCAATTGGCAAGTCTTCTCAAACACAACGATTCAAGCGGGACTTCCCGTCAGTGTCGGTGGCCCTGATATCTCCCGCATCGCAGGAGCTAGTCCTTCACGCGCCTCTGTCGTCGAAGGGGTCGACCCACGCTATCCGCTCTCGCAATCGATTGCAAACAGCAGGGATTGGTCCAACGCCTGCGGCTGCACCAAGCCCTGGTTCAACCCGGCCGCCTTCCGCGTCACTCCTGAATTTCAGATCCCGAACGGTCCACGCTTTTTGCCAAACATTCGTGAAGGTTGGCTGCGCAGCACCGACGTCAATCTGCAGAAGTCCGTCTTCATCACCGACAAAATCCGCATGTCGCTGCAACTCCGGGCCTTCAATGTGTTCAACCAGGTCACCTTTGGCGGCCCAAGCGTGATCTCCGTGAACCAGGCGAATTTTGGCAGTGCCGGTGGCGTCGTCGATAATGCCCGTCGTGGAGAAATAGGGGCCAAAATTTACTTCTAGCCCCCACCACTGTTAGACGTATTGGAAGGTACCGTCTTCGGCCACGCTGATGGTCATGCTTTCAGGCCGTGTGCCTTCTGCCATCATCCCCAGCAAGCGCCGACTGATGTCAGGCAGCACCGTGTTGGTAAGAATGTTGTCGACGTTGCGGGCACCCGATTCCACCTCGGTGCATCGTGATGCCACGGCATCGACAATGTCGCTTCCTGCCACCAGCGTGATCTTGTGCGTGGCCTTGAGCCGCTTTTGAATCTTGGCCAGCTTCAACTTCACAATGGTCTTCAGCACTTCGTCGCGCACCGGATAATACGGGATCACAACCATACGGCCCAGGAAGGCCGGCTTGAAGATCTTGTCGAGCTCCGGCTTCATCGCCGAGATGATCCCTTCCGGCGAAGGCATGGTTTCCGGGTCGGCCACCAGCTTCATCAACGTATCGGTTGCCGCATTCGAAGTCAGAATGATGATGCTGTTGCGGAAGATGATCTCTCGGCCTTCTCCATCTTCCATGCGGCCCTTATCAAAGACCTGGAAGAAGAGTTCCAGCACATCCGGGTGAGCCTTTTCCACTTCGTCCAGCAGAACGACAGAATAGGGTCGCCGACGAACTGCTTCCGTCAGCACACCGCCTTCGCCGTAACCAACGTATCCGGGAGGCGAGCCCTTCAGCGTCGAAACCGTATGCGCTTCCTGGAACTCGCTCATGTTGATGGTGACCATATTGTCTTCGCCACCAAAGAGCATGTCAGCCAGGGCCAATGCCGTTTCGGTCTTACCCACACCCGATGGGCCTACCAGCATGAACACACCCACCGGCTTAACCGGATCGTCCATCCCGGCCTTCGAGGTACGTATGCGTTCCGCAATCGCGTGCATGGCATGGTCTTGGCCGATGACTCGGGCGCAGAGATGCTTCTCCAGTTCGAGAACCGTCTGGATCTCGTCCTTCAGCATCTTGCCAATCGGGATCCCGGTCCAGGCTGAGATCACCTCGCCCACCACTTGAGCGTCCACCGAAACTCGCATCAGTGGGCTCTCGCCCTGCAACTCTTCGAGTTCCTTGGTCTTCGCATTGATCTTGCCACGCAGGTCATCCTTGTCGATGCCCTCCGCGTTGGCCATGATCGAATCCCGCATCTCTCGAATCTCCTTGACGAGATTCCCTTCGTGCTCCCAGCGTTCTTTGAGAACCTTCAGCTTGGCCTCAGCCGCCAGTTTCTTCTCGGCGATCTCGCCCAGGCGCTCCTTGTGGTCGGCCCCAATCTCCAGTTCACGATTGAGCACTCGCGTCTGTACATCGTAGTCGTCGATTTCACGTTGCACCGCTTCTACAGCTGGTGGAATCGAAGACTGGCCCAGTGCCAGGCGAGCGCAGGCCGTATCGAGGACACTGACCGCCTTGTCCGGCAACTGCCGGTCTGGCAGATAGCGGTGCGAGAGCTTGACGGCTGCCGCAAGGCCTTCATCGAGAATCAGCACATTGTGATGCTTCTCAAGCATCGGCAGGATGCCGCGCAACATCAATTGGCAGTTGTATTCAGTCGGCTCTTCCACCTTGACGGTCTGGAAGCGTCGGGTCAATGCTGGGTCCTTCTCGAAGTACTTCTTGTACTCAGCCCAGGTAGTGGCGGCGATCGTTCGCAACTCTCCGCGGGCCAGTGCTGGCTTCAGCAGGTTGGCAGCATCGTTTTGCCCGGCAGCACCACCAGCGCCAATCATCGTGTGCGCTTCGTCAATAAAGAGAATGATCGGGGTGGGTGACTTCTTTACTTCATCAATCAGCCCTTTCAGGCGATTCTCAAACTCACCCTTGACGCTCGCGCCGGCTTGCAGCAAAGCGAGATCGAGAGTACGCAACGTGACGTTCTTGAGAGGTGGTGGCACGTCACCGGCAACAATCCGCAGCGCAAGGCCTTCCACTACAGCCGTTTTACCAACACCCGCTTCGCCCACCAGAATCGGGTTGTTCTGCCGTCTCCGCGTCAGAATGTCCACAACCTGACGAATCTCAAAATCCCTGGCCAGTACCGTATCGATCTTGCCGTTCTTGGCGTTATCCGTGAGGTTGATCGTATAGGCATCGAGGTTGGGTGACTTCGAGGCCGGGTTGAGCTTGGGTGCCCCATCCGGGCCAGGCGCACCTGCCGAAGCCGACGAAGCTTCCCCTTCACCCAGATCCTTCATCTCGGAGCTCTCATAAGACGATCCGCAAATCGCCTCGAAATTATCCTTCAGGCTCTTCGGATCGATCTTCTTGAACTCTTTGGAGACATCACCCATCAGCCGCACCAGTTCGTCATTCTGGGTGAGAGCAAGAACGCAGTACCCCGTCCTGATGTTGCCCGAGCCGAAGTCCAGCGATGCAATCGACCAGGCTTCATTCAGCATCCGTACCAGCGTCGGTGCCAGCACGGGGGTGCGCGCGTTACCACTCTTCAGCTTGTCGAGCGAGGCAGTCAATTGAGCCGAGAGCTTCGACTTGTCTACCTCAAAGGCCTTGAGGATGGCGATGAAGTCTCCGCCGGAATGCTCGAATAACTTCATCAGGAAGTGTTCGATTTCGACGTCATAATGCGTCCGCTGCAGGCAGAATCCAGCAGCGGCCTGCATCGTGTTGCGGGTTGTGTCATTCAGTTTCCCGATCAGGGATTTAATGTTGACGCTCATCCATTCCTCCGGTGTTTAGTTCAATAGAAAAACGGTGTCTCCAGGGTCAGACACTCTGGGTTGGGCCGTGTTCATCCAGGTGAGCCAGCCAAGCTTGGCTGGCGCGTTTGCATCCGAACCAAGTTGGCAGGCAGGTACATTGTCACGGTCGAGAATCAACTGTACTTCAAAGATGATCTCCCCGTTTGAAAAAAAGTTTGTTGCTGCCTCCAGCGGCTTGTAGGCGCTTCCTCCAGGCAGGAAGTCCATATACTGCTCCAGTGCCAGCGGGCCAACTGAGATCTTTGCTCGTGAGGCTCGATCCCAAACGTAATCTCCCACCACTACTCCAAAGCCCAGTTGCTCGGCTTCCGTAGGCGGGTCAGCGAACTTGCAGATGTCTTCTTCGGCCAGCGGGTGCCAGGATCCACCAAACTCTTCCACTGCAATCGGCACATCGAAGTAGTCAGAAAGAAACTGTTCGAGCGCCATCGCGGAGCGTGGTTGCAGTGACAACAAACCGCTGTAATAGATCAGCGAAGTGTCGCTGATGGTCTGCCGGTTGGATAGCCCAGGCGTTCCGATTCCGATCAGGTCTTGCAGGTAGCCGGACATCTTGTCCCGCTCTTCCCGCTCAAAGCTGACCCAGAAGCGGTGTTTTTCCCAGGCCTGGTAAAACAGCGACAAGGCCCGGTGATGAAACAGATCGAAGAAGTCGAGCATCGTCCGATCCCGATCCCGCAGGCGTTCCTGAACAAAGTCAGAATAGACCAGCGGCAACACTCCGCTGGCTCCCACCAAACCCATGAAGTTCACCCGCAACATCGGTGGCTTCCACTCCGCTCGCTCAGGGTCCAGTTTGCCCCACTCGAGGCTGTGAATCTGCGACGGAGGAAACCAGTATGCGGAGTTCACGCCAAAGCGAACCACCTCTGACGAAGGCGATTTTGGGAATCGGCCCGGCGGTACCAAGCCATGGCCGAGCCTCGAAAGCAGCCGCACGGCCTGAAAAAATTGGAACGTCCCGGCCTGGTTCTCGAATAGATCTTCGATCCAGTTACGCCGCAAGGCGAGCGGATACTCCTGCTCCGGCACGGCCGGCGCTAGATCAGGATCTTTTGTCCAGCGCGAGGTGGCCATTGGCGAAGTGGTTCCTTTCTCTGCAGGGTCTTGGCGTGCAACTGTGTAAAGCTGTTCAGCGAGGCGTAATTGGCAAGAAAGCGTTCGAGCACCGAAGCAAAAAGGTAGACGCCTCCCCCAACGAATTGTTCTTCGTCAAACTCGAGCTGTACTTCAAAGCCGCGGGCGAAGGCGATGCCCTCGTCTGAGACAAGACGGGCAAACTTCCGCTTCGAACTCACGCTGGTGATGCCACTGATCATGCGTTCGGCATAGGGCGTTCCGGTGAAATTATAGAGCGTCAGAATCTGCTGCAACGCTTCTTTGCCGCCTTCAATCAAGGACAGGTAATTCAGCGACAAGTGAGAAATCAGGCGCCAGTAGAGATTGGTTCCAATGGGCGGGCGCATCGTAGAGGTCGGCTTGCGCAGGGCAATGATGCGCTTGATGGGGCCACTCAATTCGAGCTCGAAATCGCCATTGTCATTCCCAAAGGGTAGCCGTGACGGCAGGTCGCGATTCGTACAAAGCGTCTTCACCGTCACCGAATCGATCTTGGGATGGACAGACTGAAACGACAGGTCTACCAGCGAGAGATCCATGTCGGTACCTTCGTCGTTCGGCCGATGCGATTGGCGCCGCGAAGCAATATAGAAGGTATTCTGCTTGCGCGACTGCTGGGCATGCCGAATCGAGTAAAAGGGTTCGTAGGTCGCTGTCGTCTGCTGGTCAATATTGACTGAAACCACTTCAGTAATGGAATGGATCTCCATGCCCGAACTGCGGCGGATGTCGGGGATGATCGGGTACTCTGCCCGCTTTTGATCCATCAGAATCGGCTCGCAAGTGTGCGGAAACAGATTGATGATGGGAGTCGCTCTGGTTTTGAATACAGAAGCTGTAACTCCGTTTTCAAGCCGCAGACGAGTTTCTTCCTGGTCGATGCGGCTCAGTAGGAAGACCACCTCAAATTCATTCCCGAAGCCGTTCGACAGGACTTCCAGCAGTCCACTGAGTTCAAGAAAGAAGAACTTTTCAGGAAAGCAGAAGAACTCCTGCATCAAGCGGTAGGCAAGAAAGGAGCGGCCATCATACTCGAGTACTCCTTCTTCCTTGTCGAATCCCATCGGCCGCATGGCCGACAACGGTAACTCGACTGGAATCTGGCGAGGGTCTTGCGGGTTGCGTACCAGGATGCGAACGGTCTTCGAAACCAGAGCTTCATAGAGCGCATGGATCAGCGCGCCTTCACCGTCGAGGTAGATTTGCACCTTGTCCAATTCGAGTTGCGAGAGGATGACATCTTTCGGGGCAGAGAAGCGAAGGGGGATTGCGTATTGCGCGTCGGGAGCTTTCACCAGTGGGCGCAGGCGATCTGGTGTGCAGAACTCCGCACTCGAGACGCTAACCGGATAGAGAGTCAGGTCGTAGCAGGTCCGAAATTTACACGGCATTCCCTGTACGGGTGCCGAGTAGAGAATCGATCCTTTGGGGACCAAAAGACCCTTGTCGAGACTGCCTTTGTCGGGGTCCAATTCGAATTCCGCAATCGACATCGATGGAATGGGTTGGATGAATTGCGGATAGACGATGCTGAGGATCGCCTCTGTGAGTTCTGGAAACTCATCGTCAATCTTCAGGTGAACTCGTGCGGCCAAAAAGGCAAAGCCTTCGAGAAGCCGCTCCACATGTGGGTCTTCACACTTGTCGGGCTCAATCACCAGCCGGGAGGCAATTTTGGGATAGCGCTCGGCAAATCCTGCCGCCATCTGTCGAAGAAACGTCAGTTCCCGTTCGTAGTAAAGCAGTAAGTCATCCCGCATGGTGCTTAGTCCGCTCCCACCGAATTGACTTTGTAGTTTTGGCTGACTCCATCGAGACTGGTATCGAAGCTGACCTGTTCTGGCGCCGGGTCCATTAACAGTAGGCCCTCAATTCTGAAGTCGAGGCGCTGGACGTACTTGTGTTGGCTGTCGGTGATTGGAATCACTTTGACATTGGTCAGCCGAGGCTCAAAGAGCTCCAACGTTTTCTCGATGGCCAAAAGGAGTTTACCCTGTTCGGCATAGCTTGCCAGGCTTACCGAAGAAAGGTCGGGGAGCCCGTAAGTGTAGGCACTCTTGCCCAGTTCCACCAGGGCGGCGTCGGGCGGCGTGGCCACTCTTCTGGAATTCAACAGCCACTCAATATCGCGCCGCACGGAAGCGCGCAGTCGACGTACCGCCTCGGCCCGGGTCAAGGGAGCCTCGGCAGCATTCTTCGGTTCTGTGTCGATCAATCGATCCAGTACCGAGAGCGTGACTTGAACATCGAGTTGAAATGCCATCTAGCGTTTCACCTCGGGTCAGGATTTCAACGCCAGTGCTCGTACTGGGTCGAGACGGCAAATCTGTTGAAACACCTTGGTTCTCTCGCCACCATTGCCGACGGTCTCATCGTGATACAGATAAAGGTCGGCCAGTGCCTGAACCACAACCCCGCGATCTTCCCACTCCGGGACGCGGAAGTCCTTCAGCTTGTTCTTAACGTCTTCGAGGAAGGGTTGGGCGATCTCTTTCGCCCCAGCCTGAATGCAGAGTTCAGCGACCTGCATCTGCCGCAGGAATTTTCCCCGGTTCGACGGTTGGGCCTCAATATCATTTCTCATGATTTCGAGAGCCTTGGCCTTATCGCCCTTGCGCAGGGCATCGACAGCCGCAACAAAAGGATCTTGAGGTCGCTTGCTCCAGGCCGGCTTAGTCGCCGCGGCCCCTTCGAGTGCAGGCAGGTCCATTGCGAGTGGCGCTGCCGCATCGAACTCGTCCAGCCAGGCTTGCGTTTGTGCATTGCACGCTGGCGTATCGTCCATCATGACTGCACTTCGAATCTCAGGAACATCATGAAGAAGGGCCCGGATCTCACCACGAATCGCATTGGCAATATTGCCGTAGTCACCACCCAGGCCGGCACATGCTTCTGCTGTCATGCGGTGCAAATCCAGCCAGCCGCGGCTGGAAGGTAAAGCGAGGCTGGCCTCAGCCAGTTCAAGAAGTTCTTTCCACTTCTGGTCGAGGGCATAAACTCGCAATTGCCGCCGCAATTCGGTCGGCGGAGCTTCGAGCGAACGGATCTCACCGCGGGCAGCGGCGGCCCGCAGCTCTCCAAAGCGAAGCCCACGCAAGATCATATAAGCTCCGGGATTGGTCGGGTCCATCTTGCGCAAGTCTGCCGCCACTTTGGCGAGAGACTCGATGTGCTCTTTGCGTGCGCCCGATTCGGCACCGCTGAATGAACCGATCGACACCGAGGGCCCGGCTGCAACCACTGTCTGATCGCCTGTTTCGGGGTCTGTTACAGTCTCTTCTGTGGACTCTTCGGCTGGTGCTTCTTCAGGAATCGGGTCTGGCTCAATCTCCCTCTTCTTGTCGAGCAAAGACTTTTGCACTTGCCTGACTTCTTCGAGCGCCGAAAGGAACTTCGAGAAGGAGGGGGCGCTGTCACCGAACTTGTCATCGCACAGCGCAGCCAGCGATTTGGTTTGCTCGAGAGCTTTGGCCAGGTTGCCTTCAAGAGTGACATAGTAAGCCTTGGGCGTGGCCTTGAAGCTGTCATCAAAGTCTTCCGGTGCCAGCTTGCCTTCGTTCAGCTTGGTGTTTCGCAGCTTTTTGGTGACATCAGAAGTCGCTTCACTCTCATAGCCGACTTCTCGCGATTCTTTGTAGCGTAAAAACGAATGGCCTTCTGCATTAAGGGCTAGCCCTTTGACAAGCATCACCAACTGGTTCGACATCCAGTCAAGGGGGGTGGCTCGAAACTCGGCATCACCATCCTCGAGCTCGGGATAGAGATGGTCCCAGAAGGTGTTCACCAGATTTTCAACCAGGGCGAGCCCGTCGATTAAACCCTGGAATCCTTGCTTGCGGATCACCGCTTCGACTAGCCAGGCGGCCAGTTGAAGATCTTTGGAGCGAGTTGCCAGTTGCTCTTCGCAAAGCTTGGCGGTCAGGATCCAGTCGGCCACCTTACGTTCGCGCTTCCAGGCGCCTTGATTGAGGTCGTCTTCCTCACGGCGAGCTTCCTTGATCTTGTCGTAAATCGGGTCGTAGCGAAGGTCTGCTCCGCCGGGGTTATCGCCAGGAATGGGATTGAGAATGTCTTCGCGGAAAGGCATGGGTTATGAGTTGAGATGGATCTCGGTTTCGTCTGGAGTAGTGGTTGCTTCGGTGTCAAACTCGAGCGTTCTGACTTCTAGAAATGGCACTTCTTCGCCGTCGACCAGCAGGATCTTCTGGCCCAGCGGGTAGCTGGAGTTGTCGTCTCCTTCGACCCAAATCGTTTGACGGCCGAGCCATACGCTTTCGTCTCCAAAGGTATGTGAGTAAGGATAAACAGCAGGGAGAAGGACTTCACCCATATCGGCACCCTGGAACTTGGCTCCCGTGCGGATGAATGCCGGGGTCCAGTATGTGTCCCGAAGGCGTTTCGGGGCTTCGATCGTAATGTGTGCAATGTGGGCGAATTGGACCCACATATAAGAGCCCGCTCCGAACACTTCGAGTCGTGCCCCCAAGTCATTGTCGGCATCACGGATATCTGAGAAGGGTTTGCCGTTGAGCTTACCGGAGAGTTTGGAAGGGGCTTCGGATTTCGGGAAGCTCTGCGTCTTATACATCTCGTGGCGCTGTCGTTCGGCATGGATGGCGCTGAAGTAGAGGATTGCCCCCATCTTCGCCTTCTCACTCGAACCGGCCAGGAGATTCAAGTGCTTTTCGGCGCGGTCGAATTCACCCGCGAAGCAGAGTAACTCAAACAGAGCACTTCGCGCTTCCGTATCGGTGGGCTTGTTACGAAGGTGCGCCGCGAGGGCGTCCAGTGCTTCTCGCACCTTACCCGCCTCAGTTAATTGTTTGTAAGTCAGTGCCATAAATGATCCTCAAAACGAGCCGAAGTAAAGACGAAATTGACCCCGCCCCCTGGTAGGAGGGCGGGGTCGTCGATCGTAAATCGAAAAAAACTAGGACGAAACGTTGGTGCGGATGTCGTAGCCTTTGGTGGTTTCGAGCTCCACGCCCTTGTTGTCGGCCTTCTCCTTGTAGTAGGAGAATTCGATCTTGTCGAAGTTAAAGCTCAAGCTCTCGGTCGGGTTTTCTTCCGAACCAGATTGCTGCTGACTGGAGACATAAACATTGGTCAGCTTGTACTCGATGTAGAGAGTGTTCTGGCTTTCAATGTTCTTGAAGTACTTCAGTGAGAGTTCAGGGATCGCCGCACACTTGCACATCTTCTCAAAGAAGTATGGTGAGGTGGCATCCAGAGCCTTCATGATGCTCAGGTCGCTGAAGTTCGGTTTTCCGCTGCGGGAATCGCCTGCAGATGTTCCCATGGCGCCTGGGTTGCTGCCCCCGAAGCTATAGCTGAATACCTGGATCGCTCCGGCTTCGATGCTGCTATTGCCGGTAATGCCTTCGGCTTTGATGACACAATTTACTGCCATATTCGTATCCTCCTAAGTTTTGCTGTTGTGGTTGTGGGGCGGCATCGATTGCTTGAAGCAAAAAATGCCGCAGATCTGATTTCAATAACTGAGCTTCTACTTGACCTGGGCGGGAAGTTCCGCAACAAGTCGCAAAGAAACCGAGAGTTCGTCGAGCTGGAAGTGAGGCCGCAGGAAGGCTACGGCGCGGTATGCGCCCGGCTTGCCTGGGACATCGACCACATCGATGCGTGCTTCGCGCAATGGACGCTTGGACTTCACTTGTGGAGAAGCGGTGTCATCGGCAATGACATAGTTGCTCATCCACTTGTTCAGGAAGTTTTCAGCGTCGGTGCGGGACATGAAGCTGCCAATCTTGTCGCGCATCATGGCCTTGAGATAGTGGGCAAAGCGGCTGACCGCCATGATGTAGGGAAGCTGGGTCGAGAGACGGGCGTTGGAATTCGCCTTGTCGTCGTCATAGAGCTTTGGCTTCTGGGCGCTTTGCAGACTGAAGAAGGCTGCATAGTCGGTGCCTTTGCAGTGGACGAGCGGGATAAAGCCGAGGTCGGCCAATTCCTTTTCGCGACGATCGGTGATCGGCGCTTCGGTGGGGCACTTCATGACAGTGTCGCCCGAGTCGGTGCTGAAGTTGTGAACTGGCAGGCCTTCCACCAGACCACCACCTTCGACGCCACGAACTGCGACGCACATGCCGTAATCGACGAAGCTGGCAGCGAGGCGCTGACCCATCGAATATGCGGCGTTGGTCCACAGGTACTTCGAGTGGTCGGTGCCATCGACATTCTCTTCGTAGTTGAACTCATCGACAGGCTTGGTCGAGGCGCCGTAAGGAAGACGACCGAGCGTACGGGGCAGGCAAAGGCCGACGTAGCGGGAATCTTCGCTCTGGCGGAAGCCACGCCATTTGGCGTACTCGGTTGAGTCGAAGATCTTCGACAGGTCGCGAGGAGCATCCACTTGAGTCCAGCTATCGAGGTTCATCAGGCTGGGGCCGGCTGCCGTGAAGAAGGGAGCATGGGCTGCAGCAGCAACGTTCGAGATCTTCTCAAGCAGTTCGACATCTTCGGGATGCTTGCCGAATTCAAAGTCGCCGATCAGTGCGCCATAAGGAGCGCCACCGAAGACGCCGTACTCTTCTTCGTAGATCTTCTTGAAAAGAGCGCTCTGGTCAAACTCAGGGGCGCGCTGCATGTCACGGAGAAGGTCTTTCTTGGTGACGTTCATGACGCGAATCTTGAGATTCGAGCTGGTGTTCGAGTTGAAGACCATGTGGCGGAGACCGCGCCAGGAGCCTTCCAGCTTCTGGAAGTCGGCATCGTGCAGGATCTCATTCAACTGGATGCTGAGCAGGTGATCGATTTGCGCGATGCGCTGGTTGATCATCGACTCGGCATCGCGGCTGATGGTCATGTTGCCATCGAGGAACTGGCCGACGAATTCCTTGATGAGGTTCTTGCCACGCTCGCGGGCGGGAGCTTCTGTGCCAAAACGGCCCTGGTCGACTATGGCATCGAGCAGATTTAGTTCTGATGCTTCTGCTGCCGCTGCTTGTTCTGCTGCTTTTTGTTGAGCCATAAAGTTCAGTTATTCCTTTCCTTTATTCAACTCTGCCTTGAGCTTGTTGAGCTTTTCGGTGTCAGAGACGGCATCGAGCAACTGTTCTTCCAGCTTGTCGTTGCCCTGGAGGCTGCCGCGCAGATCGGAAAGACGGGTGCGAAGATCGAGCAATTCTTTGAGGGGTGGCACTTGCTTGGCGATGTTGCCCGGTTCAAAGTCGTCCATACTCTTGAAGTCGAGGCTGAGCTTCAGGTTGCCGGCGTCAGGATCATCAGAAAGGAGGTTTTTGACAGACAGGTTCAAGTGCGGTTTCATTGCTTCGAGAACCTTGTCGAAATTGTCAGGGTCAATTTCAACGAACTTGCGTTCCTTGAGTTTGGGAAGCGGCTCGGTGGGGTGCCCAGTGTAGTCACCCAAAACGCCCATCACGAAGGGCAATTCTTTGAGTTCGATCGCATCACCGACCTGTACGTCGTAGGTGATTTGTACGCGTGGTGGGCGTACTTTGTCTAATTTATGTTGGGTGCTGTCGCGTCCCATGAGGTATCCTCCTTGGAGATTGGTCCTGATTCGGCGCTGTACGGGCGAAGAACCGATTTGTTTACTGTAGTAGAAATCGTTGGCCCTGTGAATGGGGCATTAGGATCATATCGCGATCCATCGTCAAAAAATCGAGATTTAATAGGGAACGTGGTGACATTTCGATGAAACAACTCCAGCCGGTTATTTGGTCGAAGGGGACCTTCCTGCAGCCCCAACATTTGCAGACGCAAGACCGGTATCTCGAAAGCCTTTTGCACTTCCGGCAGGAGGCTTTGCGCTTTGCTCCCTATGGGTTTCAAAAGCTGATTTTCAGCAAGCAAGCCCTGGCGGCGGGGCAGTTGGCGATCGAGCAGGCGAGCGGCCTTTTTGCTGACGGGCTGGCCTTCGATATTCCTGGCTGTGACGGTGCGCCCGAAGCGAAAGCTCTGGCCAGTTGGTTCGAGCCGGTTCAGGGGGTGGCCCCCGCAGCACTCGACCTCTATCTCGCAGTGCCGACTTACCGGCATGGGGGCGCCAACCTGGGTCGGCCTCAAGTGCAAAAGGATGGCCGGTACCTGGTGGAGACGCTTCTGGTCAACGACGAAAACAGCGGGCTGGCCCAGAAGCCGATTCAAGTGGCCCGGAAAAACTTCCGCATCCTGACGGAGTTCGAGTTGGGTGAAGGGATGACGAGCCTGAAATTGGCGCGTGTGCGTAAAGATGAAGCCGGTCAGTTTTTGCTCGATCAAGCCTTTGTACCTCCTCTGCTTGATATAGCGGCAAGTGATCACATAATGGGTCTCGCAAGACGCACAGTTGAATTATTATCTGCAAAAAGTTCGAATCTGGCCGGAATGCGCCGCCAGAAGAACGTGAGTCTGGCTGACTTCACCTCCGGTGATATTGCGAACTTCTGGCTGCTCTACACGATTAATTCTTCGCTGCCGGTGGTGCGCCACGCCTTTGAATCCCGCCATGGACATCCGGAAGACTTCTACTCTGAGCTGACCGCTCTGGCTGGTGCGTTGACTACGTTCTCCAACGACATTGAGCCGGCCGACCTGCCCATCTACCAGCATGATGATCTGGGAAGCTGCTATCGGGATCTGTGCGAGAAGATTTACAAGTTGCTTGAGTCTACGGTGCCGACCAACTTTGTGGCGATTCCGTTAAAGCTGATGCAGCAGAGCATTTATGCTGCCTCGCTCGACGATGAGAAGCTGCTACGGAATACGCGATTCTATCTGGCGGTGAGTGGGGACGTGGGGGAAGGGGAGTTGATTCAGCGGACGCCGCTGCTCGGCAAGCTTTGTTCTGCCACTCACATTGAGCATCTGGTCCGCAATGCGCTGCCGGGGGTTCCGCTGACGCACTTGCCGGTGCCTCCGAACTCGATCCCTGTGAAGTTGAACTTTCAATACTTTGCCTTGAATCAAACCGGTGGGGCCTGGGAGGCGGTGACACGAAGTCGCAACATTGCCTTTTATGCACCGAGCGAGCTGGCACTGACCAAGGCGGAAGTGATTGTGGTGTTTCCCGGCTAATGGATTGGCTTCGTTTGGTTTTGCTTTCGGTTGGCCTGCTTTATGGGCAGGAACAGAAGGTATTGATCTTTCCGCAAAGCCGCGAAGCTATGGAATTGATCCTGGATCGGGCTGCTGCTGCCGCCGAGAAGCGAATCGATATTGTGATTCTGGGTGAGGGGGCTGCCAAGGCGACCCTGAGTGGGGACTTCCCGTTTGGCTATGGGGGGCAAGGGCATTCGGATCTTGCTCTGCCGAACCCAGCGTTTTTTCAATTTCTCGACTGGATTGTGAAGCAGGCTGAGCGCAAGCGAATCACCGTGGCGATCCTGCCCTTGCACCCAGGTTCGGAGTTGCTGCGGAACAACTCCAAAGAGAAGATCTTCGATTTTGGCAGATACCTGGGACGACGTTATATGAAGGCGAAACAACTGATTTGGCTTCGTTTGGATAAACAGCCTGACGGACCCCTGCTTGCCCTCGAAGAAGGGATCCGTCAGTTCGATACGCTGCATCCATTTGAAACACGAAGGTAGGGCAGTTCAAGCTGCTTTCAGGAGCCTCTCTTCGTTTTCTCGCATTGTTTTGATGAAGAAGAACTTGCCTCTTCTCCTCCATGCGAAGTTCTTCTGGATTTTTGCCTGTCGCAGTGCTTTGCTCAACGCACGACGTTCTTCTGCCAAAGTTTGCGAATTGGGTTCGTTTGATTCGAGCTTCTTCAGGCGTTTTTCGAGGGCCAGCGCTTTGGAACGGAAGCAACGAAAGTGCCAGAGGGCGACTACGATTTCGTTGCAAAGAGAATGTTCCACCTCGTTGCCGGGAGCCAGACGGAGGTGAATGCTTCGATACATCCGGTTGAAGCGTTCGACTTCGTGGTCACTCAAGGGGGTTTTGCTAGGCGGCAGGTAGATACTCATGGAGTTCCTCCTGAGGGCTGACCGTCTTGTCTTCACGGAGTCGGCGTAAGGATTTGCGCAGCGCTGCCAATTGCTTTTTCTGTTGCTCGACTTCGTACTGGAATCGCTTGATGGAGTCGATGGTTACCGGCAGGTTGGGCGAATCGGCTTCGAGCGTGTGTTTGCGGTCGTAGAGTTTGCTGCGTACCTTCTCGTAGCGCTTACGCAACCAGGAGGCGATGACAATGTGCTCAAAGACTTCTTCTTCGGCTTCGTTTGACGGCTGGAATTCGAGGCGCAATTGGTTAGCGAGAGCTTCCAGATCCTGGCGGCTCTCGGTGGGATAAAGAATGGAATCGGGGATCAATGATGTGGACATGAGTTTCTCCTTTGGCTTCGTTTGAATTAAGGCACCATCTCGGCGGAGGTGCTGGTTGCTTGCGGTGTGGCAACGCGCAAGGCGGCTGAGTATTCCCGGGCAGAACGCTTGAGGCTTTGTAGTCGCTCCAAGAGTTTTTTCTGGTTTTCGGTGAGAGCTTGCCGTTTTTCGACGGGTAACTCGTCCACTTTGTGGGTGGGGAAAGAACGCCCTACCTGGATGAGGTATTCGCAGCGTCTTTGTTGGTAGAGGGTGACTGCCAGCTTTTCAGTGATGGCTTGCGTGATTGGGTTGGCAGGGCGGAAGCGTCGCTCCAGATCTTTGCGGATCTCAAGGAGCTCTTGTTTGTCTTGCATGTCGGCGGGTCCTGAAATGGAATCGGGTGGAAGATTCCGGCGAATGTGCGCCAGGTCTTCCACCCGCTGGAGAGTATGAGGTGTCGAGCGAACGTCTTAATCTTTTTCAGGCTTGCTTTTGTTGCAAATAAAGGAAATCGACTTCAAAAAAATCTGTGAACGCCAAGAGGATGTCCGGAAGATCGTAGAAAAGTAGGCGACTCTCGTCCCTTAACTTTTGATAGGTTTTGGGAAACTTTCGGCCAAGAAAGAAAAGGAGAGTCGCGTGAAAGCAACATATCAGATCAGCA
>JBIITX010000068.1:0-10644 GCA_044340255.1 Bryobacter sp. | reverse complement strand
TGATCTGATATGTTGCTTTCACGCGACTCTCCTTTTCTTTCTTGGCCGAAAGTTTCCCAAAACCTATCAAAAGTTAAGGGACGAGAGTCGCCTACTTTTCTACGATCTTCCGGACATCCTCAACGTGGCGATCTGCCTTTAGCCTACGCGGCAGCATAGGCTAAAGGCATTCCAGTTTGCGGCTCAGGGAACCAGGGAAGTGAGTTCGTGGACGGGGGCCCAGGTGGAAGACGTGGCGACGTCGAAGAAGGCTCCTTCGAGGAGTTCGTCGCCGAAGAAGAATTGGTTGCCGCGCTTCTTGAGGTTGGCGGCGATGGTGGAATCGGTGACGCCTTTCTTGAGCAGGTAGGCGCGGACGGGGATGCACCAGCGCTCGCCGATGAAGCGCCACTGGTTGTTGGCGAGCGTTACGTCGAGGGTGGGTTTGTCGGTTTTGTCAGGGACGGGGTCGGCATTCGGAACGGTGGCGGCGTTGATGAGGCTGAGGACCCAGTCCTTTTGGACTTTGGTGCCGGGGCAGGTCTTCTTCGTTTCTGGATCGTCACGGTGAAAGAGGATGGTGCTCGAGTTGATGGGGAGTTTGAGCCAGTCGGCAAGAGCTTTGGTGGCCAGGGCCGTGGTGCGCCAACAGGCCAGGCCTCGGCCGGCCTTGGGGTTCTCGACGTTGTAGTCGCCGAGGACTTCGATGCCGATGGAGGTGGCATTGAAGCTGACGGCGTGGATGCCGCGCTTGGTGAATGGGCACATCCCCCAGAGCTGGTCTTCGTCGACGAAGAGGTGGGGGGCGGAGGACCAGCCCTTGTTGACTTCGTAGAAGTGGCGGAGGTTGGCCAAGTGCTGGGCAAGGAAGCCATTGGGACGCTGGGCGAGGGAGGGTGCGCCGCAGTGGTGCAAGGTGATGGAGGTGGCCCAAGCGGGCGGCTTGATGGTGGCAAGGTATTCAGGAAAGGTGGAAGGAGTCCAGACGCGACCGGTGTTTTCAAAGCCCATGGGATTGTTGATACCACTATATTGGGATTGAGACAAGGGCGATATGAACTGGATTCTTAGCCTGCTATTGACTGCTGACCCCGGTTGGGGAATTGTTCGTACGAACGCCGGGACTGTGTATGTGAGCGATGTGATTCGCAACATCGTCTGGAAGGTGGATGCCAAGGGCAAGGCGTCGGCGGCGCTGCGGGATCGGCATGCGCATGGGTTGAGGTTGGACTCAGTGGGAAATCTAGTGGGAGACCAGACCGATTACGACCCGGTGACGCAGAAGTTCAGCCGGTGGGCCTGGAAGTTGGAGGGCGAGCGGTTGGTGCGGCTCGAAGCGATTCCGAAGGGGCTGGAGAAGCCGCAGACGCTGCCGGCTTCCCTGCCCCGGGTGGCTGGATGGGAGGTCAGCGGGTTTGTCGAAGACCAGGAGGCGTGGTGGATTCTGGAGCACATCCCGATGAAGGAGTTTGAGGGAATCCATACGCGGAAGGAGCCTTACCTTCAGGTGCGGCGCTTAGATAAACGAACCGGGGTGGGCGTGGTTTTGCTGAGGGTTTCAAAGCTGGCACCTTAGATCGAGCCCGGGAGCCTTCGTTCGGTTGCCCCACCGAAATAGGCCGCTTCAAGCGACTCAACTCAACTAGCTAGTCATAAACTCGAGAACGACAGTTGAGCGTTCCTCCAAATTGATTGATCTCAACAGACCATTCTCTGAACCAACGAATCATCCCTTGCGGGATCGGATTTCTCGATTTAGGGTTGTGAAGGACTTGAAAATCGATGCCCAGGGGATGATCGAAATAATTAAGGTCGGCATGCGAGCACATCAAGGCACTTATGCCTGAGTAAGAGTCCTTCAAGAAGGCCGAAACAGGGATCGATCCCGCATTTTGTCGCTGGATCTCAAAGCGAGAAGCATTGCCAGTTCCCAAAATCTGGCGCGTCGCCCTATCAATCGTTACTTGAAAAGGACCTATCGGCAGAACGGCCTTAATGAATCTGGGGACGTCATCCCGTGCAACGATTCGCTGGAAATACAGTGAGCTGGCGTTAAAGGCAATGATGAAAGCGTCTTCTGGCCCAATTAGTGATTTCTCCAAATATTTTTGGTACTGCGCATGTTTTGACTCCAAGGCAGATGTGAATCGAGAAATAATTTGATCATCGGGAATCCAGCCAGACTCTGTTTCTGCTGGCACGAAAGAATTCTTGCCTTGCTCGCCATTCGTGAGTGTTATTGCTTCAATCCAAATTCGCTGGGAGCCATTGTGAATGAGTATGTCTGGACCGTCATCTTCCGACGAAATCTCCCAGTTGAACTCCTTGGCGAACACCTTAAATGCAGATCCTAAGTAAAGCTCCCAGAACCTTGGAGAAAATCTTGTCCGGATCTCAGTTTTGAAGTGCCTGTCCGCGAGATCTTCAAAATCAAGCCAAAGGGACTCAATGAACTCGCGACGTTTTCTCATTTGCTCACAGGAAGGCTCGATCAAATTAGCGAACAAAGGATCAGTAGCTTCACCCGGAGTAATTGGAGTAAAAAGCATGGTGATGGAATGCACCTAGCAAGTACCTTTAGTATAACGGGAGGTCTAGGGTGGCTTTAGGAAGCTTCTAGTTGAGTCAATTAGCGTTTTCCGGTTGAAGGTGATTTAGCCTTCGATTTGTGCTGTTGGGAAGGCGAACTGAGGTCAGCGCCGTAGCGCTTCATGTCGATCCTGGTGCCGTGGACGGTGATGCCTTCTGCCTCAAGGCGGTGGACTTGTTCAACACCGTTGGCTCCGCGGAGGAGGATTTTGCCTCCTTTGCCGATGACACGGTGCCAGGGTAGCGTAGGGTCGAATTGCTTGAGGGCCCAGGCAACCTGGCGGGAACCACGAGGGTGGCCGGCAGCGACGGCGACTTCGCCGTAGGTGGAGACTTTGCCTTTGGGGATGCGGCGGACTACGGCGCGGAGGTCATCGAACACGGGTGAGTTCTACCTGGTAGATTTTGGGCCAGAGCTTGCCGGTGACGAAGAGGCGCTTGGTGGCGGGGTCATAGGCGATGCCGTTGAGGACGTCGGCCTGGCCGGAGCTGGGATCGAGGAGGCCGCGCATGTCGACGATGCCGAGGACACGACCGTCGGCGGGGGAGATGCGGAGGATGTAATCGGTCTGCCAGACGTTGGCGTAGATTTCGCCTTCGACCCATTCGAGTTCATTGATTTGATCAATGGGGGAGTTGCCGTTGCGGACGGTGATGCGGCGGGTTTCTTTGAGGGTGGTGGGGTCGAGGACGCGGATTTGTGCGGTGCCGTCGCTCAGGAAGACCTGCTTGCCGTCGGAGGCGAGGCCCCAGCCTTCGCCGGGGTATTTGAACTGGCCGGTTTGCTTGAAGGTCTTGCGGTCATAGATGAAGCCGAGTTCGTTCTGCCAGGTGAGCTGGAGGATTCTGTCTTTGAGGACGGTGATGCCTTCGCCGAAGTATTGGGAGGGGATGTCGATGCGTTGGAGGACCTGGCCGGTTTCGAGCTTGACGCGGCGGAGACTGGAGCGCCCTTTGAGACCGGTGCCTTCGAAGAGTTGGCCGTCGTGGAATTCCAAACCCTGGGTGAAGGCATCGGCGTCGTGGGTGAAGGACTTGATGACCTTGTAGCCGTAGCGGACGGGGGGCTGGGGCTTGACGAATTGGCCGAGGGCGAGGGAGGCGAGGGCGATCCACAAAAAACGCAGCATGCTAGCTACTAGGGTAATAGAATGCGTGGAGATGACTGAAGTTCAGCCCGTTGTTGAGGCTTTCGAGAAGATCAGTTCGTGCGCGCCGCTGGCGACGGCTGACTCTTTGCGGAGCCTTCTTAGCTACCTTGTGCAACAGAGTATTGAAAGACCCGGAGAGCCAATCCGCGAGGCGCAGATTGCGGCGGAGGTGTTTGGGAAAACGGCGGGCTTTGATCCGCGGCAGGATTCGACGGTGCGGGTGCAGACGTCGCGGCTGCGGACGAAGCTGGCGGAGTATTATGCCGGAGAAGGACAGCAGGACGAATGGGTGATCGAGGTGCCAAAGGGGAGCTACATGGTGAGCTTGCGGCAACGGGAAGTGGTGGCGCTGCCGCTCGAAGTTGTGGTTGCACCCAAGCCGCTGTCGCCTTGGGTGTATGCAGGCGGTGGGTTTGCGGCTGGGGTGGTGATGACGTTGCTGGTGGTGAAGCTGGCGCTATGAGGCCTTGAGGTAGTGGTTGGCCTGTTCAAAGACGCCGACCAGCATGGGCATGGTGAGGCGGCCGGTTTGGGTGTTTTGCTGGCTGGGGTGATAGGAGCAGAGGACGGGGGTGGGGGCTTCGATGAGGAGGCCGTGGCCGAAGTTTTTGGAGTTGCCGTTGGTGGCGCGGGAGTAGGCTTCGAGGGCGATGCGGCCCAAACATACTACGAGCTTTATGTTTCGGAGTAAACCGAGTTCGCAGAGCAGGTAGGGGCGGCAGTTGGCGAGTTCCTGGGGTAGGGGTTTGTTGCCTGGCGGGGCGCAGCGGGCGGCGGCGGTGAGGTAGGCGTTGGTGAGCTTGAGGCCGTCGTCACGGTGGGTGCTGGTGGGCTGGTTGGCGAAGCCGGTGGCGTGGAGTGCGGCGAAGAGGAAGTCGCCGGAGCGGTCGCCGGTGAACATGCGACCGGTGCGGTTGGCACCGTGTGCGCCGGGGGCGAGGCCGACGATGAGGAGTTGTGCCTTGGGGTCGCCGAAGCCAGGGACGGGGCGGCCCCAGTAGGTTTGGTCGCTGTAGGCGCGGCGCTTGAGCTCGGCAACCTGGCGGCAATGGGCGATGAGCCGCGGGCAGGAAGTGCAGTTCGCGATCTGCTGGTTCAGATTGGAGAGCGGCTTGGACACGTGTTGAGTATTTTCGCCTACTTTATCTTGAAGCAGACTGAGGCAGCAATCAGGGTTGGTCGATGGAGGCCTGGATGCGGGAGAGGTATTCGCGTTCGGCGCGGGTGGTGGTGAGGCGGATGGCGCGGTCGAAGGCGGCGCGGGCTTCGGCGAAGCGGCCGACGCGCTTGAGGGCCTGGGCGCGGGCGGCGTGCCAGGGTTGGTAGTCGTTTAGGCCTTCGATGGCCTCTAGCAGGGTTAGGGCTTTGTGCCAGGATTCGGCAAAGCCGATGGCGATGGCGTGATTGAGGCGGACGACATTGCCACTATCGAAGCGGAGGAGTTCTTCGTAGAGGCAGGCGATCTGTGGCCAGTCGGTTCCTTCGGAGTGGACGGCGGCGATGGCGGCCTGGAGTTGGTAGGGGCCGAGGAGTTTGCGCTTGAGGGCGAGCTCGACGAGGTGGAGGCCTTCGGCGATTTCAGTCTGGTGCCAGAGGGCACGGTCCTGTTCGTCGAGGGGGATTAGTTCGCCGTTGGGGCCGGAGCGGGCATCGCGGCGGGCGTGGGTTAGCAGCATCAAGGCGAGGAGACCTTCGACTTCCGACTGGCGGGGTAGCCAGGTGTTGAGCTGGCGGGCGAGGCGGATGGCTTCGTTTGCGAGATTGTGGCGGAGGAGCGAATAGCCTTCGTTGAAGATGAGATAGATGACGCGGAGGACGCTATCGAGGCGTTGCGGGAACTCTGCCGGATCGGGGACGCGGTAGGGGACGCCGGCCTGGAGGATTTTTGCTTTGGCACGGACGATGCGTTGGGCCATGGTGGGTTCCGGGACGAGGAAGGCACGGGCGATCTCTGGAGTGGCGAGGCCGCCGAGGGTGCGGAGGGTGAGAGCGATCTGCGCTTCTGGCGAGAGGACCGGGTGGCAGCAGGTGAAGATGAGGCGGAGGATGTCGTCGGGGAGTTCGGCGCTGTCCTGGGTATCGACGATGAGCTGGGAGAGGATTTCGCGGCGGCGCGATTCGAGGCGGCGACGGTCGATGAGGCGGTTTCTGGCGGTGTGGAGGAGCCAGGCGGCGGGGTTGTCGGGAGTGCCGTCGGTCGGCCAGCGGGAGGCGGCGGTAGCGAAGGCATCGTGGAGGACTTCTTCGGCGTCGTCGATGTTGCGCGACCAGCGGATGAGCGTAGCCAGGATGCGGCTACGCTCATCGCGGTAGACAGTTTCGAGAAGGTCAGGCACCGACATTCATGACGGGACGGACTTCGAGGATGGCGTGATTCCAGGTATGGAGGCGGCAGATGCGTTCGGCGATGGCGGTGGCTTCGTCGATGTCCTTCACGTCGACGATGTAGAAGCCGCCGAGTTGTTCTTTGGATTCGGCGAAGGGGCCGTCGGTGGAGATGCGCTTGCCGTCTTTGAGGCGGACGGTGGTGGCGGTGAAGCTGGGCTGGAGGGCGTCGCCGGAGAGCATTTTGCCTTCTTTGCGGAGGTCCTGGGTGAAGTTGATGTAGCGCTGGAAGAGGGCGCCCTGTTCTTCCTGGCTGGTGGTAGCGTAGGGGGCCTGGTCTTCGTAAATCATGAGCATGTATTTCATTGGGTTTGAAAAAATCTACCTTTCAACAATGACGACGAGTGAGGCTTTTTGAAATCGACAATTTATTTTGCGGTGATGCGAATTTCTCCGACGCCGCCTTTGACGGAGAGGTGGATGCGGGTTTTGGCGTTGGCATAAGCGGCGTTTTCCCAGACGTCGCCTTTCTTGTCGAGGCCGTTAACTTCAATGTGGCCGAGGCCGCCGGCGGCTTCGGCCCGGATGCCCACTTCTTTGGGCAGGTAGACTTCGCATTCACCGACGCCGCCTTCGATTTTGACTTCGTAGTCGCGGGTGGGAGTGCCGAGGAAGTCGGCGCTGACCTTCCCTGCCCCCATGCCGATGTGGACTTTGCGGAGGTCGAGACTGCCGAGGTTGAGGCGGGCTTCGCCGGCACCGAGTTTGATGTCGAGGTCTGTGGCGATGGCTTTGGGAATCTGGACGCGCCAGCGGTTCTCTTTGAGGCTGAGCGCGGAACCGTCCGAGGTGGATTGATCGATCACGGCGCGGGCGCGAAAGCTGGTGGTGTCGACGCGGAAGCCCGGCTTGGGGCCACCGGAGGAGTAGTGAAAGTCGGCAATGAGTTCTTTGGCTGGAGCGGGATCGACCGAGATTTCGCCAGCACCCATGCGGATTTCGGCATTCAGCATCTCAGACTTTTCGAGGCTGGCTCGCTTGACCTCATCGACCGGGGGGCCGGAGATGTCTTGCTGGTTGCAGGAGACCAGAGTCAGGAGGGGCAAGGCGAGCAGCGCGTATTTCATGGTAGCGGTACGAGTGTAACTCCTTCCAGGCTGAAGCCGTTGAGACCCTGTGGATCTGTGAACTTCACTTGGAGTACGTGATTGCCGGCAGATAAGTTCAGGTTTCCGAGCGATTGGGTTTTGAAAATCCAGTCGTTGCCGGTTTCTGCGACTGTTGCGGGAGCGGAGAGAGAGCCGATGTGAACAGCGAAGGATTTGCCTGCGCTGGCGCGGGTGGCGGCGTAGGAGGCTTCAACGCGATAGCGGCCGGCCTTGGGGACGGTGAAGTTCCAGGTGGGGATGTCATCGGGCCGGGTCCAGTTGGTTAGGTAGACGTGGCCGAGGGCGTTCTCTTTCTTGGCGCGTTGCTCGAAGCGGGTTTCGATTTCGCTCGATTCGATGCCGAGAGTGAGGACGCCTTTGTCATTGGGACGGATGAGGAAGGGTTCGACGGCGGGTGCGCCATCGAGGCGGAGAGCGACGACGCTGGCACGGTCATCGGGGGCGGTCTTGGGGACGGTGATGAGGATGTCGGCACCGTCACGACGCCAGGCGAGGGGAGTCTTCTTAGGGTCGGCGAGGAGGTGTGCGGAGTGGATCAGGTTCTTGAGGCCGGGGACGCGGAGTTGGCCGTCCTGGGGCCAGGCGAAGACGTGGAGATAGAGGTTGGCATCCTTTTGTGTGGCGCGGCCGAAAAAGGGCATGCGGGTGAAGGGGCTGGCCTTGGTGTTGTAGATGGCTTCGCCGTTGGTTTTGAGCCAATCGCCCATGGCTTCGAGACGCGTGACGAATTCGGGCTGGATGGTGCCGTCGGGTTTGGGGCCGACGTTGAGGAGGAGGTTGCCGCCTTTGCTAGAGACTTCGACGAGCATGCGGATGAGGTCGCGGTCGGTCTTGAAGTTGGTCTCGTATTTGTTGTAGCCCCAACTGTCCATGTTGATGGTGACGCAGCTTTCCCAGAGGGCACCGTTGAAGCCGGTGGCGGGGACGAATTGCTCTGGGGTGCCGAAGTCGGCTTTGTTGCCGGGCTTGCGTTCATAGATGCGGTCGTTGATGAGGGTGTTGGGATTGAGGGTGCGGATGTAGTCGTAGACTTCGTCGTCGCGCTTGAGGTTGGAGAGGGTGTGTTCCCATTCGCCGTCGAACCAGATCATGGCGACATCACCGTAGCTGGTGAGGAGTTCGCGGAGTTGCTCTTTCATGAAGTCGACGTAGAGACTGTTGTTGCCGCCTTCGTTGGGGGTCTTCGATTCCCAGGCGCGGCGGGGACGGTAGGCGGGGTGGTGCCAATCCATGATGGAGTGATAGAAGCCGAGTCGGAGGCCGTGCTTGGGAGCGGCTGCGGCCAGGTCTTTGAGGGGGTCGCCTTTGTAGGGGGTGATCTCCATGTCGTAGTCGCTGACTTTGGAGCGGTAGATGGAGAAGCCGTCGTGGTGTTTTGAGGTAACGACGACGTATTTGGCACCGGCGCGGGAGAAGAGGCTGGTCCATTGGTCGGCGTTGAAGTTGACGGGGTTGAAGCTGCGGGCGTATTGATCGTATTCGGCCTGGGGGATCTGGAAGCGGTGGCGGGCCCACTCGTGGCGGCCGATGACGGAATAGGGGCCCCAATGAACGAAGATGCCGAATTTGGCGTCCTTGAACCACTGGAGGCGATTTGCGTCGCCACGGGGCGGCTGGGAGGGCTGGGCAAAAAGCGAACTGGCCAGGAGCAGAAGGAGGATGCGCATAGGGTTATTCTATTAAGTTCATGGTTAAAGTCGATCCGTCAATCACCCCATCTACCTTAGTACCCGCCATTGAGCGCATGTGGCAGGCATCTGCCGAAAAGATTGTCAGCCTGGAACAGGATTGGTCGCCCGAAAAGGGTTCCCCGGTGTTCACGATTGAAGGGAAGTATACGTCCCGCGGCTGGACGGAATGGACGCAGGGTTTTCAGTTTGGCGCTGCGATTTTGCAGTTTGATGCGACGGGGGACCCGGAGTTTCTCGAGATGGGCCGCAAGCGGACGCTGGAGTTGATGGCGACGCATGTGACGCATATTGGAGTGCATGATCACGGGTTCAACAACGTCAGCACGTACGGGAATCTGTTGCGTTTGATGGTGGAAGGGCGGACCGCGTTTAACGAGTGGGAGAAGAATTTTTATGAGTTTGCGTTGAAGGCGTCGGGGGCGGTGCAGGCTTCGCGCTGGTCGACGATTGCGGGTGGGGGCGGATATGTTTATTCGTTCAATGGGCCGCATTCTTTGTTTGTGGATACGATACGGTCTTTGCGAGCGCTGGCGGTGGGGCACCGATTGGGGCATGTACTGACGGCGGAGAATGACAAGCGGATTTCGCTATTGGGACGGTTGGTGGAGCATGCCGAGGCGACGGCGAAGTACAGCGTTTATTACGGGGAAGGCCGGGATGCATATGACCTGCGGGGGCGAGCGGTGCATGAGGCAATCTTCAACCGGAATGATGGGAACTTCCGTTGCCCGAGCAGCCAGCAGGGGTATTCACCGTTCTCGACGTGGACGCGTGGGTTGGCCTGGGCGATGTGTGGATTTGCCGAGCAGTTGGAATTCTTTGAGACGTTGTCGGAGACGGGCCTCGATGGGGTGAAGGCGACGATGCGGAAGGCGGCTGAGGCGACATGCGACTTTTATCTGGAGCATACGCCGACGTGCGGGGTGCCGTATTGGGATACGGGAGCACCGAATTTGCATCGGTTGGGGGATTATCTGGGACGGGCGGCTGAGCCGTTTAATGATTGGGAACCGGTGGATAGTTCGGCGGCGGCGATTGGCGCGCAGGGACTGATCCGTTTGGGGAATTATCTCGATAACCAGACGTATGTGAAGGCCGGGTTGAGTGTGTTGCGGACTTTGCTGGCAGAGCCTTATTTGTCGACGGATCCGAAGCATCAGGGCTTGCTACTGCATTCTGTGTATCATCGGCCCAATGGTTGGGATCATGTGCCGGCCGGGCAGAAGGTGCCTTGCGGCGAGAGCTGCATGTGGGGGGATTACCACTTGCGGGAGCTGGCGCTGCTGGTGGAGCGGATGGCTAAGGGTAAGGAGTATCTGAAGTTCTGGGCTTAACCCTTTGGACTGCGCCCCGAGATTTCGGAAATCGGGGCGCAGCTTTGGTGTTGTCCTGCGACGGGTGGACTTGCTGGTGAGTTGTCAAAGAGCGGTGAGGTTGCGGGTGGCCTCGGGTTGCGGTGTGTTTGGGTTCGTTCTGGCTATTTTTGAGGTGTGGGTGGTTTGGGTTTGACGCCGTGCTTGGCGTTCATGCGGTCGACGAAGTCGCGGATCATTTGTTTGGCGAGGTCGACTTCGGCATCGGGGTCTTCTCCGGCAAGGCGTTTGAGGGTGTCAATGGGGACGCGTTCGAGGGGGACGTCGCCTTTGTCGGTGGCGATGACTTTGCAGATTTCGGAGTCGGGGCGGCCGGGGAGCTTGGGGGCGTCGGCGATGGCTTCGATTTGTACATTTTCTCCGTGAC
>JBIITX010000024.1:0-119095 GCA_044340255.1 Bryobacter sp. | reverse complement strand
GTCACGGAGAAAATGTACAAATCGAAGCCATCGCCGACGCCCCCAAGCTCCCCGGCCGCCCCGACTCCGAAATCTGCAAAGTCATCGCCACCGACAAAGGCGACGTCCCCCTCGAACGCGTCCCCATCGACACCCTCAAACGCCTCGCCGGAGAAGACCCCGATGCCGAAGTCGACCTCGCCAAGCAAATGATCCGCGACTTCGTCGACCGCATGAACGCCAAGCACGGCGTCAAACCCAAACCACCCACTCAAAAATAGCCAGAACGAACCCAAACACACCGCAACCCGAGGCCACCCGCAACCTCATCGCTCTTTCACAATTGAATACTAACCGTGGCTGAGCGGCACCGGTCCGCTCCGGCAACGCTCGCCATCGCATTCGACAGATGCTGTTTTCAGCCTTTGGTAGACTGTTCCTTTGCGTTTGACCGCATCTGCACCGACCCCAAAGGAGATGGAATGCCCTTCGAACAACAAAGTATTGACCATGAAAGCGGCGTAGTCATTCTTGCGCTCTCAGGCACCCTCACCATGGGGAATCAACTGATGAAGCTCGAGTGGACGGTCGACGAATTGGTCGCCGACAAACGGAACAAAATTGTCTTCGATCTCTCAGAAGTCGCTTATCTCGATAGCGCTGCCATTGGTGTTTTGATCAATTGCCGCGGCAAGGTAGTCTCAACTGACGGACAACTTCGAATCGCCAACCCAACCGAAAGAGTGAGCGAAATTCTCAGAATTGCCAAGATCTATGACTTCCTCGCTCCCGATGCCACCAGAGAAGCTGCAATCTCCAAGCTCGCCTAGCTTACTCCTTCAAAAAGCCGTGATAGCGGCCCATGTAATAAGGCAGTAGAAACGCTGCACCGCTGGCCAACTCCTGGCCATTGCCTCCCTGGTCCAGTCGCCACGGGTCATGATTCCAATGATTCACGTAGCGCTCATCAATCGGGAGCACCCGTCCATCCTGTCGCATGCCCCGTTGCGCGTCCAGCTTCCGCAGGTCCAACCGGTGGCTGTTGGTCAAACGCCAGTTCACCCGGTCCAGCGGGAATCGTTGCAGCGTATCCAGTGCTTCCGCAAGCCATGGCGATTCCACACTCAGCTCTTCCGTTCCATGCGTGTCGGTGTACTTCATCCCGCCCAGCACCGCAGCAGCCAGGTAGTTGAATACCGGATTCAACTCAGGTCGCTCCACCTCAGCCCGCCTTCGCATCGTGATGCCATAGATCGCACGCAGCTCCGGGTCTGTCTCATAACGCAACAGGTTGTAGAGCATCATCAACGCCATTTCGTCATCGCTCTGGTTGCCCCAGCCCGGCCCCATATGGTGCTTGTTCATCATCGAGTTGATCGCATAACCATGCTTCTCGATCAGCATCTTCGCAGCATCCCGGTAGCGGGGGTAACCCGTGATGTGTTCTGCCGTTTTCAGGTAAGCCAGGATGCTGAAACAGTCGAGCGGCCGGTCGTCGGCCCACTTATAGTCGAAGTTCATCGCCTCCGGCTGGAAAGCTCCCCACCGCGTCACCTTGCCATCGTGGTCAATAAACTGAAAGTTGTTGTCCAGAAAGTGATCGGTGATGGCCGCCACATGCTCCTTCACGCGCGCCTCCTCTGCCGCATCACCCTTTGCTACCAGATCAAAGTAAACCCCGTAAAAAAAGTAATGCCCGTCAAGCTCATCAGAGGATGTATCGGCCTTCCAGTACCACTTCCCATCTGCGCTCTTGGGCCAACGCGGCACCAGAATCTTCCAACTACTGTCGCGCGTCTCTTTCATCTTCCGGTCTTTCTCCGCCGTGTAGTCTTTGGCATTCGGATCTTCCACCGTGGTGGGCAATACCGTGCGTGCCACAAATCCCTTCCGTGCCGGCGGGGTGCCTCCCTGCGTCACCGTCCACAAAAATCGCATCGCTTCATAGGCCTTCTTGGCCCGCGCCTTCGCCTTCGGGTCGTGCGTCACCGCAAAGGCGTACGCCTCACCCGCACCATACATAGACGTCCAGAGCCCGTCGTTGTCCGAATCATGTTGCGTCCATTTCGACTTGTCCCCAGCCTGGTCCAGCCTCACTTCAAGCACGTATTCATAGGCTGTCCGTCGATGTCGTAAGTCGATCTCATCTTCAAAGAACTTTGCCTTCTCGGCCAGCGTCATCTTCACGGGACGAATCCTCCCCACGCCGCCCTCGGTATCGAACCAGGCTGCATTCTCCGCATCCACCACCACCGCCTTCACCCGGTCATTCGGGAGCCAGCGCTTGCCCTGCCTGTACTCCCAGGTCTTGCCATCAAAGTGAATCGCACCCTTGGTCGTACCCAGCCACACGCTTCCATCCGGTGCTGTCGCCAGGCTGGTGCATTCGTTCCAGGGCAGGCCATCTTCCGTTGAATACAGCTTCCACGTCGAGCCCTCCCGCATGCCGATGCCTTGCGGCGAACAAAACCAGAGTCTCCCCCGGGAATCATACTCCGCACCCTTCACATTGACTGGTGCCCAACTCCTGGCCCCGGCACTTGGTAGCAGTCGTTGCCCGTTCTCAAACAATCCGTCAGCTCTTGCCTCTAATTTGCCCTTGGAAGAGACGCTCCGCTTTGTCGGCATCGAAGTTTCAACAGAAGCCACCTGTTGCCAATATTGCTGGCCAAATCCAACAGTTACGATCAGGAATCCCGTAAGAATACGCATACCTGCCCAAAGTATCATCAACGCCATCTGGGACAATGAATTGGACTCCGTCCGCACCATGAGCGCTAAACCCGACAAGAAGAAAATCAACTATTCCAAAGCTTTCGCCGAAGCGCGCAGCCTCATCTGGACGCACCGCTGGCGCCTCGTTCTCGGCTTATCGCTGATGCTTCTGAGTCGCGGTCTCAGCCTTGTTCTGCCGGCCTCAACCAAGTACGTCATCGACGAAGTCATCGGGAAGGGAAAAGCCGACCTGCTCTGGAAGGTCGCCGCAGTGGCCCTCGGTGCCACCATGATCCAGGCCCTAGCAGCCTTTGCCCTCGCTCAGGTCCTTGGAGTTGCCGCGCAGCGCGCCATCACAGAGATGCGCAAACGCGTCCACGCCCACATCGAGCGGTTGCCCGTCAGCTACTTCGATTCCATGAAGACCGGGCAGTTGATCTCCCGCATCATGCAGGATGCTGAAGGCGTGCGTAATCTGGTGGGTACTGGCCTCGTCCAACTCACCGGTGGCCTCGTCACTGCCTCCATGTGTCTCGTCGTCTTGCTCTACCTCAACTGGCAGATGACCCTGATCACCATCGCCGTCCTCGCCGTCTTCGGTGGTGTGCTTTCAGTTGCTTTCAAAAAACTACGCCCGCTCTTCCGCGAGCGTGGCGAAATTCAATCCCAGGTCACCGGCCGCCTTAGCGAGAGCCTCGGCGGCATCCGTGTCGTCAAGGCCTATACAGCGGAGAAGCGCGAGAAGCTCGTCTTCGCCAAAGGGGCTCACAAGCTCTTTCGTAACATTGCGCAGTCGATGACCGGCGTCTCCTTCGTCATGGCTTTCTCCTCGATGATCATCGGTGCCATCGGCATGGTGATCTTCCTCGTGGGTGGGTCTGCTGTGATGCGCAACGAAATGACTTTGGGCGATCTCTTCATGTACGCCGCTTTCACGGGCATGATGGCCATGCCCGTGGTCGAGCTCGCCTCCATCGGGACGCAAATCACAGAAGCCTTGGCCGGGCTGGATCGAATCCGCGAAGTGCTCGACTTGAAGGGCGAAGATGCCGAAGATCAGGGCCGCGCCTCCGTGGGCCCGCTGCGTGGCGAATTGGAATTCCAGAATGTCGGCTTCGAATACCAACCCGGAACCCCAGTCCTAAAGGGCATCTCTTTCCATGCCCCCGCCGGTTCCACCACCGCCCTCGTGGGCTCCAGCGGTTCGGGCAAATCGACGCTCATCAGTCTGGTCATGAACTTCAATCAGCCCAATCAGGGCAAGATCCTGGCCGACGGACGCGATCTGGCAACCCTCAAAATGCGCGAGTATCGTTCCAACCTCGGCGTCGTCTTTCAGGACAATTTCCTTTTTGATGGCACCATCGCCGAGAACATCTCTTTCGCCCAACCCGGTGCCTCCCGCCAGCAAATCGAAGAAGCCTGCCAGATTGCCCATTGCTCTGAGTTCATCGAACGCTTTGAAAAAGGTTACGACACCGTTGTCGGCGAACGCGGCGTCAAGCTCTCCGGCGGCCAACGCCAGCGTGTTGCCATTGCCCGTGCCATCCTGGCCGACCCCAAAATTCTGATCCTCGACGAAGCAACATCCAGCCTCGACAGTGAAAGCGAGGCGATGATCCAGCAGGCACTACATCATCTGCGCACGGGCCGCACCACCTTCGTCATTGCCCATCGGCTTTCCACCATCCGCTCCGCCGATCAGATTCTTGTGATCGAAGGTGGTGAAATTGTCGAACGTGGCAACCACGCAAGCCTGATGGCCCTCAACGGCCGCTACCGCGAACTGCATGACCGCCAACACGCCTTCGAAAAGAATCAGTTCATCAACCCTGGCGAAGACTTTACCTTGGCTACCGCGAATCAATCACAGTAATGCCGCTCTCCGTCACGGTATAGCCTTTCGCGCGATCCTCTTCCGCATCAAAGCCAGCCCGCGTCCCTTCGAGGACTTTCGAGTTTGGACAAACAATAACGCGCTTCAAATGGCAGTGCCTACCAATCTCAGCGTTCGATAAGAGAATCGAATCGTCAATCGAAGAATAGGAATTCACCCGCACCCCGGGCGAAAGCACCGACCGCTGCACACGCCCGCCAGAAACAATCACCCCGGGCGCCACCACCGAATCTATCGCCACTCCCATCCGGTTGCCTTCCTGGGCGAAAACAAACTTCGCCGGCGGATACATTGGCGGATTCGTTCGAATCGGCCAGGCCTTGTCATAGAGGTTGAATTCCGGGATGACCGAAATCAAATCGATGTTCGCTTCGTAGTAAGCATCGAGAGTTCCCACATCGCGCCAATAGCGCACCCGCTTGGCGTTGAGATCGTGAAAGTCATACGCCACTACCTTTTGCTGGTGGATCAGCTTGGGCAGAATATCCTTGCCAAAGTCATGCGAAGAATTCCCGTCCGCCGCATCGGCTCGCAGCGCATCCAGCAGAATCTTCGTATTGAAGAGATAAATTCCCATCGACGCCGAAACCATCGACGGATCAAAGGGAGACCTCGCCGGGTGTCCATGCTTGGGCTTCTCTTCAAAGCCGATGATGCGGTAGGTCGGGTCAATCTGTGCCACCCCGAAGCGCCCCGATTCTTCCGGCGGAATCTGAATCGTCGCAATGGTGATGTCTGCCTTCTGCTTGCGATGCCAGTCAGACATCTCGCCGTAATTCATTTTGTAAATATGATCGGCAGAAAGTATAAGTACAGTGTCGGGATCTTCAGCTTCAATGGACTCGATGTTCTGATACACGGCATCAGCCGTGCCTAAGTACCAGTCGTCATGCATCCGCTTCATGGGAGGCATGGTTTCAATGAATTCACCAATCTCGCCGGAGAAGATCGACCAGCCGTCGCGGATGTGACGGGTCAGCTCAAGGCTCTTGTACTGCGTCATCACAAAAACACGCCGAAGCCCTGAATTCAGGCAGTTGGAGAGGGTAAAGTCGATAATCCTATAAATTCCGCCGAAGGGTACAGCGGGCTTGGCAGTATGAAGGGTCAGAGGAGACAGGCGCTCCCCGGCACCCCCCGCCAAAAGGATTGCAAGTACTTTTTCCATGCTCTTACTTTGAGCTTAGCTGATTACTTAATAAAAGTTAACGGCTGGACTTCATGATTACGTAAATTAATACGATGACCATCACGATGATCACGGCGTTTCCGAGGATCATCCAGGGGCTGATGCCTTTGAGGAAGCCACCTGCTGCTGCTGGAGCAGGGGCTGCGGCGGGTGGAGGAGCGGCTGCTCCAGAGGGTTGCGAAAACAATGGTGCGGCGGGAGCCGGCGCATTCGACTGTGCTTGTGGGACCCCAACGGCTGGAGCCGAAGCTGGTGGGGGTGCCTGCATCATTCGAGTGAAATCACCGGCGCCACCAGGCTGAGGCATTCCCGCCGCAGGGGGTGGCGGTGGTGCCGCGGGGGCTCTGAAGAAGCCGGTAGCTCCATCTCCACTCGAAAGTGCATTCGGGTTCATTGGCCCTGCCGCGCCAGAAAGCGGGCCAGCAACCGGAGGAGCGACATTCGGCGCTGCCGTCGGTCCGAAGCCCGGCAGGTTGTTCATGGAGAAGCTACCGCCTCCCAGGGACTGTGATGGCAGCGAGGGGGCGCTGAAGCTGCCCTCATGAATGGATGGGCCGCTTGTGCCGGAGATACTGACCGATGGCGCTGAGAAACTGGGGCCAGAGATTGACGGCTTGCTCATACCCGGCACAGCAAAGCCTCCAGGGTTCGCTGCCGGAGCGGCAGGCGGAACGGCGGGCGGTGCCGGGATGTTTGGTGTCTGTAGTAGCCGTGTGAAGTCACCAGGTCCAGAGCTTGGGGCCGGAGGTGGCGGTGGCGGAGCGCTGGGCATCGGCAAAACCGGGTTGGACTCTACCGACTTGAACATCTGTGTAAACTCGCCTGCTTGTTGAGCAGGGGGAGGTGGAATCGGATTCGTAATCGGGTTGACCGGGGCCGGCGTCGACTGCATCAACGGCGACTGGAACATTCTCGTAAACTCCCCAGGCTCGTTCGTCGAACTGGGAGGAGGTGCCATCGCGGGAGTTTCTGCCCGGAACATCCGCGTGAATTCGCCTGGTTCTTGCGGCTTCGGTGCCGGAGGGGGCGTTGGCGGTGGCTGAAACATCTGGGCAAACTCATCGGCCGCAGGCGCTGGCGTTGGTGCTGGCGGCGGCGGGGGCGCATAGGTTGGCATGACGAGCGTCGCCACGTCTTCGGGCGCTGGCGGTGGTGGCGGTGGTGGCGCCGCAGCAAAGCCTTCAAACTTGAAGGCCCCGGCCTGCAGCAACGGGTCGGGGGTATTGGCTTTACCCAGACTGATCAGCCAATCCCGCAAAGTCGCACCTGCCGGGAGCGGGCGCGTTACCACGTACGCCTTGGCACCTTCCTGCACTACCTCCAGGATTTGCTTCTCTCCGAAGCCCGAACTGGCAAACTGCTTGTTTGCCAGTGCAAAGATGTCGCTGGCATCGGTACGGATGATGTGAATCCACACCTCCTCCCCGGTCATCTTCATGATTGCTTTGTAGGAAAGTGCCTCTAGCGAATCGGAGAGGGGGGCGACAAGTTGGTATGTAGATTCGAAGGACATCGTCGTAAGTACCTATGAATTCGTGCCTTTATGATAGCCTGAGATCTCACTGGCGATGAAGCAACTCTCTCGTGTCGTTTGGTCCGAAGGAATGCACCTCGCGCCTCATCATTTTCAGGCGCAAAAGCGCTATTTCGAAGATCTGATCGATTTCACCTCGCAATCGTTACACTATTCTGCCTTCGGCTTTGCCGGAATCGAATGGAGCGAAGAGGCATTGAAAAACGGCCGCATCGAGCTTCTCCATGCCCGTGGCTTTCTCTCCGATGGTCTTGCTTTTGTCATGCCAGAATCGGACGCTCTCCCGGAGAGCCGCCCCATTGCGGAACTGATCAGCCCCGTAGCACGCTACGCTACCGTACACTTGGTGCTCCCTCCCTACAATCCGGGCGGGGCCAACTGCACCGACCAAACCACTCGTTTCGCCCCCAACGAACAGAAATTGATCGATGAAAACGGAGGCACCGAAGAGCGATCCGTCACCCTCGGGCGTAAGAATTTTCGCCTTCTGCTCGACAACGAGCTGACCCCTGACCTCGTCGCTTTGCCCATTGGCCGCGTCATGCGCGATGGTGCCGGCAATCTGGTGATGGATCCTGATTTCATCCCACCCCTGGTGACGATTCAGGGTTCGAAACGCCTGATGGTAATGCTCAATCGATTGGTGGAGATTCTCGCCAGCAAAGGTACAGCGCTCCGGCCCGAGCGAGCCAGTGCCAAGCTCGGCGGTATGAGCCAGCGCGATGTCGCCAGCTTCTGGTATCTGCATTGCATCAACTCGGCACTGGCTGACCTCAAGCATTGCTTCACCGTTAAAAAAGGGCACCCCGAAGAACTCTACCGGCACATGCTCAAGCTTGGTGGCGCACTTTGCACTTTCAATTTGAAGAAAGATCCTGCCGATCTACCGCTCTACGATCACCTGCAGCCCGAGCGCTGCTTCCCGGCCCTCGACGCGCACATTCGTGAAGCACTGGAGACGATTCTGCCTTCCAGCGCCATGCAGGTCCCTCTTCAGAGCTACGCTCCTTACCTTTATGCAGGCTCAATCGTGGATGATCGCTGCCTCGCCAAAGCTCGCTGGATTCTCGGGCTGCGTGCTCAAACTGCTGAGAGTGTCATCATCAACAGAACGCCACAACTGGTGAAAGTTTGCTCCCGCGACTTCATTGAACGTTTGGTTCAGGGTGCCCACCCTGGGCTGGAACTGATCCATCTTCCGATTCCTCCGACAGAGATTCAGTCCAAGACTGAAATGCAATACTTCGCCATCTCCCGCGTTGGCCCCTGCTGGCAGCAGATTGCCAAAATCAAACAAGTTGGCGTTTATGTGCCCGGCGAATTCCCCGCACCTGAAGTAGAGTTGATCGTCATTTTGGAGGCTTAAATCTTAATGTCAAACTCGAACTTGATGGAACGTGAAACATTGGCTGTACTGTTTCAGGAACCACTCACCGCCGTCGTGCGCGTTTGGTCTAATCCGCAGATGACGCAAGATCCCCATGGGCTTCGCGAGAACATGAAGGCTGCCCTCAAGGCTTCGATCGAAGACGCACGACGCAAGAGCTTTTCCGAAGAAGAAACCAAGCTCGCCATGTTCGCCATCGTGGCCTATCTCGATGAAACGATCCTGACGCAAAATCAGCCGGCCTTTGCAGACTGGCGTCGCAAACCACTACAGGAAGAGCTGTTTGGGGTTCATATCGCCGGCGAAATCTTCTTCCAGAATCTCGAGAACATCATCCGCCAACCCGACAGCCTGCCCAATGCTGACTTGCTCGAAATCTATGCCCTCTGTATCAGCCTTGGCTTTCAGGGCCGCTACAGCGCTGGCGGGCGGGCAGAGCTCAAACGCATTGTGGATGGATGCATGGATAAGTGCCGACGCGTGCGCGGTGCGATGCCCTCGCTCTCTCCCTCTGGCCTCTTGCCCCACAATGATGCCGTAATCGCAACGGGTGATCCCTGGCTGCAGCGGATGGTCTATATTGGCGGGGGCCTTTGCGCCTTGGCCCTGGTTGCTTTCGTGGTTTACAAGTTGATGCTCGGTTCTGGCGCAGATGAGTTGCGGTCGATTGCGCAAGAGATGACCCGCAGGTAGTTCAGGAGAAATTCAATATGCTCTTTGGTCTTTATGTTGGTCTACTGTGGGTGGCATGGATGGCACTCGGCTGGTTTATTCCCGGCTGGGTCGGCCTGAAAGATAAGGATGTGTGGTTTGTTCGCATTCTGTTCTGGCTGATCGGGACTGCAATCGCAGGGTTCGCCGTTTACTGGAAGGTCATGTCGGACCGGCGCAAGAAAGCGCTGGCTCTGGCCGGTGAACAGGGGGCGGAACTTGATTTTGTGCTGGCAGAGGCCGACAAGAAGCTGCAGGCCGGCGGTGGCAGCCTCGCGAGTATGCCCGTCGTCTTTGTGATGGGGTCTCGTAGTTCAGCCAAGACGACACTCATTACCAATAGTGGCCTTGAACCCGAACTGCTGGCTGGGCTGGTTTACCAGGAAGGCAATCAACTGGTACAGACAAGGTCGGCCAATGTCTGGCTCGCCAAGAAGACAGTATTTGTTGAAGCCGCACCAACCCTACTCGAAGATGACAAGTTGTGGAATGCCTTCGCGCAGCGGTTTGCCCCGGGCGGGATGACCGCGCTCAAAGCCAATTCTTCTCCGGCACCTCGCAGCGTCTTGATGTTTGTCGGGATGGAAGAGTTTTACCAGCAAGGCGCGGGCGAAAGAATGACGGCCAAAGCTCGTGTGCTCAATCAGCGCTTGATCGAGTTGTCGAAGATGCTGGGAGCGCGCATACCCGTCTATGTCGTCTTTACCAAAGCCGACCAGATGCCGCATTTCGCCAGTTTCGTCTCCTACATGAGCAATGACGAAGTCTCAGAAGTCTTTGGGGCTACGATTCCGATTGTCGATATGGCTTCCACCGGAGTGTATGCCGAACAGGCAGGGCGGCGATTCTCGGATCACTTTGAAGAACTGTTTCGCAGTCTGGCAGAACGCAGGGTGCCGCTGCAAGAACGTGATGCCAATCAACCCGGCAGACCTCCTGTCTATGAGTTCCCCCGAGAGTTCCGCAAGCTGAAGCAAGCCGCTTCCACTTTCCTGGTTGATTTGTGCCGACCGAGCCAGTTGGCCATCTCCCCGTTTGTCAGAGGTTTCTACTTTTCGGGAGTGCGTCCCGTCTTGGTATCAGACGCTGCGGGCACACAACGACGGGTGCCCCAATGGATGTTCATCCAGCGCTTCTTCAGCGAGGTATTGCTGAACGATCGTGCCGCGCTTGGAGCCGCTAGCGCCAGTACCAAAACCAATTCCTCGCGAAGGCTTCTACTCGGGGCAGTAGGCGCACTCGGGTTGATCGCCACTACTCTATTCACCGTGAGCTTCTTCAACAATCGCTCTCTCGAATCCGAACTTGCCGATGCTTCGAAGGCTTTACGCGGTGTGCAAGTTGCTCCGGGTGAAGTGCCTAGCGTCGATAGCTTAACCAAGCTGGATCGCCTGCGCGGTGTTCTCGAGCGCTTACGTGGATACCAGCGCGATGGTGCGCCAACCATGATGCGCTGGGGCCTTTATGCCGGTGATACCTTGCTGCCTACTTCGCGCAAGTTGTACTTTGAGAGTTTTCGCAATGTGATGTTCGGCGAGTCGCAGACTGCCGTCCTTGACTTCATGAAGCGTTTGCCACAGGCACCAGGCCCGCAAGACGACTACATGACCTCGTACAACACGCTCAAGGCTTACCTGATCACGACCTCCAATCCAGACAAGAGCACCAAGTTGTTTTTGACGCCCGTCCTGATGAAGTATTGGCAGGGAACCAAACAGGTAGATCCACAGCGAAATGCACTGATTGCCAAGCAGTTCGACTTCTATGCGGAAGAGCTGAAAGAATCGAACCCGTTCTCCAAAGAAAACGATGCTTTGACAGTAGATCGGACACGCGTTTTTCTCAAACAGTTTTCGGGAGAAGAACGGCTCTACAACGCCATCCTTGCCGAAGCAAATCGTGCCAACCCGACCATCAGCTACAACAAGCTTTATCCTGATGGGGCCAAGGCCGTCAGGGTCGACAAAGAAGTGCAGGGCTCCTTCTCGAAAGAAGGCTTTGCCTGGATGCAGGATGCCTTTAAGAACCTTCCCAAGTATTTTGGGGGCGAGGCCTGGGTGCTAGGGGAAGAAGTCAAGATGAGCGTCAATCTGGCTGAGCTCGAGCAGCGCCTTCGCAGCCGCTACAACAAAGACTACTCAGACCAGTGGAAAGAGTATCTGAAGAGTGTCGCCGTGCTGCGGTACGCAACGCTGAAGGATGCTTCGGAGAAGTTGAAGATGCATTCGAGCAACCAGAGTCCTTTGCTGGCTGCTGTCTTTCTGGCATCGAAGCATACGGATGTGGCTGAGAAGAGCATTGCCGAACAGTTTCAGCCGACGCAATTGCTGGTTGCCCCGGCGAGCGCCGGGCAGTTGATTGGCGGCGAGAACCAGCCTTATATGGGCGGTCTGCTGCAGTTGCAGGGTTCGATTGAAATGATCGCCAATATGCCCGCCAGCCAGGCTGCTCAAGACCCGGCTGCCGCACAGAGCCTGGCACAGGCCACTAACGCCAAAATGACAGCTCGCAATGTGGCGCAGAAGTTCCGCCCAGATCCTCTCGATAAAGTGGATGCTCAAGTGCTCAAGCTGATGGAAGACCCCATCACTTATGTGGAAAGCTTCTTGCGTGGCTTGGGGCCTGCTGAATTAAACGGCGCGGGTGCTGGCTTCTGCAAGCAGTTCAGCGATCTGATCTCAAAGTACCCCTTCAATCCGAACTCGAAAACTCAGGCCTCGATTGCTGATTTCAACAGCATCTTTGCTCCGCAAACCGGAGCGCTCTGGACCTTCTACGACTCCAAACTGAAAGCCATGCTGGTGAATCAGGGCGGGGAATACCGAGCCGTACCCACTCCCGCTATGGCCTTAACGCCGACTTTCGTAGCGGCATTTAATCGCATGGCGGCGGTGACAACGACCGCCTATGGCATGAACCCATCCCCGAATTTCCGCTACTCCGTGAAGCTCAATGCCGAAATGAAGCGCGAAGTAAAGTTGATCATTGACGGGCAAAGTGCTGAATTCAAGAACGCCGGGTCGGCCGCAAAACCATTCGTCTGGAATGGTGGCGGCACTGGGGTTCGAGCCACGATTGTTGGCGGCGGCACAGTCAGTTTTGATGGGCCACTTGGTGTGTTTCAATGGTTTAACGATGCGGAGCGTTGGAACCAGAATTCGGCTACGTCGCATACAGTGCTCTGGTACCAGCGTTCGGGAACAAAGATTTTGAAAGATGATCAAGGCAAAGACTTGTCGATGATTCTCGATCTGGATATGGCCATTCCATTGTTCCGGAAAGGATATTTGGCCGGGTTGCAATGTTCGAGCAACGTGGCCCGCGCCGGCAACTGATGCAACAGCAGCAGCTAGGTAAGTACAAATTCGAACAATTTTTGGGCGGGGGCATGTCGCATGTCTATAAGGCACGCGACACCTTGATCAATCGCATTGTCGTCGTCAAGATCCTGACCGACAGCGGCATGCATGATGAAGATACCAAGAAGCGATTCTTGCGTGAGGCGCAAACTGCTGGTGCGATCTCGCATGAAAACATCGTTCGTGTCTATGACTTTGGTGAACACGAAGGCCGCCCCTACATGGTGATGGAGTACTTGCAGGGGAACGACTTGCGAGCCTCGATCCAGCAGGGGCAACTCGGCGAGGTTGTGGAGAAGTTGAGAGTTCTGGTTCAACTGGCCAGGGCGATGCAGCACATTCATGGCCTGGGGATTGTGCATCGGGATCTGAAGCCTGACAACGTCTTCCTGAGCGAAGCAGGAAGCGTAAAGTTGATGGATTTTGGCATTGCCAAAACCAAAGACCTCTCCATTACGCGAACCGGCTACACGCTGGGAACTCCCTACTACATGGCTCCCGAGCAGGTAATGTCCAAAGATGTTGGGCAACAGGCCGACATCTACGCTTTTGGCATAGTGATGTTTGAGCTCTTCACCGGGCTAAAGCCGTTTCGAGCGGAGAATGTCCACGAAGTCTTCTTCAAGATCTTGAATGAGGCCATCGACTTGAGCCCCTTGGCTGCCGTTCAGGTGCCAGCCAGTGTGATTGATTTGATCAAGCGCTGCGCAGAAAAAGACCAGGCAAAGCGGCCCAGTGACTTTGGCGTCATCATCCGTGAGCTTGAGGCTGTACTGAAGCCCATGGAATCGGGTAATGCCGAAACAATCACCCAACTCGCCAAACCCAAGGCCGAGATTCCAAAAATTGCCTGGATCGGCATTGCTTCGGTGCTCCTGGTGATTGTTGTCCTGCTTGGACTGAATCTCATTCCGCGTGGTGGCTCGGATGCTTCGATCAAGAAGGATCCCGCCGCCGCGATTGTCGAGTTACCCCCCAAAATGCAAACGGCAACCGGAGAGATGGTGCTGGTCAAAGAGGGAGATTTCCTCTTTGGAGAAGCCAACGAGAAGCGAGCGCAAAAAGGCTTCTACATGGATGCCCACGAAGTAACCAATGAAGACTATAAGAAGTTTGCGATGGAGCGCGGGTGGCCATTGCCTGAAACGTTTCCGGATGATGAGAATTCCCAGAAACTTCCTGTTGTCAATGTAACTTTCATGGACGCTCGCGAGTTCGCTGCCTGGGCGGGAAAGCGAATTCCCTATGCCGTTGAGTGGGAAAAAGCCGCACGCGGCAGCATGGGACGAACCTATCCCTGGGGCTACGAGCATTTGCCAGAAATGGCAGTAGTTGCCGATAACCCGAAATTGAAAGGCCTGAATGGCCCCAAGGTCGTTGGCAGTTGGACGAATTCTGACAGCACTTATAAGGTGATGGATCTGGCCGGTAACGTGTTCGAGTGGGTTGATGAACGGACCAGCCCCAGCCCTCCTGCGCTGCGCAACTTTGGGAACTTGATGAAGCCGCCTCCGACAGCAAAGGATCTGTGGGTCCAGATTCGTGGAGGCAGTTTTTCCAGACCGCTTGAAACGAATGTGAATGTGCAGTTTGCCAGCATTCCGGCAAACTTCAAGTCCAATGACATCGGCTTCCGTTGTGTCGCCGATGTTGGTGCCAAGCCGAAGTAGACTTTCGCGCACGAAGTGTCCGATTTTGGGAACAGAATCTAAGAATTTCCGTTATTATCAGTGAAGCCCTGGAGGCTCAATGAGTATCCTCGACAACCTAAAGAATTTTGCTGCAAAGCAGTTTATTGACGTAATTAACTACGTCGAACCGGAAGATGGCATCCTCAGCTATCGCTACCCCATGCAGGACATGGAAATCCAGAACGGTGCACAACTCACCGTTCGGGAAAGCCAAATGGCGGCCTTTGTGAATGAAGGTCAGGTAGCGGATGTTTTCTCACCCGGGCTCCATACCCTCAATACCCAGACGCTCCCGATTCTGACCAATCTGCGGAATTGGGACAAGATGTTCCAGTCGCCCTTCAAGAGCGACGTGTACTTCTTCTCGACCCGAACCCAGACCAACCAGCGTTGGGGCACGACGCAACCCGTTACGATTCGCGATAAGGATTTCGGGATGGTGCGGCTGCGCGGCTTCGGGATTTATTCCTGGCACGTCTCAGACCCACGTACTTTCCACTCCAAGATTGCCGGTACTCGGGATCTTTACCGGGTTGCGGAAATCGAAGGGCAGTTGCGCAACTCGATCGTCGCGCATATTTCTGACGCATTTGCCCAATCCGGGATTCCCTTCCTGGATATGGCAGCCAACCAGATTGAAGTGGGCAAGGCGATGCTGGCCACCCTGCAGCCTGACTTTGCAGCTTTGGGGCTGACGCTCGACACCTTGATTGTTGAGAATCTCAGCCTGCCCGAAGAACTGCAGAAGCTGCTCGACGAGCGCATCGGCATGAACATGATCGGCAATATGGCACAGTACACCCAATACAAGACAGCGCAGTCGATTCCGATTGCTGCTGCCAACGAAGGTGGCCTGGCCGGAATCGGTGCCAGTCTGACGGCCGGAATGGGCATGGCCAGTCAAATGGCTGGTGCTTTCCAGCAGGCCATGCAGCCGCAGCAACCGCCGCCACAAGCTCCCCCACCTGTCGCACCCGTTGCGGCCGCTGCGGCTGGAATTGGTGCGGTGCTTGCTGGCGACACCAAGTTCTGTCACAACTGCGGTGCCAAAATTCTCAAGTCGGCAAAGTTCTGCACCGAATGTGGTGCCAAGCAGCCAGAAGCATAAGATGACTGGTTGCGAATGGGTGATTGAGGCCCATGGCTGCAACCCAGCCAGCCTCTCTCATCTTGACTCTCTGCAAGCCCTATTTGAACTGCTGGTGGGCGGGATGGATCTTCATCCCGTCCAACCTGCAGTTTGGCATCAGTTTCCTCCTTCGCCCAGTACCCTAGGCGGGATCACAGGCTTGTTGCTGTTGAGCGAAAGTCACCTTACCTGCCATACGTTTCCGGAATTTTCATCGATTTGCCTCAATGTCTTTTGCTGTCGGCCCCGGCCGGAGTATGATTTCAAGACAGCCCTTGAGCAAATTCTGGGAGCCGATTCTGTCATGGTGAGGAAACTCGAAAGACCCTACAGCACATGAGCCAGGTAGCATCCAATTGCCCGCAGTGCGGCGCGCCCGTTGTGTTTCGCTATTCGCAATCGGTGCAGACTACTTGCGAGTTTTGCAGCAGCATCCTGGTTCGCAATGACGTCAACCTCGAGAAAGTCGGAGAGGTCTCCGATTATCCTGTAGACCCCAGCCCCATCATGATCGGCACTGAGGGCATCTTTGAGAACAAGCCTTTTGTGGTGCTGGGGCGAATCTGTTACGAGTACGAAAACGGTGGCTGGAACGAGTGGCATATCGTTTACAACAACGGCGAGTCTGGATGGTTGTCGGACGCCCAACTGCAATACGCGGTGACGAAGTCGATCCCCTGGGCGCAGAGCCTGTACGGGGTGCAGTTTAACCCCGGCACCATGGTGGATGTGAACGGTGTCTTTTATACCGTCACTACCGTCACGCAGGCCAATTATCGTGCCGTAGAGGGTGAGTTACCCTTTCAATTTTGGGATAAGACAGTGTGCCGCTTTGTAGACTTGCGGTCTCAGGATGCGCGGTTTCTCACGATTGACTTTACCGAAGAGCAGCCATTACTCTTTGCCGGACGGGCGGTACTCTTTGATGATCTCAAGCTCAAAAACCTTCGCCAGTTTGAGGGTTGGTAAACCATGGCAGCCCAACGACCCCAACCTAAAGTACGAGCTCTGGAGTGCCCCAACTGCGGCGGTGCCGTGCAGTTGCGCGGTATGGGAAGCAGCCTGAGCGCAGCCTGCCCCAATTGTCTTTCTTTGCTCGATGTCTCCGATGAGCGCGTCAAAATTCTGCAGCGCTTTGCGAAAAAGACGGAGCGCTTTGAACCGAAGATTCCTTTGGGCAGTCGAGGTAAGTTTGACGGCCAACCCTATGAAGTGACCGGCTTCCAACGCCGGACCATTATGGCCGACGGCACAGAGTACTTCTGGGATGAGTATGTGCTCTATAACCCGTTTCGTGGCTTCCGCTATTTGACGGAGTACGCCGGCCACTGGAACGATGTTTTGCCAGTCACTGCCTTGCCGGCAACGGATACTGTGGTGGGCCAACCCGGAGTGCGCTACGAGAACAGCAAGTACCGGCTGTTTCAGACGGCAACACCCAGCACCAAATTTGTTTTGGGCGAGTTTCCCTGGCGCGTCAAACTCAACGATACAGTCACCGCACAAGATTACATCAATCCCCCCTACTCGCTAGCTTCCGAGACGGATGCCAATGAAACCACCTGGAGTAAAGCACAGTACATTTCTGGGAAGCAGGTTTGGGATGCCTTCCAACTGAAAGGTTCACCTCCTGCACCTGTGGGAGTTTATTCGAACCAGCCCAATCCTTACCCGCCTTCGACGCGGCTGTGGCTTCTGGCGGCGGCGTTCAGCGGACTTTTGCTGCTCTTCATGCTCGTCACCTCGGTCATGTCCAGCGGCACAACAGCCTTCAAAGAGAGATATTACTTTATTCCTGGCTCGGGAGAACCCAGCTTCGTGACACCCTCGTTTGAGTTGAAGGGTGGCGAGAAGAATGTGGAAGTGAACATCAAGACCGACCTTCAAAACGACTGGATGTTCTTGAGCATGGCACTCATCAATGAAGACACCGGGACTGCTTATGACTTCGGCAAGGAATTGAGCTACTACTCTGGAAGTGATTCGGATGGCGACTGGACTGAAGGCGACCGCGCCGACACGATAGGCCTCGGCGGAGTGCCTGGGGGGCGATATTATCTGCGCGTGGAACCGGAGATGGAGAAGACAGGATCGTCCTCTGTTTTTGGAGCCAAGCGTGTGAACTATGAGATTGAAGTGCGTCGCGATGTGGCTGTTATTTGGCCTTATTTCGTAGCATGGCCTTTCCTGCTGCTGCCGCCCATTTTCTCGGCTCTGCGTCGCGCTACTTTTGAAGGGACGCGTTGGGCTGAGTCTGACCCTACGGGCAGCGCGGCACACGAATCTGATTCGGAGGACGAAGAAGATGACTAAATTTTACGGAGGCTATGGCCTTCTGCTCACCCTGTTCTCTGGTTACCTGGGGTATCAGGGGTTCATGTTCAACCGCGGAGATGAAGTTCGCAACGTTCCCCGCAGCGTTCGCGACAACCCCGGTTCTTATCGCTCGATCTATTCCAACTACCACCGCTACACCGGAGGCAAATAACATCATGAATGGCTTTCAGCCCCAAGCGTTCTTTAACGCTTTCATCTACGCGATGCTCGGCATCGTGATTTTCGCGCTCAGCTTTGCGATCTGGGATAAGCTCACGCCCTACGATCTCTGGAAGGAAATCATTGAGGGCAAGAACATGGCACTGGCGATCATGGTCGGATTCATGAGCCTTGGCATGTGCGTCATCATCGCTGCTGCAGTGCACTAAGTGATGGCTGTTGCCTTATTTCTTTCTGTACTGCTGATTGCGGCCTGCGGACTCATCTATGAGCTCATTGCGGGCACTCTTGCCAGCTACCTTCTTGGCGACAGCATTCTCCAGTTCTCGACCGTCATCGGCAGCTATCTGTTTGCGATGGGAATTGGCAGTTGGCTGAGCCGCTACATTGGCAAAGGCCTGGTCAGTCGATTTATCACGATCGAGTTGATGGTCGGATTGATTGGCGGTTTCTCGAGCTCGATCCTGTTTCTTGCTTTCGCCTATACGCAGGCTTTTCGCTTCATCCTGTATCTGCTGGTTGTCCTGGTGGGAATCCTGGTGGGCTTGGAAATTCCGCTCTTAATGCGGATTCTCAAAGATCGCTTCCAGTTTCGGGATCTGGTAGCGCATGTACTGACTTTCGATTATCTGGGTGCACTGGGGGCCTCGCTGGCATTCCCGCTGTTGCTGGTGCCGAAGCTGGGGCTGGTGCGTGGCGCAATTTTATTTGGCATGGTAAACGCGGCAGTTGCCCTTTGGTCCACCTGGCTTTTTAAAGATCAATTGCCCCGCTATAACCGTCTTCGTTTGGCTTCGCTGCTGGTCTTGGCGGCTTTGACGGGAGGACTCTTCTCAGCGGATTACATCATGGCTGCAGCGGACGACAACCTTTATTCTGACGACATCATTCTGAGCCGCCAAACCAAGTACCAACGGATTGTGCTGACGAGATGGAAGGATGACGTCAGGCTCTTTCTGAGTTCCCACCTGCAATTCTCTTCGCGTGACGAATATCGCTACCACGAGGGTCTGGTGCATCCTGTGATGGCATCTCTGCCGACAGCAAGAAACGTCCTGATTCTTGGTGGCGGCGATGGCCTTGCTGCCCGCGAAGTGCTGAAGTACCCGAACGTTCAAACACTCACCCTGGTTGACCTTGACCCGGAGATGACCCAACTGTTTGCGACGCATAGTTATCTCAAACAGTTGAATGGCGGCTCGCTGACGGACCGGCGGATGAAAGTGATCAACGCGGATGCTTTTGTCTGGCTCGAACAATCCAAAGAGATGTTCGATGCGGTGATCATTGACTTTCCTGACCCGACGAACTTCTCTCTCGGCAAGCTGTACACGACGGCCTTTTACCGCCTGCTGGGGCATCACCTGTCCGAGTCTGGACAGATTGTCGTGCAGAGCACCAGCCCGCTCTTTGCCCGCCAATCCTATTGGTGCATTGTAGAAACTTTGAAAGCTGCCAAATATCAGACGAAACCCTATCACGTCTATGTGCCGAGCTTTGGAGAGTGGGGCTTCATCATTGCGGGCAAGCAAGCCTGGCAAGCCCCGACCGCCTTGCCGCAGGGCTTGCGCTTTCTCACGCTGACAAATCTATCGACGCTCTTCGATTTTCCTGGCGACATGCAGGCGATGCCGGCTGAAGTGAACCGCTTGAACGATCAGGCGCTGGTTCGCTACTACGAAGAAGACTGGAAGCAACTGACGCATTAGCGAGGGTTGCCAGGCCGATCGGCGAGCTCCTTAGGCGTGAACCAGTGTGTGTAAGCTTCCGGGTTTTCAGGCAGCATGTTGGCATTCCAGTTTGCGAATTCTGCCGCCATCCTGCTGAGCACGGTGGGCTGAACGGTGCTGAGATTGGCGCGCTCCATGGGGTCTTTCGATAGATCGAAGAGGAACTGATTGCCCGCGATCTCCAGCCACTTCATGTTGCCGTCGCGCAGGGCGCGCTGGGCATTGTGGCGATATCGCCAGAAGAGCTTACGTGGTTGTGCCGGTTGTTGCCCCAGCAAGCATCCGCTGAGATCCATGCCGTCCAGAGGGAAGTCTGGACTGGCGCTCGCCCCGGCCAGCTTGAGAAATGTGGGCATCCAGTCCATGGACATTGCTGCCTGATCGGTGGTGCGTCCTGCGGCAATGCGGCCCGGCCAGCGGACGATGGCCGGCACGCGCAGGCCGCCTTCGAGCAGTTCGGTTTTCCTGCCGCTGAAGGGCCAGGTATCAGAGAATCTTTCGCCGCCGTTATCGCTCGTAAAGACAACCACGGTGTTGCGGGCGAGGCCACTACGCTCGAGCTGGTTGAGGACTGTGCCAATCTGCTGGTCCATCCGCTGCACCATCCGTGCATAGACTTGCGGGGAACCGCCTTCCCAGTGCAGCAGGTCCTTCAGGCGCAGCGCTTGCTCGCGATCCTCAGGGCCTTCCCACGGCCAGTGTGGCGCACTGAAGTGAAGGCTCATCAGAAAGGGCTGCTTGCTCTTGCCATAGCTTGCGATGGTATCCGTGGCACGCTTGCCCAACAGGTCCGTCAGGTAGCCATCCTGCTTGACGCGCTGGTCTCCTTCCCAGAGATCTGCTTCCCCCCTGTCGGCACCAAAGTTCTTATGGGTGAAGTAATCGATGCCGCCGCCGCGGAAGCCGTAAAAGCGGTCGTAACCACTCTTGAGAGGGCTGTAGTTGGGCAACCATCCCTGATGCCACTTGCCGATCAAGCTCGTCTGATAGCCAGCGTCGCGTAGCAGGGATGGGAGCGTTGGATGACTTGGTGGCAGCCCAATGTTGGCCGCAATGCGTGACTGTGCGAGAGGCTCCTCTGTCCCAACCGGCAAACGATATTGATAACGACCGGTGATCAACGCCGTGCGCGTCGGCGAGCAGACGCAGGAGTTCGCGTAGGCCTGGGTGAAGCGAACGCCTTGCGAGGCCAAACGATCCAAATTCGGGGTAGAGAAATCGCGCCTGCCATAGCAGGAAAGATCGGCATAACCAAGATCGTCGGCCATGATGAAGAGAAAGTTGGGCCGCTGGGGAGTTTGTGCTGCCATCGAGGCGGCGCTAGCGGCCGCGATGAATTGTCGTCTGGAGACTGCTGCCATGGGTGCGAGGTCGATTCCTTCTCACCCATCTTAAGTGCTAATTTTTATACTCCAAAGGTCCTTTGGTGATATCACCAACTTTTTCCATTCGTTTGAGTATTTTCGATTCTGGTTCCAGAACTGTCCAGCCTCGAAGATGAACTCATGAACTTCAAACAAATTCTGATCTCCAGCCTCTTCGCCCTCACCTCTTCCCAAGCCGCAATCCTCTTCACGGCTGAAGCTGCCGGGGTTCAGAGCACTTCTGTTGTGGGTGCCACGACGGAAAATTTCAACCTCCTGCCCGTTGGCGCACTGGGCAATTACAGCTCCGTCATTGGCAACTACACCAGCGGCGCAACGATCGTTACTGCCAACGCTTTCGGTGGCTCCAATCAAACTCAGTACATCTCAGTGGGTGCACAAAGCGGCACGCTTACGTATTCCATCAACTTCTTCGAAGACCTGACCTACTTTGGCTTTTACTGGGGTGCCGGTGATGCGCAAAACGAAGTACGCTTCTTCAATAACGGCAATCTGGTGCAGGCTTTCCGTGTTGGCGACATTCTGGCAACCCTGTCGAGTGACTACAACGGCAATCCAAACACGGGTCAGAACAAAAGCGAAAAGTATGCCTACCTGAACTTCACGACTACAGGCAACACCCGCTTCGATCAGGTTGTCTTTCACAACGACAGCAAGGGAACCGGTTTTGAGACCGACAACCATTCGATCTTCAATCAGCCGCTGATTCCAGGCAACGATCCCACTCCGACTCCAGAACCGGCTACCTATGCCATGGTCGGTGCTGCTTGCATCGCCCTGGCCTACATGCGCCGTCGCTAAATCCACCCCAATTCCTCTCCTTGTCATGGCGGTGCCACCCTCGGGTTGGCACCGCCTTTTTTCATGTTGCAAGACCCCAGGGTCGCTAAAATAGAAAAGCCCTTTGTCTATCACTGCTGTCATTGCCGAAAAACCCTCCGTTGCCCGCGATATCGCCAAAGTGCTCGGTGCCACCCAAAAGGGCGATGGTTTTCTGCATGGTGGAGGGCACATTGTCAGTTGGGCCATTGGCCATCTTGTCTCGCTGGCACAGCCCCATGAGATACGTCCGGAATGGAAGCTTTGGCGCCGCAATCTCTTACCGATGTTGCCGGAAGATTGGCCGCTTGTTGTTTATGAGAAGACGAAAGGGCAGTTTGAGACAATCCGCAAGATCCTGAATTCGCCGAAAGTGGATCGCATCATATGCGCCACGGACGCCGGGCGCGAAGGGGAGCTCATCTTCCGCTACATCTACGACGCGGCGCAAAGCGCCAAGCCCGTGCAGCGTTTGTGGATTTCTTCACTGACGGCCGATGCCATCACAGCTGGCTTTGCGGCCCTCAAAGATGCCCGGGAGTACGACGGATTAGCCAATGCGGCGCGGGGGCGATCTCGTGCGGATTGGCTTGTGGGCATGAATCTATCCCGTGCCTACTCGATTGCCTACGATGAAACCCTGTCCGTAGGCCGGGTGCAAACCCCGACACTGGCCATGCTGGTAGAGCGGGAGCTGGCCATCCGCGCCTTCGTGCCCGAAGAGTATCGTGAAGTGCACGCCACATTCACTCCACAAGGAGTGGCTGGCAAGCCCACTTACGTGGGTACCTGGTTTCGTGCGCCCAAGCCCGGGGAGACCCTGCAACAGGCGATGCGGCTGCCGGGTGAGCCTGCTGAGGCCAAAGAGATTGTCGCCCGCGCCAAGACGGGTCTGGCCCGCATCGCCTCGCTCGAGGCAGAAGCCAAGAAGATGGTGCCGCCGCAGTTCTACGATCTTACTGAGTTGCAGCGCCACGCCAACCGCCTCTATGGATACAGTGCGCAGAAGACTCTGGATCTGGCACAAAAGCTGTATGAGACGCACAAGCTGATTTCTTATCCGAGAACTGATTCGCGGCATCTGTCGCGTACCGTGGCGGCCGGGCTTGGGGCTGTCGTGCGGGCGGTGGCACCGCAGTACAAAGACCTGGTGGCGGCCGGGAGTGGCGAGCGGCCACTGGGAACGCGCTATGTCGATGACACCAAAATCTCAGACCACCATGCGATCATCCCCACGGCCACTTCACCCGCGCGGGTGAATCTGACGCAGGACGAGCGTCAGATTTATGACCTGGTTGCCCGCCGTCTACTGGCCGCCTGGCACGACGATTATTTGACCGACGTCACCACCGTGATTACAGAAATCACCAACGACAGCCTGGTGGATCGCTATCATGCCACCGGCACACTGGTACGCCAGATGGGCTGGAAGGTGCTCGATATCGTCACCGATAAGAAGGGCAAAGACAAAGAAGCTGGCGAGCAGACGCTGCCGCCTGAATTGGCTCTCGATCAATTGCAGGATGTCGTGAAGGTAGAGTCTGTGCTCAAGAAGACGCGCCCGCCCAAGCGCTTCACCGACGCCACCCTGCTGACGGCAATGCAAACCGCAGGCAAGACGCTTGACGAGAAAGAACTCTCCGATGCGATGAAAGAGAATGGCCTGGGTACGCCCGCCACACGGGCATCGATCATCGAAGTTTTGCTGGAGCGTGAATACATTGAACGTCAGGCCAAGGCGTTGGCTGCGACTGATAAGGGCATTCACCTGATTGAGGTCGTCCATCCGGAAGTCAAGAGCCCGGCGATGACTGGGCAATGGGAAGCACAACTGAAGCGGATGGAGCGCGGCCAGGCCGAACTCGGCAAGTTCATGGCGGGCATTGAAGAGTATGTCCGTGAAGTTGTTGGCAAGGTAGGTGTAGGCGACCGGCCGACTGCCGCAGCACCCAAGGCACCTGTGCTAACTGAGCCTGCCGTTGTGCCCACCGAGGTGCCCGACATCCTGCACCAATCCTTCGGCTTCAGCGAGTTTCGTCCCGGGCAGGAAGAGGTTTGTCGCAGTCTTGTTGAAGGCAAAGATGCGTTGCTGGTGATGCCGACGGGGGCAGGGAAGTCACTCTGCTACCAGTTGCCTGGCTTGGCGCGTGGCGGCACCACGCTCGTCATCAGCCCGTTGATTGCCCTCATGGAAGATCAGGTAGCCAAGTTGCAGAAGCTGGGCTTTGCGGTGGAGCGGATTCATTCTGGCCGCGACCGCGCCACGTCACGGCAGGCTTGTATTGACTATCTGGCGGGCCGCTTGCAGTTTCTCTTTATCGCGCCCGAGCGCTTGCGTGTACCGGGTTTCCCTGAGATGCTTGCCAAGCGCAAGCCGAACCTTGTTGCCGTGGATGAAGCGCATTGCATCTCTCAGTGGGGGCATGATTTTCGGCCCGACTATCGCACCCTCGGGCAGCACCTGCCTGCCTTGCGGCCGGCACCTGTGATTGCACTCACTGCGACGGCAACGCCCGTCGTGCAAAACGACATTGCCGATCAGCTTGGGCTGGGTGAAGGTGGGAAGTTCATCCAGGGTTTTCGCCGTGACAACATTGCCATCGAGGTGATGGAAGCCGCCCCGGGTGAGCGTGCCAATCTGGCGCGTCAACTCCTGCAAGACCCCGATCGCCGTCCGGCTATTGTCTATGCTCCGACCCGCAAGCAGGCTGAGGAATTGGCCGCTGTTTTGAAGTCCTCTCTGTCGGCTGCTGCCTATCATGCCGGTATGGCGGCCGAGCAACGGGCACGGGTGCAGGAGGGGTTCTTGAGTGGCAAGCTCGAAGTGATCGTGGCCACCATTGCCTTTGGGATGGGGATTGATAAGCCGAATGTACGCACGGTCATCCACACGGCACTGCCGAGCAGCATTGAGGGTTACTACCAGGAGATTGGCCGTGCCGGCCGTGACGGGGCAGCTTCGCGGGCTGTCCTGATGCACTCCTATGCCGACCGCCACACGCATGATTATTTTCATGAGCGCGACTATCCTGATATCAAAAAGCTGGAATCAATCTTTACCTTGCTGACGGCCGAGCCGCAGCCGAAAGAGGACTTGCAACGGCGCACCCGCATGGATGCCGAAGCCTTTGACAAGGCACTGGAAAAGCTTTGGATTCACGGTGGCGCACTGGTTGATTTTGCCGAGAACGTCACGCTTGGCCACGGCGACTGGCGCGCTCCCTACAACACACAGATCGCGCACAAGCTGGAGCGGCTGAATGCGATGCTGCGCTTTGCCGATGGCAGCGAATGCCGTATGTGCGCCCTGGTGGCGCACTTTGGCGACAAGTACGGATCGCTGAAGCCGTGCGGCATCTGTGACTTCTGTGCGCCGGAAGACTGCGAAGCGCAACAGTTTCGCCCCGCCAACGCACAGGAGCTACGTCTGGCCGAGGCCGTGCTGGAGAGCCTGCAAAAACAGGATGGGCGTTCTACCGGTAAGTTGTTTGCCGAGCACTGCCCCGGCATGATGGGCTCTGGGGAGGCACGCGATGCCTTTGAGCAATTGTTGGCTGCCATGGCCCGGGCTGCGTTGATTGAACTCAAGGATGAAATCTTCACCAAGGACGGTCGCGACATTCCGTTTCGGCGGGCACTCTTTCTCCAGGCCCCCGAAGCCTTTGAGTTGAAGATCCGCGAGACACCGGGGAGAAAGACAACCAAGACTAAGGCGAAAGCGCCCGCCCGCAAGGCCAAGCCGCAGGCGGCGGCCAATGATCCGCTCTTTGAAGCGCTCAAGAAGTGGCGGCTCGAACAGGCGAAGAAAGAAGGCGTACCGGCCTTCCGCATTCTGGCCGACAAGGTGCTGCATGAGCTGGCGGCAGACCGGCCTTCCAACTCAGAGGAACTGCTCGAGGTCTCGGGGCTGGGCCCGCGTCTGGTGGCTCGCTATGGCCCGGTGCTACTGAAGCTGGTGGCTTCTGCGTAGTGCTGTAGCGGCCCGTGGTGCAGCTACCCCAACGCGGCGTCCATTCAGTTGTACTCCGCGGTTGTTGTCGAAGGCTTCGGCAATGCCTTCGATCACGACAATCGGGCGGGTGGTGATGTGCCCATACTCCTGGTAGGCCTTGGCGAAGAGGCTCACTTCGCTGAAGCCAGTGCGATCGGCCAGGGTCAGAAATTTCATCGGGCCTTTGCTGGTGGGATGAATCCGGTCGGCGACAATCATGCCTGCTACCGTCACGGTCTTGTTGAAGTACTTTGCCGGCTTCTCGCGTAGCTCTTGTGCGGTCACGTAGCGATCCCAATCGAGGCCGGGCGCATAGTAATCGAGCGGATGCACGGTGACCGGAAAGCCCAGCAGTTCAGCCTCCCAGCGTACGTTGACTCCACTGCCGCCGAAGTCGGGTTCTTCACTCACAAAGAGCGGGTCATTCGGTTGTCCGCCGCGCAAGCTCATTCGTGAGAGCCGCCAGAACAGGCGCCCCCGGCTTTCGCCCAGCCCATCGAGTGCGCCTACTTTCAGCAGGCTCAGCCACTCGCTTTGTGAGGGTTGTGCCCGGCGGTAGAAATCTCCGGCATCGCGATAGGGCCGCATCTCTGCCACCCGCGCCACAAAGGCTTCACTCAGGCCCTTCACTTGATTGAGCGGCAAGCGGATGGTGTGGCCACTGACCGTAAACTTCTCCGGGTCGCTGGCCATAAGATCTGGCCCGCTAAAACGAGCTCCATTGCGTAGCGCCTCCAGCACATAAACAATCTGCGCATAGAAGCCCCGGCGGCAACTGAGCACCGCTGCCAGAAACTCCACCGGGTAGCGCATCTTCAGAAAAGCCCCCTCATAGGCTTCGACCGCATAGGCTGCCGAATGCGCCTTGTTAAACATATAGCCGGCGAATTCGCGCAGCATCGCCCATACGGCCTCGATCTCTCCTTCGCTATGGCCACGCTGGCGGGCGCAGTCGCGAAACTCATCCCCCATAGCCTCAATGCGCCCGTGGTCCCGGTTCTTGACCAGTAGGCGCCGCAGCGTATCGGCCCGTCCCCAGTTCATGCCCGCAAAGCCATTGGCTACCAGCAGAATGTGCTCTTCGTACACCAGCAGGCCGTAGGTTTCTTCGAGCAGCGGCTCCAGGGTGGGATGCACATAGGTGATGGGTTCCAGGCCCTGATGGCGGCGCGCAAACATCCCCTTGCGCCCTTCATTGGCTGCTCCCGGACGGATCACCGATTCAATCGCCGTCAGGCAGTTGATGTCGCGGCAATTGGTGAGCACCAACAGGTTCACCATGTTGGGGCTCTCAATATGGAAGACCCCGCGCGATTCGCCCTGCGCAATTTTCTCCCACGTCGTGGCATCCTGCTCATCCACGGGTTCGGCTTCATGGCCGGTGTTGACGCGGATGTTCTCACGGGCCTCGCGCAAGACACTCAGGCCTGCCTGGCCGAGCAGATCCATCTTGAGCAGCCCCAGTTCTTCCACATCATCCATGGCGTAGTGTGTCGTGAGAATGTTCTTGGCGCTGCGAAACAATGGCATGCGGTCGGCGATCGGGTCGGCCCCAATCACCAGCCCGCAGGGGTGCATCGTGCGGTGCCGCGGGATGCCGTCGAAGCGCCCCGCCATGGCCAGGATCGTCTTGTACGGTTCTTCGTTGACGGGCAGATGGGCGCACTCGGGGTTGGTCTGAACGGCCATCACGGCGTCACCAGAGAAGTAAGGAATGTGCTCGGTGAAGCGCCGCACCTCACGTTCGGCAATGCCGTACACCTTGGCGATATCGCCAATCGCGGCCCGGCCCTGAAACGTATTGTAGGCCCCGATCATCGCCACGTACTCTTCCCCGTATTTTTCAAAAACATAACGCACTACTTCTTCGCGCTTGTCCCAGGGCAGGTCCAGGTCAATATCTGCCAGCTTCTGAAACTGCATCCGCTCCCGGTTCAGAAAGCGTTCAAAGCAGAGGTTGAAGCGAAACGGGCAGATGTTGCCAATGCCCAGCGTGTAACAGACCAGGCTGCCGGCCGCACTGCCACGTGCGAGCGTGGCAATCCCTCTGGCATTGGCCCAGCGCACAATATCGGCGAAGATCAGAAAATACTCGGCATAGCCGACGTCGCCAATGACGCCCAACTCGCGCTCCAACCGCTCCCAGCCTCCCACCGGTACGGCATCCCCATAGCGCGCCCGCATGCCTTCTTCAGCCATCGCCCGCAGTTCTTCCATCGCCGGTCGCTCGCTCTCATACCTGGGGAAGCAGATATCCCCCAGCTCAAAATCGAAGCGGCAGCGCTCGGCCACGGTCCAGGTGTTTTCAATCGCTTGCCTGAGCTCGCCCATCTCGGCTTGCACCTCGGCCAGGGAAGGGAAGTGATAGTCTCCCGGCTGCTTCTTGCCCGCGTGTTCCTGGCCCATCATGGTGAGCGTTCGCATGCTGGCGAGCACTTCCCAGCGCAGGGCTTCTTCGGGGTCGCGCAGCGCATAGTGGACATCGTTGGCCACGACGGTCGGCACACGCAGGCGGCGCGCCCCGTTGAGCAGCACCCGCGACTGGCGACGTTCTTCTTCGTTCGAGAAGCTTAGGGCAAAGGCGAGATTGCGCCCGTAGATTTCACGGTAGAGGTCGCAATGGGGGTCGGCATCGACACCGGCCAGGCAGATCAGCCCACGTGCGTAGCGGGCCAGATCTTCTTTGCCCAAGCCCTCCTCGTCCTGAAAGCGGGTATGCTTTTTGGCCCTTACACTGAGCAGCCGGCAGAGATTGCGGTACCCCTCGGCATTCTCTACGAGCAGCGTGAGCCGTGTGCGGTTGGCCAGCGTTACCTCGCTGCCAATCACCGGATGGATTCCCGCCGCCCGTGCCGCCTTGTAGAACAATACCGCCCCGCCCAGCGTGTCAGTATCGGTCAATGCCACAGCGGGCATACCCGCCGCAACGGCCTTGTGTACCAGTGCCTCGGGCGAAAGCGTACTGTCGAGCAACGAATAAAAACTATGGTTTCGCAGGGCTACAAACGGCATACTGTGGTTGTAGCATATTCGCCTTTTCTTCGCTATGGGCGCAAGCGAAAAATCATACCGAGTGATGTGATTGCCAACCCGTCTACCAAGACCTGAAATAGATAGAGATGCCGTGCGGTTTCAAGCATGTCGCCGAGGCTGGCCACACCCAGTTCCATCCCGGCCAGGCAGAGGCACAAGAGTGAGGGCCAGAAGCCACGGCGGCCCCAGGCCAGCACGGGCGCCAGTAAGGCGAGCAGGCTCGCCCAGGGGGCCGTTGCCGCGCGCAGGCTTTGCAGCAGCTTGAGCCCTCCGGCCTGGCTGCGTGCCGCAAAGCCGTCTTCCTGCCTGCGCCAACCCAGCCCGGCATCCGGCTGTATGCCGGCGTAGCGTCGCCAATCGGCCCACAGATAGGACAGCGTTTCTTTGGGGTGTGCCAGATACCATCCCGCAATCCGGCCAAGTGAGACCCGCTTCAGGAATTCCTCACACCACTGGCGGTCCTCAATCGGTGAGCCAGGGCTATACGCGTGCAGGCCCACATAGCGCTGGTAAGACGCATCGAGCCCCAGTAAGTCTCCGGTTGCCGCAATCCGGCTGAAGGTCAGCGTAAAGACGGGTACTGCTGCATATTGGCTGGTCGTTTCTCGCAGCATTCCATAACCCAGTAGTCCAAATAACAGGGCCACTCCGAGTGCCCAGCGACGGCGCAGTCGCCAGGCCAACCCGAGCGCGGCCAGTGCGAAGAGAAACGCGAGTGGCGCATGCTGGCTCTTGCTCATCACCAATCCCGCTGCGCACCCCACCGCAGGGACTGCGGCCCATCTTACTCCCAGGCCCCACCACAGCAAGGCCGCCCCCAGGCCGATGGCAAACAGCAGTGCCGCCGAATCCATATAAAAGCCCGGCAGATAACAAATGGTGCTGGCATCGCTCAGCCAGAGCGTTGTCAGTCCCAGCGCGACCCAGTATCTTCCCCGCGCCAAGCCCCATACCAGGGCCGCCGCTACCCCCCATAACCAGAGCAGTTTCACGGCACCCACCATGCGCAAATCAAACTTCGTTTTGCCAAACCACAAGCGGCTCAACTTCACGGCGGGCCAGGCAAAGAGATGCTCGCTCGAACTCAGTCCGCTGGCGTAAAAGTTCCGGTCTTCAAACCGGTACTCGGTCAGGTAGAACTCGCTCTCGCCCACACCCCAGCCCACGGCAGGAGCCAGTTTGTAATAACCCGATACCTTCGAGTAATCGCCGTTGTTGGCGATACCCAAAGGCTCAGGTCCGAGTAGCTGCCACCCCGTCGCCCCAGCAATCCATAGCCAGGCGAGCGGAGCGGCCCAGTGAAGATAGCGTTTCAGCACCACCTGTAATGGTAAACGCTAGCGGATCACCCCAAGCAGATAGGCCAACAGCAGGATCATCAACACCGTACCCAGCCCGATGCCCGCTCCGCCTCCTATTCCGTAACGGCCGTGGCCGTAGTATCCAGCCCCGCCTCCAAACAGCAGAATCAAAATGATAAGTAGTAACAACATGGATCGTCTCTCTTTCTGGATCGCACCAACATTCCTTTAAAAAATGGGGCAGTGGCAGCCTTGGCCCACCGCCCCTAAGGGAACTACGAGTGCAATGCGGCCGGCCTGTCAGCCGGGTACTTCGCGCTGGCTTCGCCAGCAGACGAAATGTCTTGTGCGCCAGTCTGCCCCAACAGATCTGTCGCCTTGGTAACCTCAGTGACGCTTCCACAATGGACGGAAAGCAGTACGCCGCCTGCCTGAATTCTGCCCTCGTATCGTTTGGCCTCGTACTCTGGAATGCCCATTCCTACCAGTCCACCGATCAACCCGCCCACCGTTCCACCGGCTCCCATTCCCGCCAGTACAGCCAGCACCGGGCCTGCTGCAAGCAGAGGACCCACCCCCGGTATGGCCAGCGTCCCTAGTGCCGAGAGCAACCCCACTGTCCCGCCAATCAATCCCCCACCCACCGCCCCGGCGCTGGCCCCTTCTGGTGCCTTGGTGTGCATTTCGTGGGCGAAGGCTCGCCTGCTGCTGTGGTCTTCTGCCAGTATCGAAATATCATCGTTGCTGAAGCCCGCCCCCAATAAGTCTTCGATCGCCCGCTCGGCTTGAAGCTGCGCATGATAAATCCCGAATACGGCTGTTTTGATGTCGTTCATGATGATTCCTTGCATACACACTGTATGCATCTGGATCACCATTGCGAAACCGCAATGATTGCTGTATCTCGTGGCTTCTTTCCCGATCATGGATCGTCGGCTGACCACCCGCCGTCACTATCCTGCAACGCAATCCCTAATGCTTGTGCTGTTTTCCGATTGGTCCTTGCCGTGCACTCTATCCAGCGATGAAACTCACATACATACTCACACCCATCCTGATTGCCGTGATCTCCAGTTGCTCTCCCACGCCCAAGCTCTCGGCTGATATTGCCGAGACCCTGAAGTCCTCTCTCGTGCAAGCTAACCTGAAGGACGTCACGGTTTCCCAGGACCGCACCAAGGGCGTCGTCACTCTTGGTGGTCATGTTGCCTTGGAATCTGAAAAAGACAACGCTGGGTCGATTGCGAAGGCATTGGCCATTGAACAAGTAGTGACGAACCAGATTGAGGTCATTCCCGTAGTGGCTGCCGCCGAAGCGAAATCGATGAATTCCGATATCGACAATGGCATTGAAAGCAATCTCAGTGCTGCCCTCACCAAGCAAATGCTCCATAAGTCGGTCAAGTTCGCGGTTAAGAACAAGGTTGTCACCCTCTCGGGTACCGTGACGAACCAGTCTATGCGGGACAAGGCAGGCAAGGTAGCTGAGGCAGTCGCCAACGTGGCACAGGTCGTCAATGAAATTCAAATCGAAGCCAAGAAAGCGACTTCATCAAACTAAATGTCACTCAAAACTTACAGCACCCTTGCCAACGTCTGCTTCCTCAGCGGCTTTGTCTCGATCCTCGCTTCCATCCTGGTCTGGTATACCTGCAAAGAACCTGACCTCGCCCATGGCGAGCGCTTTGGGATCTTCATCGGGCTTTGGGCACCAACCTTCTTTGCGCTTTCGACCCGCCTGGATCGTTACGCCCAGCCAAGCCCGGCTTTGCTGTAACTTACTTCTGTGTGCGGTCGCCGCCCTTGGGCCGCTTTCCTTCGTTCACCCATTGGACTAACTCGGTAAAGCCATTCATGGTTTCACCGTCGCTGATCCGGCAATGGCCTTCGCGTTGTACAAACTGTTGCTGGAAGAGCCGTGCATTGCCCGCCTCGGCCACCTTCAGGCCATAGCCATTGGCCGATTCGGGCGGCACCGTATTGTCAACCGTGGTGTGGATGGCCAGTGCCGGGCTGGCTAGCCGCCCGGTGGTGGCATAGTTAGCCAGTACATAAGCAAGGGCCTTGGCATCGGCCTCGTAGCGGGTGATTCCGGCGTTGGTGGCGTTATCGTCAAGCGTGCCGCTGTAGACGACGTAGGAATTGTCGAAGGCATTGCCGCCAGCCCGCTTGCGTAGCTCTGCCAGCGTACCCACACTGCCTACTGCACCATTCGCCAGCAGGGCATTTGTTTTCAGACCGGTGATCTTGCGCAACACCTCGGCCTTGGCGGGCTCGGCATCGAGCGCTGCCAGAATTTTCTGGCTCAGTGCCTTGGCCTCCCCACTCACTTTGCCGTCCGCCAGCCCAGGCATCAGGTTGGGGAAGTAGTAATCAAACAGAGCCTGATTGACGAACATGGTGTGAAAGAAGCGATAGCTGCCTTCGAGTACGCCGCAGAGCGGTAAGCCGCCTTCGTAGAGGGCCGGGTAGCGTTCCATCAACATGACGGTAATCAGCCCGCCCATCGAGTGGCCCATCACCCAGGTCTTTTTGGCGGTGCCGTATTTGCTGCTGAAGTAGCGCCGCAGGTTTTCGGTGTCGGTCACGCCTTCGGCCACGGCCCAGCCGCCAGTGGAATAGCCGCTTTGCGCCATGGCGTAGCCTCGCTCGAGCAAGCCCTTCATGACAGAATTCGGAGGGTTGTCTTTGAAGCTTACGGGCTGTGCCGCGTAGCCATGACAGTAGAGCACCAGTTCACCATTCCAGTTCTCGGGCACATCAATCCGAAACGCTGCGCCGTTGATCTGCCCCAACTCCAACTGTGGTGCGGCAAACGTTGTGGCACATACCAAACTCATCCAAGCCAGGAATCGAATCATCTTTCGATTCTCACATGGTGCGTTCGCTCTATTAGAGGAAATGGTCCTAGTGGCTCGTCTTGATGCCGTGCTTCTTGATGCGGTAGCGCAAGGTGTCGCGGCTGATCCGAAGCATTCGTGCGGCTTCACTCTGGTTTTCGCCGCACTTGGACAAGGCGGTTTCGAGCAGAGCTTTCTCTTGCGCCTCGAGGCCCTGTAGCTCTGGCGCAGGTGCCAGCTTCGTGCTGGTACCTGCCTGAAGCAGATAGGCGGGTAGATCGGGTACATCAATCACGCTGGCTGGAGCCATCATGGCTGAATGGCCGATCACGTTTTCCAGCTCTCGCACATTGCCCGGCCAACGGTGTCGGGACAATACGATCTGCGCCCGGTTGGTGATGCCGCTGATCTTTTTGTCGTATAAGCGGGCGTACTTTTCCACGAAGTGCCGGATCAGCAATCGTAGGTCGCCTTCACGGTCTCGCAACGGTGGCGATTCCAGCTCTACCATTCCGAGCCGGTAAAAGAGGTCTTCGCGAAAGGTGCCCTGTGCGATCTTCTCGCGCAGGTTTTGATGGGTCGCCGCAATGACCCTGACATTCACCTTGCGGGACTGTAAACTCCCCAGGCGCTGTACTTCCTGGTTCTGCAAGGCCCGCAGCAATTTGGCCTGGGTTGACAGCGGCATGTCACCGATCTCATCGAGAAACAAGACCCCCTCATGGGCATGCTCAAACAAACCCATCTTGTCGCTGGCCGCCCCCGTAAAGGCTCCCCGCACATGGCCAAACAATTCGCTCTCAAACAGACTCTCCACCACGGCCGAGCAATTGAGCGCAACAAAGTGGCCGCGTCGCGCCGGGCTCATCTGATGGAGCGCCCGGGCGATCAACTCTTTGCCCGTCCCCGTTTCTCCTGTTACGAGAATGCTGCGAAAGTGCGGGGCAACGCGACGAATTTTTGAAAACAGTTCCCACATGGGGGAACTGTTTCCCACCATGCCTTCAAACTCGGCACTTGCGGCCAGCTTGGCTTCCAGTTGTTGTGCGTGCTGCGCGGCACGGTGCTTTTCTGCCAGGCTCGACACGCGCTGCCGCAGGAGTGCTGGACTCACCGGCTTGTTAATGTAATCGGCGGCCCCTTTCCGAATGGCCTCGACGGCAGATTCTGTCGTGTAATGAGCCGTGACGAGCACAACATCAATTGAGGGATCAAATTCCATGACCCGCTCCAGCAGGTCCATGCCGCTCATGCCAGGCATCATCAGGTCTGTCACAACAATTTGCGGGTGCTCGCTCAGGATGTGATCGAGCGCCACTTCTGGATGTTCAAATGTTTTGACTTCAAACTCACTGCTAGCCAGCGCTGTTGCCATCAGCTCCAGGCTGGATGGATTGTCGTCGATCAAAGTGAGTGAGATTGGCTTCATGGCTAACCGTTAGTCTAATTGCCGCGCCACTGCCGTCAACAACTGTTTGATGGAAACCGGTTTGGTGAGGTACTCCTTGAAGCCGGCTTGCCTGCCGCGTTCGGCATCACCGGCCATGGCGTAGGCAGTGACAGCAATAAAGGGAATGTGACATAAAGTTTTATCACTCTTCACCCTTTCCAGCACGCCGTAACCGTCGAGGCCTGGCATTTGAATATCCAGCAACACCAATTGGGGCTGCACCCATTGCATTGCCTCCAGCGCTGAAATCCCGTCACTGGCTTCATGCACTTCATGGCCTGCATGCTCCAGTGCCGTTCGCAAGAATTCCCGATTACTCGCTTTGTCATCTACAACCAGAACCCTTGCCATGTTGCTTTACCTTGCCTGCGGTGCCAGGCGGCGCACCAGCGCCACCAGGCGCTCCCGGTTCACTGGTTTGGTGAGGTAAGCCGCTGCGCCTAGCTTTAATGCGGTGTCATCGGCGACAACAGAGACCACGGCAACCGGGATGTCTCGCGTCTCGCGGAGGCCCTTCAACGACTTCAATGCTTCGAGGCCGCTCTCTCCTGGCAGGAGCAAATCAAGTAGAACCAGATCCGGCCGTACTTCCAGTGCCTTGACCAGGGCCTCGCGAATGGAATCGACAAATACCAGTTCGTAATTCTCACCTTCCAGGTATCCGCGTAGTAATTCTCTGGCGGCCGCATCGTCTTCCAGCACCAGCACCACTGGCTTCTCCCGCTGCGGAGCCAATGCCTCGGCATGGATAGTGGGCAAGGTAAAGCTGAACTTGCTGCCTTGGCCTACCTGGCTCTCTACCCAGATCCTGCCGCCCATCTGTTCGATCAGCCGCCGGCAGATCGCCAAGCCTAGCCCAGTGCCTTCGCGCACGCCCTTGGTTGTCGCAGAAACCTGAAAGAAGACATCAAAGATCGATTCCTGATATTGGGGGGGGACCCCGATGCCAGTATCTTCGACGCTGACCTGAATGCTGTGGCCCACCTCGCTTGCTTCCACCCGGATGCTGCCACCACTGGCAGTGAATTTGATGGCGTTGCTCAGTAAATTCAGGAGGAGCTGATGGACCCGTACTTTGTCGGCCCAAGCCTCCAGCCCTGCAGCAATACTGGAAGACACGCTCAGTCCTTTGGCCTCTGCCTGAGGGATCACTCCTGCCAGTGTCTCTTCGATCATCGTGTCGATGCGCAGCACCTCAAGATGGAACTCCAGCCTTCCGGCTTCGATCTTGCTGAGATCCAGGATGTCGTTGATGAGCGTGAGCAGGTGCTGCGAATCTTTCTGGATGTGCTGGATGAAGCGCTGTTGCTTGTCATTGAGCGGGCCTTCGAGCCCCTCAGCCAATAGTTCAGAAAAGCCGATCACCGTATGGAGTGGCGACCGCAGTTCATGGCTCATGCTGGCCAGAAACTCGCTTTTGGCGCGGCTGGCCGTCTCGGCGCGTGAGCGTGCGTCCTCCAAGGTTTCTTCAAAGCGGCGCCGCTCTGTGACGTCACGCAAGACAACCAACTGCGCTTCTCGCCCTTGGTAATGCATTGGGTGCCGGTGCGCTTCGACATCGATTTGTTCCCCGTTCTTGCGGCGATGGCAGCGTAGGCCATCATCTTGTTCTGCGTCTACGTCCGTATTTGGGCATCGCAAATGCTTCACGGTGAGTTGCAGAAACTCTTCACGACTATAGCCATAAGTGGCAATTGCCTGGCGGTTGACGTCCAGAATCTGGAAGCTCCACTTGTCATAGACGCAGCAGGCAACGGGCATAAACTCAAACAGCTCTCTGGTTTGATTGACACTAGCCCGCAACGCCTCAGCCAAGGCTTCACTATCGCTCACATCGCGGATGATGGCGACGGTGTGGCCGCTGCCAGCGATCTGGATGGGGCTGATGCTGATCTGTAAGGGAAACTCACTGCCGTCTTTGCGCAAGCCTCGCAAGCGAGATGCCTGCTGGCCCATGGGGCGCGATGCTGGAGATTTTGAGAACGCTTCTCGAAGCTTCTGATGCCGGGCCCGGGCGCCGGTGGGAACCAGTTGATCGACTTGCATGGAGAGTAATTCCGTGCGACTGTAGCCGAACAACGATTCACAACTCGCGTTGACCAGGACGATTTTCCCGTTGGAATCCACTTCCATCACGCCATCGGGAGCAGCCTCCAGTAGTTTTTCAAAGCGATCATCCATAGTTACTTACCGACATCATCCCATTGCCACGATGTCCTGGCTCTCCCATTCTCCCATCCACCACTGGGCAGCCATCATGCCTAAGCCCATACCAAGCATCATGAGAGCCTGCGAAAACCAGGCAACCCGGATGTCGCCCATCGGCAGCCACACCAGGGGCAGATGTGCCAGTCCCATACCAATCTGCATCCCCAGTCCATCCAGCAAGAGCAGCGTGATGCCACGGCCCTCTTTGCGGGCCTGTGCCACGCAACGTGCCTGCTGCCAAATCGGCGGCAAGGCGAACGCCCACATGCCGAGACTCATCAGGCAATAATGCCACCAGTGGAACGAGTGATTGCAGGGGGTGCCCGTAAAGAGGGTGGGTAGCATCATGCCTAGCCCGCCCCATCCCATCATGGCCAGATACATGTCAAGATGCGCACCCCAGCGGAGCCGGGAGAAGGCAAACAAGGCAAAGACTGCGCCGACGGCAATGCCGCTGAGGGCTCCGCCCGCCCAGGGAGAGGTCCATTGCAGCAGCAGGATCTGGGCCGCAAAACTCAAAGTCAAGCCAATAGGGTTCATACAGGAATCTCTTCTTCCTTCGTTCGTGTGGGGGCTTCCCAGTCCATGAGTCGCATCGAGTCGAGAATGACGGTCAGGCTGGATGCAAGCATCAACAGGGCAGCCGCAACAGGATGGAGCCAGCCGATAGCGGCCAGCGTCATGCCAACCGCGTTGTAGGCCAGTGACAGAGCGATATTACGACGGATGGTCCGCTTGGCTGCTCTCGCTATGGCCAGGGCTTCTGGCAGGACGGCCCAGTTCTGGTGCAGCATCACGAAGCCACTGACATCTCGAACCAGTGCAGCACTGCTGTGGAGCGTGAGACTGGCTTCGCTCCATGCCATGGCGGCGACGTCATTGAGCCCATCGCCTACAAACAAAACTTTGCTGCCTTGCTTCGACAGCTCTGCGATCGCCTCATGTTTGTTGATCGGAGATTGCTTGACCAATTGATTGCGTATGGGAATCGCTGCCGCCCGTTCAGCTCCGTCGCCGGTGGCCAGCATCACACGCAGGCCAGCCTGTTCGAGTTCCATAACGGCACCGGGCACACTACCTTCGCAGATTTCCTTGAGCTCGATAAGCGCCGCTGACTCGCCGTTGATGACAACCTCTAATTGGCGAGACCCTGCCAGCGCTCCTGCAAAGAGAAGGGTACCGTCCTGAAAGCGTGCCTCGATGCCCGAGCCGGCAATAAGCTTGATGCTTTCGAGTGCAGTGGTCTCTTCGATCGCTGCTCCCTCCCAAAGACTTCTTAGGGCTGTGGCGATGGGATGATGGCTGGCATTTTCTGCCTCTCGCAGTAGAAACCGTAACTCTGCTTCGCGTCCCAGCCACGCACTGGCAACGGTCCAGGAAGCCTCATATTCTTCTGGCAACGTGAGAGTGCCTGTCTTGTCGAAAATCACGGTATCGATGTCGGCCAGCTTTTCTACGGCTTCTCCCGAGCGAGCCAAAATTCCAAGCTCACGCAAACGGGCAATGGCCGACCAAACTGCCAGCGGCGTCGCAAAACCAAGAGCGCAGGGGCAGGCAATCACCAGCACGGAGAGGGCACAGAATAAGGCTCCGGCCCAGTCGCCTTGCCGCGAGTGAGCATAAAGGCTAATGCCACTGATGACAATTACGGCAGGCCCAAACCAGCGCAGCACTGCCAGAGCCAGACGCTGCTCTCTGCCCGGTACGGCCAGCCCGGCCGAGACCAGATCTCGAATTTGATCGAGGCTCGCTTCATTGCCCTTCTGCGTTGCCTCGCAGTCAATTGACGCATCCATGAGATAGCTGCCTGCGGAGACCTGCTCTCCCACGGATCGGCTACGGGCAAAGCTCTCGCCCGTCATCGTGGCCTCGTGGAAGTAAGCGGACCCGGCAATGATGGTGGCATCGACCGGAATTGCTTCTCCCGGCAAGACCCGAAACTGGTCTCCGGGCTGTACTTGAGCTGCCGTGACCAGGTCTCCATTGAGCCGCCGCACGAGTCGCTTATCGGGAGCCCAATCGCTGAGGCTCTTGAGCACACGCGATTTGCCATAAGCACCGATCTGGCGCCCCAGTGAATAGATCACGAGCAGAAGGCCGGCAACGTCGGCATAGGTTCCGCCCTTATGCGTAGTCAGGGAAACAAAAGAAGCGGCGAGGCTGGCGCTGATACCGAGCAGAAACAAGAGCTCGATGCCAAGCCGCCTCTTTCGCAGCGACTGCCAAACCGCTTCTATAAACTCTTTAGCCAAGAGTCCAAACACAGCTACAGAGACGCAAAGGATCGAAAGCTCGAGCGACATGCGTTCTTCCGGGCTCACTTCAGAGCCATTGACGGCCAGGCCCAGCACCATGGCATTCATCGAGAGAAAGGCACCCGCGCCGATCCGCCACCAGACCGATGCTGGTGCCTCGTCTCCGCAATCGCATTCAATGTTTGGATTCATTGCCATCTACTTCTTTGCCGCAAACTCAGCCAGGGTTTGTGCCGTCCAGGCTCCACCTGCACCGACTTCTTTTCGGACCGATTCGACTACTGCTTTCGAGACTGGCTCTGCCTTGTTTCCGAACGAAGCCCGGATATAGGTCATTACTGCTGCAAGCTCTTCATCGTCGTAGTTGTCTTTCCAGGCGGGCATCTGGGAGTTGTACTTCTGACCGTTGACTTCGAACTCGCCATTCAGTCCATTGACTAGAATCGCGGCCAGGCGTCTCGGGTCACCGGTCACATATTCAGAATTGGCAAGCGGTGGAAACTGCCCAGCCAGCCCTTTGCCATCGGCCTGATGGCACTGCGTGCAAGCGTTGTAGACTTCTGCGCCGAGCACCATTGGGTTTTGCGGTGCCCTGGCAGCCAGTACAGGCAGACCAGCACTTTCGGCCATTCCAGTGCCCGTCCAATCTCCTGCATAGGTGCCCATGTAGTAACCACCCCACATGGTGAACAGAAAGCAGATGATCAGGAAGGTAACTGGTGTGGGGCGAATGCCGTCGCGAGGCTCTGACATCTCGCGCATGGCGGCGGTGTGCATTTCGAGAATGCGGTCCTGTAGTTCAGGCGCTCTTCTTTGGTCCGGTTTGGGTTGATCCGTGTTCATTGTGCGGCCTCCGGCAGAGGAAAAGTCTTGTTGAGCGATTTGAGGTACTCGATCAAGGCCTTGCCCCGATCATTGGGTACCAGCCTTGTGATTCCGTTCTTGTGGAACTGTGGTGGAATTTTGATTTCATCCGCAGGGAATGCACCGGCAGGCAGAGCTTCTCCTTCCTTGAGTGCTGTGAACAGGTAGGCGAAGGGAGGCATCACGGAGCCCTTAGAGGTGATTTGCGGATCGTACAGGTGTAAGGCATGCCAGACCCCTGAGGGTTGCCGCGAGCCGATGCTGGCCAGGTCTGGCCCGGTGCGCATTGTTCCCAATTGATGGGGCTTTTCAAAGATGTAATCGCGCGGAACACTGCGGCGCGTGCCCCAGTTTCTGCGGATGTCAGCTCCATAGCCCTTCATCCGAATCTGTTGCGTGTGGCAATAGATGCATCCCTGATCAATGTAGACCTGGCGTCCTTTGAGTTGGTCTCCATAGAGAGGTACCGGGTATTGGGTGCCGTCTGCTTTCTTGATGGGCTGCAGTTCCTGAAACTGCCAGTTCGGCACGATCACCAGCCCGGTCACCGAGGCTGCGATGGTCATGAATACGCCGAGAGCCAAGCCAATATTTTTACTAGTCATTTGCTTCGAGCTCCTTCTCCTTTTCGAGCAAGGTCTTGTAGTCACGCTCTGTGTTGAGCAGCGTCGGGGTTACGAATCGTAGCTTGTGTGGCTGTACGATGCGAACGAAGTTGATGAGGAAGGCGATGGTGCCGCTCAGCAGGATCAAGCCCGCTATGGTGCGCAGCATCAGGAATGGTTGTGTGAACTGCACAATGTTGAGGAAGGGGATCGTCGGGTCGTTCATCATGAGACCTTGGCGAATGCCCGCGTAACACATGGCTACCGTGTAGAGCAGCATGCCAACCAGGGTGCACCAGAAGTGGATGCGGATCAGCCTTGCCGAGCTCCATTCATTGCCAGTCAGTCGGGGCATCGCGTAGTACATCATGGCGAACATCAAGGGCGCAAAGAAGCCGTACATTCCAAAGTGCACGTGGCCAATGGTGTAGTGCGTGAAGTGGGTGATTTCCTGGTGGCTCCGGAGAGATTCGAGTGAACCCTGGAAGCTGGACAGCGTGTAGACCATTGAACCCATGACGGCGAAGCGTAGTGTAGGGCTCGTCTTGAGGTGATGAAACGAGCCAAGCATCGTCATGTGGTGGTTGATGCCGATTGTGATCACAGGGATGAACATCATCATGCTGCCTACCACGCCTACGGTGATGGTCCAGGCGGGGAGAGGGCCACCGGTGAGATGGTGTGTTCCTGCCCAGTTGTAGAAGATCGCATTGGACCAGAAGCCCAGGAGTGATAAGTGGTAGCTATGAATGGGTTTGCCGATGACTTTGGGAATCAGATAGTAAGCAGCGGCGATTGCTGTTGGAGTGGCAAACAGGCCAACGACGTTGTGCCCGTACCACCAATTGGCAACTGCCTGGGCCACGCCATCGACAGCTCCCAGGTTTGTGCAAGCTTCCGCGCTCAACACCAGAATGGGGAACCAGATGGTGACTGCCATCAAATACCACTGCGATACGTAGGTGTGGCTGCTGCGGCGTGTGAAATACATCTTGAAGTTGGCGATCACGATGAACACGTAAGGAATCACCAACAGGGGCATGGCGTAAAGCGGAAACTCCAGAGTTTCAACTCCCGTAGATTGCCCCATCAGGATTCCAATGGTTCCGAGCAGGATGCCGATGTTGAAGATCACTCCGCCAGCGATGAGCAGTGTGGGGAAGGGAATTCTGGTCTGACAAAGCCGGGCTTGCAGCCAGAGAAGTGTTCCGGAAGCGGCTGTGCCGCCAAAACCATAGATCGCGGTATCCCAATGAACGGGGCGAATGCGACCAAACGTCAACCACTCGACATTGCCCAGGAATTCTGGAGCGTGCAGTTTAATGGAACTGATGAGGCCAGCCAGTGTTGCTACGGTGAGCCAGAGCAGAGAACTCGCCCAGTAGATCGTAACGACCCATTCGGCCGAGCGATCCACTTCAATTCTTGAGACCACTTCCACTTCAGGTTTGGCCGCTAGTTCCGTACTCATCGCCGCACCTCCAACTGCCGCATCAGTGGTGCCTCGCCTGGAAAGTAATCTGTGACGCGGCCTTCGGGTTCTTGCTCATCAAAGATAGAGCGGGCACCCTGTCGCAGGTTCTTGAATTCCCCCTGCCGAATCGCCCAAGCCAATAACCAAACTGTGGTGATACCGGCCACTATGGCGAAGGCCCAAATAAATACAAAGACGTAGAACATCATTCACCTCGTGCGAGTAGAGGTGGCAATTGTCATTCCAAACGCTATCTGCTTGAAAGAAATAGAAAAAGCTGGCGCGGTGCCAGCTATGTGGGGGATTTGACCCAGGTCAGTTGGGGTATTTGGCCCTAGTTGTTGCGGTCGCCGCGGTTTTCGAACAATGGCTCAACTTCAAGCGAAGTGAGTACCCACATCCCGTAGGCACCCAGCATCGTGCCGAAAGGAATACTAATAATGGCGAGAGCGCAGACGACCATCCCCATGGTTCTTGCCCAACCTTGCGCCCGCCGCAGGCCCATGCCTGCAAGCACCATCGGAACAGCAAGAATAATATTCAGGAAGACAATGCCCACAACAATCGGGCCTAGTACCGAGGATGCATCATCAAAGGCATTTGCCAAACCGCTCGGTCCGCCATTGGCAATCATCCAGATCAACGAGATGAGCCCGCCGCCAATGCCCATGGCAATCATCAACATTGCCAAGTTTCTAAGATGTAGAGCCATTCCTAATTTATTCTATCCATTCCCGTTTTGCGAATTACAACCGAACTTCCAAATGCTAACACTGATCCCCAGATCAGGTTGCGAATCCAGAGGTCTTCCTGCCAGGTTCCGTTGAGCCGCCAGCCCACCATAGGGTCGTAGGCGAGAGGCAAGAGGGCCATCGCCAGAAGCCAAGGCAGCGGGTTGAAACGGCTGGCTGCCAGGAAGGGAAGAATCCATCCGAGGTACCAGGGATGGATGTTTGCCGAAAAGCTCAAGAGAATCGTGATGAAGCTGACCAGGGTTTCTGCTCTGCCCCAACGGCCCAAAGGCAAGCCGATGCTGGTGAGCAACAGAATTCCAATCGCCTGCATCTTATCGGTCAACAAGCGATAGAGGAATGCATTATTCTGCCAGCCTCCCAGAAAACCTGTCGTAAATCTTACTTTCTGAATCCATTCGGAGATTGGCATCAAGAAGAGGCAACTCGACAGTAGGATGCCGTAGGTGCCGAATCCGAGCCAGCTCCAGTTCCAACGCAACCACAGTGGCACCAGCAATGCCGGCCACCACTTGGTCAATGTGGCCAAGGCAAGCAAGGTCCAACTCTTCCAGCTCTGCGTCAAAAAAGCTGCGGTCAGCAGGAGCGTCAAGATCGAATCGCTGTGCCCGTTGATCCAGTATTCGTAGACATTGAGTGGGCTCCAGCCGAGCAGCATCCACTTCCAGAGCGGCCACTTGGCCCTCCAGCACAGCCATAGCAGCAGGCCTTCCGCCACTGCCGCCGGTACCTTCAGCGGCAGGCCCGTGCAATAGGCCGCCCAATTTGCCAACTCGATGACCGGCCCGTAGACGGCTGAAAAATCGTAGCCCGGGATCTGCCGATTGGGCTCGTGATTTTGGGCCGGACTGATGCGGTAGGGGTTCTTGCCTTCGGTGAGCATTCGCGCTTCCCACTCATAGCGAAGATGGTCATCGCTCAAGACGGGAGGCAAGGCCAAGCCGAACAAACGAAACAGAATTGCCCCGGTCACCGCGATTTGTTGCAATTGTCGCGATTCTTGCACACGTGAGGTCCAATAGATGGCGAAAAGATAGGGAAGATAGGCTATACTGTTGGAAATACTAATCGACGTAATCCGCGAAGCTTCGTCAGTTGTCCAAAATACGCCTGTTGCCAGCACTGCCAGAAATGCAGCAGCCAGCCCGGCCAGGATCGAAATGGAGTAGTGGACCAAGTCACCCATTATGCTAACCGGCTCTCCTTCAACCACCGAAAAACTGATCGATGCCCTGTTTGACGATACCTTTGCGGGCGTTCATTCTCTTGCGGCTTTCGATTATTTCATCCTCATTCCTTACTTCCTGATGCTTGCGGTTTTGAGCTTCTACGGCTGCCACCGCTTTGCCATGATTCGAGGTTACTTCAAGGGCCTGAAGAACATGCCGAAGGAGCCTGCAGCCCGCTTCACGGACCTGCCGAAGGTTACCATCCAACTCCCTCTCTTCAACGAGCGCTACGTGGTGGAGCGTCTTCTGGAGAGCGCGAGCAGAGTGCGTTATCCGGAAGGCCTGCTGCAAATTCAAATTCTTGACGACTCGACCGATGACACTGCTCCCTTTACTGCCGCGCTCGTCGCGAGCTACGTGGAGCGCGGTTTCAACATGGAATACCGCCATCGCACCAATCGTAAGGGCTATAAGGCTGGAGCCTTGCAGGCTGGCATTCCAACCGCTACCGGTGAACTGATCGCCATCTTTGATGCCGACTTCGTCATCCCGGAAGATTTTCTCGAAAAGACGGTGCACCATTTCACGGATGAGAAGGTGGGTGTGGTGCAAACCCGCTGGACCTATCTCAACCGCCACTTCAATCTGCTGACCGAAGTGCAGACGATGTTGCTGGATGGTCACTTTATCCTCGAGCATGGTGCCCGCGCTGGCAATGGCTTGTTCTTCAACTTCAACGGCACGGCCGGTATCATGCGCAAGGCGATGATCGAAGATGCCGGCGGCTGGCAACACGATACGCTGACCGAAGATAGCGACCTCAGCTACCGGGCCCAATTGAAAGGGTGGCGCTTTGTTTACCTGCCGCATGTGGAATGCCCCTCTGAGTTGCCGGTTGAAACCTATAGCTTCCAGGTGCAGCAATCCCGTTGGGCCAAAGGTCTGACGCAGTGCGCGAAGAAACTCATGCGGAAAGTGCTGGATGCCAATGTGCCCTGGCGCGTGAAGCTGGAAGCCATCTGCCATCTCACTCCGAACATCTCTTACCCGCTGATGATCTTTGTGTCGGCCTTGATGCTGCCGGTGATGATTGTCCGCTTCTACATGGGGCCGCTTGAAATGCTGTTGATCGACTTCCCGTTGATCATCGCCAACTTCGTCAGCCTGACTGCGTTTTATCTGGTTGCACAGCGTGAAATTGATCCTGTCGGCTGGAAGCGCACGATCTGGTTTATTCCTGCTCTGATGGCAGCCGGTGTTGCCCTCACCATCAGCAATACCAAGGCGGTGCTGGAAGCTCTATGGGGTGTCGAGACCAGTTTTGCCCGTACCGCCAAATACAATCTTGGCGACAAGAAGGTGAAGCTCGAACAGGTAGAATACCGTCGCAAGAGTGGCTGGCTTCCCTTCGCAGAGATTGCCATGGGCACCGCATTTGCTGCCATGGTGTACTACTGCATCGAATCACTCAACCTGCTCAGCATTCCGTTTCTCATGATTTTCGTGAGCGGATATTATTGGGCTGGCGTGAGCACGCTCTGGCAGGAATACCAGGGCCTGCTGCAATTCAAGGCTGCTAAAGCAGCGCTAGAAGCCGCTCCGCAGCAGACAAACCACTAAGGGCTGCCCCTTCGACTCGTGCCTCTCCAAAGGCATCTCCGGCAAGTACCAGCGGCACTGGTGCTGTGACGGTGAAGCTTCTCTCTTCATGCATCACTGTGGGCTTGGAGTACTTCCAGCGATGCAGTTTCCAGGCACTGGCAGTGTGGCTGCCAAGCAGTGCTGCGGCAACTTCTTCGGCTGATTTTTCCCAATTGGCAAGACTGTATTCTGGTCCGGCGTGAATCGTGACACTGTTGGAGAAAGCAGAGATTCCTTTGCGATTGTTATCGGCAATCCAGGACACCGGTTCGCCCCCGGCAATTTGAATTGCGCCGGGATCGGGCAATTCCATGGGGCTTTCGAGAATTGCCATCAAGGCCAGGCAGCGCTCATAAGTAATGCGCTCCAGCGCTGTGCGCTCTGCCGGAACCAGTGGATGGTCGAGCAGTGAGAGCGTTTGTGGAACCGGTGCCGTCACAATCAAGGCATCGGCAAGCAGGACTTCATCAAAGTCTGTTTCCAGTGTCCAGTGCCGACCCGAACAAAAGATGTGGCTGACCTTGACGCCGCAACGGACGGAAAGTCCTTGTGCCAGATGGGCCGCAATCGAGTTCATGCCACCTTGGGCCATGTAGCGGGCATGGCCATCGTTCTGGCCGTTGAAGCCATGGCTCCAGACCTTCACCAGGCCTTTGGCCTCCCAGGCTCGTTGGAAGCTGGCAAAGCGCTCGTGCCGCACGGTAAAGAACTGGGCCCCGTAATCGAAGATGGCGCCCTCAAACGGACGTGTCGCCATGCGACCGCCGGGGCGATTGCCTTTGTCCAGCACTGTCACCGCGACTCCAGCGCGGCTTAAGTGCTGTGCGGCCATCAATCCGCTGAGGCCGGCTCCTAAAATTACAACTTGCTTTTGCACAAAACTCTATTTTCGCCTGAAAATGTTACAGAGATATCAAATCGATGTATATGGTTCGAGTTGCCGGGGTTTTGGAAGACTGGGGCGAGTGGCCGATTGATGGTGCCGAGGAGCGCCCCGGAGAAACCTGGGTCTACTTTTCCAGCCAACTCGTGGCTCGCAGCTTTGCCCGCGCGGTGTCGGGCAAAATGGAGCGCGCCCGGTGGGAAGTCAATCTTGCCTACCAACAGCAATGGACGGCGAAGCCGGTCGGCAAGCTCTGGTGGATTGCACCCGACTGGGACGAAGCGGCTACCCCGCCTGATCGCATGCGTCTCAAAATGAATCCCGGGCTCGTGTTTGGTGCCGGAGATCATGAAACCACTTGCGGTTGCCTTGAAATGATGGAGCTCCTGAATTTCAGGGGGAAATCGGTGTTTGATTTGGGTACGGGCACGGGCATTCTTTCTGAGGCTGCCAGTCGTCTTGGCGCATCGCTGGTGGTGGCTTGTGATCTTGAAGAAGACGCGGCTCGTATGGCACATGAGCGCGGCGTTGTCGCCTTTCAGGGGCCGAGCTTCGCTTTGCCCGACCACCGCTTTGATGTGCTTCTGGTGAATGTTCCCGGCTATGTACACCTGGATTTGGCTCCCGAGTATACGCGATTGTTGCGGCCTGAGGGCCAACTCGTTTTGAGCGGCTACTATGATTGGCAGGCCGAGCGCATTGAAGCGAGCCTTCCCCAGTTTGACAAGCTGCATCAGATTTCTCGCGGCGATGCCTGGGTGGCTTCAATCTTTTCACACGCGCGCGCTACGGCGTCCTCTGATCGAATCAACTCACCGAGCTGAGCCGCCCGTTGCCGGCAGCGGTCTGCTTCGAGCAGGGCCTGCTCGAGACGTTTGGCGTTCATCCGGTTGCGGGGTACACTCGCACCCACACCGAGCTGCACACAGCGTCGGGCATTGTCGGGTTGATCGTGAGAGAAGGGTACAACCACCATCGGTTTACCTGCCCTCAAGGCTTGGGCCGTGGTGCCAATGCCGCCCTGATGAATGGTCGCAGCCCCGCGCGGCATCAGCTTGGAGTGTGGCGCGTATTGGGCGATATAGATTCTCTCACTCGACAGACTTTGAAAGTGCTCGTAGTTAGCGCGGCCTACCAGAAACACGGCTCGCTTTTTCATGCGGTTCACTGCGATGCTGGCTTCGTCGTAGAAGCGACCTGGGTCAAGCACCGCAGAAGTGCCCAGTGTGAAAACATACGGGGCTTCTCCATCACGGAGAAAGCTCTCCAGCCCAGGTTCCAACTCGGCGTTTTGCCCATCGAGTTTGTCATAGAAAGGGAATCCGCACATCGTGACTGGCTGCGGGAAGTCTGGTTGCTCTGCCATGAAGTGACGGGAGAACAGAACCAGATTGCCGTGCGGTGAGCTATGGCCAAACAGGCGCGGTACGGCCGAGTCGGGCAAGCCTTCCTTGGCTGCCAATTCATAAGCCTTCTTGAGCAGAAACCCATTTGCCTGGTGCAAGCCCTTGTAGATCACTCGCAATACCGAAGAGGGTAGGTTCGGCAGAAAGGGCATCGCTGGAATCAGTGGTGGATCATAGGCCGACAAGATGGCAGCCGGCTGTAGGGCTGTATTGATGTAAGGTAAGCCAAGCTTCACCGCCGCCATCGGCAGCCCCAGCGCAAAAAGAGACCCAAGAAGGACGTCGGCATGGCGCGCTTCTTCGAGCAGGATCCGGTAAGCCTCTTCAATTGGTGGCAGGAAAATCTCTTGCACGACATAGCGTGTGCCATCGAAGGTGCTCATCGCACGCCGTCGCACCTCGGCATTGTGTTCGATGTCGGCCATGTGCGGCGGGATGGCGACAAAGCGAATTCCTTCGCTCTCTACTTTTTCCCGGTACATGCCGCTCGAGACCAGTGTCACCTGGTGGCCACGCTGCTGGAGCCCGATGGCAATGGCCAGATAGGGATGCAAATCACCAAAAGATCCGATGGTGGCGATTAAAATCCGTCTGGGCATTCGTGTATGGTTCCCTCTGGCTTCATCACTCTCCTGATTTCGTCAGTGAGTGGGCAGCCCAAATAAGCTTCGTCAAAATACTCATCCCGCCAGGGAATAGCATTCTCACTTCCTTCGATGAACATACAGTCCACTCGCTTTAATTCTTCTGCCAGAGCGCGCGCCGCATCGACTTCGTCAAGATCGGTAGAGATCCCGATCAACTGTCCCACCGGTAACTGTTGCCAGCCCTTCAGGATTGGGATCAAAAGGACTTTTGCGTTTGGTGCCACTCCCTCTATTTTGGGATGATAGAGGGCATGCTGAGAAGCTTGCTGCTCATTTTAATTGCGGTTGCAGTCTGGGCCGAGTCTGTGCCATTGAACGAATACAGCAACCGGCGCAGTTCGCTCATGAGTAGTTTGCCCGATAGCGTGATCGTACTTTGGGCCCATGCTCCGGGGCCAGAGATGCATGACCGGAACGGATTCTTTCAGGAGCCAAACTTCTTTTATCTCAGCGGTTGGCAGCAGCCCCATGCTGCCCTGCTGCTCTGTTCTTCTTGTCCTGCTGCCGAGCGGGAAATTCTGTTTCTCCCCAAGCGCAATGCGCGGCGAGAGATTTATGATGGCCCCATGGTGGCGCCTGAAGATTCAGATGCCAGCCAGAAGTCAGGCTTTCCGTTAGTCCTACCGATGGAGGTACTGGAGTCGCGAATTCTGAAAGCACTCGAATCGGCGCAGCAACTCTATACGCTCTTTGATGGTCATGAAGCGGTTCTCTCGAAGCTGGCTCCGCTCCGCGTGGTGAAAGATGTTCGTTCCTCCATTACGCTGCTGCGGCTTCGCAAAAGCCCGGCCGAACTGAGCCTGATGCAAAAGGCGATTGATGCTTCCATTGCGGCCCACCACGCCAGTTGGAAGTTCACCAAACCAAATCAATTTGAATATGAAGTCTCCGCAGCAATGCAACAGACTTATTTTGCGCTCGGCTGTGAACGCAACGCTTATGCACCGATTGTCGGCAGCGGGCCGAATAGTGTCATTTTGCATTACAACCAGAACCGCCGTCGTATGGATGATGGCGATTTGCTCCTGATGGATGTAGGTGGGGAATATTCGATGTATGCCGCCGACATCACGCGCACCATCCCCGTGAACGGAAAGTGGACGCCGCGGCAAAAGCAAATTTATAACCTGGTGCTGGGAGCACAAAATGCAGTGATCGCCGCGGCAAAGCCCGGTGTGATGTTGAGTGAATTAACCAAGGTGGCTCGAGAGTATTTCAATGCGCAAGGCAAGGGGCCACAGGACAAGCCATGGGGCGATTATCTGCTTCATGGAGTGAGCCACCACATTGGGCTTGACGTTCATGATCCCTTTGATCCAGCAACGCCGCTGATGGAAGGCAATGTGATCACTGTCGAGCCGGGCCTCTACATTGCTGGCGAAAACTTGGGTATTCGCATTGAGGATATGATTCTCATCACCAAAGATGGTGCCCGCGTCCTGACCAGTGCTCTGGTGCGAGATGCCGACGAAGTGGTGAGGAGGATGAAGCACTGAGCCGACCGCGCCGACATCTCGCAACCCTGTCTGGCCTGCTTGTTATTTGTTTTCTGGTCGCGCTGATCTTCGGGTGGTCTCGTGCAGCGGCACAACTCGATGGGCAGGTTTACGACTGGCTCTTTGCCACCAGCCAGACCCCGGGTTGGCAACCCAAGTCTGCCTTGCTGGCCATCGATGAGGCCAGTCTCATTCAGATGGGCGGAGCCCGCAACTTGCGGCAGACCCTGGCCGACGTGCTGCCGCGCATCTGCGCCGCGAAGCCTGTGGCTGTGGCCGTCGACTTGATGCTCTCCACCGAGGAAGACCCGCAGGTAGACGCGGCCCTGGCCCAAGCCTTCAGCAAATGTCCCAGCGTGGTCCTTGGTGCCGACATCATCCGCAAAGAGAGCCAATGGGAAGAGCCGATAGAGCGTTTTCGCAAAACCGCTTCTGCCCTCGGTCATGTGCATGCTGATCCTGACCCGGTAAGTCGTCGCATTCCACTGGAGAAGGCAGTGGCAGGACGTCGCTATTGGGCCTTGGCCCTTGAAGCTTTCCGGCTTTCGAAGCTTGCCGGTCCTATTCTGGAGACTCCGGAAGATCTGGAGATCGGCCTCACCAAAATACCTGCCAGCCGCGCTACGGCACGGTCTGTGTACGTAAACTACGTTCCGACGGCAATTCCACAGGTTTCCTTGAAGCAAGTGCTGGAGGATCCCCAAGCGTCGCTGGCCTTCAGCGGCAAAGTAGTCTTTGTTGGTTATACCGACCAAAGTGCGGCTCGAGATCGCCTGATGACCCCAATGGGCAGCCTGATGACAGGGGTGGAGATTCATGCCAATCTCTTCGAGACCCTGCAGCAAGGGGTTTTTGTGAGTGATGCCTCGGTGAGCCTTCCCGTTTTGCTGACAGTGGTTTCGCTGGTTGGATCAGGGGCAATTTTTCTTCTGCTGAGCGGTCCTACTGCCTGGGCGTCTGCCGCTGCCTGGCTGCTGCTGATGCACCTCCTGCCGCGATGGCTCTTTTGGAACCAGATTTTTCTGGGGCCTTCGATGCTTCTCACCGCTGCCTGGCTGGGCACCATTGTTTCGGCCAGCTTTCACTACTTTGTGATTCGCCGCCAATGGCAACAGAGTGAAGCCGACAAGAGCCGCTACCAGCAGGCCATTCACTTTGTGACTCATGAGATGAAGACGCCGCTGACTGCCATACAGGGGTCCAGTGAAATCATGAGCCGCTACAAGCTCAATGAGGACAAGCAGAAGCAGTTTGCCCAGATGATCCATTCTGAATCCAAGCGCCTGGCCAGCATGATCCAGACTTTTCTCGATGTGGAGAGATTAGCGGAAGGCGAAATGGAATTGAAGCAGGAGCAGTTTCTTCTGAGTTCTGTACTGCTCTCCTCGCTCGACCGGGCTCGCGTATTGGCCGAGCGCAAAGAGATGGCCATGCAAGTGGGCGTGATCCCGACCGGGCAACTCCGGGGAGACAAAGAACTCCTGGAGTATGCCTTCTACAATCTCTTGAACAACGCCGTGAAGTACTCGCCAGAGCGAACGGGGATTGATTGCACCTGTGAGGTGATCGATGGGAAGGTTCATGTTTCCATCCGTGATCAGGGGATGGGGATGGATGCCGCTGACCTCAAGCGGATCTTCGACCGATTCTATCGATCCAAACGGGCCGAAGAGAGTGGGATCTCAGGTACAGGGATCGGATTGAGTATTGTGAATGAAATTGTGAAGCAGCACTCCGGCCGTATTGATGTGCAAAGTGAGTTAGGAGTGGGCAGTGTATTCACCGTAATTCTGCCCTTTATGCCCAGTGCTTCGCTAGACTCGAATATAGGTCATGCCACTCAGCGCACCACTACTACTGGTTGAAGACGATAACAGTGTTCGCAGCACGCTGACCACCTTCCTCGATCTCGAAGGCTATCAGGTGGACGCGGTCTCCAGCACCCGTGCGGCGATGGAGAAATTACTCGGGGCAACTTATCCGATTGTCATCAGCGATATCTATCTGGATGAGCGAACTGGCCTCGATGTCTTGAAGGCTGCCAAGGAATCGAATTCCGATTGCCGGGTCATTCTGATGAGTGCGCGCGGCAGCATGGAAACCGTGATGGCTGCCACTCGCGGCGGAGCCTTTGAATATCTCGCCAAGCCCTTTGAGCTCGATGAACTTCTGAATGCCATTCAGAAAGCGGAAGCCGAAATTGAAGGTGCGGCCAGCCTGGACCGCGAAACCGAAATTGATGACCTGCCTGAGACGGAGATGATCGGCAGTTCCACCCGCATGATCGAAATCTACAAGACGCTCAGTCAGGTTTCTCCTACCGACGCTTCCGTTTTGATCACGGGTGAAACGGGCACCGGCAAAGAGCTGGTGGCCCGCATGATTCATACCAATTCCAAGCGTGTGATCGGGCCCTTTGTTGCTGTCGATTGCGGTAGCATCGCTCCATCTTTGCTCGAAGCAGAGTTGTTCGGTGCCATGAAGGGCAGCTATACCGGGGCCGATCGGGATCGGACTGGTGTGTTCGAAACGGCCAATCGCGGCACGGTCTTTCTCGATGAGATCGGTGAAATCGATCCCCCCTTTCAGCTCAAGTTGTTGCGCTTCCTGCAGGAGCGGGAGATCCGCCCCGTCGGTGCCAACCGGGCCAAGCCGGTGGATGTGCGCGTCGTGGCTGCCACGAACCGGGATCTTCAAAAGATGGTGGAAGAAGGCAAGTTCCGCGAAGATCTCTGGTTTCGTTTGAATGTCGTACGCGTTCATTTGCCCGCTCTACGCGAACGGCGAACCGACATTCCCTTGCTCTCTCATTTCTTCCTGCGCAAATACAATGAGCGTTACGAGTTGAACGCGGTGCTCACGACGAGTGGGCAAAAGCTTCTCGAAGAGCAGCCCTGGCCGGGTAACGTCCGCCAGTTGCAGCATCTGATTGAGCGGCTGGTCATCCTGGCCCCTGGCGGACGTCTTGACGCGGAAGCTGTGGGCGAAGCCCTTGCTGAATCTGCTGGGGAAGAGACGGCAGCCACAGAGAGCCTCAAGGATACTGAACGCGAGCAAATTCTCAAGGTGCTGGAAGCGACAGGCAACAACAAGAGTCGCGCGGCGAAGATTCTGGGAATCGAACGCAAAACTCTCTATCGCAAGCTGGAGCGCATGGGTATCGCCTGAGGCAATTTGTCTTCAAACTGACAACAATGCCGGGTAGAATGAGGCATTATGTTGCGCGTTCTCTCTGCTCTGCTGCTCACCACACTGTCTGTTTTTTCACAAGCTCCGATTGGCACGATCGCTGGGACTGTGACCGATGACTCCGGTGCCGTCGTCATTCTGGCCAACGTCAGTGTCGTGAATCTCGATACAGGGCTCAAGCGGGAGCTCAAGTCGAATGATCAAGGCCAGTTCAGTGTTCCGGCGCTGCCCGCTGGTCGCTATGAAGTCAGAACCCAAATGTCCGGCTTCCGCCAAACGGTGCGCGAAGCGATTGTGGTTGTTGGTAGCACCACAACGGTTGACCTGAAGCTCCAGGTGGGCGCGGTGACCGAGACCGTTACTGTAGATGCCGCTACAGCACAACTCTCCTTCGATAGCCACAAGATCGACGGTGTCATCGGGCGCACCCAGATTGAGGCTTTGCCTCTCAACGGGCGCAGCTTCCTGCAGTTGGCCTTCCTTGAACCTGGCGTTGGCGTCGGCACACAAAGCCTTGCCCAATACAATGCTCAATTCGGTGTTTCCGTCCTGGGCGGGAGCTCAGGCAAAACCGCTCTCACGGTGGATGGTGGAAATGTCCGAAACATTCTCGAAGGTGGCACCTCGCAGAATTTCTCGCAAGAGGTAGTCGAGGAGTTTCAGATCAGCAGTGCCAACTTCGATCTTTCTACCGGCATTGCCGCCAGTGGAGCGATCAATATTGTTTCCCGCTCGGGCGGGAATGATTTCCACGGCGGAGCGTACTTCTTCTTCCGCGATAACAACTTGTCGGCTTATCCCGCTCTCCGCCGCAACCCATTTGCTCCAGACCCATTCTTTGCCCGTCGCCAAAGCGGCTTCCTCGTTTCAGGACCCATCAAACGGGACAAGCTCTTCTTCTTTTTCAACATGGAGAACAATAACCAGGATGCCGTCGTAACTGTGCAGCCTGATTCTCCGTACTTCTCTGGTCTGGCGCAGAATGCATCGAACCCTTACGATGGCAAGCAGATCAGCATTAAGTTCGATTACCGCCTCAATACCAAGCACAACCTTTTTGCCCGTTATTCTCACGATGGCAACAAGGGCTTCGGACCTCGCAGCGGTTCTCCGATGCCTTCCAATTGGCTGGTCAATCGCAACTGGGCTGACCAAAGCATCATGGGTATTACCAGCACCTTCAGCTCGACTCTCGTCAATGACTTCCGCTTCGCCTATCAATATTGGAACAATCGCAACCTTCACCCCACCGCCAATGAGTGCCCCGGTTGCCTGGGCTTAGGCCTGCCTGAAATGTCTATCGTCGGTACCAACGTCCGCATTGGCAATACCTCGAACGCGCCGCAAGGCCGCGATATTCGCCGCTACAACCTGGTAAACAACATGACCTGGCAGAAGGGCTCTCACCGCATGCGCTTTGGCGGCAGCTATGAAAACTCACCCTTCAATGGCTTTTGGGCTTTCGGCGATCCGGCTGCCGGCCAGCTTTGGGGACCCGACATCATGGTGGCCAACCGAATTCCTCTGGCCGCCTTCGGCCTGCCCAACCAGTTCGTCACCAATGAAGACGTCCTCAAGTTGCCTCTTGCCGTATTTGCCATGGGCATCGGCGACCCCTCACAGCCGCCTCCGTTTCAGAAAGACAACGCCCGCAAGAATCGTCGCTACCATGCTTTCTGGCAAGACACGTTCCGTGTGAATCGCAAGCTTACGCTCAACTATGGCTTGGCCTGGCAATTTGAGTCGACTCTGACGAATAACGATCTCAACAAGCCTGCCTTGCTGGCCCCACTGCTCGAAAAGCTCGATGCCACACCGCCCACCTATTCGAACTGGAGCCCCTCTTTCGGCTTTGCCTACAGCCCCTTCAAGAACAACAAAACCGTAATTCGCGGCGGTGCGGGCTTCTATTACGACACGACTGAAATTTCACAGCGCCTCGGCGAGCGCGCCGCCATCGGCCCGGTTGGCAATGGCCGTCAGCAGATTGGGGGCCAGAGCGTTGGCAACCCGACCGCAGGCATTGTCAATCCCATTCCCGGCGTACTGCCCAATGTGGTTGTGGGCACTCCGCTTGACTTCCGTACCTTGCCCACGGGCTTTCGGCTTTCTAACCTGATGGCGATTCTGCCTCAGGTTCGTGCCACCGCCGAAGCGGCCACGGCCAACCCCAATCCCAACGACCTCAGCGTTCGCAACATCAACATCTCCAAGCAAGGCACCGACATTTACCCGTACCGTTATGGCCCCGGTTATTCCCGCCACATCACGCTTGGTGTGCAGCGCGAAGTCCGTAAAGACCTCGTGGTCAATGCCGACTTCGTCTACCGCCACGGATTCCGCGAAGACATTGGTGCCCTCGACTACAATCGCTTCTTCCGTGTGCAGGGCCCAGTGATCCCGCGCTGCGCCAATGCCGCCCAGGCCAGCCAGCCTCTGGCAAACTGCTCTACCGGCTCGATCGGCATCCGCACCCCTGCGGGACGTTCTGTCTATCGCGGACTGCTGGTGAAGGTGGACAAGCGCTTCTCCAAGCGCTATCAGTTCCTTGCCTCTTATTCATTCGCTGCGGCACAAGGTATGAATGGAGTCACCAATCTGGATAACTGGTTTGAAAACTGGGGCCCCACCGGCGGCCAGCATGGTCTCAACGTTTCGGGCATAGTGGACCTCCCCTTCAAGGTGCAGTTGTCATTCATTTCTTCGATGGGTACGCGTGGCGCCTACCGCCCACAGGTTGGCAGTGTGGACCTTGACGGTGATGGCCAGGACATTGCCTTTCTGCCAGGTTGGAATGTGCCAGATCGCCATCCCACCAAAGAGCGACTTGAGAAAGGTGTAGCCGATTGGAATGCCCGCTATCCCGACCTGCCGAACGGACAGCGACCGCGTACTTCTCGCGGCCAGACCATCCCGCGCTTGTCTTTGCCGAGCGAGTATTCTTTTGGCGAAAATTTCTCATCGCAAGACCTCCGCATCACCAAGATCTTTACCTACAAAGAACGCTACAAGTTGAATGTTTTCGCTGAAGGCTTCAACGTCTTCAACATTGCCAATCTTGGTGGGATCAGCAACAGCTTGAATAATCCCGCTTCCTTCGGAATTGCCACAAGTCGCGCCGGACAAGTCTTCGGTTCCGGTGGTCCAAGAGCCTTCCAACTGGGCGGTCGCTTCTCCTTCTAGTACAGCCAGTCTGGGGGAATCGTGATGTCGACCAAGTCTCCTTCGGGAGTGCGCGTCACGGTGCGGAAGGGTCGAAATCCTGTTCTTGCCTTGAACACACTTAACTCCGTACCGACACCTCCGAATGGAATGTCGAGGAGAGCTGCTTCAAAGCTGCCCTTTGGTTCAAAGAGCATCATCGCCGCTTGCGCCGAGCTCTTCAGTGTAGTGAACATCGCCGTCGCACCTTGCGTGGTACCGATCACACCAGTTGCCACCATGTTGGCCATTCCTTTAGCCAGTTGATGTAGTGGCCCATTCGGTTGGAAGACAGCTCCGCATTTGTGAAGGTCTCCGGCCTTCACTCCAATTGAGACGTTGGCATCCCAACTCCGCTCTGCCTGGTAATAATCCATCAACTGATTCGGATGCTGCATGCCTGAGATCAAGCCCACCGTGAAGCCGGCGCTTGCTCCAAGACCTCCACCAATGCGGGACGTGTAGGCACAACACATAAAGCCTTCCATGTATCCGCTCAAAGATACGCCAACCAGGGCAATGAGATCTCCACCCAGCGGGCCCGCCATGCCACCTACTTTGGCCCCGGCGACGAACCACGCCTTGGGCGGTCCATAAACCGGCTTCAGTGGAGTGTTGGGATCAATGCTTCCGCCGCGAGGCATGGGCGGAGCGCTTCCCTGTGGCTGGTTGCCGGGCTGCAGGTTATTCCTCGTAAAGATATAGCCGGGTGCCGCAGCACTCGAGAATCGAAAGTTGTTCTTGTCCTCTGTCTGGAGTTTGCAGCCGACGTAATGCTTTAGATACCAGTTCACTTCATAGGGGTCGTCCGTACCCAAATTGAAGCGGATGAAGGCCTTCACATCGGACCAGCCATCTTTGGCGGCGACGCTGCCCCAATGATCCCCATCCTTCACAAAATAGAAATATGCTTTCTGCTTGCTGGATCCGTCGTTCGGTCCCCACCTGCCGTCCGATGTCATCGTCGGCTTTCGGATGGGTTCACGCATCAATGCCATTACTGTAATCGCGCTCCTTGTTATGAGTAGCGCGATAGCCGAACGAAACTGACCACTCTAAATCTTCGGTCGAATCTTTTCTCCGTAGGGACCTTTCAAAAACTCCCTCAACCAGCGGTCGCGGCGGTTGCGCACCTGATCTGGATCCTTGATCGTCCAATCATGAAAGCCCTTCCCTGGCCCCGTGCCCAGGCAGCCCTTCTCAAACATCAGTTGATACAGCGGCGGCGCATTGGGTTCGTTGTAGAGATCCTGTGAGACGTAGTTGCAAACCGTATAGGCATCACGGCCCACCAGGTCCTGGTGCTCGAAAATGCCGTGGACCGGCAAGCGCAAACCGAACCCAAGACTGGCCGCTAGATCGACATCCTCCACGTCCGCAATGCCCTCCGCCACAATGTTGACAGCCTCACGCACCATTGCCATCTGCAAACGATTTCCTAATTGACCGGGGCGGTCCTTTTTGACGACAACCGGCACCTTTCCGCAGCGCTCAAGCAATTCTTTCAGTCCATCCACCATGGATTGCTTGGTGCTGGGAGATCGAACAATTTCAACAAGGGGCATCAGGTGGGCCGGATTCCAGAAGTGTGTGGTGCAAATCCGCTCTGGATGCGCTGACTTCTCGCTCATTACGGTGATGCTCAAACCGCTGGTATTTGAGGTGATCCAGCAATCGGGGGACACTATGGCTTCGACTGCAGCCAGCCACTCTTGCTTCAACAACATATTTTCAGGAATGGACTCCACCACCAGATCGGCACCTGTGAGGCTGCCTTCAAAGTCATGGCTCGCATCCAGCAATTCAATGGCGGCATTGGCTTGGGCCGGAAGGATCAACTCGTTTTGCTCGAGCAGCAGCAACTGCTCTCTGGCCATCTGCAATGCGTTCCAGGCTCGTCCTTCGCTGCGGCCCAGGATCGTCGTTCTCAATCCACCCAGGGCTAGCGTTCCCGCTATGCCCGGCCCCATCATTCCAGTACCGGCAACGATCGCGCGAATTTGCTTCATCGCTACAGCTTAAGCCAAGGCTTAGTAGCGTCGAACGGTTGTGGAATAAAGGGTTGAGTTTCCTGAGCTATCCCAGGCTCTCACTTGAATCGCATTAAAGCCGACGGCAATGTTGACATCAAATGACCAACTGACGGTTCCCGCTGCTGCCGATGCCGATGCGCTGCCGCTCTGATCTCCGGCTGAGTTTGTCCAGGTTACCTGGGTGACGCCTACGTTGTCGGTGGCGGTACCCCGAAATGTGAGCTTTGCCGAACTGGTGATTATAAAGTTTCCAATTGGTTGTTGGATTGTCATACGTGGTGGTACTCTGTCCCCTCCAGGGTTGGTAGGCGGCACGGGCTGTGGTGCCGCTGTTCTTTCGATCGTGATTCTTCGAATGCTGTTGATGCCGCTGCGCGATGTAGCGACAATGGTGATTTCGTTGGTGCCGGTTTCGAGGGCAACGACAGCCGACCAGGTTTCGAGACCTGTAGCATTGCCACTGCGGCCACGGCTTGTGCTCCAGCGGACACTGGCAATGCCCCCCGGGTGGCTGGCGGTGCCGGCGATTCGAATCTCCGCTGCTGTTGTTGCTTGTGGGGTTTGTGCTGGGGATGTGATGGTGAGGTTGACATCCTGATTGGCCTCCAGCGTCACGTTGCGGACGAGAATGCTGCTGTTGGTGCCTTGCACACTGATCACCCGAATCGCATTGGCACCCGCCACCAGCGGCACTGCTGGGCAACTGTAGGCCGTGTTCACGCTATTCACCATGCAAGGCCCGCTGGTGTTGTTCGTCGTGTTGGTGTAGCTGATCTGAAGGGCTGTCGTACCCCCCGTGATGCTGCCGCTCACGTTCACTGTGTTCGTGCTGAGCCTTGCCCCTTCCGCCGGATTCGAGATCTGCACTCCAAACACAGGTGCTGTCGGTGTGGCTGTGGGGGCAGCGTAAAGCTGGCGGATCGAATCAATGTCCTGCTGTTTCAAGCCAGTTGCCTTTTGATAGTAGGGATACATTACCGAGCCCGGCGTGTCGGTATGCCCAATCCCGAGAGAGTGTCCGAGCTCATGCAGGATGACGCTGTAAACATCCCACTGCCCACCAATCGACCAGGCCCAGGCATCATTGATGTGGATGTCCCCGGCAATCGGTTCTGGATTCGGTGGCGATGGATAAAAGCTATGGCCAAGAACGGTCGACCCGCTCAAAAACGGAAATGGATCTCCGTGATTGCCTGTGGCAAAAAGGATGTCCAGATTGCGGTTGGCACTTCGATTCGAAGTTTCACTAAATGTCACAGCCACAGCCTTTGACCATTCCTCCAGTGCTTTGCGCACCTCGGCTCGCGTTTGCGCAGCATCCGTGCGAGTCCCTAGATTTCCAAACGAGTAGGTGATGTTGGCCCGGCCGCGGCCTGGCCCATCCCAGCCCTCTCCAAAGCTGGCAGCCAACATCGCTACTTCGTATCCGCCGCTGATCACTCCCCCGCATCCCAGAAACATTTCTCCTTCTTTCATGCCGACCGGGGCAGGGAAGATGTACTCCACTTCGTCCCACAATGCCAGCGCTTCCATCTGCTCCACCGTGATTTCGGCAAGCCGGTCCTCACGCTCCAGCGATCCATTTCGAATCGCTTGTACCCCTTCGGCTTCCACAATGGCGTCTGCTTCCCAACTCTCCACATCCTTGTGGAAGTGAATGATGACCAGATGACTGGATTGCTCCGGGCTTGTCGGATCGCCATTCAGATTGGAAACCAACACCTGCGGGCTCATCTTGTCGCTCGCCGTAATCGGAGCCCGGTAGGTGAACTGTAGGTCTTCCCACGACATCCCTTCCGGCACTGCGATCACAAAACCATTCACAGGCACGCTGGAGATAATGCTTGCTCCCCGTTGTTCCCAAACCTTTAGGTCTGGTGAACTGCTGTCGAACTGGATCAGCCAATGCCACTTTCTGCCAGAGATGCTGCGGGGGCTCTCCCCCGCCGCCTTCAATTGCAGACCTTCAGATTTCGTCTGTTCCGGGTTGATGATTCTTGTCTTCAGGCGCAGTTCTTCGGCCGACGCAACGGTCGTAAGAGCCACGCTTGCTACCCAGAGGGCTAGTCTCAAGCGCTTCATTGTGATGATTGATTTCCGTTAAGAGCCTTATCGAGTCACAGATTCGAATGTGATGACAAAATTTTGGCGATTTTCCCTTAGCCCCGGACACTACTCCATGTGAGGTACTGTTTTCTACTGAGCTTGGCTGCGCTTCTGTCAGCCCAACAAACCTGGAAAATGCAAACCATCGCTGGCGGCACCGAAGCTGGCGACGGTGGACGTGCGCAGGATGCCTCTCTACGCTTCCTCCAAGGCCTCGCCACGGACGTTACTGGCAATATCTATATCTCCGATGCCGATGACCATCGTATTCGTCGTGTGGATCCCTCCGGTCGCATCACGACGATTGCGGGCGATGGAATTCCTGGTTTTTCCGGTGATGGAGGGCCTGCCAGCAAAGCACGGATCAATACCCCCTATGGCTTGAGCGTCAGCCCTCTGGGTGACCTCATCTTTGCTGACCTTGGGAATGCCCGGGTACGCCGGATCCGCCGCGACGGCCTCATCGAAACTCTCATCGGCGGAGGCACCAAAGATCTGCCTGCGCCTGGCACCTTCCTGCGTCCGCTTGAGGTCAAATTGAGCGTCCCAAGAAACGTGCTGGCCACTCCGTCGGGTTCGATTTTCGTTTCAGACTTTGGTGCCAACCGTGTTCTGGAACTGCAGCCTGATCTATTGCTCACCACGATGCCTGTATCGAATGTCGAACTCCGATCCCCCGCCGGTTTGACTCTCGATGCCGACGGCCACCTGCTGGTTGCCGATAGCGGTAACTCTCGCATTCGTCGACTTCGTCGTGATGGCAGAGTCGATATTGCTGTTTCCTCTACCAGGGATTTGCCTCTCGATCGCCCCACGGGACTGGCGCGCCTTGCTGACGGCAGCATTCTCATTTCCGATACCAGAGGAGACTACCTCTGGCGGATCGTTCCCCAAGGAACCAATACCGTCCTTCCGGTTGGTGGCCGCGATGTAGCCGTAAACAACGCAGGCGCAGTGATTACAGCCGGGGGTTCCTGGCTGCGCCGCATCAACCCGAGTGGCCTCATCGAAATTCTGATTGGGAATCAATTTCAAACCTGGCGTGGCGATGCCGGCCCTGCGCTGGCTGCACGCCTCAATCGTCCACAGTCCGTAGTTGGCGATTCCAAAGGTAATCTTTATGTTGCAGACACGGCCAATCATCGGGTGCGCTGCATCCGCCCGGACGGCATCATCACAACCGTTGCCGGTAATGGTGAGCAGGGCTTTCGTGGCGACCGCGCTCTCGCCACAGATGCCTTTCTGAACAGCCCCACCTACCTGGCCGTAGATGCCTTCGACAACATCTATGTTTCTGATACCGGCAACCATCGTGTCCGTGTCTTTACCCCAGGAGGAATCATCCAAACTGTGGCAGGCACCGGTCTGACTGACTTCTCCGCGGACGGCTCTCCGGCCACGCAGACGAATTTCTTCTCTCCTGCCGGGCTCGCTTTCGACCGTAGCGGCAATCTTTATGTTGCAGAACGAGAGCGCCACCGCATTCGTCGCTTTTCGTTGGGAGGGCGTGTGAGTACCGTAGCCGGCTCTTCACTGCGCGGCAACACTGGTGACGGACAGGAGGCCATCACTGCATCACTCAATGGTCCTGGCGCCATTGGTCTCGATAGCCAGGGCAACTTGTACATTGTCGACGCAGGCAACAATTCGATTCGCTACGTCGATTCCTCGACGGGCGTCATCCGTACCTTGCGGCGAGATTTGAGGGGGCCGGAAGGTCTCGCCGTCACCCCGGGTGGCACCATCTATTTCACCGAATCGCTGCGCCAGCGTGTACAGCAGCTCACCCCATCCGGCGATCTGTTGACCATTGCCGGAATTACCGATTCCAATGGCTTCAACGGCGATGCTGGCGATGCCACGGCACTGACGCTCAATCAGCCCCACGGCATTGCACTGCTGGCTGACGGAAGACTGGTTGTGGCAGACCGATTCAACGACCGCATCCGCCGACTCGAGGCACCGCCTGCCGTAATCACCAGCAATGTGCAAACCCTCCGGGTTGTCCATGCCGCTACTTTTGCGGAGGGGGCGATTGCTCCCGGGCAATGGCTCTCCCTGCTTGCTACCGAAATCACTACGCCGGAACTGGCTGAGATCACTCTCGATTCCATGGCTGCCACCATTTCGTTTGCTGGCAAAACTCAAATCAACTTTCAGGCTCCCTACGCGATTGCCGGCCGTCCTCGTGTCAATCTCGAGCTTCGTGTTGGAGGGGCGCTCGTACAGAGACTCCTGCTCGATGTCGCAGGGGCCAATCCTGGCTGGTTTGAGTCTGCGTCTATGGTGGTCGCTGTCAGACCGGATGGTCGTCTCGTCTCTGATTCTTTGCCCGCAAGGGCGGGAGATGTCCTGACATTGTACGCAACAGGCGAGGGGCTCTTGCGGGAATCAGGTGGTCTTACCGTTCCTTTTCTAACTACCAGTGTGGAACTTGGCGGTGTCCCGGCAGAACTTCTTCATGCTGGCGCAGCTCCAGGCTTCAGCGGGTTGCTGCAGGTGAATCTTCGCGTGCCAGAGAACATTCGCCTGCGAGGCCGACTCCCCATCACCCTGCAGGTAGGATCGTTTCAGAGTCCCCGCTCTCAGGTGCTTGCCATCCAATAGTTAGGCCAGCGCCTGCTTCACCAAATTGCCGTGCACATCAGTGAGGCGGAAGTATCGCCCTTGAAACTTGTAGGTCAACTTTGTGTGATCCACTCCCAGGCAATGCAGCAACGTTGCTTGAATGTCATGGACGTGTACCGGGTCCCGAACGATGTTGTAGCTGTAATCATCGGTCTCGCCGATGATGGTCCCGGGCTTGATGCCTCCGCCAGCCATCCACATCGAGAAGCAACGCGGATGATGGTCCCGGCCGTAATTGGTGTCCGTGAGCCGTCCCTGGCAATAGACCGTACGCCCAAATTCACCACCCCAAACTACCAGCGTGTCCTTCAACAATCCGCGCTGCTTGAGGTCCAGTACGAGGGCCGCTGAAGCCTGATCTGTAGCCTTGGCTTGCAGTTGAATGTCGCGAGGCAGGTCGTTGTGCTGGTCCCATCCACGATTGTAGAGTTGCACAAAGCGAACCCCCTTCTCGACCAGCCTGCGGGCAAGCAGGCACTGCTGCGCAAAACTGCCCGGGCGCCGGGCATCCGGCCCATACATTTCAAAGGTGGCCTCGGTTTCTTTCGACAGATCCATCAGGTCGGGCACCGAGCTTTGCATCTTGAACGCCATCTCATACTGGGCAATGCGCGTCTCTACCTCTGGGTCTCCACTTTCACTCGCCTGAATTTGGTTCAGCTTCGAACTCAGGTCCAAAATCCGCCGCCGCGTATCTTTCGACATCCCTTCCGGGTCGTTCAGAAAGAGCACTGGGTCAGACCCGGCACGAAACTTCACCCCCTGATAGCTCGAAGGGAGAAATCCAGCCGACCACAAGCGGCTGAACAACGGCTGGTCCGTGTTGATGGCGCTCTTCTGGCTGATCATCACGACAAAGCCTGGCAGGTTCTTGTTCTCGCTGCCGAGGCCGTAGCTCACCCATGATCCAATGCAGGGCCGGCCCGGCTGCTGAAAGCCAGTTTGGATGAACGTGATCGCAGGGTCATGGTTAATGGCATCCGTATTGACGCTGCGTATCAGACAAATGTCATCCGCGATCTTGTGATGCCACGGAATGATGTCGCTCATGTCCATGCCACTTTGTCCGCGCTTGGCGAAGGAAAACAGCGAACTCGCCACGGGCAGAGTGGATTGTCCCGAAGTCATCCCCGTGATCCGTTGGCCCATGCGAATCGAGCCCGGCAGGTCTTGACCCTGGTACTTCTTCAATTGTGGCTTGGGGTCAAACAGATCCAGTTGCGAGGGGCCGCCAGACATGTGCAGATAAATGACACTCTTCGCTTTTGGCGCAAAGTGTGGGGCAGCAGAAGGATTTTCTGCTGCCATCGCCGCAAAGGCTGTAGCTCCAAAACCAGAGAGAAAGTGGCGTCGTGATGGGTTCTCTTGCATCGCTTATTCCTTCGTCAACACTTCGTCCAGATTCAAGATGGCGCTCGCGACGCTCATCCATGTCGCCAGCTCAACCGGGTTCTTCACGTCAGATTTCGATTCTCCAACTTGAATCACCTTCCGGGCCTCTTCTGGCTTGGCCCCATATTCTGCGCCCTGCGCCGTGACCGCTTCCTGCAGCAGCTTCAATTCCACCGCCGTTGGGTACCTGGATGTTGCCAGCCGAAACATATGGCGGATTCTCTTCGTGGGTTCTGTACCTGCTTCGTGAATGCTGCGCTCGGCCAGCTTGCGGGCCGCCTCCAGATAGGTAGTGTCATTCCACAGAGCTAGCGCCTGGAGTGGCGTGTTGGTGGTGGCCCGGCGGGCAACGCACTTTTCCCGGTCCGGAGCATCAAAGATCGCCAGCGTGGCAGGCGGCAGTGTTCGCTTCCAGAAGCTATACATTCCGCGGCGGTACAAATCTTTGCCGTGAGACTGCTCGTAGCGCTGGGCCGAGAACTGCGCGCCATAAGCGACTTCTTCCCACAACCCGGGTGGCTGATACGGCAAAACACTGCGTCCGCCAATCTCTCCATTGAGCAAGCCGCTCACGGCGAGTGCGTTGTCGCGCACCAACTCCGCCTGCACCCGAAAGCGAGACATGCGTGCCAGCAGCCGATTCTCCGGGTCCTTCTCTTTCATTTCGGGCGAGATTTTTGAATTCTGCCGATAAACCGCACTCATCACAATCTGCTTCTGTAGCTTCTTCATGTCCCAGCCGGAAGCTACAAACTGCGTCGCCAGATAATCAAGAAGTTCAGGATGCGAAGGCATTTCTCCCTGGCTGCCAAAATCCTCTACGGTCTTTACCAGCCCGGTCCCGAAGTACATCGCCCAAAAGCGATTCACCGCCACTCGCGACGTCAAGGGATGATCTTTCGATACCAGCCATTGCGCCAGCCCCAGGCGGTTACGGGGCAAGTCCTTCGGCATCGGAGGCAGGAAGCTGGGCGTAGCCGCTTCCACTTTTTCCCCCTTCTGATCATATTGGCCGCGATTCAGTAAAAACGACTCTCTGCCGTGATCCAACTCTCGCATGACCATCGAGGAGGGAATCTGTTCATCCAGTTGTTTCTTCTCCGCCTTCAACTGATTCAGTCGCGCATAGAGACTCTTCAATTCATCTGTTGCGTCGTACTTGAGATAGTAGTCACGCAAGCTTGCCAACTGTGCCTTACTGCGTTTGATCCCGCTATGGAAGAGCAGGTAGCGAACGGGCTCCACCACCGCAAGCTGATGAGCTTCGGCCACTTCCAACTTGCGATTGTAAATGCGTAGATCATCAAACGATCCGATCATCTTCGCAAAAACAAAAGGAGCCTCGTTGTGGAATCGAACTGCTCCACTTGCCCCCGTACGCAGCAGTTCTACCGGCTCTCCGTTTACCAGCAACTCCAGCACTCCGCCACCTTGGTGGTTGAGTGTGAAGTGAGTGAACTCGTTATACGGGAAGGGAGTCTTCGAGCTGTAATCCACCCGCTGGCCCTCAGCACCAAACAAACTGATCAGCAAATGCGCACCACGGCGCAGGTCTCCAATCGAAAACACTTCGTCATTGCCGATCTCAATCCCGGCCTTATCCCGCTTGCTCAAAATCGTCATCGGTTCCAGCTTGTTTCCGCCGCGGAACCAGAACGCCAAGCTGAAGGGTTGGTCCGCATGGAACGTCTCTGGCGCAGGTACTTCAATCCTTGCTCCAGAATCGAGCAACGCCGATTGACCTACCGGCCCATCGTTCGCCGTCGGCGGCAGGCCCAGGTAACGCCCATGCCGATAGCTACCGGTTGTTTCGTTAAAGTTGCCTTCCATTTCGTAGTGGGCCAGTAGGCCACGCCGGGCGGGCATTGCAATGTGTTGCAGCTTCTGCTTCTCCCACTCCCCCATCAAGCCTTCTACTTTCGCTGCTTCCAGTTGCTTTTCTCTCGCTGCGATGGCCTGAGTCATTTCTTTTTCGAGCGTGTCCTGCGTCTCGGTGGGCAATTTCAATAGCGGTGCTGCGTTTCCTTTTTGCCCATCCAGACCCTTCTCATCGATGTTGTTGAAAAAGGCGAAGAAGCGATAAAAATCCTTCTGCTGTATCGGGTCGTACTTGTGGTCATGGCAGCGGGCACAGCCCATCGTGAGCCCGAGCCATGTGGTACTGGTTGCCTCAACCCGGTCAATCACATACTCCGTTTGGTATTCCTCGGGGATCGCACCTCCCTCGTAATTGATGACGTGATTGCGGTTGAAGCCACTGGCAACCAACTGCTCCCGGCTTGGGTTGGGCAACATATCGCCCGCCAGTTGCCAAACCGTAAATTGGTCAAAAGGCATGTTTCGATTGAAGGCCCCAATCAGCCAATCTCTCCACGGCCACATGTCGCGATGGGAATCAATATGGTAGCCGTGTGTATCGGCGTAACGAGCCAGATCCAGCCAGTGCAACGCCATCTTTTCCCCAAAGCGAGGGCTTGCCAGCAGGCGATCCACTTGCTTTTCGTAAGCACCTGCGGTTTTGTCAGCCAGGAACGCATCCAGTTCCTGCGTGGTTGGTGGCAGGCCTGTCAAATCGAGACTCAAGCGCCGCAGCAGCGTTGGCTTGTCTGCTTCTGCAGAGGGCTTCAGATTTTCCTGCTCCAACTTGGCCAAAACAAATCGATCTACATCTGTTTTGGGCCATTGCTTCAGCTTGATTGCTGGAAGGGCTGGTGCCTGTGGGGACGCGAAGCTCCAGTGTTCCTGCCACTGTGCCCCCTCCTCTACCCACTTTTTGAGAGTTCCAATTTGCGCCTCGCTCAGTTGCACCTTCGCATGAGGGGGTGGCATTTTGCGGGCAGCACGGCTCTCTGTCACACGTTGCAGAATCAGGTTTGCTTTGGGAACCGCGCTTGCCTTCTCATCCAGCCGCAGCTTCGCCATGCGTCCACGCTCGTCCGGGCCATGGCATTGGAAGCAGGCGTCCGACAAGATCGGCCTTACCTCGCGAACGAAATCTACCGGTTTCGTGGCTGCCATCATGAAGGCAGAAAACAGAATCATCAATGTCAGTACAGGCATACTTCCCTGTCTGACACGCTATCACAGCGGGCTAGAAACGATAGCTCAATTTCATGTAAGCGTTGATGCCCGGCGCATCGATCCCTGACCCATGGATGCGGTAATTGCGGTCGAGCATGTTTTCCAGTGCCATCAGCAGTTGCCAACGCTCCCCGAGCGGAAGTCCAGCCCGCAAGGCAATGCTTACCCATCCGGCGGTCGAACGGTAAAGCGGAACACGTGTTGTTTCACTCAATCCAGGCAAGACCCGGTTCTGAATCTGTAACAGTGTTTCCCCTGTGGGCCGAAACACAGTTCCGTTGCTCTCCAGGTAAGGCGCTACCCTGCTGCCTCGAAAGAACGAAGCAATATCCGCTCGACGCAAAGAAGCTCCAATGCGTTCGTCATCCATGTCGCCCCCGCTCAGTCGATCTTGCGCTCCACTGGTGGTTACCGCCACCTCTCCCCATAATTGCTTCCAGCCGGGAGCGTGTCTCAGGGTAACGGTCCCCATCTGTGGCGGAAGTCTGCGGATATTGCGATTGGGGTTCAAGTCGCGCCCCACAATGTAGCTGTAGTTGGCCTCAAGGCTGAGCTTGCTATGGATCGCATACCGCATCTGTGCTTCCAGCCCGTAGTAGCGCGATTGGCCGTCGTTCACGAACGCCTTTACCGACCTTGGGTCCAGTGCGGTGGCAACCGTCACGACACCTTGTGTTCGTTGTGCCGCCGTCTGCGGCAATACCGTTAAGGCTTGCCCTGCCAATTGCGAGGGTGCACTTCCTGCGGGAAACAGGAGTGTCCGTCGCACAATGGGGTCTTGCAGTTCTGCATGAAACAACTGAACGCGACTGTAGAGTTTTCTCGTTGTAACTCTCATCCCGAATTCATAGTTCATCAGCGACTCGGCCAACAGAGATCGCAATGGTGCCCCTTTGGAAGTAGCTCCTTCGCCCGAATCCGTGCTCAACAGTGCCCCAAACGGAATCGCCTCCGATGCAGGAATTTCATAACCTAAATCATTCAATCCCAATGCCCCCAGGTCGTTCAAATTCGGTGCGCGAAATCCGCGGCTGGCCACGCCATGCAGCCCGAAGAACTGGTTCCAGTCCCATCGCAAACTGGTGTGAAAGGTCGTATCGCGGAACCACAGCTGGTTTCTCTGGTCGTTAAAGCGAACGCCAGTCCATCGGATGCCTGCTGCTGCCCTCAACTTCCGATGCAGTTGCAAATTACCCTGCCCAAACAGACCCAGGTTTCCGTATCTCGACCCATCCGGGTAGAGTGGGCGCGGTCTCGTAACTACGCCGCTCACTGGATTCCTCACCTCGCGAGTGGCGTTGATGTGCTCATCGTAAAAGTCCCCACCAAATGCCATTTGCAGTTTGGAAGTCCAATGCGTCAGCGCCTGCCCTGAATAGCCGTAGACACTGACTTTTGAATCATCTGTAGTGATCAAATCTGTGGAAAGCAGGTTCTGTCGACGGCTGCCATCAATTTGCTGATTCATCGAGACCGTTCCACTTAAGGAATCAAAAATGCCACGCTGCAGCGTTTCGTAGCGGCCATAAAGCCAGTTCAACGTCTGCGGTTGAAACTCAGAGATCATCCTCCCCAACCCACCCAGGAGATCCTTGTAGCCTCTCACTTGATCCTGCCCACCACGCTGATAATTGACAGTCACCAACTGGTTCAAGCTGGGCCGTAAGGCAAGCTTTGTCTCAAGGCCATATTGCCGAAACCCAGTGTCCTGTTGTCGTCCGCCCAGCAAATCCTTGACCGACTCCTGTGACATTCCGAAGAACCGATGAAACACGTTCCGCGAATCCAGGCCGCCCCCGGCTCTTAAGTCGTTGTGCTTCCGCCCAGATGCTCCAAACAAGGCAAACAGTTTCTGATTGGCAATCGAATACCTTCCAGATGCAATGCCCGAGAGGTCTGCACTCCCCGCAGCAAAGCCCACTTGGCCATGTTGTTCCCATTGTTTTGTTCCGGCAAACTCTGGGGCCTGACTGAGTACGTGAATGGTGCCTCCCAGTGAATCACTTCCATACTGCACCCCTGTTGGCCCCAGCATGGCTTCTACCCGCTGTGCCTGGGAGGGATCAACAAAGGCCAGATATTGATTGGGTCCAGACCGAAACGTCGAATTGTTGAATCGGATTCCGTCCAGGAGATTGAGCACCTGATATCCTGTCAGGCCTCGCAGAAATGGAGAAACCTGAGCGGTCGTTGTTTGCTGGACCAGAATTCCAGGGGCTCCTTCGAGCGCATTGCCGAGTGTAGGCAAGGGGCGCTTTTCGATTTCGCTCTGCGGCATGCTCAGTGAAACATGCGCCGAATCTTTCGCCTCTTCAACGCCACCTCGTGTCGCCGTGACCACTACGTTTGTGTACAGAGATTGGGGCTCTAATCGCACCACCATCTCCGTTGTTTTGGCCGCAACTTCCTGAATTTGAAATCCGGGGCTCGAAACCCTCAGCAGGAGGTTTCCACTGGCACTACCCTGCCAGGAAAAATTTCCTTTTTCGTCCGCATTGAAGGTTGCGATGGAGATTCCTGAAACACTGCGTAATTCGATCCGTGCATTCGCCACGGGACGATCCGCCACATCCATGACACGACCCGAAATATCAGCCGACAATATTCCGCAAAATGCAAAAAACAAAAGGAAAACTGGAGCCATTCTGAAAAAGGCTAGCACTAAACGCTTTACAGGAGGATGAAAGGGAGGATGGTGAGTCGGGTGGGATTCGAACCCACGACCACCGCATTAAAAGTGCGATGCTCTACCAACTGAGCTACCGACTCGGGGAACAATAGTAGTATAGCAAGACAGTGATGAAAGTTGGATTGATTGGTACCGGAGCAATTGCAAATAAGCATGCTCAGGCCTACAAAAACATTGGCTACCAGATTGTAGCCGTCAGCAACAAGACAGAAGAGCGCGGTCGTGCGTTCGCTCAGCAGTGGGGGGCTCAGTTTTTTTCCGACTGGAAAGACGTCTGCCGTCACCCTGATGTCGACTTTATCGATCTGTGTACCTTCCCGGATGTGCGCCTCGAACCACTCCAGGTCGCAGCCGATGCCGGCAAGCATGTGCAGGTGCAAAAGCCGATTGCCATTGATGTCGCCACCGCCGAAGCCATGGTCGCCTATACCCGTGCAAAGGGAGTCAAGCTCGCCGTCGTCAGCCAGGGCCGCTTCAACGACTCGATTCTTTTTCTGAAGAAAGCCATCGCGGACGGTCGGCTCGGCAAGATCTTTCAAGCGGATGCCTATGTGAAGTGGTGGCGCAGCGAAGAGTATTATTCCCGCCCCATCAAGGGTAGTTGGGCCGTCGAAGGCGGAGGCTCTCTCATCAACCAGGGCATCCATCAGGTGGATTGGCTGTTGTATCTGATGGGGGGCGTCAAACAGGTATTTGGGCAGTGGCATCTTGGCGTTCGTCACAAAATCGAAAGTGACGATGTGCTGAGTGCGCTGGTTCGCTTTGACAATGGAGCCACCAGCATCATTCAAACCTCAACTGCGATGTGGCCCGGCTTCACGGAGCGGATTGAGCTCCACGGCACCAAAGGTTCGGCCATTCTCGCCGGAGATCGTTTAGTCCGCTGGGAGGTGGTGGATGATTCTGGAGATCCTGCTCCTGTTGCCGCCGATGTCTCCAGCGGTTCCAGCGATCCGATGGCCATTTCGCTGGCCCCCTTTGAGCGCGCGTTTCTCGATTTTGGCGAGGCAATTCGAACAGGACGTGAACCCTTGATCAGCGGCGAAGAAGGCCTACGCGCTCTCGAACTCGTGCAAGCCATCTACACCAGCTCTCGCGAAAATCGGCTCGTCACTTTGGGATCTTCTCGTGAGTAATTGGCTGCGCCTCCGCGTTCCCGCCTCGAGCGCCAATCTTGGCCCTGGCTTTGATGCTCTCGGTCTGGCCTTGAGCCCATATCTGCTCTGCCGCTTTCGCCGCGCCGACCAATTGCTGATTCATGCCTCGGGCCGCGATGCACACCTGATCGCAACTACGCCCGATAACCTCATCTGGCAGACTGCCTTGACGGTTGCCGAGCATACTGGCAGCGTAATGCCTCCTGTGGAGCTCGAAATTGAGAATGAGATCCCACTCGGCAAAGGTCTCGGCTCCAGTGCTGCTGCCTTGACGGCCGGTGTGATCCTGGCTGACGCCATGCTCGGGCTCAACTGGAAAACCCACCGCATTCTCGACGAGGCGGCACGGATCGAAGGCCATCCTGATAATGTTGCCGCCTGCGTCCTCGGCTCGATTGTTGCCAGCGCCATGGATTCCAGCGGCATGACCCGTGCCGTTCGCCTCGAACTCCCACCCAGTTTCGAAGTCGCTGTTGTCGTTCCTGATTTCCCACTCCCAACGCACCTTGCCCGCGCTGCCTTGCCAGACAGCTACTCGAAGGCCGATGCCGTCTTCAACGTCCAGCGGTCTGCACTTTTGATCGCCGCTCTGGCCACCGGCACCATCAGTGCCTTTCCTGCTGCGCTCGAGGATCGTCTGCACCAACCCTATCGCCAGAGCCTGGTGCCGGGCTTGGAAGAAATCCTGCGGCTGCGCGCTCCGGGCCTGATGGGCTGCTGCCTGAGTGGTGCCGGGCCCAGCATCCTCGTTTTCTACGAAAAGGGGCACCGTGGTGTGGTCCGCCACGTCCAACAGATTTTTGAGGCTCACGGGCATGCTGCCGAGATCCTCCATTCTGAAGTCGATCGCCAGGGCTATCGACTCATCGAGGAGGCACAATGATAGACCGTCGTACGTTTCTCGCCCTCGCCACGGCCGGGCCAACAATGGCTCAGGAGAAGAATCTCCGTGTTGTCGTCAAAATCGAAACCGAAATGGGCGACATCCTGGTTGCTCTCAGTGGTGATCGCGCACCGAAAACAGTAGAGAACTTCCTTCGCTACGTCGATGGTGGCTTCTACGATGGGGGGCGTTTTCATCGCACGGTCAAGCCCGATAACCAACCCCAGAGCCCTGTCAAGATTGAAGTCATCCAGGGCGGCCCAAACCTCGAGAAAAAGGGTGGCTTCGATCCGATTCAGCTGGAGAGAACGACTCTCACTGGCCTCAAGCATGTCAATGGCGTCATTTCCATGGCCCGCTCTGGACCCGATACGGCCACCGCTGATTTCTTCTTCTGCATTGGCGATCAGCCCGAGCTTGATTTCGGTGGTAAGCGCAACCCCGATGGGCAAGGTTTCGCGGCCTTCGGTATGGTTCTCAAAGGGCTCGATGTGATTCGCAAAATCCAGCAGGCTCCCCTCGAGGGCCAACGCTTAACGCCGCCCGTCAAGATCGTTAAGATTTCCCGCGCGCAATAATCGAAGCGGCGACCGCTTTTACTTCATCTGCTTCAAAGTCTCGCCCGTGCGCGCGAAAATAGCTCTCCAGCATCTGATGTACTTCTGTGTCCGTTGGGTCGATACGCAGCGCCTCATGACACCAGCTTTGGAAGGCCCGCACTTCATCAATCTGCAGGCTTAACTTGGCCAATAGTTTGGCGATGCCCGCCGTTTCTTTTCCGGCTTCTACGGCTTCTTCCAGCAACAGGATCGCGTCTCCCACTTTGCCCGCAGCGATCAACTCGTGGGCTTGATTCAAAAACGTTTCCGGCATCAGTCTTTCTTCAGCTCAAAGCTTCCTTGAATTCTCTTATATGGGTCTGTACTGCGCAGCACATGCGTCCCCAGCATCTTGTCGCCATCGACGACGGCCCGGAATTCTTCCACCATAATTCTCGGGTCCTGAATTAGAAACACCAGCGTAACCATATCCACGGTGCAGCTATTTAAGGGGTAGGTTAACTTCATTTGGCTCTCCTTGTGCGAGAGAGTGATGGTTCCCTTGCAGGCGCGACCCTGCACCGACACCTTCAGTTCCATATCGTGAGGAGTGTTGTAGATCAGAGCCTTCCCCTTCCACTGCCCATCAAACGATTCTGGCTTCGTATCTGCCGCCGTCGGCAGTGGTCGTAACATCCCATAATCAGGCTTCGCCAGATTCGTCAGTGCACCGGCCTTGTACTCGGCCATGGCCCAACGAGCGGCTTCAGCCATCAGCTTCTGTGTCTCCGGGCTCAGCTTCAGCACCAGTGGTGCTTTTGCTGGCACATCACAACTCTTCCCCACCAGGCTCTCCACAAAAACGCAGGCAGTCAAAAATGTTCCCAGAGGTGAGGGGTGCGATCCATCTGCGGTAAACAGTTCCAGGCTCGGCTGGGTTTCGCGAATCCGCTTCCAGGCCAGGCCCGCCGGGGCAATCTGTGCGCCCAGTTCTTTGGCTGCCTCAGAATAGGCAAAGTTCAATCCGGTTTGAAATTCGGGAAATGCCTTCCGGGCCCAGGTCAGATAGAACATGGTTTTGGCATTCTTGCGCTGAATCTCGGTATGCCAGTATTTCGACCACTTCAGCAGCCCAGCCGGGTCATTCACATTCCATTTGGCATCCGAAAAATTCTGGCCCAGCGTCGAGAAATCCTGTAGCACCACAAGGTCCCAGTTGCCATTCCGCAAGGTGTCGAGGCCATTGGTCAGGCTCCACAACTCAGCCAGATTTGCCCCCCCACGTGTCACTGACTTGGCATCGATCTGTCGCCCGGGCGTAGAATTGGCAACGGCCATCACCATCTCGGGTAGCGAATTGGTGTGTGTGTAGGAGTTGCCAAGAAACAAAACGCGCAACGGCTCTTCCGTCTTGGCGGCCTCCGTTTGGGCAGCCAATGGCAGGCAAAGAAAGATCCAGGCAGCAAGGCGCATGAGTGCTATTTTGACATGGCAGGCATGGAACTTCGCATTTTCAAACAAAGTTCAGAGGTTGGCTTTTTTGAGGCCGACGTAAAACTTCGCATGTCACCAGTGGCTTATTGGCGCGTCCTGCAAAATGCAGCCGCCGGCCACGCTGCGCAACTCTCGGCGGCCACTGAAGAACTACGCAAGGCGGGTCAGACCTGGATGCTTTCCAAGATGAGCCTCGAGGTCTCGCGTCATCCGCGTTTGGGTGAAACCATCCACGTGGAGACGTGGCCCAGCACCCGCATCAAAGGCGCTCGTGCCTATCGTGACTACGTGCTCAAAGATGCCGAAGGTCAAATTTGCGCTGCTGCCTCCAGCCTCTGGGTGATCGTCGATTTGGCCAGTCGCCGTCCGGTGCGCATTCCCGATGCCATCGTCGCCCTCTGCTGCGATCCAGGCTACGCCATCCCTCCCGTTAGCGAAGGCTGGCTCAGCGAACCGCTGCCTGGTGCCGCCTCCTTCCGCTTTCCTACTGTCTGGAGTGATGCCGATCAAAACGAGCATGTGAACAACGTCGCCATGTTGCGCTGGGCCATTGATGCCCAACCACTGTCATTCCTCGAAACAAACGAACTCATCGGTGCCGAAGCTCACTATCGTGCTGAAGTGAGCCTGGGCAAGGAGGTCGTTGTGACCACCTCCAGCGAGGGCTCCAAGCTCCACCACGCGATCCACTGCGACGGAACCCTTGCCGCACTCATCCATACGCGCTGGCGCAGCTCAGATGCCCCTGCGGTCACCCCATAGCAAGACATGCAAGCGTGGCGAGTAGCGGTAGCCATGCTCCTTGCACAATTCAGCAATCCACACCGAGCGCTCATTGAGCGTAGCGCCGTCCCTGCCTTCGGGCATCAGCAGCACCTGCTCTGGCCTGGCCCCAACTTTCCCAACCAGTTCGCGAATCTCACCCAGGTCTGACGGCTGCGAAACCACAAACTTCAATTGGTACTCGCACACTGCCATCAATCGCTCGAGCACTTCTGGCTGCAGGCGCAGCTTCTCGTGCTGTATCGACCAATAGGGGTCTTGTGTAGGAGTGGAATTCGCCAGCTTCGGCGAGATGCTCATCAAGTCGCAGGCGATCTCGCGATACACGGTCCCCGCCGTTTCGATGGTGATGTGATGCCCCCGGTCTTTGAGTTCCCGCGCCAGTTTGACACTGTCCTCAAACAGCATCGGCTCACCCCCGGTCAGCACGACATGCCTGGCGCCATAGCCAACCACGGCATCTACAATCGCCCCCACGCTCATCTCTGAGCCCTCAGGCTTCCAGCTTGTATAAGGCGTGTCACACCACACACAGCGCAAATTGCAGCCAGAAGTGCGAACGAAGACACTCGATACCCCAGCCAGTATGCCCTCGCCCTGAATCGAATGAAAAATCTCGCTGATCTTCATCGCGCTATGTAAGGCAGCGGGTCCACCAGGCCTGCCTCGGCAAATCCTTTCAGTCTCAATTGGCAGGCGTCACAAAGCCCGCAGGGCCGTCCCTCTGCATCCGGGTCATAGCAAGTAAAGGTCAAGGCGAAATCCACGCCAAGTTCTGCCGCCAATTGCGTAATCTGCGCCTTCGTCAACGCGATGAGCGGCGTGTGAATCTTCAGCTGGGTGGTGCCTTCTACGCCGCTGCGTGTAGCCAGGTTCCCCATCTTCGCAAACGCTTCAATGTATTCTGGACGGCAATCCGGATAGCCAGAATAATCGAGAGCATTGACTCCAATAAAGACATCCGCCGCACCCAGCACTTCTGCCCATGCAAGAGCCAGGGAAAGAAAAATCGTATTCCGTGCCGGGACATAAGTAGACGGAATCCCTTGCCCCATTTCCTCGCCACTGCGAGATTTCGGCACTTCCAGTTCTGCGGTCAGTGATGATCCTCCAAAGGCCCGCAAATCCAGTGTGATCACCTTGTGCTCGCTCGCGCCAAGCGCCTCGGCTACCCTTTTGGCAGCCACCAGTTCGTAAAGATGGCGCTGCCCATAATCAAAGCTCAGCGCATAGCAATCAAAACCCTCCCGCTTGGCAAAGGCAAGGCAGGTAGAAGAATCCAGCCCTCCAGACAACAAACAAACGGCTTTCTTCATACGCCTTGCTCCTTCGGGTAAGTCAGTGTCAAAAAGAATCCCAGGACGGGGAACACAAGCAGCGACAGCAGAGCATTGTGCAGGCCCATCAGGTCTGATGCTTTACCCACGACAGGGATAAACACGAAACCAGCCATGCCCCAGGCAAACCCCATCAGCAGGGCCGACACCGTGCCTGCCTGACCCGGTGCCAGTTGCTGCCCCATCACTACGTTCACCGGGATCGTGAACAGCAATACCAGCCCTCCCAGCGCCAAACTCAATAGCGAAACCCAACCAGTCGTAAAGAAAAATCCCGCCAAAAACGGCACACTGCCAATCATCGAAATCAGGATCGTCGTCCGTCCTCCAAAACGGTTGGCAATATTGCCTCCCAGAAAGCCACCCACTGCTCCACAGGCCAGGTAAACACTCAAGGCTTGACTCGCCGCCGTCGCCCCGTACCCTCGCTCTCGCGTCAAGTACAGCGGTAGAAATTGCGTAAAGGTCACTTGCACAATCGATCGTGCGAAGACCAGAAAATACAAGATCGTCAGCGGCTTCCAAACCGCTCGCAGCGGAGCCAGATCAAAACTCTTTTTCTCCCTTCGATCCACTCCTGGCACAGCAGGCAGCAGGGCGAGTAGCAGCAGGCTGACCACAACTCCAGGGATTGCACCGATCCAACTCCGGGCAAACCCAAATTGCTCCACAATGCCAGCAAACAGGCTGGGTCCGAGCGCCAGCCCAAGCGTTCCAGAGCTAATGAAAACAGCCATCCAGAACGGTTTATTCGCCTCAATGCCCACTGTCGCGCGCGCGCTCGCCTGTGGGTGAAAGCTGGAGATCCCCATGCCCCCTAGCACCGCGAGCATCATTACCATCCCGTAGCTGGGAGCCAGGCCAATCAATGCCACTCCCACTCCTGCCACCGCCGGAGCCATCGTCGTAAACAACTGCGAGTGATAACGATCAGACAAAAATCCGAACCCAGGCTGCGTCACGGAGTTGGCAAACACAAAAATACCGGCCAGAAAACCGGCTTCAGTCAGATTGATTCCCATCTTCGTAGCCAGATGCGGTTGGAAGGCCGCCAGGGCCGAAGAGTAAACATCAATGAAAAAATGTCCAACGCAGAGTAAGATGAGGGAGAAATAAATGCGACGCTTGGCCGTGTCCAAATCGGGTTGCGCGACGGCCAAAGAATAACTGCCAGAGCTCATGAAGGGGATACTCATAGTATAGATGGCCATTTTGATTGGGATTCATCCCGTAAAAGAAGCGCTGACCGCAGGTCGGCCGCTCGACAGAGTTTTGGTAGCCAAGGGTGCAGGCGGTCCCCGCATCCAGGAAATTGTAGATCTTTGCCGCCAGCGAAAAGTCGCCTTACGCTTTGAGCCGCGCGAGGCGATTGATCGCAACACTGGCGGAGATTCGCGACATCAGGGCGTCATCGCCTTCGGTGCCGAAAAAGAGTACGGCGAATTTGACGACATCGTCGGTCGCGGCCTCATCGTCGTTCTCGATGGAGTGGAAGACCCCCACAACCTCGGGGCCATCCTGCGCACTGCCTCTGCGGTTGGTGCTGGTGCGGTGGTCATTCCTGAGCGACGCGCGGTGGGCATCACAGAGACTGTCGCTAAAGCTGCTGCCGGTGCTCTTGAGCATGTCTCCATTGTTCGAGTCACCAACATCGCTCAGGCCCTTGAAAAATTTAAGAAGACTGGCTACTGGATCTATGGCCTCGATGAGCGGGGCGACAAAACTTATGACCAGGCCGATTTTGCCGACAAGGCTGTGATTGTTCTTGGCGCAGAGGGCCATGGTCTCCACGACAATGTGCGCAAGGCCTGCGACTTCCTTGTGCAAATCCCAATGACCGGGCCCATCCCCAGTCTCAACGTAAGCGTCGCTGCTGGCATTGTTCTGTTTGATTGGAAGCGCCAACGAGGGGTCTCAAAATGAAAGGTATTCTCTTACTGCTTTGTGCGTCGCTGCTCCTCGGTCGCGATCCGGTTCGGGCGCGCAAAGCCATGGTGGTCTCACAAGAACCGATTGCCACAGATGTCGGCGTCGCAATCCTCAAGAAAGGCGGCAACGCCTACGACGCTGCCGTCGCTGTCGGCTTTGCACTCGCCGTCACCTATCCCTCTGCCGGCAACATCGGAGGCGGTGGGTTTGCCTTGGTCCGCACCGCTACAGGCGAAGCCAACTTCATCGACTTCCGCGAGAAAGCCCCGGCTAAGGCTAGCCGTGACATGTACCTCGACAAAGATGGCAAACCGACCCGCGACAGTGTTCTCGGTTGGCGAGCCAGCGGTGTCCCTGGCACAGTCCGTGGCCTTGCTTTGCTCCATAAAAAATACGGTCGCCTCAAATGGAGCGAGGTAGTAATGCCCAGCGTCAAGCTGGCCAAAAACGGATTCGAGGTCTCCTATTCCATTGCCCGCGGCCTGAGTGGCGCTACACGCACCCTCGGTCAATTCCCGGAATCAAAGCGCATTTATCAAAACAATGGCGCCTTCTTCGAAGCTGGCTACCGCCTCCGTCTCCCTGAGCTGGCCAGGACGCTCGAACGAATCGCCAAGCGTGGCCCCGATGAATTCTACTCCGGCCAGACGGCAAAGCTCCTTGCTGCCGAGATGGCCAAAAACGGAGGTCTCATTTCAGAGGAAGATCTCCGCGCCTATCAGGCAGTGGAGCGCAAGCCCCTGCTCGGCAAGTACCGGGGCAACGACATCATTGCCGCACATCTACCCAGTTCTGGCGGTCTCGGCATGCTCCAGATGATGGGGATGCTGGATCAACTCAACTACTCGAAGGCCGGCATGGGCAGTGCCCGCCATGCTCATATCCTGGCCGAGGTGATGCGCCGCTACTATGCCGATCGCAGCCAGTTCCTTGGTGATCCCGATTTCGTCAAAGTCCCCGTCCGCAGCCTGCTCGACCCGGCTTACATCAGCGCCCGCGCGGCCTCTGTTTCACTGGATCGCGCTACACCTTCGAGCGAACTCAAGCATGGGGCAATTCCGCCCGAAGAGAGCCCCGAAACCACGCACCTCTCCATCGTCGACGAGAAGGGCAACGCCGTCTCCCTTACCTACACCCTCAACGGCGGCTACGGGAGTGGTGTCACCGTCCCTGGTCTCGGCTTCCTCCTCAATAACGAAATGGATGATTTTTCCGCCAAGCCTGGTGCCCCCAACATGTTTGGTGCCGTGGGTGGTGAAGCCAATGCCATCGCCCCTGGCAAGCGAATGCTCTCCAGCATGACCCCCACGATCGTCACCAAAGATGGCAAGCTCCAACTGGTCATCGGCGCTCCGGGCGGTACCCGCATTATCACCGGCGTCATGCAGGCCATCCTCCACGTCCTCGACTTCAAACTCAACATGCAGGACGCCATCGATGCTCCCCGTTTGCACCACCAGTGGCTGCCAGACAAACTCTACCTGGAGCGCGGCTGGAGCCCTGATACCGTCGAAATTCTCAAGCGGCTCGGCCACAATGTAGAAACAGGAATACCCAGCGTCTCCAATGTGCATGGCATCCTAGTGGAAGACAAGTGGTTGCAGGGTGCTCCCGACGGACGCACCAATGGCAAAGCTGCTGGTTACTGAGCAAGATTCATGGATCACGTTTTATCGACGCATATTTGCGTCCAACACCGCCTGACTTCCGTTTGGCTAGACCGCATCTGGGAAGCCGGCATCCCTGCCGTAGAGATTTTTTGCGCCCGCCAGCATCTCGATTACCGCAACAAAGCGCAAGTCAATGAATTGGGCCACTGGTTCCGCGATGCCCAACTGAAGTTGCACTCCCTGCACATGCCCATGTACAGCGATGACCAATGGGGCAAGAGCAGCCCCAACGCTACCCTCACCATCACCGAGTTGTCCAAGCCCAAGCGCATCGAAATGGTCGACGAGATCAAGCGCGCTTTGGAAGTGGCCGAAGTCATCCCCTGCAAATTTGCCATTCAGCACCTCGGGGTTGGCGGCGAAGCTTTCGACCTCAGCAAGTGGGATGCAGCCTTCACTGCACTTGAAGAGCTCAATCTCTTCGCCCGCCATCGTGGCGTTGAAATTCTCCTTGAGAACATCCCCAATGCATTCTCCAGCGGCGAACGGCTGATGGGCTTTATTGAAGCCACCCATCTCAAGAACGGCTTCTGTTTTGATACCGGCCACGCCAACATCATGGCTGGCATCGAGAACGAATGGTCCATCATGAAAGACCGTGTCCGTTCTACTCACGTCCATGACAACGATGGCAAGAATGACAACCACCGCTTTCCCTTTCTGGGTTCCGTTGGCAATGTCAACTGGCGCAAGGTCATGACCATGCTGCGCGAGCATGAGGGGCAATATCCTCTCCTGCTGGAACTGCGCGAAGTACCCGAAATCCCCAAGGCGATTGAAGCGGCTGGCGAAGTGTTCCGCCGTCTCGAAGACCTCCCGCCCTGGCATGAAGAAGATAGAGAATCCCGATGAGTGAATTTCCCCGTGTTTCCATTGCGACCATTGGCCAGTACGATGGCCAGGTCGTGCGCCTATCCGGCTGGCTGTACAACCTCCGCCGCAGCGGCAAGATTGCCTTTCCCATCCTCCGCGACGGTACCGGCTTCCTGCAATGTGTGGCTGTAAAAGCCGAGTTGCCAGAAGACTTGTTTGAGTCGATTCGCAACCTCACCCAGGAGTCCTCCCTGACCATCGTGGGGAAGGTGCGCGCCGAACCCCGCGCTCCAGGCGGCTTTGAACTCGATGTGCAGGAGGCCACCATCCACCAGCGCGTCACCGAAGAAGATCCCTACCCCATCACGCCCAAAGATCACGGCATCGATTTTCTGATGGACCGGCGTCATCTTTGGCTTCGTTCCAAGCGCCAGTTCGCCATCGCTCGCGTCCGCCACGAAGTCATTAGCGCCGTACGTGATTTCTTCGACAACAACGGCTTCATCCTGGTCGACACGCCCGTCTTCACCCCAGCCGCCTGCGAAGGGACATCCACCTTGTTCGAAGTTGATTACTTCGAAGATGAAAAGGTGTATCTCACCCAGTCGGGCCAGCTCTATAACGAAGCGAATGCAATGGCCCTCGGCAAAGTCTATTGCTTCGGCCCCACCTTCCGCGCCGAAAAATCAAAGACCCGTCGCCACCTCACTGAGTTCTGGATGGTAGAGCCAGAGATGGCCTACGCCACCCTCGAGGACGTGAAGGTCCTCGCCGAAGGTCTCGTTTGCTCCATCGTCGAGCGTGTGCTGGATCGCCGCCAGGAAGAATTGAAAATCCTTGAGCGCGATGTCTCGAAGCTCGAAAGCGTCAAGGGCCCCTTCCATCGGATGAGCTACGATGACGCTGTCAAGATCCTCCAGGCCAAAGGCAGCGAGATCACCTGGGGTAACGACTTCGGCAATACCGACGAGACTCTGCTCACCGAAGAAATGGATCGCCCGGTACTGGTCGACAAGTATCCCACCGACATCAAGGCCTTCTATTTCCAACCCGATGCAGAGCGGCCTGAACTCGCTTTGGGAGTGGATGTGATCGCCCCGGAAGGCTATGGCGAAATCATCGGCGGTGGCCAGCGCATCCATGATCTCAACCTGCTGCTCAAGCGCCTCGAAGAACACAAGCTTCCCCGCGAAGCATTCGACTGGTATCTTGATCTGCGCAAGTTCGGCAGCGTCCCCCACGGCGGCTTCGGTATGGGCATCGAGCGAACGGTCAGTTGGATGTGCGGCCTCGATCACTTGCGGGAAGCGATTGCCTACCCGCGCATGCTTTACAGGACCAGACCCTGATGCGAAACGCCAAAGTCGCCGTCATTGGCGCTCCGATGGATTTGGGAGCAGGTCGTCGAGGCGTCGACATGGGCCCCTCTGCGGTCCGCGCCGCCAGTCTTCATGCCAAGATCTCTGCTTTGGGCTACGAAGTAGAGGACCTTGGCAACATCGATGTCGTGCAACCGGAATCGATCAATCCCAAACCTTCCTCCGCACGCTTCCTGCAGGAGATCGCCACCAGTTGCGCCCGCCTGGCCCGCTTGGTTGAAAAGGCAGCGGCAGACGGCAAGTTCCCGATCGTGCTGGGCGGGGATCACTCCATCGCTGCTGGCACCATCACTGGCATGGCCAAGCACTTCAAAAAGTCCAAGCGCAAGCTCGGCGTCATTTGGATCGATGCCCATGCCGACATGAACACCCCTGCCACCAGCCCCTCCGGCAACGTACACGGTATGCCGCTGGCCGCGACGATTGGCATGGGGCCGAAAGAACTCACCCATCTCGGTGGTTACTCCGGTAAGGTCCATCCCTCAAATGTTGTACTCATCGGGATTCGCGATGTGGATGAGCTGGAGAGCGTCAATGTCACCTCAAGTGGCGTCAACGCCTTCACCATGCGCGAAGTCGACGAGCTAGGCATGCGCACCGTCATCACTCGTGCCATTGAAATGGCATCTCGCGGTACCGATGGCATCCACCTTTCTTTCGACATGGATAGTGTCGATCCAGACGACGCACCCGGCGTCGGCACTCCCGTCCGTGGCGGCCTCACCTACCGTGAGGCTCATCTCGCAATGGAAATTCTGAGCGATACGCAACTGCTACGTTCCATTGAAGTCGTAGAAGTGAACCCGATTCTTGACACCTCCAATCGCACTGCCCTGCTTGCCGTCGAGTTGATCACCTCCGCCATGGGCAAAAGGATTCTTCAATAATGTCCAAGCTCAATGTTGCTGTCGTTTACGGCGGCCGGTCGGGCGAACACGAAGTCAGTCTTCGATCTGCCGAGTCCATCATTGAAAAGCTCAATCCAGAGCGTTATCAGGTCCATCGTTACTTCGTTTCACCAGAAGGGAAATGGTCCCCCGGGCCAATCCTTCCCGAGCCCGGTTCAAACCCCAATATCGACGTCGTCTTCCCGATCACCCACGGTACCTTTGGTGAAGACGGCACCATGCAGGGTCTTTTTGAACTTGCCGACCTGCCCTACGTTGGGCCCGGTGTCCTCGGCTCTGCGGTGGCTATGGACAAAGAGCACACCAAGCGCGTACTGCGCGATGCCGGAGTGCCGATCGTCGACTTTCTGATCCAGCGCCGCGGAGGTCTCGACGCCGATGCCATCATCGCTACCTTGGGCCTTCCCGTCTTCGTCAAGCCCGCCAACCTTGGCTCCTCTGTCGGTATCAACAAAGCCAAGACGCGCGAGTCTCTCGTGGCAGCTCTCGAAGAGGCCGCCCGCTTCGACCCTAAAGTAGTCATCGAGCGTGCCGTCATCGGCCGTGAGTTCGAATGTAGTGTGCTCGGCAACGAAACACTGGCGGCAACCTTCCCTTGCGAAATTCTGCCAGAGCGTGAGTTCTACGACTACGAAGCCAAGTACATCCTCGACACCACGCGTATCGAGATGCCAGCCAGGCTCGATGCCGCACAACTCGATACCATCCGCCAGCTTGCTATTGATGCGGTCCGCGCTCTCGATTGCGAAGGCATGTCACGCGTCGATTTTCTTCTCGAAACCGCAACCGGTCGTTTCTACGTCAATGAAGTAAACACCTTGCCCGGCTTTACCTCCATCAGTATGTTCCCCAAGATGTGGGAGCATTCCGGCCTCGCCTACGCCGATCTGCTCGACAAGTTGATCGACCTCGCCCTCGCGCGCCATGCCCGCCGCAAGGCCACACAGTTCCGTCGTTAACCATGCGCTTCTTGCTCCAGTTCCTCCTTCCTGTCGCCTTGCTGGGGCAAACTGACCCTTCCGGACTCGCCGAACACGTCAAGCGCTTCGTCGATGTTTTCTCGGTCATTGAAGCCAATGCCGCCGACAAAATCCAGGCCGGCCCTGCCTTCGAGAGTGGCGTTCTGCCGGCAATGCTACGCAAGCTCGACCCTCATTCGGTCTACTTCAACAAAGACCAGTTTGAGCAATTGCGCGAAATGGAAACTTCGACGCGCAAGGGCTTTGGCAGCATCGTCAGCATCCTTCCAGGTCGCGTCATCGTCCTGCAAACCATGCCCGCCAGCCCCAGCGAACGCGCCGGTCTCCAACCCGGAGACGAAATCATCGCCATCAACAACGTCGCCCTCAGCCGCTTCGATAGTGAACAGATGGTCGAGTACCTCACCTACACGCGCCAGAAGGACGCCCTGCTTGCCGTGCGTCGTCAAAACTTCCCGCGCCCTCTGGAGTTTGTCCTCTCCCCCACCACCCTGAATGCCCCGACGGTCGAACGCGCCTTTGCCCTCCAGCCAGGCTATGGCTACATTCGCATGTCGAGCTTTGAAGAGAAGACGGGTCGTGATCTGCGCAATGCCATTGAGAAACTGGGCGGCCAGCAACTCAAAGGGCTGGTACTGGACTTAAGAAACAATCCGGGCGGAGTTTTCTCGAGTGCCCTCGAAAGCGCTTCCCTCTTTCTGCCCGCCGGTACACGCATCACCAGTATTCGCGGACGTTCAAAAAAAGAAGAAAACATCGACGTCCCTGCCGACAATCAGCCCTACTCTTTCCCGCTCACCATCCTGATCAACGAGAAGAGCGCCAGTGGCTCAGAAGTGGTTTCTGCGGCCTTGCAGGATCATGGTCGCGCTCGCATCATCGGTCTTCCCAGCTATGGCAAGGGCTTGGTCCAAAGTGTGTTCCCCATCTACGGCGGCAATGGTCTTGCTCTCACAACTGCTTACTACTACACCCCCAAAGGCCGCTCCATCCAACGCCGCTATGAGGGTTCACAAATTGACCCTACGCTCAATGAGCGCAAGGCCGGTGTCCAGCCTGACATCCAACAGGGCCCCGAGCGTCCCACCCGTCTGCGCATCTTCCTCGATTCCAACGCCCTCATCACTGCTTATGCGACAGAGTGGCTGCGCTCCAACCCCAAGCCCCAGGCTGGCTTCATCCTGCCCCGCACCACCCTCGATCTCTACCAACGCTGGCTGTCAGAGCGTAACGTCCAGCCCACACTGGCCGAATGGTCGCTCGATCGCGACTGGGTCCAAAACCGGCTTGAACAGGAAATCATCAATCTCTCACTTGGCGTCGAATTTGGTGATGAAATCGAAGCCCGCCGCGATCCGCAAATCCAACTCGCCCTCACAGAGCTAAAATCGAAAAAATGATTGCGGCGAGCCTGTTCTTACTTCCTGTACTCGCTCAATCGCAATCGCCCACCTTCAGCCGCGACATCGCGCCCTTGCTGGCAAAGCACTGCATCAGTTGCCATCGTGCCGACCAGATTGCACCGATGTCTCTGACGACCTATCGTGAAGTCCGCCCCTGGGCCCGTGCCATCCAGGCTTCCGTGCAGGCTCGCAAGATGCCCCCCTGGCATGCCGAACCCGCGCATGCTCCGTTCCGAAACAACACGAGCCTCAAGCCCGAAGAAATCCAGACTTTCGCCGCCTGGGCCCGCAATGGTGCTCCTCAGGGCGATCCGATTCCAGCAGTATCTGCTTCACAAACGGAAGCAACCTGGCAACTCCCCACTCCCAACGCCATCTTCGCCATTCCAGAGTTTTCGATTCCGACAAGCCTCCAGCAGGAGACCCACTCGTTTACTCTTGAAACAAATTGGGCTAAGGATGTTTGGGTGCAATCCATCGAAATTCGCCCTGGCAATCGCCGTTCCGTGCATCACGTAACGGCCTGGCTGGAGCAGCCCGGTAACCCTCCTGCCAGCGGACCCTGCGAACCCGTCCGCCAAAGTTTTTTGGCCAGTTTCGTTCCAGGCCAGCCGCCTTCTCAATGGCCCCAGGGTGCCGCCCGGCTGCTGCCCGCCCAAGCCAGAATCCGCCTTGAAATCCACTATGCTCCTTCAACGGGGCGCGAAGAAAAAGATCAGACCAGCATTGGCTTTCACCTCACCGGGCAAGCTCCCTCGCAAGAAGTACGCGTGATGGAACTTCATAATTCGAAGTTCGAAATTCCTGCTGGCGCTGCCGCGCATGCTCTATCGGCCTGCCACACCACCACGGAAGAAATCAGTCTGCTTAGCTATCTGCCCCAAATGCGCTATCGCGGTAAAGCAATTCGCCTTCACGCCACGCCACCCCAACAAACGCCAATCACCCTGCTCGATGTCCCCCGCTTCAGCTACGAATGGCAGACGCAGTATCAATACCAGCAACCCGTCCTCATCCCTGCTGGCTCCCGTCTCACCCTTTCGGCGATCTACGACAATTCGGCAAACAACCCTTCCAACCCGGATCCCACCAAACCAATAACGCAGGGCGAGGAACTCTTATCGATGGCGATCGAATTCCTCACCCCCAGGCGCTAATCTTTACTGCGGTACGGGACGGCCCATCGACTTGTAAATGCCTTCGATCATGGAGACGTTGTCTTTGGCCTTTTGATTGGCCTTATCGAATTCAAGCACACGACGGTAGCTTCGCAATGCCGAAGGATACTTTTTAAACGGCGGCAGCTTCTCGTTGTACATGTAAGCATCGCCATTACCCATCAGGGCTTCAATCATGGCGTTCTTGACGGCAGTATCCTTGGGGGCTGCCTTGGCAGCAGGCTCAAGTACGGCCACAGCCTCTTCGTACTTCTTGTCCTTCATTAGTGCCTTTGCTTCGTCGACGGCCTTGTTGGCGCCGAACATCATGGCTGCGCCAAGCGCCAGCGTGAGGATCGTTCGTTTCATGTCTCAATTGTAACCGTGTACAATGCCAATTCGATGGAACGTCTCACCCAGATCGTCAAGGCTCTCGGAATTCCCCAGATAGAGCGCCACATTTTTCTTTGTGCCGACCAGACCGAACCTAAGTGCTGTGCCAAAGAAGATGGCCTCGCTTCATGGAATTTCCTCAAGCGACGTCTTGTTGAACTCGGCCTGACCCAGGGCGATTCTGTCATCTTTCGCACCAAAGCCAATTGCCTTCGTGTCTGCGAAAAAGGGCCCATCGCCGTTGTCTACCCTGATGCAGTCTGGTACCACTCCGCCACGCCGGAAGTCCTCGAGAAAATCATCCAAAGCCATTTGATCGGTGGAGTCCCGCTCGAAGAATATCGCCTGCATTGAGGCATTCCGTTCAATTGGGGCGATAATGATGAGAAATCATGTCCAAGCGCCTCATCATTGCGATTGACGGTCCCGCCGGAGCAGGGAAGAGTACCCTGGCTCGCCGTGTCGCCGACCGCGTAGGTGCTCTCTACATCGACACCGGTGCCATGTATCGTGCGATTGCCCTCTGGGCGCTCCGGCAGCAAATCCCCTGCGATGACGCCCACCGCATTGAATCGCTGGCCCAACATGCGCAAATTGAATTCCAATCCGGCCAATGCCGCATTCTGCTGAATGGCGAAGATGTCAGTGATCAGATCCGTACGCCGGAGGTCGCCACTGCTGCCAGTCAGGTCGCTGCGATTCCGGGCGTCCGTCGCGCGATGGTGGCGCTGCAACGCGACATCGCCTCCCGCTCCAGCATCGTCATGGAAGGCCGCGACATTGGTTCCGTTGTCTTTCCTGAGGCCGACGTCAAGATCTACCTGGATGCCTCGACTGAGATCCGCGCCCAACGCCGCGCCGAAGAACTCACTGCCAAGCAGATTCCCTTTGACCTCATGCTACTGCGCGCTCAAATCGAAGAGCGCGACTCACGCGACCGCAATCGCGCCGCATCTCCGCTTCTCCAGGCCGAAGATGCCACTTATCTCGATTCTTCCTCTCTCTCTCCCAGCGAGGTAGAAGAGGAAATCCTCCGGATCATCCGGTCCAAAACCAGTAATGGAAAGGTACTTGTCCCTTGAACGCACCGCTCGTGATGAAGTTTGGCGGAACCTCCATGGGTTCTGCAGATCGCATGCGTATCGCCGCCCAAATTTGCGCCGACGCTCAGAAGCAGGGCCCCGTCGCTATTGTCGTCTCGGCCATGAGCAAGGTTACTGACCTGCTGCTCTCCACCCTGCGTGCCGCAGAAGAAGGCGACCACGACGGCGTTAAAGAAAACATCCGCATCATTGAACGCCGCCACGCCGATACCTGCCGGGAACTTCTTCCTCCCGACCGCCAGGAAAGCGTCCTCGCCTCGATTCATGCTCTCATTGAAGAATTCGAGCGGCTCTCGAGCGGCATCCTCATGCTGGCCGAGCGTCCTCCACGCAGTGTCGATGAAGCCCTGGCAATTGGTGAACGGCTCAGTGCCACGCTCATGGCCTCCTGCCTCGATTCCAGCGGCACGCCGTCGATCTCGGTCAATGCCCGCGACGTCATCGTCACTGACGGCATATTCGGCAACGCCTCTCCGCTCATGGATCTTACCCGCGAGCGTGCCCAGAAGGTTCTCACCCCCAAGCTCAACTCAGGCATCCTCCCCGTCGTCACCGGCTTCAACGGTGCCACGGTCGATGGCAAGCCCACAACGCTCGGCCGCGGCGGATCCGACTTTAGCGCCTCCATTCTCGCTGCCGCTCTTGACGCCAAAGAACTCTGGATCTGGACAGACGTCGACGGCATCATGAGCGCTGACCCTCGCCTGGTTCCCAATGCCGCCGTGCTCGCTACGGTCACATACCGTGAAGCTGCGGAACTCGCCTATAACGGGGCCAAAGTGCTCCATCCCCGCACTATTGCTCCGTTAGTCGACAAGCGCATTCCCGTCTGGTCCAAGAATAGTTTCAACCTGGATGCCCCCGGCACCAAGATCGTTCCCCAAGCCGACGGCAATGGCCCCCGCGCGGTCACTTCCATGGCCAACGTCGCCCTCATTTCGATCGAACCGGCCAGCCCCGCAATTCAAGGAACAATGCTCATGGGGCGCGTCCTCGAAGCCCTCGGTCGCGCCAATACCGAAGTGCTCGCCTTTACCAGCTCCAGCTACCGTCAGAGCTTTTGTTTCCTCATCCGCAAAGATGAAGTCGATGCTGCTCTGGAGTCACTGAAAGCCGAACTGAGCCTCGAACTCGCCCACGAATACGTTCATCCGATTGAGGTCGACGATAACGTTGGCTTGCTTGCAGTGGTAGGAGAAGGCATGGCCGGGCATCCTGGCCTCGCCGGTCGCGTCTTTACAGCCATCTCCGCTGAGCAGGTCAACATCATCGCTATTGCCCAGGGCTCCAGCGAACTCACCATTTCAATCGTGGTCCGCCGCGATGGCCTGGAGCGCGCCGTCAAGGCCGTTCACGCCGAATGCCGCATGGGCGCGTTGGCTTAAGCTGGCTTGTTGCGAAGTAAATCCTCTACATCATCCAGCTTCGTACTCACCTCGTGCAGCTTCTGGCTTAACGCGCGGATCTCACTCTCCGCCCTGCGATTGACTTCGTAGTCCAACTCGCTCCTCATCCGATCTTTGGCGTCCTGTCGATTCTGGCTCATCATGATGACCGGTGCCTGAATCGCGGCAATCATCGACAAAAACAGGTTCAGCAAGATGAAAGGATATGGGTCCCAGGCCTTGAGCCCCAAGCCGACATTGATCGCTGTGTATACCGCCAGCACCACGCCAAACAGGATGATAAATCGCCACGATCCCCCAAACCTCGCCACCTCGTCAGCGATGCGATCTCCCAAGGTTGCCTGCTCCTCAATCATCTCGTTGGCATTCCGAAGGGATCGCAGTTGCACCATTCGCTGCGTTGCGTGAAACTGCCTTCCCACAACGGCCAGCATGTCCATCCCCGCATCCGGTTTCTGGTGCAAGAGCAGCCTCAAATGGTCACGGTCAATCTCCAGGCACGTAACCGGCTCAAGCGCCACAGCCGAAGTCTGATGCGCTGTGCCATCCAGCAAAGAAGCAAAGCCAAAGAAGCCCCCTTGCTCTGGCTCATCCACAGCGATCTCCTGCTGATCTTCATCAATCAGCGTCACCCTTACCTTGCCCTCCACCAACACATAACCCTTGGCGTCAAGGTCACCTGCCTTATAAATGCGTTGATGGATCGCGATCTGCCGTACCTCGACATGCGACGCCAGCACCGACCGCTCTTCTGCATCCAACAACGAAAACAAGGGAACTTGTTTCAAAATCTCCGGATCACAAGCCATAGCCACCTCCACCTATCAAAGCCATCATAGCTTTCGGTCTCAGCCTGGCTTGTGCTTTGGGATCAAGGTGCCAGCGGGGCCACACCGGTACGTGGTGCGCTGGCCGTCGTCGTCACCGTGAGCGAGGTTTCATTGTTGGCCACGCGCAAAACTCGGCCCAAGTCCGCATCGGTGGATCGCTCTGCGATCGTCCTCAGGTGATACCACTCCCCTTGCACACGGTCCCGATCCAGATCGAGCAACAAGTACCCACGCCGGAATAACTCCACATACTTCACATGCGGATGCGTTGCCTGGATCTGCTGCTGAAACCCCGTGGCCTGCGCCCGATACGAAGGTGCAAAAGGATTGGCTGCCAGGTTTTGCAGCAAGCGGCCTCGCGTGAACGGATACCCATCCGAAGAGTCGCGGTTAAGTGGGGCATCGGCCCCAACCAGCTGCCCCGTCATCACCTGCTGACCCACAAATCGCCAACGCGTGCCTCGCGCTTGCGATTGGTTCAGTTGCTGGAAGAACCACGCTTCCTGCTCGGCACTAACCAGCGCCCGCCCCGTCCTTCCAGCCGTGTGTCCAGCATTGCCAGGTCCATCAAATTTCCAAATCGGAAGTTGCGATAAATCTGCCCATCTGCTGAGGGGTTCTCCCGAACCGGCTGCCATTCAAACTCGACCACTCGACCTCCGTAAGTGGCTGATGATTCTCCGCCCCTCCCAACCAGGAGTCGTTGGTGGACTCATGATCATCCCAAACAATAATCCAGGGGTGTTGCCGGTGCGCCTCCTGTAAATCCGGATCCCGGCGATACTGCGCATACCGCGCCCGATAGTCAGACAGGGTCACCGTCTCTTTGTCAGGGCTCGGCACCCTCCCCGTCGAGGTCCCGTCCCCGTACACCTTGTTGGCGTACTCATAAATGTAGTCCCCAAGGTGCAGCACTGCATCGAGATCACTCCGCTGGGCGATCAAGCGATACGCATTGAAAAATCCGTAAGGAAGATTCGAGCACGACACCACCGCCAACCTCGCTCGGTCAACGGCCCCAACCGGCAAAGTCTTCGTTCTTCCGATGGGCGACAATTCGCCACGGACTGCGAAACGGTAATAGTAAGTCTTGTTCGGGTCCAGTCTCGTCACGTCCACCTTTACCGTGTAATCGAAACCCGGGTTCGTAGCGGTGACCCCCCTTTGCAGAATCCTTGTCATCGTTGGCTCATCGGAGATAAACCAATCGACGCTCACCACTTCCTCGTTGCCAACTGGCGTCACGCGGGTCCAAATGATAACCCGGTTCAACAACGGGTCTCCACTCGCCACTCCGTGCTGGAAGATTCCAATAGTTTGGGCCTGTGTTGGTGCGAGTGAGGTCAGCGCCGTGGCGCTGAACGCTAAGTTGCGTGTGAATTGTCGGCGGGAGTTCATAGGTCTTCTCAAGAGAATGACAAGCCTTTATAAACAGGGAATCAACATTGCGTTTCATTGTTGCAACGGACGAGATACACTCTTGCAGTGCTCACTCGCCGCGCTCTTCTCGCCAGTCCCATCCTCGCCGCAGCCGACACCTCGCCGCGTAAAGTCCGCATTGGCATCGTCGGTGGTCGCTTCGGCCTCACCTTCCAATTCCAGGACCACCCCGATTGCATCGTAGAAGCCGTCTCAGACCTTCGTCCTGAACGTTGTGCTGCGCTCGCCAAAACGTATCGCTGCAGCAAGACGTATCCTTCCCTGGCCGAACTCCTGCGCGACCCCAAGATCGAAGCCGTCTGCCTCTTCACTGACGCTCCCCTCCACGTCGAACAAGCCACTCTCGCCCTCCAGCACGGCAAGCACGTCCTCTCCGCCGTCCCCGCTGCCTGGGCCACCCTCGATCAATGCCATGCCCTCAAGGACGCAGTGACCCGCTCGGGTCTTTCCTACATGATGGCCGAGACCTCCTGGTACCGGCAGACCACGATCTCTGCCCGCCAACTTTTCCGTCAGGGCAAGTTCGGTGAGATCTTCTACAGCGAGAGCGAGTATCACCACGATGGCCTCGAATCGCTCTATTTCGAAAATGGCCAGCGCACCTGGCGCTATGGCGTCGCCCCCATGCACTACCCCACTCACTGCACTGCGTTTTTAACTTCCATCACTGGCGAGCGCTTCACCGAAGTCTCCTGCAATGGCTGGGGAGACGACAGCCCCATCCTCAAAGACAATGCCTACGGCAACCCCTACTGGAATCAGACCGCCCTGCTGCGCACCGACAAAGGCCACTCCCACCGCCTCTCCGTCTGGTGGAAAGGTGCTCACAAAGAAGCGGAGCGAGCCCAATGGTTCGGCACCAAAATGAGCCTCGCCACCGCCGGTTGGAATCCCGCTACTGCCGTCTACCACCGCGATACCCTCGGCAAAGACGATGCCGGCTTCGCCCATCGGTCTCACCGCGTCGAAGCCTTTCCGGCCAAGCAGTGGTGGCAGACTGACCTTCTCCCCGAGCCCCTGCGCAAGAACAGCGGCCACGACGGTTCGCACGCCTTCCTCACCCACGAATTCATCGACGCCCTCAGTCACCGTCGCGAACCTCTCATCAATTTCCGCGAATCTCTCGCCATGACCTCCCCCGGCATTGTCGCCCACCAGTCGGCCTTGAAGGGCGGGGAACTCCTCAAAATTCCCAGCTTCGACTAGAATCGAGCGCCGGGCCCCCTTCTTGACGCAACTGTAAGAGTCTGTTAACCTTATTTTCGTAGGGCTGGATCAGGCACTCTTTTTTGAACTACATCCTAAATTTTGCACCGCTTTTGAGACGGCAGGAATTCTGTTGTCTCGATTTTGCGCGTCTAGCCCCAAATTTCATCTGATGCTATTGATTTGACATTGTGCCCGGAGAGCTGGGGTTTTAGCCCCCAGGGTCGGCCTATGTTCCTCGCTGTACCTTCATCCAATCGTTTCTGCGATTTCTCGATCTGATTCACTGTACGAACAGTTTTGACGGCACACCCCCGTCCTGAGGTTTGAACGAATGCAACAGAGTTCTCCGCCGGCCTACCGGCCCAATCAGCCCATCACGCGCGTCGATTTTTCCCGCATCAAGTCTTCCATTCCGATCCCCAACCTGATCGAAGTGCAGAAGCTCTCTTATGAGCGCTTCCTGCAAATGGACCTGCTGCCGGACGAGCGCGACGAGATCGGCCTCCAGAGTGTTTTTAAGAGCGTCTTCCCCATCACCGACTTCCGTGGTCTGTCGCAGCTCGACTTCGTCGACTACGCCATCGGCAACTGGGAATGCAAATGCTCGGCCCTCAAAGGGCTGAACCACCTGCGCAGCGTCTGCCGCCAGTGCGGTTCGACCATCAAGACCGACCCCTTCCACGCCGGTGACGTCCTCTGCCACGCTTGCGGCACCTTCAACAAGAACATCGTCACGTTCTGTAATCGTTGCGGCGACCCGGTCGGCCTCCAGCTCAAGTACGACATCCCGGATTGCGAAGAGCGTGGCATGACGTTCTCGGCTCCGCTCAAGGTCACCATCCGCCTCACCGTCTATGACAAGGATCCGGAAAACCCCGATCCGAAGGCCAAGACCGTTCGTGACATCAAAGAACAGGAAGTCTTCTTCGGCGAAATCCCGTTGATGACTCCCAACGGCACCTTTGTCATCAATGGCACCGAGCGCGTCATTGTCAGCCAGTTGCACCGCTCGCCCGGTGTCTTCTTTGAAAAGGTTCCTGCTCAGGGTTACCACCTCGGCAAGATCATCCCTTACCGCGGCTCCTGGGTTGAGTTTGAGTACGACAACAAGAACTTCCTCTTTGTTCGCATCGACCGTAAGCGCAAGTTCTACGGCACTGTCTTCCTTCGCGCTCTTGGCTTCAAGAGCGACGAGCAGATCATCAAGGCCTTCTACACGGATACCCTCTCCAAGCTCAACCTGAAGAAGGGCAAGCTCATGCTCGGCGTGGGCGATTCGCTCAAGGGCCAGAAGCTCAGCTACGCCATCACCAACAAGGCTGGCGAAACGGTTGTTGCCCAGGGCAAGAAGATCACCTCTTCATTGTTCAAGGCACTCAAGGACAACAAGATCCACGAAGTGGAAGTAGCTCCGAACGACCTCGAAGGCGCGCACTTTGCCGCTGACGTGATCGACATGGAGACGGGTGAAATCCTCGCCGAAGCCAACCATAAGCTGACCGAGACCCACTACTCCAAGTTCATGGACGCCGGTATCGAAGCCCTCGAGATCTTCTTCCCCGAGCGCGACGAAGTCGGTATCGTCATCAGCGAAACCATCCGCAAGGATGAAAAGAAGAGCCAGGCCGAGAGCCTGCTCGAAATCTACCGCAAGCTGCGACCGGGCGATCCTCCCACGCTCGATACGGCCACACAGCTCTTCCAGGGCATGTTCTTCGATGCGCGCAAGTACGACTTTTCACGCGTTGGCCGCATGAAGTTCAACATCAAGATCCACGAAGACGAGAAGTTTACCCCTGAAGGTTGGGTTGAGCAGCAGGAAGCCCTCAAGAAGGAAGGCAAGCCCAGCTTCACCAATCCTCTGGACCGTCGTGTTCTTGACATCGGCGACTTCATCGCCACCATCAAGTATTTGCTGAAGCTTCGCCGCGGCATCGGTGCCGTCGACGACATCGATCACCTTGGCAACCGTCGCGTCCGCGCCGTGGGCGAACTGCTTGAAAACCAGTTCCGCATCGGCCTGGTTCGCATGGAGCGCGCCATCAAGGAAAAGATGTCGGTCTACCAGGAACTGTCTACCGCAATGCCGCATGACCTGGTGAACGCCAAGCCTGTCATGGCTGCCATCCGCGAGTTCTTTGGTTCTTCGCAGCTTTCGCAGTTCATGGACCAAACCAACCCGCTGTCAGAAATCACCCACAAGCGCCGCCTGTCGGCCCTTGGACCGGGCGGTCTCTCACGCGAACGCGCCGGCTTTGAAGTCCGTGACGTGCATACGACTCACTACGGTCGTATCTGCCCGATCGAAACGCCGGAAGGTCCGAACATCGGTTTGATCTCCTCGCTGTCCTGCTTTGCCCGTATCAATGATTACGGCTTCATCGAATCGCCCTACCGGCGTGTTGTCGATGGCTATGTCATTGACGAAGTGCGTGTGCTCAATCCCGGCGACACCTCCTACAAGGTGAACGACGTAATCAAGCGCACCGAGATGGAAAAGGCCAACAAGGCCCTCGGCAAAGACAAGCAGCTTGCTGAATTCGAATCGCACTCCGATTACCTCAGCGCCTGGGAAGAAGACAAGTACATCGTTGCCCAGGCCAACATTCCGCTGGACGAGAAAGGCAAGATCACCTCAGAGCTGGTCAATGCCCGTCAGGCTGGCAACTTCGTGCTGAAGAGCGTTTCTGAAGTCCAGTACATGGACGTCTCGCCCAAGCAGCTCGTCTCGGTCGCCGCTTCGCTCATCCCCTTCCTTGAGAACGATGACGCCAACCGCGCGCTCATGGGTTCGAACATGCAACGTCAGGCCGTGCCGCTGCTGCGTGCCGATTCGCCTGTCGTTGGCACGGGTATGGAAAAGGTCACTGCTCGTGACTCTGGCGCCGTTGTCATCTGTAAGCGCGCCGGTATCGTCGACTCGGTCGACTCCGAGCGCATCATCGTCCGCGTGGATGGTGGTGGTGTGGCCGAAGGCCAGATGTCGCGCGAAGTTGGTGCTGACATTTATCCGCTGACCAAGTTCAAGCGCTCCAATCAGAACACCTGTATCAATCAGAAGCCGATCGCTTATGTGGGCCAGCGCGTCCGCAAGGGTGATGTGCTCGCCGACGGTCCTTGCACCGATGCCGGCGAACTCGCTCTCGGCCGCAACGTTCTGGTTGCCTTCATGCCGTGGCGCGGTTACAACTTCGAAGACGCTATCGTCATCTCCGAGAAGATGGTGAAAGAGGATTACTACACCTCGATCCACATCGAAGAGTTCGAAATTGAAGCTCGCGACACCAAGCTGGGACCGGAAGAAATCACGCGTGACATTCCGAACATCTCGGAATCGTTCCTGCGCAACCTCGACGAATCGGGCATCATCCGTATCGGTGCCACCGTCAAGCCTGGCGACATTCTGGTTGGCAAGGTAACGCCGAAGGGCGAAACCCAGCTTACTCCGGAAGAGAAGCTGCTCCGCGCGATCTTCGGCGAAAAGGCCGGCGACGTCAAGGACGCCTCCCTCTACTGCCCGCCTGGAATCGAAGGTGTCGTTGTCGACGCCAAGGTCTTCTCCCGCAAGGGTGCCGACCTCGACGAGCGCTCCAAGCTCATCCAGGAAGAAGAAGTACAACGCCTCGACCGCAACCTTGCGGACGAAAAGCGCATCTTGAACGACGAACGCTCGAAGCGTCTTGAAATGATGCTCGGCGGCCGGATCCTCCAGGCCGACCTGCATGACGAAAAGACGAACAAGAAGCTCGTCGGCAAGGGCCAGGAAGTCACCCGCGAACTGCTCGAAAAGATGCGTTCGCGTGACCTCAAGCGCATGCGCCTCGACAAGAAAGATCCTTTGCTCAACGAGAAGCTCGACGAGATCGAAGATATGACCTCGCGTCAGATCGCCGTGCTCGAAAAGATCACCGAAGAGAAGAAGGCCAAGCTGAAGAAGGGCGACGAGTTGCCGCCCGGCGTCATCAAGCTCGTCAAGTGCTACATCGCCATGAAGCGCAAGCTGAGTGTCGGTGACAAGATGGCCGGTCGTCACGGTAACAAGGGCGTCATTGCCCGTATCGTGCCCGAAGAAGATATGCCCTATCTTCCCGATGGCACGCCGGTTGAAATTGTACTCAACCCGCTCGGCGTTCCTTCGCGTATGAACGTCGGTCAGATCCTCGAAACCCACTTGGGTTGGGCCGCTCGTGCCCTTGGCGTCAAGTTCGCAACGCCCGTCTTCGACGGCGCCACCGAAAAGGACATCAAGGAGCAACTGGCCAAGGCTGGCCTGCCAAGCTCCGGCAAGATCAAGCTGGTGGACGGTATGACCGGTATGGTCTTCGAACAACCTGTCACCGTCGGCTACATCTACATGCTGAAGCTGAGCCATTTGGTCGACGACAAGATCCACGCCCGTAGCATTGGACCGTACTCCCTGATCACCCAGCAGCCGCTGGGCGGCAAGGCGCAGTTCGGTGGCCAGCGCTTCGGAGAAATGGAAGTCTGGGCCCTCGAAGCATACGGCGCAGCTTACATTCTGCAAGAACTCCTTACGGCGAAGTCGGACGACGTTTACGGTCGCGCCAAGATTTATGAAGCCATCGTCAAGGGTGAGGCTGCGGCCGAGCCGGGCGTACCTGAGAGCTTCAACGTCTTGATCCGCGAGCTGCAATCGCTCTGCCTCGACGTAGAACTGATGAAGATGAAGAAGGCGACGGATGATGAAGAAGCACCCGTCGATACCGCCCTCGCGGCGGACTAGTTGAAGACGAAAGGAGACACATAATATGTATCGTTCATCCCCATACGATCGCGCCAACCTGATTGCGGATTTCGATTCGATCCGCATCTCTCTGGCTTCTCCCGAGAAGATCATCAACTGGTCCCACGGTGAGGTCACCAAGCCCGAGACGATCAACTATCGCACCTTTAAGCCGGAACGCGATGGCCTGTTCTGCGCCCGGATCTTCGGACCGGTTGCTGACTGGGAATGTCTCTGCGGCAAGTACAAACGCATGAAGCACCGCGGCGTCATCTGCGACAAGTGCGGAGTTGAGGTTACCCTCTCCCGCGTGCGTCGTGAGCGCCTCGGTCACATTGAACTCGCCAGCCCCTGCTCGCACGTCTGGTTCTTTAAGGGCCTTCCGTCGCGCATCGGCTACCTCGTTGACATCACCCTGCGTGAGCTCGAGCGGGTTCTCTACTTTGAAGCCTACGTGATTGTAGAGCCCGGCGAAGCCCATGGCACCGTCTCCCGCGGCGAAGTCATCTCTGATGAACGCAAGCGTCAGCTGGACCAGGAATTCCCCGGTGGCTTTACGGCCATGATGGGTGCCGAAGGTATCAAGGAACTGCTCAAGAAGATCGACGTCGACACGCTCTCGGTTGAAATCCGCGAGCGCATGAAGACCGAACAGTCGGCGCAGAAGAAGCTGAAGTTTGCCAAGCGTCTGCGTGTGACCGAGAGCTTCCGCAAGTCGGGCAACAAGCCCGAGTGGATGATCCTCGATGTGCTGCCGGTGATCCCTCCGGATCTTCGTCCGCTGGTTCCGCTTGATGGTGGCCGCTTTGCGACCTCCGATTTGAACGACCTTTACCGTCGCGTCATCAATCGCAACAACCGCCTCAAGAAGTTGATCGAGTTGCATGCCCCTGATGTGATCGTGCGCAACGAAAAGCGCATGTTGCAGGAAGCGGTGGATGCTCTGTTCGACAACGGTCGTCGTGGCCGCGTTCTGCGCGGTGCCAACAACCGTCCGCTCAAGTCGCTCTCTGACACCCTTAAGGGTAAGCAGGGTCGCTTCCGTCAGAACCTGCTCGGTAAGCGCGTCGACTATTCGGGCCGTTCGGTGATCGTCGTTGGTCCTGAGCTGAAACTGCACCAGTGCGGTTTGCCAAAGAAGATGGCGCTCGAACTGTTCAAGCCGTTCATCTATCATCGTCTCGAACAGCGTGGCCATTGCACCACGATCAAGCAGGCCAAGGAGTTGGTGGAGCAGCAGGATCCCGTGGTTTGGGACATCCTCGAAGAGGTGATCAAGGATCACCCGGTGATGCTCAACCGCGCTCCAACCCTTCACCGTCTCGGCATCCAGGCCTTTGAGCCGGTGCTGGTGGAAGGCAAGGCCATCAAGCTGCATCCGCTGGTTTGTACCGCCTTCAACGCCGACTTTGACGGCGACCAGATGGCCGTCCACATTCCGCTCTCGCCTGAAGCGCAGATCGAAGCTTCCACTTTGATGCTCGCCTCGAACAACATCCTGTCCCCGGCCCACGGCGCTCCGATCGCGACGCCGACGCAGGACATGGTGCTGGGTCTGTACTACCTGACCAAGGCCCGTCCGGGTACCCGTGGCGAAGGTCGTACCTTTGCTTCGGTCGACGACGTTCTGATTGCGCTAGAAATGAGCGAAGTCGAAACTCTCACTCCGATCCGCCTGCGCTATACCGGCAAGGTGATCGACTTGACCAAGGCGTTCGACTCGCAAAATGTCATGCATACCGAGCCGATCGAGTACGTCAAGCAGTACATGGATACGACCGTTGGCCGCGTCATCCTGAATGACGTGTTGCAGCGCGCGATCGCACCGCTCACCACTGAGCCGATCGCCTACATCAACGGCTTGCTTAAGAAGAAGGGCCTCACGCAGATGGTGCATTATTGCTACCTGCGCTTTGGTCTGCAGGCAACCGTTGCCATGCTCGACGACGTGAAGGCTCTTGGCTTCCACTACGCGACGCGCGGCGGCGTTTCGATCGGTATCGACGACATGGTCGTGCCGAGCGTCAAGCCCAAGCTGGTTGCCGACGCCGAAAAGAACGTCATCGAAGTGCAGCAACAGTACAACGATGGTGCCATCACCAACGGCGAACGCTACAACAAGACGATCGAAATCTGGCAGCGCGCCAATGACCAGGTCTCTGACGCCATGTTCAAACTCATGGAAGAAGACGACCGCACGGGCCGCTACCTCAACCCGATTTACATCATGGCCGACTCCGGTGCTCGTGGATCGAAACAGCAGATCCGTCAGCTCTCCGGTATGCGTGGTTTGATGGCCAAGCCGAACGGCGAAATCATCGAAACCCCGATTACGGCGAACTTCCGCGAAGGCTTGAACGTACTCCAGTACTTCATCTCGACGCACGGTGCCCGTAAGGGTCTGGCCGATACCGCTCTGAAGACAGCCGACTCGGGCTACCTGACCCGTCGCCTTTGCGACGTGGCGCAGGACGTCATCATCGCTGAGCTCGATTGCGGTACCCAGGAAGGCATTTATGTGGAGCCGATCATCGAAGCCGGCGAAATCATCGAACCTCTGCGCGACCGCATCATTGGCCGCGTAGCGCAAGAAGACCAGCTCGACTTCGAAGGCCGCATCATCGTTCATGCCAACGAAGAAATCACCGAAGAGAAAGCGTCTGCGATTCAGGCAGCCGGCATTGAGCGCGTGAAGATCCGCTCGGTGCTGACCTGCGAATCCAAGCGCGGCGTCTGCCAGCTCTGCTACGGTCGCAACCTCGCCACTGGCCGCATGGTCGAACGCGGCGAAGCGGTCGGTATCATCTCGGCACAGTCGATTGGTGAACCGGGTACCCAGCTCACCATGCGTACCTTCCACGTCGGCGGCACGGCCTCCTCGCAGTCCGAGCAGTCGACGCAGGATGCCAAGACCGATGGCTTCATCAAGTACGACGGAATCCTGCTCGTCAAGGACAAGAACGGTTCGATGATTTCGATGAACCGCTCCGGTATCGTTGTCATCGTCGACGAAAAGGGTCGCGAAAAAGAACGCTACCCGGTCGTCTACGGTGCCAAGGTTCTGCTCGAAGACGGTGCAGCCGTCAAGCAGAATCAGGTCATCCTCGAATGGGATCCTTACTCGTTCTCGATCCTCACCGAAGTCTCGGGTACCGTGCACTTCAAGGACATGATCGATCAGGTGACCATCACCGAACAGGTGGACGAAATCACCGGTATGAGCCAGTTTGTTGTCATCGATTCGACCGACGACAAGCGCGTTCCTGCCCTCGTAATCAAGCATGCCGGCGGCTCCAAGGCCGACGAGCGGCGCTACCTCATGCCGACCCACGCCCACATGCTGGTGCGTGACGGTGAAGAAGTACACGCCGGCGACGTTCTGGCCAAGCTGCCTCGCGCAACGACCAAGACCAAAGACATCACCGGCGGTCTGCCGCGCGTTGTCGAACTCTTCGAAGCCCGTAAGCCTCACGATCCGGCCATCATTGCCGAGATCAACGGTGCCATTCACTTCGGTGAACTGGTAAAGGGCTACCGCAAGATTTCGATCACGGGCGACGACGGCACGGTAAAGGAATACTCGATTCCGCGCGGTGTCCACATCAACTTCCAGGAAGGCGAGCGCATCAAGGCTGGCGATCCATTGATGGATGGCCCCCGCAATCCGCACGACATTCTGGCTGTGCTCGGCGAAACCGAACTCCAGAAGTACATGGTGAACGAAATCCAGGAAGTCTACCGGCTCCAGGGTGTGAACATCAACGACAAGCACCTTGAAGTGATTGTTCGCCAGATGCTGCGCTGGGTGAAGATTGACGAGATCGGCGACACCGAATTCCTCCCTGAGGAAGTGGTGGACCGCTTCAAGTTCAAGACCGAGAACACGCGCGCTATCGAAAGCGGCGGGCGTCCTTCTCGCGGCAACCCGATCCTGCTGGGTATCACCAAGGCGAGCTTGTCGACGGACAGCTTCATCTCGGCCGCCAGCTTCCAGGAAACCACTCGTGTTCTGACCGAAGCCGCGATCAACGGCAAGGTGGATTACCTGCGTGGCCTGAAGGAAAACGTCATCATGGGTCGTCTCATCCCGGCCGGCACGGGTCTCGAATACTACCGTCGTTCGAAGATCGCTGGCGAGGATGTGGTCGACACGGTCGAACAGGAACCGGAGAACATCATGGATTCGTTGTCAGCTTATGACGACGATGCCAAGAGCCTCTTCGCCGGTGGCCTCGACGACGACGGCGACCTCGGCATGGGCGACGTCGAGTAACCCAGTCCCAATCCAAAACAGAAACCCCGCGAGCCGCAATGCTCGCGGGGTTTGTTTTTTCTGATACGGGCAAATTGTCAAAGAGCGGTGAGGTTGCGGGTGGCCTCGGGTTGCGGTGTGTTTGGGTTCGTTCTGGCTATTTTTGAGGTGTGGGTGGTTTGGGTTTGACGCCGTGCTTGGCGTTCATGCGGTCGACGAAGTCGCGGATCATTTGTTTGGCGAGGTCGACTTCGGCATCGGGGTCTTCTCCAGCGAGACGTTTGAGAGTGTCGATGGGGACTCGCTCGAGGGGGACGTCACCTTTGTCGGTGGCGATGACTTTGCAGATCTCGGATTCGGGGCGGCCGGGGAGCTTGGGGGCGTCGGCGATGGCTTCGATTTGTACATTTTCACCCCTGGATTGATAGTGACCGATGTAGGCCTGACGCTGGGCGATCTCGGCGCGGAGGACCTTCATGGTGCGCTGGATGCGGGCGGGCAGACGGTCGAGCTCGCGGAGGATTGCGGGGAGGAAGTTAGCGGGTTTATTGAGGATGTCTTCGACGCGGAAGCGCATGGCCTGGCCGTAAAGGTATTCCATTTGGAGGAAGCGGATCTGCATGTGGATGAGCTGGTGGACGAGGGCCACTTCGCTCGGGGTGACGGGGTTGAATTGTTCGATGAAGTTGGTCGTGACGGCGAGAGCGACGTCGTGGTCGGCGATGAAGTCGTCGAAGTTCTTCATGGAGTAGAGGCCGTGCTTCAGGGAGTTGGAAGCGGCTTTGAGCTTGCCGGCCGCGGTGCGGGGGCCGGTGGACTTGAGAGCGTTGGCTCGGTTGGCAGCGAGCGCGGCTTCAGACATGGTCTTCGTACGAGGGATAGCAGCCTCGTTCGACGGATCAATGGTTGTTTCTAAAGAGTCATTCATTGGAAAATCTCCTTCGGCGAGCAACTTAGCATGAGTGCGGAAGGAGTTTGGTGGGGGCGCGGGTGGAGAAGTGTTTAGAATGAAGGGGTTAGGTGGCGAAAAATAGTTGAAAATTCCTGTGACGACTCGTGGGAAGAAGTGATGGCGTATTGTGACCGGCCGACGGGCTCTTGACCAAGTTTATGGCTTAGTCCAAAATATGGTCATGACTGAAGTGAATGTGCATGAGGCCAAAACACAGCTTTCCAGGTTGTTGGATCAAGTGATGGCTGGCGAGGAAGTGATCATCATGCGTTCTGGGCGGCGATTGGTGCGACTGGTTGCTGTGGAGGGCGCGCCGGCGCGGAGGGCCTTGGGGACTGCAAAAGGCGACTTTGTCGTGCCAGATGATTTCGACGAGCCACTTCCAGAGGCAGTGCTGGCGGAATTCGAAAAGTGAAAGTCCTTTTGGATACTCACGTTTTCTTATGGGCGATTACGGATGCGCCGCAACTCAGCATGGAGCAACGTGAGCTCTTTCTGGATGAAGGGACAGATCTTTATTTAAGCGTTGTTAGTGTTTGGGAAATGCTGATCAAGGCTGGATTGGGAAAGCTGCCGCTTCCACAGCCTGAGACGGAGTATGTTTTGAAACAGATGGAAAGAAACCGTATCGCGTTGCTGCCGATTCGAATGTTGCATTTTGCAGAGCTTCAGAATCTACCTCCGCTGCACCGGGACCCGTTTGACCGGATGCTGGTTGCGCAGGCCAGGGCCGAAAAGATGAAAGTGTTAACTTCGGATGCTCGGATGCGAGACTACGGGGTTTAGGCTCGGTAGGGTGTCTTTGTGCAAAACGCGACGGAGCAGGAGAGCCCGCAGCTATCGAGGTATTCGGAGTGGATCGAGGAGTTGCTGCGGGTGGACCAGGCGGCACTGCGCAAACAGCGAAAAACCTCTCACGGGATCTGGGTAAGGAGCCATGTGGGATTTTTCCTCTCGGGTTGCTGTTGTGCGGACTGAGAGATAAAATTTGGGTCAGCCAGATCTTAGACGGATCTGGCTGATAGTCCGAAGTATGCGGCGGCGAGCATGTTACCGGCTTACGGGAACCAAGCCCCGGGCCATGGATCCAAAGACCGCCAACTCCTGCACTCGATGCGTTTGTGGTGGGTGCTGCGGTTAGGGCTGCGATGCTGGGTGGCGTGAGTCGGCGGTCGTCTTTACTTGTTTCAGCTCTTTGGCGCGCTCGATCATGGCGGGGAAAGTGGCCCGTGTTGCGTCTGATTGTTGCTCGAGGCTGCGAGTGGCGAGATCGAGGGCAGTGTCGAAGGTTGCGGTGCCTTTCCATTTGGATTCACTGAGGAGCATTGCCAGTTCGGCAACGGAGGCGGCGAAGTAGAAGTCTGGGGTGTTGGTGGCGGGCGTGGTGGCCAGAACCACGTGGCTGAACTCTGTGGACTGGTCACTCGAGGGTGCTTTGTAGCGGGCGCTGATCTGGAGGAGTTCTGGTTTGTGGTTCTTGTCGGGCTTTGGTTCCCGCTGGTAGCGGAGTTTGTTGATGGGCTCGGACTCGGGTTGTGCTTTGGGTGGGATGAGTTCATAGAGGGCGACCATGGTGTGGCCGGAGCCGAGTTCTCCGGCGTCTTTGGTGTCGTCCTTGAAGTCTTCGGCATTGAGGAGGCGATTCTCATAGCCGATGAGGCGGTATTCGGCGACGTGGGCGGGGTTGAATTCGAGCTGGAGTTTGACATCTTTGGCTACGGTGAGAAGGTTTTGACCCAGCTCGCGGACCAGGAATTTGCGGGCTTCGAGGATGTTGTCGATATAGGCGAAGTTGCCGTTACCGGCGTTGGCGATTTGCTCCAGCTTGCCGTCTTTGTAGTTGCCCATGCCGTAGCCGAGGATGGTGAGGAAGATGCCGGATTTGCGCTTTTCTTCGATGAGGCGAACGAGTTGGGAGTCGCCGGAGACGCCGACGTTGAAGTCGCCGTCGGTGGCGAGGATGACGCGGTTGTTGCCTCCCTGGATGAAGGCGGCCTCGGCGGTCTGATAGGCGAGATGGATGCCCGCGGCACCGTTGGTGGAGCCGCCCGGTTGGAGTTGTTGGATGACGTCGAGGATGCGCTCCTGTTGGTTGCCCCTGGTGGTGGGGAGAGCGAGGCCGGAGGCACCGGCGTAGACGACGATCGAGACCTGGTCTTGGGGGCGGAGTTGTTCGACCAGGAGGCGGAAGGATTGTTTGAGGAGGGGGAGTTTGTGCGGGGCATTCATGGAGCCGGAGACATCGATGAGGAAGACGAAATTGGCGGGGGGGATTTGAGCTGGAGGGAGTTCTCTGGTTTTGAGGCCGACGAAGAGGAGTTGGTGGGTGGGTTGCCAGGGGCAAGGGCCGAGCTCTGTGTGGATGCGGATGGGATGAGTGTCCAGCGGGGCAGGGAGCTGGTAGCGGAAGTAGTTGAGGAATTCTTCGGCGCGGACGGAGTCTTGCGGAGGGAGCTGGCCTTCGCGGAGGAAGCGCCGGGTGTTGGTGAAGCTGGCGGTGTCGGAGTCGGCAGAGAAGGTGGAGAGGGGGTGCCTGGAGACGGCGCGAAAGGAGTTCTCATTGATGGTGCGGTAGGACTCGGTGTTGAAATTGCCGCCGACTCTGTGTGCGCCGCTGGCGACGCCACCTCCAATGCCTCCAGCAAAGCCGCCCACGCCTGTGGCCATGACTGTGGCTTTTGCTGCGGCCTTTACTGGGGCCATGACTGCGACCGACTCGCTGACGGCTCCCACTTGGAGAGTGATATCGAGCTTTAGACTTGGCGTCTTTGCGTTGGGAACGAGGGTGATTCGGCGGGTATCCGCGCGGAAGCCTCGCTGTTGTGTGGTGAGTGTGCAGTTGGTGGCGGTGAGATTGGCGAAGCGGTATTGGCCGTTGGGGGCTGAGGTGGTGGACTGGATTTTTCCGTCGCAACTGAGAGTGAGGGTAACTGCCGGGATGGTGGCACCGGAGGGATCGACGACACGCCCCTCGATGATGGTTTGAGCGTTGAGGCTGGCGATTGAGGTCGCAAGCAGGGTGAGCAGCGAAGTGATGAAAGGCCTCATGGAAGGCCTCCTTTCCCCGTTTGAAATACTCTGCGCTAGAGAATGAAACGCAGCAGGATTGCGTCGGGTTTCGAAGCTGTTTGCCAATGATGAGAGCTTTTGGAGTCCTAGGTCGAGTCGACGGCCTGGCAGCCTTGTAGCGGGGGCAAGGTGATCTCATGCGGAAGCCGCCGCCTAGTGTCCTGGCAATTGGCAGGATTGCGGCGGGTGAGGAAAATCGTTGATGATGGTGGGTGAAGGTGGCAGTGGTTCTAAAACGGCGGATGAGCGAAGACGAATACTTCGAACTGCTTGAGAAGAGCGGGGAGCGGCTGGAGTATTGGGATGGGGTGGTGGAAGGGCTGGCCGGAGGGACTGACGAACACTACGAGATTGAGTCTCAACTGTTTGGTGAACTGTTTCTACGGCTGAAGGGCAGCCATTGCACAGCCATGACGACGAACCAGGCGATTTATATCGCTTCGCGCAAGGCGATTGTGTTTGCGGACATGAGCGTTGTTTGTGGGCCGAAAGAGAATGTGGCGCAACGCGGGATCAGTTGCCTGACGAATCCTTCCGTGGTTGTGGAGGTGTTGTCTCCCAGCACTTCGATGAAGGATGAATCTGATAAGTTTCATGCCTACACTTCGCTGAAGAGTGTGCGGGAATATTTGCTGGTGTTTGCCGACCGTTACTGCATCAAGTTGCATCAGCGCAGCAGTGGAGACGAGATCTGGAAGACTTCGATTTTTCAGGATCTTGATGACGAGTTTGAGTTGAAGAGCTGCGGGGTCCGAATGAAGGTGCGGGACGCTTATGGGCCGCGAGTTGTCTTTTAGACTTAATGGACCTTGTTATTTCAGCCATTGCTGAATCCATCGCACGGTGCTTTGGCGAGAGATTGCGTGCCACTGCAAAGTGCGTGGAGTTATTTCGCTGCATGAAGACTCCACCCTGTACGCGATCCTGGTAGAAGTCAACCTAAAGACCAGGGAAGCGGCGGGTAGTAGTATTGATGCACCGCATGTAAATTGAGCGCTATAGAATTGACTTGCTGTCGGACCATTAACTGATGATGGTGAATAGATTATGGAGCGGGAGACCGGGTTCGAACCGGCGACGTTCAGCTTGGGAAAATGAGCGTAGATTGAAAATAAAGAACAATGGCGTCTATAGCGATTAATCCAGGTCTAATGGATTCAGCAACTTCCGAGACTCCTACTTCACGTCATCTCTTAATGGAGTGTTATTGGAGTGGAAGACTTTTCGTCTTCCACAATTGGCGAGCCTATCAGCTGCATATTTGTCGCTGACAGGCTCGTACTGTTGTGGTATGCATTCCAGCTACCATTGGAAATACCGACTTGTCAGCATCTTAATGAGCACCATCACCCCACATCAGAGTTCGTTTTTTGCCCACAAGATCACGCTTGAGGGTCTAGGAGAAGACGCTCTCGCGCAGTCTCTTTCTACTGCAAAAGTGGACATGAACCCTCATCAGGTTGATGCCGCGCTTTTCGCTCTATCGTCGCCATTGTCCAAAGGAGTCCTGCTCGCTGATGAGGTCGGTCTCGGCAAAACAATCGAAGCCAGCCTTGTGATCGCGCAGCGTTGGGCTGAACGCCGTCGCCGCATTCTCTTGATCGTACCGGCGAGCCTTCGCAAGCAGTGGAGCCAGGAATTATCCGAGAAGTTCTCCCTGCCATCGGTCATCGTTGAGAGCAAGAGCTACCGTGAGGCCAAGAAATCAGGCAAAACATTTCCTTTCGATTGCGACAGCTCTATCGTCATTAGCTCTTACGAGTTCGCCGCAGGTAAAGCCAAGGAGATTGCTGCCATCAGTTGGGACCTTGTCATTTACGATGAAGCCCATCGACTGCGCAACGTCTACAAGAAAGGAACCTCCGTTCGCGCCAAGCAACTTCGAGACGCCACTCGGCGCTTCTTCAAGCTTCTGCTCACTGCGACACCACTCCAAAATTCATTGATGGAGCTATACGGTCTAGTCTCTGTCATTGACGAGCACTATTTCGGGGATGAGGCCTCGTTCAAAGCCTACACGAATGCTTCCTCAGGCAGCAATTCCCTTCTGTTTCTTCGTAAGCGCCTAGAACCGATCTGCAAGCGAACCCTTCGCCGACAAGTGCAGCAAGCCGGTCTCATCAACTACACGGAGCGCGTTCCTTTGACGTTTAGTTTCGAGGCGTCCGAGGACGAGATGCAGCTGTACAATGCTGTTTCGGCTTACCTCCAGCGCCCAGATACAATCGGGTTTGGTGATCGTGGCAACGCACTCGTCACGCTCGTGATCCGCAAGATTCTCGGGTCCTCAACTTCTGCAGTGGGAGAAACGCTGGGGACCATCATTAACCGCCTGAAAGCGAAAAAGCGTCCAGAGGCGCAGATCTTTACCGATCTGGACACAGTAGAAGAACTTGTCGAGGAACTGGAAGAAGAAGAAACCGAAGAGACACCTATTGATCCTAAGAAGCTCGAAGCTGAGATAGCTGAGCTTGAGTCCTGCCGAGCACTTGCACTACGCATCGGCACAAACTCCAAAGGCAGCGCCATGATAAATGCACTTCCGCAGGCGCTCAGTCAGATTGAGGCAAAAGGTGGACAACGCAAAGCCGTGATCTTCACGGAATCGGTTCGGACGCAGCGTTATTTGGCCGAACTGCTTGAGCAAAATGGCTACGCGGGAGAGGTTGCGCTTCTAAACGGATCGAACAGCGATGCGGGCAGTCAAGCGATCTTCAAGGATTGGATGGCTCGGCACAAGAATACAGACGCGGTTTCCGGCTCCAAGACAGCCGACATGAAAGCTGCCATAGTCGAGGCCTTTCGTGAACGTAAGACGATTTTGATTGCAACGGAATCCGGGGCTGAAGGCATCAACCTTCAGTTTTGCTCCCTGGTTGTCAATTTCGACCTCCCCTGGAACCCGCAGCGCGTCGAGCAGCGGATTGGTCGTTGCCACCGATATGGCCAGGCGATTGACGTGACGGTCGTCAACTTCTTGAACCTAAAAAACCGCGCTGAACAACGCGTCTATGAACTCCTGGACCAAAAGTTCAAATTGTTCGCCGGTGTGTTTGGCGCGAGCGATGAAGTCCTCGGTGCAATCGAGCGCGGCGTAGACATCGAGCGCCGTATCTTGGAAATCGTACAGAAAGCCCGCAACGAAACTGAAATCAATGCGCAGTTCGATGCGCTGCAAGCCGAACTTCAAGCTCAGATAGACGACCAGGTCTTGGACGCGAGGAAACGTCTTCTTGAGAATGTAGACGAACAAGTGGTGCGTCAACTCAAGACCCGTAAGGGTGAGCTCAAGAAGCATCTCTCTGACTTCGACCGGTCACTACTTCGGGTTGCCCGAGCAGAGTTACCAAAGGCTCGCTTCCATGATGATGACGAGCGCCGTTTCGACTGGCAGGGCGACACCTATACGACAGAATGGCCGCTCGCAGATGAACGCGGCTGGAAGTTTTTTCGTCTCATCGAGGGAACACTCGCTTTCCAGTTGGTTGCACAGGCTAAGGCTCGCCAATTTGATTCGACGCAGCATCTACGATTCAAGTTAGCTGAATACGATGGCCTTCTTGCGGACGTTGAGCAGTTGCGCGGTGCAAAGGGTTGGCTGAAAGTCTCAAAGTTGCGCCTCGCGACGCCCGCCCTGACCCGCGAACATCTCATCCTTTCGGTAATTTCTGATGATACGTCCCAAGAGGTTCATCACGACACGATGGAGCGCTTATTGGTTGTTCCGGCGCGGGATGCAGGCGCGGTGACAGGAGCACCCTCCACTGAACTGACCAAGATTGAGGGCATACGTCAGCAATCCCTGCTTGAACTTGCAGAACAGGAAAATGCGGAATGGCTCGACGAAGAGAATGAAAAGCTCGATGCTTACGCAGATGACCTTGAAAAGGCCTTTGAGCTCGAAGTAAAAGCCTTGGACGCGGAAATCAAGCTGTCCAAGAAGGCGCTGCGCGGATCAGGACTGCCAATGTTCGAGAAGCTCACCGAGAAGCGTCGCATTGGATCTCTTGAAGGGAAACGCGACAAGATGAAAGCCGATTTTTTTGACCGTAGAGCGCAGATTCGCGCTGAAGTAGAATCCATGCTTGACCGGATTCAGGAAAGCTTGAAAATGGAACCCTCGCTAACGCCCATCTTCACGATACGCTGGGAGATCGCATGACGAAAAAGCAGCGCCTCGAACTTACATGGATTGGCAAGGATGTCCGGCCACGTCTGGAGCCTCGGATCTTAGTTGAGGAGCCCGAGCACTCTCGTCACGCGGCTCATCGAGTAAACAAAAACGACATCTTCGACAATCGGCTGATCCATGGCGACAACTTGATGGCTCTCGCAGCGATCCGAGATGAGTTCTCCGGACAAGTTCAGTGTGTATATATAGATCCGCCCTTCAACACCCAACAGGCGTTCGAACATTACGATGACGGAGTAGAGCACTCATTGTGGCTGTCTTTGATGCGAGATCGGTTGGAGCTATTGAAGCAACTATTACACCCGAGTGGCTCCATCTTCATTCATATTGATGACAATGAGCTTGGCTACCTGATTGCCCTAGCAGACGAAGTCTTTGGTCGCCCGAATCGCATTTCTGTCATCTCCTTTAAGCAAAGCTCTGCATCTGGACCAAAGGCCGTTAACCCGGGGCTTGTGACAACGACAAACTTCATTTTGTACTACGCGAAAAATAAGGAACATTGGAAGTCAAACAAGGTCTACGTCCCCACCGGGCGCGATGATCGATATAGTAAGGTCATCGATAACTACGCCGCGCCCTTCTCAGAGTGGCGATTAGTAGGCGTAAAGGATGCGTTTTGCCAGCACCACGGCAAACCGTGGGATGAGCTGCGGTGCAAGTACGCGGAAAAGCTGGAACAGCAAATTGAGGAATTCGTACTCGGTAACGCAGAACGAGTTGTGAGAACTGCCCGTGTTGCCCCAAAAGATGTTAACGAGGATGCCCGCGCTGCTCTTGCAAAGTCGATGGAAACTCAGGGGCGTGTTTTTCGATCTGAGCGCACTGGGAAAGGAGACTACTATTTCCTCAACGGAGAGCAATTGCTCTTCTATAGCGGCAAGACTCGCATCATAGATGGAGTACGCACAACGGCAGCTGTGGCGACTAATTCTTGGGATGACTTGCTTTCTAACAACCTTCACAAGGAGGGTGGAGTGTCTTTTCCAAATGGTAAGAAGCCGGAAGCTCTTCTTAAGCGCATTTTGGACCTCTCGACTTGCCCTGGCGACCTTGTATTAGATTCCTTTGCTGGATCAGGGACCACTGGGGCGGTCGCGCACAAGATGGGTCGGCGCTGGATCATGGTTGAATTGCGCGATCATTGCGAAACTCACGTATTGCCGCGCATGCAGCGCGTAATTCTTGGAACTGACGATTCAGGCGTCACAAAGGCTACGTCGTGGAAGGGGGGTGGCGGATTCCGCTTTTATCACCTCGCCCCATCCCTGCTTGAAAAGGATCGTTGGGGTAACTGGGTTATTGCTCAGACCTACAACTCTGCGATGCTAGCCGAGGCGGTCTGTAAATTGATGGGCTTCTCCTACGCGCCTTCAGAACAACACTATTGGCTTCATGGCAAGTCTTCTGAGCAGGATTTTATCTACGTCACCACCCAGAGCCTAACGCACGACCAACTTCGGGCCATCTCAGAGGATGTGGGTCACAAACGAACTTTACTGATCTGCTGCAAAGCGTTCAGAAGCAATAATCTCGATGTCTTCGAAAACCTTACGGTCAAAAAGATTCCGCAATCCGTCCTCCGAAAGTGCGAGTGGGGAAAGGACGACTACAGCTTGAATGTCGCCAATCTACCAATGGCTACCAAACTCGCAGAGCCCCCAACTCAAGTTGATCTTTTTGGCGAGGAGAACGAGTAGCCATGACAAACCGAACCCTTCGCAGTATCACTCAGCGTCTCTCCCTCCGACAGCCGCAGGCAGATTCTCTGGAAATCCTTGCCGATGTCATGGAGAGAGTGGACCTCGTCAAGGGTGCCGATCCCGCCGTTGCCCTCATGCAAATTCAGGAACTGTGCAAGGAACACGGCTGGGCGAATGTGGAAGACTTCGAGCACGAATTTCCCTCGCTGTGCTTTGCCCTGGCTACCGGCGTCGGTAAGACGCGGCTCATGGGCGCATTCATCGCCTACATGTATCTCACCGGCAAGAGTCGCCACTTCTTTGTGCTTGCCCCCAATAAGACCATCTACGACAAGCTATTGGACGATTTTTCGGTGAACCATCCCAAGTATGTATTCAAAGGAATTGCCGAATTCGCCCAGAACCCGCCCCTCTTGATCACCACAGACAACTTCGAAAGCGGGGTTGGTGTGCGTTTTGATAATGGCGGATCATCCGATCTGTTTGGAGCTGATGTTCATATCAATATCTTCAATATCGACATGATCAACAAGGAGGAAAGTCCGCGCGGCAAGCCCAAGATGAAGAGCACCAGAGAAAGAATTGGCGAAAGCTACTATGCGTATCTTTCCAAACTGACGGACTTGGTCTTGGTCATGGATGAGTCGCATCGTTATCGGGCCAGCGCCGGTGCCAAGGCAATTGAAGGGCTCAAGCCCATTTTAGGGCTGGAGCTCACCGCCACTCCCCAAACAGTCGGCTCGAAGTCGCAGCCGTTTCGTAATGTCATCCTCCGCTACAGCCTTGGGGAGGCGATGGCGGACGGGTTTGTGAAAGAGCCAGCGGTAGCTACTCGGGCAAACTTCAACCCCAAAGATGTTGTGAATCAGAAAGACCTGGAGAAGATCAAGCTGGAGGATGCTGTCCATTATCACGACCATGTGGCGGTTGAGCTTGACCGCTATCACCGTGTGACCGGTCGACCAAAGAAGCATCCCTTCATTCTTGTCGTAGCTCAGCACACAGAACACGCGGCAGAACTGAAGGCGCTCATCGAATCGGATGAGTTCTTCAAAGGCCGGTTCAAGGGCAAGGTCATCGAGGTGCATTCCGCCCTTACCGGAGAAGAGAGCGACAAGGCGACCGCACGTTTAGTTGCCTTGGAGGAGGATGACTCTACGGACATTGTCATTCACGTCAATAAACTCAAAGAAGGGTGGGATGTTACCAACTTATACACCATCGTTCCTCTGAGGGCCTCAGCCTCGGACATCCTCACCGAGCAGACGCTTGGGCGGGGATTGCGCCTTCCTTATGGAGCGAGAGTTTCACGCAGCGATGACGCTGAGTTTGCAGCGGTAGACACGCTAACTGTTATTGCCCATGAACGGTTCGATGAATTGGTCAAGAAAGCCAAGGAGCCGGGTTCCATCGTCATGAAACAGATCGTCATCGGCGAAGGTGGCGATATCTCGGCGGCAGGCGCAAGTTTGGTTGAGTCCAGATCCGTTGCTGAAGAGATGATCCTCGGCACAAAAGTCACTCTCGATGGAGCTACCACTCCTCCCGCTGTTCTCACGTTTAGTACTCCTGAGGAGAAACGTGCAGCGCAGGTAACGCTCGACGTGATCCGAACGTATGAGCGCAAACTGTCAGGCCTTGCAGATTTGCAGCGGCCTGAAGTGAAGGCACAGATTTCTAAAGAAGTTCAGGAACTGATGCGCCCGATCCAAGGCACCTTGGAGGGCATTGTTGAGGCGTTGCGAGTGGATGAGATCGTTTCGACAATTGCGGAAACTGTAGCTGAGCGCACCATCTCAATACCGGAGATCCGTATCACGCCAACCAAGCACGTCTCTTTCACGTTTAGGGACTTCGATCTTCAGGATTTGAAGACGATTAACTATCAGGCTATTGACGATGGATTGGTAGTACAAACGCTCCGAACGGAAGTCCGAACCTATCTCGCCAAAAACAGCACCGACCCCAAGGAAGATCGGATCGAGGACTACATTGTTCGTTATCTGATTGAACGCAACGAGATTGATTACGATGCCTATGCGGAGTTGCTTTATAAGCTCGCAGGGCAGGTGGTGAGTCGGATACGATCCTACCTTAACAGTGCGGCTGACATTGAAAATGTCCTGTTGCGTAACGGGCGTCAAATCGCCGATTTTGTGTTTCAGCAAATGATGCAGAACTACGATGAGACCCCGCTTACGGAAGAAGATTATAAGGTCTCCATGAGTCGCGGATTTGTACTCCTACAGCCGCAGCCCTTAAATGTTCCTCCTGGACAAAAGGTGCGAGACTTCCGCCAGGCAATCAGTCCTGCATCCGATACACGGAAGTATGTCTTTGGAGGCTTCAAAAAATGTAGTTGTAGTCTTCAACGATTTGACTCTGACCCGGAACGGCGATTCGCACTTCTCATTGACGGAGAGGCTGCTGTTGAGAAGTGGTTGAAGCCTGGAAAATCACAGTTTCAGATCGAGTACAAGTCTGGTGAACAGTATGAACCTGACTTTGTTGTCGAAGGCAAAGATCGGATGTTCATTTGCGAAATCAAGGCTCAGAACGAGCAGAATGATCCGATTGTCGTGGCGAAAGCCAACGCGGCAGTGAAGTGGTGCAAAGCAGCATCGCAACTAGCCGCCAAGAAGCAAGGAAAGCCTTGGTCTTACGTCTTCATCACGGATGACCGGATGATCGGATCTTCGACATTCCAAGGTTTAGTATCAACTTGCACTCGCGCATAAAGTCTATCCTTGCAGCCGATACAATCGAAAGCCTAAACAGTCAGTCGTCGTAGGCCTAGGTATGCTTCATTTTTGCCCGCACACTCTGTATAGAGGCATAGTGTGTTTGCCAATTGCATTTGGCGAGGGCTGCGGCATTCCGGCTGCAAAAGCATTGGGTTTGCAACCACAATTACAACTCCTTGAGCCCGAGACGTAGCAACGTTAAGCCGGTTTAGGCTATATAGAAACTCCATTCCCCTGGGCGCATCCTCGGGCGAAGAAGTTGTGAGTGAATGAATGACAATCGGTGCTTCCTGCCCCTGAAATTTGTCAACCGTCCCGACGCGAGCCGCAGGCAGGCGCGTAAGGATATCGGAGAGTTGTGCATTATACGGAGCCACGATTAGGACGTCGTCGAGCGTGATGGGGTTAACCTCACCTTTCTTGTTGGTCCACGTCACCTTGGGCTGAATTAGGCCTTCAACCAATTGAAGGATGCAGCCGACCTCCTCGGACGACGCGTTCTGATTCCCCTCGTAATAGACCGGCACATACCAGAGTCCGTTTTCCCCTAACCATTCATGCCCTGCCAATTTCTGGTTTTGCGTATTTGTCTGAGCTTCAAGCCTGTCTTCATAGAAGGCCTTTGAGGTAAACGCTCACAGGCGAGGGTGCATTCTCCAAGTCTTATCTAAAAAGAGTCCCTTGTCTTCAGGAACGGTCTTTGCGCCATCGAGCAAATGCTCCAACGCTGATGCACTCGCTCCATCTGGCTGACTTCCGCGAAGCGGCTGTTCTAATTGCCGTGGGTCGCCAAGAAGCACAATGCTTTTCGCAGCTTGTCCGATAGCCAGCACATTCGCCAATGACATCTGACCTGCCTCGTCTACGAAGAGAACATCCACGGCCCCGAAGTATTCCTTGCGCGCCCACAACCATGAAGTGCCCGCTACAACTTGGGCTCCGGCAGTGACTGCAGCCAAAGGTGCGGCTGTGTCCGCTCATCTCCCTTTAACTTCACTTTATTGAAGCGCGTATTAGCAGTGCATCACATTTGTCCAGCCCAGCTCGTTCCCCCAGCTGAAAGGATGAGGCTTGATTCCAATTAGCTGACCAGGAGTTCATCCCACTCTATGGACCCCCTTCGCGCTTCAAGGAAAACAAAATCGTCCGGTAGGGTGGAAGAAGCTGCGGACTGTAGGATCGGCGCTCGGCGCTTTCCACTGCCCAGGAGTTCGGGTAGTAGCATGGGAGGTAGAACCATGAAGGATCATTCGACCCGAATCGACGATGACTTCGAGCTCGATCTCTCTCGGGCTGATCGATTTGTCACGCCCGCAGATTGTGTTCGCGATCCCTACGGTCGGAAGCTCGATCCGGACGGTAACCCCATCGGTGAGATTCCTGATACGACGAAGGGGCGGGAGCTCTACGATCTGCCGCCCTACACGAGTCCGGCCAAACCCTAGCCTTCACATCGCTGCCGTGGCGGGCTTGCGTGGTTGCCAGCTGCCCCTGGGCGGCCAAGGGCTTCACAGGATTTTTCAAACTTTTGTTTGATTTGTTTTCAAACAAGTGCGGGAATTGGGGCCTGTATTGGAACCAACTGCCGTTTTCATACACCACCGCCGCACCCCTCGCGGCAGTCCACCGTACCCTCTGCTTCCTCCTTGCTCCTTCGACGGAGATCCGGACCCTTTAGCTGAGTGGATCGGGTTAGCTGGGTGGATCGGGGCGATGGAAAGCCTCTATACTCAAGGAGTCGGGGCCCATTGCTTTCATGCTTTGGCCAGAGGCGGTGCCTGCGTTCGCTGGCACGAAGCAGGAAGAACCAAGAGGAATGCCATGCAAGTGACACTGGAAGTGCCGGAAGAATTGGCCCAATTATTCGGAACGGGTTCCGTCAGTTTGAGCCGTGCGGCGCTCGAGGCATTGGCGCTGGAGGGAATTCGCTCCGGCAAGCTCACGGTTGCTCAAGCCCGGAGATTACTTGGAATCACTTCACGCCACGAAATGGATGGCTTTTTGAAGTCCCACGACATTTTGCTACCTCTGACGGTTGGCAGCATCGAGCAGGATGCTGAAACGGCAAAACGGTTCCAGAATCTGTGAAGGTGGTGGTGGCGGATACTTCGCCGATCAATTACCTCGTGCTCATTGATTGCGTTGCAATCCTGCGCCAACTCTATGGACGGATTGTTATTCCACAGGAAGTTGTCAATGAACTGACCGCAGGCGGTGCCCCGCCTCAAGTGGTTGCCTGGATCGAAACCCAGCCAGACTGGATCGAGGTCAGGCCCACTCCACCAGGCAATGCCATCCGGCTTGCGGGCAACGAATTCCAGTTGGATCCAGGAGAAACGGCAGCAATCCGACTCGCGATGGCCGAGAAGGATTGTCTGCTGCTGATTGACGAGGCTGCAGGACGGGCGGTGGCGTCGCTGCTCGGCGTTGCGAATACAGGAACACTGGGAGTGCTTGTGGCGGCGGCCAGAGAGGGCCTGGTCGATTTGCGAGCTGCGCTGGATCGTCTGCAGAAAACAAACTTCAGGATCAGCCAGGCACTCCTCGAAAAACTGCTTGATGCGGTTTCATAAGCGCAGGGAAAAAAGTAAACGGGATTGAAGCCACCATTGCTGGCTGGAGAAGGATTAGAGGCCGATGGCGGCGGCGAATGGAGTGAGTGGCGGGGGCTTCACAGGATTTTTGAAACTTTTATTTGATTTGTTTTCAAGCGAGTGCGGGAATTGGGGCCGGGTTGGCGCGGTGGGGGTCTGCTAAGAGTAGCTTCGTGATTGTAACTCTTCTAGTTGCCGACGGAGCCGGGTGTGCCGGTGCCCGTGATTCAGAATTTGTGGCCACTGGCGCCGGGCAGGCGGTTGCTTGCCCGATGGCCAGTTCGAGCCTGTACCAGTTTTTAGATTCGCTGCTCTCGCGGATCGAAGCCCTCGTCAAACAGTTGCCCGAAGTGTGGGTGCCGTTTGGCGAAATTTTCGGAGCCCATTGTGCTCCCGTTTGACGGTCGCCTAGAGGACCTGGCCACACAAGTAAACGCCGTCCCCTATGCCCGTGATGTGCTCGGCTTTGCGGCCGATGCCCAACAAGCCGAGGTGCTGGGGGCCCGTGGCAAGAGGTTACTCTTGTGCTGCTCGCGGCAGTGGGGCAAGAGCACTACCGCTGCGGCGCTGGTGACGCACCGGGCGGTGCATGAGCCGGGGTCGCTCGTATTGTGTGTGGCACCGACGCTGCGGCAATCGGGTGAGCTGATTCGTAAGGTGGGGCAGTTTCTCAAGCAGGCTGGCGTGAAGTTTACGGGGGGACGATTGAGTTGCCTGCTTGAGAATGGGGCGCGGGTGATGGCGGTGCCGGGGCAGGAGGCGACGGTGCGGGGGTATTCGGCTCCGACATTGATTGTGATTGATGAGGCGGCGCGGGTGAGCGATGCGCTGTACCAATCGATACGGCCGATGCTGGTGGTGGGGCGGGGGAGCCTGGCGCTGCTGAGTACGCCGTTTGGGGAGCGGGGTTTCTTCTGGAAGGAGTGGGTGGGTGGGGGTGAGGAATGGTTGCGGGTGGAAGGGAAGGCGACGGAGTGTGCGCGGATTGCGCCGGAGGTGCTGGAAGAGGAGCGGAGGGTGCAGTCGGCGGAGTGGTTTGCGCAGGAGTATCAGTGTTCGTTTGTGGGGATGGAGAATCAGGCGTTTCGGCGGGAGTGGCTGGCGGCGGCCGAGGTGGAAGGCTTGTCGGTGCGCGGGCTTGAATTTGAATTGAAAGGGAGGATGCGGTGATGGGCGAGAAACCGGGGCAGGTGAATTTGCGGTCGTTTCATGTCGGCGTCGATTTGGGGCAGCGCGTCGACCATACGGCGTTTGTGGTGGTGGAGCAGCAGGTGGTGGTGACGGGGGAGCTGGACCGGGTGAGCTATGAGTATAAGCGGGAGCGGAAGCTGTATTTGCGGATGGTGGAGCGGGTGCGGCTGGGGCAGAGCTTTGAGGAGGTGGTGGGCGAGGTGGAGCGGTTGACGCAGGCGCCGGAGCTGGCGGCGGGGAATGTGACGACGTGTGTGGATGCGACAGGGCTGGGGATTGTGGTGAGTGAGCAGTTGCGCAAGAAGCGGCTGCGGGGGGAATTGTATCCGGTGGTGATTACGGGGGGACTGGAGGGGAGTTACCGGGATGGGTATTACCCGACGCCGAGGACGGAGCTGATGGTGGGGGTGCAGCGGGCGTTTGAGGTGGAGAAGATGGGGGTGGCGGAGGGGCTGCGGGGGTGGGAGGATTTGCGGGGGGAATTGA
>JBIITX010000023.1:0-123152 GCA_044340255.1 Bryobacter sp. | reverse complement strand
GGTCCAAAAGACACTCACTCATTGGGTGAGCCTTCGATTCCTTCTCGCTTTTCCCCATGCGCCCATTATCTGAGACTTGCGCTCAAAACTGCTCCGGTCCCGAAGCTTCAACTGCTTTTTCTAGGTTTAGAAACAACCATTGATCCATCGAACGAGGCTGCTACCCCTCGCAAGAAGACCATCTCTGAAGCTGCGCTCGCTGCCAACCGAGCCAACGCTCTCAAGTCCACCGGCCCCCGCACTGCGGCCGGCAAGCTCAAGGCCGCTTCCAATTCCCTGAAGCACGGCCTCTACTCCATGAAGAACTTCGATGACTTCATCGCCGACCATGACGTGTCACTACCAACTTCATCGAACAATTCAACCCCGTCACCCCGAGCGAGGTGGCCCTCGTCCACCAGTTCATCCACATGCAGATCCGCTTCCTCCAAATGGAATACCTCTACTGCCAGGCCATGCGCTTCCGCGTCGAAGACATCCTCAATAAACCTGCCAGCTTCCTCCCAGCTATCCTCCGCGAACTGGACCGTCTCCCCGCCCGCATCCAGCGCACCATGAAAGTGCTACGCCACCAAGCTCCCCGGCCGCCCCGACTCCGAAATCTGCAAAGTCATCGCCACCGACAAAGGCGACGTCCCCCTCGAGCGCGTCCCCATTGACACCCTCAAACGCCTCGCCGGAGAAGACCCCGATGCCGAAGTCGACCTCGCCAAGCAAATGATCCGCGACTTCGTCGACCGCATGAACGCCAAGCACGGCGTCAAACCCAAACCACCCACGCCACAAAAATAGCCAGAACGAACCCAAACACACCGCAACCCGAGGTCACCCGCAACCTCATCGATCTTTGACAACTTGCCGCAGAAGCCAGACTGAGAAAGATGCACTGGGCTCAACCATGGTCCAGTGCATCCAATGGTTTGCCCTAAGATGAGCCTATGCCCTCCGCCTTCCTCGAAGAGTCATTGGCGATCCTCACTCGCACCCCTGCCACCCTCAACGCACTCCTCCGCGACCTACCCCTCGCCTGGACCCAAGCAACCGACGGGCCCAACACCTGGAACGCCCACACCGTACTCGGCCACCTGATTCACGGCGAACAAGCCGACTGGATTCCCCGCATCACAATCCTCCTCAACCACGGCCTCACTCTTCCCTTCGACCCCTTCGACCGTGAAGCCCACCTCAACCAAAACACCGACAAACCTCTCAACACCCTGCTCGATGAATTCACCCAACTGCGCCAGCAAAGCATCACAACCCTACAAGCCTTCCAGCTCGAAACCTCCGACCTCGCCCGCCAAGGCCAGCACCCCGCCTTCGGCCCGGTAACCCTCCGCCAACTCATCGCCACCTGGACCGCCCACGACCTTGCCCACACCCTGCAAATCTCCCGCACCCTGGCCCGTCGCTACCGCAGCGAAGTCGGGCCATGGGCGCAGTATCTGTCCGTCATGTCAGGTCAGAAGTAGAGCTTCAAAGCCGCCTGCATAATCCGCGAATCCCTCGCGCTCGTAATGCGCCCGAAATTCACATTCTGCACCGCAGCGATAGGGTTCAGGAAGTTCGGCTTGTTCAGCGCATTAAACACTTCCCAGCGGAACTCCAGCCGCCGCCGCTCCGTAAACGAGAACGCCTTAAACGCACCGAGATCAAAGTTGATGATCCCCGGTCCAAACAGCGTGTTCCGGCTCGACGTCCCAAAGGTTCCCAGCGCCGGCAACGCAAACGCCGTCGTATCGAAGTAGCGCGGAATCATCTCCCCACGCGGCCTGCCCCCATAAACATCAGGGCTCCGCAGAATGTCTGCCCGGTCGCGGCCAATTCCTGCCAGGCTCCGGTCCACACCCGCGTTCACACTAAACGGCAACCCACTTTGGAATGTAGAGATCCCATTCAATTGCCAGCCGCCCACCAAGTATTTCTTCAACCCCTTGGCTCCGCGTCCAAAAGGCAGATCCCAAAGCACACTGTTCACAACGCGATGGCGCACATCAAAGTCGCTCGGCCCCTTATCCAGATTCTGCCGGAACGGATTCGTCGCCTGATTGCCCGTTCCAGAATTGCCATCATTCGAAGCCAAATCCAGACTCTTCGACCAGGCATAACTTCCCAGCACCGAGAAGCCACCACTCAACCGCCGGTTCCAACTCACCTGCAACGAATGGTAAGTCGAATTCGCCGTCGCTTGCGTGCTGCGAATCTCACCAAAGCCCTGGTAGATACGCCGCGCATCCACATTGCCCGTTGTCGACTGGCCCGCAGTAAAGATGGCCGGGTTGATGTTCTGCCCCACCATAAACTTCGTTCCCTTGCTACCGATGTAAGCCACCGTCAGCACGGTCTTCCAAAGCACTTCTTTCTGCACGTTCAAATTCCACTGCTGCATATAGCCGCTCGTAAAATCAGGGTCCACGGAGTTATGGGTAACCGGCGCAATAAACGCCCTGCGGGCCCGGTCCTCTGCCGTCACCGGCGGTGTGTAATTACGCAACGTCTGCAACTGTCCAGGGTTGGCTGCATAAGGGTCACTCAGTTGCACCGTAAACGTCCGCAACCCAAACGAGAACGGCTGATTGATCGAGTTCGTGTTCAACCCCACCAGACGCAACGTGTCCCAGAAAATGCCATAGCCACCGCGAATACTCGTCTTGCCATTCCCAAACGGATCCCAGGCAAATCCAAACCGAGGCGCCGGCTTATTCCAGTCGTTGTTCACAATGCCATTCGGAATCCCGTTGTCTCCCGGAAACAGTGCCCCCAACGGAGCCCGCGGGTAAATCGTCGATTGCTGTCCAGCACGGAACGCACCCAACTCTTCGTTCTTCTCCTTCACCATCAGGAACGGTTCCCAACGCAGCCCCAGGTTCAATGTCAGCCGCCGCGTTACACGCCAGTCATCCTGGAAGTAAAGAAACGGCGTCCACTTGAACTGGTTCGCACGAATCGGCGAATTCTGATACACATCATTCGCCGCACCCAGGAAGAAATCGGCATACCCATAACCCTGGTTGCCGCTCCGCTGGCCGTTCACACTAAACTGCGTATCCTTCTGGAAGAACTCCCGCCCATTACGCCGAACCTTCGAGATCTCCCCACCAAACGTCATCGTGTGGTTGCCCTTCGTATACGTCATGTTGTCGATGAACTGGTAGTTCATCATGTAGCTCTGAAAGTTCGTATCCACTCGCACATTCAGTCCATTGCTGATACCGATCGCCCAATCCGTCGGCACTCCGGGAGGCGAAAGGCTGATGCAACTCCTGCACCCCAGCGCCGCCCAATCGAGCGCCCCTTCGGTTGCCAGCGGTGCCCGCACAAACGTATTCCGCGCCACCGTCACCGTCGCACTATTCACCAGGTTCGGCGAAAACACCGTGCTGTGATTCAGTGTCGAGTTATAGGTCACCCAGTTATTCTGCGAGTTGAATAACAGCAACCCCGCGTTTTGATTCCGTCGGAAGTCATCAAAGAACATGCGGAAGTTCGTCCGCTGCTTGTCAGAAAAGTTGTGGTCAAACTTGATCGTGATCTGATCCTCGGCCGTAGGCAGCGAAACATTGTAAGCAAAAATGTTTCCGGTCCGATTCGGCAACGGCATAAAGACAGAAGCAAATCGCGTCGCCACCGGGTCCACTCGCGACGACGGAATCACATTGTTGGGGAAGGGAATTCCCTGCGGATTCTGCGCATTCACCGTTTCCGGCGGTGCCACAGAAACCCGTGTTCCACGCAGCGTACTCTGACTGAAGTCCCCGGTCCGCTCCAGTGCCGTCGGCACAATGATCGAACTCGACGTCGCCCCCAACACCTGCCGCGTCCCCTCGTAAGCAAAGAAGAAGAAGCTCTTGTCCTTCCCGTTGTACTTGGGCAATCGAATCGGTCCCCCAATCGTTCCACCAAACTGGTTGCGTCGCAACGGGTCTACCCCAGCCGCAAAGAAGTTCCGCGTATTCAGCTTGTCATTGCGCAGGAAGTTAAACAGCACCCCATGAAATTCATTGGTCCCCGACTTGGTCACCATGTTGATCACCGCGCCCGCATTCCGCCCGTTCACCGCGTTATAGCCGTTCTGCAGAATCGAGAATTCCTGCAAAGTATCCGGATTCGGAAACGCCGCCGGCAGGTTGTTGTACATGTCCATGTTCAAGCCGCCATCCAGCGTATAAGCACTGCTGTTCGGCCGCGCCCCATTCACGCTAAACACGATGTTCGTATTGAGTGCAATCCCCGAAGCCGCCGAACCCGTCCCCATCTGAATCGATCCCGGCAGCAGCGCTTGCAGTTGCAAAGCGTTACGGCCATTCAAGGGCAACTCCACCATGCGCCCGGAATCCACCACTTCCTTCATCGTTCCGCTAAACGTATCAACAGTTGTCGCCGTCGCAGAGACATCCATCACCTGCTGCACTTCGCCCACCTGCATCTGAAAGTCCTGCCGCGCCCGCTGATTCACTTCAATGAGCAGGCTCTTGGTCAAAGCCTTCTTGAAGCCCTTGGCTTCCACCTGCAACGTATAGGTTCCCGGCCGCAGACTCGGGAAAATATAATCACCCCGATCATTAGCGTCTGTCGCCTCTCGGGCACCAGTGCCATCGAGAGTCGCAACAACCTTCGCTCCCGGCAATGCTCCGCCAGAAGAGTCTGTGATCGTTCCAAATATGGTTGCGGTTGAGGTTTGAGCAAGGGCACTTCCACCAATGCAAAGAAGCCCGGAAAGGAGCATGATGTGACGAAGCATGGATAAGCTCTATCACATTTTTTATTTACTCGTTAAGGTGTAGCTTTTACCGCACTGAGCCCGAGTAACTTCAACTGCCGCAACTCTCCATCCCAGGCAGCGATCTTGGTAGCAACAAACTGCTGATGCCCTGCCATCTCGCGCTTGTAAATTACCTCGAGTTCCTCGACTGCCTTAACCTGCGCCTCCGTTGGTCCGCTATTGCCACTGGCAACCGCGCCAAACACGGCTCCCAACTCTTCACTCAACTTCGGGGCCACAATCACGCGGTAGCGCACTCCCTTGCCTTCAAAGCGCCCCATCTCCGCCTCCAGCTCGCGCTTCATCGCCGCCACGCGCTCCTTGGCCGCGCCCTCAGCCACCTTCTCGCTCTGCTCCAACTGACCCTTCACCTGGTCCAGATTCCGCAGTGCCTGACTGACTCCACTGATCATTTGGCGCATCCGCATCGAGACGTCAAACTGCTGCTTCAAATCTTCAGGTGCCACCACCACCGTCGGGTCCACCTGCACTTCAACCGCCGTCTCGCTTACCACATCTGCGCCCAACAACATCTTCACGACATAGCGTCCCGGCAAGGCCTGTACAGCTCCCGGTGCACCTCCACCGCCACCCTCAGGGTCATTCGATTCCCTCCGTACAGTGGGTGCCTCATGCCGTAAATTCCAACTCACCCTTTGAAATCCAGGCTCGCTGGCCGGGTTCCGCACCGCCGCAATCCGTTGGTTCTTCCCGTCATAGATCTCGATCTTTAGAGCCTTCTCTTTCGTCGGCTTCTCCTTCAGCCAATACGTCAGCATCGCCCCCGGCACAGGGTTCGGGCCAAAGTAATTCTGATCCCCCATCCAGCCGTTGCCATTCGATCCTGCCATCCGGTATGCCACCCGCGGCGCAAACAGATGCCCAGGCTTCGCCATCACTTGAGCATTGGCCTGTTGCAGCATCGTGATGTCATCGAGAATCGCAATCCCACGTCCATGCGTAGCAACCACAAGATCGTTCTCCCGTGGATGCACCAACAAATCATGCACCGCCACATGGGGCATGTTCTTCAGTCCCAGACGTTGCCACTGCTTGCCACCTTCAAAGGAAACAAACAAACCCAGCTCCGTCCCGGCATAGAGCAGTTGCCCGTTCTTCGGGTCTTCCTTGATCACCTGCACATAAGCCTTCTCCGGCAGGTTCCCTGTAATGTTCTCAAAGCTCTTGCCGTTATCCTTCGTCCGAAAGACATAAGGCTTGAAGTCATCAAACATGTGCCGGTCCACGCTCACATAAGCCGTCGCCGCATCCCGGCGCGAAGCCTCCACATGCGAGATCACACTCCCCGCGGGTACACCCAGCGCACCCACCACATCGGTCCAGTTCTTGCCCCCATTCACGGTCACCTGCACATGGCCATCATCCGTCCCGGCCCAGATCACGCCCGCCTTCACCGGCGATTCCGAAAGGTTGATCACCGTGCCACTGTTCTCAGCCGTCGTCGCTTCATTGAAGATCGGTCCACCCGCCGGGGCATACTTCGCCTTCTCGTTCGAAGTCAGATCCGGCGAAATCGGCTCCCACGTCTTGCCGAAATTCGAGCTCTGAAAGATCACATTCCCTGCATAGTAAAAGGTGCTCTTCCCGTGAGGCGAAGCCACAATCGGCGTATTCCAGTTGAAGCGATAACGGGCCTCACTCTGCAACCCCGCACGCGGTGATGGCGCCAGCGCCTTCTGCTCTCCGGTCCGCAAATCGGTCCTTACAATCCTTCCCCCTTGCGACTCCGACAGAAACACCTCAGGCTGGTCCGGATCAGACAGCGCATAGAATCCATCACCCCCGCTAATCAATCTCCAGTCACCATTGGCAATCCCGGCCCGGTCCCTCGTCCTGCTCGGCCCGGTCCACGTCGAGTTGTCCTGCTGGCCTCCCGTCAAGTGATAAAAGGGCAGGCGATTATCGGCATGAATCTGGTAATACTGACCCAGCGGAATGTTGTTGTGATAGCGCCACTTCGCCCCGCGATCCACCGAGCTCGCAATCCCTCCATCGCTGCCTAACCACATCGCCTCCGGGTTCGTCGGGTCAATCCACATCGCATGCATATCGGGATGAATATTCGCAGCCGTATCCTTCCAGCTCTTCCCGCCATCCGTCGACAACTGCACGGTAAATGACAACGCGTAAAGCCGATTCTCATTCTTCGGGTCTACCCGCAAATCCGTAAAGTAAAAGCCTCGCCAGATGATGTCTGAGTTATCAGTCACCTTCACAAATCCAGCCCCATAATCATCCGACCGAAACAGCGAGCCTTCCTTCGATTCCGCAATCACATACACTGTTTGCGGTTGCGACGGCGCAACCTTCACACCAACGCGGCCCAGCAACTTTGGCAACCCTTTCGTGACTTTCTTCCAAGTCATGCCGCCATCGGTCGAGCGAAAGATCCCCCCCTCCTCAGACCCTGAGGTGAACGTCCACGGCTTCCTCTCAAACTTCCATACCGCCGCATACACCAGATTCGGGTTCGCTACATCCAGGTCCATATCAGCAATCCCGTGGCTTGGGTCCACATACAGCGTCTTCTTCCAACTCACTCCCCCATCTGTGGTCACAAACACACCCCGCTCCGCATGCGGCCCGTAGGCATGTCCCAATGCCCCCACCATCACAATGTTCGAATTCTTCGGATGCACGAGGATCCTCGAAATCCGCTCCGTGCCCGCCAGCCCCATGTGCTGCCAACTCGCCCCACCTTCGGTCGACCGGTACACCCCATCACCAAAGCTCACACTATTGCGCGGGTTGGCCTCCCCCGTCCCCACCCAAATCGTCTCCGGGTTCTGCGGGTCCAGTGCAATGTCACCAATCGAAAAGGTATTCTGCCGCTCGAAGATCGGCGTCCACGTTGTGCCACCATTCATGGTCTTCCAAAGTCCACCGCCGCCAGTGCCTACATAGGCAATGTGCGGCTTGCCCGGCACCGACTCCACGTCAGTAACTCGGCCCCCCATCCCAGCCGGTCCGATAAACCGATATGACATCGCATCAAACGACTTTGTATCCACCTGGCCGTAGGCAAAAACACTGATCGAAATCAAAACAAAGAGGCGCATTTAGACCGCTATGGTAGCAGTTTTGTGAACTATGATGAGAACGCATGAAACGTCGCAACTTCATCGGTTCCGTGGCCCTGTCTGCCTTCCCGGCCGCCTCTTCCTTCCATGCCACCGGCACCAGAGTAGGGGATGTCACCTCCAAATCCGCCATCGTTTGGACCCGCCTCACCCGCAACGCCTCGCGCAACACCAACGGCCTTCTCATTCCCGGCCGCATCAACTCCAAGACCCCACCTGTCATCCCCACCGTTCCCGTCGACCAGCTCGAAGGTGCCTGCCCTCCAGCCTCAGGTCGCATTCGTCTTGCTTACGCGACGCAAAGTAACATGAATGGCGCAAAGCGCACGCCCTGGGTCAACGTCACCACCGACCAGGACGGCATTCATGCCTTCCGTCTTACCGGTCTCAAATTCGCGACCACTTACTACTACGTCGCCGAATCTGCGGCTTCCTTCGAGGGCTCTTTTCAAACCGCGCCCGACCCCATCGCCACGACCCCCGTCAGCTTCTGCGTCATGACCTGTCAGGCCTACCCGGACCGTGGCCACCTCGATGGCCACGCCATCTACCCCGCCATGCAAGCCGCCAAACCCAACTTCGCGGTACTTACCGGAGACTTGGTCTATCTCGATGAAGACCAGCCGCGAGCCACCACCGAACGCTTGGCCCGCTACCACTGGGAACGCATGTTCAGCCTCCCCCGCCTCGTGGAATTCAACCGCCACACCAGCACCTATTGGCTCAAAGACGATCACGATACTCTAACCAACGATTCCTGGCCCGGCCTCAGCCAGGGCGAGCTGACCTTCGAGCAAGGCCTCCGCATCTACAATCAGCAGGCTCCCCTCGCCGAAGGCCCGCCCTATCGCACCTTCCGCTGGGGCCGAGATCTTCAGATCTGGTTCAGTGAAGGCCGTGACAATCGTTCACCCAACTCCATGCCCGACGGTCCCACCAAGACCATCTGGGGTCCCGTCCAAAAGGCCTGGTTCCAGAAGAGCGTTCTCTCGAGCGACGCCACATTCAAGATCCTCATCAGCCCCACTCCCTTCGTCGGTCCCGATCGCAAGTCCAAGGCCGACAACCACGCCAACGAAGGCTTCACCTACGAAGGCAACGAACTGCGCGACTGGTTCGCCAAAAACCTCGGCGACAACTTTCTGGTCATCTGTGGCGACCGTCACTGGCAATACCATTCAGTCCATCCCCAAACCGGTCTCAACGAATTCAGCGTCGGCCCGGCCAGTGACGAACACGCTGGCGGCACCCCCGGCGAGAACAAAGCGATCCACCGCTTCCACCGCGTCAAAGGCGGTTTCCTCCACGCCACCGTCGAGCGCAAAGCCAACCATTGCCATCTCCACATCGAGCTACGCGATGTCGACGGCAAGCCCGTCTACAACTGGTCCCGGCAGCGTCCCGTCTAGCCCGGAGTTCGCGCTAAGGCCAATCACTTGCCACCGTCCGGGATCGCCAGTACTTGGTGTGCCACTGCACCAAGGCGCATGCGAGTCTCTGATGTCATCCGACTGGAGAAATCCGTACTTGCCCGACCACTCCTCGGAATGAATGCTCCTTGCAGTGATCGACGTGGCCGGCCTGATCTGTTGACACCTTGGCCGTGCCATGTCGATCCATTGAAAACGAGAAGCGACCCCGCGGGCCCGCAAGCCGACTGCAGTTGTGGCTCGTACTCAGTGAGTTCAGAATGCCTTGGCGAGTTGCCCCAGTGATGGGAACCAGGGATGAAGCGCGTGGCACCGTTGTCGGGTGTGAACGCGTCGATCATGAAGATGAAGCCGAGCAGCGGCCAGTCGGATGAGTCGCGCTCGACGTCGACATGGATGTCTAGCACCGCAGACCCTTCCCGTAGGGTTCGTGCATTCAGGGAACTCAGTTGGATGGCCGGGCCGACGGTCCGAACTGCGGCATCAAGTAGAGGCGGATAAACGTACAACGGATCAAACAGCGGGCCTCGATTGACGAAGTCAACGACACGGGTCGACGTTGACCCTACTCGAATACCATCTCCGATGGCGGCACCGACTTCGGCGTCGTAAGCGCTTGCAATCAGGTCAAGCTGATCGTGGGCAAAGGGTCCTGGAAGCACGATGAAACCCAACTCCTCTAGAGTGGCCATCGACGCAAGAGGCAGTGCGCCCTGGACGCCCTGCTTCGATAGGTCGCCTACGGTCATGGTGGAGCGGACATTGTGCACTCCCGCCTCGCTCTAACCCCGTCCCACCAGCGGCATCTTCGTTGCCATCACCGTCATGGTCAGCACATTAGCCTCCAGGGGCAAGTTCGCCATATAGAGCACCGCATTGGCCACATGCTCTAAATCCATCCGCGGCTCTGCCATCACCGTCCCATTGGCTTGCGGCACACCCAGTGTCATCCGTGCCGTCATCTCGCTGGCCGCATTGCCGATATCAATCTGTCCACAGGCAATATCAAACGGGCGTCCATCGAGCGCAATCGATTTGGTCAATCCCGTGATCGCATGCTTGGTCGCCGTATAGGGTGCAGAATTCGGTCTCGGCGTCTGTGCCGAGATCGAACCATTGTTGATGATCCTTCCCCCCTGCGGCTTCTGCCGCTTCATCAGCCCCATCGCCGCCTGCGCACACAGAAACGACCCCGTCAGATTCACATTCACTACGGCCATCCATTGCTCAAACGTCAATTCATCCATCGGGACCGGCGGTGCGCCCATCCCCGCATTGTTGAACACCACATCAATCCGTCCAAACAGGCTCTCGATCTCCGCAAACAGCTGCTTCACTTCCTCCGGCTGCGTCACATCTGTCGGTGCCACAATCATGGAGCTACCTACTGCTGTTTCCTCCAGTGCGTCGCGCCGCCGTCCAGCCAACACCACCCGGTAGCCATTCTGATTCAGCGTCTGCGCCACAGCGCGCCCGATGCCCGACCCGGCCCCTGTCACCAGCGCGACCTTCACTTCACCACCTCCACCGGCAATTCCGAGCGCCGCGACCAGTCTTCATACGATCCGTCATAGAGCTTCACGTCCTTCCCCGCCAGGCGCGCCGTAAAGTAAACCACCGTCGCCTGCATCCCAATGTGGCAGTAAGTCACAATCGGTTTGTCTCCGAGCGGCGCATCCTTCATGAACTCCTTCTGCGCCGTAAGCAGGGTAGGGAAGGGAACACTCTTCGCCCCGGGAATGTGTCCTGCCCGCGGCATATTGCCCGCATTCTTCCCCGTATAGAATTCATCCAGCCGCGCATCCACAATTGAAATGGAAGGGTCCTTCAAGTGTTGCGATAGCCAAGCTGCATCCACCACCAGTTCCGGCCTGGCCTTGACGCGCAACGACTTCGCCGCGACAATCTGCGGTTTCTCCTGATTCGTCTCAAACCCGGCCGCCTTCCATGCCGCCAGCCCTCCATTCAACATCGACGCTTCGAGTGACAGATAGTCAAACGTAAACCAGATCCGCGTCGCCGACTGCACCGAATCATTGCCCGCATAAATCACCACCCGCGAGCCATCTCCAACCCCCATCTGCATCAACTTCTCACGTAACACCTCAACCGCAGGCAGTTGCAACCGCAAGTTGTTTTCTCCCGACACCGACAAATCTGCCAGCGTCACCAACTGTGCCCCCGGCACATGCCCTGCTTCATAGTCGGCGGGCGATCCAACATGCAGGATCACCAGCCGTGGATTCTTGAGCTCCGTCTTCAGTCCCGCAGGGCTGATCAACAAATCAGCTGCCTGCAGCGTGAGCGTAAGGGCGATACTCGCCAGAAAAATGCGCATCCTTCTATTTCACCTTATTTGTGAATCGGGTGCGTCAAATCTACCAACTGGGTCGTATCACCCACCCTCAAACGCTCAAAACGGCACAACCCGCCCTGCGAATCAGCGTCTGTGCATGGCTCCGAAACCGTCCCAACATTTCACGCGCTTCTCCTCTTCCAATCACCAATAGATCGGCCCCCACACGTTCGGCATCTTCGAGAATCCCGTCATCGGCAATGCCCGGCAGCACTGCATGTTCTTCTACTCCCAGCTTGTCGCAAAGGTTCTTCAACTCCAGTAAAGCCTGCATCCCGTGTCCGACGTGGATGACGCGCAGCCGCGCCCCGCTGGCCCTGGCGACAGTCACCGCCCACTCCACCACATGCTCCGAGTTGGGTCCCAGGTCCACGGCACACAATACGGTTTCATAGCGTGTGATCGCCTCGCCGTTGCGCCCCTCCGTCCATACAGGGCACTCTGCCGCATGCAGAATCTGCTCGGTCACGCTACCGAACAAGAGACTGGCAACCGCTCCCATGCCTCTCGTCGGCATCGCAATCACGTCTACTTCTTCTGCCTTGGCAAGCTCCAGAATTTCCCCCGCTGCGCTCCCTCTACGCAACACCGTCCGCACCGCCAAGCCTGCTGCAGAGAATCGCTCCATCTTCACCAGTGCGTCTTGCTCATGGTCAGCGCCTTGTCCCAATCGAAGCACGTGCAAAAGGATGACCTCTGACTTCCACGCTCGCGCGAGTGCCAGCACCTCTGTGGACACCGTCTCGCAATGCTCGGAGAAATCAACAGGAAACAAAATTCGATGAATCGACTTGGTCTTCATGCCAGACAATCTTGCATTTACCGAGCCAAAGTCTTTGGCATCCAAATTGCAAATCAACCTCTTAGGAACCCATCATGTTACCCATCCGCCAGATCCTTTTCCCTGTCGATTTTTCTGAGCCCTGCCGTGCCATGGTTCCAACTGTGCTTCGCCTGGCTCATCACTTCCATTGCCCCATCAACCTGCTCCACGCCTACGACCTTCCCGTTGCCTTTTATGGCGAGATCAGCCCGATCGATCTAATCGATACCGTCGACCTCGAGCGCTCGCACACCGCGCAGTTGCGCCAATTCGCCGCCGAGATGATGCCCGCTGAGGCCCATACGCAGTTCGTATCGCGTGGTGATGCCGCAGATGTGATCCACCAATTTGTCCAGCGCAATGGCACTGACTTGATCGTGATGCCAACCAGCGGGCGCGGCCCCCTGCGTCGCCTCCTTTTAGGCTCAGTGACGTCGAAAGTTCTGCATGACGTTTCTTGCCCGGTCTGGACCGGTGCTCACGAAGGCCATGAGAATCTCCCACCCCGCTGGCCCATCCGCAACATCCTTTGTGCCATCAGTTTAGAAGAAGAATCTCAGGCGATAGCTCAGGCCGCTGCGGCGTTCGCTGCCTCATTTGGTGCCCGTTTGCATCTCATGCATGCCGTTGGCTACCCCGTCCCAACCATCGATGTCGATTACGAATACTTCCGCAAGCAAATGGTAGAAATAGCGACCCAAAAGCTCCAGGCCATTCGTTGGGATGCAAAAATCGAAGCCGCTTGCCTGATTACAGAAGGCAGCGTCATCCAAAACATCCACGATCAGGCTTTGGCCACTCAGGCTGACCTCGTCATTGTCGGCCGCGGCCACGCCCAGGGTGCCGTCAGCCGCCTCTGGTCAGATCTCTATGACGTGATCCGCCAGTCTCCCTGCCCAGTCTTGAGCATCTAGGCTTTTCTGAGCCTGGTGAGTGCAACCAGTGCCAACCCGCCCACTACACTAACCACGCTGGCGGGTTCAGGAACTGCATCATTGGATGGATTGTCGAGCGTGTAACGCACTTCCAATCCGGGGCTGAGTACTCCCTCATCGTGGCTCCATTGCAGATTGGTGCTCTGATCGAGCCTGATCCCTGTTGTCGCGCCTACCCCATTGAGTGCATTCCCGATTCCAGTTTGCGCATACCGGACCGAAATGTCGGTGGACCCTTCCTGGAACACAACCTGGAATTGGATAGTCGGCGTGCTCGCTCCATCCGCGAAGCGTCGCCCCAGCCATTCCACGACAAAGGTCCGTGTGGGGCCAACGACCTGTGTTTGCGTGTAAATTCCCGCCCCCGGGGCAGTAGTGTAAACAAGATCATCCCAGTAGCCGAAGATTGTTGGAGCTGTAAAGTTTACAAGGGGATCGTTAAGGGCTCGGTTGGTCAATGTGGGGTTTGCTGCAAAACTCCTAAACTGGACATTTCCATTCGTGCTGAGGCTGATCTGAGAGCCCGCACCGTAAGTAGTCCCGTAAAAAACAATGGGAAATGGCAGCGTGGTCAAAAAGATGGCGTCATCGGCGTTGGAGTCCGGAATCAGCGTTCCACCTGCACCAATGATGCTCGTATAGCTGATCGTGCCGTCCGTAGCAAAATAGCCGAACGCATCAGGACCAATGGTCCTTCCCGAGGCGATGCCCGCCAGGCTAACAGCCAAAGCCAATCTCAAAAAATGGGAAGTCAACGTTTGTCTCTCCAAAGCAACAGGTTTTTGCGAAAATACCACGCACTGTACTACTCGGTCAAGAAATACTAGAACTTTAGTACTATTCTCTTGCCGCCCGCTTGAAGTTTCAACAATTTAGCCCCAACTCGCACCCGCTCTTTGACACCCACTGAAACTTCACGCTAAACTAGTGAAGTTGACTATTTTTTTTAGAGGGAGACCCTAACGTAATGAAAACCTACGTACCCTCCGGAAAAGACGTCAGTCGTAATTGGCACATCATCGATGCGGAAGGCGCCACTTTGGGCCGCCTGGCTACCAAAGCCGCTCGCATCCTGATGGGCAAACACAAACCGACCTACACGCCTTATCTGGATCAAGGCGATCACGTGATCGTCATCAATGCTGCCAAAGTGCGCCTCACCGGTAACAAAACCGAGCAGAAGGTTTACTACTATCACACCGGCTACCCGGGTGGTTTGAAGTCAACCGGCGCAAAACGCATGCAAGACACCAAGCCTTCGCGCATGATCGAGCTCGCTGTTAAGGGCATGCTGCCCAAAAACACTCTCGGCAAGCACATGGGCAAAAAATTGAAAGTTTATGCTACTGACCGTCATCCGCATCAGGCCCAAAAGCCCGAGCCCACGGCAGCAGCATCCTAAGGACTAAGAAAGGTATTCAGTGGCTGCTTTAAATCAATTTATTGGAACCGGACGCCGCAAGACCTCCACGGCTCGCGTTTTCTTGCGTCCTGGTAAGGGCGACATTACCGTCAACCACCGCGCCCTCGAGCAATACTTCCATACGGAAACCGCCCGTGCCACGGTGCGGCAACCCTTGCTCGCCACCGAGACGGCCGACAAGTTTGATGCTCTCATTCTTGCCGACGGCGGTGGCTTTACGGGTCAAGCAGAAGCCTGTCGGCTGGGAGTGGCGCGCGCATTGCTGGAGTTCAATATCGAACTCCGTCCACGGCTCAAAGAGCTGGGCATGCTCACCCGCGACCCTCGTGCGCACGAGCGCAAGAAGTATGGTCAAAAGGGTGCTCGTAAGCGCTTCCAGTTCTCCAAGCGTTAATCCGCTCTGGTTTTCTGAACCCATTCAAGATTGCATCATTGCTGTTTAAATTAAACAGAGCAAAGGACTTGTCATGCCTTCCATTTCCATGAAAGAACTGCTCGAAGCAGGCGTTCACTTCGGGCACCAGACGAAACGCTGGAATCCAAAGATGAAAGAGTACATCTTTGGCGAACGCAACGGAATTTACATCATCGACCTCCAGAAGACCCTCAAGCTCTTCAAGGACGCCATGCGCTTTGTAGGCGAAATGGCCGCCCAGGGTAAGAACGTCATGTTCGTCGGCACCAAGCGTCAGGCTCAGGAAGCCATCGCTGAAGAAGCCACCCGCTGCGGCATGTACTACATCAACAACCGCTGGCTCGGTGGCCTGCTCACCAACTTCCTCACCGTCAAGGGTTCGATCAAGCGCTTGCGCGAACTCGAAACCATGTCGACTGAAGGGACTTGGGGCAGCCGCTCGAAGAAGGAAATTTCCCGCCTCGAGCGCGAGCGCAAGCACCTCTCGCAAAACCTCGCCGGTATCAAGGATATGCCCGGCCTTCCTGACTTGATCTTCGTCGTCGATTCCTCCAAAGAATCGATTGCCGTCAAGGAAGCCAAGCGCCTCGGTATCCCCGTCGTCGGTGTCGTTGACACCAATTGCGATCCCGATGAAGTCGACTATGTCATCCCTGGCAACGACGACGCCCTCCGCGCCATCAAGCTCTTCACCTCGAAGATTGCCGATGCCGTCATCGAAGGCCGCGCACTCGCCACCGAACATGACTTCACTGTCGTGTCGCAGGATATCGTCAGCGACGAAGAGACCTCGAGCACCATCGACATGAGCTCCTACGCTCAATACGTCGATCCGAAGTACTCCGAAGAGCTGATGAGCGAAACGCTGATCAACGATCTCGACCTCCCTTCCATGTCTTTGCCGAAGAAGGGTCCTGAGACCGAAGAAGGCGCTCCTGCCGACAGCCCCGCAGCCAAGGCCGAGTAAGTTCGGCTAACTGTTCTGTAACTGAACCTAGAAAGGGATAAGTGTAACTATATGGCGGAAGTAACTGCTCAACTCGTAAAAACCCTCCGTGAGCGCACCGGCGCCGGCATGATGGAATGCCGCAATGCCCTCGTCGAAGCCAACGGAAATCTCGATGATGCCGAAGTCGTACTGCGCAAGCGCGGTGCGGCTTCAGCTGCCAAAAAAGCCACCCGTTCTGCCAAGCAGGGTCTGATCGTTATCGACATCGCCGCCGACTCCAAGTCTGCCGTGATCGTTGAAGTCAACTGCGAATCAGACTTCGTGGCCCGTACGGATGACTTTCAGGCTCTTGCTGCTGACCTCGCCTCTCACGTGGCCGGCTCCAGCGCCGCCAGTGCCGATGCCCTCCTGACAGAAGCATTCTCGAAGGACAGCTCCACCACCGTCGGTGACTTTATCAAGGCCAAGATCGCCAAGATGGGCGAGAACATTGTTCTCCCCCGCTTTGAGCGCGTCAGCGTCGCTACCGGTTCGATCTCCAGCTACAACCACCCTGGCAGCCAGCTGGCTGTTGTGGTGGCTCTGTCCAGCCCCGCTGGTGGCAGCGAAGAACTCGTTGCCCTCGGCAAAGATCTCGCCATGCAGGTCGCTGCAGCCGATCCCAAGTACATCCGCCGCGAACAGGTCGATCCGGCCCACCTCGCCAAGGAAGCTGAGATCGCCCGTGACCGTGCCCGCAATGAAGGCAAGCCCGAGAAAATCCTCGACAAGATTGTCGAAGGTCGCCTCAGCAAGTTCTACGAAGAAGTCTGTCTCGTCGAGCAGCCCTTCATCAAGGACAATGCTCTCACCGTCACCGAACTCATCAAGCAGAAGAGCGCTGCAACCGGAGGGGCCATCGAGGTCGCTCAGTTTGTTCGCTTCAAAGTCGGTGAGACGCAGTCCGGCGAAGAGCAGGCAGCGGAATAAATTCTATGCCAAGCTACCGGCGCATCGTCTTGAAGCTTTCGGGCGAAGTCATGGCCGGCCCGCAAGGCTTTGGTATTGACAATGACCGCGTGAATGCCTTCGCCGAAGAAATTTCGGAAGTGCATAAACAAGGCATTGAAATTGGTCTCGTGGTCGGCGGCGGAAATATCTTCCGGGGTATCAACGCCGCCGCCAAATCCATGGATCGCGTCAGCGCTGACCATATGGGCATGCTCGCTACCGTGATCAATGGTCTCGCCCTCCAGGACGCCCTTGAGCGTGCTGGTTCCCCCACCCGCCTCATGACGGCCATCCAGATGGCAGCCGTCGCCGAACCCTACATCCGCCGCCGCGCCGTGCGCCACCTCGAAAAAGGCCGCATCGTACTCTTTGCCGCTGGCACCTCCAACCCCTTCTTCTCTACCGATTCTGGCGCTGCCCTCCGTGCCCTCGAAATCCATGCCCAGATTCTGGCCAAAGCCACCAAGGTCGACGGCGTCTACGACAAAGACCCCATGAAGCATCCCGATGCCGTCCGCTACTCCACCATCTCTTATACTGAAGTTTTAGCCAAAGGACTGCGGATCCTCGATGCCTCGGCCGTCGCCATGTGCCGGGACAACAGTCTGCCCATTTCCGTCTTCAACTCCAACGTCCGTGGCAATATAATGCGAATGGCTCTCGGTGAGCCAATTGGAACCCTGATTCACGAATCCAAATGAGCGAAACATTCACAACCACCAAACAAGTAGAAGCTAGCGCCAAGACCCGTATGGACAAAGTCATGGCCGATCTGGCTCATTCGATGACCACCGTCCGCACCGGCCGCGCCAACGCTTCCATGCTCGACAACGTTCGAGTGGATTACTACGGCACCCCCACCCCGGTCAATCAAGTAGGCAACATCAGCGTCCCCGAAGCCGGCCTGATCACCGTTGCCCCCTGGGACGCCTCCGTCATCGCCGCCATCGAGAAGGCCATCCGCAATGCCGAACTCGGCCTCAACCCGGCCAACGACGGCAAGCTGATCCGCATCCCCATTCCGCCTCTCAACGAAGAGCGCCGCAAAGAACTCGCCAAGAAGCTCCACGGCATGGCCGAAGACCACCGTGTTGCCATGCGCAACGTTCGTCGCGACGCCAACGACCAGGTCAAGAAGTTGATGAAGGACAAGGCCATCAGCGAGGACGACGAAAAGCGCTCCCTCGAAGAGATCCAGAAGATGACAGACGCCTACATCAAGAAGCTGGACGAAGCCGCCAAGGCCAAAGAAAAAGACATCATGGACATCCGCTAGTCCACATAAAGTCTTGCTCTGCCGACCGATGGAGCAGCAACCGCTCCCCGTCGCTCCCTTTCAGCACGTCCAGGGGCCCAGTCAAACGCAGCCGCCGAATAGAGTTCCCGCCATCCAAACAGGAGATCACCGCCTGCACTTCTCCGGCGTTGATCTCCTGATGCTGCATCACAAACATATCGTCGTGCATTGCCACCATGACTTTCGGCTGACGACGCTTCCAAACCTCCAGCCCGTCGATGCTCGTAAATTCGCCACTCACGGTTGAGAATCGATAGATCCGGTTCACTTCAGGGATATAGAGCGCAATGCTTTGCTGTCCCGCCGCCACGAGCGATACGTCTTCAAAAGGAAGGCAACTCTCCTCACGGCAAATCTGCGAGCGAGGCAGACCCCGGCTCACTTCCTTTCCGCCTGCGTCCAACACCCGCAGGCAATGACCGCTACGCAACCACGCTCCGTCCTCGCCCCGCTCCGGGCCAAAGGCAAAGATCCTTCCGTCGGCACCAAAAACAAGCGTCCGCGGAATAAAGTCGCCCATTCGAAGGACCCGCTCCAAAGACATGCTTGCGCTATAGAGCGCCAGAAACGGAGCCACACGCCCCGCTGCATCCCAAGCCATTCCGCTCACGGCAACCCTACCGTTCAGGGACGCCGCAATCGAGAATATCTGAACCTTGCTCGCTTCCGGAATGCGCACCAGATCATCGAAGAGCATCTTGCCATTCGCATCATGCACCGCGAATCCAGCGTGGATGTCGGGCGCATAATCGGCAGCAAGAAACCTGCCGTTCTGAAAGCTAACGGGTCGACCCTTTGCGACAGAGAACGCCGTCTGCGCAAGCACTATGGAACTGGAACAAAGCACCAGGAGCAACAGAACTCTACCCATAACACCTACAACGCTAGCAAATCGATTCAGCGCGCCCCGTAATTGCTCGCGTAATACTCCCGGTACGCTCCACTCTTTACCCGGCTCACCCATTCCCGGTTGGCCGTATACCAGTCGACAGTAGCCTGCAGCCCCACCTCAAAATCCATTTCAGCGCGCCACCCCGTCGTCTTCTCCAACTTCTCACTGGTGATCGCATACCGCCGATCATGCCCAGGCCGATCCTTCACCCTCACCATCAGCGACTCCGGCTTGCCCGTAATCGCCAGAATCCGCTGCACCACATCCAGATTGGCCAGCGCGCGGCTCCCACCCACGTTATAAACCTCGCCCTCCTGCCCCTTCAGCAGCACCGCCAGAATTGCGCGGCAATGGTCATCCACATACAACCAGTCCCTTACCTGCTGGCCATCCCCATAAATCGGCAACGGCAGGTCCTCCAGCGCATTCGAAATCATCAGCGGAATCAGCTTCTCCGGAAACTGATACGGCCCATAATTATTCGATGCCCGCGTCACCACCACCGGCATTTTGTAGGTCTTGAAATAACTCAGCGCCAGCAAATCACTCCCAGCCTTCGACGAAGAGTAAGGGCTCGAGGCAATCAGCGGCCAGCTCTCATCGGCATCATGCGGCTCCTCGATACTGCCATAAACTTCATCGGTCGAGACATGCACGTAGCGTCCCACCCCATGTCGCTTCGCCGCCTCCAGCATCTGAAAGCTACCCATGAAGTTCGTAGCCACAACCGGTTCTGGCGACAAAATACTGCGGTCCACATGGCTCTCCGCCGCAAAGTGCACCACGGCCTCCGGCTTGTGCTCCGCAAAGACGGCCTCAATAGCCGCCGCATCACAGATATCCGCCTTCACAAACGAATACCCCGCCGCCCCCTCAACCGCCTTCAAATTCTCGAGGTTCCCCGCATAAGTCAACTTATCGAGGTTCACAATCGTATGGCCGCTCCCGACCGTCAGTCTCACAAAGGCAGAGCCGATAAACCCCGCCCCACCCGTAACCAAAATCTTCATTTGTGTTGTGTTTCCCAATCGTAGGCGATTGCCGTATCGTTGTAGGCAATCCGCCCCTCATCTGCCGGATTGTACTGCTGGTTCGTTACATAAACCAACATGCCGCTTTCCGGGCTCACTACCTTGTAGCCATGTCCCACTCCAGGCGGAATGATAATCTGCAGCGGCTTCAGCGCCCCGCAATAAATCGTATTCTTCTGGCGAAACGTCGGCGAATCTTCTCTCAAGTCCACCAGACCCACCTGAAACACTCCCATCACCGGAACCCAAAAGTCCGTCTGATGGCGATGGTAATGGAAGGCCTTGATCGTACCGGAATAGCTCAGCGCTGCCGAAACCTGCGTAGTTGCGGCATCAAAACCGCCCACCAGCCCCTGCCCAATCCGCGCCACTTCCAGAAAGTAGCCGCGGTCATCCGGGAAGAGCGCATACGGCTCAATCTTCACGCCTGCAATCACAGACTTGTCCGTGCTGGCTCTCACAATCGAACCAATGCCAACAGAATTCGCTTCGGCCCAAAGTTCGGGCATCAGGATCTTCGGTTCACCCATGGCTATTTGCTCTTGGACTGCGCTACCAGATTGGCCGCCCGCAGCAGCGATTCAAAGGTGCCGGCATCGGTCCACCAGCCATCCAGAAAATCAAACGTCATCGTCCCCTCGCGGATGTAGAAATTATTGACGTCCGTGATCTCCAGCTCATTGCGATCACTCGGCACCAGCTTGTTCACCTTATCGAAGACCGTGCCGTCATACATATAAATCCCCGTCACCGCGTAGTTCGACTTCGGCCGTACCGGCTTCTCTTCAATGCTGATCACCTTATCGCCGCGCATCTCTGCCACGCCGAAACGTTCAGCATCGGTCACTTCCTTGAGCAGAATCTTGGCCCCGCGCTCCTGCTTGGCAAACGCATCAGCCGCCGCCCGGATGTCTTTCTCAATGATGTTGTCCCCAAGAATCACGCAGATCTTGTCCCCATCAGCAAAGTGTTCTGCCAGGCTCAATGCATCGGCAATCCCACCCTCGCCATCCTGATAGGCGTAGTTCAACCGCTTCAGTCCGAAGTCCTTTCCGTTGCCCAGCAACCGCATAAAATCTCCGGAGTTGCGGCCACCGGTAACGACCAGAATTTCATCAATGCCCGCACTGACAAGCGTTTCGATTGGATAATAAATCATCGGCTTGTCATAGATGGGCATCAAATGCTTGTTTGTGACTTTGGTGAGCGGGAACAAGCGGCTTCCAGTGCCACCCGCTAAAACGACGCCTTTCATTCTGCTTCATTATAAGTGATGGCCCTCTTTCTACTCTTAATTTCCGCAATCGGCCTTGCCGCCCAGACCGTCGTCTCGGTTTCGCCCTCCGGCGACCGGCCTCTCCCCGTGGAGCCCTGCCCCGAGTGCGCCGCCCTTAGCCGCGCCGACGGCTTCGCCCTCGAACCTCTGATTCGCATCCGCTTCAGCGCCCCCCTCGCCCCCGATTCCCTCCGCAACCGACTCTCCATCGAGTGGCGCTCCACCCGCCAGTCCGACGGCTTCACCACCTATCCCGACGGCTACCGCATGCCTCTCAGCAACTTCGCCTGGGACGCCGCCACCAACACCCTCTACGCCAAACCAGACCAGGCTCTCGATCACGATCGAGACTACGCCATCCTCCTCGACAACACTTCAATCTCCCGCTTCCATACCCGCAACGTCACCCAAACCATCCTCGCCCGTCGCCTCGGCCCCGCCGCCTCCATCCAGCGCACAGTCGCCCAAACCATTGACCTCCGTGAAATCCGCTCCATCCAGTTCCTCAATCAAACCGCAACCAATCCCCAGACCCCACTCACCGATGCCGGCTTCCCGGTCGACGTCAACTTCCTCACCCAGCTCGGCCTCCGCCGTCTCGTCCTGCTCAATTTCGAATCCTCCCGCGGAGACCGCGTCGCCGTCCACGCCTGGCTTCCCAACTCTCCTAAGCCTGCCCAAGGCTGGCCCGTCAAGCTCATCGGCCACGGCCTCTTCGATAGCCGCTTCTCCGGCCCAACGCTCTTCGCCTCGTCCTTCATCAACGATTCCGTAGTCATGTCCATCGATGCCGTCGGTCACGGCTTCGGCCCCAACTCTCTGCTCCGCCTCACCAGAACCGATGGCACCGTCATCGATGCCCCCACCCAGGGCCGCGGTCGCGATCTCAATGCCGACGGTCGCATTGACCCCGCCGAAGGCTGCATCCTCGTCGCACCCGGCAACCCCGACTTCATCTCCACCTGCCTCCGCGAAACCGCCCTCGATTACCAAAAACTCGTCAGAGAAATCCAGTCCAACATCGACCTCGATCTCGACCGCAGCCCCGATCTCAATCCCAATTCCATCCAGTACCTCGGCCAATCCCTCGGTGCCATGTACGGCACAATTCTCACCGCGATCGAGCCTTCCATCGACTCTGCCGTTCTCAACGTCGGCGGTGGCTCTACCGTAGAGACCGCCCGCACCAGCAACCTCATCAAAGATCTCTTTACCCAGTACATCGCCGCCTTCCATCCGCAGCTAGCCAATGTAACCGACCCCCTCACTCCGCGCTGGGCCAACACCCAGAACATCACCACCGCGCAAGCCCAGTTGCTCGAACTCCTCGACCGTCTCTCCATCCTCGAAGCTCCAGGCGCTCCCGCATCCTTCGCTCCCTTCCTCAAACAGGCCACTCTCTACGGCAACCCCATCAAGCGCGTCCTCTTCCAGTACGCTCAGGGCGATCAATCCGTCCCCAACAATTCCAATGGCCAACTCATTCGTGCCGCCTTTGAATCCGAACTCGTCAGCCTCTACCGTCACGACATCGCCCGTCAGATCGTACCCACTCTCCCAGAGAATCCCCACGCCTACATGGCCGCCTTCGCACAACTCGATACTTCATCTCTCCTCATCGCTCTGGCCACGCTCACTCAGGCCAATGAATTCCTCGCCAGTGGCCGGCGCGAAGTCCCCAACGTCAACGGTCTGGTACGATTCCTCTTCCGCCAGGATATTTTCGAAACCCCAAGGCAAATCCCCTGACACCCATGCTCCTACCCATCCTTGTTCTCGCTCAAGCCCAATACTTCTCGGTTCCACCGGTAGACTCTCCTGAACTCGCGCGCTTCGGCCCGCACGACGTCGGCGTTCGCACTCTCGAGCTCGTCAATCCCCAACAACCCGACGTCCTCAAGATGGCTGACGGCAAACCTACAATTTCCGACCGTTCCCTCAAAGTAGAAATCTGGTACCCCGCCCAACTCGCTCCCGGTCAGCAGGCCCACACCGTCTACACCAGCCCGATGGTCGGCCGCGCCCCCCGCCCAGACACTCCCAAAACCTTCGACGTCCCCGGCAAAGCGCTACGCGATGCCGAACCCAAAACCGGCGCCACCTACCCCCTCGTCATCGTCTCCCACGGCTACCCCGGCTCCCGCCACTTCCTCAGCTACCTCACCGAGAACCTCGCCTCCAAAGGCTACATCGTCGCCGCCATCGACCACACAGACTCTGTCTTCGGCGAAGTCCGCGCCTTCCAAAGCACCCTCGTCAATCGCGCTCCGGACCAACTCTTCACCCTCAAGACCCTCACCACCAACAAGGCACTCTTTCTCGCTCCCATCCTCGATCCCACCCGCGCTGCCATCGTCGGCTATTCGATGGGCGGCTACGGAGCCATGGCCAGCGGCGGTGCCTCCTACAGCACCACCAGCGGCATGCTCAAGCAACTCCCCATGCCGCAGGTCACTCCTCCTGAAAATCTCAAAGCCATCGTCGCCATTGCTCCCTGGGGAGCCCAGCCCCCTGTCGAAGCCTGGTCGCAAGACTCCGCCAAAGGCCTCAAGCTCCCCTCGCTCTTCATCGTGGGTGACAACGACGACGTCTCCGGCTATGAGCAAGGTGTGAAGAAACTCTTCAACTGGTCTACCAATTCCAACCGCTGCCTGCTCGTCTACCAGAACGCCCGCCACAACGTCGGTGGCAATCCCGCTCCCGTCGGCGTCCCCCTCGACTTCCAGGCGAAAGAATCCTTCGAAGAACCCGTCTGGCGCAAAGACCGCATCACCGCCATCAACCAGCACTTCATCACCGCCTTCCTCGATCTCAACCTGAAAGCCGACTCAGCCAAGCAGGCCTACCTCAAAGCCGACGAAAAAGGCACCTGGAAGGGCTTCCAGCGTCGCTGGTTTCTTGGCCTCAATGTCGATTGCCAACCGGCCCAATAGCCGCCCCTACTTCATGCGCGAGTACAGCTCCCGCATCACGCCCACAGCCTCTTCGGCCGCCTTGCGGTCTGGCGTTTCGCTCGGGTCATTGTAGCCTTCCATCTCGCCGCTCCCTACGGCCTGCACCACAATGCCGTCCCGTCGCGCCACCATCACCACGTCCTTGTAGAACACACTGTAGTTCAGCTCGGGTTGAGGAATCAACCACGCAATCTGTCCCCGCACGGGCACAATCGATTCATCCTTCCACAGCGCCCGCGCCCCATAGCCTGTGGCATGAATCATCACCTTCTCCCGTAAATTCTGTAACTCCCCAGGCTTATGAAACTCCGCCTGTTCAATCCGCCCCCCTGCCACCTGAAACTCCTGCATCAGCAACCGGGAATAGCTGGCAACGTTGAAGGTCAATGTCGAGGACTTGTTGACGTTCTCTTCCGGGAAGGGATGCGTACCAGGCGCCATCGTTTGCAACTGCGGCGTCAAATCTCGAACACGGTCCCCATAGCGGGCAAAGTCCAACCCTTCAGATCCCCCTTGCCGCCGTGCTCCCAACACATACCGGTCCATCCACTCAATCGGGTTGCCCGGCATCCCCAGATAGCTGGCATACATGCGAAACGAGTAGCGCGTCATCTTCTCCCACAACGCAGGAAACTCCGGGCCTGCCTTGCTGGCCAGCGCCACCCGCGAATCCGGCGTCCAAGATCCCGTCGCCCAATTCGACCGCACCTCCGGCGGCCTCTCCTTGGCATAGATCGTCACCTTCGCCCCAGCCCGCTGCAGCAGGATTGCCGAGGTCAACCCCAGCGCGCCACACCCAATCACCGCCACTTCCTTTTCACCCACCGCCATCGCCTTCTCTACCGCAACCTGGCCTGACCCCCACGAAAGCGACCAGCCGCTTCCCCCGTGCCCATAGTTGTGAACCACAACCTTATCCCCCACCTTCTCCACATCCAGCCTGGGCCCCGCCGCTCTGAAAGGCCTTGAGCAAACCGTCACGCGAAAGATCCGGTCCAGTTCCGCACGCAGAGGAGCCAGCTTCGGTACCGCCACAACGCTTCGCTTGGCCGCGCAACCGCTCAGCCCCAGGGCCATCATCCCACCAGCAAACTCACGACGTCTCATTCGCAGTCCTCCGATCCTCTAGCGTACCCACACCACCACCCCCGCCGGGCTCAACGTTCCGCCCACGCTCAACCGCAACTCCTTCGCGCCTTCTCGAGTGCCTCGCGGAATCCGCGCATTCACCTGAATCGCTCCCTCCACAATCCCCGGCGCATTCCCCGCATAAAGCAAATCTGCGCTCTGTCCTCCAATCTGCACAGAGCTCGCCTGAAACAGATTCGACACAGCCCGGGCCACGCGTCCATCCACGCCGCTCGGGCTCATGCGTCCACCCCCCGTTGCATAGAACACAATCACAGACTCTGCTGCCGCCGGGTTCGTTGGTCCATTCAAAGTGCCATCCTCGTTCAAGATGGCCGCCAACCCTCTCCCCGTACCATCCACAGTAAAAATCCCCGGTTGCGCGTTACTCACGCGTAGCAACAGTGGTGCCGAGACCATGCCGTTGTACTCCACCGTTACGTTGGTCTGCAATCGTCCCAACAGATCAAAGGGCGCAATCGCACTCACTTGCCCCGTCGAGGTGTAGATCATCGGCGCCGCCAAGCCGTCAAACAAGACCCGCATCAACCCCAGTTCTTTGGGTAGGAATCCATTCGTCACCGTAAACTGCCGCAGTGCACTCGGCCCCATACCCGCTCCAAACAAAGTCACCAATTGCCCCGGAGCCACACCCTCGCTCGCGTAGCTGGCAGCGTGTGTGAGTGCCGCAATCAGAGGTGCTCCAGCCGGAGCCACACTCAATCGAAATGCGGTATTCTCAACAGCGCTTGCTCCAGTGCGAATCGTCAGCGTAAAAAAGTAATCCCCAGCCGTCTGCGGAATCCCGCTCAGCACCGCGCTTCCACTCTCCAACTGGATGCCCGGCGGCAACGCCCCGGCTGACAAGGTGATCGCACTGGCAACCAACCCATCGAAGCTCGTCAATTGCTGCCGATAGCTGGCCCCAACAGTCCCTCCAGGCAAGCCTTGTTTGCGGGCTTCACTCGCGTTGGCCGCAAGCACCGTCAAGCTCACAGGGATTTGTGTCACCACTCCATCCACTCCCACCAGGTTCACTCCAAACGTAAACTCCCCCGCCGCTGTCGGCGTACCCGAAACAACTCCAGCCGCACTCAAGCTCAAGCCCGGCGGCAATCCACCAATCGCACTGGGGTCAACAGAATACCGTCCCACCCCACTCGCAATCTCTGCCGAATACGGCCTCCCTGCTTGACCATTCACCAGCCGGTTGGCCTCAAACACAGCAACTGTATAAGCAGGAGCATCTGTCGAGCTGCCACGACTATCCGTCACTCGCACTCGAAACGTATAGAAGCCATAAGCCAGCGGCACGCCCGTCAAGTTGCCCGTTGTCGCATCCAGCCGAAGCCCCGTTGGCGGTGTCCCTGCCGCAAGGCTCCACACATAGGGCGGGAAGCCTCCTCCCGCTGCAAAGCGAAAGCTGTAGGGGAAGTACAGCCGACCACTCATCGGTATCGCCGACCGAATACCCAAGGGCCCACCAACATCCAGAATGCGAATCGCAAACTCTCTCTGCGCCGTGCCACCCTGCGCATCTCGAATCTCAACCGCAAAGCCAAATGTCCCGGCCGCAATCGGCGTACCACTGATGCGCCCGTCAGCCGCCAGCGTCAATCCTGTCGGAAGCACTCCACCAGCCAGCCGATAGCTGACGGCCAAGCCCCCCGGGGAACTTCCTTCCACCACCGCGACATAAGGCGTATTCAAGCTCCCTTCCGGCAGTGCCATGGTCGTGATCAATGGTTGAGCCACTCGTATGTTGAGAGTAAACGTAGCCTGTGCCGTCGTACCATTCGCATCGGTACTCCGCACCACTGGTGAAAAACTCCCGCTTTGCGTCGGCGTTCCAGCGATCACCCCTTCGCTCGAAAGCGCCACCCCTGCCGGCAACGAGCCACCGATCAGCATATACCGATACGGCGCAGTGCCCCCACTGCTGCTCAAGCTGAATCGATACGCCTCATTCACGCGCCCCTCCGGCAGCGCCGCTCCACTAAAGGTCAGGGTAGGCACGGCAGCAGCCCGCACCACCAGCGTCACCGCCGCATCCCCGAGGCTGCCGCCGGAGTCTTGCAAGCGAAACAGCAGCGGATAGCTGCCCGCCACCTCGGTCGCCCCCGTGATCCTGCTGCTCGCCGCGTCGTAGGTCATTCCTGATGGCAATGAACCCTGAATCAAAGTAAACGTAAACGGCCCCGCCCCCTCAGCTCCACGAACCGTCGCCGAATAAGCTACCCGCACCCTTGCTTCAGGCAAAGCCGCAATACTTTCTCGCAATGGCGTTTGCACTACATTCAGGAGGTACTTCCTCACAATCGAGGTTCCGCGCGAATCCGTCACTCGAATCAGAAGTTCATATCCTCCCGGGAAGAAAAATCGTGGCTCTGCGCTGAGTCGTCCATCCCGGCTTAATAGCAAGTTTCCAGGCGAAAATACACCTTCATAGCTAAAGGTAAATGGGCCTTGATCGCCAAATCCGCTCAGTTGCGTCAGGTAGGGCTGGCTCAACGTCGCAATGGGCAGCAGAATTGGGTCAGCGTCGGCGAGATTACGAATGTCAATAGAAAATACCTGCTGAGCCGAGGCTCCCCTTGCATCACTGGCCTGCACAGTAAACGTCGACCTACCCGGTACCGTTGGCGTCCCACTGATCGTCCCCCCCGTTGTAAGAATCAATCCTGAGGGCAAAAATCCATTCAACAACCGGAATGCAAAAGGAGCATTCGTTGAATTCAAAAGCAGACTGAATGAATACGGCGTCCCAACCACCCCGGATGGCAAGCTATTGCTAAGAAAACCCAAAGTCGGCTGCGAGCTATTGGTACTCAGAGTCAGTGTGAACGATCGCTCCACAAATCGATTCGTACTGTCGGCAACTCGCAACATAAAGTTACTAGTCCCACTCCCAATCGGCACTCCCGTAATCTGCCCAGTAGTGGAAAGACTTAGACCGGCTGGAAGAGAACCACCGCTCACCGAAAACCGATAAGGCCCAGTCCCGCCTGCAACTCCCACATTGGCCGTGTAGGCAACATTCGCCGTGCCACTCGGTAATGGTTGACCAGCAAAGTCAAACAACGTCGAAGGCGTCACCAGGATCGAGTAATCCGCCCTCACGGTGGCACCCGTCGCATCCTTCAGCTCAACATCAAAGTTTGGATTGGCAGCTCGCGTTGGAATCCCGCTAATGCCCCCGTTACTCTGCAGCGCCAACCCGTCTGGCAATTGGCCTGATGACACCCGAAACTGATAGGGTGGGGTCCCTCCGAACCCAGTCACAAATCCGCTGTAGGGTACCGTTAACATAGCATTCGGTAACGATTGGATTCGAAGTCTCAGCGGATTGGCTACCACTCCCGTCGCAGGGGCTATCGTTACCATAAACTGCCGTCGCGCCACCCCAAAAGCAGCATGCGTTGCCCTCAATGTGAATGCGAAAGTTCCTGGATTGGTAGGTGTCCCTGTGAGGCCATTCGCACCCAAGCTTAGTCCATCAGGTATTTGCCCATTCTCAGGCGTAATAGCGACTGGAGGCACGGATCCCACCAGGCTGAGAGCTGCGCTGTATCCAACGCCCACTCGACCATTCGGTATTTCTGTTTGAACAAATTCAAAACCTATCTGCGACACATCCAGACGAAAACTACCTCGTCGACTGGCATTTGTTGCATCGGTCGCCCTCAGAAAAAACTCGAACTGCCCCACCTGCGAGGGTACTCCGAATAAGACCCCATCCGAGCCCAGGCTCATGCCAGGCGGCAGACTCCCACTATCGATCGAAAATACAACCGGTGCCACTCCCCCCGAGCTGGTGATATTGATGCTCGTGAATTGGTTGACTACCGCCAGTCCACCGCTCGCGTCGACATAGAAGATCGGCGGCCCAATAAATTGAGCCATCAAAGGGGCCAGGTACAGTAGCCCCATCAAACAAAACGCAGCCCCCAATTTTCTACCCATAGAGCCGTATTCTAGCTTGACTTGCTAGAACGAAATCCCGATACCCATCGTCACCAATTGCTGACGCAACAACCCATGCCGCTGTAGCGGGCTCACTTCCAATCGTTGGTTCGGCTCAGTGATTCCTTGCTGCAGTCTTTGGGGAATCGACTTCCAAAAATCCGGCTGTCGCGAAACTGTTTCTCGGTAGTCAGCTCGCAGAAAGAGCCTGGGCGTCACATGAATTCTGACACCGCCTCCATAGTTCAGGCCAAACTGAAATACACCTCCTCCGTCCAGCGCCGGCTTGGACCCAAAGTTATACGCCGTAACCAGCAATGCCACATCGCGCGCTGCAAAACTCAACAGCGAATTCTTGGCTGGTTTCGCCTCCAGCAGATGGATCAACTGCAATGTCGGTCCCACAGCAAAGTAGGGCCGTATCCTCCGACCGTTCGGCGTCAAATGCACCAGCGTGCTGTAGCTGAAGTTCCGTATGGCAGCCTTGGAGCGGGAGTCCAGTTGGTTGCCAAGCAATTCATCTTGCCCAAACAATCGAAAATTGGTCGAGGTCCGGGTATACGAAAACTCGTTCGACACATACTTCCACGTGTTCACTGTCAACTTCGGCGAGATGGCCCAACCCCTTTCGAGCACCGTGTCAAACTGCAGCGGAACCCGCAACGTCTGCCCACCCGCACTGACTGCCAGGGCGAACCGTTGTGTGCTGAAGAGCTCATTCCCAAATCCATTCAATCCCCCATTCAGACTGAACAGCAGTTGGTTGGCATAGCTCTTGGGCTTCTTCGCTTCTTTGCTGAGCTTCAGCTTCTCTCCACCATCCTTGGGAATATCATCACGCTGCATCGGCTTTGCCCCATCCACCACAAGAAACTCCTGCCCCCCATAGCGAATGCTCTTCTGACTGTCGCCGCTTACGGCGGGTCCCTTCAAGCTCCACAGCACCCGGATCCCGCTGTAAGCCTGGTAAACAACATTGCCGCGTGTCAAATCATTGCGCAGCGTCAGCAAGGTCGTACGAAGCGGCCGCAAATAGGCCGATTGCCGCAGCTTCAAGTTCTCCCTGCGGACATCTTCTTCATCCGCTCGCAGTGGATTCACACAATCGTTCATCCGCAGAATGGCGATCTTCCCGTCCGTACGCAAGGTATCTCCTGTAGCGTTCTTGGCATCGCGCGGTACCCACGGCCTGTCTTGAAATCCAACTCCCTCCACGCATCCCGTTAGCAACAGGTCATGCACCACCTTGCTACGTTCTTCGTCAATGTTCTCGTTGATCAGGTGAATGAACGTCTTCGCCCCTTTGGAGAATCCAATGCCGGAATCATAGGTCGCCGTCGAAGTCCAAACCGGTTGCCCGTCAACACGGGCCTGCTGCGAATAAATCCGCAAATGATGCCTCGTGAAAAACGTATTGAGGGTCTTGGCAAAAGCCAGCTCCGGCTCTTTCCCGGCCAACGTCAATACCGACATCGGCGCTGCCTGGTAGCCCTGATTCTCGACAATCGACTTCATCACCCCGTAAGAAGACTTGCCGTTCAACTCATCCGACCTCACCCAGCCTGCTGCCAGAAATGCCCGCTCAATGGCCTCCTGTGAGCCGAGGTACATCAGGCTCGTAAGATCAGATGGCAAATTGCTGCCCTTCGTCGCCGTGCGGAAGGGTAAGCCCTTCACCACTTCATCCAGCTCAGCCGGAACTTTCCCCGCCGCGAATAGCGCCGGATACGCCGGCCCCATCACACCGGGCACCTTCAGTTCCTCACCCACTTTGAAATGCAACTCCGTACCGGCAGGCAAGACCACTGAAGAATCGGGAATCCGGAAAACATTCATCGATGAAGACAGCGAAAAAATCAAAGCCATCGGGTCGAAGGCCGACACTGAAATCGCAGCTCCCGCAATGACAGAAGAAGACGAATCCGTCGCACGGATCCCGCGGATTCTGCCCTTGGCATCGACACGTTCCCGAGCGTTATCCACCTGCGTAACCAGCCCTGAAAAATCCTGTAACTCTCCACCCGGCACTCTCATCTGGTTGAACTCCAGGTCCAGAAGTGCTCTTTCTCTCGACAAGCCCAGCCCCACTCTTCTTGCTTCGCGCACGCTGCCAAACAACTCGGTTCGCATAGGCAGCACCACCTGACCATTCAGCTCGACCGGCGCAATCACCTCCGCTACAATCGGCGTTCCTGCTTTGCTGACATAAGAAGAAAGTGTGGTCTTCAGCCGGATCTGCAATTCCGTTCCTGCCGGAACAATTTGCTCTGCTCGGGCAGTCCCGCTCGACAACAGTAAGAAGAGTAAGATGACACGGCTCATAATGCTTAAGACCGTAATTATCGCTTAGAGAAATCGAAACGAGTAGAGGTTCCCATCCTTGAGCTGCACCCTCATCCGTACCGCCCTGCCGGCCAGTGCTCCCACCCCATCCATCCCTTTCCAGCGCACCACTCTTGACGTTTGATCCCCCACTAACTCCACACTCTCTGCCAGCAATTTGCCCTCAAGATCTTCGAGCAAAATCTTCACGCCGCCCGGTGCCGAAGTAGAGTAGTTCAACTCCAGTTGTGACCCTGCAAACGTAAAGGCCTTGCTCCGCATCTCTCCCCCTCGATAGCCGCCATAAAGCGAAGCAAAGCCATCGAGCCGCAACTCATAACGGCGCAGATGAATCGTTCGCTGCCCATAGTCACGCACCACATAAAACGACATCATTTCGTCGCCAGTAGCAATCACATTCAAGGCCGGATAATTCGATCGCGATACCCAGTTCTTCATCCCCAACCCGGGCCGCAGAAATGCCTCGAGAAAGGTGCGATCAAACTGCAATCCTCCACGCGAGCTCATCAGCACAGCATCCGAGCAATCCTTAAAGTAACCAGGGTCCACCCCGATCGCCTTCGCCTCGGCTTCTGTCAAGACTTGCCGCCCCGGCAGGAAACGAGCACACAGCGACACGTAAAGATGCGGAGCCCGAAAGTAAGCACTCGTCTGATTGGTGTACAGATGCTCCGGCGGCGCATCCCCAAACTGCAGCTCCCCTTCTTTGTTCCAGTTCAGAAAATCCCTACTGGTCGCCCGCGAAACCCACCGGTAATTTTCATTGCCGATCTTCTTGAACGTGCGGTAGTAACAAACATACTGGCCCTCCGCCTCCGACCAAAACGCCAGATTCTGCGAATCAAACGCACCCCCCGTCAACACTGCCTCTTCCCGCAATTTCTCCCACTTCACTCCATCCCGAGATCGAAAGGCAATCAGGCCGCTCTTGCTCGTCCCTGCCAAAGCCTGATAGCTTCCATCCCGGTCGCGAAAGGGTGAAAAGTTATGCTGTAGCGGCGGAGTTCCCGCCAGAATCACATTGTTGATTCTGGTGCCACGCACCGAGTGCAGCCCCAGCTTCGGCCGCACAAACTCTTTGCCATCGGGCGATTCGGCATAGCAGTACACTTCATCGCCGCGCCCATCTTCTCCTGCATTCGGCACACCCCGATAGTAGAGGCGCACCTTCCCCCCGCCATCAATCACGGTCGCGTAATTGCAAAAACGGCCTTCCCACGGCTTGTCAAAGCGAAACGCCACACCTGCATCCACCGGCTGGCCCAGCCTCAGCTCTGTCCCCCGCATCTCCCCGATCAGATGACGATCCACAAACAACTCCCGCCGCGAACCCAGTGTGATCGGGCTCTGGGCCCACATCACCGTTGCTGCCCCTGCCAGAAGTCCCCTGCGTGTCATCAGGGCAACCCAAAGACGAAGATCGCCGACTGCGCTGCAATCGCAACATATTGTTTGCCATCCACCGCATAAGCCATCGGAGAAGTAATGATGTTGGCCCCTGTATAGTAGTGCCACAGGTAGCGCCCCGTCTTCGCCTCCAGCGCAATCAGATTCCCGTCATAGCTCGACGCAAACACAACTCCCCCCGCCGTCGCCAGCACACCCGTCGCCGACGATCCGGCAAACAGCGGGTAATCCCATTTGCGCTCTCCGGTCAGCGCATCCAGCGCCCGCACCGACCCTGGCGTTCCCACCTTCGGGTCTACTGCGACACCACCTCCCGTAAATCCTTCTCCCGGCACCGGGCTCTTGGTCACGCTGGTATAAACCGCGCAAGCCTCGCGCACCGACACAAGAAAGAACTTCGTCGCCGGGTCATAAGAAGGAGCGCCCCAATTCGCGGTCCCGGCCGCATCCGGGCACACATAGTTGCCCTGCGGCGTCGGCGTCGTATTGGGCAACACAATGGGGCGGCCCTTCTCGTCCAACCCTTTGGCCCACGTCTGCTTGGCGAATTCACGCCCGGCCAGAAACTCGCCCGTACTGCGATCCAGCACGTAATAAAACCCATTCCTCTGTGCCGTCACCAGCAGCTTCCGGTTCTTCCCCTTCACCATGCCGTCAATCAACATCGGCGTCTGGTTTGCATCCCAGTCGTGCACGTCATGAGGTGTAAATTGAAACCACCACTTCATCTTTCCGGTCTTCGGGTCCAGTGCCAGCACCGAACACGAGTAGAGGTTGTCCCCGGCTCGCACCGTCCCGTCATAGTCCGGCCCCGGGTTACCTGTCTGCCAGAACAAGGTATCCGTCTCCACGTCATACGTACCCGTGGTCCACGTTGGTGATCCCCCAAAGTCAGCCGCAGTCTCCGGCTTCCACGTCTGTCGATTAGGGTCTCCCGGCTGCGGCGTCGAATGCGTCCGCCAAAGCTTCTTGCCGGTCTTGGCATCATAAGCATCCACCCAGCCGGTCAGCGCACACTCCCCGGAAGTCACCCCCACAATAATCTTGCCGTCCAGCGCCAGCGGGGCATGCGTAATCGAATACCCCTTCTTGTAGTCATCCACTTCGATATCCCAAATCACATTGCCCGACTTCGCATCCAGCGCCACCAGATGCGTATCGAGCGTCGCCATATAGAGCCGGTCGCCCAGCATCGCAAAGCCGCGGTTCGTCATCACCGTGCAATGGCTCGCCACTTTGGGCAACTGTCGCGAATACTTCCACAGCGGTCGCCCCGTCTTGGCATCAAGCGCCGCCGCGCTGTTCAACGCTCCGGTCACAAACATCAGCCCGTCCACAACAATCGGCGTCGTCTCCACCGTATTGACACCCAGTTGGTAAGTCCAGCTACTCTTCAGTTGTCCTGCATTCGCGGGCGTAATCTGCTTCAGCCCCGAATAATGCCGCCCCTCATAGCCACCCCAATAGGTCAACCAATTCTGAGGTTCCGCCGCCGCATTCTTGAGCCGCGCATAGCTCACATTCAAATCCGCCGCCGGCACCCACGCCGCCCCTTCGTCATACCGTACCGGTGCCTTCATCAGAAACGCCGCCACATCCTGGCGCTCGGCCTCACTCAGCTTCGGATGCTCCACCTCGAGTTTTCGCAACCCCTTGGTCTTCGGTAGAAAATGCCACTTCTGCTGCAAGTCCATCAACTGCACCGTAAACGTATCCTCACCCTTCACCACGCCCCTCACGCCATTGGCTTCTGCCATGCCAATCTTGCCCGCCATGCTGCGCACCAACTCGGAAGCCCGCACGCGATCCCGTACCTTGCTCAGGTCTGCCCCGACAACTCCACCGCGTCCGGCAAACATATGACACTCCGAACACTTGCCACTGCCGTAAAACAAGCCCTTGCCCCGACCCTCATCCCCAGCCAGCTTTTCCTCTTGTTTCGCTCCGAGTGAAAGCAAATACATTGCAATCGCCCGGGCTTCTGCCTCAGGCATCGGGATCGGCGGCATCTGCGTCCCCGCAATACCCTTGGTGATATTGCGCACCAGATCATCGATGGTGCCGCCATGCTTCCAGGCCCCTGTCGTCAGGTCAGGCCCTCGCCCACCTTTCCCGGTATCCCCATGGCAAGCCGAGCAATTCTTCACAAACAATGGCCCACCCGCAACCACCGACTCGGGGTGCTGCGCCAACACCAACAAAAGCACAAGATTCATGTCACATCCTGGAGTAAATAAACGTGATCACTCCGATCACACTGGCCAGCAGCAAGCTGTGCCCAAAGGTAAATCGAAACAGTTTCGCCTGATCCTCGGTCGACATCTTCGTCGCCGCCGCCGCAACCGCAATCGTCTGCAGCGAAATCATCTTGCCCATCACGCCGCCCGAAGAATTCGAGGCCGCCATCAAGACCGGGTCAAGCCCCAGCTTGCCAGCCGTCACCACCTGCAAATTCCCAAACAACGCATTGGCACTCGTATCCGATCCGGTCAAGAAAACACCCAGCCAGCCCAGCATCGCGCTAAAGAAAGGAAACAGCACCCCCGTCCCAGCAAACGCCAGACCCAGCGTCCCGGTCGCACCAGAATAGTTCATCAAAAACGCCATCCCCAGCACACTGCAAACCGTCAGCGTCGGCATCCGCAACTGCAACAGGCTCTCGCCAATCACCTTCATGAACTGCGCCGGCTTCACCCCCAACACAAACGCACTCAACACCGCCGCAAGCATACAGCTCGTTCCCGATGCCGCCAGAAAATTGAAGTTAAACACAGCCGCATAAGGCGTAGCCTTCGTCATCACCGGCGGCATGCGCAACGCCAGATTGTGCAAGCCCGGCCATTCAATCTTGATCGCCGAAGCATTCAACATCTTCGCAATCGGCTCATAGCCCCAAACCAGCACACAAGCCACCAGCAACAGGTAGGGGCTCCAGGCATGGATGACTTCCTTCATCGGCAGATCGAGCGAAGAACTCTTCTTCACCACCAGATACGCCAGCAGCGCAAAAATCGCACTCAGTGAACTCAGAATGTCCACCAACTGCGCCCCCAGATAGTTCGACACCAGAAACTGCACCCCAGCGAAAGATCCACCACAAAGCAGGGCAGGGAAGAGCACCCTCCGCATCGTCGCAAAACCCTCCGTCGCCGCAATCAGATACGCCGGCACAATCAGTGACACCGGTGCGCAAATCCGTCCCACCTGTCCACTCAACTCCGCAAGCGGCAAACCCGTAATCCCCGCCAGCGTCACTACCGGAATCCCAATCGATCCAAACGCCACCGGTGCCGTATTCGCCAGCAAACAAATCGCTGAAGCTTCAAAGGCCCCAAACCCCACGCCCACCAGCATCGCTGCCGCTACCGCCACCGGCGTACCAAATCCCGCCGCTCCCTCAATAAACGCGCCAAACGCAAACGCAATCAGCAGCGCCTGCAGCGGCCGTTCATTCGTGAGCGAAGCAATCGAATTCTTGATCACCTCAAACTTGCCGGTCACCAGCGTCAGCCGGTACATCACAATGGCCCAGAAGATAATCCAGGTAATCGGGAACAACGCAAAGCTAGCCCCGTAAGCAACACTTCCCAGCGCCATAGAACCGGGCATCCCATACCCAAACAGAGCCACCCCAATCGCCGATCCCAGGCCCGCCAGCGCCGCCATCCAAGCCGGTTTCCGCAACACCCCCAACATCCCCAGCAAAACAAAAATCGGAATTGCTGCTACCAGCGCGCTGCCCCACAATCCCAGCCCGCCCATCTCATAAGTCTGTGCCCAAGTATTGACCATAGGTGAGCACTTATTCCATCACACTACGGCTCCATCTGGCCAGACAAATATGTATACAACTCAATCCAGGCCCCCTCCGCCTCCGGACTGAACTCTCTCCCCAGTGCCTGCTTCAGCGTCCACACCAGCGCCGAACCCACGAGCGGGTAGTGATCCACCTTCACCCCAAACTCCTCGTGTTGCTTGCCCAATGCATCCAGATCATTCTTGATCTCCGGCAGCCGGTCCACCCGCTCCACCACCCAGTCAATCACCTGAAACAGCTTCGCCGCCTGCGTCTCAATCGGAGCCCGGTGAAACATCTCCTTCAGGCTAGGGTCCAGTTGAAACAGGCGTCCATAGAACAGGCTCCCAGCCTGCGGCTTCAAGTCTGCGATCTTGGCATAGCTATCGCGGATCAGCGCGATTTCTTCTTGGCTTAGTTCCATCCCTGTCCTATCTAAAATACCAGCAAGGCGTTAGTTCCGTTTGTCCCGTATCTCCCGAATCGCCTTGGCCAGATCTACCGGTTGATACACCGTCAAGACCTTCCCCTTCGGCCCCGCCTTCACAAACTTCTCCAGCAAATCCGTCGTGGTCGAAAACCACGGCGTCAGCGACAGGTAATAAGTCATCGGCAACTGCCCGCGCAACTCCCGCAGCAACGGCGAAATCTTCTGCCCCCATCTCCACGATGGCCCTAAAAACACCACCGCATCGCTGGCATCCTTCCGAGCCACTTCTTCCTTCACCAAGCCACTCAGAAACTCTTCTTCATTCGGCCCCTGCAACGTCTCCACCGACACCGTCCCAATATTCAACCCAAACAAAGCCGCCATCAACTGCTCATAGTCTGCCGCTCCAAAATTCTCACTCTCAAAAATCACCCTCCTCCCATCAAAATCAAACACCTTCACCCGCGCCCGCGCATACCCACCCACATCCAGCAAACTCCGCAATGAATTCGTCAACACCGCCCGGTCCCACGCCGACAACTTCGTCATCACCCGCCGCCGCATCATCGGTGCCGCATGCATATAAACACTCAGCGTCCCATTCCCCCCGCTGATCCCCTTCCAGCCTTCCATCCCGCTCTCGGCCACTTGCCCCGGCCCAATCTGCAGCGGCACATTCCCCGCCTTCGCCTCCAGCTTCCAGCGCTTCGTACAATCTCTTCCGGCAGAATCCATGGCGTAAAGCGTCACGGCATACTTGCCGGCACCCACCACAAATCCACCACCCAAATTCATCTCCACACCCTTGCGCTGAAAGTACTCGGGCGGAGCCTTCCGTGGAAACGCAGCCTTCGAGTAAAAGTACGATGTCCCCAACGGTCCCTTCACCTGCAGCGCCACCACCATCGGCCGCTCCCGTCCCCGCTCGGCAAACTGCCGCATCGGCATCAGAATGTCATACCCCGTCCAGTGTTGAAACCCAAACGACAACCGCGGCGCAAACGGCATCACAGAGCAATCCAGCCTCAACGCCGCGTCCCGCTTGCCACCCTCCAGCGAACCAAAAAACTTCTCCAGCTCACGGGCCTGCGCACTCCCCGGCGGCATCAGCAGTTGGCCCCATCCCAAACTGCCCAAAACGACAAGCAAACTAAGGCGCCACATCCTGCCTCAATGATCGCATCTTCTGCAATCCCCAATCAGACTTCGCATCTTGCCAAGGCACTAGGCATTTCTCCTTACAAACACTTACCCCGTACCCTTTCCGTCGAGTAGTACAAAGTCCCCTCAAATCTCCTCAAACTCCCCCTCGCTCGGACGATACTCTATCCGTGCTATCCCTCAAGCCCTATCTGGACGCCAAGGACGAACCGATCCTCCCGGCCCTCCTCGATTCTTACCAACGCCTCCTCGCCACCACCGCCTCCTGCAACGCCGACCTCTGCGCCCCCTCTGCCGGCGATCTCTCCTCCTCACTCCTCACCCTCCAGCAGTCCCTCTCTCTCCATTCCAAGCCCGCCCAAATCGTCTCCACCCAACAAGACGCCGAGCGCCACCTGCAAGCCTGGCATGACCGCACCCAAACCTATCTCCGCCAAAAGACAGCCGAGATGAAAGACCTCATGCTCCTGGTGGCCAAGACGGCCGAATCCGTCGGCGATCGTGACCAGCGTCACAACACCCACCTTCAGTCCCTCACCAGCCGCCTCAAACAAATCTCAGAGCTCGAAGACATCTCCCGTCTCCGCTCCAGTCTCGTTTCCAGTGTCGAAGAACTCAGCCGCACCGTTGAGCAAATGACCCACGACACGCAGCAAACCATGCGCGCTCTCGAAGTCGAGCTGTCCAACTACCGCAGCCGTCTCGCCCAAACCGAAGAGCAGGCGAACCTCGATGCTCTCACCGGCCTCGCCAATCGCCGTCGCCTCGAACTCGATCTGGCCACCCGCATCCGCCGTGCCCAACCCTTCTCACTCATCCTGATCGATCTCAATCGCTTCAAGCAGGTCAACGATACTTATGGCCACCTCGCCGGAGATCAAATCCTCCGCCAGTTCTCCGCCGAGCTCCGCCAGGTCTGCCACCAATTCGATCTCGTCGGTCGTTGGGGTGGCGACGAATTCCTCGTGCTCATCAACGGCGCTACAACCCAGGCCGAGGCTCTCTGTGATCGCATCCGCCAGTGGGTCTTCGGCACCTATCCCATCAAGGTCGAACCGGGCCAACCCTCTGTCAAAGTGGAAGTCACTGCTTCCCTCGGTATCGCTTCCTGGCAAAACGAAATGAGCGCCGAAGAGCTGCTCCAGCTCGCCGACGCTCACATGTACCAACAGAAATCCAGGAAGCCCTAGCGGTCCATCCGCTCGCTTACGCGATTCTTCTTGCCAGGCCCCGGCTGCCACACCGGCCCATTCGGGCTCGCAGTCTGCCCGGGAAGGTTCATCCCGAACACGCTATTCAGTGCATTGATCGAGCTTTTGAATGCTCCATCACTCCACGTAGATCGCTGCGGATTGTAGCTCTCCCCTACCAGCGTGACTGCCTCTCCGGGCAGCGGCGCAATCGCCCACTTGGCAATGTCCATGTTGCTAAACGGCGACCCTGCCTTCAGCCAATACCAACCGGCCGGCCAGATCTTCACTTCTGTCTTCACCGCCTTCGGAATCGTCACGCCCGGAAACATGTTCTTCAGTCCACGCTCAATCTCAGCTTCAACGGCCGGCATGCCACGCTGCAGCGTCTCTTCCCAGAAGTCCACACAACTCTTCTCGTCCTCATACACGCTCCGCGTCACCATCTGTTGTGCCCCATAAGGCGTCGTCGGGATCTCGATATAGTTCACGCAGCTCTCCGTCGTCCAGGCCCGCCGGGTATTCTTGCCGGGCACGGCATTCTGCCACCAGGCACTCGGCCACCACTGGTTCACGCTCGCCACCTTCACTCCTACCAGATCCTGAAACTGCGGCTGGCGCTGAATCTTCCTCGCCAGGTCGCCATCCACGTGCTTAAACCCTTCGGCATCCACGGCAATCACCAATCGGTTGGCCGTCACCACATAGTCTGGCGTCGTCACACGGTAGCGGCCACTGTTGCCCCGGCCATCTTCAACCTCCAATGCCGGCTGCGAAAGATAGATCCGCGCTCCCCGTTGCGTCGCTCTCGCCGCCATCCGCTTGATGAACTCACTCATCCCACCCACCGGATAACTCGGCGTGCAGCACACATCCCAGTCTTCATCCAAAAACTCCAGATAAGCCTTCGCGCTCAGCGGATAAGTAAAGTCCCCGCGAAACCGAAACATATCCGCCACAAACTGGTAGTTCTCCGCACCCAGGCTCGCTCTCATATAGGAGCGCAAGTCCGGATACTGCCCTGCCTGGCTCCGCAACGGCCCCTGCCGAAACTGGTCATACAGCGCGCCCTCACTAGCCGTCACCTTCGGATACGCCTGCGTCCGCAAACTGTCAGAATCAAACCCCGCCGCCCCGCGCGCCCGAATCAGATCATCCTCAAACGGAGCCGCAACATACTGGATCCCCAACTCATCAGCCAGCTTCAAAACCACTTCCTGCGTCTCCATAATGCGCAGTGCTCCCAGGCCAAACACCGGCCCACCCGGCGTCTTCGACACATCATAAATGCGTCCCCCCAGCCGGTTCTCCTTCTCAAACAGGCAAACCCTATCGCCCATCGTCGGTGCCAATCGGTAAGCGGTATGCAGTCCACCTGCTCCACCTCCCAAAATCACCACATCGCAGCTCAGGTTCTTCTTGCCGCCTTCTCCGGCCATCAAGGCGCCAGCAGCAGTCAGTGCGACGGCGGCGCCAAAACATTTCTTCATCAACTTGTGAATTCTCATGGTTCTGAGAAGCCAAGCGACAAGACCTTCAAAAATCGATCAACAGGCCGATTATTTTTTCAGCAGCCAGACCTCCGCCAGTCTCGACCTCTGCCGCCAGTTCAAATGGCCTTCGTCCGTCGGCACATCCCAACTCAACTCCAGGCGTCCATCCTCAAGTGCCTTCACCGGCACCTCAAACTCCCAGAATTCACCCACCTGCTTGCCTCCCACACGTTCCCCATCCACCTTCAGCAAACTCTGGCCCTGGCCCCCGGTCCTCACAACATACTTCGCCCCGGCCTTCACGCCCTCATACAGCAGCCGCTTCGGCCACATCGTCGTTTGTGCCGATAGCCGCAGCCTGCTCCGGCCCTGGTCCAGCCACCAGAACAGCGGCTCATCCCTCTCATCCATCTCCGTATGCGGAGACCTACCCTCATTCCCAACGTCATCATAGAAGCTCCCCGGCCCCGGGCTTTCCCAGGTAGCAATCTCCCTCAACCGCGCAAGCCGTAAAGCCTCATCTCCAAGCTTCCTCACCTTGGCCAGTTCATCTTCCAGCCACCACTTGTTATTGAGAGGCGTATCAATAAAATCGAGAACCGCCCCCCTCTCGGCTCCACTCGCGCCATACTTCTCGACGCTCGTCTGCAGTCCAATCGATTGGTACAACTTCTCGCAAAGCTCCACAATACGAGCGCGAAGTTCCTTTTGTCCGCTTGCCTGCTGCAGCACCTCGAGTGCCCGCTCCACGCGTACCCCGCTCGCCAGCGCATCGTTCAGCAACACCGCATTCGCCGCCCGTTCCAACTCGCGCTCCTCCATCAGCCTGCGCCGCGAATGAGCATCATACACAGCCCGCAGTTGGTTCATCTGCCACCGCCAGTTACCAGCCAGTTCCGGCAGCAGGGCTGACAGTCGGTCCCACTCCCGCAGCGTAGCCTCCACGTTGCCGTTCTCCACCAGCGGGCCGCGCCAATTCCGTTCCAAGGCCAAAATCCCATCCGCTATCTCCGTAGCCATTCTGCTTGAAAAGTACAGCCGCGCGTACTCCACCAGAATCTCCCGCGCCTGCCGCCTTGAATCCCAACCGAGCGCACTAAACACCGTCTTGTTCACATCATCATGCACCCCATCCGAGTAACTCAAAAATCCAACACTGGTCCCCACCGCTTGGTTGTGGATCTTCACCATCTCCGCCGCCCGCGGGTTAATCGCCTCCCGCCCCAGCGTCAGCGCAATCGCTTGATCCAGCCCCGGCACCTGATACTGGCAGATCTTGTTATGCGTCAAATCAGGATAGAGGCGCAACCCATACTCGGCCGGCAAGGCCGCGCGCGATCGCAACGCCGGCGGGCTCGACGGTCCCGCCACCAAACCACCCAACCACCTCGGTCGCTTCTCTGCAATCCACCGGTACGCATAATCCTCCCGTTCCCGGTTGAATCCCTGCAGCGACAGCCAGATCTTCGCCTTCGTCCTCTTCGCTAAGTCCTCAAGAAACGGCATCACCAACTCCGGCGCATTATGCCCCGGGTCGCCACCGGGAACAAACACCCCGTCCAGCCTCTCCGCTTCCGCCGCCATCTCGGCAAACTCTTTCAAAAACGCCGCCCGCTTCTCCCCATCACTCAACTCAAAATCAGCCGGAGTCCAAACCCAATACTCAATGTCATACTTGCGGCAAATCCGGCTCATCGCCCGATGCATCTCTTTCCGCGACACCTTCATCAACGGTGCTGCCTTCGTGTCTTGAAACGGAATGTTCTCGACAGCATTAGCCCCAAACAACACCAGCTCGCGGATGTACTGGTCAAACTGCGCCACCGTCCAGGCATCCCAGCTATTGGCTGTTGCTCTGTACCCAAGCTGGTGCCCTCGCAGCATCGATTCCGGCGAACTGCGCCGATCCATGCGCGGCAACTCAAGTTTTTCCGGCCCCCACTCCATCGCTCGCAACAGCGCCCCCACCCCGTACAGCAGCCCGCGTTCAGTCCTCCCCGCAATGCGCGCCCGCTTCTCATCCACAGCAAGCGCATAGCCCTCCGGTCCAATGCCCGGCTCGCTCGCGTTCACCACCAGTTCGATTTCATTGCCGTTGCCCAGCTTCACTCCACTGCGCTTCTGCACTTCCTCTACCAGCACAGTCCCCGCCACACTGCCACTCGCCGCCTTCACTCCCCAGCGGCTGGCATCCACTCCGCTCCAACCCAGTGCTGCACAAACCAACAACAGAAAAATCGCTCTCATGATCGACAATCATCTCATTCCAGCCAGGCCCTTAACATGGACAGTCCGCGGTGATATGCTCTAGGCCCGCTTCCTCAAAGCGGGTGCGGTCCGCGAAGTCACCGCTGCTTTGGAGTCGGCTTCGTGCTTGTACCAATTCAAGTCAAGGAGCTCTGCAGTTATGAACAAAGCAATCTACACCACAGCAATTGGAATCCTCGGACTCACCCTCGGCCTCTACGCCGCCGATGTCCGCCTCGGCACCTGGCAACTCAATCTCAAAAAATCGAAAGTTTCGGGACCTGCCATCAAGAGCCAAACCGACATCCGCGAAGCTCTTCCCGATGGCCGCGTCCAGATCACTCGCACCCGCGAACTCGCCGATGGCAAAATTGAAAAGTATTCGTTCAGCTACAAATACGATGGCCGCGAATACCCCGTCAAAGGCGCCCCCTTCGACATGATCTCCGTCAAGCGCATCGACAACAACACCACCCGCTTTGAAACCACCAGGAAGAACTCCAAGGCAACCTCCATTGGAACCACCGTGGTTTCTGCCGACCGCATGACACTCACCCAAACTTCAAAGGCAGTCGACGCCGCCGGCAAGATGACCGAAAGCACCCTGGTATTCGATCGTAAATGACCCCACGGTTCCAGCAAGGGCGTCTCCGACGCCCTTCAGCCTTCTCCTCTCACACTGTTTGAACTTCTTCCGATCAAACCTCATCAGGAGGCTGGGATCAACGGCACCCAAAACGGGCTCTCACCTTGATTCGAATCGCCGCCTTCATCGAAGCAAGGCTTTGGGGCTTGCCTTTATATCCGATGCAACCAGAAATCTCATCGAGCGTACTTGGCATCATCCCTTGGGTAGGAATCAACAGAATCCCTCCCTCAAGTTCTTCGACGCGAAACTCCGTACCAGTCCTCAAGTTGTGCGCCAGGCGAACCGCTTTGGGCAATACAACTCGTCCCTTGGTTGAAAGTCGTGTCGTCTCCATCAGGCTTCTCTCCCTCAGTCCAACTTCCGCCTCGCCCAATCCGTCGCCACCCATGGCGAAAATCCGTTCACAACAATTCTGAAATTTTTTCTGGCCCAAAACCCCAATAAAAAGCAGACTTCCTCTCCAGCCACCCGCAAACTCCCCCACAGCATCTGCTACGTTCCCCACATGGAAACCCCTATCCCCAACCCTCAAAAGACGAAAGGCCGTCAAGGCCTGCTATTTGCCGCTGGCGCTTACTTCACAGAAGCCGAACAGCGCGACTACGAAGAACTAGAAAACAATCTCCTAAAGGAATGCCTCCCCGGCTCCGAACTCGAACACCAGGCCTTCCTCCGATACGCCTTCAACACCTATCAGGTCATGCGCGCCCAGCGCCTCGAAGTCGAAGCCCAGGAGAAATTCCTCGACAACCCCAGCGACGAGAAATACTTCACCCAAATGGAACGCATGGTCAAGATCACCGGCATGCTCGAGCGCCGCGCCGACAAAGCCCTCAACGAACTCCGCCGCCTCCAGCGCGACCGCATCTCCGCTCTCGACATCCACAACGAGCTCTACCTGCTCGAAAAGAAAGTCCCGCTCCCCCTAACTCTCCCCGTCGCCGAAATGCGAAAAACCAAACAAAGCCAAACCTCCCCCTTCGTCCTAGCCATGATGGCGCTCAACACCACCCCCGAAGCCCGCGCCATCGTAGAAAATCAAACGAAGCCAAACGGCGTCCCCCACGTCACAGCCACCCAAATCGCCGAACTCGCCCGCCAGCAGCGGCGCTGACCAAACGAACCCAATCCCTGTTTTTTGCATTTCTGAGAATCGGTTGGTATACTCAGAGGGTCGGAATTCTTCGTTTGGGAGGCAACAGGCCGCAGTTCGTGCCCTAAGCCGTTTGGACCATTCAAATAATCCTCCTCTGGTGAGGCTCTTGCTCACCGCCCCAATGCAGTAACCAGTAGTAAACCGTTCGAATAACAACGAATCATGGCTCAAAAACAGGGAAAAAAATACTTGGCCGCTGCCAAGCAGGTGGAAGCTCGGACGTACTCCGTGACCGAAGCCGTTGGCCTCGCCCAAAAAATCAAATTCACCAAATTCAACGAAACCGTTGAGATTCACATGCGCCTTGGTGTCGACCCCAAGCACGCGGACCAAATGGTCCGTGGCACGGTCGTCCTCCCCAACGGTCTCGGAAAATCCAAAAAGGTTCTCGTCATTGCTTCCGGTGAGAAAGTTCGTGAGGCCGAAGCGGCCGGTGCGGACTTCTTCGGTGGCGATGAGATCATCGAAAAGATCATCAAAGAGAACTGGCTTGACTACGATGCGGTCATCGCAACCCCCGACATGATGCGCTCTATGGCGCGTCTCGGTAAGGTGCTTGGTCCTCGTGGTCTCATGCCGAACCCCAAAACGGGTACGGTCACCACGGACGTCGTTACAGCTATCAATGAAGTCAAAGCAGGTAAGGTGGAATTCCGCGTCGACAAGACCGGAGTCGTCCACGCCCCGGTCGGCAAGATCCAGTTCGAAACTGCCAAGCTGATCGAAAATGCTGAAAGCCTCATCGGTGCTGTTCTTCGCGCCAAACCCTCCGCCGCCAAAGGAAAGTACGTCAAGAGTGCTACCCTCTGCTCCACCATGGGCCCGGGTATCTCGATCGATATTTCTGACCTTTCTTCCAAATTGGCCATCGCGGTTTAAGGACTCCAACCTATGAAGAATAAAGTCGACAAGCAAAAAGATTTTGAAGCCATCAAAAAGGCTCTCGTCGAGAGCCAAAACGTCTTCGTCACCGGCTTCGAAAAGCTCACCGTTGCCCAGGATTACGAACTTCGTAAGACCGTTCGGGGTGCCGGTGGCCGCTATAAAGTCGTCAAGAATACCCTCGCGGAAAAAGCGAGCGAAGGCCTCGCCATCGCTCCTGCCGTCACAGGGCTGCAAGGAATGAATTCGATTGCTTATACGACCGGCGACCCCGTCGCCCTCGCTAAAGCTCTCGTCAATTATGCCAAGGCGAATCCTACCTTCTCATTCAAGGCTGGCTTCGTCGAGGGGCGGGTCGTGGAAGTTGCTTCCATCAACGATCTCGCCAATCTGCCCGCGCGTGAAGAGGTTCTGGCAAAGTTGCTCTACCTCATCAACGCACCGGCTCAGCGTTTGGTCACCGCCATGAACGGCGTCGGCCGCAACCTGGCTGTGGTCGTCGACCAAGGCGTCAAAGAAAACAAGTTCAATCAGTAAGATAAATCCAATCGGAGTAGATGAAAATGGCTGACATCAACGCAATCGCAGAACAAATCCAGGGCCTCACCCTTCTTGAGGCTTCCCAACTCGTAAAAATGCTCGAAGAGAAGCTCGGCGTCTCGGCTGCTGCCGCTGCTGTCGCTGTGGCCGGCCCTGCCGCCGCCGCTGCCGCACCGGCCGCTGAAGAGAAGACCGAATTCACTGTCGTGCTCACCGGCGCTGGCGCCAACAAGATCAACGTCATCAAGGTCGTACGCGAAATCACCGCGCTCGGTCTGAAGGAAGCCAAAGACCTCGTCGATGGCGCTCCCAAGACCGTCAAGGAAGGCGTGACCAAGGACGAAGCAGAAGCGATGAAGAAGAAATTCGTCGAAGCTGGCGCAACCGTCGAAGTCAAGTAGTTCTAAACAAACTCAAAAAAGAAAAGGGCAGCCTCCCAAGGCTGCCTTTTTTCTTTGCAAAATATGAAATAATCGAAACACTTCCCGAATGTTTCTTCCAAGCCTGCTCCTGCTCGCCGCGGCCCCTTCCTACAACACCGACGTCCGACCCCTGCTCGAAAAGCATTGCACCGGCTGTCACCAGCCTGCCTCCAAATCCGGCGGCCTCGATCTCACCTCCTACTCCGAATTCCGCAAGGGCGGCAAGCGCGGCACCCCCTTCCTCCCAGGCAAACCCGAAGAAAGCATCACCGTCCAATACCTCACCGGTGAAATCCAACCCCGCATGCCTCTCGGTCGCGCTGCCCTGTCCAACCCCGAAATCAACACCTTCCGCGAATGGATCCGCGCCGGTGCCACCGACGATACTCCCGCTGCCACAGAATCAAACGAAGCCATTGTCTACCTCCAGCCCCCGGTCATCAATAGCCTCCGCTTCTCCCCCGACGGCAAATCCCTGGCCGTCTCAGGCAACCGTGAAATCCTGATTCACTCCCTCTCCTCCCAATCCCCTCCCAAGCGCCTTCGCGGTAAAGCCGAACGCATTCTCTCCCTCGCCTATTCGAAAGACGGCCAGTTGCTCGTCGCAGGCGGTGGCACCCCCGCCCGCTTTGGCGAAGTCCAGATCTGGAATCCAAACGAAGCCAAACTCCTCCATAGCGCCACCCTCACCAACGACACCATCTTCGGCGCCTCCCTCGCTCCCGATGCTTCCCGCATCGCCGTCGGTGCTGCTGACAACACGGTCCATGTCTTCGATACAGCCACCGCTAAAGAACTCTACAAGATCGGCAACCACGAAGACTGGGTCCTCTCCACCATTTTCGGGGTCGATTCCAAACGCTTTGTCTCCGTCAGTCGCGACCGTGCTGCCAAAATCAACGATGCCGCCTCCGGTGCCTTCCTTGAAAACGCGAACCTCCTCAAAACCGAGCTCTACGCCGTCTCCCGCCACCCCTCCAAAGACATCATCGTGATCGGCGGCGAAGATCGTTATCCCTACGTCTACCTGCTCGACCGCGCACGCAACATGAAGATCGCCGACGACTCCACCCTCGTCCGTCGCATCGACCGACAGGACGGCCCCATCGCCGCGCTCGACTGGTCACCAGACGCCAAATGGATCGCCGTCGCCGGCGGCTCTCCCAAAGTCAATCTCTATGATGCCGACACCGGCAAGCTCGCTCAATCCTGCTCGGGCCACAAGGCAGGCATCTACACCCTCTCCTTCTCGCCCGATAGCAAGACCCTCGCCACCGGTGGTTTCGACGGCCACGTCCGCATTTACTCCACCGCCGACTGCTCACTGCTGCGCGACTTCATCCCCGTTCCTCTCTTCGGAGCTGCTCAATGAAACTTCAACTGCTGCTACTCGGCATTTCCCTGAGCCTCTTTGCCGCCCCGCCGTCCATCACCGAGCTCCAGCCACGCGGTGCCCAAAAAGGCCGCCCCTTCGAGCTCACCATCGTCGGCAAAGACCTGGCCGAAGGCCCCACGGTTCAATCTTCTTTACCTGCGACCTTCACTCCCCTGGCTAACTCCAAACCCGGCTATGTCACCTTCCTGGTCGAGCCCACCTCAGAGTGGGCCGTCGGTACGTATACGGTGCGCGTGAAGGCGGCCAACGGCCTGTCCAACATCCTTCTCCTCTCCATCGGGGCCTTCCCCGAGATGATCGAAGAAGAGTCCCGCCCAGGCTCCTTGCCCAATCAGAACGATTCCATCGAACGGGCCCAATCTCTCCCTGCTTCCTCACTCACCGTAAATGGCCGTCTCCGCGGCGCCGAGCGTGATGTCTACCGCATTCCGGTCAAAGCCGGAGAGCGTCGCGTCTTTGAGGTCGAAGCCCGCCGCGTCGGCTCCGCCCTCGATCCTGTCCTGCAGATCTTTGATCCCAGCGGCAAGCGCCTTGCCCGCTCCGAAGATGACCCCACCCTCAGCCTCGATCCTCGTCTCGAAATGACCTTCGCCAAAGAAGGCGTCATTTACGTCGAAGTCTCCGACGCCCGCTTCTCCTCGCAGATGCAGGACTTCTACCGCTTCAAGACCGGCAATTACGAATACCCGGCTGACATCTTCCCCCTCGGTGGCCCTCGTGGCAAAACTGTCGATGTCACCCTGTCGAAGTCCATCGTCAAGGCAGACCTCAAGACTCCCCTCAGCCAGGTAACCGTGGCCGCTCCAAATACCCCCACTCTCCCACTGCCCTTCGCTGTCGGCGATTACCCGGAACTCCGTGAACCCCTTACCGCACCCATCGCGCTCCCCGTTACCATCAATGGCCGCCTCGATAAGCCCGCTGAAGTGGACCAATACGAACTCGCCGTCACACCCGGCCAAGACCTCTTCCTCGAGTTGCAGGCCCGCGAGCTGGGCACGTCGAAACTCACGGGCCTCATCACCGTGTACGATGAGTCCGGCAAGCGCTTGGCCTCTGCCGGCGATGGGCCGCTTCCCGTCGATGTCGCTGCGGTACAGGCCTCCAGCCGTACACTGGGCGACCCGCTCCTCATGTTCAAAGTTCCCGAGGGGGTCCGCAAAATCAAGGTCGCCGTCGAAGACTTGGCCCAGCGCGGGGGAACTCACTACGGCTATCGCCTCACCCTCCGCTCCGCTCCCTACGACCTCAAGGCCACCATCATCACTCCCTTCGTCAATATCCCTGCTGGTGGCACTGCCATCGTGGCGGTCGATGTGGAGCGTCGTGGCTATATGGGTCCTCTCAAGGTCTCCCCGCTGGGTCTTCCCAAAGGCATCACGGTCCAAGGCGGTGACCTTGCTCCCGAGCTGATCGATCCTCTGGTTCGAACCATGAACCGCCGCGCCACACTGTCTCTCACCGCCGAGAAAGGCCTTGTCCTTCCCGCGACGGAGCTTGGCTTCCTCGTCAAAGGGGAGAACATCGAACGTAAGGCCACAGGCTTCACCTACCTCATTGCGGTCAACGGAGCCAATACCCAGGGTGTTGTTGATCGCCAGCGCCCCCTCAACGGCCGTCACCTCGGCAACCTCCTACCGGCAGCCACCACAGATCCTACGCCCGCCAACCTCGAACTCACGCTCATTCAAACCGACAAAAAAGAAGTGGGCTTTGAATACCGCTTCCGTTGGCGCTGGCTTGCCTCCGGCCCCAATCAACCCTATCCTTCTACCGTCAACGTCGATCTGCCCAACCTGGCAGGCACCCGCATCATTGAAATCGAACAAGACAAAACCGACAAATCTACCGGCACCTTCCTCGTCACCACTTCGAAGAACTCCCTCGCCGGACCCTACAACATTGGCATCAACGGTAAATGGCCTGGCGGCATCGACGTCTTCTCGCCGCTGCTCCGTCTCGATGTCCCCGAACTCCAACCTGAGGAACCCAAGACCAATGCGTCCACTTCTCCTGCTCGCTAGCCTGGCCTTCACCCTATCGGCGCAGTCCGTCACCTTTCTGCGCGATGTCGCCCCCATTCTCAATAAGGCGGGCTGCACTTCTGGCCCCTGCCATGGCGCGGCCAAAGGCAAGAACGGCTTCAAGCTTTCGCTCCGTGGCTACGATCCGCAATACGATTACGAAGCCCTGCTCTACGATCTCAGCGGTCGCCGCTTCAACCGCAGCGAGCCCAAGCGCAGCCTGATGCTCGCCAAGCCTGTCATGCAGGTGCCCCACGGCGGCGGCCTCCGTTTCGAGCAGACCTCCAGCTATTACAAAACCATCGAAGCCTGGATCGCCCAGGGCGTCCCCTACGGCGACCCCGCCAAAGATGCCGTTGCTTCCATCGAAGTCGAACCCAAAGAACTCGCCATGCCCAAGCCCGGCGAGTCGGCTCAAATCAAAGTCATCGCTCGCTTTGCCGATGGCCTCACCCGTGATGTCACCAAAGAAGCAACCATCGAATCGAACGTTCCTGACCTCGCCAAAGTTGACCCTTCCGCCAAAGTGGATGGCCTCCGCACCGGCGAGGCGACGCTCCTGGTCCGCTACCAGGGCAAGTTCTCTACCATTCCGGTCACCATCCTCAACCCCAAGCCCGGCTTCACCTGGAAGCCCCTTCCGCAATACAGCTACATCGACCAACTCATCGATGCCAAGCTCCAAAAGCTAAAGATCCAACCCTCTCCCCTCACCGATGATGCCAGCTTCCTGCGCCGCGTCACGCTCGATCTCACCGGGGCCCTTCCTACCCCCGAAGACATTCGTGCCTTCCTAGCCGATCCCACACCGCAGCGCCTGAAGCGTTCCCGCCGTATCGATAAGCTCATCGCCAGCCCCGCCTATGCCGACCAATGGACCGTCAAGTGGGGCGACCTCCTCCAGTCCTCTCGCAAGTTCCTCGGCGAGAAGGGCACCTATGGCTTCCGCGAATGGATCCACTCCTCCATCAGCGCCAACAAGCCCTACGACAAGATGGTCCGCGAACTCCTCACCAGCCGCGGCTCCAGCTATGACGACCCCGCTGCTAACTACTTCCGAACCACCCGCGAACCGAAACCGACCATGGAGAAAACCACCCAGGTCTTCCTCGGCGTCCGCATGGTTTGCGCCCAGTGTCACGATCATCCCTTCGAGAAGTGGACCCAGAATCAGTACTACCAAATGTCTGCCTTCTTCTCTACCGTGGGGCTCCGTCCTGGCTATGAAGTCGGCGAAGAGATCATCTATGACCAACGTGCCGACTATGAGATGAAGCACCCCAAGGACAGCCGCATCATGGCGCCTGAATTTCTCATCGCCTCTGCCACACCGGTTAAGATTCCCTCCGATCAGCGCCGTCGCGATGCTCTCGCCGAATGGCTCGTCTCCAAACAGAATCCCTTCTTTGCCAAAGCCATCGCCAACCGCATCTGGAGCTACTTCTTCGGCAAAGGCATCATCGATCCCGTCGATGACATCCGGGCTTCTAACCCCCCGATCAATCCTCAACTGCTCGAAGCGCTCACCAAAGACCTCACTGACCACAACTTCGACCTGCAGCACCTCATGCGTACCATCGTCAATTCCCGCGCCTACCAGGCCAGCTTTGTGCCGAATGAATGGAATGCCGGTGATACCGAGAACTTCTCCCACGCCATGCCCCGCCGCCTCAGTTCTGAACAACTGATGGATGCCGTGGAGTTGGCGGCCGGTGCCCGGCCTAACTTCCCCGAAGTGCCCGAGGATACCAACGCCAGCCAACTGCCTGACCCCCACGTCGGCAAAGACGGCTTCCTCGACCTCTTCGGTCGCCCCAACCGCGAATCGGCTTGTGAGTGCGAACGTCGCTCCGACTTCAGCCTGCCGCAGGCTCTCAATCTTGTAAACGGCACCACCATTTCTGATGCCGTGGCCGATCCCAAAGGCCGCGTCGCGAAGATGGTGGTCGCCGGCAAGTCCGACACTGCCATCCTCGAAGACTTGTACCTGGCCACCTTGTCACGCCTTCCCACCAAAGCGGAATCGGACAATGGCTTGAAGTATCTGGCGGGCGGAGCCCGCGCCACCCGCGCCCAAGACTTGCTCTGGGCGCTACTCAACAGCAAAGGCTTCCTCTACAGCTACTAGGAGAATCAATCATGCTCAATATCCCTGGACATCCCGCCCAAACCTGTGAAGGCCCCACCCGCCGTGAGCTGATGCGCATCGGCTCGCTTGGCCTCGCTGGTCTCCATCTTCCTGGCTTCTTCCTCAGCCAAAAGGCCGCTCTCGCCAATGACCGTTACAAAGGCGCCAAAGGCTTCGGCAATGCCAAGAACGTCATCATGATCTTCCTCCAGGGCGGGCCCAGCCACATCGACATTTGGGACCCCAAACCCAACGCCCCCTCCAACATCCGAGGCGAGTTCAAGCCCATCAAGACCAAGATCCCCGGTACCTGGATCGGCGAACACATGCCCATGATGGCCAACACCATGGACAAGGTCACGCTCATCCGTTCCATGAGCTACACCCCCAACGGGCTTTTCAACCACACCGCTGCCATTTACCAGATGCTCACCGGCTATCCGCCCGACAAGGTTTCCCCTTCCGGCCAGCTCGAGCCCCCCAATGCCGCCGACTTTCCCACCGCCGGCAGCCACGTCAGCAAGCTCAAGCCCCTCACCGAGGCCATGCTGCCCTTCATCGAATTGCCCCGGCCTCTCCAGGAGTCAGGCATCATCGGCAAGGGTGGTGCCGCCGGCTTCCTCGGCAAGGCCTACGATCCCTACCGCCTCTACCAGGACCCAGCCGAAAAGGTCACCCTCGAAGATCTCGCCCTTCGCAAAGAGATCCCCGCCGCCCGCCTCAAAGACCGCTTCGAATTGCTCAAGGGCATCAACGGTTCCATGCCCGATCTCGAAAAAGCCCTGAATGCTTCTGCCGTGGATGAATACTACGGCAAAGCTTATGACTTGGTCTTGAGCGGTAAGGCTCGTGATGCCATGGACTTGAGTAAAGAATCGCAAGCAATGCGTGAGCGCTATGGCCTCCACACCTTTGGCCAAAGCGTTCTGATGGCCCGCCGCCTGATCGAAGCCGGTACCCGCTTTGTCCAGGTCAACTGGCCCTCGGTCGCCAACGGGGACCCGGAGAAAACCGCCTGGGACACCCATGCCGCCAACTTCGGTCCGCTCAAGAATCTCCATTGCCCCAAGCTCGACCGTGCCCTCTCGGCTCTCCTCCAGGACATGGACGAAAAGGGCCTCCTCAAAGAAACCCTGGTTGTAGCCGTCGGAGAGTTCGGCCGCAGTCCTCGCATGGGTCTATCCACTTCGGGCAATGTGAATAGCCCGGATGGCCGCGACCACTGGCCCTATTGCTATAGCTCTATCGTCGCCGGAGCAGGCATTGCTCGCGGCATGCAGTATGGAGAATCGGACGCCACCGCCTCCAGCCCCAAAGAAAAACCAGTCCACCCCAACGATCTGCTGGCCACCATTTACTACGCCCTCGGCATCGACCCGGAAATGGAAATTCGAAATCACTTAAATCAACCCCGAGAGTTAGTGAAAGGCAAAGTGGTGACCGATATGTTTGCTTGAGTTTGCATGTTTACGTCAAGTACCCTCACTGCCAAGATCAAGATTCTGACCGGAACCCTTTTGGCCCTGACGATTCTCGTTGGGGCCCTTTCCATTTGGGGCAATCGCAGGATCAACAAGCATTTAGAAACGCTAACTGATGACGCCATGCCTGGCCTGCAATACATCGGTGTACTCTCTGCCAAGTTCTACCGGTTCCGCGGGGACGCCTGGAAGCACATCAGCTCCAAAGATCCGTCGCAGATGCAAAAGATTGAGGCAACGATGGTTGAGGTGGAACGTGAGTTTCATCAGGAACTCTCTAACTATGAGCAGGCGATTGTAAACCAGGAAGACCGGATCAATTTTCAACAGCTCAAAGGCTTAGCCCTGGACTATTTGAATCGATGGCACGACGTAGCCAAAGTGAGCCGCACAGGCGACGTCGATCAGGCAACCGCGCTCTATATGCAGACAATGGATGCTGACTTTCAGGCTTCTCTCCAGCTTCTCAAGCAGATGCAGAAGTGGAATTCTGAGTATGGGGCCAATGCCGCAATTCAGGCGAAGTCCGTGATGGCGAGCAACAACCTCATCATCATTGTCTTGACGCTAATCGCGTGTATGCTCGGGGTTGGGTTGTCGCTGATGATGGTTCGCTCCTTCCAGCAGACCTTGAATCGGGCTACGGCAGAATTGGCAGCAACGGGGGAAGAGCTTTCTTCCGCCGCCGCACAGGTGGCCTCGGCCAGCCTCTCACAAGCCCAGGTAGCATCCTCGCAGGCTGCTTCCATCGAAGAAGTCTCTGCCTCGAGCGAAGAGGTCAATTCGATGGCACGCTTGAATGCGAACCGCTCTGGGGAAGCCAACCGGATCGTGCAGGATAACCAGCTTCACTTCGAGGAAACCAACTCCCGCCTCGGTCGCATGGTGGAAGGAATGGAAGATATTTCCGATCAAAGCCAAAAGATCGCCCGCATCATCAAGGTGATCGATGAGATCGCCTTCCAGACGAACATCCTCGCCCTCAATGCCGCCGTCGAGGCTGCCCGAGCGGGCGAGGCCGGCATGGGCTTCGCTGTCGTGGCTGACGAGGTACGAGCCTTGTCCAAACGCTGTGCCGATGCGGCCAGCGATACAACCGGGCTGATCGAAACCACTCTGACCAAGACCCAGGAAGGTCGACGCAGAGTACAGCAACTCGTAACCTCGCTACAGCATTTGACCGAAGGCTCCCAGCAGATCAAAGAGCTGGTAAGTCAAATCGCCGAGGCCACTGTTGAGCAGGGCAAGGGCCTCGAAGCCATTTCGCGATCCCTGACCACCCTCGATCAAAAGACCCAACAATCTGCTGCTGGGGCAGAAGAAGGCTCTGCTGCCGCACAGGAGCTTCACGCTCAGGCAGAGGCCATGCGCCATTCGATTGCCGACCTGGCAAGGCTTTAGCGCAAGAGCAGGATCGTCGAGATGGCCGTCAACACAATGACCGACCCTTCAAAAATATGGGTCGGGATCTTGTGTATGAGAATTCGTCCCATCCAGGCCCCTAAATAGACTCCCGGGGCCACCATCAGGGCAAACCGCAAGGATTCTGCACTGATCATCCCCTGATAGACGAAGATCGGCACCTTCACCAGGTTGATGAAGAAGAAGAACCAGGCTCCGGTAGCGACAAACTCCTCCTTGGGCAGCTTCTTTGATAACAGGTACAGGCTCATCACCGGCCCCGCTGCATTGGCAACCGTAGTCGAGAAACCTGCCGCAATCCCGTAAGGCATCGGGTGCGCTGCCGGCATCACGTCAGAGCGGTAGCGCTTCCAAAGGTAAAGACAGAGCATCAGCAGGATGATGATGCCGACCAGCGGCCGGATCTGTTTCTCCGGTAAGGTGAGCGTGACCGCCCCGATCACCACACCAGCCAGTACCCACGGAAACAGCGAGAAGAGCCTGCCGGCAGCGGCATGTTTGCGCCAGTAGTAGACAGCAAACAGGTCGGCAAAGCAAAGGATCGGCAGCATCCAGCCCGATGCCAGCCGCGCATCCCCAACCGTCAACACCATCAGCGGTACCGAGAGGATGCCAAGCCCCGGCATTCCCGTCTTGGCCATCCCCACCATGAACGCACAGGCCGCGCCAGCCGCGTACTGCCAGGCTTCCACTTAGTTGAACCCCAGATAGGGGTTGTAGGTATAGTCCATCGACCAGGCTTCCCCTTTAGGGAAGGTTAGACTTTGAAAGACAGAATAGGCAGGGTCCAACGCCCACTGGCCGGGTGCCAAGACCTTCTTCATGCGGCCCTTCATATCGAACCACCCCCAGAAAGGACGGGCCTTGTTGGGATCGTGCTTGACTCCCCGGAAGGCACCCGCCACGCGAGGGTTCTCCGGTCGGGGCCGATTGCCAAAGGGTTGGTAGTTGTAGAAGTCGGCAAAGGTACGGTCTGAGGCGGCATCTGCCTTCTGGTGACGCTGCCACCAATGCTCAAAGATCGGCAGTAGCTCGTAGCCAACCTCTTTGTCCATCCCGCCACCTTTGGGCACTTCGGCTTTGCCCTTGTAGATGTAGGTGACACCCGTGTTCTGCTTCCAGGCCATCCGCTTGCCATCAAAGAAGCTCTTGCGGTCGCCTCCACCCAGTGCTCCATGACCACCGGCTTCGAGAAAGACGATCGGGTGTGTCTCATCGGCAACCAGCAGCGGACCGTCGACATTGTGCAGCCTCGAGCGCAACTCGCGACGGTTGGTATAGGTGTAGACGTTGTTGTGAGCCAGAGTCTCCATGATCTCAAGCCGGCCAAACTCGCTCCCGTCCTTGCGTACCGTGACGATCACCCCTTCGTTGTCGTTCTCATGGCAGGTGCCAACAATGCAGTTGTCTGAGTAGTCGCGGGCGTGGAAGAAGTTGTAGTGCAGGAACCAGTGGGTCGAGGTCTCTACCGCCGCGTAATAGACATAGGCTTGCGCTGTGCCTTTCTCGAGGTTGTCCCAATTGTTGTCCCCCTGCCAGTCGCCGTCATAGTCAAAACGGTGCAGGTAGTCGGCACGAGGGTCAAACCAGGTCTCCTGGGCGATGTAGGGCGAGTAACGCTCGGCGAGCTTACGGTAGCGATCGTTGTCGGCAGGCTCCGGCTGTAGTGTAGGAGTCTTGAGGAAGCGCGAAGGAGCGTCAGCCTTGACCTCTACCTTGAACTGCGCGGAAACAATCTGTCCGCCAACGGTCGAAGAAACCTCGACGGTGTAGGTTCCCGGTTGGTCTGGGGCGGTGTAGAGAACGCTATCCTTTACCGTGAACTTGCCGGCAACCTCTCCCATGATTGCCTTCCAACCGGTCTCCTGTTCGCGCAAGATGGTTTCGTCGTCTTTCCCTTGAAAGCGAAAGCTCTTGGAGAACCAGCCGCCATTTTCTTGGAGCGTTTTCAGGTTCCAGTTCCCGCCTTCCACTCTGCCGCGCCTGACATCCCGGCCTTCCTGTTCAATACGCCCATAGGCCTTGATCTGGAGAACGATGGATTGTCCCGGCTGCACCGAGGGCTCACCCAGAATCTTGTACTCTTCGATGATCACGGCTGAAAACAGGCTTTGTGCTGCCAAAGCGGCAAACCATAAACGCATATTGCGATTATGACAAGTATGCGTAGTGAACTGCGGCCACTGTTGCGACTGGCCATTCCTGTCATTCTGGCCGAGCTCGGCTGGATGCTGATGGGTGTGGTGGACACCATCATGGTGGGGCGTATCAGTGCGGAGGCGATTGGGGCGGTCGCGATTGGCAACATTCTGTTCAACACCGTCGGGCTTATTGCCTTCAGCCTGCTCTTGGGTTTGGATACGCTCATCTCGCAAGCCGTTGGGGCGGGTGAAATGGATGATGCCAAGCACTCCTTTCGCCAGGGCCTCTGGCTGGCAATCCTTACTGCTCCACCTCTGATGGTGGCGATGTGGGCACTCGTGCCTCTGATGGGCTGGTGGGGGCTGGAGCCAAGCGTATTCGAACTGGCGAGGCCCTTTTCATACGTGCTGGCCCTCAGCGTGGTGCCCATCGCTTTCTACACCGCGCAGCGAAGGTACCTGCAAAGCCTGCATATTGTGAAGCCGGTATCGGCGGCACTGCTGACGGCCAATCTGGTGAACTGGGGCCTCAATCTTTTGTTCATTCCCTCGATGGGTGTCGTAGGCTCGGCTTGGGCTACGGTGGGGGCTAGAGTCTATCTGGCGTTGTTCCTGTTGGTCGTGCTGCTGTGGAAAGACCGCAGCGCCTTTGCCTGGGAATGGCCGCATTGGCAGCGAATCGGAATCCTGTTTCGACTGGGGTTGCCGGCTGCGGGTCACATCTTCTCCGAGATCGCAGTCTTTGGGGCAGCGACCGCGTTGGCTGGACGCTTTCCAGCGGTGGCACTGGCAGCGCATGAGATCACGCTCAATCATGCAGCGCTGGCGTACATGGTGCCCCTTGGGGTTTCAAGTGCGGCGGCCGTTCGGGTGGGCAATGCGATCGGAGCAGGGGATTGGCCAGGAGCCAAGAGAGCCGGCAATACAGCGCTGCTGTTTGGAGCTGGATTTATGGCTTTCTCGGCCGTGTTGCTCTTCGCGATTCCAAGGCAGATTTTGCGGGTCTATACCGTGGATGAGCGCGTGGTGGAGTTTGCGGTACCGCTCCTGTTTTGGGCTGCCGCCTTTCAGCTCTTTGACGGAGTACAGATTGTGGCAACCGGTGCGCTGCGCGGCAAAGGCGACACTCGCGCTCCTTTCTACGCAGGGTTGGTTGGGTATTGGGTGTTGGGGTTGCCGATTGGAGCCTGGCTTTGCTTCTCAAAAGGGTTTGGTGTGACCGGCCTATGGATCGGCTTGAGTCTGGGACTGGCTGTCGTTGCCGTTGTGTTATTGCTGCGCTGGGTTAGACTGAGGCAGTGACGAAGAAGGAACTACGTCAATTTCTGGAGGGGCATTCGAGGGAGCAGTTGTCGGAGTGGTTGCTGGGGGTGGCGAAAGATTCGCCTGATTTTCGGCAAAGGCTCGACTTCTATGCCTGGACTCATCATTCCTTTGATGAGGCTTCGAAGGCTGTGCTTCAGGCGATAGAACAGTTTGACCAACTGCGCCGGGAACGTCGTTCACTGCGGCAGGCTGAGATTGTGCGTCCCTGCCAGTTTCTGCTCGAAGGGTTGCGAGCCTCGATGGATCTGGGGCCCGCCATGGAACTGTTGCCGCTGATCGAGAAGACGATGGTGGCGCTCGATTATCTGGTGGGTAGCCAGAGTCAGCAGGGGGCCCGGCTCTTTGAGTTGCAGAGTGAGTTTGCGACGTTGCACTTAAGAATGGCCAGCGTGCAGCCCACAGATGGGGCAGAACTGGCCGAGCGCCTCTTTCAGATGAAGTCGCAGTCTCGGGCCCGGATTCTGCCGGATTGCCCGCAAGGCTATGAAGCCTTACTTGGGCCCGAAGGACTACGCCGCTACCGGGAATTGCTTGAGCCTACATATCGTGAGGTGGTGCATGGTGAGGTCTCATCCCGAGCGCGGAGCAGGAGTCTGCTGTTGCGGCGCGAGATGCTGTTTGACTGGACGATTGTTAGCGATGATCTGGATGAACAGGTCGCGATCCTGTCGGCTATGGCTAGCAAGCCAGAAGACGTGCTGAGTCTGGCAGCGTATCTCGATCAACGGCAGCGCCCCATGGATGCCCTGCAATGCGTACAGCGGGCCTTTGCGAAAGCTCCTCATGCGAAGCTGGCTGAGTTTCTGGCCGAGAGATTGGAAAGGCAAAGTCAGGTACACGAATCCTTGGACTATCGCTGGTATCTGTTTGAGACACGCCCGACGCTGGAGTCGTTTGGTGCTCTGATGCAGGCGGCCGGGCAGGTGAGAGCAACGTCGGAGTGGCGAGAGAAGGCGATGAAGCACGCCGCAGAGAAGGCCAAGGGCTTACTTGTGGAACTGCTGTTGCAGGACAACCAGATGGAAGAAGCGCTTGGGCAGGCCAGGGTCAATGGTGCTCCGATTTCGGCTTGGCACAAGCTGGCGGAGGCTTATGCCACTAAGGATGCCAAGACAGCGATTGATTTGTATTTCGATTGTGCTGAGTTTGCGCTGAAGGAGCGGCGCAGCGAACAGTACATCCCGCAGGCCTGGCAGCTAGCCGTGGATGGGAAAACCTTCCAGATTTTCAGCACCCGCTTGCGTCTGTTGTTTGGCAAACAGAAGATTCCAGAATGGTATGTCGAAAAACTGGTGGAGCAGGGGGTTCCTGTGGCCCAACTGCTTGCATTCTGAGCGTGGCAGGAATAGGCTATGTAGTTTATCTGATCCCCCAGGTCAGAAGCAGAAAGGCCGCCGGCGAACTGTCCTGGCGGCCTTATTTTTGTTCGATTGCCCCCCCTTATGCTAGTTTGGAGAAAATCATGAGCGCGACCCGCGAAAAAGCACAACTCATGTCGGCTTCCGAGATGGACCGGACCTTAGTCCGTTTGGCCCACGAAATTCTCGAAAAGTCTGACGATCTGTCGAAATTGGCCTTCATTGGAATCCGGCGCCGTGGCGTGCCGATTGCTCAAAGGTTGGCCAAGAAAATCTCTGAGCTGGAGAAGAAAGAGATCCCGGTTGGCATTCTGGATATCAACCTCTACCGGGATGACTTGACTACCGTCGGGGCTAAGCCCGTCATCAATGCAACTGAGATTCCCTTCGACATTACGGGTATGGACATCATCATGACCGATGACGTGCTCTACACGGGGAGAACGATTCGGGCTGCTCTCGATGCATTGTTTGACCACGGCCGGCCCTCGCGTGTCCAGTTGTTGTGCCTGATTGATCGTGGTCATCGTGAACTGCCGATTGAGGCTCGTTATGTCGGTCGTAAGGTGCCAACGACAGCCAATGAGATCATCGAAGTCAAGCTGCAGGAAATTGACAGCATTGAAAAAGTGTTGCTTGTAGAGAAGGTGTAGGAATGAGCAAAGGGCTCCTCGATATTGAGGCCCTCGAGCGGAGCGAAATCGAAATCTTGTTGCAGAGGGCAAAGGACTTTCAACCTTTGCAGCTAATGCGCGAGAAACGACTTGATCTGCTGGATGGCCGACTGGTTGTGAATCTATTTTTTGAGGCTTCGACGCGGACGCGCATCAGCTTTGAAATTGCTGCCAAGCGATTGGGGGCCGATGCGCTCTCGATCAGCTCGCAGGGGTCGAGTGTTTCCAAGGGCGAGACATTGCTCGATACCGTCAGCACGTTGAGCGCCATGAGGCCGGATGTGATTGTGATGCGACATGCGGCGTCTGGTGCACCGCATTTCCTGGCGCGGCATTTGCCGATACCGATCATCAATGCGGGCGATGGCCAGCATGAACATCCGACGCAGGCTTTGCTGGATGCGCGAACGATTCTCGACAACCGCCCGAGCCTCGAGGGCCTTCGCGTGGCTATCATCGGGGACATTCTGCATAGCCGAGTTGCTCGATCGAACATCCATCTGCTGTCAAAGTTTGGAGTGGATATCGTGCTTTGCGGTCCGGCTCCGCTGGTTCCGCAGGACCTCAAGAAGCTGGCTCCTGGAGTGTCGATCACCTATGACATCAAGGAAGCTCTGCGAGAGACCGACATCATCATGATGTTGCGGGTGCAGTTGGAACGGCAGAACGAAACCAATTTTCCAGCTGGTGAGTATTCGCGGTTCTATGGGTTGCGGGCGGAGAATCTGGCGCTCGCCAAGCCGGATGCGATTGTGATGCATCCCGGGCCGATGAACCGGGGGCGTGAGATTTCGACTGAAGTGGCCGATAGTTCGCGGTCGGTGATTCTCAGTCAGGTAGAGAACGGCATTGCGGTTCGGATGGCTGTGCTGGAAAGGGTATTGCAGTAATGCCGAAGCTTTTGATACGGAATGGCCGCGTGATTGACCCGGCCAATGGAATTGACAGGGTCGCCGATGTGTTGCTGGCTAGCGGCATTGTGCGTGGGGTGGGCGAGAACCTGCCTTCGCGTGGCGCTGAAGAGTTTGATGCCACGGGTCTGGTGGTGGCACCTGGGTTTATTGACATGCACGTGCACTTGCGGGAGCCCGGCTTTGAAAGCTCCGAGACGATCGAGACCGGATCGAAGTGCGCCGCCGTGGGCGGCTTTACCAGCGTTTGCTGCATGCCGAATACGAACCCGGTAAACGATACGGCCCACCTGACGCGCTACATCATTGAACGAGCCAAGGCGGTTGCCAAGGTGAATGTGTTTCCGATTGGGGCGATCACCAAGGGGAGCGGCGGCGAAGAATTGGCTTCGATTGGCGCGATGCAAGCGGCTGGCACAGTGGCGATCTCTGATGATGGTCGACCGGTCATGAACTCGCGTGTGATGCGCCGGGCCATGGAAATTGCGGCTAGTTTTGACATTCCAGTGATTGACCACTGTGAGGATTTGAACCTCTCTGCCGGTGGCGACATGCATGAGGGAGAGGCTTCGCTGCGTTTTGGCTTGCGCGGGATTCCGTCCTGCTCTGAAGACGTGATGGTGGCGCGGGACATCCTGCTGGCTGAAGTGACTGGAGCGCGCTTTCATGTGGCTCATCTTTCGACTACCAACGCCATTGCAATGGTGGCCGAAGCAAAGCGTAGGGGCCTGAAGGTGACCTGTGAGGTGACGCCGCATCACTTTGCGATTCACGATATGGAAGTGATTCCTTACGATTCGAATTACAAGATGAAGCCGCCGATTCGCTGCTCGCATGATGTGGAGGCGATGATTGAAGGCATCAAGGCCGGAGTGATTGACGCTATTGCTACCGATCATGCTCCGCACAGCGTGACGGATAAGATGCAAGAGTTTGAGCGCTGTCCGTTCGGCATTCTGGGATTGGAAACAGCGATTGCTATCTCGCTGGAGCGCTTAGTCGCACCGGGTCACATCTCGCTGGGACGGATGATTGAGTTGTTCACGACAGGTCCGGCGGGGATCTTGAAGCTGAACCGAGGATCGTTGACGCCTGGGTTGCCCGCTGATGTCACGATTCTCGACCCGAACTCGAAGTGGACTTATGATGTGAACAAGTCGCCGTCGAAATCGAGGAATTCACCCTTTGATGGGACGACGTTTACAGGCCGGGCCGTGGCGACGATCGTTTCTGGAGAGCTGGTTTGGCAGGCTTGAGGGCATCCTGCCAACGTTTGAGCCATTGCTTGTATTCGACGATTAGTTTACCGTCAGCCCCGATCAGGTTGGACTTGAGCAGGTTGTTGCTCGACTCGGTACTTTCTCTGGCATAGGGGCCCACCGTTAGCAGACCAGTCTTTACGGCTTCTTCAAAGAGAGGACGAGGAAGGGCGTTAGCGACTCCGATGGCTTCTTCGGCGTCCTTTTGCGCTGCCTCGGTAGAGCGCTGGTGCTTGGCCTTGAGCGACGGGCCGATCTCTCCGCAGACCGTCCCATCCGTCATGTAGCCACCTAGCAAGAGGCCCTCCACACGGGTGGGATTGACGAGCCCACCGTCGAAGACTGACTCTGTGGGCAAGATCTTGAGAGCGGCTGCGGGGATGCCGAGTGCTTCGTGTTTGAAGGTAATGTCACTGTAGCGACCGCCCGCAAAATGAAAGCGGAGTACGCCCTTCAGGGACAGAATGCCAGCGCCAGTGAGATCTTTGACGAGGATGGTGCCTCCCTTCACGGATTGCTTTCCGACCCAGGCATCGCCCCCTACCGAAATGGGGCAGGGCGGCTTGGCTTGCGCGCGAATGGCCATGGGAGACCGGGTTTCATCTGGAATTCGAGGGCCAAATTGAGCCCAAAGAGACACTACGAGCAGGAATGGTGGGACAACCATGTATTTAATAGGATAAAAGAGAATCATGAAGATTGTACTAATGGTGATCGCGGGAAGTGCTTTATTGTTTCCCCAAGGCAAAACACAGAAGGCTCACGTGCATGGAGCGGCGCAAATCAGCATCGCCATGGAAGGGCTGAAGGGCGAAGTAGAATTTGAAGCTCCTGCCGATGGGGTGATTGGTTTTGAAAGTGAAGCCAAGACAGCAGCTCAGAAGAAGCAGGTAGAAAGCGCGCTCGACGTGTTGCGAAAGCGGGGTGGGGAACTGGTATTGTTTCCAGCGGCTTCTGGCTGCAAGCTGACGCCGAAGGAAGTGGATCTGCATCGCGAGGGGCCTCAACATGCCGAAGTGCATGCACATTATGATCTTGCTTGCGCCAAGCCGATCAGCGATGAGATTCGCTTTGGGGTCACCAAATTGTTTCCAAAGACAAAAGAGGTGAAAGTGACCTTTGTCTCGGAACAGGCACAGAAAAGTGCCCGCATCGTTGGAGACGCGGGCACTTTGAAGCCTTAGGGTTTGGGCTGTTTGGGGAAGGCGAAGGGATAGGTGTTGGGAACCACGTTCACCTCAGTGGTGAAGGTGTGGGGGTGCTTGGCGCCGGAGTCGTAGATCAGCTCGACGAAGAAGGCAGTGTAGCCGGAGGCTGGCTTGGCAACCTTGGCGGTGTACTTGCCGTTGACCAGGGCGACCTTTTGGGAGGTCCAGGTGGCCTTGGTCTCTGTGAGGCGGAAGTCGCGGGCCTTGGGGTTGGTGACCTGCCAGAGCTTCATCTCTTTGGGAGCCTGTGGGGCCTTGACCTCAATGGTGCCTGCGGATTTATTGACCTTCCAGGTGAACTCAGGCCGCGGGCGGTTGTTGGCGACCGAATCCATGAAAGCGGAGAGGCTTTGGGTGACGCCTACGGGTTCGAGGTTGTGACGGGTGTTGGGCATGTAGCGAAGGTGCTTTTCGCCGAGTAGCTTGTTGTAGTAGAACTGCGAACTGTCGGGCAGAAAGAAGTCGTCGCCGGCTGAGTTGATGATGAGCTTCGGCATGGTGAGGCGGTCGCGGTACTCGTAGGGCTCTTCAATCTTCATCAGTTGCTTGAACTGTTTGGTGCCGAGCCAACCCATGATGTTGAGCTCGGTGTAGTCCTTAATGGCGGGGGCCCAGAAGCCGTAGGCGCGGTAGTGGTGAATGAAGCTGGGAACCATGTTGAGGAGGTCGATGACCATGGGGGCGATGGCGACGACACGCTTGTCGACGGCACCGATGGTCCAGGTGGTCCAGCCGCGCTTGGAGGCACCGCCGACGATGTAGCGGTCGATGTTGATCTCGCCCCCTTCCTTTGTTTTCAGATAGGCAGTGACGGTATCCATGGCGCGGACGCCGGCCTTGGTCATGGGGAGTCGGAGAGGCCAGGTGTCATCGCCGGTGCGAAGAAATTTGTCCCAAGTGTAGGCGATGATGCCATCTTCGGAACGGGTCTTCGTCTGGTCGGCAAACTTGAGGGGTTCGCTGGGGATCTGGCGGAGCTCGGCGGCAATCATGCCGGTATCGCGGGCGATGGCAATCATGAGCGGTGAGGGATTGGGTTTGTTTCCGCTATTGTTGCCGCCGTCGACCCAAAGCAGGGCGATGCCAGGTTTGGCATTGGCGGGCTTATAGATATTGATGAAGTGCTTCCAGACCGGCTTGTCGACGTCTTTCTCGCTGCGCCAGGTTTGGCTGGTCATGTCGATGGTGGTAACAGAAACGCCGCTGGCAGTGATGCTGCCAACGGCGTTCCATTTGTAGGAGGGGTCTGGAATCTTTACGTAGCGATCGAGCGCGGTGTCGGCGCCGAAGGCGGAAATCGCAAAAAAAAAGCTATACAGTAGCTGGGTTCGGGGCTTCCGGGTTGAGGCCCAGATCGCGGATTGCTTGTGCGGCAGCATGAGCATCCATTTTACCTTCTCGGGCCAGCTTGGAGAGCGCTGCGGCGACAATTGATTCGGCATCAATCTCGAAGAAGCGGCGGAGGTATTCGCGATTCTCAGAGCGACCGAAGCCATCGGTGCCGAGGGCAACGAGGCGGCCATCGAGCCAGGGAGCGAGCTGGTCGGCGAGGACCTTCATGTACTCACTGGAGGCGATGATGGGGCCGTTTGAGCCGTCGAGGACTTCCTGGACGAGCGTACGGCGTGGAGACTGGTCAGGGTGGAGGCGGTTCCAGCGTTCGGTCTCAATGGCGTTGCGGCGCAAGTTGACGTAGCTGGTGACCGACCAGACGTCGGCAGGGATGTTGAACTTCTCAGCAAGGATTTGCTGGGCGCGCAAGGCTTCGTTGAGCATGGGGCCCGAACCCCAGAGCTGTACGGCGGCTTCGCCAATCGAAGACTTCTTCAATTTGTAGATGCCGCGACGGATGCCGTTTTCGAGATCGGGGATGTCGGTGGGCATGGCCGGCTGCGGGTAGTTTTCGTTGTAGGCCGTGATGTAGTAGAAGATGTTCTCGCGGTTTTCGTACATGCGACGGATACCGTCCTGCACGATGACTGCGAATTCGTAGGCATAGGCGGGATCGTAGCACTGGCAGGTAGGAACGACGCTGAACAGAACATGAGTGTGGCCGTCCTGGTGTTGCAAGCCTTCGCCGTTGAGGGTGGTGCGACCGGCGGTGCCGCCGATCATGAAGCCCTTGCCGCGCGAATCGGCGAATGCCCAAACCTGATCGCCTACGCGCTGGAAGCCGAACATCGAATAGTAGATGTAGAAGGGGATCATCGGCGTGTTGAGGTTGGCATAAGCCGTACCTGCTGCCGTGAAGCTGGCCATGGAGCCTGCTTCGGTGATGCCTTCTTCGAGGATCTGACCGTCGCGGGATTCCTTGTAGTAGAGGAACATGTCGCTGTCGACGGGTTTATAAAGCTGGCCCTGGCTGGCGTAGATGCCTACCTGGCGGAAGAGCGATTCCATGCCGAAGGTGCGGGCTTCATCGGGGACGATGGGCACGATGTACTTGGCGATGGATTTGTCTTTGAGGATGCTCTTGAGAATGCCGACAAAGGCGGCGGTGGTGGAGGCAGGGCGGCCACCGGAGCCGTCGATCGATTCTGAGAAGGCGCTCATGTCGGGAGCGGTGAGCGTCCAGTTGCCCTCGTTGCGGGCAGGAATGGGACCACCCATGGCTTCGCGCTGCTTGCGCATGTACTGGGCTTCGGGAGAGTTTTCTTCGGGCTTGTAGAAGCTGGCCGTCATGACGGCTTCGGCGGGGATGGGGATGTTGAAGCGTTTGCGAACGTATTCGAGTTCGCTCTCGTTGAGCTTCTTGGTGTTGTGAGCAACGTTCTTGCCTTCGCCGGCTTCACCCATGCCGTAGCCCTTAATGGACTTCATGAGGATGACGGTGGGGCCGCCACGATGTTCGTAGGCGCGCTTGAGGGCGTTGTAGACCTTCACGGGATCATGGCCACCGCGCTTGAGGCTGGCAATCTGTTCATCGCTCATGTCGGCCACGAGCTCAGCCAGTTCGGGATATTTGCCGAAGAATTCGCTGCGGGCGTAGGCAGGGCCCTTGACCTTGAAGTTCTGGTATTCGCCGTCGACGCATTCGGCCATACGCTTGATGAGGATGCCGGTCTTGTCTTTGGCAAAGAGGGGATCCCAGTTGGAACCCCAGAGGCACTTGATGGTGTTCCAGCCAGCGCCACGGAAGGCACCTTCGAGTTCCTGGATGATGGAACCATTGCCGCGGACTGGACCGTCGAGGCGCTGCAGGTTGCAGTTGATGATGAAGATGAGGTTGTCGAGCTTTTCGCGGGAAGCCAAGGTGAGCGCTCCGAGCGATTCAGGCTCATCCGTTTCGCCGTCGCCACCGATCATGATGACCTTACGGTCGGTGACGGGGATGAGGCCACGATTTTCGAGGTAACGCAGGAAGCGGGCGTGGTAGATGGAGTTGATGGGGCCGAGGCCCATCGAAACCGTGGGGAACTGCCAGAAGTCTGGCATCAACTTGGGGTGGGGGTAGCTGGAGAGGCCGGGGTGGTCGCGGAGTTCGTGGCGGAAGTTGACCAGGTGCTGGTCGGTCAGGCGGCCTTCGAGGTAGGCGCGGGAATAAACGCCGGGAGAGGCGTGGCCCTGGTAGTAGACGAAGTCGCCATTTTGGGTAGAACCGTCGGCTGCTGTCAGGGAGCCCCGGAAGAAGTGGTTGAAGCCGACTTCAGAGATAGTGGCGAGGGAAGCGAAGGTGGAAATGTGGCCACCGATGCCGTCATCATACTTGTTGGCGCGGGCTACCATAGCCATGGCATTCCAGCGCACATAGGCCTTAATGCGGCGCTCGATTTCGAGGTCGCCCGGATAGGGGACTTCTTCCCAGGCGGGAATCGTGTTTACATAGGGTGTGTTCGAGCGCATGTGGGCGGTAACGCCCAAGGCTGCGGCACGGTTCATCAGGAGTTGTAGCAGTTCGCTTGCGCGCTCCGGACCTGTAAAGTCGACGACTTGATCGAGGGCTTCCAGCCACTCGGATGTTTCTTGTGCGTTGACGTCGACGTGAATCTCTGGCTTCATGGTAATCATTGCTGAGGGGATCTAATTATTAATTTAGCTTGTTGGAGGTAGCGATGGGGCAACGAAGTGTCAAGCATCGATGGATTCTTTGGATCGCTTTGATCGGAAGCGTGATTCTTTGTCAGGCCCATGAGGATAATGGCAACCGGGAAGAATGGCAGATTTGGAGCCCGCGACTCGAACAAAAGCCTGCGGGAATCAAGCTGGCAGATGGAAGTTTGATTCTGACGGCGTCGGCGAATCCTGCTGCTTTTGGGGGGTGGGTAAAGTCGGTGAAGGGGATTCAGCCGGGACTCTGGTTTCGTTTTGAGGCCGAGTATCAGGTAGAGGGTTTGCGCAAGCCGCGGAATCAGGTGCTGGTGAGGCTTGAGTGGAAGGACAGCAAATGGGACCGCATTGGGGATACCGAGTATGCGTGGCGGGAGGAAAAGGCAGGCCCCTGGACGCGTGTCTGGGAAGAGGTGAAGGCGCCGGCGGGGGCGAAGTTTGCCGAATTGCAGTTGTGGCTTTATGACGCCGAGCAGGGGGCCGTAGTGTTTCGCAACCCGGCGCTTGAATTGACCGAGGCTCCGTCGGAGCGGCTGGTGCGATTGTCGAGTGTGAACTATCGGCCGTCGCAGGTGGAGGGCGGCGAAGCGAATGTGAAGAAGCTGGTGGAGGTGGCGCGGGCAGGGCTGAGCAAGCCGGTGGACTTGATTGTGTTTGGCGAGGGCGTGACGGTGGTGGGGAGTGTGAAGAAGTATCACGAGGTTGCGGAAGCGGCAGATGGGTATACGGCTCGGATTCTGGGGGAATTGGCGCGGGAGAAGAAGTCTTATGTGGTGGCTGGGATTTATGAGCGGGACGGAGATTTTATTTACAACACTGCCATATTGCTGGATCGGGAAGGGAAGCTGGCTGGCAAGTATCGCAAGGTGATGTTGCCCCGTGAAGAAATTGAGCGAGGGTTGGCACCGGGGGACCGGATGAACGTGTTTCAGACGGACTTTGGCAAGTTGGGCATTATGATTTGCTACGACGTGTTTTTTGCCGAGCCAGCGAAGGAGTTGGCGTTGCAGGGGGCGGAAGTGGTGGCCATGCCGATTTGGGGTGGGAACGAGTGGCTGGCTAAGGCACGGAGTATTGAGGGCCGGTTTGTGTTGGTGTCGAGTGGATATGATCATCCGACGTACGTGCAAAATGTGTTGGGGGATCGGTTGAGTGAGGCGGCGTCGAATGGGTCTGTTGCCTATGCCGAACTGGACCTGAATGTGTCGGTGAGAGAGAAGTTTTTGGGCGATATGAAGGCGCGCCGGATGCGGGAGACCCGAACGGATTTGAATCTGACGCGATAGCCTTTGATGTTTGGGGATGTTTGGCCCGCTGCTGACTTTGCGGCTGGGTGGAGCCTGCTTGAGGCTGTGGCCCCTGGGGAGTTTTTGTGGGTTATGAGTGATGCACTAGAGGTTGAAGAAATGCGAGTTCACGAATAGGCAGATTCTCTTGACGACCATGAAGTGATTCTGGTGTAATAAGAGGGTCGAAACGTTGTTCCTCGGTAGCTCAATGGTAGAGCATTCGGCTGTTAACCGAAGGGTTGTAGGTTCGAATCCTACCCGGGGAGCCATTTCTTTTCCTGGGCCTTCCGGCCGATTCCCAGCCTTATCTTTTTTCCCCCTATAAAAGCCTTAACTCCTCAAGTCCCATCTTGGACATGGGTCCTGACGTGGCCTTCGGAACAGCTTTGCGACAGCTTTGCGCAGGGACACTGCAGCCAAGGCCTTTCTCGTGGACCAGATCGTCCCGACCGTCCTTGCTATGTCCAAGGACCCTGTTGCCGCTCGAAGTAAAGCGGCTACTGCCCGGCAAGTGGTCAACCTTCCTCCATGGGACCCAGCAAAGAAATATGATGCTGGAATACTAGTGGGTAAAAAATGACTCGACTCTGGATATCGCTACTATTCTTCATTCGTGTGGCCGCTGCGCAGGAGGTGGCTGTTTATGGCGCAACGCCAGCCGGGATTGCGGCGGCGATTACGGCCGCGCGTGCTGGCCACGAGACCGTGCTGCTGGAGCCATCACCGCGTATTGGCGGGATGCTCACCGGTGGACTTTCCTACACGGACTTTCGGACGCAAGAGGCGTTAACGGGATTCTTTCGAGAATACATGAACGCCGTGCTTGACCATTACGTGAAGACGTACGGCAAGGATTCCCAGCAGGTGAAGGATTGCTTCTTTGGTGCTCTCGCTGAGCCCAAGGTCTCAAGCATGGTTTTACAACGCATGCTGGCCGCTGAGAAGCGTTTGACTGTCCACACGAATTGGAGGCTGGATAGTGTCGAGATGCAGGGCGAACGCGGTGGACAAAGTCGCATTGAGGCGCTGCGCGGTGGAGGCGGAAAGCGCATCATGATCCGAGCCGCAGTGGATGCTACCTATGAAGGCGACCTGGCGGCAGCTGCGGGAGTGCCTTATCGAGTGGGCCGAGAATCGTCCAAGCAATACGGTGAGCGCTTTGCCGGCCGGTTGTTTGTCAAGGGCGGCGTGGTTCTGCCGGGTTCGACTGGCGAAGCGGATCGCGCAGTGCAGTGCTACAACTTTCGCATTCTGATGACCACAGATCCGGCGCTGCGTGTGCCGGTGCCCAAGCCATCGGACTACCGCAGAGAAGAGTACGCTGGCGTGGTTGAACACTTCCAGAGTGGTCAGCTGAAGAGCGCCTTCACGGAAGGCCATGATGGAGTGTTGCGGATCCAGGCATTGGTCAATCGCAAGGCCGATATCAATGACATCAAGGGGTCGCCGTTGCGGCTTGCTTTACCGGGCGAGACCAACGGGTGGCCGGAAGGAAGTGTCGCTGACCGGGAGCGGATCTACCAAAGGCACAAAAGCTATGCGCTGGGTCTGTTATGGTTTCTGCAGAACGACGAAGCTCTGCCGGAACCTATTCGCGCTGGAGCGCGCGAGTGGGGCTTTGCCAAGGATGAGTTCATAGAGAACGGCCATTTTGCTACGGATCTGTATGTGCGGGAGGCGCGGAGGATTGAAGGGGAGTTCACGTTCACCGAGCACGACACCCAACCGCATGTTGGCGTACGAGCACCGCTCCATGGAGACTCAATCGCTATTGGAGATTATGCTCTCAACTCGCACGGGCACAGCAAAGCAGGGGTGCTGCATCCAAACGTGGCCGACGGCGACTTCAATCATTTCACGGCTCCGTTTCAGGTGCCTTATGGCACGATTGTTCCGAAGCGGGTGAACAATCTGGTTGTGCCTGTAGCAGTTTCTGCCTCGCACATCGGTTTCTCTGCGTTGCGTCTGGAGCCCACCTGGACAGCGCTGGGACACGCGGCGGGACTGGCGATTCATCTGGCTATCGCGAAGAACGTCCCGATGGCTAAGGTCCCCGCAGTCGAGATTCAACAATTGCTGCTGCGGGATCGCGCCGCTATCATCTACACTTCTGATATCGAGCCTGGATCTGCGCGATTTGATCGCGTTCAAAAACTGGGGCTGCGCGGTTTTCTTCACGATATCGCCGAAGTGCATCCAGAGCCTTTCGGTTCGCTCCAGAAGCGCTATGGTTTGCAGTACACCTGGCCGTTTCCGCATCATGCTTTGCGGGCGGACACGCTGCTCGACCCAGAACTCCGGAATCGGTGGCTGAACCGGATGACTGCCGAGGAACGAGCGAAGATCCCGGCTCGGCCGCTCACTCGTGGCGAGTTCATTGACCTCATGACTCGATGAGAATGAGCTAAGAGACCTGAGGTTCGAATCCTCTTTTTTTCGCTCTGTTCGCATTCTGTTCTGGCATCATTCCCTCTGACGGTTTTAGCTGTCACTAGCTGTTATATTTCGAAGGATGTTTTTGGAAGCTATCTCGATACCGCAGGAGAAGGAAGAGATTCTTCGTTCTGCGGTGAAAGCCCTAAAAGATGTATCCAACGTGGTTGCGATTGTGTTGGGTGGATCTTATGCTCGCGGTGTCGCCGGTTCATCATCCGATATCGATATTGGAGTCTACTACAGGGCGGCTGCGCCGTTTTCGGTGGCTGAAGTGCGCAGTGTTGCTGAGGCGATCTGTACTTCGGGTACAACGCCTGCTGTGACGGATTTATACGGCTGGGGACCCTGGGTGAATGGTGGAGCATGGATTCAAACTCCGGTAACGAAAGTCGACCTCGTTTACCGAAATCTGGATCAGGTGGAGGCAGTTCTTGCGGAGGGGTGTCTTGGGGTGTGTCGGCATGATTATGACCAGCAGCCTCCGTTTGGTTTCCGGAGCGTAATCTATTTTGGTGAAACGCATTATTGCATTCCGCTTTACGATCCAGACGGGGAGATCGCCAAGCTCAAACAGAGGGTGTCGGCGTATCCTAAGCCTTTGAAAGATAGCATCACGAGGGAGAGTTTGTGGGGAGGAGAGTTCAGCATCTGGTCTTGTGAGGGGTTTGCCCAAGCCGGCGACACTTACAATGCGGCGGGATGCATGAGTCGGGTGGCACAGTTTCTGGTTCAGGCCCTCTTTGCGCTGAATGAGGAATACTTCTTGAACGATAAGCATGTCAATCGGATTGTGGGTCAGTTTGCTATCGCTCCGGGGGACTTTGTGGCGCGACTTGGCGAGATCCTTGCGCAACCGGGGCGGAGTGCGGGTGAACTTTGCGAGTCTTTGGATCGTTTGCGTCAGCTTTGGGTAGAGACGGTTGCGCTGACGGAGGGCAGCTATCAGCCTCGTTTTGCCCTGAAGGCAGCCCGTACCCTTGTTTGAAGCGGTGAGGCAATTACTCCGGTTGCTGGTCGGCGGAACGGGTGAGACGCCGATAGAGCCACGCTCTTGCTACGCGTATTTTGCGATCTACCGTTGACTTTGAAAGCTCGAAGATTTCGGCGGTTTCCTCTACGCTGCAGCCGAGAAGGTAGCGGGTTTCAAACAGCTCTGCCTGCTGGGAATCCAGGGCTGCCAGTTCGCGCATGGAATCTTCGAGATCCAAAGCCTCTTCTCCCACCGCGTTGAACCAAGCCAAGTCTTCATGAAGAGGCACGAAGGTTTGTGAGCCTCCGCGTTTTTCGCGTCTAACGCCACGGGCATGGTCGATCAGCGCAAGGCGCATCAAGCGGGCGCAGGCATTGTAGAAATGCATGCGGTTTTGAAAGCGCGGCTCGCGTTGTGCAATTAACTTGAGAAAGAGTTCGTTGACCAGGGCTGTGGGCTGCCAGGTATGGGCCGACTTCTCCTGCATGAAAAAGGCACGAGCCAATTCTCTCAGCTTGGGATAAACTGCTGGGGCAATGCGGTCGAGGGCTGCGGCATCGCCAGCAGCCCACTGTTCCAATGCGCCGGTGATATCTGGGTCCATCTTTTCTCGAAATCCTACCATGTGACGCGAAACGTTCGGGTTTGTCGCATATTGATTAAAGGCCCGTCTTCATGACTTTTGACCCCCGCTGGAAACGAATCCAAAGCCTGCTTGAGGCTATCGAAGCCATTCCTTCTGATTCGCAATTGAAATGGCTGGAAAGCAACGAGGCTGACGGCGGGATTCGACTGGAAGTGCTGGAAATGCTGGCTGCACTGAGAGCGGAAGCTGATGCACGAAGCGTGGCGGCCGAGGCAACTCCCTTTGCTATTCCGACTCGGATTGGACAATACCGGATCGAGAGGAGATTAGGGGTTGGTGGACGAAGTGTTGTTTACCTTGCCTCTCGAGAAGCAGGAGGAACCCTGCAATCCGTTGCGGTCAAGGTGTTGCTGGACCACCTGGTTGATGCCACAGATTTGCAGCGATTTGATCGAGAGAAGCGGATTTTGTCCTCCCTGAATCATCCCTCCATCTGCCGCTTTCTGGATGCTGGCCAGGATGACAAGGGTCGACCGTACCTGGCGATGGAGTGGATTCATGGAGAACCGATCGACCAGTACTGTCAACGGATCCGTGCAGATCACCGAACGCGTATCCAGCTGGTCCTGGATGCCCTTGAGGCTTTGCAGGTTGCCCATCAAAGTCTGATCGTGCATCTAGACCTGAAGCCCTCCAATTTACTGGTGGACCGACAGGGAAGATTGAAAGTGGTTGATTTCGGTACGGCGAAACTGCTGGATGACCTTGCTGATTCGACGCGGACCCGACTGATGACTCCCCGTTATGCCAGCCCTGAACAACTACGTGGGGATGCCGTCTCTACGGCGTCAGACATTTTCAGCATGGCAATGACGTTGCACGAACTTCTGGTTGGGCAGACTTCGGAGCGTAGGCGGTCTTCGCTTGCTGCCCTGGCCGAAAGAGCCTCGGGAGGGGCGACGATTCCGGCGACCGGTATTGATGCAGACCTCGATGCTGTCTTGCGAAAAGCGATGGAGCCGGAAGCCAAACACCGTTACTTGAGCGCCAGCGAGTTTGCCGAGGATCTGAAGGCTTATCTGGATCAGCGCCCGGTCAGGGCCCGGCGACCCACGTTGACGTATCACGCATCGCGGTTTGTGGCGCGCAATCGGGGAGGTGTTTCGATTGTGGCGACGCTGGTCATGGCACTTTTGGGCTTTGTCGGGTATGCGCTGTATCAACAGTCAAAACGGGTTGAAGCATCCAACCGTGCTCGTGAGACAGCCAGATTTCTGACGGCAATGATCGAATCGTCGGCAGCCGCGCAGGTTGCCAACCCAAATCTGACTGTGGTGGAAATGGTAGAGCGAGCCGATGCCAGGATTGAGAGCGGATTTTCTCCTTCCGATGATGTTGCGGCCCGATTGCAGAGTTCCTTTGCCTACCTGCTGCGGGAGGCAGGGCGGGATCAGCAGGCACTTGGTGTGGCGGAGAGAGCCCAACGTCGGGCGGAGGCGAGTCAGGACGTGGTAGCCCGAGTGCTGGCCCGGCAAAGCCGGTCGGAGATTTTGATTCGACTCGGTCGTTGTGCGGAAGCTGTGGATGGATTTCGACAGGCAGACTCTTTGTTTGTGACGGCTCGGCGTGAGATGGAAGCTTCTGCCATCGCCGCCTTTCTGCTGGCGAGGGCGAATGCTGAGTCACGCTGTGAAGCTCGACCTGAGGCGGCTCTTCAACGGCTGGGGGAGGCGGCAGCGATCCCAGGGGTTGCACCGGTTACTCAAGCTGCGATCTACAATGTGCAGGCCATGGAACAATCGCGGCTGGGGCGCAATGCGGAGGCACTGGCGTCGATTGAAAAAGGGTTTCAGGCAGCGAAGTCCCATCCGGATGGGAGTTACTTTCAGGTTGCGCTGTTGCGAATGCGCTCGCAGGTGCAGCGCCGGGGCGGAGATCTTGCTGCGGCCGGGAACTCGATTGCCGAGGCGATCCAGTTGGCCCCGGGGCGTGTGAATCGATTTGAAGCCCTGCGCTTGCCATTGCTTAAGGCTGGTATCCTTGCCGAACTCAAGCAATTTGGCGAAGCGAAGAGCATTGCCACGAAAGCCGTAAGCAGGGCAGGGGAAGCAGGTGCGGCTGCCTGGATGCTGCATGCTGATGCTGCCGAGGTCTTTGCCCGGTGCGGGGAATGCGCATTGGCCCTGCAGACTTATGAAACCGTAGACCGACTGACCGGGGGCAAGATCCCGAACGACTGGCGTGGGAATCGATTGTTTTTCACGGCGGATTGCCTGGCGAAAACTGAGCCCGCGCGGGCGGCAGTATTAGCGCGTGAAGCATTGGATGTTTATGGCAAGCTATTGCCGAATCCGTCCCCTCGAAGAAATCGTCTCATGGTACTTTCCGGCCAAGAATAGTTGACGCGAATTCATCGCAAGCATCGCGATCTCCAGTGAAGTCCCATTTCATTCGGAGGATCATTATGAAACGCAAATCGATCTGGTTCCTGTTGCTGTGCAACTTGAGCCTTCCAGCCCTTGTTCCAGCGGCAATTATCCAGTGGACCGTAGCTTCTGGCGGCAATGGCAATTATTACGAATATGTCTCGGCACCCTCAATATTCCAAGGTGTGAATTTTGGTCAAGCCAAAGCAGGAGCTGAGGCTCGCTCCCATCTTGGCCTCAATGGATATCTTGCAACCATCACTTCTGCTGCGGAAAATCAGTTTTTGAGTACATCGTTCACCTTGCTTTACGGCTTCGGTAATACCACTTCCACTTATTTTGGTGCCACGGATGAAGCGACCGATGGGACCTTCCGCTGGGTGGGCGGCCCAGAGGCAGGCGAGGCTTTGAGTTATACAAACTTCGTTTCGGGGCAAGGGAATGAAGTTGGAGTTGTCAACCAGTTGGCGATGTACAACATTGCAGATCCATTGAATTCCTCGAATGGGAAATGGTTCGTGTACAACGGTCAGAATGGGGCTCTTGGTTACTTTGTCGAGTACGGGCCTGAGAGATCCAACGGCGATGCCGTGCCCGAACCGTCTACCTGGTTTGCTGCCGGGAGTGCAATCGTCGTTTTGGCTTTTGGCAAGTTACGGAGGTGTTTGCCTCAGGCTTAGAGTAAAAAATGTGAAAAAAGATGATGTGTTTTCGCTGTGGATCTTGTTAATCCAAATGGGGGGCGAAAACGAGATGCCTCAAGAAAACAAGGAGCGCTTGATCATCATGAAACACATCATCAATACCATTGCTGGCGCCGCATTGACGCTGGTTTTATTCACTGCTACCACCATGGCAGCGGAGAACTCTCTCGAGTCTGGCGTCAATATGCAAAGTGCACGATTGATCAAGCAGGTCCAACCGCTTTACCCTCAGACGGCGAAGCAGACGCGGATTCAAGGCATGGTGAAGTTTAACGCCATGATTGCCAAGGATGGCAGCATTCAGAATCTGCAAGCGATCTCCGGGCATCCGCTGCTGGTGCCGGCTGCCGTGGATGCCGTCAAGCAGTGGAGGTATGAGCCCACGATGCTTGCCGGGAATGCCGTGGCTGTGGCGACGCAAATCGAAGTCCGGTTCGCGTTGCGCTAGGAAGGGAAGAGCCGGTGCAGCTCTTCTTGTTGTGAAGTTGTTAAAAACCGTGTTGGAAGAGACCGCAAGATCATATGGAGCTTGGCGGTCTCTTCCAGTTCTTCGGCAGCGTAGACGGCGGAGTCTAAATCGCTGCCACCAACAACCGGGCCATGATTGGCTAGCAGAACACCCTTTGCTGCGTTGGCGGCGGAAGCTACGGCGGCGGCGAGATTCTTGTCTCCTGGTGCGAAGTAGGGGATGAGGGGCAACTTGCCGACGCGCATCACATAGTAGGCCGTGATTGCAGGCAGAACGTTGTCGGGGTCGATGTCGGCGAGACAACTGACGGCGACAGACCAGGTGGAATGAAGGTGGACAACGGCTGACTCTTTGGAGCGGGAATTGTAGTAGGCCAGATGCAGGAAGAGTTCTTTGGAAGGGGGCTTGCCGGAGAGGAGATTGCCGCTTGAGTCGAGGCGGGAAATCTCATCAGGGTCGAGGCGGCCGAGGCAGGAGTTTGTTGGGGTGATGAGCATTCCGTCAGGAAGTCGAACGCTGATGTTGCCGGAACTCCCTGGCGTCAGGCCACGATCATAAAGGGACTTGCCGTGAAGGGCCATTTGTTGGCGGAGTTCGCGTTCCGTTTGCATTTTCACTCTTGATCATGCCAGTTTCTCGATGGCGTCGAGAAAGAAAGTTTCGCTTCCGAAATTGCCAGATTTCAGAGCAAGCGAAATGTAGGGAGGGTGTAGGGTGTGGACGCAGGGTATGCCGGGGGAGATTTCTTCGCCGATTTGAATGGCGTCGATGTGGAGGGCGTTGATGACTGCGCCGGAGGTTTCGCCGCCGGCCACAATGATTCGATTGACGCCTCGGGTTGCCAGGCGCTGTACGATGGCGGCGAAGAGTGACTCGGTGAGCTGAGCGGCGCAGGATTCTCCGAGCGCCTGCACTGTTGCTTCGATGCTGGAGCTGGAGCTCAGTAGCACCGGGGAGGGGGAGTGATCGAGACACCACTGCACGGAAGTTTCGACGGTGTGGTCGAAGTTGTTTGCTGCGGCGATGACATCCAAGTGCTGGTGTGGCCTGGTTGCGGCAAAGGTGTGGATTTGGCGGCGGGTTGCCAGGGAGCAGCTTCCGGCCAGGATCACGGCTTGTGTGGCTGGCGGTCTTGGAGGGATGGCTTGATTAGATCTTGCCGAAGAATCCATCAATAGTGGTGCCCAGTAGCGGGCGATGGCCGAGCCTCCGGTGAGCAGGCGTTGCTGGCTGGCGAGCTTTGCTACCTGTTGGAGGTCAGTATCAGAGATGGAGTCGATGATGTAGTGGTGTGTATTGGGTGTTGGACTGAGGATGCCTGTTCGAAGGTCGTCGAGGGCGAGGAAGCTCACCGGGGATTTGGTTTGCGCGGCAAGCACTCGTACCAGGCTGCTGTCGCGCATGGGATTCAGCGGGTGATCTTTCATGCCGCTTTCATGGAGAGGAAGCCGGTTCACAAACAGATGGCCGCAGTAGACGGTGCGGCCGTTTTCAGGGAAGGCGGGGCAGAACCAGACTTGTTTGACGTCGAGTGCGTCGGCGAGGGCTTCGGCTACGGGGCCGATGTTGCCCTGAGGGGTGGAATCAAAGGTGGAACAGTATTTGAAGAAGAAGCGGGTGGCTCCCAGGGACTCCAGAAAGTGCAAGGCGTGGAGCGACTGCGCTACCGCTTCAGGGGCCGGGATGGAGCGTGACTTGAGAGAGACGACTACGGCATCGGCCTGCGACAAGTCAGCGTTGGTGTTGGTGCCGAAGGTTTGGATCACACGCAAGCCGGCCCGCACCAGCATCGAGGAGAGGTCTGTCGCGCCCGTGTAGTCGTCGGCGATGCAACCGAGCATCATGGGGCGTACTCCATGGCGATGGCCCTTACTGGGCAGCCGTCGCCGTCGAGGATGTTGAGAGGGAGCGCGATGAATTCGACTTCTGATTGGGTGAGTTGATCGAGATGGGCCAGACCTTCAACGATGACGACACCGCCACGGAAGAGCGTTTGATGCACGGCAGTGAGTTCTTCCATGTTGTTGACGTCGGCTACGGATGGAGGTTCGACACCGATGAGGGCGACCTGGGATGCGACTAGCCACTGGGCAAGGGTCAGGGAGATTCGGGGGAGTTCGTCGCGGTAAGCACTGGTGCCGACGCGATGGTGCCAGTCGGTGCGAAAGAGCAGGCGGTCACCGGGATGGACGGTGCCAATGCGGGAGATGACGTCTTCTATGGTGAGAAGCTGGCGGGGTTGTACTGGGGCAAGATGAATGATTCTTGCTGGGCCGCAGCAAGCCGCAAGGCTTTGTTGATCGAGGGAGGCTCCGTTGGGGAGAAAGTGTTTGGGGGCGTCCATATGGGTGCCGGCGTGGGAGTAGAGAGTGAGGGTGGTGGCGTTCCAGCCGTCTTGCTCTATGGTCTTGGCGGGTGTGATGGTGATGCCACGGAGATTGTTGGAAACCGGCAGACTGAGATCGACGATGCGACGCTGCCGGGGCTTGGCTGATGCGTAGAGGGCCTCGACGACGCGGAGGGATTTTTCGTATTCGGCGGGAGAGGTTTCGCAGATCGCTTTGCCGTCCAATACATCGAGAAAGTGCTGTTGGCAGGCGTAGACACAATCGCCTCCGAAGCCCTGGCGCCCGGGAGTGTAGGGATGAAGTATGGGGGGCTGGCCGAGTTGTTTGATGCGAATGGATCCGTCGAAGTCGAGCCAAATGCTGCCGCCATCGGATTCTACGAGAAGCTCGCCGAAGGTATAGCGGAAGTCGTCACTCAAGGATTCGTTGTAGCGGTTTGCATCCCAGAGGCCTTCGGCACCGCTCTCGAAACGAAAGGTGAGTCGGCCGGCATCTTCGCCTGCGATGAGAGGGTTGAGGCGGCGCAACTGGGCCGAGCAATCTACGATCTCACCGGCGAGGTAGCGAAACGTGTCGACAAAGTGGATGCCCGTTTCGTGCACGAGAAGACGAGGCATGGTGCGGAAGTAGGGCTGGCGGGCGAGGTAGGCCTGTTCGCCCCAGCCGTCGCCCATGCGGGAGCGCATTGTGAGCGTGTGAAGTTTGTGACCGATGATGCCAGATTGCAGGAGCTTTTTGATTTCGCGGTACCAGGGTTGGAAGCGAAAGTTCTCGTGAACCATGAAGGGGGCCGGGGAACTGGCGGCAAGAGCCAGGATTTGTTGGGCCGTGGCGAAGTCTGCGGCGAGGGGCTTCTGGCAGATGATGGGCAGGCCGAGCGCGATGGCGTGCTTTACGAGTTCGAGGCGTCCAGGGGGAGGGGTGGCGATGTCGACGAAATCGATTGCTTCGTTGTTGAGTGCTTCGAAGGGGTTGGTCGAGATGTTTGGGATGTTGTATTTGCTGGCAGCCAGACGGGCTTTGGCTTCGTCGAGATCGCAGATGCAAACGATCTCGGCACCTTCGAGGCGCTGCCAGGCGTCGAGATGGAAGTCACTGAAGTAGCCTGCGCCAATCAACAGGCCGCGTCGGGTTTTCATGAAATCCGATTCTATCGGAAGGGGCTATGGCCGTTCATGGAGAATTCACAAATCAGTTCTACTATCGAGTGGATGTTACAGAGAAGTGGAGGCTGAGGTGGAGGGATACGGATTTAGCTCGTTTGTGAGTGCAGGGTCGCGGGATGTAGGAATTCAACATTTTCGCTATGGTGTGGAGCACGTTTTTCCTGTGCGCCGGTTGCCGGAATATGCCATTGTGTGTTGCCAAGCGGGTCGGATTGAAGTGATGGAGAGTAATGCCTGGACGACGTTGCTGCCGGGAGAAATTCTTGTTGGGAATCCGGGGTTGATGCGTGGCAGTCATTACCTGCCGGTGGGTGGGGTGTGTGAAGGAATCACGATTGTTGTTGGGGTGAAGCTGATGCAGAGCCTGCTGCATGAGATACGGCTGGTGCGGGATGGTGAGGGGGCCCTGTTGCTCGGGAAATTGAATGCACCGCATCTGGTAGCGCAGGTACAAAGTGTTCTGAAAACTACGGAATCGGGGCGTCCCGGATCTGGCAGTTATCTCGATGGCTTCCTTGGGCAGTTTCTGGTGGAATTGCTTTGGAAATGGCCTCAGGGTGCTATCGTTCCACGGCGCTTTTCGTTAGGGCAATGGTTGACGCGTCGAAACTTTGTCTCTGCTGTGGAGTATATGAATCGCTGCGGGAAACAGGAATTCCGGGTGGAGCAGATGTGTGAGGAGATTGGGATGAGTTTGGCAAACTTCCGTCGGTTGCTGCTTTCTTCGGCACAGCAGAGTCCGCTGGATTTCTACAATCAGGTTCTGATTTACCGGGCTCAGACTCTGATTCGCAACCGGCTTACGCTCAAGGAAGTTTGCTATCAGTTGGGTTTTGCCTCGCAAAGTCAGTTTGGGAAGTTGTTTCGACAACGGATTGGATGTTCGCCCAGTGAGTATCAGGAACGGAAGGCGGTGATGGAGGCGGGATCGGTCATTTTGGTTGGAAATTGAGCGATTCTGGCTAGCGGTTTTGGTTGAGCAGCATGGGGCTTGATCTGCACACTTGTGTGGAGGGCGACAGGAGGGGCTAGAGCTTCTCTCGTTATCGTTCGCTTTCTCACGAGGTGTTAGTGATGAATCGCATACTGTATGTTGTTTTCCTTTGCGTGTCCGTACTGATGGGACAAACCGGGGATCGAGTGGAAGGACGGGTGGAGGATCAGAGCGGAGCTCGAGTGGCTGGTGCCAAGGTCACTTTACGGGTGCAGTCCACGAACAACAGTCTGAAGACGACCACTTCAGAAGATGGCACTTATCGGTTTTTGCGGCCCCCGACAGGGAACGTCGAGTTGATTGTGGAGCAGGCTGGATTTGGTGTGGCCAGCAGAAAGTTTTCTATTGAGTCTGGGGCGTCACAAACAGTCGACTTTGTACTGGCAGCCAGCGCGGTATCGGAAAGTGTGAACGTGAGTGCCTCAGCCAGTTCGCTGCAGCCGAACACCGCTACGCAATCTACCACCATCTCGAGCAAGCAGATTGATCAGATTCCTACGTCGTCGAGAAACTATACGCATTTGATTGTGGGTGAGGCTGGAGTGGCCGCTCCGCTGCCGGATCGTACCGGGAAGGGCATGAATATTGCGACTTCTCCCGGGGCTCAGGGCGATGATGGAACGCAAAGCCTGAACCCCTCTGTGAATGGTGCGCGGCCCACGAACAATTCGTTGATGATCAATGGTGTCGATGCCACAAACATGATGAATGGCGGCGGCAGTCTTGGCAACAACATCACCGTGCCGCTGGATGCGCTGGAGGCCGTCGAGATGCAGACGGCATTGTATACGGCAACCTCAGGCCGTAATGGCGGAGCGAACATCCAGATGATTACCCGCGTCGGTGGGAATCAGTTTCATGGCAGTGCTTCTCATTTTTTCCAGAATGAGCAGTTCAACGCTAATGAGTTCTTCCTGAACCGGGCTGGGACACTTCGTCCCAAGTTTCGCCGCAATGAGACGTACTTCGGCCTGGGTGGCCCGATTGTGAAGAACAAGACGTTTTTCTATGCGGCGATGCAACGGACGGATTTCGTGTCTGGCTATGCGACGCGGGCCATTGCGACGACGGCAAGCCCGGATGGATTGGGCGATGTGCGGACGAGAGACTCTATGGCTTTGGTGGCGAACAACTGGCTACAGAGTGGAGCGGCGGACAATCCGGCCTTTGCGGCGAACTTCCTTACCGCCGTGCGAAGGTTTCCCGCAGAACAAGTTGCCGGGCTGGAACAGAAGTTTTTCTCCAGCGTGGCGAACCCTCAGCAGCCTGTGTTTCGCCGATTGACGGCAGCCGATATTCATCCGGTTGCCATCAATGTATTGAACGTCAAGCGGAACGGAAATTTACTATTGCCGAGCGTGACGTCAGCCAATCGTTTGCTGCCGGGAAGCACCACATTCGGACGAGAACGGGAGCAGGTGAATGCCTTCCCGACGTTCTTTAATTCCTGGTCGGGTTCGTTGTCGCTGGAGCATAACTTTGCCGGTAATGACCGGATGCGTCTGAGCTATATCAAGAGCCAACAGTTTGTTGAGGAAGCCTTCCCGTGGGCGAATTCCTCGGTCTCTCCGACGCAGGGGCAAACACCTGGTTATACGGCTTCGCTCTCGCATCTGCATACGTTTGGTTCGCGATGGACGAATGAATTGCGTGGTGGATTCTTTGAACTATTTAACACCCGAGTATCGCGATACAAGGACATCTTTAACTCCACGCTGGGGATCTTTAATCCCATTGAGCAAGCCATCGGTGGATTGGCTTCGCTGATGCCAACTATCGACATTGTGACCCAAAGGTCGAGCGCGGGCATTGGCAATGCCTGGGATTTCTATGACCGCCAGCGCAACTTCTACGTGACTGATCTGGTGACCCATGTGCGGGGTTCTCATACGCTTCAATTTGGGGGAGAGTTGCGCCGAACGAACCTGAAGGGTGAGTACATGGCCCGGACGAATGGCGATCTCGACTATGATAACTGGATATTTTTTATGACTGGTCATGGAGCTTCCGGTGGCGGCTCGGATTTGGACCAGGGCGATACGAGACGCGACTTCAACATGATCGACGTTTCGCTTTATGCGCAGGATGATTGGCGGGTCCGCAAGGGTCTGACGATCAATGTAGGCGTGCGGTGGGATCTATTTGGTTGGCCCGATGAGACCTCTGGGAGAATCGGCACCTACTTCAACCGTGAGGATGCCAGCAGGGCCGGTGTGGCACCGGGTTACTACATCAACGAGAAGCATTTGATCTTCAAGCAAGGCTTTGATCCGATTCAGATGGGGCTGGTGGTGTCGCCTTATGTCGGAAAGCTGGACCTGTCGCAAGTACACAAGTCACCTCGGAATACGATCTTTGCTCCTGATCGCAACAACATTGCGCCTCGTGTTGGATTTGCCTGGCAGCCATGGTTTAGCTCCAAGCTGGTAGTTCGAGGTGGCTACGGGATTTACTACGAGCGCCCCTCCGGATCTTTCAAGAGCGATCTGCAATTGAGCTCGCCCTTCTTCATTTATCAGAACGTGCCATCACCGGCGGATATGGCGAATCCTTATCCCAGTTTGAATATCAATCCGTTCACGATTCCGCTTCCCGTGACGATTGCCCGGGATGCTAATGGGGGAGCCAGTTGGCGTCGTTTCGACAATACGCCTTTCCCCACTACGGAACCGTTTGCGGCGAAGAACTTCAGCTTCATCGATCCTTTCATTCAAACTCCCTATGTGCAGCAATGGACCTTCAACTTGCAGTATGAGCCGCTTAAGGGGAACGTGATTGACGTCCGGTATGTGGGTACGCGCGGAGTGGGTTTGATGGCGAGGTTGAATCTGGCCCAGGCCATCGACCCACGGGTGACTCCAGTGAATGGATTTACCGATATCCGCACTCGCACCGGGGCTTTGATCAATCCAGATTTCTTTGTGCCGAGTGAGTATCTTGGCCTGGGACGGCAAAGTGGTTACCGCAAGCGATCGAACTATGGGCAGTCCACCTACCATGGGCTGCAGGTGAATTACCGTCGTCGATTCCAGCGGAATCTGCTGGTGCAGTCGGCTTACACCTGGGCGAAGACTCTTGACAACATCTCGACCGATGGTGGAACCGTGGAGCATGACGCCCGCAACATGGCCAACAATCGTGGGGTTGCCGATTTCGACCGGACCCATCGGTTTACGCTGGCCTACATTTATGAGTTTCCGCAACCGTTCAAAAGCTCAGCTGCTGCGAAGTGGTTGCTTCGCGGCTGGGCACTGAACGGTATGACGACGCTACAAAGTGGTAGCCCGTTTACTGTGACCGGTGCCGCTGCAGCCAACGCTAACTGGGCGCAGGTTGCTCGAGTACGAACAGATCTTGCGCCGGGTCGTACGATTCAAAGCGCCCTTAAAACGGGGAGAGTGCAAGACCGCCTGAACCAGTTCTTTGATCCTACGGCGTTTGCCAGTTCAGAGGATCGGTGGGGTAATGCGGGACGCAATATTCTGCGTGGGCCGATGCAGCAACAGTTTGATTTTGCCCTTGGTAAGACTACGGCTGTAGTGGAAGGCTTCAATGTCGAAACTCGCTGGGAAGTCTTCAATGCGTTCAACCAGACGACATTCAGCAATCCCGCGGCGTCGCTGCCTGCTGCCGGGTTCGGCACGATGGGTCAAATCACCTCGACCATTGGCGGACCAAGGACGATGCAGGTGGCATTGCGCTTGAAGTTCTAGCGGATGAACTGGTTGATGTAATCGGCACCGAGGCCGCAGGCAATGTAATGCTTGCGGCACATCTCGATTTTGGTGAAGACGTCTTCGTAGGAAGTGACTTTGCCTTGTTCGTCGACGTAGATCATGGCTCCAGTGATGTGAAAGAGAGTGATCATTTGTGGGACGTCGGCGGGGACGGTCAGCGTATGGGTTTCTCCGGGTGGCTCGAAAACGTAGCTGCCCTGGGTGGCAACCCAATCGTGCTCGAGGTAGTGCCATTTGCCTTCAATGACGAAGCCATGAACCGGGGCGGGGTGGCGGTGGCGGCTGAGGATGCCGGACTTGCGGACGCGGAGAAGATTGACCCAGTAGCCCTGGCGGGTGGATAGACAGAGGGGCCGAAACCAGACGTTCTCTGCCTGTGGAACCCAAACGCGCTCATCTTCCGGCAGGACCGAATTGACCACGATGTCTTTGGCCATCTCGAGGGGATTCAGCATACTGGTTACGATATCAGGTAACCGCCGTCGACGGGCAGGATGACCCCTGTGATGAAGGCTGCGGCCGGGGAAGCGAGGAAGAGGGCGGGGCCTACGAGGTCTTGGGGTTGGCCCCAGCGGGCCATCGGAGTGCGGCGGAGGATGGCGGCGCTTTTGGCAACATCCTCACGGAGCGGGGAAGTGAGAGGGGTTTCAATCCAGCCGGGGGCCAGGGCATTAACGCGGATGTGATCGGGTGCCCAGGCGATGGCCAGGCTCTTGGTGAGTTGGGCGAGGCCGCCTTTGCTGGCGCTGTAGGCTGGGGCTGGACCAGAGCCGAAAAAGCTAAGCATGGAGGCAATGTTGATGACTGAGCCTCGGGAGGCGCGGAGCCTGTCGTGACAGGCTGTCGCCAGACGCATGGCACCGTTGAGGTTGATGTCGATGACCTGGGCGAAGGTTTCAGGCTGATGCTCTTCGAGGCGACGGATGACGCCTGCGGCATTGACTAGAATGTCGAGTTGATCGATGTTGCTGAGAGCCGCTTCGATGGTTTTGGGGTCTGCGACGTTGAGGCCAGTTTCGAGACCCAGGGCATGAACGGTGGCCCCTGCGTTGCGGAAGCCTTCTGCAATGGCAGCACCAATGCCGCTGGTGCCGCCGGAGACAAGCACCGTCTGACGATCAAAGGAGTACATGGATCTTGGTGGGCTCAGAATCTAGAGTTCGGTGAGGTGCTCGATGCGGCCGGTGGAGTCTCCGAACTGATTCTCTTCGATGCCCACGATGTCGAGCATGTTGAGGTAGAGATTCGTCATGGGAGTGCCTTTGCGATAACGGATGTGGCGGCCTCCCTTGATGCGGCCTGCGCCATGGCCGGCTAGAACCGTAGGCAGATTGAAGTGCTCGTGCTTGTTGCTGTCGGAGAGGCTGCTGCCGTAGAGAACCATGGAGTGATCGAGGAGGGTGCCGTCGCCGTCGGGCGTCTGATTCAGCTTGCCGAGGAAGTGGCTGAACATCTCAACGTGGTGCTGGTCGATCTTCTGCAGGCGCTCGATCTTGGCCGGATCGTTGAAGTGATGGGAGAGGCCGTGGTGGGCGTCAGGGACGCCGATGGAGCGATAGGTTCGATTGCCTCCCTCGCGACCGATCATGAGAGTGATGACGCGAGTGATGTCGGCCTGGAAGGCGATGGTCATCAAATCGAACATGAGCTTGATGTGCTCTTCGAAGGTGGGTGGGACGCCAGCGGGTTGGTCGATCGAAGGGATGGGGGCACCGGTGGCGTTGCGCTCTTCGGCCTTCTGGATGCGGCGTTCGATCTCGCGAATCGAATCGAGGTATTCGGTGAGCTTGCGGCGGTCTTCGGTGCCCAGGGTTTGGCCGAGTTTGGCGGCATCTGCACTCACGAAATCGAGGATGCTGCGGTTCTGTCTGGCGAGGGTGGCTCGTGCTGCAGGATCGGTGGTGTCGCCATCGCCGAAGAGACGCTCAAAGACGGCCCGGGGGTTGGTTTCGAGGGGGAGCGGTGTGGTGGGTGAGCTCCAGCAGAGGGTGTTGCTGTAGGCGCAGCTGTAACCAGAATCGCAGCCGCCGACCATGCGGTTCTCATCGAGGCCTAGCTCGAGGGAAGGGACCATCGTTCTGGAGCCGAGTTGTTTTGCTGCGATCTGGTCGAGCGAGGTACCGGCCTGGATGTTGATGCCTTCGGTCTTGCGGGGGTGGACGCCGGTGAGCCAGGTGGCGCCGGCGCGGGCGTGATCGCCAGCACCATCACCGAGGGCGTCGCCGTTGCGATGGTCGAGGCCGGTGAGGACATTGAGGTGATCGCGGTAGGCTTCGATGGGTTTGAGCGTGCGGGAGAATTCAAAGCCGCGGCCTTCGGCGGCGGGAGTCCAATCCTTCATGATGATGCCGTTCGGGACATAGAGGAAGGCCATGCGGACTGGAGCTGCGCCAGCGTTGCGGGCCGGTGCGGCAAAGGCTGGTGTCATGGCGTCAAAGACGGGGAGAGCGAGGGCTGTGCCAAAGCCTCTCAGGAAGGTGCGGCGGGCGAGGGATTTCTTTGAAACGATCATGACAGGGGCTTTCTCCTCATTTGAAAGGGTACGCTATTTACGATGGATTCCACCAGCGCCGAGAAACGGTAGCCGTTTTGAGCGGCCTGGCGTCGGACCTGGCGGACCTTGGGCTGGTCATAGGCTTCGAGGCCACGACCGAGAGCATAGATCAATAACTTTTCGGCAACGCAGTCGACGAATTCATCATGCCGACTCATTAGAACTTGCTTGAGGCCTTTGGGGCCGTCGAGGACTTTTCCATTTGGTAATGCGCCAGTGGCGTCGATGTTGGAGCCGCCTTCGGTTTTGCGGTAGCGACCCACGGCGTCGTAGTTTTCAAGCGAAAAGCCGAGCGGATCGAGCCGGGAATGGCAACTGGCGCAGGCCGGGTTGGCGCGGTGTTTCTCGAGGGCAGCGCGCAGATCTTTGGGAGAAGTGGCGGCGTGGTCTTCGAGATCGGGAATGTCAGGAGGTGGAGGCGGGGGCGGTGAACCGAGTACGTTCTCGAGTACCCATTTGCCGCGCAGAACTGGGGAAGTTCGGGTTGGATAGGAGGTGACCGTGAGAATGCCGCCCTGGCTTAAGATGCCACCGCGTTCTTCCGGGTTGACCATCACGCGGCGATAGTAGCTGCCCTTGATATTCGGAATGCCGTAGTGGCGGGCGAGGCGATCATTGAGAAAGGTGTAGTCGGCGTTGATCAGATCGAGGACACTGCGATCCTGCTCAATGATATAAGCCATGAAGAGTTCGCTTTCCTTCTGGAAGGAGGCGCGGAGGGACTCATCAAACTGAGGGAATTTGTCGGGGTCGGGTCTCCAGGAGGCAATGTTGCGCAACTGCAGCCATTGTCCTGCAAAGTTATCTACGAGGGCGTTCGCCTTGGGGTCAGCCAGCATTCGCTTGATTTGCCGGGCCAGGGCGGGGCGTAGTTGATTGCTTGCGCCCAGACGCAACAGTTCGTCATCGGGGATGCTGGACCACAAGAAGAAGGACAGGCGGGAGGCCAGTTCGAGATCTGAAATTTTGTGGTTGGTGCCGGGGGCCACAGCGGCTGGAGAGCGCTCCAGACGGAAGAGGAAATTCGGTGAGACCAGAATGGCGCGTAGTGCGGTTTCAATGCCGCCGTCGAAGGACTTGGAATCTTTGCGGCCTTCGCTGAAGATCTTCAGCAGGGGGGTGATCTCTGTCGGCAATACAGGTCGGCGGTAGGCGCGTCTGGCAATGGGCGTCAGGATTTGTCGGGCACAGGGTAGTTCCTGGGCTGGTGTTGTGGGTTGGCAGGTGAAAATGCGTTTGCGGCTGGCGGTATCACCGGGGCCTTTGGGCAAGAAGGGGCCGCCGATGGTGATGTATTCCACGCCGAGGTTGAAGCCTTGAGGCGGTGGCCCAAAGCCGCGACGCGCCTGGATGCCGGTTTCGGATTTTAAGGATTCGACGAGGAGACCAGCGGCAATGGTGTGGGTTCCTGCTGTGAGCGGCACGCGGATCTCAAAGTTGCGGGTGGCCTGGTTTTCTTCGGCTGGGTCGACGTTGGCTTCCTGCAGTTTGGAGCGGACGCCGTCGACGCGAATGTCGAGTTGTGGGAGCGGAAGATTGGGGTCAGGCGCACCGCGCATACGGACTAGGATGGAGTACTCGGCATCGAGGGGGAAGTAGCGTTTGATGGCCAGGCCGTTGCGAACGCTGAGAGGCAGAAAGTCTGTGGAGAGAGCTTCGCGGGAGCGAGGTGTGTAACGCTCGATGGCCGGGGTTGGCTTGACGGTGCCGATGGCGGTGCGGGCGACGCGCCGTGCGGTGCTGAGGTATTTTTCGAGCAGCATGGGCGAGGTGGTGAGGACCGAGCCGATGTTGTCGAAGCCGTAGCCGGAATCGTCGGTGGGGAGAGTTGCGGAATGATCGAGATCGAGGGCGAGGAGATCGCGGATGGCATTCGAGTATTCAGCGCGGTTGAGCCGATGAATGGAGGGCGTACCGGGGTCTGGCCGGCGAGTGGAATTGGCGTCGAGGTCTTTTTCGACCTGAGCTACCAGAGAGGCCCTGGCATCGTCGGCAAGCTTCGGGCCTGCGGGAGGGGGCATCTCGCCACCACGTACTTTGCGGAGGATTTTCTCCCATTCGGGTGTGGCAGAAGCAATGTCTGCGGCCTTGAGGCCCTGAATGGATAGACTGCCCGATTTGAGCTTGTCGTTGTGGCAACCGAAACAGGTGCGATTTAAAGTACGCTGGGTCGACTCGGCGGAATGGGTTTGCGCACCGGCACTGGTGAGAAAGAGGAAAACTAGGCTGTACCGAATCAAAACTGGTAACTCGTTGCCATTTAATTTATCATCTTTCATATGCGAATTCTCCTGTTTTGTTGCACTTGCAGCGTTTTGTGCGCTGCGGTGGCCGACCTGCGGCTGATTGAAGCCGTGCAAAAAGGAGATCAGAAGAAGGTATTGGCATTGATTGCGGCAGGTGCCCGTGTCAATGATGCCCGTCCGGACGGGTCTACTGCATTATCCTGGGCAGCCAGCCGTGAAGATGCCGAGATCGTGTCGGCTCTTTTGAGAACAGGGGCAAAGGTAAATGTTGCGGATGAGAATGGGGAAACGGCTTTGGGGATTGCAGCGGGCTTGGGGAATGTAGCCATCGTCAACATGCTGCTTGCGGCGAAAGCAGATCCGAATTTGGCTCGCTGGAATGGGGAGACTCCGTTGATGGCGGGCATACAGAGTCGCAATGTGGAGGTGGTGAAGCAATTGCTGGCGGCTGGGGCCAAGGCGGATGTTGTTGAGTCGAGGTCCGGGCAGACGGCGCTGATGTGGGCGGCTGCCGAGGGTAAGGCAGAGATGGTGAAGATGTTGCTGGAGCGGGGGGCTGCTGTCAATGCGGTCTCGAAGAAGGGTTTTCAGCCGATTCTGTTTGCTGCGCAGGCTGGCGATGTGGACACGATGAAGGCGTTGATTGCCGCCAAGGCGAATACCAAAGCGGCGAGCCCGGACGGGGCGACGCCCTTCTTAATTGCCTTGAGCCGGGGGCACGAAAAGGCTGCGATGCTGATGCTCGACTATGGGGTGGACGTTAATGCCAAAGACAAGAGTGGCAGTACGCCGTTGCATGAGGCTGTGCAGCAGGGCAAGCTCGCTTTGGTGAAAGAACTGGTGAGACGTGGTGCAGACCTGAAGGCCCAGACAGCGGCGGCGGGTGGGCGGCAGAGCTTTTTCCGGCTGGGTGGTTTAACGCCTTTTCTGAGTGCGGCGCAGACAGGCAACATCGACATGATGAAGTTGTTGTTGAGTTTGGGTGCTGATGTGCATGAAAAGAATCCAGATGGCGTGAATGCTGTGATGTTGGCGGTGTTTGCCCGAAAGCTGGCTCCGGTGCAGTATCTGGTAGAGGCGGGTGTCGATGTGAATGAGGTACGTAAAGGGGATGGCGGGGCGCTGCATTCGGCGATCCGGTTTGGGTTGAATGATGTGGTGGAATATCTGATTGCCCGGGGAGCCGACCCGATGGTGAAGGATCGATTCGGACGGAATGCCCTGGAAGAGGCTGAATTTGAGGCACCCAAGCCGACTATTGAATTGATTCGTAAATTGATGGCACAGCGGCAGAAGTAGGCTATACTTAAAAGGTTGTATGTTCGGGCCGTAGCGCAGCCTGGTAGCGCGCTTGCTTGGGGTGCAAGAGGCCGCGAGTTCGAATCTCGCCGGCCCGACCATTTAACGTTCTTTCCTTCATTTCCCCTTATAATTTTCAGTTGATCTATTCCTTTCTGGTATCGATAGCTGTTGCCTCTCTTTGCCTATGGGTGGGAGGCTGGCCCTGGGCCGTGCTCGCATTGCTGAGTCTGGCGTTGCAATGGCCGTGGCGGAAGCCGTCACAGGTGTTGTTGGCGAGCCTTGTCAGCCTGGTCTGGGTTGGAATCTATTTGTGGAATGGGGACCGGCGGATGTACTTCCCCTTCACACTGGCTTTCTCGCTGCAGGCTTTTGCGCAGGGGGCTGTCAGATCGGCTTCAAGAGGTTGGCTGGCGGCCGTTGCCGTGGTTGGGATCTTTAGCGTGATCCGACTGGTGCAGGCGGCACCGCTGATTGTGCTGGCGGTGGAATTGGTTGTGGCAGCGGTTGCCGAAGCGTTGCCGGCAATCTGGCTGTTGCGGGGGAAGGACAATTCGATTCGCCGTATTTGGGCTGCTGCTGCGGCGTCCATTCTGGCATTTGCCGGCCTGATTTTTTAGACCGAAATTCATTCACTTGATATGGACCGTTTGATACGGTCTGAGTGATATGTTGCGAATTTTCTTGATGGTCTTTGCCTGTGCGGCGCTTGCTCTGGGACAAACTTCTACGGGTAATATTCTTGGGTCTGTGCAGGATGCGAGTGGGGCGGCTGTTGCTGGTGCGCGAGTCAGCATTGTGAATGTTGGCACCAACGTCCGCACCGAAGCCATTGCCGATGCAGCAGGGAACTACCTTGTGCGCTTCCTTCTCGCCGGAAGCTATTCCGTTGAGGCGGAAGCCAAAGGGTTTAAGAAGTATCGCCAGGAAGGCATTGTGCTGCAGGTGGAACAGCGCGCCACTGTCAACATTCGTTTGCAGGTGGGAGATGTCGCTGAGAGTGTGCAGGTGCGTGCGGATGCTGAGGTGGTAGAGGCTTCGACGTCAGCGCTTGGCAAGGTGGTTGACAACAAACGGTTGCTCGAGTTGCCGCTGAATACACGTAACGCCTATTCGCTTGTGTTCCTGACGCCTGGGGTGGCGGGCAGTGTGGGCAATGCGCATAATTCGGTGAGCTACTCGGTGAATGGGGGCAGGACGGGCTTGATGGAAACCCTGGTGGACGGTAGCTCGGCTGCTTTCCCAACGGTGAACGGCTTTCACGGGATCTCGGTGTTTCCTAGTGTTGATGCCGTGCAGGAGTACAAAGTACAAGGTTCCAACATGAGTGCCGAATATGGGCGCAGCATTGGCAGTGTTCTCAATCTCGTCTACAAGAGCGGCACGAATGACTTTCATGGCAGCGCTTATAACTTTTTGCGCAATTCGGTGCTGGATGCCAACACGTTCGTCAACAATTCTCGTGGCGTACCGCTCGCGAGCTTCAAGCGGAATCAGTTTGGGGGCGTACTTTCGGGCCCGATTCGCAAGAACAAGACGTTTTTCATGACGTCGTTTGAGGGCTTGCGGCAGAGGGGGTTCCGGGAACGGCTTGGGACGGTGCCGACCAGTCTGCAACGTAATGGCGACTTTAGCGACACGCGGGTTGCTAATGGAAATCTGATTACTATCTTTGACCCGTCGACGACGCGGCCTAATGGTACCGGGGGCTTTATTCGTGATGCCTTCCCTGGCAACCGCATTCCGCAAGATCGGTGGGACCCGGTAGCTCGCAACACGCTGCGATACTACCCCGGGGTCAATCAACCAGGCAATGCAGTGACGCAGATCAATAATTTCTACAACACTGGTTCAGCGGCGGTTGATACCAACAATTTCGATGTGCGCGTGGATCACAATCTCACCGAGAAGCAGCGCATGTTTGCGCGCTACTCCTATCGGCGTAGCTTCGATGGGCCTCCCCAGTTGTTTCCTGGCGAGACGGGGGTAGCCGAAGGGCGGATCAACAACAACGATTGGGGCACGAACATCGTGACGGATTACACCAATACGCTCAATGCCACGACCGTTTTGAACGTGCGCGGGGCCTTTGCGCGTAACAAGTTTCTGTTTGATAACCAGGGGTTGGGTTTCAAGCCCAGCACGCTGGGGTTGCCGACTGCCATTGATGCGGCGGTTGACCGGGAGATGTTTCCTGCCTTTGGTGTCGGTGGTCAGGTGGGTATCGGTGGTGGCGATCACCGTCAGAGTGGTTTCAATAACTATTCGATGGTGGCCAATGTTTCCAAGCAGGCCGGCAAGCACTTTCTGAAGGCTGGCTTTGAGGGGCGCATGCTGCGCATCAATGTATGGGAAGCCCGCGCAGCTGGAAGCTTCAGTTTTGCAGCAGCTCAAACTCAGGGGCCCAACCCCAATAGCGCCAGTGCTACGGCAGGCTACGGGTTGGCCAGTTTTCTGCTCGGTTTCGGCTCTGGCGGCAATCTCTATCAGAACTGGAAGAACGTGGCTAGCCAGAGCTTCTACCTTGGCTACTTCATCCAGGATGACTGGAAGCTGACCCGCAAGCTCACGCTCAATCTTGGGTTGCGCTACGACTACGATACGCCGCGTACGGAACGCTTTGATCGCTTTAGCTGGTTCGACCAGACGGTGAGTTCTCCGTTGGCGGCGAGACAGCCGGGCGTTATTGGTGGCTTGAAATTTGTTGGGGTAGACGGGAATCCCAGAGTGCAGTATGACGGGGATTACAACAACATCGCGCCACGTCTTGGCTTTGCCTATCAGGCAACGGGGAAGACGGTAGTTCGTGGAGCCTGGGGCATCATTTATGGACCGAGTACACTGGGCGGCCAGGGTACCGTTGGGCCCTATGGATTTCGTGTTGAGAACGAATGGGTGTCGAGTGTCGACAACGGGCTTACGCCTTTCAATCGCCTGCGCAATCCGTTCCCGACAGGCTTCCCACCGGTTCCTGGTGCCAAGGACGGCTTGTTGACCGCGACGGGCGGCACGGTGCAAGCGCCGCTTCGCAACACCAATACACCTTACACGATCCAGTACAACTTTACGATTCAGCACGAGTTGCCCGGTCGCGTTCTGTTTGAGACGGCTTATGTGGGCAACCGGAGCCGGCAACTGTCTCGGGGCGGGGAGGGCGGTTTCACCTTGAATCAGCTTGGTACCCAACACCTGAGCCTTGGGGCGCGGTTGAATGATTCGCTGCCTAACCCGTTCTTTGGGGTTTCCAATCAGGGCTTTTTCCAGAGCCCTACCATTTCGCGGGCGCAGCTCTTACGGCCTTATCCGCAGTTTCTCGACGTGCATCCGTTGTTCAGCCAAGGGGCGAATTCTGATTACAATTCCTTGCAGACTACGTTCTCCAAGCGCTACTCGCACGGGCTTTCCTTCGAGGGCAGCTACACGTGGTCGAAGGCTCTCGATGACGGAAACAGTTTTCAGGACAGCTATAACGTTCGCATTGCGCGCAGTGTGACCGGCCAGCACATTCCGCATCGCCTGGTCTGGAGCGGCACCTATGACATCCCGATGGGGCGCGGTCGCAAGTTTGGTGCCGATCTGCCGAAGTGGGCTGACTTGATTGCCGGGGGTTGGCAGGTGAACGGCATTGTTGCCATGCAATCGGGCAATGCCCTGGGCATCTCCTCACGCAATACGATCAATGCCTTTACTCAGGCAGCGCGGGCTAACAATAACGGTCGGAGCCCGAAGCTCGAAGGCGACGCTCATTCGCGTCTGGGCCGCTGGTTTGACACTAGTGTTTTCTCGCAACCTGCAGCTTTCACGTTCGGCAATGTTGGAACGCTGGTTCCTGACCTGACCAACCATGGGGTGCAGAACTACGACCTGTCGTTGTTCAAGCAGTTTCGCCTGAGTGAGAAGAACGAGAACTTCCGTTTGCAATTCCGTGCCGAAGCTTTCAATGCCCTGAACCGCGTTCGATTTGGCAACCCCAATACCGATGTGAATTCGGGGGCATTCGGTCAGGTACAGACACAAGCCAACGACGCCCGACAATTGCAATTTGGGCTGAAACTGCTGTTTTAGGGCTAACCTAGAGTCTTGACTGCACTGCAATCGCTACTGGCTTCACCTCGAAGATTGGTGACGCTGGGTTTGATGATCGGCTCGTTTATGGGTTCGATGGAGGCGACCGTCGTCGCAACTGCGATGCCGACGATCGTAGGTGAAATGGGTGGCCTGAGCATCTATGGCTGGTCGTTTTCCATTTATGTTCTGGCATCGAGTGCCGGCATTCCGGTGGCTGGAAAACTCAGTGATATCTTGGGGCGGCGCTCGATCTATGCCTGGTCGATGGGAATGTTTCTGCTGGCCAGTTTGTTGTGTGCGCTGGCTCCGAGCATGATCTGGCTGATTGTGTTTCGCGGCTTGCAAGGGTTGGGGGCTGCGGGTTTGTTGCCGCTGGCTCTGGTGATGATTGGGGACATGTTCAGCTTTGAAGAGCGGGCCCGGGTGCAGGCCTTGTTCAGCGCGGTGTGGGGGGTGTCGAGTGTGGTTGGGCCGCTGCTTGGTGGATTCCTTGTCGACAAGGTGGGTTGGCCGAGCGTGTTCTACATCAATCTGCCGTTTGGCATTCTCTCGGCGTGGTTGGTATGGCATTACTGGCAGGATACGCATGAGATTGCCAAAGGGAAACCTCATATCGACTATGCCGGAGCGCTGCTGGTGACCCTTGCGGCTGTGACGCTCCTGCTGGGGCTGATTGATGTTACGGTCTGGTACGGTTGGGCGTTGATCGGTGCCTCGGGGGTGTTGAGCTATGTGCTTTGGCGAGTGGAGCGATCGAGCCCTGACCCTGTGCTGCCGCTTCCCTTGTTTCGATGGAAGCTCTTTACGCTTACGATTCTGCATGCACTGGTGATTGGGTGGGTGCTGAATGGGGTTACTGCTTATGTGCCCCTGTTTGTGCAGGAGATCCAGCACAAATCGGCGACTGAGGCCGGTGCTTCGCTGACCCCGATGCTGCTGGCGTGGGTGATTGCCAGTGCGGTCTGTGCGCGGCTGATGCTGAAGATCGGTTATCGCAGCCCGGCTATCTTTGGGATGGTTCTTGTGATTTTAGGGAGTGCTCTGCTGACACAGTTGCATGCGGATTCTGGCAAGCTGTTGCTGATCGCGAGCATGCTGTTGCTGGGTACGGGATTTGGTTTGGCGGTTCCGGCTTTCCTGATCGCTGTACAGATGCTGGTAGAGCGGCAATCGATGGGTGCTGCCACGGCTACGATGCAATTTGCCCGAAGTATTGGTGGAAGTGTGGGCGTGGGTGTGATGGGTGCGTTCTTGAACTGGCAAGCGCCACGTGTCGGGATGGCTGCGGCGATTGAAACTACGTTCTGGGTGGCTGGTGCGGTCACGATTCTGGGCTTGCTGTTTATGCTCGCGGCACCGTCGATCAGCCCGGCAGAGATGAGCCAGCGCCGCTGATAGAATTGCCGACATGAATCGGCGTAGTGTATTGGGCATGATGGCTGGGAGCTTTGCCGCGCTGGCAGAGGAATCCCGCTGCCGCATTGAAGCCATTGAACTTTGGGAGTATCAGGGGACGCGAGAGGGGGTGTCTGGAGTTGACGGCCAGTATCAGGTGCAGCCGCTGCATGTTTACGATGCCTACATGCCGAAGGAGTATCGGGAAACGGGGCCTGGTACGAAAGGGCCTCAGAAGACCACGGCCATCTATTTGAAGCTGAAGGCGAGCGGGGGCCTGGAAGGGCTGTATGGGCCGGTGGACCGTGAGGCGGCGATCGTCATTGACCAGCAGTTGCGGCAGTTTCTGATGGGGAAGGATGCCTTGGCGGGCGATGTGGCCTGGGATCAGATGTGGAGGCTCAACCGCCACGGACGGGCGGGGATCTTCATGATGGCGATCAGCGCGGTGGATAATGCGCTTTGGGATTTACGGGGACGGTACTTTAAGGCTCCTGTCTATCGGTTGCTGGGTGGACCCTCGCGGGCCGCTGTCGAGGTATATGGCAGTACGCTCGGCTCGTCGGTTGAACCGTCGAGGGTAGCAGAGCGCGCGAAGGCGTTACAGTCGCAAGGTTTTCGCAACCAGAAGTGGTTTCTGGCCGATGGGCCAGGGCGGGGCAGTGAGGGATTTGCCCGGAATGTTAAGGTGGCTCAGATTCTTCGCGAGGCACTTGGGCCTGGGGCTGGCCTGATGTTTGATGTGTTCAATGGGTGGGATTTGCCCTACGCGCTGCGGTGGTGCAAAGAAGTGGAGGCCTTGGGCTTGCGCTGGCTGGAGGAGCCGTTTTCCAGTGAAAAGGTGGATGCTTATGCGCGTTTGAGTGCTTCGACCTCGGTACCGATTGCCACTGGTGAACATTTTTATGGACGTTGGGAAGTGCAGCAGTTTTTAAAGGCAGATGCGATTCGGGTGGTGCAGGCGGATCCGGAGTGGTGTGGCGGGGTGAGTGAGCTCAAGAAGATCTGTACGCTTGCCAGTGTCTATGACGTACCGGTAATCCCCCATGGACATAATCTTCACGCGGCAGTACATGTTGTGGCGAGTGAGTCTCCGTCAACTTGTCCATTGAGTGAGTTCCTGATTCTCAAGATGGCATCGTATTACCACTTTGACGCTAACCCTATGATTCCAAAGGATGGAACGATTGCTTTGGGAGAGAGCCCGGGCTTTGGAATGGAGATCTCTACGGCAAAAGTGGAAAAAGCTAAACTTTTGTCCTGGAAAATATAAAGTACTTCTAGTCTATTGCCGATTCAAGGGACATCCCCAAAATGGGTATGTCACTATGCAAACTGAATTCAAAATGCGACCGAAACGAGGCTGGCGCAACCGTGCCCAGGGTCGTAAAGGCAATGCGTTTGTCGAGTTTTCCCTTTGCGCCCTTCCTTTGTTTGCTCTGTTTTTTGGCACAGCCGATGTAGCGATGGCTGTGTTTCTGAAGAGTATGCTGGAGAGCGGCGTCCGGGACGGGGTTCGATTTGGGATCACCTACGGTACTACTTTGAATGGTGCCTCTTGTGGGTCGATGACGGACTGCATGATAACTGTGGTTCAAAACCAGACTCTCGGCTTTCTTGAAGGAGCCAACGCCAGTCTGATCCAGGTCAATTACTATCAGCCTACTGATCTTACTGTCCCTCTGACAGCAGAAGACTGCGACCCCAACGGCAGCAAGACGATGAAGAATGACACGCAAAGTCCCGCGCGTCAGTTGCGGTACATGAATCAACCGGGCAACCTGATTGAAGTTCGTGTATCCAACTATCCGTACAGTTGGATGGTTCCGCTGCCCAATTTCATGCCTGGAAGTGGCATGACGATGAGCTCAGCGGCAACCGATGTGCTGCAGGGTCTTCCTGTCGGCACCCTGGTGCCTCCCACCCCTTAATGACGAAGTGAAAGTGAAAGAAAGCATGATCCACCTTCATCCAGTTTCACAGCGTAGACGAAGCCGACAATCTGGCAACGTCATGATGGAATTTGCCCTGGTAACGCCCTTTCTGATGCTCATGCTCGCTGGGGCCTTTACGATGGGGATGAGCTTGAATCGGTCTATCCAGGCCAGTAACGTTGTGCGTAACGCCAACGTACTTTTGGCCCGTAAGATTGACCTCTCCAACCTTGAGAACCAGAGGATGCTGATGCGTTCTGCCGCCGGACTTGGCATGAGTATTGCGGGAACCTTTGCTCCCGACCCCAATGGTAAGGGTGGCATCATTCTCTCCAAAGTGATTCGAGTCGGCCCTGTGCAGTGTGCCCTTGGCATCTCCGGCTGGAATGGTGTTCCGAGTTCTTGCCCTAATCACGGGGAGTACGTCATTGCCCAACGGATCTACATTGCCAGGACCAACAATTGGAGCAGCGCGGTAGGAAACCCAGCCAGCGAGGTGTCCAGTGATGGGGAGTTGAGCGATTTTGACATCGCCAATGGTACAGCGAACCGTGCCACGGGCTTTCAAAAGGTGGAGTCTGAGGGTGGCATTGTGTACCTGGAACTGGATCAACCCGCCTACATTGGAGAGTTGTTTCTGGACGTCAGCGACTTGAATATGCTGCCTTGGCTCCAGGCACCGAATATTACGATTCGAAACGTTAGCTAAGAGATGGATCGGTCGGAGAAAACAGAGATGAATACTTCAGAATCTATGCCTGTGCGCAGCCCGCGAGAGCGCGGAATGGCTGTACTGATTTCAGCGATCATGATGTTCTTTACCATCGGCACCGTTGGTTTGGCAGTCGATGGTGGAATGGCATTTCTGGTGAAGGGCCGTCTGATGGCGGCAGTGGACGCGGCTTCGCTAGGTGCGGCCCGAGGCTTGAACCTGGGCACGGATGTCGATGAAGCCAACGCGTCGGCCACCAGCAGTGCGAAGCGGTTCTTTAGGGCGAATTTTCCCAATAACTATATGGGTACCGATCCCAGCAAGACAACCGTGACTCCAACGTTCACCGTCCTGCAAGCTAACGGGAACCCAACCGGAATTTTGCAAGTCGATGTGGTTGGCAGTGTAACGGCTCCCACGTACTTCATGAATATCTTCAGCGTACCTTCGATGAAGGTTTCCGCTACCGGGACGGCCACTCGTAGAACCCTGGTGATGGTGATGATTCTTGACGTCTCCGGATCGATGCAGACTCGGCAGACGGCAGGCACTATTCCCACCACTGTCACTTCGGCGACTCGATCCTGCGATGCCATGGTCTATGCCGCATCCAAGTTTCTTGACTACTTCAGCTCTTATGACTATATCGGGGCAGTGACCTTTAGCAGCACCGCTAGAACGCTTTATGCTCCCAGTAAAGATTACAAATTAAGCAACTCGAGCGGGTTGAATCACCAATTGAAGGATGTTGCTTGCAGTGGCACGACCAACACGGCACCTTCGATCAATATGGCGTGGCAGCTCATTCGTAATGTGGGCCTGAAGTTGGCGATGAATGAGATTCTGCTCTTCACCGACGGCATGCCGAACGTGATGACGGGTAACTTCCCCATTCGCTTCCAGCGCGATACCCGGCTTGGAATTGCGCGGCAGTATCCGACTTCCAATCCCGCGATGAACACCACCTTCGTTCCCCCAAATGACACGGTTCCGAACCAGCCCTTGTTCTTTCGGGATGCGAACGACCCCTTTAGCCCAACTACATACGGGTTGTCTCCCAACGTGACCCCGACCCTCGACGCCCCTTACACTGCGGCGCAACAGACGCAGATCAATGCAGGCGTCTTGCCAAGGTACGGCAATTCAGTGTTTCTGCCTCTGACAACGGCTCAATACAACAAGTACGTCAGCAACACCCTTGGATTTACCGCAGCCATACGCAATGCGATGGGCTGGTACCTGCCGAGTGCCACTGGTCCGTACATTAGGAAATGGGTGCAGGATGGACTGTTTCCAGCCAATAACTACTTCAACTGCACCAATACGAACACGAACCCAAGTACGCTGAATCGCGGTATCACCTACTTGTGCCAGGATATGCCGTTGCCATCGCTATCCACCTCGCCCACCAGTATTTACGGGGGAATCTCGCAAGCTTCCAACCCTTCGTATGACCCGCGTTGGGGAACCAAGAGTAACGCAGTGGTTGCTCCGTACTTTGGAGAATCAGTGACGACGGCTGTTCCCAGCGGATTTACCTCAATCGCCACCAATGCCAACATCGCCTTAACACAGACCATTGCCCATGTTTCCGATTTGGATGCCAAGGGCAATTCGAATTACGGGTTTAGGGAGAACTGGGTCTACAACGTGAACAATGCCTGTGCACCGGCGGGAACCCCCATGCCAAACGGTCTGACAGACCTATGTAAGTTTCGTGGCGGGCTTTGGGCCAACAATCTTTCGGCCGGCTTGGGAACCAACAAGTTCCCCGATGGCCCGTATCAGGGCAAACTCAGAACCGACCTACCAAATGTGTATCCTGCTGCCGGCATGAACAGCGCCGTCGATGCTGCTGCCCGAACGAAGGGTGATACCGAATACAACATTCGCTTTGACTGCGTGTACCTGGTTGGATCGGAAGATAATGTGGATCGCGAGTTCCTGCAGATTATCGCCAATGTACAGGTGTTCAAGCCCACCATCTTCGACGGTGTGGGTGCGCCGAACCAAGGCAACAATCCTCACTACAACTCGAATCACCAGGAAGGCCTGTGGTACTACACGACCAATCCGGCTGACCTGCAAAACCTCTTTTCTTTAATCGCCGGCTCGTTGTTACGACTGAGCGCTTGATGCAATGATGGGTCTGGTAGCAATCAGACTCATGCAACGAAGAAGTTTTCTACAGACAGCAGTACAGGGAGTGGCGGCAAACGCGTTTGCCGCCACTTGCTTTTCACAGAGTACGCGCCCCAAGGAACTGCGCACTGAAGTCGCCATCATAGGTGGGGGAACTGGGGGCTGCGCGGCTGCGCTGGCAGCACTGCGGGAAGGTCGCCGCGTGGTGATGACCGAAGAGTGCCGCTGGATCGGCGGGCAGCTCACTTCGCAGTTAGTTCCGCCCGATGAACACATCTGGATGGAGATGTTTGGAGGGACACGCAGCTATCGGTCTTATCGCGAGTCCGTTCGTGCCTTTTATCGCAATCACCTGCCGTTAACGCCAGAAGCTCGGACGCAAACACCCTTCAATCCCGGAGGTGGTTCTGTCAGTGGCATGACGCATGAGCCGAAGGTTTCACTGGCAGTGCTGGAAAGCTTGCTGGCCCCGTATTTGGCGAGTGGACAACTCATCTTGCTCACAGAGTTTCGGCCCGTTTCGGCAACTGTCAATGCGGACCGCATAGCGGCGGTGACGGTGGAGCACCTGCCAGAGAAACACCCAATTACGATCACTGCGCCTTACTTTGTGGATGCCACCGAACAAGGGGACCTGTTACCGCTGGCCCAGTGTGAGTTTGTCACTGGGGCGGAGAGTCGCTCGATGACCGGAGAACCCAGTGCGCCGGAGCGCGCGGCACCTGACAACATACAATCCTTTACGGTTTGCTTTGCCATGGATTATCGGGATGGTGAGAACCATGTCATCGATAAACCCGCCGACTATGCTTTCTGGCGTGATTACGTCCCTGCGATGAAACCAGCCTGGCCAGGGAAACTTCTTGCCTGGCACATGTCGAACCCAATCACTCTCGAGAAGCGAGTGGTGGACTTTGACCCCCGGGAAGATCAGGGCAAGCCGAATGCTCCGCTCAACTTGTGGCTTTACCGCCGGATTCGTCGTCGTAAGAATTTCGTCAACTGGCAGCAGGATGCCGATATCAGCCTTGTCAACTGGCCGCAGAACGATTATTGGCTTGGGAATCTGCACGGCGGCACGGAAGCAGAAGCAGCGAATCATTTGCGTGGCGGCAAGCAGTTGAGCCTTTCGTTGCTGTACTGGATGCAGACGGAGGCCCCGAGGGCAGATGGTAAAGCCGGATGGCCTGGCTTGCGGCTGCGACACGACCAGGCAGGCACGGAAGATGGCCTGGCGATGTATCCCTACATTCGGGAGAGCCGCAGAATCCAGGCCGAGTTTACGGTGACAGAACAACTGGTGGCGACCAAGGGCAGGGAAAACACAGGGGCGGCCAAGTTTGCTGATAGCGTCGGCATCGGCAGCTACCGGATTGATTTGCATCCGTCCAGTGGCGGAGACAACTACATTGATGTGAGCTCGCAACCGTTTCAGATTCCGATGGGTGCGCTGATTCCGAAGCGCATTGAGAACCTCCTGGCCGGAGCGAAGAATCTTGGGGTGACACACATTACCAACGGCTGTTACCGCCTGCATCCGGTGGAATGGAATATCGGCGAAAGTGCCGGAGCTCTGGCTGCGGAAGCACTGCGTACGGGCCAGCCGCCTCGCAAGATTCGGAATGACGAGAAGCTTCGAGCCGGCTTTCAGGCTCGATTGCGCAATCATGGAGTCGCCACTGAATGGCCCGTTTTGTCACCTCGTTAACCTTGCTTTGCGCCACAGCGGTGGCACAGCAAATCACACCGCAAACTGTCGCGAAACTTGCTCCCGCCTGGCGCTATGCGCATGGGGAGAATCCGGCCGAACGCGGCAATGACCGATTGAGCTTCAATGCGACGCCTGTGTTGGCCGAGGGAAAGCTGTTTGTCATTACGCCCAAGGGTTCGGCGATTGCGCTGGATCCGGCTACGGGGAAACTGCTTTGGAAGACGGGCAGAAACGGCGAGGCGCGGCGCAGTTGGGGTGCGGCTTATGCCAAGGGGCGCTTGTTCTACGGAACGCCGGATGGCAAACTGCTGTGCCTGCTGGCACGCAATGGCGAGAAGCTTTGGGAAGTCGATTTGCGGGCCGGGCTGGCGGCCGGGCATCTCTCGCAGAACATGCCTCCGACGGTATTCGGCGATTTGGTGATCACTGGCGGGGAAATGCCGGAGGGATCGGCGAAGGGGCCTGAACCGAGGATCCGGGCATGGCGCCAGAGTGATGGGAAGCTGGCTTGGGAGTTTCATACGATTCCGCGGGATGGCGAGGCAGGTGCCGACACCTGGGCTGAGGGATCCCGAGCTGGCAGGACCGGTGTGAATGTCTGGGGACGATGTGCCGCCAGCGAAGCAGAAGGGATGCTTTATTGCCCTACCGGAAGCGCCAGCTATGACTTCTATGGCGGAGATCGCAAGGGAGCAAATCTCTATGCGAATAGTGTTCTGGCTCTCGAAGGGAAAACCGGCAAATTGCGCTGGCACCGACAACTGGTGCATCACGATCTCTGGGATTATGATTTACCGGCAGCACCTGTTCTGCTGGAGGTGAAGCGGGAAGGGAAGACGGTGCCTGCTTTGGTGCAGGTCACCAAGATGGGCTTCGTCTGGTTTCTGGACCGCCGCAACGGCGAGCCCGTTTTTGGGGCGGAAGAGCGTCCGGTTGAGGCGAGTGTTGTGCCTGGAGAGCAAACCTGGCCGACGCAACCATTTCCGGTCAAGCCGCAGCCGCTGGCTCGGACCCAGTTCAGCAAACAGGATTTGAATACGCTGACTCCGGAGTGGCAGCGCGAATGCCAGCAGATCTACGATCAGGTTGGGAAGGCGGGGATCTTTGTCCCCTGGGAGAAAGACCGCTACACGCTGATGTTGCCGGGTACGCTGGGTGGTGCGACCTGGAGTGGGGCGGGAGTTGATAACGCCCAACGTTTGCTCTTTGTAAATTCCAATGAGCTTGGCATTGTTGGCAAGATGGTCGAGAAGAATGGATCGTGGCAACGGGTTTCGCCGGGCAAGCATCCGCGCTTTGCTACGGCCGATCTGGTGCCCTGCACACTGCCACCCTGGAACACACTGAATGCGATTGATTTGGATTCGGGTGAGATCCGCTGGAGAGTGCCTTTGGGTGAGCTGCCGCAGGCAAAGGCTAAGGGCATTGTGGGCACAGGAGCTTACGGTCTCGGCGGCTCGCTCGCCTTGCCTGGTGGGGTGGTGATGATTGGTGGGACGGCGGATTCCCGTTTTCGCGCCTTCGAGGCGAGTACAGGGAAGACGCTGTGGGAATTTGAAATGAAGGCCAGCGTCTATGCCACGCCCATGACTTATAAGGATGCGCAGGGGCGCGAGTATGTTGTTGTTGCTGCGGGAGGAGGCGGCTTCTTTCCCGGGCCCCTTGGAGATGAACTGGTGGCGTTCCGCCTGCCCTAGTCGGCTCGCAACGTTTCTGCCGGAGAAAGCCGCAGCAAGCTTCGCGTTTTGAGCCAGATCGTCAGAACCCCGAAGAGGCAGAGGCAGCTCATGACGCCGGCCCGCCACAAGACAGGCAACTCTTCGATCGACGCCGCCAGGGCTTTCAGGGAATCGGTGGTCCATCCGCTCAACAGGAATGCGCCGCCTAAACCGATTCCCAAAGCGGGCACCATCTGGCTTAGGATCAACCAGCGCAAGGCAGTTGTTGTAGCCCCCAGGGCACTGCGAATGCCCATCTCGCGGCGGCGTTGCTCCAGTGTCGTGGCGCAGAGGCTGTAGCCATGAATCAAGGTGAGCAGTAGCGAGAAGGCACCGAAGAATACCAGCACGATTTGGAAGAAATGGGGGCGGGCCAGTGCACGGTCTAACCTCTGATCGAAGGGCATCACATCATAGACGGGCACCGTCGCGTCGATCGACTCGAGCGTAGAACGTATCAGCGCTTCCATGCCTGTGGCACCGGCCCGGGCGCGAACGGTGACGGTAAAGAACTTCTGTGGCTTCTGGGAAAAGGGGCGGATCACGGTGGAGTTGGTGCCTTCAGCCGGGCCGGCATAACGGAAGTCGCTCACTACGCCAATGACGGTCTCTGGCGGGCCTGTTTCGCCGAAGTTCCTCGAGTGTTTCAGTTTGCGACCGATGACTTGCGAGGTGCCGCCCTCGAGCTTGGCGTAGCTTTCATTTACGATCACAACTGGCAAGCTTTTTGCGGTATCTTGCGGCTGGAAATCGCGACCGGCGAGGAGTTTGGCACTCGTGGCATTCAATGTGCCCGGTGTCGCGCTCAGATGGATTGCCAGTTCAGGATTTCGGCTCTTTGACACGTCATAGAGGCCCGCCATGAATGACTTTGCAGCGAGCGGTAGAAAGTCAATCGCGCCGACAGACTCAACCTGTGGCAACCTGCGCAATTGCTCCAGAGCGTTGCTGACATAATCATCGGCCTTGTTCTCGTGGGCTGTGGTAACCAGAGAAACTGTTGCGGTATAGACGTCCTCAGTTTTGTAGCCGAGGTCCACCTTATGGAGTTGCAGCATGCCCCGGCCCAGGCTGAACGCGCTGGTCAACAAGAGCGCCGACACGCAGACCTGCACGGACAGCAGCGTCAGCTTCAGCTTTGGAGCCCACCGCGTCGAACTGTCGCGGCGCAGCAGCAACGGACCGAGCGAGAAACTCAGTCCGCAGAGTAGCGAGACGGCTAGGGTGAACCCGAGTACAGGACCCTCAAAGATCTCGTAGCGCTGGAATGCAAATTGTGGTGGGAAGTAATGTGTACCGATTTGCAGGGTCAGGTGGCTAAATACAAGGCTGAAGAAACCGGCCGCCAGCGAAAGCAGAATGCATTCGGTGAGTACCTGTTGCCGGATGCGGCCTTGGCCCGCACCCAGCCACGAGCGAATGCGGAACTCGCTTTCGCGCTCGGCAAAGCGGGTCAATAGGAGATGGGAAAGATTGGTACAGGCAATCAGCAAAACGGCCCCAACGCCTGCAAAGAGAATCCAGATGGCGTCCCGGTACTCTACGGTGATGTAGTTGTAGAGGGAGAGCATTTTCGGGCGGTTCGCCTCGTCGTTTCCGCCTGGAAAGCTGTACTGTTTGTTGCGAGCGGCAATCGCTTGAAATTGCGGTGTTGCTGCTGCGAAGGTCAGATCGGCCCGCAGACGCCCCATCGTAAACATCGAGGCCACGCCTGATTTTGGAATCCGGTCCGGTTGGAAGCCCGTCGGGACCCAAACTGCCGCGTTGTCGGGATAATCGAAGGCGGGTGGTGCAATGCCAACCACGGTGAAGGGTTGTTTGTTGAGCAGGATCGTTCGTCCGAGCAGACCCCGATCGCCGCCGAAGGCTTGTTCAAAGAGAGAATAGGCGATGATCGCGACGCCACGACTGCCTTTGACATCTTCGTCTGGCAGAAAATCGCGCCCCAGATAGATGGGAGTTCCCAGGAGACGGAAGAAATTGGCAGAAGTCTCTGCTGTCGTGACGCGAATCGCATGGGGCTTCAAACTGAGATTTACTTCTGAGCTGCCCAGGACGGCTGAATCTTCGAGAAACGGATGTTCCTTCTGCCAGGCAAAGAAGGCGTTGCGGCCTTCAAAGGATGGGGAGAAATAGGATCGAAAGTGCACCAGCCGCTCTGGCTGCCGGAAGGGAAGCTGCCGGTACAACATGGCGTTGACGACGCTGAAAACGCCAGTGGATACCCCGATGGCCATGCCGAGGGAAAGCACGGCCAGCAGTGTTACCGCGCTGCGCTTTCTCCAACTGCGCCAGCAGTAACGGGCATCCTGGGCGAATTCGCTGGAACGGACTTGGGGCCAGACCCAGAGCAATTCCCAAAGTGCCTTTGCGAGCAGCGCCAGTTTGGCGAAAGGGCCGGAGGCAGACCGCCAATCATCTTCGAATTGCTGCTCCATTGCTTTGGCAAATTCTGAGTGGAAGCCTGCCGGGTAGAGCTTGACGAGGAATCTAAAGAGCCACATAGGCACCCGCCAGTTTGACCAGATCCTGCATGCGCCGGGCCTCGGCTTGCGCTGCTGCCACGCCGTCGGGTGTGATGCGGTAGTAGCGCCGACGCTGGTCGTCGAGGTGCGGGTCGGGACGTTCTTCCGACTCTTCGAGATAGCCTTGCTCGAGCAAACGGTTGATGTTGCCGTAGAGGAGGCTGGGGCCGGGGTTCAGTTTGTTTTGGGTTCTGGCGAGGATTTCGCGCTTGAGTGCGTAGCCGTGACGTTCGCCCTGGAGAAGGGAAAGGAGGATGTGAAAGGCGAGGGGGCAAAGGTCTTTTGAATCCGGCATACTAGTTCAGATTATGAACTAGTATGCCGGAATTTGTAAAGCAGGAAGTTAGAGGACCTGTTCGCTGAAGTTCTCGAGGATCGACTTGATCTTCTGGCAGAACTGGTCGGCGAGGGCTCCGTCGATCAGGCGATGGTCGAAGGTCAGGGCCAAGTGGGCCTGGCTGCGAATGGCGATGGCGTCATCGATCACTACCGGAAGCTTCTCGATGGCACCGATGCCGAGGATGGCGACGTTGGGCTGGTTGATTACCGGCGTGGCGAAGATGCTGCCGAAGGAACCGAAGTTGGTGAGAGCGAAGGTTCCGCCAGAGATTTCATCGGGCTTCAACTGCTTGCCGCGGGCGCGGTTGGCGAGGTCGACGATGGAGCGCTGGAGGCCAACGATGTTCATCTCGTCAGCACGCTTGATGACGGGGACAATCAGACCGAGACCACCGTCGAGTGCCACGGCGATGCCCATGTTCACTTCGTTGTGGTAGATGATGTTGTCGCCTTCGATGGAGGCATTGAGCAAGGGGAAGGCGCGGAGTGCTTCTGAAGCAGCGCGGGCGATGAAGGGCAGGAAGGTCAGGCCGAAACCGTAGCGGGCCTGGAATTCGTCCTTGTGCTTGGCGCGCAGCTTGGCAATCTTCGTCATGTCGACCTTGTGAACGGTGGTGACATGGGCGGAGGTGGCCTTGGACTTCATCATGTGTTCGGCAATCTTCTTGCGCATGATGCTCATCGGTTCGACGCGGGTCTTGGCGGGAGTGGCCGGGGCGGGAGGCTGGATCGCCGACGGTGCCGGAGCGGCTGCGACAGGTGCCGGTGCCGGAGTTGCGGCACTGGCGACGGTCTTGGCGGCCTGTGACTCAATGTAGGCTTCGATGTCCTGCTTGGTGACGCGTCCGCCAGCACCAGAGCCAGCGATCTGAGCGAGGTCAATGTTGTACTCGCGGGCCATCTTGCGCACGAGCGGGGAAAGCGGACCGTTGACGGTATCGACTTCCACGGCCGGGGCTGCGGCTGGAGCAGCGGCGACTGGGGCAGCGGCGACTGGGGCGGGAGGAGGAGGCGGGGGCGGAGCAGGGGCTGCCACCGGGGCGGGTGCCGGGGGAGGAGGCGGCGGCGGGGCTGCCGCAGCTACCGGGGCAGGAGCAGCAGCAGGCGCAGCGGCTCCGTCTCCAATACGAGCAACCACCGTATTGATGCTGACGGTCGAACCTTCAGCAACCAACACCTCAGCGAGTGTGCCGGCAACGGGCGAAGGAATCTCAGTATCCACTTTATCGGTGGAAATTTCAAAGAGGGGTTCGTCGCGCTCGACCTTATCGCCGGGCTTCTTCAGCCAGCGGGTCAGGGTTCCTTCGACAATGGACTCGCCCATTTGGGGCATCACGACATCAGTCATGGGTGCGTCTCCTGTAAGTGTTCAATTGAACTGGTAAATTCGAGGTGAAAGATTTCCGCCAGGTGGCGCGCGATCAGGCGCATCACCTCTTGCCGATCTGCTGCCACGCCGAGCTCGGCCATTGAGGTGACCGGAAGCGTGAGACCGCAAGGAACAATGTTTTGAAAGTAACGTAGGTCTGGATTGAGGTTCAGAGCAAAGCCGTGTGAGCTCACCCAACGGCTGATATGAATGCCAATGGCGCAGATCTTGGCTGGGACGCCATTTGGTTGCGCCACGTAGACGCCGGTTTCTTTGCCGTCGCGGGTGTGCGCCTGAATGCCGTAGCCTGCGAGGGTACGGATTACGGCTGCTTCGATGGCTTGGACAAAGGCGCGAACATCTTTCTTCCAGGGGGCCAAATCAAAAATAGGATAACCAACCAATTGGCCGGGGCCATGGTAGGTGACATCGCCGCCACGGTTTGCCTCGTGGACGGAGATTCCCAGTTGCGAGAGGCGCTCGGGGGTAGCCAGAATGTTCGAATCCTGAGCGTTGCGGCCCAGGGTGATGACGTGCGGGTGTTCGACAAAAAACAGGGTATCCGGCACCTGACCGGATTTGCGCTTTTCGACGAATTCCTGCTGCATCGACCAGGCCTGCTCCCAGGGGAGATGGCCGAGGTCGACGACGTCCAAATTAGGCATTAATTGCCATTCCGTAGACGGCGTTGAAAGCTTCGCCGACTGCTTCGTATTGGGTGGGGTGAGCGTGGATGGTATTGATGACGGTATCGACCGTCGCTTCTGCTTCCATCGCTACTACCGCTTCTGCGATCAATTCATAGGCGTGGTGGCCGATGATGTGGACGCCCAGAATCTCACCAAAGGTTTCATCGCTGACTACCTTGACGAAGCCCTCGTGATGGCCGACGATTGAGGCCTTGGAGTTGCCAGCGAAGGGGAACTTGCCGACCTGTACTTTGTAACCTGCGGCCTTGGCCTGCGCCTCGGTCAAGCCGACGCTGCCGATGCCGGGGTTGGAATAGGTAGCGCCCGGGATGCGATTTTTCTTGATCGGGGTGACGTCGGTTTTGGCGATGTGGCCAATGGCCACCATGCCTTCGGCGGTGGCGACGTGCGCCAACTGCGGTGTGCCGAGTACGACGTCGCCAATGGCGTAGACGCCCGGCTCGGCAGTCTGCTGGAAGCCGTTGACTTTGATGAAGCCGCGGTCACTTTCAATCTTTGTGTTCTCAAGACCGATGTTGTCGGTGTTTGGCTTACGACCCACCGCAATGAGCAGGCTTTCGACTTCAATCTGCTCGACCTTGCCGTTGGCCAGTGTGGCCTGCAGCGTGACGCTGTTCGGGCCAACCTGGATATTCTCCACCTTGGTGCCGGTCTCGATGCGGATGCCCTTCTTCTTGTAAGAGCGTTCGAGTTCTTTCGATACATCTTCGTCTTCGACAGCGACGAGGCGGGGCAACATTTCAAAGATGGTGACATCGCTGCCAAAGCTCTTGAAGATGCTGGCGAACTCAACGCCGACAGCGCCGGCGCCAATGATGCCGAGGGTTTTGGGTACGGTTGGGAGTTCGAGAATCTCCACATTGGTGAGGATGCGGGGGGATTGCGCCTTGAGGCCCGGAATCATGCGAGCTTCAGAACCCGTGGCTACGACGATGTTCTTCGATTCAATGACCGTTTTCTGGCCATTGTTGTCTACTTCGACCTTGCCACCGCCCAACAGGCGACCATAGCCCGGAATGACGTCGACCTTGTTCTTCTTCATCAGAAAGTCGATGCCCTTGGCATGCTTGGAGATGATCTTGTTCTTACGGTCGAGGACGTTGGGAAAATGAAGCACGGGAGACTGGCAGCTGATGCCTTCTTCTTCCGGGTTCATGAAGTAATCCCAGACGCTGGCGGTGTGCAGCAGCGACTTGGTCGGGATGCAACCTACATGCAAGCAGGTGCCACCGAGTTTGGGAGCTTTTTCAATGAGGGCGGTCTTAAGACCAAATTGGCCGGCGCGCACGGCGGCTGAGTAGCCACCAGGGCCACTTCCGATAATTACGACATCGTAGGACATGGGAACACTTTCAGTGTATCAAGCAGGGCTTGGGGAGCATCACACTTGTTGACGAATGTTGACACTTTTGCTCGCTAATCTTTTGATGCTTGAAATCGGCAAGTCGATGCCCTCGCTCTCCGGGGAATTTCTGAGCGGCCGAAAAGCTGTGCTCCCGGAGGCGGCTCGCGGCAAGCCGGCCATGTATCTGGTGGGGTTTTCCTATGAGTCCCGCTATGCGGTAGAAGCCTGGGCCGAGCGATTCAAAAAGGATTTCGGGGCCAACCAGGGAATCACTTTTTTTGAAGTTCCCGTGATTGGTGGCATGGGCATGTTGGGGAAGCCCTTCATTGATCGGGGCATGCGTTCGGGGACGCCAAAGCAGTATCACGAGAATGTGTTGACCGTTTATGGGGGAGCCGGTGCTCTGCGCAAGGCCTTCGGGGCAAAGAACGATAAACACGCGGTGATCGTTCTTTGTGACCGCGAGGGCCTTGCGCAGTGGACCTGGCAGGGCATGATGGATGAGGCCAAATATCTCGAAATGAAGGCTGTGGCGGATCGACTACTGGCCAAGTAGGCTGCAACCTTCACCAGCCCTGTGCCGTCGGAGACAATGGATAGGACTGCTATGAAGCTTCTACTTGCTCTGCTGACGATGATTGCTGCTGCGACGGCGCAGAATGCGAATACTGCTTTTCCCGTGAAGGCAGTTCTCGTAAAGGGGAACCGGATTCTCAAGGCTGAACAGGTTGTGAGCGCTGCTGGAATTGTCGCAGGTTCGAGCGTTCGGCCTTCCGATATGGATGCCGCCATGCAGAAGCTTTTGAGTTGCGGCTACTTTGACCGGGTTTCTTACCGTTATGAGCCGCGGGATCAAGGTTATGCCATCGAGTGGGATGTCACCGAGGTTACGGTGTTTTACCCGGTGCGGTTTGAAGACATTCCCGCCAAAGCTGCGGAAGCCAAGGCCATCCTGAAGCAACTGGACCCCTTGTTTGGAGATCGCATTCCGGCGACGCAGGAAGTTCTCAAGCGCTATGAGGATGCCTTGAATGCCAGCTTGAAGGTGACGGTGCCGGAAGACCGGATTCGCGGGCAGTTGGCCTCCGATGACAAGGGCAATCTGATTGCGATGTTTCGGCCGAAGAGGATTTTGCCTTCTGTCTATCAGGTTGATTTTGTGGGCAATCAACTGATTCGTTCTGAAGAACTGCGCCCGATTTTGTCTGCCGCAGCGACCGGCGTAGTGTATCGGGAAGCGGATTTTCGAGACATCCTGGATGTCAAGATCCGGCCCATGTATGAAGCTCGCGGTCGGCTGAAGGTGAGTTTTCCGGAGATTATGCTCGAGAAGGCCCCTGAGAATCTCGGCGTCAACGTCAAGGTGAAGGTGGTTGAGGGAGATGAGTACAATCTGGGGGAAATTCGGCTGGAAGGGGAATCGGGCCGGACGGAGGATTGGCTGAGGATTGGCGGCTTTCGCCAGGGTGTGACGGCGAATATGGGTGAAGTGGACGAGGGGCGTCGCAAGATGGAATTAGCCGTAAAACGTAACGGTTATCTCGACGGTAAGGTGGTTGGTAAGCGCACGATCCATGACGAGCGCAAGACGGTGGATATGGACTTTACGATTACCGCCGGTGAGAAATACACGTTTGAGAAGTTAGATGTTAAGGGGCTGGATCTGATCTCTGAGCCGGAAGTACGCAAGATATGGGGTATGAAAAAGGGTGCCGCCTTCAACCCCGACTATCCGGATTTCTTCTTGAATAAGTTACGCGAAGACGGAGTATTTGACAATCTGGGGGAGACGAAAAGCGTAGCGGATGTGGATCGCGAACGTCGTCTTGTTTCTGTGACGCTGATATTTAAGGGGGCTCCCCCCAAAGAGAAAGCAAAGCCTAACGGCCCACGTCGTCCTTTCTAGAAGACAAAGTTTAGTTTCTCCGATAAGCTCTAGCTAGAGATGTAAATGCGCAAGCTTCGTCGATGGCTAGAGCGGGCGATTGCAATCACGCTGTTGATTGGATGCTTCTGGCTTTGGCGAACGCAACGATCCACTCGTTTGATTCGAGTGGGTTACTTTCGCTCCATGCCCTACATGAGTACTTCGTCACAAGGGATTGCGGAGGGCTTCGTCGTTGACAGCTTTGCGGAAGTGGCTCGTCGGCGGGGTTACACCTATCAGTGGGTGGACACGACTGGCCGGATCGAACAAGCGCTTCTAAGCGGCGAAGTCGATCTTTACCCACAACTTTTGCGTACACCTGCCAGGTTGGAACAATTTGCGATCAGCGACCCGTGGTGGGAGCTAACACTGGTATTGGTGAGCAGAGCGGAAGAGGCGGTTCGGGTTCCCTCTGACGTACGCGGCAAGGTTGTATCCGTATTGAAGGGATCTTTTGCCTCCCGGCTGGTGGCAAGCCACTTTCAAGGGGCTACTTTACTCGAACAAGCGGCTAACAAAGACGTGCTTCAGCCACTATGCGATGGCCATGCTGCAGCGGCTTTGGCTGATTCACGAACATTCAATCTGTTATTGCTCCGCGCCGATCGGCCCTGTCCTGGCCTGAACCTGCATATACAGCCTTTCCCTGAACTCACTCTGGCTTACGGGGTTGCGACCAGAAGGACTGATGCTGGACTCGGCGATGAGGTGCAATCGGTGTTACTCGACATGAGTCTCGACGGAACGATGAACCGTCTTGGCGCTCGCTGGAATGTCTATGCCACCAATCAGTTTGGGACGTTCCGTGATTTGGTTCAGATCAAGTACCAGCGATTATGGCTACTTGGCCTGATTACTGGCTTAGTGGCGGGAATTGTTGGGATCGCCGTTCTCTATTACCGGATGCGGCAGGCACGCCGCGAAGCGTTGGCCGCTTCGGAGATGCAGGCCCGTTTTTTGGCCAACATGAGTCACGAGATGCGGACTCCCTTGAATGGGGTTCTGGGGATGGCGAACCTGCTGGCCTTGACGGAGTTGCAACCCTTGCAACGAGACTATTTGGAGGCTGTCAGTTCTTCTGGGGAGGTTTTGTTGGCCCTCATCAACGATTGTCTGGATTTGGCCAAGATTGAGGCAGGGAAGCTGGAGCTGGAAGCCATTCCTCTGGACCCGGAGATGCTTGTCGAAGAAGTGACCCAACTCCTCGCTCCGAAAGCGGACGCCAAAGGCCTCGAAATCGGGTGCTTCATTGACCCATCGATCGGCACCAATCTGGTAGGAGACCCGACTCGCCTCAAGCAGGTGCTTTATAACCTTGCGGGCAATGCGGTGAAGTTTACTGCGCAAGGAGAGATTTGGCTAGAGGCGCGGTTGGTCTCTGCACAGCGAATTCGCTTCACGGTTACCGATACCGGCTTAGGCATCAGTGAGCCCGCTCGCAGTAAGCTGTTTGGGCGCTTTACCCAAGCGGATAGTTCGACGACGCGAGAGTATGGTGGCACAGGGCTGGGTCTTGCCATTTCCAGAGAGCTGGTTCAATTGATGCAAGGGGAAATCGGCTTCGATTCACGGCCCGAAGGCGGCAGCCGATTCTGGTTCGATTTGCCTGTTGTGTTGCAGAATCCTCCCGATCTCGAACAGTTTGGAAAGCGTGTCTGGTTGGACAAGCCCACTCCGACGTCGCGTCGTCTGCTGGAAGAGATTCTGCCGCTCTGGGGTTGCAGCATTGCCAGTGGTCCAGAATCGGCGGATGTGGTAATTGACAAGATGCAGTTGTCTAAACCTCTCCGACAGAGCCGATTACGCAATTTATTACAAAATCTTTCGAGGCCCTCTAAGCCACCTGCCAGCAACCCTTTAGAAAGGAAATTGGGTCTCACAATTCTGGTTGCTGAAGACAATTTGGTGAACCAGCGCTTGATTCTGAGTTTTCTGGCCAAGCTTGGGTGCGATGCGGTGCTGGTGGAGAACGGGGAATTGGCTGTCGAGGCGGCCAGGAAGGCATCCTTTGATGTGATTCTTATGGATTATCAAATGCCTGTGCTGGATGGTTTGGCGGCGGCCCAACGGATTCGCGCTTCTGAGGTGGAAGGCAGGCGGACTCCGATTGTTGCCGTGACGGCAGGGGTGATGGGTTTGGATACGGAACAGTGGGCTGCGGTTGGGGTAGAGCAGATTTTGGCCAAACCGTACTCGATGGAATCGCTTCGCCAAATCCTCCTGCGCTACCGGGAGTTGAAAAGACCGGTTTCGACCGATTAGGTTGCCGTGCTACTTTACGAAGTAGTGTCCTCGTTTCAAATCCAACTTCAGCAATACGAGGGCCCATTGGACCTCTTGCTGGACCTGATCCGCAAACAGCAGATCAACATTTACGACATTCCGATCGCTCAGATCACATCGCAATACCTGGAGTACATGCAAAAGGCCATGGCGATGGATATCGAACTGGGATCAGAATTCGTGTATATGGCCGCGACTCTGATCCATATCAAGAGCAAAACTCTTCTGCCCAGAGACCCTGAGCTGGAAAAGTTGATGCCGGAAGAGGATCCGCGCAAGGAACTGGTCGACCGTCTATTGGAGCATGAACGCTTCAAGGGTGCTGCGCAAATGCTGGAGCAGAAGCGCATCATTGAAGAGGCCATCTGGACGAACCCACAAGTGGATAAGCTGATGGGGGAAGATCAGGATCCTGGCCTTTCGGTAACGCTCTTTGATCTGGTCAAGACGCTCGAAGCTGTTTTGGAGCGTGCCAAGAATCGGCCCATTTACGAAATTACCGGCGAAGAGGTGACCGTTCCGGAGATGATCCAGCAGTTGCGGGGCGTCTTTGGAATGATAAAGTCGGGCGAGCGCTTTAGCGCTCGTGAACTTTTTGAGAAGCAGAAGAGCCGGCGAGCCATGATTTGCCTGTTTCTTGCCATTCTCGAAATGGTGAAACGACAGGCTCTGGAGTTGGCGCAGGATGAAATTTTTGGCGAGATTGTTCTCGCACGCAGTGCGTCGTTTGAGGAAGCCTTCCCGAAAGAAGAAGACCTCGCAGCGGTAGAAGAAGAATATAAATAAGAATCAGACCAGCACAGATGGAAGAACAGAACTCAGTAGTTGTCGAAGAAATCGCCCTCGATGCGAGCCAATTTGTAGAAGACAAGCAGACGCTGACCGAAGAGGATCAACTGAAGCCGATGATTGCGGCGATCCTTTACGTCACGCCGCAGCCAATGTCTACGATCGAGATCGCCCGTGGCCTCGGCCGTGAACCAGAGCTGATTGAGCGGCTGGTGCAGGAACTCATCGCCTATTACGAGGGACAAGAACACGGATTCCAAATCCATACCAAGGCCGGTGGCTACTATGTGGGCACCAAGCCGGAGTATGACGAAGCGCTGCGGCAATTCTTCCAAAGCCAAAAGCAGCCTCTCAAGTTGTCTGCTGCCGCTATCGAAACCCTTTGCATCATTGCCTACAAGCAACCAGTGACTGCCCCTGAGATTGCCCAGATTCGCGGTACGCAGGGTGTGGGATCGCTTAAGCCTTTGCTCGATCGCAAGCTCATTACGACCGCGGGTCGCAAAGATGTGGTGGGCAAACCGGTGCTCTACAAGACCACCCCTGAGTTTTTGATTCAGTTTGGGTTGAAGGATCTGAAGGAACTGCCGACGCTCAAGGAATTTGAAGAATTGCGGCGTCTGGCCATGGATGATGACATGGCGCCGCCGGTTGAGGCCAAAGGCCCACAGCCGGAGACTGAACCTGTTGTAGCGGAAGAACCGGTGGAAGAAACCCCGGTTGCCGCTGAAACTGAGACTGCGTAAGGAACCCAGTGGCCGAAGAACGATTACAAAAGATCATTTCGCAGGCTGGCGTCGCCAGTCGTCGCAAAGCCGAAGAAATGATTGTAGAAGGCCGGGTACGGGTCAACGGGCAAATTGTCACCGAATTGGGCTCTAAAGCCGATTTGTCTTCAGACCACATCAAGGTGGATGGCAAGCTGATTCATGCACCCAAAAGCCTGCTCTACATTGCCATGAACAAGCCGCATAGCGTGGTTACCACCATGAGTGACCCGCAGGAGCGCAAGACCGTCACGGAGTTTTTGCGTGGCGTCAAAGAACGTGTCTATCCGGTAGGTCGCCTCGATTACCACTCGGAAGGGTTGCTGCTGTTTACCAACGATGGTGAGTTTGCCAATCGCATCATGAGCAAGCGGCAGAACATCGTTAAGACCTATGTTGTCAAAGCGAACGGGACACTATCGGAGAAACAACTGGAAGAGTTTCGCAACGGGATTCCGCTTTTCGGCAAGAAGACCAAGCCGGCGCAGATCAAGCCCTTGAGTCGTGCCGAGAATCCCTGGTACGAGATCCAGCTGACTGAAGGCCGCCAGAATCAGATTCGTATTATGTTCAAGCACTTTGGCTTTCTGGTAGAGAAACTGAAGCGCGTCAAGATTGGATTTCTGGAGCTGGCGACGTTGAAGCCCGGCCAGTTGCGGCACCTCACACCGGCAGAAGTGAGCAAGTTCAAGCACTTGCTGAAAATGGATGCCAAAGCCGATGCGGACGATTGAGGAGATCTTGCGGCAGTCGCGCACGATCGCCGTTGTGGGGCTCTCGAGCGACCCCATGCGGCCCAGCTACGGTATTGCCAAGGCTCTGCAAAGCTATGGGTACCGGGTGATTCCCGTAAACCCCAAAGAAAGCGAAGTGTTGGGAGAGAAGTCTTATGGCTCGCTTCGCGAGATCCCTGAGGCTGTGGATCTGGTGAATGTATTTCGGCGGCCAGAGCAAACGCCTACGGTGGCACACGATGCGGTGGCGATTGGCGCCAAGGCCTTATGGCTGCAATCTGGGATTGAGAATGACGAAGCAGAGCGCATTGCCACTGCTGGTGGGTTGGATGTCGTGATGGACCGCTGCATTATGGTGGAACACCGCAAGCAAGGCCTTTAGCTAGCGATTCTCGAGCGTCCAGTTCCAGCGACGGATCACGCGATTTTCTCTTTCCCAACCGAGCACGCTGATGGAGGCGGTGCTGAGGGCGAAGAGGCTGGCGGCCTGCGGGGGGAGTCCCAAGTAGTTGGCGGCGAGAATGCGTAGCAAGTGCCCGTGGGCGAACAGCGCCACCGTTCCTGGCACCTCGCTTGCCTTTGAGATCACTTCTGCCGTGCGGGCATAGACTTGATCGATCGATTCTCCATCGGGTGTCCCGTGCGTCCAGATCGACCAGTCCGGGGTGTCGTGGCGGATTTCGGTTGCTGTTTTGCCTTCGAGCGACCCATAGTTCCATTCGCGCAATTGGTCGAGGTAGACGGCCTGGGCATCGAGGCCAGCCAATTGGCAGGTGCGCCGGGCGCGCTGCAAGGGGCTGCAGTAAACGGCGTCGAAGTTTTCCTGGGCCAAGACTGGTTTCAGGCTGCTCGCCTGTCGTTCGCCTTCCTCATTGAGGGCAAGGTCAGACCAGCCGGTGTGTTGCCCCGACAGGCTCCAGGGCGTTTCACCGTGCCGGATGAGCCAGATCTCATTGCGAGACATTAGAGACCCTTCCGAATGGTGAAGTCATAGGCGGCCGTACCAACGATTCCTCCCAGGAAGGGAGCGAAGAATGGAATCAACCAGACGGTGCTGCCATCGGTGAAGCCGTTGTTTTTGAAACCTGCAATGACGGTGAAGAGGCGGGGGCCGAGGTCACGGGCCGGATTGATCGCATAGCCATGCATGGCACCGAAGCAGGTGCCGATTGCCACCACAATGGCACCGACCAGAAAGGGCGTCATCCAGCCTGGGGCCTGCAGATTGTTTTCATCCGTCAGAGCCATCACAAGAAAGAGAAGAAGTGCGGTGCCGATGACCTGATCGATAAAGCCGTACATGGGGAAGTCTGGAAAGACTGGGAAGGTACAGAACACGCCGGCTGTATGGTCGAGGCCTGGGTCCTGTTTGAGGAAGGCCGGGCGGTAGTTCAGAAACACCAGAGCAGCCCCGGTGAAGGCCCCTGCCAACTGGGCGGCCATGTAGGGCAGTACTTTGCTCCAGGCGAAGCCGCGGAAGATGGCAACCGAGAGTGTGACTGCCGGGTTGAGATGGGCCCCACTGACACGGTTGCTTACAGCGACGCCCATGGCGACGGCCAGGCCCCAACCGAGGGTGATGCTGGTGTAGCCACCATTGACGATCTCACCGGGGGTACCTGTGCCGAACAGTTGCACCATGGCAACGACCCCGCCACCCAGCAGAAGAATGATCATCGTGCCGACAAACTCGGCAATTAATTGAGAAAGCAAAGATCCAGCCATCTCGCGATTCTATAATGAGCTCTATGCGTTTGGTGATTCTACTTTTCAGTTTGACGTTGGTGCTTGCCGCACAACCGATGACTCCTGCTGCCATGGCCGACTACGTCAAGGCCAACTACACGAAGTATGAGTATCGAATCCCCATGCGTGACGGCAAGCGTCTGTTCACCTCGGTCTATACGCCAAAGGACGGTAGCAAGCGCTACCCATTTCTGTTGAGCAGAACGCCCTATAGCGTGGCACCGTATGGAGTGGACAAGTATCGGCCGAGTCTGGGACCGAACGAACAGTTTCTCAAGAGTGGATACATCTTTGTCCATCAGGATGTGAGAGGTCGCTATCAGAGCGAAGGCGTTTTCGTTGAGATGACGCCGCATCTGGCACAGAAGCGTGGGTCGCAGGATATCGACGAGTCTACTGACACCTTTGACACCATTGATTGGCTGTTGAAGCATCTGGACAATCACAACGGGAAGGCGGGAATTGTTGGTATTTCTTATGCGGGTTTTTATGCAGCCGCCGGCATGATTGAGGCTCACCCGGCCTTGAAGGCTGCCAGCCCGCAGGCCCCGATTATTGATTTGTTTGGAGGCGATGATGCCTATCACAATGGGGCGTTTTACCTGACGGCCAACTTTGGTTTCTATGCCTTTTTCGGGAAGAAAAAGACAGAGCCGGAGTTGCCAGACCCGAACGCCAGACGCTTCGACTTTGCCACCCGCGACGGTTATCAGTTCTTTCAGCAGTTGGGGCCGCTGGCCAATGCCAACGAGAAGTACTTCAAGCAGGAGAGCCCCTACTGGACAGACCTTCTGGCCCACACGACTTACGATGACTTTTGGAAGGCTCGGAATCTCGCTACCAGCGTTAAGAACATCAGCCCGGCCGTCTTGACTGTTGGCGGCTGGTACGATGCCGAAGACCTGCAGGGCCCTCTGCGGCTGAGTCGTGTGCTGGATCAGCAGAGCGCGACCACCAAACATGCGCTGGTGATGGGGCCATGGGTTCATGGCGGCTGGGCCCGCGGAGATGGCGACAAATTGGGCAACGTGAGTTTCAACCAGAAAAGCTCAGTCTGGTTTCGAGAAAACGTAGAGTTTCCCTTTTTTGAGTTCCACCTGAAGGATCGGCCCGACCCGCAATTGAGCCGGGCGATCGTGTTTGAAACCGGGAGTAACCGCTGGAGGAAATTTGCACAGTGGCCACCCAAGGGCCAAGACAAGAAGCTTTACTTTCATCCCAATGGTCGATTGAGTCTGACGCCTCCCACCGAAGCAGAGAGCTTTGACGACTATGTGGCTGACCCTGCCAAACCGGTTCCGTTTGTGGGCTATACGACTCTCGGCATGGCCCAGGAATACATGGTGAGCGACCAACGCTTTGCCACGAGCCGTCCTGATGTTTTGACTTACGTCAGCGAGGTACTGGAAGAAGACCTCACTTTGGCCGGAGCACTGAAGCCGCAGTTGTTTCTTCAATCCAGTGGCACCGATGCCGACTATATCGTGAAGCTGATCGATGTATATCCGAACGATTATCCCGAGCAGGGCGGGACGCAACAATTGCTGCGTGGGGAGCCATTTCGGGCGAAGTTTCGCAACAGCATGGAGAAGCCTGTGGCCCTCGAGCCAGGGAAGTTGTTTGAGATCAACTACACCATGCCGGACATTTGCCATGTGTTTCGGCGGGGGCACCGGGTGATGGTGCAAGTCCAAAGTAGCTGGTTTCCGCTGGTGGATCTCAACCCGCAGAAGTTCCTGGATATTCCGAATGCCAAGGCCAACGACTTTGTTCGCGCAACCCAGCGTCTGTTTCATGACACCAAACGTCCGAGTGGTATTGCTGTAACGCAAATTGGCATCGAATAAGATTTAACTTTTTCCCGTCGATAAGCATTGTTACCCTGTATTGGGTAGCGTCATTTTTATGCCGAGCCCGCAACGAGTCTCGCGGACGGTTGCCATGTTGTTGGCAACGTCTTTTCTGTGTGTCGTTCCGGCAGAATCCAGTAGCGCTGCACCAGGGTGGGCGGTGCGCTATTGGAGTGGTGCCAACGGATTGCCTGAAGAGGCAATCTATGGCATTCAGGAGACTTCGGACGGGCATCTATGGCTGGCAACCCGAGACGGTGCCATTCGCTTTGATGGCCAAAACTTCTTCAATACAAGGCCTGCCGTAGCGCCAGGACCTCGCGATAACTCCTATGGGGCTGTGCTTGCGTTTGGAGATTCGCTTTGGCTCGGAGGGAGAGACTTTCTCGCGTACTCGGGGACGGACTTTTTCCATTCCCATTTGAATCCCCGCTTTCGCTTCCAGTCGTTCCCCAGGACGTCTGGGGATCGCTTTGGCATCATCGGCATGCAGAGAGCTTTGGACGGGAATATTTGGGTGGTTCGTGCGGATGGCGTATTTCAGCAAAACCCTGCTACCGACTTTAGTGAGCGCTTTACGCCGGTGCGTCGCTATGCACCTCCCGAAGGGGAGACCATCCTGGCATTCCATCAAGGTCGGGGTGGTAGGCTTTGGATCTCTACTGATTCTGGAGTTTATGAAATCCTACCCTCAGGATGGGTGCGATTGTCCAATTTGCAACCCGGAGCCTCGCATTTGCTGGAGGGGCGTGATGGTACGTTATGGTCATTTGGACAGAAACTTCTGTAGCGGTTGGGCCCTACTGGATTTCAGAGCTATCCCATGGAGGGCATGGTAGCGCTTGAGCCGGTGCGGGGTCTTTTTGAGGACTCTGCGGGCAGAATTTGGGCTGGTTTGCGTGGGGCCATCGCCGTGATTGAGAATGATAAAGTTCTCATCGGCGAAACGGGGTCGGCTGGCGGGGCTGCAAGGGGATGCTGAACCCGTTTTCGGTGATGTGAACGTGCGTTGAGCTAAGCCGCTAACGCATGTTGGGGGCTATGGGGA
>JBIITX010000047.1:0-37247 GCA_044340255.1 Bryobacter sp. | reverse complement strand
TCCGGAATGAATTCTTCGGGTTGTGCTTGGACAACACCTTGGTGATCGCTGCCGTCAGGGTCGTCTTGCCGTGATCGATGTGTCCGATCGTTCCGACGTTGACGTGCGGCTTACTACGGTCAAATTTTTCTTTCGCCATTTTCCGTTGCTCCTAATTAGCGCCGATCCGCGCCCTTCGTTTTTGCGATAATCTCGTCAGCCAAATTCTTTGGCAGATCTTCGTACTTGCCGAAGTGCATCGTGAACGCGCCGCGGCCTTGAGTCTTCGACCGGAGGTCGGTCGCGTATCCAAACATTTCCGACAACGGAACCATCGCATTGATGATCGTCGTCGAACCCAACCGTTCTGTCCCCTGCAACTGGCCGCGGCGGCTGATCAAATCGCCGTTTACCGGGCCCATGTATTCATCGGGAACCACAACTTCTACCTTCATCACCGGTTCCATCAGTACCGGCTTGGCCTTGCGTACGGCGTCCTGGAGAGCCAGCGAACCGGCAATCTTGAATGCCATTTCGCTCGAGTCGACTTCGTGGTAGCTGCCTTCGTAGACAATGACCTTGATGTCGGACATCGGGAAGCCCGCGATGATGCCCATTTCGAGGCGCTCGGCAACACCCTTCTGGATGGCCGGGATGTATTCCTTGGGAATCGAACCACCGGTCACTTCGCTGACGAATTCGTATCCGCCGCCCGTGTCGAGGGGTTCAATGCGCAGCTTGCAATGTCCGTATTGACCACGGCCACCGGTCTGCTTCGAGTACTTTTCTTCGCCGAGTGCGGTCTGGCGGATCGATTCGCGGTAGGCCACCTGGGGCTTACCGACGTTCGCTTCCACGCTGAACTCGCGCTTCATGCGGTCAACAATAATTTCGAGGTGCAACTCGCCCATGCCGGCCAGAATCGTCTGGTTGGTTTCAGGGTCCGTGTTCACACGCAGAGTAGGATCTTCGGCGACAAGCTTGGCGATGGCCATGCCCATCTTTTCCTGGTCCGACTTGGTTTTGGGCTCGATGGCGAGCTGAATCACAGGAGCCGGGAAGTCGATCGACTCGAGAATCACGGGCTTGTTGGGGTCGCAGATGGTGTCGCCGGTGATGACCGACTTCAGACCAACCGCGGCGCAAATGTCGCCAGCGAGAATGTCCTGGATTTCTTCGCGCTTGTTGGCGTGCATCTTCACCAGACGGCCAATACGTTCGGTCTTGTTCTTCGACACGTTCATCACGTGATCGCCAGAATTCAACTTGCCGGAGTAAACTCGGATGAAGCTCAACTGACCAACGAAGGGGTCGGTCATGATCTTGAAGACAAGAGCGGAGAAAGGCTCATTGTCATCCGCCTTGCGGATCACTTCCACATCGCGCTTGTCGAAATCGATACCCGTCATCGGGGGAACATCGACCGGGGAAGGCAGGTAGTCGACAACGGCGTCGAGCATGTTCTGCACACCCTTGTTCTTGAAGGCCGAGCCAGTGATGACCGGGAAGAACAATTGCTCCAAGGTACCCTTGCGGATGGCCTTTTTGATTTCGGCTTCGGTCGGCTCAACACCGTTCAGGTATTTCTCCATGATGGCGTCGTCGGCTTCCGAGATGGCCTCGAGCATCGCATCGCGGCACTCTTTGGCTTTATCGAGCAGGTCGGCAGGGATCTCGACGTCATCGAACTTAGCACCCAGAGTTTCTTCTTTCCAGATGCGCGCCTTCATGGTGACGAGGTCCACGATGCCCTTGAACTGATCTTCTGCGCCGACCGGGATCTGAATCGGAATCGGTTTGCAACCGAGACGATCTACCATGGTCTTGACGGAGTAGAAGAAGTCGGCACCGATACGGTCCATCTTGTTGACGAAGCAGATGCGGGGCACCTTGTACTTGTCAGCCTGACGCCATACGGTTTCGGTTTGGGGCTGGACGCCAGCTACGGCATCAAACACAGCCACCGCACCATCGAGAACACGCAAGCTACGTTCTACTTCAGCCGTGAAGTCGACGTGGCCCGGGGTATCGATAATGTTGATTTGAATGCCTTCCCACGAACAGGTAGTAGCAGCGGAGGTAATGGTGATACCACGCTCCTGCTCTTGCGCCATCCAGTCCATGGTGGCGGTACCTTCGTGCACTTCACCGATCTTGTAAGAACGTCCGGTGTAGTACAGAATGCGTTCCGTGGTCGTCGTTTTACCAGCATCAATGTGAGCCATGATGCCGATATTGCGCATTTTCTCTAACGGTACGGTACGAGGCATAAAATCTTAAAAGGTTCCCCTGTTGAAACTACCAGCGGTAATGCGCGAAAGCCTTGTTGGCTTCGGCCATCCGGTGGACGTCGTCTTTCTTCTTGATAGCGCCACCGCGAAGGTTGGCTGCATCATTCAACTCATTGGCCAGCTTCTCGATCATGCCCTTTTCAGCGCGTGAGCGCGCGTTGGACAGAATCCAGCGGATCGCCAGGCTGGTGCGGCGGTTCTGCGGCACTTCGATCGGCACCTGGTAGTTGGCGCCACCGACGCGGCGGGTCTTGACTTCAAGCAACGGCTTGCAGTTTTCGACGGCCTTCTTGAATACCTTGAGCGACTCATCCTGAGCGCGCTCGCCCAGAATCGTGAGAGAAGAGTAGAAAATCCGCTGCGCGGTGTTCTTCTTGCCATCCCACATCATGCTGTTGATGAACTTGGTCGCGAGGGTCGAGTTGTAAATCGGATCGGCCCCTACTTCGCGTACTTCAGCTCTACGACGTCTTGCCATAAATTATCCTCAATAGCCCTTTACGACTTTGGCCGCTTTGCCCCGTACTTGGAGCGGCTCTGCTTACGGTTTTGAACGCCACCGGTGTCGAGCGTTCCGCGAACGACGTGATAGCGGACACCCGGAAGGTCCTTTACACGGCCGCCGCGAATCAGCACAATGCTGTGCTCTTGCAGGTTATGGCCTTCACCTGGAATGTAGGTCGTCACTTCGATTCCGTTGGTCAAACGGACACGAGCGACCTTACGAAGGGCCGAATTCGGCTTCTTGGGCGTGGTCGTGTAAACACGAGTACAGACGCCACGACGCTGCGGGCACGCCTGCAAGGCCGGGCTAGCGGTCTTGTAATTAATCGGCGTGCGGCCTTTGCGCACGAGTTGGTTGAACGTTGGCACGAAAAGTTACCCTCTCAACGTTTGGGCGCTCAGACGCATAAGCGCATGAACGCGACAAATTCTTAAACTATTTACTTCACTAATGGGCGTATGCAAGTGCAATAAAACTAACGACTTGCGGTTTGAAGGTTCTGGACTAGCCCTTGCCAGGTTGCGTCGCGCAGCATTTCTGCCGGTACGTCCTAGTAGCGGGGCCGGCCCCCGGCCGGTCGCTCCATAATGCTTTGCCTGAGGTAGGCTAGGCAGGAAACGGGTAGCTCGGGAGCAGAAGCACTACTCGCCAAACTTAACCAGATTAACCGAATGTTCCCCGAATTGTCAAACTCCTGCTGTGGAAATCTTTTCTGCCCCGGCGCAGCATTGCAGTTAAACGATTGAAAGCAAATCACTTGAGTTAAAATCAACTGCCGGCCGACTGTGGCAGTTTTTGTCAGTCACGACCTGACGGGTAAACAGCTCCAGTTGCGACCAATGGTACTCCAGACAAATCCCGATGCGGGCTCACAGGGCGATCTCCCAGGATGCCCCCCGCCCTCTCCCGGTTAGCCTGATCTTGCCCTCGCGCTTCAGCTCCGCGAGAACTTTCTTGATCAACTGCGGACTCACCGCTGGGCTTTGCTGCACCAAGTCCGCCAAGGTAAAGCGCCCTACTTGCTCCATCACCGTCCGCTGAACCAGTTCGCTCTTCGCCGGTCGAACTCCAGTGAACTCGACTTGTCGCTCGAACTCCCGGTATCCACTCCGCAGCACCCCGAGAAAGTAATTCCACCAGGGAATAATCTCGTTCTTGCCTTCGTGCCAACCGTCTGAACAGGTCCGAAGGACGCCGTAATATTCGTCCTTCCTCTCCTCAACCAGTCGTTCCAAACTGATATAACGACTTACCTCGAATGCGTGCGCCCGAAGCAGCAATGTCGTGATGAGTCTGGACACCCGACCGTTCCCATCACGGAAAGGATGGATGCATAGGAAGTCGAAAACGAATGTTGCGACCAGCAACAAGGGGGGGATGTGCGCCTCGCCGCACGCCGCCTCATAGCGCTGGCACAAAGAGGCAATCATCAAGGGAGCCTCCCGCGCCGAAGTCGCCACAAAACGGACCCGCCGCTCCCCGTTCGCAAGAATCTCTACGATCTCGTTGTCGCGCTGCTTCCATTCACCCGCATCGCCGGAATGGCCTCCCTGGGCGAGGGCGTGCAGACGGCGAATGACCTCGGGTGTGACAGAAACCGTCCCTTTGCGGCTGTAATTCCAGTCGAGTGCCCGCCGGTACCCGGCAAGCTCTTCTTCCGACCGGTCGCAAGGTTTAGCGTCCCCTAGAATCAGCGGTCGGAGCCGATTCAAACGTACCGTCACTCCTTCTATCCGGTTGGACGACTCTGCACTTTGGATCATCGCCTGTTCCCTCAGTGCCGACAAGACCTCTGGCTTTTGCTTCACCCACAAATCCTGCTTGCCGCGCGCCTCCATGCACTCGCCGAGAAGCCAACCGGTTCCAATTGGAATCGTGGCGGCCCTGAGTCGGCCGGAGTCAAGAGTCAGCATGTTGCCCGCATCTCCAGTAGCCCAATAATAGCCTAATTCGAATTCAAGTAGCCAATTCCTCGACATGAGGACATGAAACTCAAGCAGGCCCCAAAAAATCCTTCAAGCGGCAATCAGTCAAATGGCAACGGCCTGCAAGCCCTAGCCCATCCGCCCCACGGCATCGAAGAAAACAGCCGCAAGAGCGCTGTGCAGCAGATGAATGGTGGGCGCAAGTTCCGGCTGGCCAGGGACGACCGTGAGCAGTGCCAACGGGCGTTCTGCGCTGAAGATCTGGCTCTCTTCCTCAGCCGCAAGCCGGCCGAAAAACGGCTCCACCACGCCGCTCCGGTAGCCCGCCAGGATTCCAAGATCGGCCTCGTCTTCCTTGCCGGAAACCAAAACGCACATCGAGACCGGCTCATTGCCCTGCATCAGGCTGACGAAAGCCACCCCACCAGGCGCGGCCAGCCATTCCATGTCGAGTTCGTTCTTCTTGAGAAACGCAAGCTTGTCGCGGAACTGCGGTGGTCGATTGCGAAAGAACTCCTTCATCAGCACAACAATTTTGCGCGCCTGCTCGTGTTCGGGTTGAACATCAAACTGACCGCTTTCTACAGTGCGGGATTCGGGGCGCAGTACGCGCAGGGTGAAGCGGTTCATTCGGGGGTTCCAATCAGAAAATGCGAAGGCTGAATGCGCCTTGGCGGCTTTAGCCCAAGGCTCTCAATCTAGCAGATGGAAGACTCCTGGCAAAAGCGGAGGAGGACGGTATCATGGAGGGTCTGTCGTCAAGAATCAGCAAGAAAGCAGCAATCAAGAATGTTTGGACGTGGTAATTGGGCAATCGCCGGACTGGTGAAAGAGTCTCTCAAGGACTTCTCGATCCACCTGGCCGATCCGGCGCGCGTGGCGGTCGCCTCACAACTCGCCGCTGGCACCGCCGCCCGGATCTATAGCAGCGACACCATGGGGATCAATCCCTATAGCGCCCCCCGCATGGACGAGGCGCAGGAACTCACCGAAGACCATCAAATCGAACTCGCCCGCCACCATGTGGCCGATTCGCTCGATGGCACAGAATCCGTCTTGCCGACCGATCTCCTCGAAGGCCCTGGCTTTGGCCGCGGCGTCGAAGCCTTCCAGATCCACGCCACGATCCCCTGGTTCGGTCTTTGGGCCGTCGCCAATGAGTGGAAGAACACGAGCGATCTGCCCTCGATGAAAGAGCAGAGCTCCTATGTCTTGCTCGAGCGCCCTTACAAATTCCTTCAACCCACCGACAAGCGCACGGTAGACGACAAGACCGTCGATGCCACCACCATCACCCGCACCCAGGTGCCGGTTCTGCTCGACTTCCACGAGGGCCGCGTCTACATCGAGAGCACCAACAAGAAGCAGATTTATGCCGTCATGGTCTGCCTCAGCCGTCTCGGTGCGCAGATCGTACCCGTTGCCTGGAACTACCCGCTACCGCATTGGACCGAGGCGATTCTGAACCGCCTCCACGAAGCCACTCAGTTTCGCGAAGAATTTCAAAAGCGAGCGGAAGATGCCAAGCGCTTCACCGAGAAAGAGATCGAAAAACTGGAAGACCGGGAGATGGAAGCCATCGTCTCGAAGTTCTTCTCGATGACAGAATTGAAGACTGGCATCTGGGCCGGCATCTCGGGCCCGGCGCGCATCCGCCTGCACCACGCGGCACCGCCAGTGGCTGTTCGCAATCCACCCATGGCCACTACGTTGCTGAATTTGACAGCCGACGCTGGCGTCGTCTCGGGCGCGCTCACCCTGCAGGAGTGCATCACGGTGACAACCAAGAGTGGCAGCGAGCGCAACATCCGCCGCGACATCGCCCGCTTGGACCTGAACGACAAAATCAACCTGACCGAAATCGGCGTAGCGATGCTGCGCAGCTTCGACATGGCCTCACACAAGAAGGATGTCCTGCGCGAAATCCGCGAGACCCGCCAGGTCCCCGCCATCCCGCAGTTCTGGGCCGCATGGCTCCACCAGTTGAGCTACGCCGTCCGCACCATAGAAGAAACCTTCCGCGAAGTGCTAGAGCTCGACGGCAATGAGCCGGGAGGCATCGTCCCCATCCAGCTCTCCAGCCCTTCAGAGGTGCGCGAAGGGTAGCCGTTGCGCGTCAAGATTTCGCATCCCATTTCAGCCCCGTCGAGAAGAGATCCCCCGACACTTTGCACTGACCCTTCATGCTCCCAATGAGGGAAGCGCAACCTCCAGTAACAGGGGCCACCGACTCGAGGGAATCCTGCAACGCGTGGTCTGTTTGCTTGAATTTGACGGGGCTTGCATCTGCCATAGTTGTCTCTCGCTAACTGGATTGACTCTTCAGTTTAACCAGTTCAATTTGTCGCCAAACTAGGGCTTCGCCGGCGGCTTCTTCTCGCCCTGCTTGAGAATGCGCTCCACTTCTTCCGGGTCATCCATCGGTGCCGAAGGGGTGCGCCGGGCCTGGCCGTAATCAGGGTCCTTAGGGTCTTTCGCTTTCTCAGGATCAAAGATCCGCGGATCCACTTTACGAGCCTGATAGGGCCGGAAGTCCGGCTTGTCGGTGAAGCTGTCCGAAAGGTCACTGGCAAGCGCGTCAAACATATTGAGCGGCGGCAAGCCAAGAATCTGATAAAGCGTACGATGCATGCTCAGGATCGTGGTGTGGCGGTGTGCAACATAGCCCTTCTTCGCCCAGGGGCTGATCACCAGCATCACGCTGCGCTGGGCATCCACGTGGTCGGGCTCGCCACCCGCATCGTCTTCAGTCACAAAGATCGCCATGTTTTTCCAGTAAGGAGTGTGCGAAAGGAACTCAACAATGCGCCCCAACGCCAGGTCATTATCGGCCATGTACGAAGCCAGATAGGGATAGCCTTTGTCAGGCCGCCGGGCCGCACCATGATCATTGCAAATAGCGATGTTGAGGAAGGACGGAAACTTGTGGCGCCCGCTCAGGAAGCGTTGCTCCACATCCTTGATAAACCAATGGGCGCGGTACTGGTCAGGAATGTTCGTGTTGTAAATCGGGAAATCGAAACTCGTGTTATCGAAGAGCACCTTGGGCATCGGTACATTCACCACTTCTCGGGCCCCGGTCGGATGCTCATCGTCGTCCTGCTTGACACCGGGAAACTCAAAGCCCTCACCGTAGTTGCGGAAGGGGACGCGATGCCGGGCCAGGTGCTCCCACATCGACCCCGCTTCCGGATAATCCTCAGGCATCAGCGAGCCGGTAGAGCCCATCGAATAGCGCCGCCCCGGTGCCGTGCTTTTCTCATTGAAAGTCCAGCCGAGCGTATAGGTCATCTGCATCAGATTATTAGGCTGAACGCCCACCAACCAGCGGTGCCCAACGCCAGAGGCCTCTGGCTCGAGGTAAAAGTTATCGCTCACGGTAAACTGCCGGGCAAGCGCATTATGGTTCACCATCACAGGCACGTCGGTCAGCGTGGGCTGTCCTGGTTCCTGGATCGTTTGCTTCAGGCCCCAGCGCAGCAACGAAGGGTCATGTTTGGCCCCGGGGATGCGGTCAAAAATCGTATCGAAGGTGTGGTTCTCTTTGGTGATGAAGACCACGTGCTTGATCTGCTTGGGAATCCGTAGCGCCAGCTTGGCGCGGTCCGCACTGCGGTCCACCATGCCGTTGTTGGTAAGAACTTGACGTGTGAGATTGGCCAGCGCGACATCCTCAGGCGTATCGAGAATCGTGAGCACCCCGCGCATTTTCAAAAACTCGCTCTTGGGAATTTCTGACCCTCCACTCGGGCCATTGCCGAAGCCTTTAAAGCAAGTGACGGCAAGACGCCGACCATCCGGCGAGATGGCAACACGGTAGGGATACCAGGCCGTCGGGATATGACCCAACACCTGAAGCGAAGTGGCATCAAGAACAGCAATGGCGTTGATCCCGCTCTCAGCAACATAGAGACGCCGGCCATCAGGAGAAATCACCATCCCGCTGGGGCCAACCCCACGCAGCCCGGCAACCAGTGGCGAGGGGATGATACGGGCGCGGACCGCAGGCTTGCCCTGCTCCAGATCAAAGCGTTCAATCATGTCATTGTTGCCATTCGACACATACAGCGAATTGTTGCGGGCGGTAAGAAAGTTGGGAGCGCTGCCACCGACAGTGGTGCCATTGTCGGCAGGGGAATGGATGAGAAGGCCGGTCTTCCAGCGTGCGGCAACTTTGGGGCTTGCGGGACTTGTGACATCCACACTCCAAACCGAGAAGGCCTCTGGGGCGTTGTCGTCGCCGAGCCCAGGAATCTTGCGGCCTTCAAACTCAACGCCGTCACGAGCCTCTTTGCTGGGGTAACCGAAGGCGGGGCGCGTAAGCCCGCGAGGGTCAAAGCCACCACCGCGCGGCAGCGGAACCGCGCTGTATTCGAAGAGACCGATATTGGCCACCAACACACGCTCTCCCGCTATAGCAAGCGCATAAGGATACCGCCCGACAGGAACAGACCCAATGGCCTGGCGCTGGGCCGTGTCGATGATGGCAAGGCGGAAGTTGGTGACGTCGGCGCAGTAAAGATGGCGGCCATCCGCAGAAAGCTTGACGTCAACGGCATAGCTATCGTTGAACTGTGTGCCGGCAATTACGGCATTGAGAGAGATCTCCGATTGCAAGGTACCCGAGGCAGTATCGAAAACAAAAACACTGCCGCGCTCACCGCTGCTCCAGTACAGCAGGGCACCGTCAGGAGAGAAGTCTGCCCCGCCAGCATTCAGATGAATGCGGCGATTGCCCTCCGGCTTCGGGGGTTGGAGCAGGGAAATTTTCGGAGAGCTGCTCTGCCAGCCCGAGACCAACTGCCCCACCCCGTCGCTGGCCACAAAGAGCTGGGCACCGTCGCGGCTCATCACCATCCCGTGCGGAAAACGCGCAAGGGGCAAATGCTTCCCCACAGGCTGCAAATAGCGACCGTTCGGAAGAATGGTTCGACCAGCAGGGTCATGCACGGCATAGGCATCGCCTGCTGGGGCGTGCAGATAGGGACGGGCTTTAGGCGCTACCTGAGCCAGCAACGGGAGGCAGAAAAGGACAAGGCACGATCTCATTTAACAAAGCGTAGCGCGTCGGCCGTGAATGCTTGGTGAGAAGTTACTTTTTCTGAAGCTTCTGAGAGACCTTCTCGACCTCACCCCAAACACGCAGCAGGTTGCCAGACCAGATCTTGCCGATCTGCTCTTCGGTGTAGCCACGGCGAACCAGCTCGAGGGTCACGTTGAAAGCTTCAGCAGCGCTATCCCAACCATCGATCCCGCCACCACCATCAAAGTCCGACGAGATGCCCACGTGATCGATACCGATCTTCTTCACCGCGTAATCGAGATGGTCCACCATGTCCTTGACGGTGGCGCGAGTCGTAGGCGGAAATTGCGCATCGATCTCAGCCATCCGCTTTTCGTATTCGGCGCGAGTGGCAGGTGGCAACATGTTCAGAAACCCTCCACCGCGACGTGCCGGAGCCGCCGCTGCGGCATCAGCCGCTTTCGGTTCTTCCACAGCACAGGGCCGTGGGGCAGTGGGGCGCCGGAAGCCCGCAGCCGCACCAGATCTACCCCCGCCACCAAGCCCCATGTCCGCACGCATCTTGGCCAGAGCGGCGGTGCGTTCTTTCGAATCCACCTTGACGTAGCTGGCAAAACCGACGATCTGAATGACGCCCCCGTTTTTCTTGAGGGCGAGAAGCTGCTCATCGTCCATATTGCGGCTATGGTCGGCAAGGGCGCGAACACTCGAGTGCGATGCAATCACCGGAGCCTTCGAGAGGCGAATCGCTTCCAGGTTGGCACCCTTCGACGGATGCGAAAGATCAACCATCATGCCAAGGCGATTCATTTCGGCAATGACTTCGCGGCCCAGTGGAGAGAGCCCGTTATTGTGCAAATAGCCCGTGGCTTCGCCCGTATTCGAGTCGGCCAGTTGACTGTTGCCATTGTGGGCCAGAGACATGTAGCGGCCGCCGCGATCATAGAATTCCTTGACACGCTTGATATCGGTCCCGATTGGGTAACCGTTCTCCACACCAATCACAGCCACACGCTTGCCCTGCTTATGCAGGCGGCGCACATCTTCCGGGGTAAGGGCCAGGCCGATCACATCGGGTGCGAGCTTTTCGGTAAAGCGGTGGATAGCGTCAAACTTTTCGATGGCTTGCTTATACGCGTTGTCGTATTCGTCTTCGGTAGGCAGGCCCTGGCCGACGTAGACGATCAGGAAGGCAACGTCCATATCACCTTGCACCATCTTGGGAAGGTTCACCTGGGTGTTAAGGCGCTTCAAATAGTTGCAGTCAGCAGTGAAGTTCGAGGGGTCGATGTCGTTGTGAGTATCCAGTTTCAGGACGCGGTCGTGGATACCCTTGGCCTTGGCCATGAGTGCCGCATCGCCAGACTGGGCAGGCAAGGTGCCCGCAGTAAGCTGCAGCAGCAGGCTGGCAGTAAGCAGCCGACGATGGAGTTGGGTCATGGACGTGTCCTTTAGCTGGAAGTATTGCGCAAGGTCAGACTGACGGGGGCCGAAGCAAGGCAGCGGAATCACTGGAGTATATCAACTCAGTGAAGTTGCAGCGTCCATGTGAAACAAACTCTTGGCGGTCACCGCCAGAAGCCTAAAACTCTACGCGGATGGCCAGCTGGCCTTGTCGCGGCGTGTTCTGCTGGCCGGCAATACGCCCAAACTGCGCATTGCTCACATTAGCCTGCGGTGCGGCAAAAACCGTACGATTGAAGGCATTGAACAGTTCAGCGCGGAACTGCAACTGCAAACGATCCATCAGCCTGATGCGCTTGATCAGGCCAAAGTTCTCGTTCAGGAAGTTCGGGTTGCGGAGGTTGGTGAAGGCTCGGGCGCTGCTGCCGAAACTAAGCGGAGCGGGGGCGGCAAAGGCGCCACGATTGATCCAAAGGTCCCGAGCCGGATCGAAGTTGTCCACCTGGACGCGACGGTCTTCCGAAAGCACATTGGGCCGCAAAGCCGAATTGAACAACGGCAACGTATTGTTCGCCGTGAGCGTGATCGGCGTACCCGTCGAATATTGGTGAATACCGGTGAAGGTCCAGCCACCGAAAATCGGATTAAGTGCACCCTTCAAGGCAGGGATCTGGTAGCTGTAGCTCAGCGCAAACACATGGGGGACGTCGGTGGTCGCAATCGCTTTCTCCAACCGGCGATTGTAGGTGGTTTGCCCTGCCGGGCCGCCGCCTGCCAGGATGTCGCTATCAGAAAGAGTCTTCGCCCAAGTGTAAGCCATCTGGACATCCAGACCACGCCAGGACCGAACCTGCAGCTGTGTTTGCAGAGCGTGATAGGTTGACGACCCCGCCGGGTTCGACCGATTCCAGACCGCTTGCATGTGCGGGTAGGGACGCAGCGCTTGCGCCACAGAGCCCGTAAAGCCGGGGAAGGGACTCACCACTCCAGCAGCAATCGCTTCAGGAGAATTGAAGGGCCGCGTCAGCAACGAACCCAAACGCAGGTTCGCCGGATCAAGCTCATTCCAGTGGATCAGGCCGTTGCCAAGGCGTGTGCCCTTGGTACCCAGATAGGTCACCTCGAGGTTGATGCGGGAGGCAAGTTCACGCTCCACGGTGAAAGACCAATTCTGGAAGTAAGGAGCCGCACCATCGCTCCTGAGGATCATCCGAACATCTGACCCATTGCCAGCAGCCGGATTGATGAAGGGCGGCCGGGCAAAGTTCTGCGGGAAGCCACCGTCCCAATTAAAGCCAGGCGTGACACCGGCATCCAGGCTTTGAAACACGGGCTGGGCGACATAGCCAACACTCGATTGCAGCGAGTCTCGCAGACCGGCGTTCGCGTTGCCTTGGGCATAGTAAATGCCGTAACCAGCGCGAAGCACTGTCTTGGGGCTGAGAGCATAAGCAAGACCGAGGCGGGGGCCGAAGGCCTTAAAGTTGATATCGGCAAGGCGCTGCTGCCCGTTGCGGCCAGGGCCATTGCCAAGGAAGACCATCGCGCCGGGTCGGAAGCCAGCCGCAGGGTTGGTCTCTCTGAGATCAAAGGTTGAGAGATTGTCGCGGTTCTCATAGCGGGGAACAAACACGTCGTAGCGCAGGCCGTAGTTCAGCGTCAGCTTGCGCGACACCTTCCAGTCGTCCTGTGCATAGCCTGCGTAGTATTGATAACGATTACGAGGGAAGTAGCTGAAGACCTGAAGCTGGCCGCGGTTCACGCCGCCCAGCAGAAAGCTCGCGATCGCGTTCCCCGTATTGGCTGTGCCTGGCAGCGCCGTCTCCAGCGCGTTGAACTGGAACCAGCCCATCGTGCGCCACGGGTCGATGCCGTTGGTCTCCATCCAGCGATAGTCAAATCCAAACTTCAGATTGTGGCTGCCACGAACCCACGAAAACGATTCGCCAAGCTGGAAGGCGTTGTTGGTCTGAAACACACGGCTGTTGCAGTTCTGATCCCCAAGACGGGAGAAGCCCGAGGCAATGAACTCAATGCAGGGGAAGGTATTATCAGGCCCGGTATTCACACCCGTAAGGCCAAGCTTGTTCGGCCAATCCTGGTTCAGGCTGTAAGAGGCAATGCGAACCGCTGTACGCGTATAGCCGACCGTGATGTGGTTCAGCATGGAAGGCGACAACACAAGGTCATGGCTCATGCGGAACCAGTTGTTGCGGCTGGCGGTAGATCGGTTCGGCGTCGTCGGGCCAGGGACGAGTTCCGCATCCCGAATCTCGTTCAGATCGTTGTAGTAATAACCAGAGATGCGATTGTTAGCTGAGAAGTTGTGATCCAGCTTGAGGTTGATCTGGTCGGAATCAGTCTGGCCGCGGCCAATCGAAAGAAAGTTGTTAAAGATGGAGTTGTTGTCCGGGGTGGGCAGCAGCGGCAGAATGTTTCGCGAGACCGAACTGAAGCGGCTGGCGGGAATACGATTACCGGGAAACTGGTCACGCGTGATTCCCGTCGCTGTGCTGCGATTGGTCGAAGGATCAAACACAGCGTTAGCGCGGGAAAAATCACCCTGACGGAAGTCATTCGGAATCAGGCTCTGCAACGTATTCGGCGACCCCTGACGGAAGCGGTAGCCGCTGTAGACGGCATAGAAGAAGGTCTTGTTCTTGACGATCGGGCCGCCGAAGGTAGCACCAAATTCGTTTTGGCGATTCACCTGACGGGTGCGCTGGAAGAACCCACGGGCATCCAGTTTGTCGTTACGAAGGTAGTTGAACACAGCGCCGTGAAACTCGTTGGAGCCGGAGCGAGTGGTGAACAGCTGCACACCGCCACCGGTGCGCCCATACTCAGCGTTGAAGTTGGCACGGACCATCTTAAATTCGCCAATCGTCTCTACCGACGGACGGGCATTGCCGGCAATGATGCCGCCAGATTCGATACCCGTCGAGGCAACACCATCCAGCAGCACTTCTTTCGCGCGGCTCGGAGAACCGGAAATCTGCGTGTTGTTCGTGTCGCCAGTCACGCCAGGGGCCAAAAAGATAAACTGCTCCAGATTGCGGACGTTCCCACCGACAAACAAGGGGAGGTCCATCAGCTTGGCACGGCTCACTGTCGTACCGAGATCGGAAGTGGCCGTCTGAAGCGCGGGGATCTCACCAGTCACTTCGACCGACTGCTCCACCTGACCGACTTCGAGGCGCACTTCAAGGTTCAACGTTTGGGCAACGTTCAGCGGGATGGCTTTGCGGATGGACTTACGGAAGCCGGGCGCTTCGATGGAAAGATCGTAGTCGCCGATGGGGAGTTGCTGAATCACGAAGTTGCCGGAAGCCGTGGTCGTGGTGCGGTATTCCACACCGGTTGCAGTATTGGTGGCACGGACGTTGGCGGCTGCCACAGCGGCATCAGAGGGGTCCGAGACGCGCCCGGTAAGCGTGGCCAGCGTGGTTTGGGCATAGGCCACCAGCGAGGTAAAGCAAAGAACGATCAGAAAGCGTGACATATTGGTACTCCGTAAGTAATTGAATCCATTGTATTCAACTCGAAAGCTTAAGATCAATTCATCCAGCGAAATTGCGATTTTGTACAGTGGTGGGCATGAGCAAAAGTGTCCTGATTGTGACTGGAGATGGTGGGGAAAGTTTTGAGACCTTGTATGCCGTCCAGCGGATGCGTGAGGAAGGCTATCAGGCAGTAGTAGCCGCCCCGGCCAAGCGCCGCCTCAACTTGGTAATCCACGACTTTGAACCCGGCTGGGATACCTACATCGAGCGAACCCCCGGCTACGGCGTAGTAGCCGACCTCGCCTTTGAAGAGGTGAAGGTGAGCGACTATGATGCCGTGCTGCTGATTGGAGGGCGGGCTCCAGAGTATTTGCGCAACCGCCAGGCGGTGATCAGCTTGGTCCAGGACTTTGAGCGATCAGGCAAGTGGGTCTTCGCCATCTGCCACGGGATTCAAATTCTCGTGACGGCGGGGCTCGTAGCGGGCCGCCAGTTAACTTGCTACGAGCATGTACGGCCCGAAGTGGAAATGGCAAAAGGCACCTGGGTGGCCAAACAGGCAATTAGAGATGGGCGAATGGTGACCGGACAAACCTGGGAATCGCACCCGGAGTTTTATCAGGAAGTGATGGCCTGCCTGCGGGAAGCTAGCGTGAGTTGAAGAATGAGAAACGCAGTAACCGCCAGCAGGGCCGTCAGCGTGAAAGCGGCCGTATAACCATAAGCATCAACAATCCGGCCAGTGAGCCAGGTAAAGAGAGCACCGCCAAGCGCCGAGGATGCCGTTGTGAAGCCAACGGCGCTGGCCAACTGCGTCGAAGGAAAGCTGTCGGCGTGTAACGCCAGAATATTCACACTCCAGAGCCCGAAGCCAAAGGTACCAACACAGACCCAGGCAATGGCGGCAGGTGCAGAATTGGCACCCGATACAAACGCCGCACCAGCCATCAACAAAGCACCAACCGTCATGACACGTTTACGGGCCGCAATGAACCCAAGAGGAGAGACAGCAAGGCGATCCGAGTAATGGCCTCCGATCCACTTACCCAGGTCGACCGTGATGTACGGCAGCCAACCCCACAGGCCAATTTGCTCCAGGCTGAGACCGCGCCCCCTCGACAGGTAATCGGGCAACCAGAAGATGTAGAACCACCACACAGGCGTTGCAAAAAAGCGGCTCGCCATCAGAGACCATAAGACAGAGTTGGCAAGCAAGCTTGGGCCCGGCAGCACTTCACGCTTTTCATCCCGGCTGGGTGCTTGCTCATCATCCGCGACCAACAACCACAAAATCAGCCAGATCAAACCCAGCGCACCAACGGCAAGAAACGCCGCCCGCCAACCGTAGACCTTCGAAAGGCCAGCCATGAGCGGGAAGGCGAGCATCGCACCGATCGCGGCCCCACCATCAAAGATCCCGAGGTAGAAGGCGCGACGCCCCACGGGAAACCAGAGCGCAATAGCCTTCACTCCCGCCGGCCAGTTCCCTGCTTCACTGCAGCCCAGTAGAATGCGCAGCAACAGCAAATGCAAGGCACTTTGCGCAAAGCCATGCAGCATTGCCGCCAGCGACCAGACAGCAACAAACAGCGAAAGCCCAAGCCGGATGCCAAGCCGGTCCACAATGGGTCCGGCAACCAGTTGGCCACAGCCATACGCAATCAGAAAGGCAGCAGAGATTGTGCCGTAGGCCGAAGCCGTCAGCCCGATCTGGTCACGCAGCAGCGGCACGACGACCGCCAGGGACTGGCGGTCGAGGTAGTTGACCAGCGTAGAGAGCGCGAGAAGCGCCAGGACCCAGGGGCCTTTAGACGGCGACACTTACAGAAGTGATCGTATCGCCTCTTTACCAAAGAAGCTTGAGAGCAAACTGGAGCTGACGGGCAAACGTGTTCGTACTCGTAACACGTCCAAAGTTGGCGGTGCCGAAGGCCCCACTCGGCGAAGAGTATTCCGGACGGTTGAAAGCGTTGAAGGCTTCCGCGCGGAACTGCAACCTCACGGTTTCCGAGATGCGGTTGGTCTTGAAGAACGAAAGATCTACGTTGTTGCGCCCAGCCGAGCGAACGTCCGGTAGCCGGGCGGTGCGAATCAGCTCAATGCCTTGGCGTTGCCGGAAGGCACTCGTATCGAACCACTGTCCTGTAGTGGAGTTCTCAGACTTGGCGCTGCGGCCAAGGCTCTCCCCTCCGGTAACTTCAATCGGCACACCGCTTTGGGCCTGGTAGATCGCATTGATCTGCATACCCTCCAGCAGCCGTGCCACAAAACCAGAGGTCCGGTTGAGCAAAAGTCGGCCAGGGCCAAAGGGCAACTCATACGCAACCGAACTCACAAAGCGGTGCGGAAGATCAAACTCCGTGAGTTCTCGCACCGGCGCAAGATCCTGATCATTCAAAAAGCGTGTCTGTTCAATCTGCTTGGTAAACGCGTAAGACGCAGTCAGGCTGACACCATTGGCAAAACGCCGCGTGAGTTTCGATTGCAGCGCATCATAGCGGCTCACCCCAACCGGCAGGCTCTGCACCTGCACCCCAGTGAAGTGAGGATAAGGACGTACCAGCTGTCCCCGCGTCACCGTACGTGCCGACAGCGGCCCTGTAGCGATCACGCCAAAGAACGGGTTCGTCACCGCATCATTGAGAATGTTGCGATTCGTAGCAAAGAAGGTGGTCTCTGCCGAAGCACGAATGGTTTCGGGGATTCCGTTCAAGTTGCGATTCACCGGCAGGTCGCGCACCTGATTCCCGACATAGCTGATCTCGGCAAGCAAGCCGGAAGGCAGTTGGCGCTGGATGCCGATGGAGTATTGGTGGGCTTTGGGCTGGCGACGGTCTGGGCTCGTGAAAGACACACCTTGACCAATCAACGTGAGCAGTCCTTGCGAGGCACCAGTCACCGGCACAAGGCCTGTGGGGAAGGGATTGCGCAGTGAATTAATGCTCGTATTGCCGCCGTCGACAGAGGCAACGTAAGGAGTGGCCACCGAGAATCCATTGCGCGTCTCACCGGTTTGCGTACTGGCGCCATAGAAAAGGCCGTAGCCACCACGAAGCACTGTCTTCGAGTCGAGCTGAAAGCTGACGCCAATACGAGGGGCGATGTTGTTGCGATCTAAATCAGACAGCCCGCGCGGCTGGCCACCGACACCCGCAAACAGGAGTCCACCCGTGGTGCGGAAGCTACTGGCTGCCAGTTCGGCAATGGGCGCTGCAGCGTAGTTGCTGCGCGCGGCGGCTGAGATCGGGCTTTCTGTCCCAAAGTCATAACCTCGATTGATGCGGTTGTAGCGTTCGACATAAGCGCCTTCCCACTCGTAGCGGATGCCAAGGTTGAGAGTAAGCCGGCTCGACACGCGCCAGTCATCATGAAAGAAAAAGCCCTTGTAGTTTGTTTGGTCGGCGGTGGCAGCATTGTTGGCAACGCTTCCCGATGCAGGAAGACCAATCAGAAAACTGGCCAGGCCATGACCAAGATTGACACCGGCCACCTGGGGGTTGGCTCCACGCGTGAAGCCCTGATCAAAGGTGAAGGCACCGGTAGCATTGGAACCAAGACTGGCCACATTCGAATTCAACAGCCGAAACTCAACACCCGTCTTAAAGGTGTGGCGATTGACGCTCTTGGTCAGAGCGATGCGGGCAGTATGCGAATCTTCGGCACCACGGCTTTGCTTGTTCGCACCACTGATCCCGGTGAGCCCATTGCTCAAGCTAATCTGCGGAATCGCCTGGAACGGCAGCAAACCAATGAACTGCGACGAGAAGCCCAGCGAGGCAAGATCGTAGCCCAGATTGTCCGCGCGACTCAGCGTCTTGAAGCGTGCCAACCCATAACGCACATTCAGGATGGTTGTGGAGTTGATCAGAAATGTATCGTCAAAGGCAAAGCCTGGCGCGTCACGACGGTCAATGTCACCGGTCGCCAGCGACTTAAAGGCACCCTGACGGTCGACACCAAATTGACGCCAGGAGTACCGGAAGAAGACCGAGTGGCGGTCCGAAGAACGATGGTCAATCTTCCAGACATAGCCGTTATCGAAGACCGGGTCCTTGAACGAGAGAATGTGATTGGTCGCACCCGTCACCGCGTCCCCAGTCGCGTTGGGCAACGGGTAGAGCGAAAGGAGACCACGGGCGATCGGGCTGATCGCCGAGGCGGGAATCGTGTTATTCGGATACGCATCCCGAATAAAGGTACTGCCCTGCAAGCGCGTGGTCGCCGGGTCAAAAATCTGAACCGGAAGAATCGCCGCACCACTGCGCACGCGAGACTGGCTAAAGTCCCCGGCCCGCTCCAGCGCAGTAGGAACCGTATTCACATTCGCACGGGGAACCCCTCACGAGAGCCTTCATAGTTGAAGAACCAGAAGGTGCGATTGCGGCCGTTATAGATTTTAGGGATGACAACCGGTGCTCCGGCAGAGCCCCCAAAGAGGTTGTAGCCGAACTGTGGGATGTTGGCGGCAAAGGTATCGCGGGCATTCCAGTAAGAGTTGCGCGTGAAGTTAAACAAGGTGCCGTGAAACTGATTGGTGCCAGAGCGAATGGCGGCATTCAGCACACCCCCGGTGAAGCGGCCATACTCAGCATCAAACACGTTGGTCTGAACCTTAAACTCACTGGCAGCATCGACACTGGGCACATACTGCACCACCCCATCCGTCCCCGTATTGGGTACACCATCGAGCAAAGACTCGTTGCTGCGAAAGCCACCACCACCAAAAGTAGCGCTCGAGATGCCCCCATTGCCAGTGGTGCGAAAGAACGTGTTGGCTGTGCCACGGGCAGTAAAGTTCACCCCGGGCTCTAGCGCCGCAAGCGCAAACGCATTACGCCCATTGAGCGGCAGGTCCACCAGCGTGCGCCCCGTAATGACGCCGCCACGGCTCGCCGAAGAGGTCTCCAGCAACGGCGCTTCCCCAGTCACCTGGATGGATGAAGACACATCGCCCGCCTCCAGGCGAATGTCAATTTGCGGGCGCGCTTGCACTTCGAGCGTCAGCCCTTCTCGAACAAAACGCTTGAAGCCCGTAAACTCCGCAGCCAGTGTGTAGCGCCCGGGTGGCAGTGCTGGCAATGTATAGAGGCCGGCATCATTGCTACTCCCGGTGGTAACGATGCCAGTCTCTACATTCGTAGCGGTCACTCGAACATTGGGCACCGGCGCGTCAGAACTATCTGTAATGCGACCGGAGATGGTAGCTCGAAAATCCTGAGCAAACACACTCAGTCCAATTAGGGCGACGAGGCCAAACAGCGATTTCATGGGGCTTTCCTTTTGAGGGTGTGTAGTTTGAACTCTTCCTGCGGCGGTGCGCAGGAAGCACGCTCGATCAATTTGCAAGGCAGCATCTCAGAAGGCATAGAGAGGCGCGGGTTGCGAATCTGTTCGAGCAGCATGAGAGTGAGTCGTTCCCCCAGTTGCTCCGGAAACACTGAAATGGAACTCAGGGCAGGCTCGAGAATGGAGAATTCAAGCCGGTCCCCAATACCGATCAGGCTCATGCTGTTGGGGATAGGAATTTTACGCTTGGTCAGTTCCTTCCAGCAACCGGCAGCAATTTCGTCATTGCCGGCAAGAATCGCGGTAGGGTGCAAAGTCGATCGCAACAGTTGCGAGACGGCAAGCGAACCGTAGTCGATATTGGAGATGCTCCAGTTTTCAGTGACGGCAATGGGGGCCAGGTTGCTGGCTTCGATCGCACGGAGATACCCGGCATGACGGTTGCGAAACCAGGGCAGGCTGGTATTACCAATGAAGGCGATCCGCTCATGGCGCAGCCGAATGAGGTAGTGTGTAGACTCCTCCATCGCGCTGATATCGTCAAAGTGCACACAGTTCGTCTCCGGCGGACCCACAAACCCCTCGAAGTTATTGCCAAGCAGCGCATAAGGAATCTGCCGCTTCTTCAGCACTGAGATCAGATTCGGATGGTGGATACCGGCCAGCAGAACACCATCACAGGCGCCTTCGTGATTCAGCATGGTAGGCAGTGGAATCTCGCTGGCACGCAGGTCACTGGCATATTCGCTGCGAGTAAAAATCAGGTCATAGCCACGGGCACGCAAGAGGCGCTCGCAAACCCCGAGAATCCGCGTATGGAATGTATTGAACTGGCTGTGATTGCTGAGCAGAAAGAGAATCGTCTTCGAAGACTTACTCTTCAGCCGGCTCCAGTGGATATTCGTTTTGTAACCGAGTTGCTCGGCAGCATCAAGAACACGTGCACGGGTATCAGCGTCAGCGTAACCACTCTGATTCAGAACGCGAGATACAGTAGCAACGCTCACCTGAGCCAGCGCCGCGACGTCTTTGATCGTTGGCATCTGTTAAGTCCAGAGCTCCTTCACCATGTGCTCCCCGGCGACAATGGTGGGGCGCTCCGCACGGCCATTGTGCAGATAGGTCAGCTTCAGATGATCGAGACCCAGTAACCAGAGAATCGAGGCGTGAATATCATGAACGTGGGCCGGGCGTTCAATGGCCCGCAGCCCAATCTCATCGGTAGCCCCAATCGTCTGTCCACCCTTCACGCCGCCACCGGCAAAGAACATCGTGAATCCCCAGGGGTTGTGATCACGGCCATCCCCTTTCTCATTGAACGGCGTGCGCCCGAATTCTCCACCCCAAACCACCAGCGTGTCATCCAGCATCCCGCGCCGGTGCAGATCCTCCAGCAGGCCCGCAACAGGTTTGTCAGAGGCGCGACACCACTTGGCATGGTTGCCTTCCAGATCGTTGTGCGCATCCCATCCACTACCAGAACCGCAATACAATTCCACAAACCGCACACCCCGCTCCACCAGCCGACGGGCCAGCAAACAGTTGCGGCCAAACGTCGCGGTAGCAGGCTGATCAAGACCGTAAAGAGCCTTCGTCTCTTCGCTCTCCGAGGCGATGTCAACAACTTCCGGGCCAGACTTCTGCAGCGCATAGGCCAGCTCAAAGCTCCGCACACGGGCTTCAATGCTCGAGTCATCCGGATGCTGATTGAGATAATCCCGATTCTGCGCTTCGAGCAAGGCAAGACGAGCCCGCTGCCGCTCTGGCGTATCACCAGCAGCAAGTGTCGTATTGAGGATGGGGTTGGGCCCCTGTCTGAAAAGCGTTCCTTGATAGACAGCAGGCAGAAACCCCGCACCCCAGTTCTTGGCATTACCAAAGGGCTCGCGCTCGTCAATCATGCTCACAAAGGTAGGAAGATTCTTGTTCGCCGTACCAAGCCCATAATTCACCCAGGCCCCCAGACTCGGCCGTCCCGAGAGAATATCCCCCGTGTTCATCTGGCTCACTCCACCAGCGTGGTTCAGACCATCGCATTGGCAGGATCGCAACACCGCAAGCTTGTCAGCATGCTTGGCCACGTGCGGGTAAAGCTCACTCACCCACAGTCCACTCTTGCCGTGCTGCGCCCAGGTACGCGGAGAACCCATCAACGTATTTCCGGCAGTCCCCATCGCGGTAATCGGCCGCCCGAAGGATTCGGGCATCGGTTTACCAGCCATCTCGTTCAGCCGCGGTTTCGGATCAAACAGGTCGATGTGGCTGGGGCCACCTTCCATAAACAGAAAAATGACCGACTTGGCTTTCGGCTCATGATGCGGCTTGCGGGGTTTGGTAGGGTCGTGAACCGGAGCAGCAGCGGAATCTTCAGCCAGCATCGCGGCCATCGCCATCGCGCCAAGGCCGCTGCCTGCGCCACGCAGGAATTTTCGTCGGGATGCAAAGAGGGGGTCCATGCTTGGGTTCCTTAATCGATGTAGAGGAATTCGCTCGTGGCAAGCAGCGCCTGTGCCAGGTCATCGAGGGTGCCAGGGCCGGCAAGAAACGCAGCAGCACGCTCACGCTCCACCGCCGAAGGCGCGCGACCAAGAGCAAGCTTGTAGGCGCGCTCTGCCAACTCTTCCCTGCTTTGTCCCTTGTCGTTGGCAACACGTGCCGCCAGCGCCTTGGCAAAGCGATGAGTGGAGACGCCATTCATCAACTCCAGCGCCTGATCTGGAGTAACCGTTTCCTGCCGTCGGCCGCAGCTTTCAAAAGCAAGCGGGGCATCAAAACTTTCAAGCATCGGAAAGCGCACCAGCCGCCGCGCAAAAATGTAAACACTGCGACGGTACTCATCCTCAGGCCCACGCGACTTCTTCCAGTGACGGCCTTCCTGAATCTCAGTACCGGCAGGAGCTGTCGGAAACACGCCCGGGCCACCCATCTTGGGGTCCAGCAGGCCCGAAACAAAAAGCATCGAGTCGCGAATCGATTCGGCTTCAAGCCGCCGCCGTGGATAGCGCCACAACAACTTGTTATCCGGATCAATCTCGCTGGCCTCGGCACGTGGCCCAGAGCCCTGACGGTAAGTCGCACTCAGGAGAATCCGTCGGTGCAGCGCCTTCAGGCTCCATCCATCCGTAGTCACAAACGTATTGGAAAGCCAGTCCAGCAACTCACGGTGCGAGGGTCGCTCGCCCATCACACCAAAATCATTCGGCGTCCCCACAATGCCGCGACCAAAGTGATAATGCCAAACGCGGTTCACAATCACGCGTACCGTAAGAGGGTTCGTCGGGCTCGCCAGTGCCAGCGCAAGAGCAGAACGGCGACCGCTCGAATTGAGCTCAGGCAGAGGAGTCACACGCGCAGGAGCCTGGTCGAGAATACTCAACAGCCCAGGCTGTACTTCTTCCCCAGGTTGCTCAATCGAGCCGCCCCGCAGAATGTAAGTCGCCGGAGCTTCCGGTGCCTGGTCCTTCATGATCTGCGCCACCGGCAACGGCTCGGGCAGGTCTTTCTTGTAAGTATCCAGCTCGGCCATCAACGCCTTGTACTGCAGCTTGCCTTTGGCATCGACATACTTCGGCAGAACCTCAGAATCAGGCTCGTAGATCTGCGTGATTGCCTTGTAGTAAATCTGGTGCTGGATCGGAGACCGGTCTTTGGCCGGCATCGCGATGATCGCCTGCACTTCTTCAGGAAAGCGTCCCGTAAAGTGCTTGCGGAAGTTCTCACGAGGCTTCTCCATCAGGGCTTCAATTTTGTCGATCGTGGGTTTGGCAATCTGCCGGTAGCGAGCCATAAGCTGGCCGTGTTCCTCTACTTTGGCAGGCGGCACCAGCGCCGCATCGTCGATGATGCGCAGGTTGGCAAAATGAGCCTGCAAGCGGTAATAATCCTTGTGCAGCAACGGGTCAAACTTGTGGTCATGGCAACGGGCACAGGCGAGAGTCACGCCGAGGAAGGCATAAGCGGTATTGTCGGTCAAATCGTTCAGCAGTTCTTGACGGCGCAAGCGCACATGAGCCTGGTTGAACTCGTCCTCAAACAAGCGCAGAAACCCTTGCCCCGGAAGCGCCTTCAGGTCACCCGGGTACAGTTCATCAGCGGCAATTTGTTCTTTGATAAAGCGGTCGTAGGGTTTGTCCTCGTTGAAGCTCTGGATCACCCAATCGCGATAGCGCCACATATTCGGGCGCGTACTGTCCTGCTTGAAACCATCGCTATCGGCATAGCGCACCACGTCAAGCCAGTGTCGTCCCCAGCGCTCCCCATAAGCTGGGCTGGCCAGAATGCGGTCCACTAGCCGCTCTTCCGCACCCGGTTTGGTGTCGGCCAGAAATGCCTGCACCTCCGCCGGTGTCGGCGGCAAACCAGTCATGTCCAGCGTGATGCGACGGATGTAAACTTCGCGGGATGCAGGCGCTGAAGGCCGTATGTTCTTCGCCTTGAGCTTGTCGTAAATGAAGTGGTCAATGGGGTTCAAAGCCCACTGGCGACCGGCATCATCCAGTTCCGGCACAGCCGGAGCAGTGACAGGCTGAATCGCCCACCATCGTCGCTGTTGGGGTTTAAAGTTGTAATCCTCCGCAAGGAGGCTGGCCGAAAGCACAAGTGCGGCAAGGCGTGACATATTAGCTGTGGAAATGTTTTCACATTTCTCACATCGCGTCAAGGGGGCATGACAATCCGAATTCAATCGCAATTCAGTCTGCTATCTTCTTCGCTAACAGATGCTGTCTTCTTTTGCGCTAGCAACATTGTTTTGTGCGACTACCATACTGATCGCGCAAGAAACGTCTTCGCCTCTGGCAACCGCAAAAGCGCTGGACCAGGAGATCTCCGCTCTCAAGAATCTTCCCGAGGCAGAGCGAGCCGCCGCGATCAAAAGCCTCGCCAACCGAATCCGACAGCAGCCCAGTTCATTTGCCGTATCTCTCGCCGCAAACCTCGCAGTAGACGGTGTCGATGGCAGTGCGGATGACACGATTCTCGACATTGCCAACACTCTCGCCGAAGCCCTCAGCAAATCCCCCCGCAAACCAAACGACTCTGCTTATGTGGCTTTGGCCGAACTGGTTCGCTACAACAATCTGCCTTTAACTTTCGAGGATCCAAACTTCAAGGCTGCAATGAATCAGCTAGCCCTCAAAGACAAGTACCGCGCCAACCTCGATCTGGACCTGTTCGATTTGCAAGGTCGGCGCTGGCAGTTGAAACAACTCAAAGGCAAGGTAGTGCTCATCAATTTTTGGGCCACATGGTGTCCTCCTTGCCGCGCAGAGCTACCCGAATTGCGAGAGCTGCAGCAGCGCTTCGGAACGAAAGGCCTTGTAATTCTGGCTGTTTCAGATGAAGACACGACAACACTCAGCAACTTCGTCAAGCAACACAACGTAGACTACAACGTCCTCATAGACCCGGCGGGCAAACTCAAAGAGCGCTTCCAGGTCAACGGAATCCCGCAAACCTTCGTTTATGACCGACGGGGCAAACTGGTGGCCCACGCACCAGCCAGACCCTCGCTGGATCGATTCCTCAAAATGCTACAACGTGCAAAGCTATAGAGCCTACTTCGCCCGGTAGCTACTCCGAATCGCCACCCCAGGAAAAACATCCGCCACCGTCTTCCCTCCATCCACCACCGCACTCCCATTCACAATCACATAAGCAATCCCGCGCGAGAACTGCGGCCCCGTCTCATAAGTCCCGGTATCCTTCACACTCACCGGATCAAACACAGTAATGTCCGCATCCGCCCCCACCTTAATACGCCCCTTCTGCTTCATCTGCGGTGCCAACCCTTCCAGCCGCTGCGCCGGCAGCAACGTCATCCGCCGTAGCGCCTCCATCAGCGTCGTCGCCTTCGTCTCCCGCACATACTCCCCCAGCACCTTGCTGAACGTACCGCCCCCACGCGGATGCGCCCCCTTCGCATAGGGCATCGTATCCGAGGCAACAATGACAAACGGTGAAGCCATCGCCAACTGAATCCACTCCGGCTTCATCGAGTGCTGAATCACAATCCCACCTTCCTTGCGATATTTCTCAAAGGTCTCCTTCGTCAGCCGCTCTCCCGTTGCCTGCCATTGCAGGTCGCTGTAAGTACTCTCCTGCGCCTGCATCCATCCATCATCGAAAATCGCCGACTCAATAAACGTAGACCCCGCCGTATACGGATACGCTTCGGTCGTAATATCAATCCCCCGCCGTCGCGCCCCGGCAATCATGTCCAGCGCCATCGGCAAAAACCCGCGCGTGGAGCTATTCAGATGGACAATATGCAGGCTCGCCCCGCTACCAGCAGCATTGGCGATCGCTTCTTGAATCCCCTCCGCGCCCCGACCCCGCACATGCGTAAACAAAGGCACGCCCCACCGCGCCGCCATCTGGTAAACCCGATACACCTCGGCCCTCGTAGCACCAGGCAAATAAGCCGGAATCACCCCAAGCCCCAACCCCCCATCCTTCAACCCCTGCTCCATCAGAAAGCCCAGCCGGCTAAACTCTTCCTCATCTTCTATCCGGTCATTGCGGCCAATCTGCGCCAACCCGCTCATAGACCCGCTATCCCCCAGGATCGACGCAGCCGAAGCAGCGTACTTCTTCATCGCCGCCGCCCGCAATGCAGCATGCGATACCGCCGCACCATAGTTCAACATCGCCTTCCCCTCCCTGGAGGCAAGGTAATTCCGAATCGAAGGCAACCCCGCTTCCAGCTCCAGCGACGTCGTCACCCCGTCATGCGCCTGATACTCATTGGACGCATTATTGATGCCATGCGAATGAAGGTCAATAAAGCCCGGCGACACCACATGGCCCGTCGCATCGATCATGCGCCGCCCACGCAACGGGGCACTGGATATGGCAGCAATTTTTCCTCCCCGGATCCCCACATGCCGAATCGCATCCAACCCCGATTCAGGATCCATCACCCGCCCATGCTGAATGACAATGTCATACGTCGGCTGCTGCGCCAGCCCAGTCATCAAACAACCGCAGAGCAACAACACGATTCGCAACATAGCTTCAATACTAATCCATGAATATGGCGTATCATGAAGCGATCATTTTGCAATCTGCCATGTCAAAACCTGCCTCCTCTCTGCTACTGCTCTTGGCGATTTCCTCGGTGGCAGGTGCCCAACCCGCCTTCGAGATCGGCCTTCCCGCACTGCGCTCCTATCAGCCAGCAACACTGATTGCCTCACAGCAGACCTGGGCCATTTTGCAGGATCGCCGCGGGATCATGCTGTTCGGCTACGGCGATGGCCTGATCGAATACGATGGCTCGCGCTGGCGATCCATCCCCATGCCCGGGCAAGTGGGACGGTCTCTCATGCAGGATAAAGCCGGCAAGATCTGGGCCGGTGGCCGCGGCGAATTCGGCACACTCAAACCCGACAGCAAGGGAATGCTGCAATTCGTCTCCATGGAAGCAAAGGTCCCCGAGGCACATCGCCAGTTTTCTGACATCTGGCAAATCGTGGAGACACCCCAGGGCATCTTCCTTCGCTCTTACGAGAAGTTATTCCGCTGGGATGGCCAGCGCATGCATACCTGGGAAAGCAAAACTCGCTTTGAGGCACTTTCCCTGATTGCAGGCCGCATCTACACAGCACAGCGCGGCATCGGGCTCCAGGAGGTCAAAGGCGACGAGTTGAGCCTGCTCCCGTGAGGGGAAGCCTACAAAGATGCGGTCAAGCTCATATTGCAACCATACGACGCTGGTCGCATCCTGATCTCTTCCCGCAGCGGCAATCTCAGCCTCTATGACGGCGCAAAGGCCGTCCCCTTCCCCACACAGGCAGATGCCTATTTGAAAGAGAACGAGCTCTATGTTTCAACCCCCTTGCCAGAAGGTGGTTTTTGCCTCACTACCCTGCGCGGTGGTGCCGTCCTCATCGAAGCCGACGGCAGCCTCCGTAGCATCATCGACATGCAGGCTGGCCTGCCAGAGCATGGCGTACTCAGTGCCATGGCAGACCGCGAAGGCGCGCTTTGGCTCGGCTTGGGCAGAGGCATCGTCCGCGTGGAGATTCACTCTCAAGTCAGCAGCTTTCGTATGGCGCAACCGAATGGCTTGGCAAGACATGAAGGCACCATCTATGCAACTTCAGCAACGGGTGGCAAACCTCTGCTTCGCCTGGTTGAGGACAAGAAGGCGAAACGCGGCCTCATGGAGCAGGTGCCAGCCAAGTTCAACCAGGCCTGGACCTTACTCTCATTTTCAGACCCTGCGGGCAAGGCGAAGCCGCAACTCCTTGCCGCAACCTCATTGGGCGTGATGTTGGTTTCAGCCAACACCGTTAAACCTGCGGTCGAAGGCCTGGAGAGCGTGATCGAAAGCACAAACAGTCTACTTCCCTCCCGCAAGGATCCCTATCGCGTTTATGTCGGCCATCAGGCTGGGCTTTCCTCCATCCGCTGGGAGAATGGCAAGTGGAAGAATGAGGGTCGCTTGCCAGGCTTTGCAGCAAGGGTGGCAAACGCTGCTGAAGATCAGGATGGATATCTCTGGTTTCCCGACATAGCCGGAACTGTCAGCCGGGTCCTCGTTGGGCCAGGCGGCATGCGTGAGGCGAAAAAGGAAAGCTTCGGCACAAAAGACGGCGTCGAACCAGGCTTTCAGGGGGTGCAGTTGCTTGGCGGCGAGATCGCCATCAAGGCCGCCCGCTCCCTCATCCCACGCAAGTGGGACCGTGCCAATAGAAAGTTTGTCGAGTGGAAGTCGCCCTTTGAATTGCCCGTCGCCGACATGAAGCGCTTCGGGGTCTGGCAGATGGAAAATGGGGATGTCTTGGCGGTGAGTAATTCAGAAACCGAGCAGCGACAAGCTATCTTTCGGAAACAGCCGGATGGTAGCTATCAACCGGAAGAAGAAAAGCTTCGCTCCTTATCGAAAGAACGATTGTTTATCTCTCTGGCAGAGCCGAATGGGGTGTATTGGATCTCCTCCGAAAATTTGTTGCGAGTCGACCTCAAAGCCGAGGGCGGGGGAAACCGGAGCTTCCAGACGCTGATCAGAAAAGTGGCCACTGGCAATGGCCAACTTGTGTTTGGAGGAATCGGCAAGGACGGGGAGAGGCTGGCAGCCGAAAACAACTCAGTTCTGTTTGAGTTTGCCGCACCCAGCTTTGGCGATGAGGACGACACCAGCTTCCAGTACCGCCTGGACGGGGCAGACCGGGATTGGACGGCCTGGGCCAAGCAGAAGGAAGCCCGCTACAGCAACTTGAGCCCCGGCTCATACCGTTTCCACGTGCGCGCCCGTACCCTCGACGGCAGGGTGGGAGAAGAAGGAGTCTATGAGTTCACCCTCGACGCTCCCTGGTACCGCACCAACCTCGCCTACAGCATCTACGCTTTGCTCTTCCTTGGCGCGGCGCTGGCAGGCCGCTATCTCGTGGTGCAGCATGAGCGCAAGAAGGCCAGCCGCGAAACCGCCGAGCTCGAAGCCCAGGCCCGAAATCTCGAAGCCATTGTCGCCGAACGCACCCAGGAAATCGCCGCTCAAAAAGACAACATCGAACTGCTGAGCGATATCGGAAAGGAGATCAACGCTTCGCTCGATCTCGACACGATCCTGTTCAAGCTCTATGAGTGCGTCAACCAGATCGTAGATGCCAGCGTTTTCGGTGTCGGCTTGTACCGCCCCGAAGAAAAGCGCATCGACTACAGCCTCGCTGTCGAGAATGGCAAGCGCTACCAGCCTTACTCCCGCAGCACAGAAGACAAGAATCAGTTTGCCGTCTGGTGCATTGAGAATCGCAAAGCTGTATTGCTCGGTGATGTCGAGAAAGAATACAGCAATTACATCAGCACCTACCAGCACGGGGCCCGCCAACTCGAAGATGGCACTCTCGCCCAGGCACCCGCCTCGATGATCTATCTGCCGCTGGTCGCCAAAGACCGCGTACTTGGCGTCCTCAGCCTGCAAAGCTTCAAGAAGAACGCCTACACCGAGCAACACCTTTCGCTACTCCAGAACCTGGCTTCATACACCACCATTGCTCTCGATAACGCCAGTGCCTACCAGTTAGTGAACGAACGCGAACACGAGATCAGCGAGCGTGCCAACGAGTTGGCCACCGTAAACCGCATTACGCAAGCGCTTTCGACACAACTAGACACCGCGCAATTGATTCGACTCGTCGGCGATCAGGTCCGGGATGTCTTCCACGCCGAGATCGCCTATGTGTCAGTGCTCGACCGCGAGCGAATGATCTTGAACTTTCCTTACACCCATGGGGAAGAGGTAGAGTCGCGGCCCTTCGGCGAAGGGCTCACCTCGCAAATCATCCGCACCGGGCAGCCTCTTCTGATCAATGAAGATATGGCGGGCAACAGCAATCGCCTGGGTGTCCAAAACATGGGCCGCCGCGCAGCCTCCTACCTGGGCGTCCCCATTCCTTCGGGTGGCGAAGCACTCGGCGTCATCAGCGTACAAACCACCGAGGAAGAAGGGCGCTTCACATCGGCCGACCAGGGCCTGCTCATGACCATCGCCTCAGCCGTCGGTGTCGCAATGCACAACGCCAGACTCTTTGAAGAGAACCGCCTCGCACGGGCCGCCGCCGAAGAGGCTGATGCCGCCAAGAGCTCCTTCCTCTCGACGGTAAGCCATGAGCTACGTACGCCGCTTACATCAGTACTTGGCTTTGCCAAGATCATCCAACGCCGCCTCGAAGAGCGCATCTTCCCGCTGGTACCCGAGGACGACAAAAAGATCGCCCAAACCAAGAAGCAGGTAAGCGACAACCTGCAGGTTGTGGTGAGCGAAGGGGAGCGCTTGACCAAGCTCATCGACGACGTGCTCGATCTGGCCAAGATCGAAGCCGGCAAATTCACCTGGAACATGACGAAGCTCTCCGTCGGCGAAGTTATAGATCGGGCTGTCGCCGCCACCTCCTCCTTGTTTGAGGTCAAGAAGCTCGAACTTGTGAAGCAGATCGACGACAACATCCCGGTGGTCACCGGCGATCAGGATCGGCTCATTCAGGTAGTAATCAACCTCCTGTCCAACGCCGTGAAGTTTACCGACGCCGGGTCGATTGTCTGCCGGGCGCAAGTAAAGCAGGGCGAGATTGTAGTGAGTGTGCGTGATTCCGGCATCGGCATCAAGCCCGAAGACCAACCGAAAGTATTCGAGAAGTTCAAGCAGGTAGGCGACACTCTCACAGACAAGCCCAAGGGCACAGGCCTCGGGCTGCCCATTTCAAAAGAGATCGTCGAGTACCACGGCGGCAAAATCTGGGTCGAGAGCGAGCTTGGCAAAGGCAGCACCTTCTCCTTCAGCCTGCCACTCGAAGGCGGCACCACGGCACCTCGCTCCATCGACATTGAGTCGCTGGTAAGGCAGTTGCGCGAGAACGTCGCAGGGCATGAGTCCCGTCCAAAGTCGGTCCTCGTCGTAGACGATGATCCGAATATCCGGTCGCTCCTGCAGCAGGAATTTGTAGAGGCGGGCTACACCGTCCGCCTGGCCGAAGACGGCCGTCAGGCACTGGCGCGCATTCGCGAAGAAGCGCCAGGCATTGTCATCCTCGACGTAATGATGCCCGAGATGAATGGCTTCGATGTGGCCGCAGTGCTCAAGAACGACCCTGCGACCATGGACATCCCGATCATCATCCTGTCGATTGTCGAAGACAAAGAGCGCGGCTTCCGGCTCGGGGTCGACCGCTATCTGACCAAGCCGATCAACACCAAAGCTTTGTTTGAAGAAGTAGGGGCCTTGCTCGATCAGGGCAAGTCCCACAAAAAGGTGATGGTGGTGGATGAGGACAGCTCGACCGTCCGCACCCTCGCCGAAGTCCTCGAGGCCAGGGGTTACCACGTGGTGGAGTCCAATGGCGAAGAAATGATTCCAAAGGCGATGAGCTCCAAACCCGACATCATCCTCCTGAGTTCCCTGCTATCCACCACCGAGGGAGTGCGGGCACTCCGATTTGAGAAAGGACTTGAGAACGTTGTGTTTCTCATTTATCAGTAAACGGCAATGAAGATCTTGATTGTTGACGACGAACCCCATCTTCGGATGTTGATCCAGCAGACCCTCGAAGACCTCGAAGACGAGGGCGTCGAACTGCTCACAGCAACCAATGGCGAAGAGGCCATCGAGACCATCCGCACTGAAGAGCCCAACCTGGTCTTTCTCGACGTCATGATGCCCAAAAAGAATGGCTTTGACGTGTGCGAAGCCGTCAAGAAAGAGTTGGGTCTGACGGCCGTTCATATCATCCTGTTGACCGCCAAAGGCCAGGAGTTTGACCGGCAGCGCGGGCTCGAAGTAGGGGCCGATCTCTACATGACCAAACCCTTTGATCCCGATGAACTGCTCGCCAAGGCCCGCAGCGTGTTGGGGCTCTGATGGCAGGGTTGACCCTAAAGGCTCTGTTGAGCGCCCGCACGGGGGCACTGCCCGTGGTGCAGGCTCTCGTCGGCGAAGCTTCGATTGTTGACCCGGGCGGCAAACTCCTGGTCGGCAACAGTCTCGAAGTAGATCGTGTGGCCGTCGTGCACGACGGAGAAACACTCGGCTGGGTCAGCGGGCCAGCTGCCTTGGCAACAGCAAAGCTGCTCGAGCATTTGGCCGCAAAGGAAGCAGAGCGCAGAGCACTCGCCGGTGAAGTCTTGCACCTCTACCGGGAAGTCAATCTGATTGGGCAACTGTCCGAACAATTGGCCGCGGTTCTCGATGTCGCAGACGTAGCAAGAGCGGCTGTCGAGCAGGCAATGCGTCTCATCCCAGGCACGCAAGCTGGCCTCCTGCTGAAAGAAGATTCCGGCCTCCGCGCCTGGACGGAGCAGAGTCCCTTGGGCCCAGACTCATCCTTTGCCGCATCGATCCTCGAGCGCAGCGTTGGCGAGATCGTCAACAACTATGACAGCGATGACAGAAGAAGCGCCGGAGAAGACCACCTGCGGGCAGTCATCAGTGCTCCGTTGCTGGTCAAGCAGCAGGCCATCGGCCTGATTGTTTTGGCCGACACAAACGACGCCCATTACACCGCAGCGCATCTAAAGCTATTGAGTACGATTGCCATGCAGGCCGCTTCAGCCATTGAAAATGCCCAAGCCAGCCAACAATTATTGCGTCGCGAAGTAGAGCGGCAAGCCCTGCAGCTATACCTTCCGCCGCAGGTGGCAGAGCTCGTACTTTCCTCAGGCGGGGCAGCCAAGCTGGATGGAGTCCTGCAACCCATCACAGCGCTCTTCGCCGACATCCGCGGCTTCACCACCATGTCAGAGCAGATGGAGGCACGCGAAGTCGTTCAAATGTTGAACGAGTTCTTTACTGCCATGAGCGGCGTGATCTTTGAATGCAATGGAACGCTCGACAAGTTCATCGGCGATTGCATCATGGCCCTCTTTGGTGCTCCGGTCGCAAGTGAAACCTCAGCCCAGGATGCCGTCCGCGCCGCCATGGGGATGCAGCGCGAAATGGCTGTGCTAAATCGCTCTCGTGTGGCACGCGGTCTGCACCCCTTTGAGATCGGCATTGGCCTACACTGCGGCTCAGCGGTCGTAGGCAACATCGGCTCAGCCGATCGTGTGCAATATACAGCCATTGGCGACACTGTGAATGTAGCCGCCCGCTTGGTAAACAAGGCAGCAGGCGGCGAGATCATCGTCTCTGAGGCCATCCGGAATCGTATGCCCGAAACTTCGAGCTTTGAATCCCTGGGTGAAGTGGACCTCAAGGGGCGAGCCACAAAAATGGCGATCTACCGCTTAGCCCGCATGGCTCCCTAGCCTGGCAGCGTTACGCTGGGCGTAGGCTTCCAGGGTGCGTGGTGCTCTCCCGGTAATTCGCTGAATGCTATCCGTCACCTGGCTAGCCGCGCCTTGCCGTACGAAGCCAAAGAGCAGTGTGAGAAATTGGGCGTAATCGCCAGGTAATCCCGCATCGGTCATCGATTGCGTAAACAGGGCATCGTCGATGTGCTGGTAGCGGATGCTGCGCTTGGCATAGCGAGAAAGAATTTCCGCCGCTTCCGTATAGGTCAGGGCCTCGGGGCCGGTGAGTGTGAAGGCTTGGCCGTCGAAGCTATCGCTGCGCAAGGCTGCCGAGGCAGCATCAGCGATGTCCAGTGCATCGATGAAGGCGCTGCGGGAATCCCCGGCAGGGAGCGGAATCGTGCCAATGGCCTGAATGGGCGGCAGCCAAAAGCTGTGAAAGTTGTCCATAAACCAATTGGGGCGCAGCAAAACATAAGGATGGCCCGAGGTCTCCAGCCGTAGCTCCAGTTGTCGCAAGGGGGCTTGGTCGTTGAACTGGACCCCATCGGCACTTTGCAGCACGAACTTCCGGGGAGCCGCAAACGCAGCATCCAAAAAGGGAGTAATGAGGGTCTTCGAATCAAAATAACCGGCGGGGGCCACGACGAAGACGCGGTCCACATTTTCGAGGGCGGGAGCAAAGCTGCTGGGATCGTTGTAGTCGAAATGGACCCGTTGCAGGTTCTCCTGCTTCTGGGTCAGATCCGGTTTGCGAGAGGCCGCCACGACGCTTTCGCCAGCGGACAGTAAAGATTGGACAAGAGGCTGCCCGACATTGCCGGTGCTGCCAAGAACAAGAATGCGTTGCTTCATACTCAGTAGGATGCAAGATCCCTCAGATGGATGATGTCAATATGTCTTGATTTGATAGCCGATCGTCTCGTATCGTGGAGGAGATGGACGTTTTGAGTGATTGGCTGCGAACACTGGACACGCGAGGGGTGTTGCTGGCCAGAAGTCGGCTGATTGCACCTTGGGGAATGTCGATCGCTGCTTCGAAAGACTGCACTTTCCATCTGCTCACGCAAGGCAAGTGCTGGCTGCGAAGGGGCAAAGAAGCACCATTAGAGATGGGCGCGGGAGACCTCGTACTGCTGCGGGACGGAGAGGCCCACGATTTGGTTCATACCCCAAAGGCGATTGCCGAACCCCTCGAGCGGATCCTCGCCCGTCCAGAACAGCGGGGCAGCGGCCCACAGGCGACGTTGATTTGTGGCGCTTACCGCAGCGGGGGCCCACAACAGTTACCTCTGATTCGCTCTATGCCACCGGTGCTGCATTTTCGCGCAACAGAAATAACCAACGATGCCGCCCTGTCTTCACTGGTGAAACTACTGTTGGAAGAGGTAGAGCAGCCCGGGCCAGGAGCAGAGACTCTGCTGCCAACCCTGTTTGATGCCCTTTTGCTGTATCTGCTCCGGCTCTGGGGCCGCCAGCAGTGCTCGCAGAACCGCTGGCTGGCAGGCTTGCAGGACCCGGCGCTTTCGCTGGCGCTACAGCAGATTCATTCTTCCCCGGAAGCAGATTGGACTGTCGAAGGCCTGGCGCAAACGGCGGGCTTGTCGAGAGCCGTCTTTGCGAAAAGGTTCTCCGAGGCCTTTGGAGAAGCACCCCTCACCTATTTGACCAATTGGCGCATGCAGTTGGCAGCGAAACGCTTTGCCACGGGAGCAGATTCCCTCGTTGAGGTGGCCTCCCAGCTTGGCTACCAATCAGAATTCTCCTTTAGCCGGGCCTTTAAGCGAAAGTGGGGCGTAGCGCCAAGCCTCTACCGCAAACAGGCACAGCAGAAGAGTTCAATTGCCTGAGCTACTGCGATGAGCGCTACAACTGCAACTCATGCAGCGCTCCTACCATGAGCCAACGGACTACCCTGGCGGATGCAGCTTGGTCTTGCAAAAAAAATGGGCCGCCATGTCATGTTCGACCGGCGGCCTGCCTTGCAAAGAAAGAGGCTCTCTACTTTCTCTTTCTCACAAATCCAATCTGCGTTCCCGTGCTGTCCGTAAACCACCCACCCAAATTTCCGGCATCGTCCATGGCCAGCGCACGCGTTCCGCGTCCTGAAGTCGTCGCCGCTCCCGGCGCGTCAATGAACTCAAAGCTGCCATCCCGATTGCGAATGAAACCCCGGCTCACATTGTTGTTGTCAATTACATAGCCAACGATGTCTCCCGCCGAAGTAATTCCGTGCGCCTGAGTTCCTTGCCCGTTGCCAGCCCCCGATCCTGGCGCATCGAACATCACAAACTCGCCGGTCGGCCTGCGCAGAAATCCATGCGTCGCCCCTGCCAGATCGGTCCACCAGCCCACAATCTCGCGGCTCGAATTGATGCCCGCCGTGCGTGTGCCACGCCCGCTGACTCCATCCGGCGATCCCGGAGCGTCGATCACGACGATGTCCCCGTTACGCCAGCGCGCAAACCCATGCAATCCCCCGTCACATCCGTTGCCACACCAACCAGATCGCCCGCCTGATTCAGCGAGCCGTAGCCCTGCTGGCAGCAGCCCGAGCCCGTTGTCGTGCTTACCATTCTCGGCACGTCAAAGATCGAGATCCGCCCCCCACGATTCCGGATGAATCCATGGTTCAACCCGACTTCATCCGTGAAGATGCCCGATACGACTCCCGCATCGTTAATGCTCGAGGCAAACAGTACCCGGCCCGGATCACGTAGCGGTGGCCCAGGGGTGCGGAGAATCGTGAAGTTGCCCCGGCGATCCCGAATAAAGCCCGTCCGCGGCTTGTTCACTCCGTTGTAGAAGCCCACAACATCGCCGCTTGAGTTCATGGCATAGGCACGCGTCCCAAGGTTATTCCCCCGGTCCGCTCCCGGTGCATCGAACACGTCGATGAACCCATTGCCGTCCCGCACCAAAGCACGTCGAGTCCCGTCTGCTTCGATGCTGAAGCCGGCGGTGGTTCCCATCGGATACACACTCAGCGGCAAAGTACCAAACCCCGCCCCGACTCCCGCTCCAGGAACAGAAAAAGTTTCGTAAGTTTGCGCACCAAGAGTTGCGGCAAAACACGCGACCAGGGCACCAGCAAAGACAGGCATTCTTAACACAGGAGCAATTATGCCAATGGCCCGCTTCTACTCACAATAGGTATAACTACCCACGCCCTATTTGCTAAGTTGTGTCTGGTTTTCCAGCGCCAGCCTCAACACGGCATGGCTGCCTTTCACGCCAAGCTTCTGCGCAATATTCGCCCGGTGATGCTCCACGGTACGCACACTCGAACCAAGACCCGCGGCGATCTCTTTGCTCGTACGGTAGTTGGCAATCTGCCGCAACACTTCTTTTTCCGTCGGCGTCAGTAAACCCAACCACTCCGGCGCCCCTCCCTCTATTTGCCCGCTAACATACTGTCCGCCGCCATGCACGGTTTCTATGCACTTCACGATCTCCATGAGCGCACTGTCTTTCAACCTAAAAAAAGCAGTTAGCCCGCTCATATGGCCTCCGGTATGAGCCTTTCTGGCCGCCTTTGAGTCGTAAAGTCCCTGAAGATCCAGCGCAACATTTCGGGCCACCTCTGGTCTTTAGCCAACTGCT
>JBIITX010000046.1:0-37358 GCA_044340255.1 Bryobacter sp. | reverse complement strand
AGGACCCGCCCCCCGTCCTCACTCCCGAAGAATACATGGACTCAAAGAACGAACCCATCCACCCCACCGGACCCGCCCTCAGCCAGTCCATCACCGAATACATCTTTAGAGAATTCTGCAAGCATACCAACATGGATCCGGACGCAATCAAACCCAAATCACCACCAGCAGATCCGACACTCTAGCCCTCTACCCCGCAGCAAAAACGAGGTTCAAAGCCAAAAGCCACCTCACAGCTCTTCGACAACTGAATCACAATCCCCCCGCCCAGGCACAACGCCCCGGGTGTCTCTAGCGACAGAGCACCCGGCCTCCCGTGTGGTGCCTCAGGGCTTGTAGTCTGACTTGCTCTTGACCGCAAATTCAGCAGGGGCAACCCCCGCTTTGGCAAACACTTCCATCAGCGCCGCTTCCGTCACTGGCGAAGGCTTGAAGTTGCCAAAACGATACCCCTGGGCAATCGCCAGCGGCGTCCAACCCGCTTTGTTCTTGCGATTCCAAACCCGGATATCCATTCCTCGTTCCGCCAGCAATTTCACTGCACCGGGGTAGTTCTTATAAGCTGCCCCATGCATCGCTGTCTCTCCGTTCAAGTCCACGGCATTGATATCGACGCCAAGATCCAGCGCCACCTTCATCGCCTCAACCACTTCTTCTTCCGTCCCGGCATCTTCCCCAGGCGAGCGTGTCCCCAAACCCGCCGCAATAATCAGGGCCGTCGCCCCATCGTCCGTCGTCGCCTTCGGGTCAGCACCAAGCCTTGCCAGTTCACGCATCAGCTCAAAATCAGCACTCCGGGCAGCCAACAAAAACGGCGTCGCACCGATCGTGTTCAAACCCGTCATCCCCACATTCACGCGCTTGTTCATCCTCGCGTTCAGGTCGGCCCCTTTGTCCTTCAGCTTCCGTACCAGCTCCATGCTCGTCATCGCACCAGACCCATACGGTGCCGGATCATTATCCCCGCCTCCCGGCTTACGCACTCCCGTAATCGCATGCAACGCCGTCCACCCATTCAAGTCCGCATTCGGATTCGCACCTTGATCCAGTAGCCAGCCAGCCAACTCAAAATGCCCCGCCGTCACCGCCAGATGCAGCGCCGTCGTACCCGGCCGTGGCGCACCCGTCACACGCGCCGCCTTCGGTGGAATCTCCGTGATCTCGTTCACGTCCACGCCAGCCTTCAGCAACACAGCCAGCACGGCCCGCTTCCCCTCCCGCGCCGCCATCAGAAACGGCGTATAGCCAGAGCCCAGGCGCGTCCGAAAGTCCGCACCCCGCCCAATCAAATACTCCACCACCGCCGCATGTCCTTCCGCCGCTGCCCACAACAGTGCCGTCTGTCCACGTCGCGGCTCTTTGGCATTCACATCGGCACCCGCTTCCACCAAAACGCGTACCGCCTCCAGACGCCCCGTGCGCGCCGCCGTCATCAACACCGTCTCGCCTCCCGGCAAAACAGTCTTCGCATCGGCCCCAGCCTGCAATAGCAGCGAGATCATCGCCGCATTCCCGTTCGTAGCCGCAATCGAAAGCGGACTCACGCCATAGCGATCCACCGCCTTGACGTTCGCCCCAGTCGCAATCAGCTTCCGTGCACTCTCCAGATCGTCCTGCAGCGCCGCCGTTGGCAGATCCGGCGCTACCATCGCAATCCCGGCAATCAGGTAAACCAGCATCATCCCAAAATCAACTCAGGGACCTTACCCTTGCTGTCAGCAAACGAATCCACCTTGACTCCCACCCGATCCAGCAGCGTCAAGTGCAAGTTGGCCAGCGGAGTATTCTCTTTAGCAACCACGTGCTTACCACCACCCACCTTGCCACCAGCCACCAATACGGGCAAGTTGGTGTGTGTGTGAATGTCTGAATCACTCATTCCGCTGCCATACAAAATCATCGAATGGTCCAGCAGGCTTCCATCCCCGTCCGGTGTCGCTTTCAACTTCTCCAGATAATGGGCAAACAACGAAACGTGGAAGGCATTCACCGTCGCCACCTTCGCCAGCTTCTCCGGGTTACCGCCATTGTGCGTCAGAGGATGATGAGACTCGGTCACACCCACTTCCGGATAACTGCGATTGCTCGTCTCCCGCGCTAGCTGGAACGTCAAAACCCGCGTCACATCGCCTTGCATCGCCAGCACCTGCAAATCAAACATCAACTTCGCATGGTCGGCATAAGCAGCCGGCACACCTACCGGTCGATCCAGATCCCGCAGTGCAGAATTCCCGACTGAGGCTTCCGCCTTTTGAATCCGCCTCTCGACTTCACGCACTGTATCCAGATATTGGCTGACCTTCGTTCGATCTCCCGGCCCCAGCTTCCGCTGCAACCGTGCAATGTCATCCTTCACCCAATCGAGCAAACTGGCTTCTTTGCGAAGTTCTGCGGCACGCTCTCCCGCCGAACCACCTTCTCCAAAGAGCCTTTCAAAAGCAACCCGCGGATGCGCCTCCGCTGGCAACGGAGTCGTCGGCGAAGACCACGACAAATTGTTCTGATACACACAGGCATAACCGTTGTCGCATTGCCCCACCACCGTCAACAGATCCATCGCCAGCTCAATCGAAGGAAGCCGCGTCGCCTGCCCCACTTGCTGCGCCGCAACCTGATCCACCGTGGTCCCCAGATAGTAGTCGCTGCTCTCTGTCCATTTCGCCGTCGCCGCGCTCAAGAATGCCGCGTTGGACGTCGCATGCGTCCCCGGATACGCATTCTTCAACTCCAGGTTCTGAATCACACAGAGCTGCTCTTTCACCTTCTCAAGAGACTTCAGTGTCGGTGATAACTCTGTCAACCGGCCATCCACACTCTTCGGCGTCCAGGCCGGCATGTGAGCGCCCATCGGCATATAAACAAAGCCAAGCCGCTTCACGGGCGCTGCGGCCGCCTGCAGCGCTGGTGCCATCGCATCGAGAAAGGGCAAGCTCAGCGTCGCACCCAATCCCCGCAGTACCGTCCGGCGCGGCAGAGCTCGCTTGGTGATGATCATTGGCTTCTCCTCATTTGAAATGGCTCGCTCTCTATGACTCCAAGAATAATCGATCCCAACTTGTGCTGTTGCCCCTCGGTTTGCCGCACAATCTTCCGCACCGCGGCCGCGTCGTAAGTTTCCACACCACGCCCCAATGAGTAGGCCAGTAGCTTCTCCGTCAGCGTAGTGACAAACAATTCCGGTCGCGCCAGCAGCCCCTTCTCGAGCCCCTCTACGCCCTCAAACTTGCTGCCGTCCGGCATCCCCCCGGCAATATCGTCGCTCCTGCGCCAGCGCCCCACCGCATCGTAATTCTCCAAAGCAAACCCAATCGGGTCCATCAACTGGTGACAGCCGAAACAGGCCGGATTCTTGCGGTGCTCCGCCAACCGCTCACGCAGCGTCATCTGCTTGCCGACCGAGGCATTCTCCTTCAGCGCCGGCACGTTCGCCGGTGGCGCCGGTGGCGGAATCCCCAATATGTTGTCCAGCACCCACTTGCCCCGAATCACCGGCGAAGTCCGCGTCGCATACGAAGTCACAGTCAGCAAACTCCCCTGCCGCAACAACCCGCCGCGCATCTGCTGCGGCTCCAACTGGACCCGCCGAAAGTGACCACCGTAAACATTCGGGATCCCGTAATGCCGCGCCAGCCGTTCATTCAGGAAGGTATAGTCGGCCTTCAGCAGCGCCAGAGCACTACGGTCCTCCCGCAATACACTTTCAAAAAACAACTCCGTCTCGCGTCGCATCGCCAGCCGCAGATTCTCATCAAAGTCAACAAAGCTGCGCATATCAGGCGTCACAGTATCGAGGTTCCGCAGGTACAGCCACTGTCCCGCAAAGTTGTCAATCAGCGCCCGCGATCGACCGTCCGCCAGCATCCGCTTCACCTGCTGCCGCAAAACGGCCGGCTGGCGCAAGGTGCCCGCTGCAGCCACCTTCAGCAGTTCATCGTCCGGGATGCTGCTCCAAAGGAAAAACGAAAGCCTCGATGCCAACTGCAAATCGGGAATCCGGTAGTTCTGTCCCGCCTGAACCCCTTCCGGGGTCTGCTCCACCCGGAACAGAAATTCCGGGCTGACCAGCACCGCCCGCAAGGCCATCTCCATGGCAGTATCAAACGATTCTGTCTTGCGCGACTCCTGGAAGAATCGCAGCGGGGCCGCCAAATCAGCGGGCCCAACGGGACGCCGATAAGCGCGCCGCATCACCGCCAACAGGTTCTGCTTCACGCAATTCAGATCTTCCGTCTTGCAACCGTAGATGCGCCGCCGGCTCGGGGTATCGCCGGCTCCTTTTGCACCGTAAGGGCCGTTGATCGAAATCGAATACAGCGCAGGCGTGATCCGAGGATGCCGGTCCATATTGAAGTGAGCCGGGTAGGGCTGCTTCTCGGTCTCAAGCAGCAGCGCAGGCAACTTGGGGAACGTCACAGCCAGCTCATGCGGCCCCGCCTTCAGCGGGATCCGAAACGTCAGATGGCGATCCACCGCCTGGTGATCTCCCGTCGGCGAAGGCTCCACCTGAAACAGCTTCACACGCTCGCGATCAACCAGCACTTCTACTTGATGAACACCGCGCAAGCCCTCCACATGTTCATTGCGATCGCGCGCCAGGCGAATCGTCAGCTCATACTCCGCATCGGCGGCAAAGGTATGTGTCAGCTTGGTTCCACCGCGTGTCCCCACCGGCAATCCATCAAAATGATCTTCCTGGGTCAAATCCGGCTTCAGGACGATCATCTCGCCGCCAGGCTGCTTGGGGGCAATTCCAATGGCAAGACGGCTGATCTTGCGTGCCGCGGCCAGGTATCGCTCGAGCAGCGTCGGCGAAAGCTCACCGAGAGTCATGTTGTCGAAGCCGTGGCTGGCTTCATCAAGAGGCAGCAGCGACGAAACATCGACATCGAGGGCAAGCAGATCGCGAATCGCATTCCGGTACTCGGCCCGGGTCAGGCGTCGAAACGTATCAGTCCGGCCGGCATTCAGCGGCACCTTGTCCAGCCGCGCCTCGAGCGCTTTAACCGCATTGGCATAATCAACATCTTTCGGTCTCGGCAAGGGTTGCGGCGGCATCTGCCGCGCACGCAGCCGCCGAACCACTTTCTCCCAGTCGCCAGGATGCGCCTCCGCACTGGACTTCTCAAGAGAAAGCCCTGCTGTCTTCAGTCGGTCATTATGGCAACCCAGGCAGTATTGTTGGACCAATGCTTCCTGCGCCAGGATTCCCGATGCAACCAGTGCCAACAGCAACTTCATGCTAAGGACAATATCGAGCAATGCCTATCGAAGTCAATCTGGCCCGATTCCTTGACCCCCTACGATTCGGTTGCTATTCTATGAATGCGGGGTGGAGCAGCCTGGTAGCTCGTTGGGCTCATAACCCAAAGGTCGCATGTTCAAATCATGCCCCCGCAACCACAACATTCCATTGGACTTAGCTTCATTTTTGCCGATTCGAAAATTGTAACCAATTTCATGGCATGTTGGCTAAGTTATTGATTATAAAGGGTTCAAATTGGTACAGCACGTTGGGTTCATGTTTTTTGAGTGCCTAGTGTTGAATCGCCCAGCAGAATCAACGAGTTAGCGGATTGAATCAGCCCCCTTCCATTCGAATGTAACCAAAAATGTAACCAATTTTGGGCAAGAACATTTTCTTAGAGCAGCACCTGAAATTTCTTTGCCGTCCAACTATGCAGCTTTCTCGCGACGGGTCATCTGCTCCCGAACACGAATCATGGCATCGTGCAGCCTGGCCGAGAGAATCGATTTCGAGCGAAGTGCAGTTAGCTATTCTGCGAACCGGATCTCGCCCTGGCTCAATTGTAAAAGTTCAACCTGCTCCTGATTCTTGCTAGTTTAGGGGATTAGGCCAATTGGTGCCTCTTCATGCTCGGTGCGCCGTTCGTTCTGGTCCAGCGAGCGCAAGTACAACTCCATTTGCTCTTTGTAGCCAGCTTCGAATCGACCCAGCTTCAGCTCGATGGCAACCAGTGTGGCCAGCCTGCGGTGGTAGAAGAGCAGATCCAGGTAGAATTCCTGATCGCCGATCGTCGTTCGTTTCTGTCTAGCAACAAAGGCCAAGTCCGAGCCAAGTTCGAGGAGAAACCGCTCCAGTTCCAAGAGTATAGCGGTCTCAAGATCGCGCTCGCTGCATGTATCCTGCAGGCCAAGAAAGTCGAGCAGGTGCGGATCGCGGAATACCAACTCGGCTGTAATCTTGTCGGACTCGCGAAGCTGCTGTATTTCTTGCTCAATCGCAGCTTCCGGAAGCCGCGAAATCGCTGTCCGCTCGAACAGCATTCCCCTGACTGCGCTCTTTGGGCTCCAGCCCTTTGCCCCATGCTTCTCCCAGGCCTCCTTGATCTCGTAGAAATGGCTGCGGCTGATGCCTGCTCGCTGGCAGGCAGCCTTAATGTTGCCCAGTTCCTAGGCCCACTGCAGCAGACCAAAGCGGGCTTTGATAAGCCTCTGTTTGTCGCCCATGAGTGGTGCCCTTCCGAGGGTGATTTATGGGGGCGGAATGGTTTTGTAATAGAACAGCGCTGCTAGAGTACTACTCAAAATGAGCAAATAGTACCTATAGCTGCTGTAAACTCCCGATTGCCTTGACTGAAGGAACTTATTGCTGATAGAATACTGCTTAGGAGAAATTGCCTTGACTAAAACGCTTTTGATTGTTGCAGTATTTCTTTTGACTTCGATCCAATTGGGTGCGGCGAGCATTCGGATCATAACGGGTGCCGATGTAAATGGCAATTTGCAGGCCAATGGAGGATTCGACCAGAACTGGCAGATTTCAACAAATGGCACGACCTATCTCTCTCCGGTTGTCGCCTTCCCGGCCCAGATCTTTTCCCCCATGGATACGGTATCCGCCGGCGCGAAGTGGATTACCGATCCGTCGGTGAGAAGCGATTCGGAGAATACCGGTTGGGGCACTAACAATCCAGTAATATTTGAGACCGTCTTTGATCTAACGGGTTTCGACTTGGCGACAACCACGCTGTCGGGCTTCTGGCGTCTCGCCGACGACACGCTGAGCATCAGTATCAACGGCATTTTGGTTCCTGGGACAGCGGTCTCAAGTGTTGGTAGTTGGAGCACAGACCAGGCAATCAATGTGGGATCGTCTTTCTTCAATCCGGGTGTCAACAATGTATTAACCGTCGTAGGCAGTTCGCGAAACTCAAGATGGGACGCGTTCTGGTTTGACGCCACGGTTCAGGATGCTGCCCCAACCGGGGAAGTGCCGGAACCTTCCTCAATGCTCCTTCTTGGGGCAGGACTGGGAATAGTCGCGCTTCGTGGGCGTAAGATCCGCTCCTGATCAAACTTGGATTTTTTCGGGTGAAATCGGCCATTACTGGGCGTGCCCCGTAATGGCCGATTCGTTTTTCTGCCAACATTGGCGGTTTCCGGTGTGGGCGAGATGCGATTCTACTGCCTAAGACTTTCTCCTGCTTCCGAACCATCCGGGAGAGCCTACCTCAACGCGCCCGCCAGCTTTCTTTCGCCAACACTCTATGGGCTAAAGCGCAAAGCTTCGGGTGTGGTGGCGAGTGACCTTCTCCTATTGCCACATGATTGACAATATAACTTTCCCTTGCTGGCTTAAAGTGGGTAGATGCGTTTGGGAAGAGGGGTGGTGATTGAGAAACCCCTTCCCATTTGAGCAATGCAGAGTCGCGTGCTTGCAATCGCAAGCTCATAATCGCTTAGGGTCCGGTTCCCCAGCGCAGGGTGCGGTCTTTTGTTGTTGTAGTGTGCTTTCCACGTCTCAAGTCGACGGCGCGCATCCAGTAAGTTGCGAAACTAGATTACGCTTAGGCATTCTTTCCTCAACCTGCCACTGAAGCTCTCAATGTGTGCGTTCTCACCCTTTCAATCCTAATGCGTACGTGAGCTTTGCGAGGGCCAGCGCTCAGTCGACCATCGCTCCAACCATCCAGAACCTCGGTATTGAACCGAGCGACAAAGACCCGCACAATTGAGGTGTGAGTCAACCTAGCTAGTGCAATTTGATCAAGAAGTGGTGGGATTCAACTGTTACCAAAAATGTAACCAATTTTGGCAAAAATCTTCTGCGAATCCCTCCTGGCTTTTCCTTACCGCCGGTCTTAGGCTGGATGCATAGCCCACCTCTTCAGTCATCTCGCCACGCGCCATCTGCCCCCGGATACGAAGCATGGCATCGTGCAGCTTGGGTGCCTCGGGGGGGTGCATGGCGCGGCCATTAAAGATATTCTTGCGTGAAGGGCAACGAGACACGCAGAGAATTGGCTAGCATCTCTGCCGCATCGGGCTCAGCATGGTCCTGGTCACTGCCGCGCTTCCGGCAGCGAAGTTGTTCCTCGTTGGATCATTTTAGCGGTTTCCTGTGGATAGACATCTCGGACAATTGATATACTATCCGAGGAGTCTATCCATGCCGCAACTCGTGTCGGCACTCGCGCAAGCGCGGACCATTTTTGCGAAACACCGCAGCCCGATTCGCACCTCTGACGCAATTCGGCTGGGCATCCATCCACGGACGCTTTATCAACTGCGGGACTCGGCTGAGATCGAAAGAATCGGCCGGGGGCTTTACCGGCTTGCCAGCGATCGTGCGATCAGCAATCCAGATTGGATCGCGATTTCTGCTCGAGCACCAAAGGCAGTGTTTTGTCTGATCTCGGCGCTTGCCCACCACCGGCTTACTACACAAGTTCCGCATAGGATCGACATCGCGATACCCAGCCATGCCCAACTACCTCGCATTGATGGCCTACCCATCCGCGCCTTTTGGTATCCGGAAACATCACTTGCGGTTGGAGTTGAGACGGTAAAGATCGACGGTGTCGGCGTCCGCGTTTTCTCCGCTGAGAAAACGATCGCGGATTGCTTCAAGTACCGCAATAAGATTGGGCTCGATGTTGCCATTGAAGCACTGCGCACGTATCGGGAGCGAAAAGGACGCAAAGGCATGAAGTCGATCCTTCAGTTTGCCGAAGTCGATCGAGTGAAGCAGATCATACTTCCCTACATCGAGGCGATCCTGTGAGCCGCGATGTTGCAGCCTCCATTCGCCAAAGGTTACTGAATGAGGCGAAGCGGCAAGACCGGCCATTTCAGGAACTGCTGCAGTACTTTGCAATGGAGCGATTTCTCTACCGGCTCAGTCTCCATCCGCTGGCGGATCGCTACGTACTAAAGGGTGCACTCCTCCTGACCGCTTGGCGAGCTACACAGTCTCGGCCAACAGTCGACATTGACCTCTCCGCGCGAACAAGCAATGACCACGAGCATACTCGCCGATGGATTACGGAATTGTGCGCACTCGCCGTTGAGGATGACGGCGTCCTCTTCGATGTCGAGTCGCTGGAGATCCTTCGAATCAAGGAAGACGCGGACTACGAGGGTGTGCGGGTTCGCTTCGATGCGACGTTGGCCCGCGCCAGAGTGCCCATCCAAATCGACATGGGCTTTGGCGACGTGATCACACCGCCCGCTTCCAGAATTGAGTACCCGGCTATTTTGAACCTCCCCGCGCCACTACTTTGGGCATATCCCAAGGAAACAGTGATTGCCGAAAAACTGGAAGCTCTGACAATGCTTGGGCTACTGAACAGTCGCCTCAAGGATTACTTCGATATTTGGCTTTTGGCTTCCCTGTACGATTTCGACGGCAGTGTCCTATCGGAGGCAATTCGGGCAACATTCGCAAACCGTGCGACGGCTGTCGAGAGTCTTCCTGTGGGGCTCACTCCGGAATTCAGTAACAGCCAGGCTCGCCAATTGCAGTGGGCAGCGTTCCGGAAGCGCGGCCGCTTCCCGAATGCTCCAGAGGAACTTGGAAGCATTGTAGAGGCGGTTGGCAACTTCGCCGTTCCGGTGCTTGAGGCGCTCAATGCCGGTGATCGCTTCGATCGAGTTTGGAGCGCTGGTGGGCCATGGAAAGGTGATGTCGCAGTTGTGGATCAACATCCCAATCTGAGAGGGTGAACAAATCAGGATGGCAAGAGAGTCTCTACACCGTAAAGACTTTCTCCAAATCGGTGGAGACTGCTTCTTGATTCTTAACAAGGTTTGGTTCAACATCAAGTCATGAAGATAGCTAGCTTGTACAGTAGTTTGGCTGCGGTCTTGCAAAATGATGTAACCAAAAATGTAACCAATTACCCCCACAAAATGGCCACTTTCGTCGGCTGTAACCAATCTTGTAACCAAACTAAGGGTACCGCAGGGCAACACAGGGCAATAGGATCAACAACTTCGGGGCATGGAGGGTCACAGAGGGCAACCCAGGGTAAGTCAACGATTGGGCTCATAACCCAAAGGTCGCATGTTCAAATCATGCCCCCGCAACCAAAATAGTTACGCCCTATTTCGGCTGCCAATGGCGCAAGCCAAATTCGGAACGTAGTTTCCAGTCCCCTCTCTCGGCCCAACTCATTACAAAGCGCAGAAAATCTGCTATTGCGTCTCGTTGCTCGGCATTGAAGAAGTTGACTCTCTGAGCAATCCCTCCCTGTGCCCAACCATCATCCTCGTTCCCCGGACAAAGAAAATACAAAGTAAACTCGAGGACCATGGAGTCATCCTGATCACTCGTTTCAAAAGATCGCAGAAGCCACGCAGGTAGAAACGCGATCAGAGCGCTGGGTTCCAACAAGGCAAGGCCTAAGGATCCGTGAAACAGCACCTCGGGTGAGAGTTCATCCCATCGCTTGCCTGATAGTTCTCGACGCAAGTAAATTCCGTCGACGCACTCGTCATGCGTGGAGACGAGTCCATCAAAGCGCAGCGGTGGAAAGGCATCGATCAGTTTCCGCCGATAACTTTCGATCTCTGGCAAAGAACCCATTCCTCATACGGTAACCTCAATGGCAACTTGAAGGGTAATTTGATCCCCCCTTCCCTGATCGTTCCTGCCGACAAAGCTTTATGAAGACGACTTTTGACCAATACTGAAGAAGTGTTGAGGTGTCAGTGATGTGTGGCCATTCAGGTTTATTGCATCGACTCCCTTATTTCGCCTTCGTTGTAGCTTGCCTTGCTGCAACCATCCCTGGTTTTGCCATTTCACGCCAGGAAAGCCTATCCAGTCTGCTTGTCAGCCACTGGGGTGTAGGTAGCGGCTTGCCCGAAGAAACCTTTGCCTCAATCCTCGCGACGGGCGATGGCTACGTCTGGATCGCTTCCAATAACGGCCTCGTCCGCTTTGATTCCACTCGCGCAGAGGTATTCCGCCTTGGCAGTTCCTACCGCGCCTCAGGCACAGGGAGTTGTAGCACCAGCACCCTGAGCACGCTTCTGCTGTCCAAAGACAATTCCATCTGGGTGGGATCTTCCTCAGGCTGCATCTTCAGAATCCTCAGAGACCGCTTTGGCTCTTTCGCCAACTTCCGCTTGCAAGCCATCTCTGCTCCAGATTCCATGCGGGAACCCAACGCAACCATTGCCCTCAATAACCAACTCGATGGCAGGGGCGTACAGGTGGTTCGCCGCTCGGGCACAGCTGTTCTTGCCAGCTTCCCTGATGCTCTTACCGGTTCGCTGTCAAGCACCAACCTGAAGGCACCTCCTTCTGCGGAAAAGCGAGAGGCCCCAGTCCCAGGCGGGCTGCAAATCCTCTTTAGTTCTTCCGAGCCTGGCGGTCGCCTCTGGGCTATTTTTTCTGATCTCAACCTTTATAGCTCGCTGCCAGGGTCCAGCAATTGGCAACTCGAGTGGAAGCTACCCATAAGCCCGCGCCGCATGATAGCCGATGGCCAGGGCGGCGTCTGGATTGCCACAAGCCAGGGTGCCGTTCATTGGAAGCCCGGCTCCGAACGATGGTGGACTGCGGCAAATGGACTCCCCAATAATGACGTCTCTGCCCTCCACCAAAGCCGGGACGCCTGCGTTTGGCTGGGCCTGTACCAGTCCATCGCTCGCATTTGCGGGGATAGCCTCGAAGCCATCCGCGTAGGCGCACAGCAGGAAGAAATCCTTTCCTCCATCACCGAAGACCCGCAAGGCAACTTATGGGTAGGCGGGAGATGGGGGAATCTCTACCGTCTCAGCACCGGTGTTTTTCGAAGCTACACCCAGGCGGAAGGTCTTCCAGAAAGCCATCTCACCGGGGTCACCGTCGACCGTGAAGGAGATACGTGGGCCAGTCTCAGAAGCTCTGGTCTGGTTCGCATCTCCCAGGGGAAGCTCACAGCAACTTATCCGCAGCAAGAGATCGCAGAAGTGCAGGCGCTGCTTCCCCATCCGTCCGACGGTGTCATTGCGGCTACCAGCAGAACGCTCTCTGTCGTCAGCACCGCCGGAGTACGACCGCTCAAGACCGCAACAAAAGTTCCTCTATGGGGCTTGGCTGCATTGTTCACTCCCTCCGCAGATACATTGCTTTACTCCAACAGTAATGGCAACCACAGACTCCGCGGAGAGAACATAGGTGCCCCCGCGGAGCTTTGGCACAGCGAATCGCTCAAAGGCCCTGTCAGGATCCGCCAATGGGCAAAAGACCCTGCTTCGGTCATCTGGGCCATCGCTCAGTATGGGGGCCTCTTTCGTCTCGAAGGCAATGCGTACCGCCCCGCACCGAATACCAGTTCTGACCGGGTTCGAAACTGGTACAGCCTTTATCTGGACGCCGAGGGCCTGCTCTGGATTGGCTCCAGCGACGGCATGGAGGTTTACTCCACCAGAGAGACTCGATTCCTCACAGCATCCCCTCTGCTTGCCAACGACCAGATCTTCCACCTCACGCAGGATCGCTTTGGGAAAATCTGGTGCTCCACCCGGCAAGGTCTCGTTCGTTTTTCGCGCAAGTCAGCACTCCAGGCCATCAACGCCAGGTCCACTTCGCTACTGGTGGAGCGCTTCACAGAGGCCCAGTCTCTTCCCACCACAAACTTCGGCCTCGTCACATCCGCTTCCGGCGCAACAGGTCCCGACGGCAGGCTTTGGTTCCCCGGCCTGCTCGGGCTGGTCTCGCTCAACCCCGCTGACTTTGAGCGCGCGCCTCGCGCCCCACTCCCCATCCTGCTCACCGTCCAGAGTGATGGAACCCCAAAGGACTTCAACCTCAACCAGAACATTGCTCCAGGCACAAAGAAAGTCGAATTTGTCTTTCGAAGCATCCGCCTGGACACCTTGGGTGGTGACTTCTGCAGACTGATGATGGTCGGCTTTGATCCAAACTGGATCCCCTGCAATGAAAGCCGCACTGCCCAATATACAAACCTCTCTCCGGGTCCGTATGAACTACTCATTCAGACCTCCAGTCAGGCGGACTCCTGGAATGGCAATGTTTTAAGTATCCCCTTCACCATGGAGGCCGCTTTCCACCAAACGCTCTGGGTCCGGTTGCTGGCTTTGTGCCTGCTCGCTGTAGGCTTGGGAGCATACCTCCGACGGCGTCACATGCAATCTCAACAGCGCACCAGACTCCTCGAAGAAAAAGTAGAAGAGCGCACCACCGAACTGGAAAGTGCAATGAGAGATGCCCAGTCGGCCAATCTCGCCAAGACAGAATTTCTGGCCACGATGAGCCATGAAATCCGGACTCCGATGAACGGCGTTATTGGTGCCGTGCAACTGCTTTCCGTTTCTCCACTCAATGAAGACCAGCACAAATTGGTATCGGTGATCCGCAAATCCGGAGAAGACCTGATTGGAATCGTAGATGACATCCTGAGTCTTTCCAAAGTCGAAGCCGGAAAACTCACCCTCGAAAAGGCGCCAGTCAATCTGGCCGTGCTCAGCGAGAATCTCATCGAGCTATTTCGCCCCAAGGCCCAGTCTCAAGGCGTGGAGTTGGCATGGTCGATGGATCCGGGAGTGCCCGCAGCGATCCTCACAGACCCCCAGCGCCTCCGGCAGATTTTGCTCAACCTGCTGGGTAACGCCGTGAAGTTTACAGAAATCGGCAAGGTCAACCTTCGAATCACCTCGACCGAAGACAAAATCACGTTCCACATCGAAGACACGGGCATGGGTATCCCCGCCGAAAAAATTCCAACCCTGTTTGATCCCTTCGTCCAGGCCGACTCTTCCACCACCCGCCGCTTCGGAGGCAGTGGCTTGGGCCTGGCCATCGTTAGCCGCTTTGTTGCCGCTATGCAAGGTTCGGTGGAAGTCTCAAGTGTTGCCGGCCAAGGTTCCACCTTTCGGGTTCAACTTCCGCTAGAGATTGCAACGCTTGCGCCAGTGCTTCCCACCCCGAGCGAGACTGCAACGGCCAGCGGCCTTACGGTACTGCTTGCCGAAGACAACCCGGTCAACCAAATGGTCTTTTTGCGCATGCTCGAGCGTCTTGGCTGCGCAGTGAAGACCGCCAACAACGGGCAGGAAGCCCTGTCGATCCTGGGACAGAACACCGTCGATCTGGTGCTGATGGATTGTCAGATGCCAATGCTGGACGGCTACGAGACAACCCTCGCCATTCGCTCCTGGGGCGGCAACTTCACAGGTCTACCCATCATCGCCCTCACCGCCAGCGCCATGGAATCCGATCGCCAGCGTTGTTTCTCCGTCGGCATGAACGACTTCCTGAGCAAGCCCCTCGTGATGGCCAACCTCGAGCAAAAACTAGCCCAGTGGGGCACCAAAGAAAAGAGCCACCCCTAAGGGTGGCTCTTTCATTTCTTGGACAGAACGGCTCTAGCCGTTCATGCTCGACAGGAAGTCGCCATTGCTCTTGGCCTTGGACAGACGATCAAGCAGCAACTCCACCGATTCGGTCGGCGACAGTGGCGACAAGACCTTGCGCAGAATCCAGACCCGGTTCAACTCGTCCTTCGGCAGCAGCAATTCGTCCTTACGCGTACCGCTCTTGTTGATGTCGATTGCCGGGAACACACGCTTGTCGACAAGCTTGCGATCGAGGTGCACTTCCATATTGCCGGTGCCCTTGAATTCTTCAAAGATCACATCATCCATGCGGCTGCCGGTATCCACCAGCGCCGTCGCCATGATCGTCAGGCTGCCACCCTCTTCAATGTTGCGGGCCGCACCAAAGAAGCGCTTCGGGCGTTGCAGCGCATTGCTGTCCACACCACCAGAGAGCACCTTACCCGAGGGCGGCACTACCGTGTTGTAGGCTCGCGCCAGACGCGTGATCGAGTCGAGCAAAATGACAACATCACGCTTGTGCTCGACAAGCCGCTTTGCCTTCTCAATCACCATTTCAGCCACCTGCACGTGGCGCGCCGCCGGCTCATCGAAGGTCGAGGAAATCACTTCACCCTTCACGCTGCGCTGCATGTCCGTCACTTCTTCAGGACGTTCATCAATCAGCAGCACGATCAGGTTTACTTCCGGATGGTTGGTCGTAATCGAGTTAGCGATCGATTGCAGCATCATCGTCTTACCCGTGCGGGGAGGAGCGACAATCAGGCCACGCTGGCCCTTACCAATCGGCGTCAACATATCCATTACGCGACCCGAATAATTGTCCTTGGTCGTCTCCAGCTTCAACCGCTCATTCGGATAAAGCGGCGTCAGGTTGTCGAAGAAAATCTTGTTGCGCGTCTCTTCAGGAGCTTCAAAGTTGATCGCATCGACTTTGATCAGGGCGAAGTAGCGCTCGCCTTCTTTGGGTGGTCGAATCTGACCCGAAATCGTATCGCCAGTGCGCAGGTCAAAGCGGCGGATCTGCGAAGGAGAAACGTAAACGTCATCCGGACCAGGCAGGTAATTGTACTCCGGGGCACGCAGGAAGCCGAAGCCATCCGGCAGGCATTCGAGCACTCCCTCCGAGAAAATCAACCCGCTCTTCTCGGCCTGGCTCTGGAGGATCTTGAAGATCAACTCCTGCTTGCGCAAACCAGCCGTCTGAACCAGGCCAAATTCTTTGGCAATCACGTTCAGCTTCTGGATGCTCATGTCCTTGAGCTCAACCAGGTTCAGGTTGGGAGCCTGTTCTTTCAGTTCGCGGCGGCGGCCCTTGGGCCCACCTGCAGCTTCTGCGGCGGGCGCACCCGTATCCGGACCATTGTCCTGGGGCGGATTTACCGCGCTGTCTTTGATTTCGTTATCGTTTGCCAAATTTCCCTCACTCCGCGGCCACTCAAGGCCGAGAACGGCATCACTTCCTTGCCGGGCACTTCCGCCCGCATGGCAGCCATGCTCTGGTTTTCTTCTTTACGGTTCAGCTTGTCGATCTTCGTCGCCACTACCAGATACGGCCTTTGATAGTACTCGAGATATTGCCGCAATTGCCGGTCTGCTTCCATCCACCCGCGTCGCGAGTCGACTAGCAGCAGTGCCAATTCCAAGGTCTGACGGCCCAGCAGATAGGCGTCCGCAAGTGCTTTCCAGTGTCCTGATTCCGACTTTGGCACCTTCGCGTAGCCATACCCAGGCAAGTCCACCAGCAGGAATCGATCACCCACCCGGTAGAAATTGATGGTCTGTGTTCTTCCCGGCGTCGAGCTGACAAATGCCAGTCTCTTCTTGCCGACCAGGCTGTTCAACAGACTCGACTTTCCCACATTGCTTCGGCCCAGGAATGCGAACTCAGGAAGGGTTTCAGGAGGGAATTGTTGAGGGGTTGCTGCGCTGGCTTGGAATTCGACTTCAAACATCCCGGCTCCCAAAAAGGAAAGAGGGCGTCTGTACCAACGCCCTCCATTCTATCCTATTTTTTGTCAATTTAGTGGCGCAGATCTTCGACCGGCTTGGTCGTGAAATCTAGTGCCGCCGGAGGTACCGCTACCGGCTCTCTCTCAAGAGCCAGTTTCAACACCTCATCCATGTGCTCTACAAAGTGGAGCTTCATTTCGTTTTTGACGACATCAGGAATATCGGCAAGATCTTTCTCGTTGTCCTTTGGCAAAATCGCTTCGGTGATGCCGTAACGATGCGCCGCCAGCAACTTCTCCTTCAGGCCACCGATCGCCAGCACCTTGCCGCGCAGCGTGATCTCACCCGTCATTGCAATATCACCCTTAACAGGGATCTTCGCCAGAGCGCTTGAAATCGAGGTTGCGAGCGTAATGCCTGCCGAAGGGCCGTCCTTCGGGATCGCGCCTTCCGGCACGTGCACGTGAATGTCGATATGGCGGTAGAAGTCCCGCGGCAGGCCAAGCTCATGCGCACGACTGCGCACATAACTCATGGCTGCCTGTGCCGACTCCTGCATCACATCGCCCAGCTTGCCCGTAGTCGTCAGCTTGCCGCGACCTTCGAGAATCGAAACTTCGGTGGTCAGAATCGTCCCGCCCACTTCCGTCCAGGCCAAACCAGTGGTCGAGCCGATCTCGTTCTTCTTGTCCCAAACGGCATCGCGGAACTTGGCAGCACCAAGATACTCGCTGAGGTTGCCCTCGGCAATCGTCACCTTGGTGAACTCAGTCGGCTGCGGCGTCTCGGTTGCTTCCTTGGTGGCAATATCCACCACATCGGCCTTCTTGCGACCCTTTGCCTTCTTGGGCTTCTCTTCTTCCACGGTTTCGAGCGGCATCGACATCACAACCGAGCGCACCACCTTGCGGCAGACGTTACCAACTTCGCGCTCCAGGTTGCGAACACCGGCTTCCCGAGTGTAGCCATGGATCAGGCTGCGCAGACCATCATCTTCAAACTGAAGCTGATCGGTCTTGAGGCCATTGCCCTCCAACTGCTTGGGCACCAGAAAGCGCTTGGCGATTTCGAGCTTTTCGAGTTCGGTGTAGCCCGAGAGCCGGATCACTTCCATACGATCCTGCAGCGGGCCAGGAATCGTATGCAGCACATTGGCCGTAGCAATAAACAGAACGTTCGAAAGATCGTATTCGACGTCGAGATAATGATCCTGGAACGAAGTGTTCTGCGCCGGATCGAGCACCTCAAGCAAAGCCGCAGAAGGATCGCCCCGGAAGTCCATCGACATCTTGTCAATTTCATCCAGCATCACTACCGGGTTCTTCGTGCCGGCCTTCTTCATCATCTGAATGATCTGTCCGGGCAGGGCACCAATGTAGGTGCGGCGATGGCCACGAATCTCCGCTTCGTCACGGACGCCACCGAGCGACAGTCGCACAAACTCTCGGCCCGTTGCCTTGGCGATCGACATCCCGAGCGAGGTCTTACCCACTCCGGGAGGCCCAACGAAGCAAAGGATCGAACCCTTCGGCTTCTCCACCAGGCGCCGCACGGCAAGAAATTCCAGAATGCGTTCTTTGATCTTCTCAAGGCCGTAGTGGTCGCTTTCGAGCACCTGCTTGGCGTAGTTCAGATCACGGATTTCCTTCGATGCCTTCTTCCACGGCACCGCAAGCAGCCAGTCGAGGTAGTTGCGGCTCACCGTCGATTCAGCCGACATCGGCGGCATGTTCTCCAGGCGGCGCAATTCACCCATCGCCTTATCCAGAGCATCCTTCGGCATGCCAGCCGTCTCAATCTTCTTCTTCAGCTCGTCGTATTCGCTCTTCTCGCCGCGACCCAGTTCTTTCTGAATCGCCTTGATCTTCTCGTTGAGGTAATACTCTTTTTGAGCCCGCTCCATCTGACGCTTCACGCGGCCCTGGATCGTGCGGTCTACCTGCAACTTCTCAATCTCGATATCGAGCATTTCGGCAACACGCGTCAAGCGGTCAATCGGATCAAAGATTTCCAGCAGTTCCTGCTTCTCTTCAATCGTCAACTGCAGGTTCGCGCCCACCGTATCGGCCAGCTTGCCAGGATCATCCGGGCGAATGGCCGCCACCATCGTCTCGTAATTCAGGTTCTGGCTCAGCTTGACGTATTGTTCAAACTGGGTCGTCACACGGCTGACCAAAGCGTCCAGCTGCGGGCCGCCTTCAATACGAAACGCGCTGGTTTTCACCACAGCGCGGAAGAATCCGTCCTCGTCGCTGACGCTGATTACCTTGCCACGCTCCACGCCTTCTACCAAAACCTTGATGTTGCCATCTGGCTGCTTCAGGCTCTGGACAATATTGGCAACCGTGCCAACACTGAAAATTTCGTCAGGACGCGGCTCGTCAATCGAGGCGTCGTGCTGGGTGGCGAGGAAAATCTGTTTCCCCGTGGCGTTAGCCTCTTCCAGGGCCCGAACGCTCGATTCACGTCCCACCACGAAGGGGGTCATCATATGCGGGAATATCACTACATCCCGGATCGGCATCATGGGTAGCCGTTTTGTGTCTGATCGTTCTTTGGATGCCAACATGGTTCTCTTATTTCTAAAGACGCAAAACCTGGTAAGGAAGATTCCCCTACCGGGCCTACACCTTCGTCTAGTTCTCTTGTCGGAAAAATTGCCTGGTTAATTCTCAGCCGGCTTTTTCAAGCACAGCCAAGTTAATCTTTTGATTCAGTACCATCTCTTTTGTGACCAGAAATTCACGAATCTTCTTCTGGCTCGGGATGTAGTACATCAGGTCGAGCATCAGCTCTTCCATAATCATGCGTAGGCCGCGCGCGCCCACCTTGCGCTCCAGCGCCAACGCTGCGATGGCCTCGAGAGCGTCATCGTTAAATTTGAGTCTAACATTCTCATACTCAAACAACTTCTGATACTGCTTCACCAGCGCGTTCTTCGGTTTGGTGAGAATCTGCACCAGGGCTTCCTTGGTCAGATCTTCCAGAATCGCCACAACCGGCAATCGGCCAATGAACTCAGGAATGAAGCCCGCCTTGATCAAATCCATCGGCTGGCATTGCTGTAGTAGCTCGCTGTCCCGTTTCCCGGCCTGCGGGGCGGCAGGAAAACGAATCTCTTTTTCCTTGCCTTCTTCTTCCTTGGAAAAGCCGATCTGCTTGCGGCCCACCCGGCGCGAGATGATCTTCTCGAGGCCCACGAAGGCTCCGCCGCAAATAAACAGAATATTTGTCGTATCAACCGGCGTAAATTCCTGGTGCGGATGCTTGCGCCCACCCTGCGGCGGCACGTTGGCAATTGTACCTTCGAGAATCTTCAGCAGCGCCTGCTGCACGCCTTCGCCACTCACATCGCGCGTAATCGAAGGGTTCTCATCTTTGCGACCGATCTTGTCAATTTCGTCGACATAGATGATGCCCTGTTGCGCCTTCTGCACATCCCAGTCGGCATTCTGCAGCAAGCGCAGAATGATGTTCTCTACGTCTTCACCCACATAGCCAGCCTCGGTCAGCGTCGTCGCATCCACAATGGCAAACGGCACATCGAGAATCTTGGCCAGGGTCTGCGCGAGCAGGGTCTTGCCCGTGCCCGTTGGCCCAATCAGAAGAATGTTGCTCTTCTGCAGCTCGACATCCCCGACCCGGGTCTTGTTCATCTGAACGCGCTTGTAGTGGTTGTAGACTGCAACCGCCAGCTTCTTCTTCACTGGCTCCTGGCCGATGACGAATTGCTCCAGAAACTCTCGAATTTCAAATGGCTTCGGGAGTTTATTCGGAGCACTGTAGGTGCTTTCCTGCTTGTCGTCTTCGAGGATTGAATTGCAGACCGCGATGCACTCATCGCAGATGTAAGCCCGCGGATAATCACTGGGGGACGATATCAGTTTGCCGACGACATCCTGACTCTTATGACAAAAAGAGCAACGGAGCGCGTCATCAGATCCAGTTCGCTTCACTATGTTTCTCCCAGGGAGGCAGAGCTTGGTTACCCTTCTCAATCATACCAACGGGTCCATCCGCTTTCCTGCCTAATGAATTTTTCCCTGTTTTTCAGTAATAGTACTACTATATCGGAATATTTCCTTATACGGAATAGGCCGCCAGAAAACGTCGCGCCGCCTGGACTCCCATAAATTCCGTCATCCGCTCACCTTCATACTCAATGCCAACCCAGTTCGACGGGCCCTTACTACCGTAGCCAGCCTTACTGACAATCGACATCATCCGGTCCATATCGAGCGTGGTTTCCTTCCCGTCAGCCCCGAAGTCCCAGCATTTAAAGCTCACTCCCTTGGCGTAAGGCATCAGTTTGGAAACCGCTTCATACTTATCGACGCCTTTTGGGAAATTCCCAAAATCTGGCAAAGTGCCAAAGTTTGGCAGGTTCACCATCTTCATCAATCGCGTCAGCACATCTGGATTCGAAGAGACTCCGCCGTGGTTCTCAATACAGATCTGAATCCCGTTCTGAGCCCCGTATTCACAGATTCGTGTGAAGCTCTCCTGGCAGCACTTCAGCAGCTCATCCACTTCAGCATCCGTCTTGGCTTCCTTCTCCGCATACATGTTCATGCGAATCGTGTGGCATCCAAGCTCGGCCGCATAGTCCACCCATTTACGATGCAGGTCGGCCGCTTTGAGTCGCTCCTTTTTCTCGGAGTGCCCCATCATCCCTTCCCCATCACACATGATCAATACCCCATCGACGCCAAACTTCTTCATTTGCGCCTTCAACCTTCCCAGGTAGTATTGCGTCGGGGCCTCCCACAGGGTATTCACAAACTCAAGCCCGCCAATCCCAAACTGCTCGCGCGCCACCTGCGGGAAGTCCAGATTGGTCATCATCCGCGAGCGAATCGATTTGTGCAAACTCCACTCTGCCACTGAGATTCGATATTTCCCATTCTGTGCCAGCAAACCGGGGCTCAGCACCGGAAGAGAAGCAGCCAGGGAAAGCATTTGTCGCCGTGTCATGGCACCAGCATATCGCAAGCAAGTTTGTGTACCCATCTGGCTGGGCAAGGCATCCTAAGAGGGTGAAGTTTCCGTCTCTGCTCCTCGGAGCTGCCCTGGTTTGCGCGGCCCAAAGCGCAGCCATCCTCCCCAAAGAAGCCGAATGGAAGCCGGTCACTACCGACCAGCGCTGGTCGATTTACAAAGAGAAGACCTTCGCCAGCTCTGGCGCCTACTTTCGCGCTTTCGGTGCCGCGCTCGGTGATCATCTTAACGACCGTCCTGCCTACTGGCCTCAGGGCCTGGAAGGATACTCCCGTCGCGTTGGACAGCGCTTTGTTACCTTTACCTTGCAGGATTCTGTGGAAGCCGGCCTGTCAGCCACCGCTCACTATGACCCACGCTATCTGCGATGCAAGTGCTCTGGTGCCGCCCGCTTCGGACACGCCCTCAAGATGAATTTCCTTACCGTCGACGGCAACGGCAAGAAGGTCCTGAACTGGCCCAAATTCGCAGGCGCCTATGGGGCTGGCATGCTCTCCACCACCTGGGTCAAAGATTACAAGTGGTCCGCCGAAGGCCTCCGGGCGGGCAACACACAGCTTTCCTTTGGTATTCTCTTCAATGTAGTTCGCGAATTTACCCCCGAGATCAAGCGCGCCTTCAGGCGCAAGTAGGCCACTTCCATGTTGAAACTGATTCCGATTTCCCTGCTCGCGCTCTGCCTTTCCGCACAGGACTCTGCCAACATCACCAAACCCTCTCAGGCCGATCTCCTGGTAGGAACTCGTGTCCCTCGCGACCTCGCCTGGCGCACTCCAACCAACGAGGAGCGATGGCGCGTTCTCTGGCGCGGCCTCGCCCTCAGCCCCGGGGCCTATATCCGATCGACCTTCACAGCGACATCCCATCACCTCGAAAACAAACCCAAAGACTGGGGTCAGGGTTGGACGTCCTACGGCAAGCGCAACGTCAACAGCTTTGTCACTTTTTCCTTGCAGGACATTGCTTCAGAAGGAATCGCTGCGGGTGCAGGCTATGAAATGCGTTACATCCAGTGCAAATGCACCGGCTTTTTCCCCCGATTCAAGCATGCCCTTTGGTTCAATATCGTGACCTACGATCGCAACGGCAAAACCGTTGTCAACTGGCCCAATATCGCCGGCAGCTACGGGGTGGGTATGCTTTCCACTCAGTACACTCCCAATCAGAAGTGGTCAGCGCAAGGCATCCAGATGGGCAACAGTGCCATGGCCTTTGGCTTTGTCTCTTCTCTCCTGCAAGAGTTCACCCCCAGCAAACTCTTTCGACGCAAACGGAAGTAACGCCTCTTCAGGGCCGTGCGTCCCCACCTCAAAGTGAAGATTCTTTCTTTTATTCCCTGCTGCCTCCTCGCCGCTACAACTGGCTCGCTGCTTGCCCAGGATGCCGCCAACATCACCAACCCCAGCCAGTCGGATATGTTGATTGGCACACGTGTTCCGAGGGACCTTCCCTGGAGCACTCCAACCAACGATGAGAGAGTTCGCGTTTGGTGGCGGAGCATTGCTGCCAGTCCAGGCTCCTACATGCGATCAGCATTCACTTCCATCCCGCAACACCTGTCCAATACACCCCGCGATTACGGGCAGGGCTGGGGAGCCTACGGCCAGCGCTTTGGCAAAACCTTCCTGACGTATTCTTTGCAGGACACCGCTTCCCACGCTCTGGCCGCCGCCAGTGGTTATGAGATGCGTTATATCCAATGCAAATGCACTGGCACACTTCCCAGAATCGGCCATGCCCTACTCTTCAACTTCGTCACCTATGACAAAAACGGAAAGAAAGTGTTTAACTGGCCCACAGTCGTCGGGGCATACTCAGTTGGCATGGCAAGCACTTTTTACACCCCAAACCAGAAATGGTCTGCCCAAGGCATCCAGGCGGGGCACAACAATATCGTGTTCGGCTTTGCCTCTTCGCTGCTTCAGGAGTTTATGCCGAACAGATTGTTTCCCCGGCGCAAAAACACCCTACCCCCGCCGCCTCAAGCCAAGCAAACACCCTAACCCAAGCAGACCCAAGGTCCAAGTTCCAGGCTCTGGTATGGGGTTAGAACCGGGCAAAGTCACGTTGTCGACAAACTTGCTGCCCGTCTGGTTCGCTCCACTCAGCAGAATCTCCGTAATCGCATCGGCATCGGAGTACACCCCAAAGAACTGAATCCCGGTTGTATTGAGCACATAGCTACCGAGGGAGCCCGAAGTTCCAAATACTTCAATGGTGAGACTGCCAGCGAGCGGCATACCAAGCCCGGCAGCCAGAAAGTAGTCGAAGCCTGCATATTGCACTCCCGGCGCAAACAATAACTGCAGGTTGTCAACAAACGAGGAATGTCCCACAGCCTTGCTCGAACCCGTTACGATCCCCTGCCCCAGAGCGATCAGGCTTTGGCTGACACCGCCCACGCTAAAGCCAGGCCTGACACTACCTGCCGCAAAGACGCTGTTATTTGTAGAGGCACTCAAAGGACTCGCGATCACCGAGAAAGTGCCACTTCCTACCGCCGCCGATTCAAATGTCTCCAGCACGATATTGGAATAAGCAGACTCAAAGGTGCTTCTGCTGTCGTAGCGAATCAGCGCAGCCTCAGCGAGGCACGTACCGATCAAAAACAAGACCGGCAAACGAAAATGCAGTTTCATGCGATCACTACTTTCGCATATCGACACCCAAAATACTAGAACTAAAGTACTAGGCAAGTAATTCCTGGATGGAATCCATCCAGTAGTCCGGCTGGCAGGACCGCAGTGCAGCTGCGTCACCGTACCCGTAGCTCACCGCGCACACCTTCACCCCGGCGGCCCGCGCGGCCACGATATCCGGCACGGAATCCCCAATCATCAGGCAATCCGCAGGCTCCACGCCCAAAGCCGCCATCGCCTTCTGCAAGACGATCGGCTCTGGCTTACTTGGGAAACCATCCGTCCCCTGCACATGCTGGAAGTATTCAATCAGTCCAAACTGCGACAAAACGTTTGTTGCGGTTGGGGTGCCCTTTGTGGTGGCAGTAGTCTTCAAGCCACCGAGCCGTGCCAGTGTTTCCGGTACCCCCGGGTAGAGCTTGGTCAGCAAGTGTCCGCGCGAAAGATATGTGGTGCGATAGGTCTGAATCCAGGCTTCCACTTGTTCCGGTGGTGCCTCAGGAAACAACTCCGTAAACAAGTCGATCAGGTGACGTCCGATGAAGGTCCGCAAGTATTCATAGGGGACGTCAGGCTTCGAAGTAGTAGCCAAAACGCTAGAAACCGCCCCACAAATATCGGGGGCGGAGTCTAATAGAGTGCCATCTACGTCAAACAGGTATGCCCGAAAGGGCGGAATCATGCCCACGATAAAAGCCGTTAGCGCTTAGGCGGGGCTCGATCCAGGCGTCAAGCCGGGATTCGGGCGGATCGCTGTATCCGGACGCAACACCTGCTGCGTCTGGCCATCGCTTGAATTCGGTTTATTGTTGGAATTCGACCGTGCGGCAGGAAGCGTCTCGCCGGCAATCAGCATTCTCACTTCATTGCCGTCGAGAATTTCACGCTCAAGCAGCGCCTCGGCGATGCGAATCACGGCATCCCGGTTGGCATCAATCAGGGTCTTGGCCACCTGATAGCCTTGCTCCACCAGGCCGCGTACTTCGCCATCGATCGAGACGGCAGTCGACTCAGAATAATCCCGGTGCTGCGCAATTTCGCGACCGAGGAAAATCTGCTCATCCTTTTTGCCGTAGCTCATGGGCCCGAGCTTGCTCATGCCCCATTCGCAAACCATGCGACGGGCCATTTCGGTAGCGCGCTCGATGTCGTTAGAGGCCCCGGCCGTCTTCAGGCCCAGGAAGGTCTCATCGGCCACGCGACCGGCCATTGCCGTAGCAATCTGCGCTTCGCATTGTTCTTTGTTGATGTCGTTGCGGTCCTGCGTCGGCAGGTACATCGTCACACCAAGAGCCATGCCACGCGGAATGATGGAAACCTTGTGCACCGGATCGGAATTCGGCAGCAGTGCGCCCACCAGGGCATGCCCGGCTTCGTGATACGCCGTGTGCTTCTTTTCTTCTTCGGTGATAAACATCGAGCGCCGCTCGACACCCATCATCACTTTGTCCTTGGCCACTTCGAAGTCGGTCATGGCTACAACCTTGCGATTCTGACGCGCTGCAATCAACGCTGCTTCGTTCACCAGGTTTGCCAGGTCTGCCCCGGCAAAGCCCGGGCAACCACGTGCAATCACGCTCAGATCCACATCATCGGAGAGCGGAATCTTCTTTGTGTGCACCTTCAAAATCTGTTCGCGGCCCTTTACGTCCGGCCGACCCACCACGACACGCCGGTCAAAGCGACCGGGGCGCAACAAAGCCGGGTCCAGCACGTCGGGACGGTTGGTAGCCGCCACCAGGATCACGCCTTCATTCGATTCAAAGCCGTCCATCTCCACCAGCAACTGGTTTAGAGTTTGCTCGCGCTCATCGTGCCCACCGCCAAGGCCTGCGCCACGATGGCGGCCCACGGCGTCAATTTCGTCGATAAATACGATGCAAGGCGCATTCTTCTTGCCTTGTTCAAACAGGTCACGAACACGGCTGGCACCCACACCCACAAACATTTCTACAAAGTCAGAGCCAGAAATCGAGAAAAACGGGACATTCGCTTCGCCCGCAATCGCTCGCGCCAGCAGCGTCTTGCCGGTTCCCGGCGAGCCCACCAGCAACACACCCTTCGGGATGCGGCCACCCAGCTTTTGGAACTTTTGCGGCTCGCGCAAAAATTCGATAATTTCCTGAAGCTCTTCTTTCGCTTCTTCCACGCCGGCAACGTCCTTAAACGTCACCTTCTTTTGTTGCGAGCTGTGCAGACGGGCCCGGCTCTTGCCAAAGCTCAGTGCTTTGTTGCCGCCGCTCTGCATCTGCCGCATCATGAAAATCCAGAATCCCAGCAGCAGGATAAAGGGTGCTGTCTGGAAAATCAGGCTCAAGATTCCACTGGAGCTCGTGTCCTTGATGTCGATATTGACACCCTTCTCACGCAACACCTTGTAAAGATCCGGGTAAATCGCCGGCACGGTCGTCTTCAAACCAGACCCGTCTTCACGATAGATCCCGTGCACTTCGGTCCCTGTGATCGCTACGCTTTTCACGCGGTTGTTCTCAACCTGCTGCATGAAATCGCTGAATGTCACTTGCGCGTCCGCTTTTTTGTTTCCGGTACGGACGAAGACGAAAATGAGGGACACCACACAAATGATGACCACCCAAAAGATAACCGACTTGACGTTGGAGTTCATTCTTACCTTACAGACGTAAACAATTCGTTACTTGATTCACCTGATCCCAGATTCTTGCTCTAACCAAACGGCTAGGCCACGTCAGCCGGTATCCAATTCATGTGCAATACCGTCCGCGTCTCTGGTTGGGGCGCATACTCTGCCGTAGGGCCAAATCCTCCGACCCACACAGGCAGATCCCCTAAGACGACTATCGGCCAGGCACGTCGCCGCCATAAGGAAATCCGGTATTTTTGAAACAGTTCCTTCACTTTTTCTGGTTCTGTCCCGCCATCCCGGACCATACAGTCTCCCGGCCGCCAGTTCCGCAACTCCAAACGCCGTTCCGCGCTCTGAGCCGCAAGAAGCCTGTCCCAGTCTAGACTACCGCCACATTCATTATAGTTACATCCTGTCTCCAGTGTGGTGGCTAGCTTTCCCGCCCCTTCTGGCACTACAACTTCCCCAGGTACCGGTAAGTCCAATCGAAAGTTCCGTTCAGGCATATTCCGTAATACGTCTAGACGAATCACCCGCAGCCAGCTGAAGCTCCGCATCAAGTCCAGCCCAGGCACCTGGATCCTGCCGTTCCCTTCACTTTCTTCACACAAACGGAGCGCCGCCTCAACATGCCCAAATTCAACCTCGAGCAGGTTCCCCTTCACGCGTTCCATCAACCGCCGCATCAACCGCCGCCGCAAACCCCAAGCTTCCTTGCCAAACGCCTCGCAATCGAGCACCAAGGCTTCACCCTCTCTGGCAACCATTCCCGCCAGGCGCTCTTCGACAAAGCCACCCACCCAAGCCTCTTCCTCCCGCGCAATGGCCGCCAATTGTGCCAGCGCCCGGTCGACTTCCGGGTTCAGCTCACTCCGCAGCAGCGGCAGCAATTCATGGCGAATCCAGTTCCGTCGATACCCTGTGTCGAGGTTGGAAAGATCTTCCCGCCAGCCGATTCCTTCGCTGGACAGCCACTCCCGCAACTCCCCGCGCCCCATCTCGAGCAAAGGCCGGTAAACCCTTTCCTCCACCACCGGCATCACGCCCACCATGCCGCTCCAACCGCTTCCCCTCACCATCCGAAACAATACGGTCTCCGCCTGATCCTCCCGCGTATGTCCCGTCAAGACCGCATCCACAGGGCAGGAGGCAAACCACTCATAGCGCAACTGTCGTAATTCTTCTTCGCCTCGCCCCTCGGGGTGCAACGACTTCACCAAAACCTCACAGCCCAGCCGCACACCCAAATTCCGGACTAGCGCTTCATCGAGTTCGCTATCGACTCCACGCAATCCGTAATTGACATGGAGCAACACCAACTCAGCGAAACACTCCCGCGCCAGTAAGGCAAGAGCTACGGAATCTCCACCCCCGCTCACTGCCACGCCAACCCGCCCCGCCCCAGCCAGTGCGGGATAGCGGTTCACGAATTCGCGAAATCGGCCCAACAACTCCATCCCCACCATCATCGCTGCTTTTCAGGTGGGGAGCTCTGAGAACGAGGCAAGAAATCCTGGGCCTAAAATTGCAGCCGCGCGCCTACCTGGCCCTGACGTCCGCCGCCAAAGTCCACGCCACGGCCACCGCGAATCACGCCAAACGCGTTGTCGTTCAGGTTCATCACCGGGTCGCCCAGATTGTTCCAGTTAGGCAGGTTGGTAAAGCTGCCCTCGAGGCGGAAGACAACCTTTTCTGTCAGGCGTACCTGCTTCATGACGCCCATATTCCAGGCAAAGGTCCCGGGGCCAACGACGATGCCGACACCGGAATTGCCGAAGCGTCCGATCGGTGCCACATCGCGGCCCGGCACTACGCCGACGATGCAATCAAACTGATTTGCCGCCCCCGGAGCACGTCCTGGGCAGAAGAAGTCAGAGCGGTTCAGCCAACGAGTTGCAGTCGGATCGCTGACGCTTCCATTGCCTGCGCCAACACGGTCTGGCCGCTGGGCGCCACGGCTGGTCGCCAGCGTTCCGGAGGGGTCGCCAACGCTTACCGTTGGCGTCAGGAACGGCCCGCTCTGCAGCGTCACGATCGAAGAAATCTGCCAGCCACCCAGCACCGTATCGGTAAATCGGTTTGCCGTGCTCATGAACTGCCGGCCCTTACCAAAGGGCAATTCATAAACCAGGTTGATCAAGCCACGATGCCGACGAAACGCGTACACGTCTCCACGGTCTGCGGCACGGTTCAGCGAGTTGGTCACACGCCCGCCGCCAGTCTCACCAGCAAAGCCACTGGGGTTCGGCCCGGCATTGTCACCGAGCGCCTTGGCCAGCGTATAAGCGCCCGTGAAGGACAAGCCCTTGGCGAAGCGACGATTCACTTCTGCCTGCAGCGAGTGGTAATTCGTATTGGCTCCCGCATCACGGCTGAAGATCAAGCCCCAGTTCGGGAAGGGACGGTCTGTATTAGGCCGCTGCGTAAAGAAGCGTGTATCGGGCTGCATCTGGTTCAAATCCGGTGCCCAGGGCATATGCGAACTCTTGTTGCCGATATAGCTCAATCGCAGCCCCGTCGTTTGCGTCAACTGACGATCCAGCGAGAACGACCACTGCGTCATTTGCGGCGGACGGAAGTCGATCTGGTTCGCCGTACGGAATTCAAAACTTCCCACAGCTCCGGTGCGAATGCCGCTTCCCGGCGTCCGTGTATCCGGCAGCGTAAAGATTGGCTGGCCGTTCGTTCCGACGTTGTTGAAGAAGCGCACGTCGCTCTGTACGGTTCCGGTGAGCGAGAAGAAGACGCTGCCCAAAGTGATCATGTTGTAGAGACCCGCACTGGCCCGCACGGTCGTCTTGTTGTCGAGGCGATAGGCGAAGCCAAGACGTGGCAGGAACTGCGTGTAGTAGTTCTCGCGCAAGCCTTCCGGCAAGCCCGCTTCTTTTGCCGTCACAATCGGCGTGCAAGGCACACCATTGATCGCCGCACCGGGGCAACCGTTGAACGACGTAATCGCCCCAGGTGCCACCAGAGTGCGCGCCTTCGGGTCGCTCATCAGCACAACGCGTCCAGTCCGCGGCACTGTCCGGTCAAAGTTCGCGATATTGAATCCGGCATCGTAATAGCCGGGATGGAATTCCCAACGCAAGCCCGCTTCAATCGTCAGCTTGTTGGTAATCCGCCAGCTATCTTGCCCATAAAACTTGTAGTGCGTCGCACGGCCATCATTGTCTGAAGACAGCACGGCAATCTGGCTCGATGCGGGCGAACCCAAAAGGAAGTCGCCCCAGGCATTGCCAGAGAACACGCCGCTGTGCGAGAAGTCGCCGTAGTTGTTGCCCGTCGTAAACCCAAGCGCGCTCTCGGCCTGCAGGTTCCGGATGTCACCACCAAACTTGAACGTATGCTTGCCTTTGATCCACGTCAGGTTGTCAATGAACTGAATGTTCTTCGAGATGCTGAAGCCGGGCCGGCCCTTGCTGAAACCCGTATACTGATCGATCCCGAAATTCGGCAAACCGTTAAAGAAGATGTCCCGCTGAATGTCCCTCAGGTTCAAGCCATTGGTGAAAGCCCGCCCGTCAAAGGGAAATTCCGTGCGGCCCTCGGCATAGCTGTAGCCGCCGCGCAATTCATTCAGCAAATTCGGCTTGATGGTCCAGGTATGGCTGGCCACCAGTTGTTGGTGGTCAGCATTGTTGGTATCGGAAGGCAGCGTCAAGCTGTTCGGGCTCAGGGTCGGATTCTTCTTCCAGGTGTAGCGTCCAAACACACTGTGCTTGGTGCCAATCGTCTGGTCCACGCGGACGTCAAACTGGTTCGATTCGATATTCGCTGCGCGGTTGTCCACAAAGTTACCCGCCGTGCGTCGCACTCCATCGCCAACGTTGATCGCCGGGTAGAAAGGGATGATCGCCCGTGCCACCGGATTGATGCGGCTGGCCGGAATCACATTCCCGGCAAAAGGTTGCCCCGTGAGCGGGTCCCTTACAGTGACGCCCTCAGCCGTAAAGTCGCCCTGCCGCAAACGTGCACTTGGCACCGTATTCTGAATCGTCGACTGACGCGGGTAGCGCAGGCTCTCCCAGGCGAACTGGAAGAAGGTCTTGTTCTTGCCGTCATACAGTTTCGGGATCCGAACCGGTCCGCCAATCGTTCCGCCGAAGTTATTGCTTACCTTGGCTGGCAGGCTCGTCTGTCCAAAGGACAACGCATCAAAAGCACGGTTCTGGTGATACCAGAACAGCGCCCCGTGATACTCGTTCGTACCGCTCTTCGAAATAATCGTTACGTCACCCGGCTGGCCAAACTCCGCCGCGTTTCCTACGCCCTGGACGCGAATTTCACCAATCGATTCAATCGAAGGAAACAGGTTGCGGTTCGGGCTGTTGCCCGTCACACCGGTGATCGAAATTCCATCGGAGCTCGATTCCGACTGGGCCGGCAATCCACCCTGAATCGCCACGCCCAATCCGTTATCGGCCTGAACCCCAGGCAGGGTCTGCAGCAAAGCATACGGCGTTGTGTTGGTGCTCGCCCTGAAGTTGGCGGGCAGATTTGCCACCTTTTCTGGTGACAAACTCGAAGACACCGCTGGGGAGTCTGTAGCAATCACACCTGCGGCCGCGCTCACTTCTACTGTCTGCGTGACTTCGCCCAGCTCCAGCCGCGCGTCCACACGCAGCGTCTGCCGGGATTCCAGCGTTACTTCTTTGAGCAGGTACACGCGGAAACCCGCCTTGGTCACCTGCACCGAGTACTGACCGGCCTTTACGTTCTGAAACTCAAATGCCCCATCATTGCTTCCCGTTGTCTCGCGAGCAGCATTCTCACCGAGATTCACGATCCGAATCTTGGCCCCGCCGATCGCGGCACCCGAAGGGTCCGTCACATTCCCCAGCACAACACCCAGAGTTGATTGCGCCACCGCCTGCACCATGCACAAAGCGAAAAGGAGAACAAATTGTAATTTCTTCACAGTGTCATAGTGTAGCCAGTAATTGTTTCAATTGCGAAACAAAAACTCCAAAAGCAGGCAACAAAGCGTCTCGTCCTGCGTAGTATCCGGTATGCGCCAGATTCTTCGCCGTCTTGGGCTCTCCCCGGTCTTCACGACCATCACGATTCTCACCCTCGCCCTCGGCATCGGTGCCAATACTGCCGTCTTCACCGTCCTCAACGCAGTCCTGTTCAAGCCTCTCCCCATTGCCGACTCAGACCGCCTGATCGCCCTCTGGCACACCGCCCCCGGTGTTGGGATCACAGAGCTCAACATGTCCCCGGCCAACTATTTTCTCTACCGGGAAGAAGGCCGCACCTTCACCGACGTGGCCCTCTGGCGCGGCGAGGCTGTCACCATTACGGGCACAGCAACACCAGAGCAGGTCCAATCTCTTTACATCACCGATGGCTTCCTCCCCATGCTGCAGGTGCAACCGCTGCTGGGGCGTAGCTTTACACGCAAAGATGACTCCCCCGGCCAGCCTGGCACCGTCATGCTGACCCATGGCTACTGGCAACGGAAGTTCGGTGCTGACCCCGGCCTGATCGGCAAGCGCATCCTGATCGATTCCCAGGCCCGCGAGGTCATTGGCATTCTCCCTCCCAGCTACAACTTCATGGACCGCAACACCAGCGTCCTGCTGCCCTTCCAGATCAACCGCAGCGAGGTGCGTCTCGGCAATTTCTCGCATCAGGGTATCGCCCGTCTAAAGCCCGGCGTCAGCCTCGAAGCCGCCAGCGCCGACATCGTCCGCATGCTGCCACTGCTCACTACGAAGTTCCCCGCCCCTCCCGGCATGAGCCCCAAGATCTTCGAGCAAGCCCGTATCGCCCCCTCACTTCGCTTCCTCAAGGACCACCTCGTCGGTGACCTCACCAAAGTCCTCTGGGTGCTTATGGCAGCCATTGGCCTGGTGCTGTTCATCGCCTGCGCCAACGTCGCCAACCTGATTCTGGTCCGGGTCGATGGTCGCGATCGAGAGACAGCCGTGCGCGCCGCTCTCGGTGCTTCGCGCTTCCACATCCTCAAAGATCTCCTGACCGAAACGGCAATCCTCGGCTTGGCCGGTGGCATCGTTGGAATCGGTATGGCTTACGGAGTTATCCGCTTTCTTCATTTTCTGGCTCCACCGTACCTGCCCCGCCTCAATGAGATCCAACTCGATGCGTATTCGGCCCTCTTCACCTTCGGGCTTTCAGTGATGGCGGGCCTGCTTCTGGGTCTCATCCCAGCCGTCAAGCTCTTTCGACGCAGTTGGAATCAATCCCTTCGCTCCGGCGGTCGCACCATGAGTGAGGGCCACGCCTTCCGGGACACCCTCGTCGTCATCCAGGTTGCCCTTGCTGTCGTGCTTCTGATCGGTGCTGGCTTGATGATCCGCACCATGTCAGCCCTATCGAAAGTGCAACCTGGTTTTACCCAGCCAGAGCAACTCACCACCTTCCATCTCTCCGTCCCCCAGATGCTGGTACCGGACACGAAGAATGTTCTGCGGGCAGCCCAGGATTTCAAAGCGAAACTCGAGGCGATCCCCGGCGTCCAATCCGTCGCCCTGGGCAACTCCATCACCATGGACGGCAATGATTCCAACGACCCCATCTTTGCCGAAGGGGTGAACTACAGCGAAGGCCAACTGCCTCCAATCCGCCGCTACAAGTTTGTGACGCCAAATTACTTCGCTACCCTCGGCAACCCGCTCAAGGCCGGTCGCGACCTCTCCTGGACTGACATCACCGACACCCACGATGTCGTACTCCTCTCTGAAAACCTCGCGATCGAAGTCTGGGGCAGCCCGGCTGCCGCCATCGGCAAGCGGGTTCGCGAAAACCCCAAAGGCCCCTGGCGCGAAGTGATTGGCGTCGTCGGCAACGAATATGACGATGGCGTCGACCGCCCCGCCACCAAATGCGTCTACTGGCCGCTGGCGGTGAAGAATATGTATGGGCAGGATCAGGTCACCCGCCGCGATTACGCCATCGCGGTGCGCACCCACCGCACTGGCACCACAGCACTGATGAACGAAATCCGCAGCGCCGTTTGGTCCGTCAACCCCAATGTGCCCATCGCTAACCCGCAATCCATGCAAGCCATTTATGCCCGCTCCATGGCCCGCACCTCGTTCACGCTAACCATGCTCAGCATCAGCTCGGGCCTGGCCCTGCTGCTTGGCATCATCGGCATTTACGGAGTGATCTCCTACTCGGTCTCCCAGCGCACCCGCGAGATTGGCATCCGCCTTGCGCTGGGTTCGCCCATCGAAAAAGTACGTAACCTCTTCCTGGGCCATGCCCTCAAGCTCTGCCTCCTGGGCGTGGCCGCTGGTCTCGCCATCGCCTTTCCCACGGGCAAACTGCTGGCCTCACTGCTCTACGACATCCAGCCAACGGACCCGGCAACCTACCTCTGCGTCTCGACTGCACTGCTTGCTGCCTCAGCGATCGCCGCTTACTTGCCCGCCCGCCGCGCTACCAGGCTCTCACCGCTGGCGAGTCTCGCCGCAGACTGATACGCCACGGGCACCACCAACATATTCAACAGCGTCGAGCTGAAGAGTCCGCAAAGAATCACCATCGCCATCGGAGCCTGGATCTCACTGCCCGGTTTGCCAACGCTCAACGCAATCGGCACCAGTGCCAATCCTGCCGCCAGCGCTGTCATCAAGATTGGTGCCAGCCTTTCGCTCGCACCACGCCGCACGGCTTCTTCCAGATCCACCACTCCTTCTACCTTCATCAGGTGCTGGATATGTGAAACCAGCATGATCCCGTTTCTTGTCGCAATTCCAAACAGCGTAATGAACCCGATCAGAGATGCCACCGACAACACGCTGCCGGTGAGATACACACCCACCACACCGCCTACCAGTGCCAGTGGCAGATTCAGCAGGATCAACAGTGCATCCCTCATCGATCCAAAGGCGGTCACCAGCAACAGCACAATCGCGGCCAGCACCACCAGGCTGGCCAGCAGCAAGCGCCGCCTTGCCTCCGCTTCACTCTCAAACTGCCCGCCATACTCAATGCGATACCCACGCGGCAGTGGAAGATCGGCCAGCTTCGCACGAATCTCATCCACCGCACCCACCAGATCTCGCCCCGCGACATTGGCCTGCACCACAATCTTGCGCTGCACGCCCTCGCGGCTGATGAAGTTCGGTCCGCGTTCTTCACGCACCACCGCCATCGCCTCAATCGGAACCTTCGCTCCACTCGGCGTATCCAGCAACACCCGCTCCAGCCCCCCAGTAATGGCGGGATAGCGCACCACCATCGGAAAACTCAATTGCCCTTCCAGCACACGGTTGACCTCAATTCCCACGAGGGCCGCCTGTACAGCGGTGGCCACTTCTCCCGGCTTCATTCCGTAACGTGCCGCATCTTCGGCGCGTGCCACCACACGCAGAACCGGGATGTCCGTCTGCTGCTCTACCGATACATCCACTAAGCCTGGCACCTCGTGAATCCTTGCTTCTGCTTGACGCGCCAGCCCTCGCAATTGCCACAGCTCATCCCCAAAGATCTTGATTGCCACATTCGCTCGCGTCCCCGACAACATGTGATCAATCCGGTGCGAGATCGGCTGCCCAATCGTCACGTTCGTGCCCGGCAACAAACTCAGCTTCTCGCGAATTTCCTCCAGCACTTCTGCCTTTGGTCGACGCAGTGCTCGCAGCGTGACATCCACCTCGGCCGACTCCACGCCCTGCACATGCTCATCCAACTCGGCTCTCCCTGTCCTGCGTGCGGTTGAAACCACTTCCGGCACACCCAGCAACAACTTCTCGAGCGACCGCCCCAGTGCATCCGAATCCGCCAGGCTCGTCCCCGGCAACGTCACCGCACTTAAGGTCAACGTGCCCTCATTGAACTCCGGCAAAAACGCGCGCCCCATTCCGCTTAAGGCAAAACCCGCTACAGCCACCATCGCCAGCGACGAGCCCATCACCAGCAGCGGATGCCGCAATGCCGCATCGAGCACTGGTCGATAGCCCCGCTTCAAAGCCTCCACCAGCCAGGGCTCTTTCGTCGGGACTTTCGAGAGCACCAGCGAACACAGGACAGGCGTCAAAGTGAGCGCCACCACCAGCGATGCGGTCAAGCTCACCACATAGGCAACCCCTAGCGGCGCAAGCAATCGTCCCTCCACGCTTCCCAGCGTAAACAGGGGCAGAAATACCATCACCACAATCAACGTCGCAAACAACACCGAGCCGCGAATCTCAGAACTCGCTTTGAAAATCACATCGATTCCCTGCGACTCCCGCAACCGGCGCATCACGTTTTCAACGTCAATAATGGCATCGTCCACCAATTCGCCAATCGCAATCGCCAGCCCCCCCAGGCTCATACTGTTGATCGTCAACCCCATCCAGCTCATCGCCAGCACAGCCGTCATCACCGATACCGGAATCGCCACCAGCGTAATCAGCGCCGCCCTTGCATTCATCAAGAACACCATCACCACCAGCACCACCAGCAGCGCACCATCACGCAACGCCAGCGTCAGATTGGCCAGCGAACGCTCAATGAAGTCAGACTGGCGAAAGACATGCTTGTCAATCTTCATGCCCTTCGGCAGTTCCGCCTGCAATGCATCAAGCGTCTGATCGAGCCGCCCCATCAACTCCAGCGTGTTCGCCCCAGGCTGCTTCTGCACTCCCAAGACCACCGCCGGTTCCCCATTATGCGAGCCCTCTCCGCGCTTGAGCGCCGGACCTATCTTTACTTCTGCCACATCACGCACCAGAATTGGCCGCCCATTGCGTGAGGTGATCCCGATCTGCCCGATCTCCTCTACGCTCCCCGCCCTTCCGATACCCTGCACCAAATACTCCTGCCCACCAGCCACCCGGAAGCCCGCCGATGAATTCAAACTCCCTCCGCGCAGCGCCCCTTCCAGCTCGCCCATCGATACTGCGTATTCGCGTAACAGCTCTGCTGAGGCCAACACCTGATACTGCTTCTGCTCCCCACCCGTTGGCACCACCTGTGCCACTCCCGGCACGGCCAGCAAGCGACGTCGCAGCAGGCTATCGGCCGCCGTCCGCAATTCCATCGCGGTGTGTTCTTTGGACTCCAGCGTCAAAAACAAAATCTCGCCCATGATCGAAGCGATCGGTGCAGGGTAGGGCGGCTTCACTCCCGCAGGCAGCGTCGCCGACACCATCGACAACTTTTCATTCACCGTCTGCCGGGCTCGTTGGATGTCCTGCCCCCATTCAAACTCCACCCAAACCACGGCGACGCCTACCGCTGTCGCCGAACGCACACGCCTTACTCCCGGGGCCCCGTTGATCGTCGACTCGATCGGAAACGTCACCAGCGATTCCATCTCCACGGGTGCCATGCCCGGTGCCTCTACCAATACCGTTACCGTTGGTGCCGTTAAATCCGGCAGCACATCAAGCGGAATCTGGCGGGCCGTCACCCCACCCCACACCATCAACACCACCGCCAGAAAGACAACAACGGCACGGTGGTTCAAGCTCCAGCGAATCAAAGTATCAACCTAAATCCGGCAGTTGACCACCGCCAGTGCTCCCTTTTGCGGGTCTGACTGGAACGCGAACCCGCCAAAGTCCGTGAAGATCCGGCGCAGCATCAGACCCCAACGCCTCTGTCCCGGCAAC
>JBIITX010000022.1:0-128310 GCA_044340255.1 Bryobacter sp. | reverse complement strand
TTGTCTGTCCTTTGTATGGGAAGTTTCCCGGTAGACAGAGTAAAGGATGGGGTGGGAGGGTGGAGGGCGGGCGGAGGAGTGAAGTTGTTGATTTGAAGGGAGAAGATTTTTTTAGAATTTCTGTGAAGCTGTGGGTTAGTGGGTGCCTCGGGATAGGCGGTCGATATCTTCGGCGGATTCGGCGAAGAGAATCTCGCTGACTTCGTTTGAGACGAGGCCTTCTATGACGCCGCGCTGGAGGGCGGCGCGCTCGGCGGAAAGAAGCCTGAGCCTGGCCTGACGGAGTTCTTCGTCGAGCAGTTCTGGAGAAGCCTTTTGGACTTCGCTGATGGAGGTCGAAAGAGAAGTGGCTTTTTGCTCGAGATCTTTTGCCAAAGTTTCATAGACGGACGGGGAGACGGCCTGCATGCTCTGCAGCAGACCGAGTTCACGGCGGGCAGCGGAGATAGTAAGTTGCCTGCCTTTGGCTGTGGAGTAGACTTCGTTCTCGTGGACCAGGAGACCGAGGCTCTTGAGGAGCGGTTTCATTGTTAGGCCCTGGACGATGATGGAGAAGGCGACGACGCCGAAGCAGAGGGTCAGTAGAGTTTCCCGGTGGGGGAACGATTGCGGAAGGCTGAGGGCGAGTGCAATGGAAACGCTGCCATGGAGGCCGCCCCAGACGAGGATCGGATTCCAGCGTCCGGGGATGGGTTCGCCAAAGCGACCACTGAGAGGGCTCAAGACGTAGACGACCAGGAGACGCCCGAGGAGGACGGCAGCGGTAGCAATGAGGATGGTCCACCAGGAGGCAAAGATTTGGGTGACGTGGACTTCGATGCCGATGAGTAGGAAGACCAGCGAGTTGATCAGGAAGGCGACGTATTCCCAGAAGTGCCAGACTGCGACGCGCGTGCGGGCGCTCATGCCGGAGTTGGCGCCAAAATTGCCGACCACGAGACCGGCGACGACGGTGGCAATGACACCGGAAACGTGGAAGTGCTCGGCGGCCAGATAAGAACTGTAGGCAACGATGGTGGTGAGGGTGATTTCGATGCGAGGCTCGTCGATGAGCTCTGTGACTTTGCTGGCGGCATAGCCAATGACGAGGCCGATGACAGTGCCGCCGATGACGACGAGGAGGAAGGTGCGGGTGCCGGTGAGGGCATCGAACTGATTGGTCAGGATGCCAGCGAGGATGAGTTGGAAGGCGACGGCGGCAGTACCGTCGTTGAAGAGACTCTCGCCTTCAACAATAACGGCGAGGCGTTTGCTGACGCCGAGGTCGCGGAAGAGAGCGATGACCGAGATGGGGTCTGTGGCGGAGATCAGTGCGCCAAAGAGAAGCGCAGTGAGGATGGGGAGGCCGAGGAGTTGGTGGACGGCGAAGCCCGTGATGGCAGTGGCTGCGGCAACGCCGATGATGGCGAGCAGGAGAATGGGCCAGAAGTTTTTGCGGAGTTGAGAGAGTTCGATATTGAGCGCGGATTCAAAGAGAAGAGCGGGCAGGAACAATACGAAGATGACTTCTGGAGTGAGGAGTTGGGCGTTGCCGACGACTTGTTTGATGGGGACGTGGAAGAGGTCAATGGCGAAGCCGGCGAAGACGAGGGCGATGGTGTAGGGAATCTTCCAGCGGCTGGTGAGGAGGGCAACGGCGGAGATGGCGAGCAAGAGGAGCAGAACTAGCTCGACGATGGCCGTGGTGGTCATGACTTCAGGTTAGCTCCCGGCTTTATCGTTGTTGGGCTTTCGCCAGATGGCGAAGGGCATACCGGTGGGATCGAGGAGGATGGAGACGGCACCGCCGTCGGGCAAGACAGTGGGCGGGATGAGCGTTTGGGCGCCGAGGGATTGGGCCGCTGCGGACTTGGCCTCGAGATCTTCGACGACGATGAAGAGCTGGGTGAAGGTGGAAGCCTCGGGGGGAGCGGGCCAGATGCCGCCCTGAATGCCTTCGGTGGTGCCGGTGTTGATTTCACGGTAGCCGAGAGCGTTGTCGGTGTTGATGGACCAATCGAAGAGCTGACTATAGAAGTCGGCTGTCTTTTCGGGTTGGTTCGAGAGGATCTGAAACTGCATCACGGGATTAGGCATAGGAGTTTAGGGTTTGAGTCGGTTGAGAAGTTGGTTGCGCCAGTGATTGGTTGACGGTGCGATTGGGTACTTGCCATGGATGGCAGGAATGGAGTTGAGAGCCTGCGTCCAAATGTTGACGGCTTCGGCGTGGCGATTGGTTTGGTGGAGGGCATCGCCGAGGTGGAGGGAGATCGGAAGATTGTACTCGCGGTAGATGATGGCATCGAAGCGAGCGGAGGCAGCGGTTTTCCTGGTGAAGGCGAGGATGGGCTCGAGAACGGCAATGGCGGCGGCGGGACGGTGGAGGGCCAGGTAGGCTTCGCCGGCAATGAGATGGGGGTGGATTTGTTGGGGGATGCTGGGGAGAAGGGGCTTGAGAATCGAAATAGCCTTTGCGTAGTTCTTTTGATAGAGCGCGAGTTGGGCGCGGTCGGCATCGAGCATCGCTGAGCCGAGGTTGAGAGACTTGTTGACCTCTGCGGCTTGCTCGAAGAGAGAAGTCTGGTCTTGTGCGTTGCAAGCTGCGGAGGAGTTGGAATAGGCATGAATCGCCGAGAGTTGCGAGATTTGCGCGGAGCGATCGGACTTGTCTGCGGCAGTGATTTTTTGAATCAGCTTCAGACCCTCGCGCGCGTCATTCATGGCTTCGCAGGGAGCCCAGAGGTTCGGAGATTGTATGGTGAACAGGCGCAGGGCGCGAACGGTGTGGATGATGGCGAGGGAGCGCATGATGCCTACTGTGGATTGGTCGGCGGTTAGACCGATGTCGCGGCCTTTCGTTGCGAAGGCCAGACCGGCAGCGAAGTTGCCTCGGTAGGATTCGATTTCGGAGGCGAGATTGTAGGCGTGGATGAAGGCCTGGGGACTGATGCTCTTTGTTGGGATGGCCAGGGAGTTCTGCACGGCTGTGGCGGCGCGATCAAAGTCGCCATTCAAGAGATGGTAGCTGGCGTAGGTTTGGTTGACATCGAAGCGCGTGACAGGGTCTGAGCCGTCGAGGAGGGCGAGGGCTTTGTCGAAGTAGATTGGGGATTGCTCTGGCTTGCCGAGACGCGGGGCCAGGCTGCCGTAGTGGGCATAGAGGTAGGCGAGGAGCTGGCGAGACTTGGCGCTGGAGGGATTGGCCAGGCAAAGATTGATGGCTTTGTTGTAGGCGATGGCGGCTTCAAAGGGCTGGTTGAGGTTTGGACCGCGGGGATAGCCGAGGGTGTCGCCGACGCGAGAGTAGGCGAAGGCGACTTCGTACTGGAGTTCCGGGTCGGCGGTGGATTCGGCAGCGAGACTATCGAGATACTCCATGGAGGCGCGGACCATGATGGAGCGGAGCTTGGTGGAGCCGGGGAGCTTGGAGGCTTCGGGATCGAACTCTGTGAGGACGCGGTTGGCGATGGTGCGGACCTGGGTAAATCGGCGTTGAGCACGGATGCCTTCGCGGTAGACGAGGGCGGCACCTGTGAGGACGGTGAGGATGAGAATCGCGGCAAGGCTTACGGCGATGCGATTGCGCTGGATGAATTTGGTAGAGCGGTAGAGGAAGGTATCGGGACGCGCAGAGATGGGAACACCGTCGAGATAGCGGCGGAGATCTTCAGAGAATTTTTCGACGGAGGGGTAGCGGCGGAGAGGGTCGAGATGGAGGGCTTTGAGGAGGATGGTATCGAGGTCGGTGGTGAGGTTGGGCCTGGGGATGCTGCCGGTGCAGATGGCTTGCTGGATCTCAGAGGGGGAGTAATTTTTGAGGATGTAGGGACGCTTGCCGGTGAGGATCTCGTAGAGGATGACGCCGAGGGAGTAGACGTCGGAGGAGACGGTGATGTTGTCGCCGCGGACTTGCTCGGGGCTGGCGTAGTCGGGCGTCATGAGGAGGTAGCCGGTTTGGGTTTGCTGGTCGATGCTGGAGTCGAGGAGTTTGGCGATGCCGAAATCGAGGAGCTTGGGTGTGCCGTCGGGTAGGACAAGGATGTTGCCAGGCTTGAGATCGCGATGGACGATGAGGTGCTGGTGGGCGTGCTGGACAGCTTCGCAAACTTTGCGGAAGAGCTGGAGGCGGTCTTTAATGGAGAGGTTGTTGTTGCGGATGTAGGCATCGATGGGTTGGCCCTCGATGAACTCCATGACGATGTAGGGAAGGCCCTGGTGGGTGCCGCCGTCGATGAGGTGAGCGATGAAGGGGTGTTGGAGTTGGGCGAGGATTTGACGTTCGGCGAGGAAGCGGGATTCCAGCTGGGTGTTGGCGAGATTGGCGCGGATGATTTTGATGGCGACGATTTTCTGGAAGGCGTCGTCGTCGCGGGTGGCCTTGAAGACGCTGCCCATGCCGCCGGAGCCGAGTTCGCCGAGGATGCGGTAGGGACCGAGGCGCTGGTTGTTGAGGGGATCTTGTTGTTGGAGGTCTTCGATGGTGGAGGCGAGTTCGGCGGTGAAGGTGAGAGGGAGATTTTCGGCTTCGAGAAGGGAGAGGACTTCGCGGCGCGTGTCGGGCGGGAGGGCGTCGAGGAAGGGCTGGCGGAGATCGGGCGGGAGGTCGATGGCCTGGTTGAAGGCGGCCTCGATCTGTTGCCAGTGTTCGGGGGTCATTCCTCTGTTAGGGTATCGCCAGAGAGGTAGCGTTTGAGCCATGCCTGGGCGAGGCGCTGCTCGCGGCCGAGGGTGGTGATGGAGATGTTGAGGGCCTCGGCGGTTTCTTCGAGGCTCATGCCGCCGAAGTAGCGCATCTCGATGACTTGCGATTTGCGGGCGTCGAATTTGGCGAGTTCGGTGAGGGCATCGTCGAGGGCGACTAGATTGGGAGGGCGAGAGAAGGAAGCCGCCATGGCGTCGTCTAGCGGGATGTTGATTTCGCCGCCACCGCGTTTGGCGCGGTGCTTGAGGCGGGCGTGATCGACGAGGACGAGGCGCATGAGGTGGGCGGCAATGCCGAAGAAGTGGGCGCGCGATTGCCAGTTCTGATCGCGCTGGTTGGCGAGCTTGAGGTAGACCTCGTGGAGGAGGGCGGTGGGCTGGAGGGTTTTGGCGTTGGACTCTTTGGCGAGGAATTTTGCGGCGAGGCGGCGTAGCTCGTCATAGACGATGGGGGTGAGAGTTTCGAGAGCTTGGGGGTCGCCGTCGCGCCATTGCTGGAGGAGGACGGTGACGGGTTGGGGATCTTGTGCAGCCATTAAGCAATGATGTCGTGGACGATGTTGCCTGCTACGTCGGTGAGGCGGAACTGGCGACCGGAGTAGGGATAGGTGAGTCTGGTGTGCTCGAGGCCCATGAGGTGGAGGACGGTGGCGTGGAGGTCATGGACGTGAACTTTTTTCTCGACAGATTGATAGCCAAATTCGTCGGTGGCCCCGTAGGCCATGCCGCCTTTGACGCCGCCGCCTATGAGTAGCGTGGTGAAGCCTTCGTTGTTGTGGTTGCGGCCGTTTTGGACGTTGATGCGGCCGGCAACTTCAGTCCAGGGGCGGCGACCGAATTCGCCGCCGATGATGATGAGAGTTTCTTTGAGGAGGCCGCTGGCTTTGAGGTCAGAGATGAGGGCGGCGATGGGTTGGTCGGCCTGTTGTGCGAGGCGACGGTGGACGAGGATGTCATGGTGGGAATCCCAGGGTTTGTCGTTGCCGAAGTAGACCTGGACGGCTCTGACGCCGCGTTCGATGAGGCGGCGTGCGACGAGGCAGCCACGGGCGAAGTCTCCGTCGCGGGTGGCGGATTTGATTTTCATTTCGCTGGTGTCGCGCTGGCCGACGACGCCGTAGCGCTCGCGGATGGCGAGCGGCTCTTTGTCGACATCGAAGGCGTCGAGAGCCTCGGACTGCATGCGGTAGGCGACTTCCATCGATTGGATGCGGCCTTCGAGTTGGGGGTCCTGACCGGCTTGCTGGAGTTGGAGTTTATTGAGTTGTTGCCAGAGGTCGAGCTTGGCTTGCTGCTCTTTGGGAGTGCCACCGCGCGGGCGGATGTGCTGGATCATCTTCTCTGGAGTGAGTTCGTCGTTGGGAACGTAGGTGCCCTGATAGATGCTGGGCAGGAAGGCGCTGGACCAGAGTTGGGGGCCGACGTCGGGGACGCCGGCGCACATGGCGATGAAGCCGGGGAGGTTTTTGTTTTCTGTGCCGAGACCGTAGGTGAGCCAGGAACCCCAGGAGGGGAAGCCCGGGATGATGCGGCCGGAATTCATCTGGATGATGCCCTGGGCGTGGGCGGGGAGATCGGTGTGCATGCTGCGGATGACGCAGATGTCGTCCATGTGGAGGGCTGCTGTTTTGGCGAAGAGTTCGCTGGCTTCGAGGCCAGATTGGCCGTAGCGCTTGAAGGCGAAGGGAGATTGCATGAGCGTGCCGCGCTCCTGCTTGGCCTTGGGGTAATTGCCGGGCATGGGCTGGCCGTGATACTTGGCGAGGGACGGTTTGGGATCGAAGGTGTCGACTTGGCTGGGGCCGCCGTTCATGAAGAGGAAGATGACGTGCTTGGCCTTGGGAGTGTGGTGGGGGACTTTAGGATCGAGGCTGGCGGAGGCAGCGGCCATGCCGATGGAGCCGAAGCCGGCGGTAGCGGATTGGAGGAGTTGGCGGCGTGTCATGTGTGGATCCTTAATTGACGAAGAGGAGTTCGTTTGCGCTGAGCAGGACCTGGGCATAGGGGAGCCAGGGTTGCGTGGCGAGGAATTGCTGGCCGAGGGTTAGCTCTTGTGGAGTAGCTTCGCGGCTGTAGAGGAGGCGATAGGCTTCGCGGATGCGCTCTGGGGTGGACTTGATATTGGCGAGGCGATCGACGAGGGCCTTGGCGCGGGCTTCGAGGAATTCGCTGTTAAGGAAGAAGAGTTGTTGGAGAGGGGTGGCGGTAACGATGCGCTGCTCGGCACTGAGGTTGGGATTGGGAAAGTCAAAGAGGGCGAGGGTGCCATCGAGCTTGCGGCGGCTGACGTAGCCGTAGATGGAGCGGCGGTGGTTGGTGGGTTGATCGAGGAGGACGGGCTTGCCGCCGAGAGTGCGATCGAGTTCGCCGGTGACGGTGAAGAGGGTGTCACGCATGGATTCGGCATCGAGGCGTTGGCGGTTGGCGCGCCAGAGTAGGCGATTGGAGGGATCGAGCTCATTTGCCTTGTCGCTCGAGGCGGCGCTCAATTGGTAGGTGCTGGAGAGCATGATGGTGCGGTGGAGCTGCTTGATGGACCAGTTGTTGGTGATGAATTCGCTGGCGAGGTAGTCGAGGAGTTCGGGGTGGGAGGGGCGGTCGCCCATGAGGCCGAAGTTGGAGACGGTTTTGACGAGGCCTTCGCCAAAGTGGTGCTGCCAGATGCGATTGACGAAGACGCGGGCGGTGAGGGGGTTGTCTGGACTGGCGATGGCTTCGGCGAGTTCGAGACGACCGCTGCCCTGTGTGAAGGGTTTGGGGTCGGCTTTGCTCAAGATGGAAAGGAAGGCGCGGGGGGCTTCTTCGCCGAGGCGTTCGGGCTGGCCGCCGATCTGGATGCGCTCATTGATGGCGGTGGGATTGTCCTTGATGGCGTGAGCGTAGGAGTATTGCGGGGGGAGCTTGGAGACGAGGTCTTTGAGCTCGGCGCGCATGTCGGAGAGGTATTGTTTGAAGCGGCCCTCGAGGAAGCGCTCGACGGTACCGTCGCTGGTGAGGTAGCCGCGATTGGGGCCGTAGTAGAGGATGCCGTCTTCTTCCTGCTTGAATTCGCGACCGTAGAAATCATTGAAGAAGAGGTCGCGCCAGAGATAGAAGCGGTCTGGGGGGAGGGCGTAAGTTTCGGCCTTGGAGTCGGGATCGTTGGTGGCTTTGGAGCTTAGGTTTTTGGTGTCGACTTCTTTGCGTTCGATCAGGACTTTGAGGGCCTCCTGACGGAACTTGGCGAGATCGAAATCGTCGTTTTGCCAGCCGTGGAGGTACTTGTTGTCTTTGGGGCCGGTCTTGAGGTAGCGGGTCCAGCGATCGAGGGTTTCTTTGTCGAGAGAGGGGTCGGCGACGCCGGTGCGGACGGCGCGGATGTAGCGAGGGCTTTCATTGGCGAGGGCTTCGGCGAGGGTGGTGGCCTGATTGTGGAGGAAGGCTTCGATGCGCTTTTTGAGGTCCTGGATCTTCTTGTCTTGCGCCTTCCAGGCTTTGACTTCGGCTTCGGGGGCGAGTTCGAATTCGGCGCGTTTGGTGGAGGAGAAGACGCCCTGGAGGGCGTAATAGTCTTTGGTGGGGATGGGATCGAATTTGTGGTCGTGGCATTGGGCGCAGGCGCCAGTGAGCGCGAGGAAGCCGCGGGTGGTGACGTCGACGCGGTCATCGGTGAGCTCTGGGGAGAGGCCGTAGAAGCCGAGGCCGATGGCGAGTTTGGGATCGCTGCCTTTGAGCTGGTCTCCGGCGATTTGGGCTTTGACGAAGGTGTCGTAGGGGAGGTCTTTGTTGAAGGACTCAATGACCCAATCGCGGTAGCGGAAGGAGTTTGGGTAGGGGAGTTCGACGTCGGAATCGAGACGATCATCGGCGTAGCGGGCGACGTCGAGCCAGTAGCGGGCCCAACGTTCGCCGTAGTGTGGGGAGCGCAGGAGGTGGTCGACGACTTTGGCGAAGGCATTGGGGGAATTGTCTTCCTCGAAGGCTTTTACTTGATCGTAGGTGGGAGGAAGGCCGATGAGGTCGAAGTAGGCGCGGCGGATGAGATCTTTTTTGGAGGCCGGGGGATTGGGGGTGATGCCCTTTGCTTCGAGGCGGGCAGCGATGAAGTGGTCGAGAGGGGAGGTGGGCCACTGTTTGTTCTGGAGGGTGGGAAGGGTTGGTTTTGTGACGGGGCGGAAAGACCAGAACTGGCGTTGCTTGTCGGTGATGGTGTAGTTGGGAGTTTTGATTGTCTCGATTTTGACTTCAGGCCAGAAGGCTCCGTCTTTGACCCATTGCTTGAGGGTGGCGATTTCGGCTTCGGGGATTTTGGCGCCGCCGAGGGGCATCTTCATTTTGTCGTTGGTGTGTTCGATGGCCTGGATGAGGAGGGAGTCGGCGATGTTGCCGGGGACGAGGGCGGGGCCGGTTTTGCCGCCTTTGAGGAGGGCGTTGCGGGAGGTAATGGCGAGGCCACCGAGAGGGGCCGTGGAGTGGCAGCCGAAGCAGCGGTTGGCCAGGATGGGGCGGATCTTTAGCTCGAAGTGCTCGGCGGGGTCGGCGGCTGCGAGCGTGGCAGCGACAAGGAGGATTGCGTAACGCACGATGACAGGATCATATCAATTTGAATCCCCACCCGCTTGGAAGGCGGGTGGGGACAGGAGGAATTGATGAAATCAGTTTGGTTGCTGTCGCTAGGTGAGTTTTCTCCTGATTTGGATTGCGATCAAGCTGGCACCGATTAGGGCGTAAGTGGAGGGCTCGGGGACGGCCGGGTCGGCGGTGCCCTGTAGGTCGGAAACGAGGAGAGCGGATGCGCCGCTGGCATTAGAGAAATCGATGCGTAGCGTGTTGATGCCTGTGATGAAGGCGCCAGAGGAAGCAGAGAAGGAAGTGAGGGAAGTGAAATTGGAGGTTGGATTGCCACCTGGGCAAGAGCCGCCGGTCGAGGCCAGGATGGTTGTATTGAGGCGGATCGTGGCACAGTTGTCGGCACCGAAGCGACCGGATAGAGAGGCCGTCGAGATGTCAAAGGGTGTCATGTCGAAGGTTTGGTGCAGGACATAAGTTCCAGAGCTGGTTGGAAAACTGGGTGGTATGGCGGCACCGGCCTGGATGACGGCTGGGGAGATCCAACGGGCATTGAGACCGGCTTCGCTGAAGTATGGGGACTGCCAGCGAGTCAGGAAAACGTTTGCGGGGGAGGGACCACTGATGAGGCTGAAGTGGGCCTCCATGAGGTTCGGCTTGGAGGTTGAGTTGGCGGGGCCTAGTGCGTTATTTGCAGTGTCGGTACCGGTGTTGAAGAGTGGTATGGAAGCGGCGGAGAGGGTGGTGGCGAGGGCCATTGCGAGGAAGATTGTTCTCATATTGGGTTCCTTGCAATGGAGTGCGCAGGAACATTGAAGGTGGGGTCAGGAAAGTTTTTGCTTTCTCAGCCGCTGACCGGCTGAATTTGGCCACTGGCATGGATTTGGAGTCAGATCGAGTTCAGGTTGGCTAGACTGGCAAGATATGTTGCGAATCGCTTTGTTGTTGGTGTTGTCTCTGAGCGCGATGGCTCAGGTTTCCCTTACTGTGACGTTGAAGGATGCTTCTGGGGCCGTTGTGCCGGGGGCGAAGCTCGGTTTGAATGGGGCGAAGCGCTACAGCGGGATTTCGAGTGCAGAGGGTAAGTTTGAGTTTGGTGGATTGAATGCGGCGAGCTACCGGCTGAGCGTGGAGAAGGAAGGCTTTGCGCTCGTGGATGAAGTGATTGAGATCAGCAAGAGCGAAGCGCGCGAAATTGTGCTGGTGCCGTCGGTTGTGACTGAGAGTATCGAGACGGTGTCGCGAGTTGCTGAATCGACATTTCGAGTGCCTTTCTTTGTGAGCACGGTGACGAAGGCAGAGTTGGAGAAGATCGCGCCGCAGAGTTTTGATGATGTGCTGCGGACCGTGCCGGGATTGCAGCACGGAGCGCAGGGGAATGCGTTTGTGCGAGTGGCGACACGCGGCCAACGCGATACGGCCGATGTGTTGACGCTGGTGGATGGGTTGCCACTGCGGCAGTTTAATGGGTCGGCTGATTTGATTATGTTGCCGATTCAATTGGTGCAGGAGGCAGATTTCGTAAAGGGGCCGGCGAGCTCATCGTATGGTCGGAGCGCGATTGCGGGGGTGATGAATTTCAATACGGTGCCGGATGCGCCCAGCCCGGAGGCGATCACCGGATTTTTGAGTGCGGGGTTTGGGAGCTTTGGAACCAAAGAAGGGTTTGGCGGGGGGAGCATTCCTCTGGGAAAGGGCAGGATTGCGGGGTCGGCTGTGGTGTCGGCATCGGACTGGTTTCAACAGAGGACCGGCCGGGACAACAGGGCTTTGTCGACCTTGTTTGACCAGACGTTCGCCTCGCGGATCCAGTTGCGCGTGAGCTATCTCGGGAGTGATGTGAATAGTGGACGTGGTTCGATTATTCCGCTGCTGAACGGGCAGCCACTTTACGGGATTCGACCGCAAGATAACTTCGGGATTCCGGGGGCTCGCTTTGAAGGAACGTTGCACTCGGTTACGCCGCGGGTGGATTTTGATTTGGGATCGGGTTTTGTATTGAGCAATACGTTCAACTTCAACCGGTACCGGCGCTTTAGCACCGGCGGGATTACAATTCTGCCAGCGGAGACGGTGAGCAATAAGGGCTACAACGAGAGCACGGCGGTGCAGGATACGAAATTGAACGATACGATTCTGACGCACCGCCTGGACCGGAAGCAGTTTCGATCGAGCCTGGTGGCGGGGTTCAGCTATGAGGGTGGGAGCCAGGATCAGGATTCGCCGACCTTTGCCAATGCCCCTACTTATCGTGGACCGGACTACACGAACCCTTTGCCGGGCCCGAACGCGGGGAATGATCCGCGCGGGATTCGCGGGGCGATCACGGGATCGTTCTTCACGCAGACGATTACGGCGTTTCACATGCAGGAGCGGTTTGAGTTCTGGAAGTTGGGATTGACGGCGGGGTTCCGGCGTGACAACTTTGATCAGCTCTTGCGGCGGTCGGATACGCCGGTGCGCTCTGGCAACCAGCGATCGCGGACAAGCCCGCGATTCGGGATCGATTTGAATGCACTGCGGACGCGGGCGGTGGATCTTGTTTTGTTTGGCAACTATGTCGAAGGCTTCCGGCCACAGGTGCCCGCACTTTCTACGGCGAATAACGTGATCGTGGCGCAGTTGCTGCGACCGGAAGTTACGAAGAGCCTGGATACGGGGTTCCGGTTCCGATTGCCGCGTGGGACCAGCTTTCAAGGGACTTACTTTCACATGCGAAAGGTGGATGGGCAGAGGTCTTTCCGTTCGGGGCCGGATGATTTTTTCTTTGTGAATGCGACGACGAGAGTGAAGGGATTTGAGTCGGAACTCAAGACGCGAGTGAAGCAGCATTTTGTGTGGGCGAACTATTCGTTTCAGGATTCGCGGCACATTGAATTTCGCCCGACGCTGACCACGAACTTCAGCGGGTTCCGGGTGCGTATGGCACCGCGGCATATTGCGGGGATGGGTGGGATTTTGCAGGTGTATAAGAGCCTGACGGTGTCGCCTTACTGGTCCTGGGTCGGGACGCGGCCCTTACGGGATAATATTGTGAATCCGCAGGTGCTGCCTTCTTATGGATTGTTTGGAGCGAGCGTCAGCTATGACTACAAGCGGATGCGCTTTCTTGTGGCAGCCACGAACCTCGGCGATAAATACTATATTTCGGATGACTTCTCGGCACAGAATGCGGGCAATGCGGGCGTGCCCCGCCGCCTGACGGTGCAGATGAAGTATCGCTTCTAGGAGAGACTTGTGCAACCGAAGTGGAACATGAAGCGGGTGAATTACCTGGCGCATCTTTGGCTGGGGTTGATCCTTGGGCTGTACTTTGTGGTGATTGGCATCACTGGCAGCCTGCTGATTTTTGGGCGTGAGATTGACGTTTGGCTGAACCCGCAGTTGTTGACCGTCAAGGTAGAGGGCGAGAAAGCGCCGCTCTCGGTGGTGATGGCGAACTTTCAGGCAGCCTACCCCAAGCTGAAGGCTTCCTACATCAATTACCCGACGCGACCCGATAGTGTGTATTCGATCCGCATTGGTCCTAACCAGGCCTCGCAGCTCTATGTGTATTTGAATCCGTACACGGGCAAGGTCATTGGAGAGAGAACGCGGGCCGGGCATCTGTATGGATTTCTTTGCTACCTGCATTTCTATTTGCTGTACGGGCAGACGGGCTGGAACGCGAATGGGTACGGCGCGATTTTGTTGACGGTGTTGTTATTGACGGGTGTATGGCTATGGTGGCCGAATGCGCGGTCTGGCGCTGCGGTGTGGAAGTCACGCTTTCGCATCAAGACCGGTATGGGGATGAAGAAGCTGCTCTATGACATCCATAATGTGGCGGGGATTTATCCGCTGGCATTCTCGCTGATCTTCACGCTGACGACCATTGAGTTTATCTTTCCGGATGCCACCAAGGCGGTGGTGTATGCGGTGACGGGGGAGGTTGGCGACCCGAAGATTACAGTCACGCCGAAAGGGAAGGCGAAGGATTTGGACGAACTGGTGCGCGTGGCCGATAGCGCGCTGGATGGTCAGATTCGAAGAGTGAGCTTCCCGTCTTCGCCGACTGCGCCTTTGACAATGCGGAAGGAATGGGAAGACTGGAACGTGAACCGTAACCATGCTTCGTTGAGTATTGACCCGTATGAGGCGAAGGTGTTGCATATTGCGGATACAAGGAATGCGGGGATTGGAAGGAAGATCATCCAATATTGCATTCCGCTGCACTACGGGATTTGGGGTGGGATTCCGGTGCGGATTGTCTACGTGTTTTTGGGGCTGGTACCGCTGGTTGCGTTTGTGACGGGGTTCTGGCACTGGAGACTGCGGGAGCAGGCGGCCAAGCAGGTGGCAGAGAAGGTTGCTGCGGCTCAGGCGAAGCTACAGGACCGGAAGCTCGATTTTCAGCGAGCCGAGGCGGCCGGTAAGTAGATCACTGAGGATGGCATTGAGGCCATCGAGCAGAAGCGCCAGCAACGGAGTGCCGATGCTTGTGGAATTGCTGCGATTGGAGTGGCGGCGCCGGTCCTGCAACTGGAACTTCTACCAACCGTGATTCGGTACGGAAGATGGGGCCCTGCTCGAAGGCAACCAGGACGGGAAGGATCAGGGCTGGGGTTGGAGGGTGAGTTCATCGATCGCACCTTCGAAGTTCTCAAGGAGTTGGATGGTGTTGGTGGGGGCGGTCTGGCTTGTGAGCTGGCCGTTTGTTGTGGTGCGTCGGGAGGTTTTGGTTTGTTCGATGGTGACCTGGGTCCACTGGCGGGTCGCAGCGGGCCAGAGCCAGAAGCTGAGCTTGTAGGTCTTGAGGGGTTTATTGAGGGTTAGGCTGGCGTTGGCAAGATAGAGGGCTTGCCCTGTTTTGCCGGGGACGGCGAAGGCGTGGGGGCCCTGGATGGAGAGGTCGGGGTTGGCTTCCAGATCTTCCATGGGCCAGTAGTTCTTTGGGGAGGGGGTGGGTTTTGACTTGGGCTGCAATTGATTGAGGAGATTGGATAACTGCGCGAGGATCCTGGGCTCGGCTTCGACTTCAAGACCTGCGCTTCTGGCTGGCCACGTGGTGTAGCCGCCGAGGCGATGCTGCTCTGGTGGGGGGATGTAGCCTTCGGCACCGTTGGCGAGTTCGATGTTCATGAGCTTGGTGAAGCTGGTGCGGTTGCGCAGCTTGAGGCCAGAGATGGCGTAGACTTCGTTGGGCCAGGTGGCGATGGCGAGAGTGCCGAGTTGGAGGGCCTGGAGTTTGAGCGTGCGTTTTGGTTCGTTGTGGAGGTAGACAGCTTCTCTCGCGTAGACTTCGGGCTGGTTTTTGGGTTTGTTGGTGCCCATCGTAGCGAGGAGTTTGTTGGCCCAAGCCAGACGGTCTGGGGAGGGGAGGCGCCGGGTTAGAGTGAGCTCAGTCTCGAGCATCCTGAGCTTCGGGCGCTTTTCGTATTGGATGGACTCGTAGGCCTTGAGGGCAGAGTCGACGATGCCACTGGTGTAGGACTCGATGGTGAGTTCTTTGTTGGCGGGCTTTGAATAATCCATGTACATCAGGTCGCCGCTGGTGCCCTGGCTCATGATCGTTACGAAGCCTTGCGGGGCTTTGATGCGTTGCTCGAACTGCTTTGCGAAGACGCCAGGATAGTCGCTGGAGATCGGTTTGGAATTGAAGTAATGCATGGCGTAGCTGGCTAGCATGGCGATGGGTTGGCCCTTGTCGGACTGGATGGAAAGGACAGTGAGGGTGGGATCGACCGGACCGGTGGGGAGGGTGACGTCGGGGTTTTCATAGCCGGGGTGCATGTTGGCGCGGACGGTCTTTTCGCCGAAAGGATCGGTGAGCTCTTTACCCGCGCGATAGATGAAGCTGCGCACGAAGGTGTGTTCGCGATCGGCTATGGCGGCGCTGCCGATGCGGGCCGGGGTGAGGCGTTTGTTGGCTTCGATGATGGCTTCGGCAAGCTTTGCCGGGAGCCATTTGGCGTAGCGCTCGTCGACACTTGAGCCGAGGCAGGACATGGCGGCGGGGGCGAAGTGGGTGTGGGTGGCGGAGATGAGCTGGCGGCTGGCAGGAATGCCGGTGGCTTTTTCGGCGATCGCTTTCGCTTCGTCGAGGAGTTCGCGCGGCATCATGCAGGAGTCGGCCACGACGATGGCGGTTTTGAGGTTGCCTTGCTGGAGGACGATGGCTTTGGCGTAGAGAGGCGCTGAGACGGAAGAGGCCGTACGCTCGAGCATGCCGCAATTGATGATCAACGGGAACCACGTCGGGGTGATGTCGATCTGAGCGGCACCAGCGAGCAAAAAGGCGAGAAGAGGATGCATGTCTTTATTGCATTCGAGCGCCGGGCAGGGTGCCGGGCTTCCAATCGTCAGAGGCCATGCCATTCCAATCGAAGATGGGTTTACCGGCGCGGAGGGTTAACTCGGTGGTCAAACGCTGGTCGCCCATGACGCGCTGGCGGCGATTGTCGAGATAGCCGAACTTGCCTTTCTCTACTTTGAGCACGGCGACATCGGCCTCAGCACCGACGGTGAGAGTGCCGAGTTCTGGCCGGCGAATTGCTTTTGCTGCTTCGACGGTGGTCATGCGAATGACGTCTTTGAGAGGGACGCCGTGGATGAGGAACTTCGACATGACATTGTTGAGATCTTTCATGCCGTCCATCCAACTGCGCAAGTGCAGGTCGGTGGAGATGGTGTCGGGCAGGAACTTTTCGGCGAAGCCGGCCTTGGCGACGGTCCAGAAGAAGCTGCCGTTGCCGTGGCCGAGATCGAAGAGAACACCGCGCTTGCGGGCTTCCCAAAGGACCGGGTTCATCTTGCCGGTGGGCAACTGCTCGTAGCGGAGGCCGGAATAGAGGTGGGTGTAGATGTCGCCGGGGCGCATTTTCTCCATGAGCAGCTTTTCGATGGGGCGAGCCTCACGGTGGTGGGTGCCGAAGTCGACCATGACGGGAATGGAGGCGAGTTTGCCAGCGGCGACGGCACGGTCGACGGCGATCCAGTCTGGTGCGCCGTAGTGGGCTGTCTTGACGCCGACCACAATGTCTTTGTGCTTTTTGGCAATGGCAGCGAGGCCTTCGCTGTCCATGTCGGCGGTGTTTTGCTCGTTGCGGCTGCCGCTCATGCCGAGGCCGGCAATGTTGATGAAGGCGAGCACTCTGGTTCGGGAGCGGTCGATGATTCGCTTGCGGAAGTCTTCAAAGTTTTTCCAGCCGCTGGTGCCGGCATCGACGATGGTTGTAACGCCGCTGCGAGGGGCGATGGCATCGGGGACAAAGGATGTTTCGCCAGCCAATTCGAGGGGAATGCCGGTATTGGCGTAGACATGGCCGTGGATGTCGATGAGGCCGGGAGTGACGTAGAGGCCGGTGGCGTCTACGACTTTGCATTCTGCAGGAACTTCGATTTTCGCTGCGACTTTGGCAATCCTGCCTTTGTCGATGGCAACGTCCATGCGGCCATCGCGCCGATTGGCGGGATCAATGACATGGCCGTTGCGAATGACCATTTCGAATTCACAGGCAGCCGGCAGCAGGCCAGCCATCAGGCTTAGCGACAAAAAGAATCTCATCAGCGTTAGCATATCTAGGATGTCGGACCAATCGCCAAACGAATTTACACAAACTGTCGTTGGCACAGTGACGAGCAAGTCGAGTCTTTCGACGCCGTCGGCTCATGCGGCGATTGAAGGACGCTTCCCGCCGGGCACGTTGCTGAATGGCCGCTACCGGATTATTGCGCTGCTCGGTAAGGGTGGAATGGGGGAAGTGTACCGGGCGACGGACATGACACTTGGGCAATCGGTGGCACTCAAGTTTCTGCATGCGCTGAGTTCTTCGGATCCTCGTTTTCTTGAACGCTTCCATTCGGAAGTTCGCATTGCGCGGCAGGTGTCGCACCCCAATGTTTGCCGTGTTTACGATATCGGCGAGGCGGAGGGGCTGCCGTTCATTTCGATGGAGTATGTGGATGGGGAAGACCTGGCTTCCCTGCTGCGGCGGATCGGCAGACTGCCTTCTGATAAGGCGATTGAGATCTCACGCAAGGCTTGTGCGGGTCTGGCGGCAGCGCATGCCAAAGGGGTGATCCATCGCGATCTCAAGCCGCACAACATTATGCTGGACCGGCATGGGGAAGTGCTGATTTGCGACTTCGGGCTGGCGGCAGTGGCGAGCGAATTGAATGCGGCCGAGATCCGGCAGGGGACCCCTGCTTATATGGCCCCCGAACAGATTAAGGGCACTGAGGTCACGCATTCGAGCGACATCTATTCTCTTGGGCTTGTGCTCTACGAGCTGTTTACGGGCAAGCGCGCTTATATTGCCCCGAACATCAACGAGATGCTCAACTTGCAGGAGGCGATGTCGCTGACGAGCATGAGTTCTCATGCCAACGACATTGACCCGGCGGTTGAGAACATCATTCGCAAATGTCTGGACCCGTTGCCCGGGAACCGCCCCATGAGTGCCCTTGGTGTGGCAGCGGCGCTGCCGGGTGGCGACCCGTTGGCAGCAGCGCTGGCGGCAGGGCAAACGCCGAGCCCTGAGCTGGTGGCGGCGAGCCAGTCGGCTGGGCTGGCAAAGCGCTACAGTATGCCGCTGCTGGGCTTTGTGCTTGCTTTTCTTGCGGCGTTTCCTTACCTGAAAGGGCACGTCGAGACGCTGAGCTATGTGCCGACTGAAATGCCGCAAGCGGCATTGATGGTGAAAGCACGAGAGGTTGCAGCGACATTCGGATATCCGGCAAAGCCAGCGGACTGGTACGACGCATTCGAGCATCGTGAAGGCCTTGAGAAGTGGCTGGAAGACAGGAAAGATCGCGACTGGCGGAAGCTGTTTAGCCAGGAATCTCCTCTGTCGTATGCATACCGCCAGAGCCCGAGACCACTCGCTGAAGACACAGACGGGAGTGTGAACTGGAGTCGCCCTGCCATGGAGACGCCGAATATGGTGCGCATCTATCTGGACTCCAGCGGAAGACTGCGGCTCTTTGAAGCGGTGCCGCCGCGCCAGGAAGATGCAGCGGTGCTGAACTTTGATGAGAACCGCTTGTTTGCCGCGATCGGATTTGACCGGTCGAAGTTTAGCGCTGCGGAATTTTACCGGACGCCACTGACGCCTTTCGACCAACGTGTTGCGCTGAAGGGAGCGCATCCAGAACTGGCGGGGGCTGAAGTGACGGTGCAGTACGCTACGTTCAAGGGGCGACTGACCAGCCTTTATTTCAAGCAGGCTTGGACGCCTCCTGTCAGCGACGTGCCCAAGCCATGGAGTACGGGGCAAGTGATCCAGGCATGTGTGACCGTAGGGTCGTTGCTAACGTTTCTGTTCTTTAGCGCCTCGCTGGCCCGCAAGAACTGGCTGGCGAACCGGGCAGACCGGCAGGGAGCACTGCGACTTTGCCTGATTCACATTGCGGCTAATTTTGTGGCCTGGCTGCTGGGCGCGCACTATGTGCCCGATGCGCGGATGCTCAACTTTGCGACTTATGCGTTTGCCGATGCGTTGCTGCAGGGCTATATTCTCTGGCAGCTTTATCTGGCGCTGGAGCCGACGCTGCGTTCACGCTGGCCGCATGCGATTATCACCTGGAACCGGGCCCTGGCGGGGAGGATTTGGGATACGCAGGTTGGAGCGCACATCCTCATGGGTGTTGCGATGGGGATCATCATCACGATTGGATTTCTGTCGAAAGACTGGTTCAATTTTGAGAGAGCGGGACTGCTGAGCGGGGCAAGCATCCGCAATGCTTCTGCCCGGTCATGGCTTGCTGTTCATATCTTGAGCGCTGACAAAGCGCTTCTGATTGGCTTCTTGATTTTCTTCGTGCTGCTGGGGCTGAAGGTGCTGTTGCGGCGGGAGATTCCAGCGATGATCGCTGCAGCCTTGCTGCTGTGCGCCACCAATGGGGACCTCTATACGACGAGTAATCTGGCCTTTGATTTGCCCCTATACTTTCTGGTCTCGCTGGCGATCACAGTAGGTCTGGTTCGATTCGGACTGCTTACGACTTTGGTTGCCGTGTTCACCACGAACACGCTGGGGAACCAGAGCATCTCTACGGATTTGAATGCCTGGTTTATGCCTTACGCTCTGGCGACTTTGCTGCTGCTTAGCGGCATCGCCGTGTTTTCATTCTGGCGCTCGCTCGGAGACCAAAGTATTGTTGGAGACGGTGTACATTGAAGCGCATTATTGATCTGGAACAGCCTCGCTTTGCGGGGATGCCGATTCACCCTTCGCACAAGCCTGGGTACTTTTACGGGCTACATCGTCGCCACACTGACCCAACCGGGACGCCGCGGACTTCTGCGGCCGGGGTTCTGACGATGATGGAACACACGGGTACGCACATTGATGCGCTTTCACATCAAGCGGCTTATGGGTGTTTGCATGGAGAGATTCCCACGGCTTCGGTGGAGGGGCCTGCGGGATTTTCGCGGGGTGGGGTGGAGGAGATTCCTCCGATTGTGAAGCGTGCGGTGTTTGCGGATCTGGGACCGTTGGAACCGATGTATGAGTTCACGGCCGATGACCTCGAACGGTCTCTGGGGGATGTGCGCCCGGAACCGGGCGATGTGCTTTTGGTGCGCACTGGCTTTGCGAAGTATTGGCATGATGAGGCGACTTACCTGAAGGCGGCCGGGGCACATAAGTCGGCAACGCTGTGGGCGGCGGATCACCAGGTGGTTGCTGTGGGTGCGGACAATATGGCCTGGGATGTGCCGGGAATTGTAGATGAAGAAACCGGGGTGACGCTTTTCGCTCACTTTTATCTGCTGCCGCAAAAGGGCATCTACATCATTGAGAATCTGAATCTGGAAGAGTTGGCGACGACGGGCGTGAAGGAATGCACCTTCATTTGCCTACCGTTGAAACTCAATGGCGCTACGGGTTCTCCTGTGCGCCCGATTGCATTACTCTAGAGCGGATGCTACGCCGCAGCTTTCTGCCCACACTTGCCGCTCCGTTGCTTGCCAAAGCACAGAAGCCGAATATCATTCTGATTCTTGCCGATGACATGGGCTTTTCTGACCTTGGTTGCTATGGCGGAGAAATTCCGACGCCGAACCTGGATGCTTTGGCCCGAGGGGGCCTGCGCTTCAGTCAGTTTTACAACAGTGCCCGGTGTTGCCCTACGCGTGCGAGCTTGCTGACGGGGCTTTATCCGCACCAGACCTCAATTGGACACATGGTGGATAACGGCCGGGAGTTGCCGGGGTACCGGGGTGATCTGAGCAGCAAATGCCTGACGCTGGGCGAGGCCCTGAAGAAGGGTGGCTACCAGACGCGGATGTCGGGTAAGTGGCACGTGACACCGGTCAACCAGTCGAAGCAGAACTGGCCGAATCAACGGGGCTTTGACAAGTTCTTTGGCACGATTCATGGGGCCGGCAGTTTTTATGCTCCCACTACGCTGGTGGAAGACAACGAGAGCATTGAGCCGGGCAAGGATTTCTATTACACCGACGCGATTGCGAACAAGAGTGTCGACTACATCCGCGAATGCACGGCGAGCACAAAGCCGTTCTTTCTTTACACGGCCTTCACGGCGCCACACTGGCCGATGCATGCCTACGCGGATGAGATTGCGCGGCACCGCAATACGTATCGCAAGGGGTGGGATCAACTGCGGCTTGACCGCCACAAGCGGCAGGTAGAGCTTGGCATCATCGACCCGAAATGGCCGCTGACGGGACGGGGTGAGAAGATTGCGTCCTGGGACGAGACCCCGGACAAGGAATGGCAGATTGAACGCATGGCTGCCTACGCGGCGATGCTGGAGCGGATGGACCAGGGTATTGGCCGGATGGTGAAGGCGCTCGAAGAAGCGAATGCGTTGGACGATACGCTGATTTGTTTTCTTTCTGACAACGGGGGATGTGCGGAAGAGCTGGGCCGGCAGATGAAGGCGCGGCATGTGCCGACGAAGACACGAAGTGGCGAAGCGGTGTTTCCTGGTAATGACCCGAAGCGGATGCCGGGGCCTGAGAATACCTACCAGAGCTATGGCCTGGGCTGGGCGAATGCTTCGAACACGCCCTTTCGCCTGTATAAGCACTGGGTGCATGAAGGGGGCATCTCGACGCCCTTCATTGCGCATTTGCCGGGGAGGATCCAGAAGCCGGGATCGATCACGCATCAGCCGGGCCACATTGTGGACTGCATGGCCACGTTCCTCGATTTGAGCGGCACCAGGAATCCGAATGAAGGTATGAGTTTATTGCCGGTGCTGCAGGGGAAAGATGTGCTTTCGAAGCGAAGTCTGTTCTGGGAGCATGAGGGGAATCGGGCCGCGCGCGAGGGGCGACACAAACTGGTGTCGAAGTATCCGGGCACGTGGGAACTTTATGATCTCGCTGCGGACCGCACCGAGATGAATGATCTGGCGCAATCGCAGCCCAAAGTAGCGGCGCGCCTGGCGGAGCGCTACCAGGCCTGGGCCAAACGCGTTGGAGCCGAGAACTGGGATACGGTGCAGGCAGCGCCTAAAACACCCCTCCTGTTAGACTAGTTGTTAATCAAGATGTTCCGCTTTGAAACCGCGGGCGAAAGCCACGGCGAGTGCCTCGTTGCCACGATTACAGGCCTCCCCTCGGGCGTCCCCATTTCCCTTACTCAAATCAATCGCGAATTGTGGCGTCGGCAGCAAGGCTTCGGCCGGGGCGGTCGCATGAAGATTGAAACAGATACTGCCCACATTGTCGCGGGGGTGCGTCATTCCAAAACGATTGGGGCTCCCATCGCCGTCATCATTGACAATCGCGACTGGAAGAACTGGACGGAATCGCTGCCTGTCGAAGACTATGAGGGGTCGAGCGAGAAGTTTAAGGAAGTCAAACGGCCGCGACCTGGGCACGCCGATCTGATCGGTTGCATCAAGTACAACTTTGATGATGCGCGCTATGTGCTGGAGCGGGCCAGTGCCCGCGAGACGACGGCTCGTGTTGCGGTGGGTGCGATTGCGAAGGCCTTTCTGGCTGAGTTTGGCATCGAGGTGCTGAGCCATGTGGTGGGCGTGGGCCAAGAGACCATGACGCATGAGGCGACGTGGGAAGAGATCAAGGCCCTCAGCGAGCGTGACGAAGTGCTACTGGGTTGTGTGCATGCCGAGACGGAACAACGCTTCAAGGCCGTGGTGGATGAAGCTTACAAGACCGGTGATACGGTGGGGGGCATTTTTGAAGTGCGTGCCCACGGAGTCCCGATCGGGCTTGGATCACACATCACCTGGGATTCGAGGCTGGATGGCAAGCTGGCGCAGGCCATCGTTTCGATGCAGGCGGTGAAGGGTGTTGAGGTGGGTTATTCGCTTGAAGGAGCGCGCAGCTTTGGATCGAAGGTGCAAGATACGATCCACTACAACAAGGAAGACCGGGCGTTCTTCCGCGGTGCCAACCGGGCGGGGGGCCTCGAAGGTGGCATCACGAATGGCCAGGACATTATTGTCCGCGGCCACCTGAAGCCGATTTCTACGTTGCGCCGTCCGCTGGAAAGCGTGGATCTACCGACGCGCGATTCGGCACTGGCCGCCTATGAGCGCTCTGACGTTGCCGTGATTCCGGCAGCGGGGGTGATCGGGGAAGCCATGGTGGCACTGGTGCTGGCCCAGGCCATGATTGAGAAATTTGGTGGCGATTCGCTTCTAGAGGCTAAGCGCAACTTCGACAACTATCAAACCCAAGTCCGAGACTTCTGATGATTTATAAGATTGTGAAATACGGCGAACCGGTGCTCGAGGAAAAGTGTGACCCGGTAGGTGCCCATGAATTCGGTTCGCGCGAGTTGAAGCAACTGGTGGCAGACATGTTTGAAACCATGTACTCCGCCAAGGGAGTTGGCTTGGCGGCCCCGCAGATTGGCATCAAGAAGCGCCTTACTGTGATTGACCCTTCGGCCGGGGACAACCCCGAGGAGAGGGTTGTGCTGATTAACCCGGAGATCCTCGCCAAAGAAGGCAAGATCACTGAGGAAGAGGGCTGCCTGTCGATTCCTGGTTTTCGGGAACCGGTGCAGCGGGCCCGCAAGACGCGGGTGAAGGCGCAGAATGAGAACGGGGAATGGTTTGAGCTGGAAGGCGAAGACCTCTTGAGCCGGGCTATTCAACATGAGAATGACCATCTGGATGGGGTGTTGTTTATTCATCGCCTGAGCCCACTGAAGCGAGACCTCATTCGACGCAAGATCCGCAAGTTGCAGAAGGCAGGCGAGTGGGACTAAGGACTGTTTTTCTGGGCACCCCCCAGTTTGCGGTGCCGAGCCTCGAAGCCATTCTGCAAGCAGGCCACGAGGTGTTGCGGGTTTATACGCAGCCGGATCGTCCGAAGGGGCGTGGGCAGGCTGTAGCGATGAGTGCGGTTAAGGAAGCGGCGTTGCGGCATGGGCTGGAGGTGGAACAGCCAGAGCGCGTTCGGCATGCGGAGAGTGTGGAGAAACTGCGGCAGTTGGCACCCGACGTCATGGTGGTTGTGGGGTATGGGCAGTTGATCCCGCAGAGCATCATTGACATTCCGCCGTTCGGCATCATCAATGTTCATGGATCGCTGTTGCCGAAGTATCGTGGCGCGGGGCCGATCCAGTGGGCGATTGCTCATGGTGAGACGGTGAGCGGAGTGACGACGATGCGCATCAATGCGGGACTCGATACGGGCGATATGTTGCTGAAGGCCGAGTTGCCGATTGGACCGGAAGAGAATGCTGTGGAGTTTGGGGAGCGGCTGGCATTGCTGGGGGCGGAGTTGCTGGTGGAAACGTTGCGCGACCCAGGGATGAAGGGGACGCCGCAAGACGACCGGGAGGCGACGCATGCACCGATCCTGAGCAAGCAGGATGGGGCTATTGACTGGAGCTGGCCGGCGAGTGTGATTCATAACCGGACGCGTGGGTTCTATCCGTGGCCGGGGACGTCGACACAGTTTCGCGATCAGGTGTTGCGGGTTTGGAAGACGCGTGTGGTGGCGGAGCCGAGCGAGGCAGAGCCTGGTAGAGTGCTTTCTTCGAAGGGGCCGGTGCTGGTTGCCTGCGGCCAGGGTACGGTGCTCGAATTGGTAGAGGTGCAGCAGGAAGGCCGCAAGCGGGTGAGTGGGATGGACTTTCGCAACGGGCTGCGAATCGTCGAAAATGAAATTCTGGGAGCTTGAATGAGTAACGAACTGCCGCTTGGCTATCAGTACAGTGCTGTGTATGCGGGAATCCGCAAGGTGAAGAAGGACGATCTGTCGCTTATTGTGAGTGAGTCGCCCGCGAATGCTGCGGCAGTGTTTACGCAGAACCTGGTGGCAGCGGCACCGGTGGTGCTGTCGCGGAGCAATCTCAAGGCCTCGAAGGGGAAGGTGAAGGCATTGCTGATCAATGCCGGCAATGCCAACTGCGCGACGCGCACGGGGATGCGCGTGGCTGAGACCACCGTGAAGGCACTGGCCAAGCAATTGAAGTGCGCGCCGAGTGAAGTATTGCCGTCATCGACCGGCGTGATTGGTGTGGAACTGGACCCGAAGAAGATTACCAGTGCGCTGCCGGCGTTGCTGGCCGGGCTTTCGAAGGAACGCTTTGGCGATGTGGCACGTGGAATCATGACGACCGATCTGGTGCAGAAAACGGCCCAGGCGACGGTGGTGCTGAAGAAGGGTACGGTGCGGATTGCCGGGATGACGAAGGGTTCTGGCATGATTCAACCGAACATGGCCACGACTCTTGGTTATGTAATGACCGATGCCAACATCAGCGTGAAAGATCTGAAGACGATTCTGACGAGGGCTACGGCGCTGAGCTACAACCGGCTGACTGTGGATGGAGATACGTCGACGAACGATACGGTGGTGCTGCTTGCCAATGGGGCGAGCGGGGTGAAGCCCAATGCGGCTGACCTCGAACTGATTGCGGACTCGATCACGACAGTGCTGAAGAATCTGGCAGCGCAAATTGCCCGCGATGGCGAAGGGGCGAAGAAGCTGGTTCGGGTGCTGGTGAGCGGGGCGAAATCGGAAGACGATGCTAACAAGATCGGCAGGGCGATTGCGAACTCACCGCTGGTGAAGACGGCGGTGGCGGGATCGGACCCGAATTGGGGGCGGATCATTTGTGCGGCTGGGTATTCAGGGGCGAAGTTTGACCCTGCCAAGGTGGATATTTTTCTGCAAGGCAAGCGCGTTTGCCGCAATGGTCTGGCGGCACCCTTTGACGAAGGGAAGCTGAAGACCAAGCTCGATGAGAAGGAAGTTGTGATCGACCTGCGCATTGCGGGGAGCGGCAAGGGCAGCGCCGAATTCTGGACGTGCGACTTTACAGAAGGCTACATCGAAATCAATGGAAGCTATCGCACGTAGAGCGCTGGTCGCACTCTTTTTCGCGAGCCCGAGGGACGAGATGCGAGCCGTGCTGGCGTCGATGGCTACTGATTTGAGCGCGGGAAACATTGCCGGTTTCATGAGCCTTGTTTCGAAGGAAATGGCGGAGCGGGATGTTTTGGGTAAAGATCTGGAGGGGCTGATTTCGGCCTACGATGTGAACTCCAGCATTGAGCTGCAAAACGTGGAGGGGCAGACGGCGCAGGTGGATTGGTACCTGGCTTTGCGGAGCCGTAGCGACAACGCCGTGGCGGTGCAGCGGCGGGAAGTAATTGCGATCACGTTCACGCAGGTGAAGAAGCGATGGCGGGTGGCTTCGTTTTCTAAGCCAGACTTCTTTAGGCCTTAAGGCGTGGGAAGTTGGGGCTGAAGGGTACGCCTTTCGGGCGTAGGCCCAGTTGACCGTTGACGAGGAAGGGTTCTCCACGTTGCTCGAAGTGCAGGAGCAAGCGCTGACGCCAGAGGCGGAGTAGTTGATCGGACTCTACGACCTTCGACAGGTCGTTCAATTCGTGAGGATCTTTCTGGAGGTCGAAGAGTTGTTCTTCGCCGTTGAAGGCGTGGAAGATGTACTTCGTCCTGCCATCAGTGAGAGCATTCCAGTTGTTGGAAGGGGCGTAACAGATGTTGTGCTCGAGGTCGATGAACTGGCGCCAGGGAGTGGAGGGATTGCGAACCAGCTTCAACATGCTGTCGCCATCGAGGGGGCGGGCGGGCTGTTGCCCGGCAGCGTCGAGCAAGGTGGGGAAGATATCGCGCAGCTCCACGGGGTGATCGAGAACGCGGCCGCCGGTGGCTCCCGGCAGACGGACGATCATGGGGATTCTGGCACTGGCCTGATAGGCGTAGGACTTGCGCCAGAGGTTATGGTCGCCGGTCATATCGCCGTGGTCGGAGGTGAAGACGATCAGGGTTTGGTCGAGCTGCTTTTGCTTTTCGAGGGTTTCGAGCATGCGGCCGATTTGTTCGTCGACATGACTGATGCAGGCGTAGTAGGCGCGGCGTGAATTGCGGATGACGCGGGGGTTGAGTTTACCGTGCCAGATGTCAGGCCGATCGCTGGAGGGCTTTTCAAAACGAGCGGCCCAGCGACCTACTTTTGCCTCGGGCAGTTCGGTGTCTTCGTACATCTTCCAGTGGCGCTGTGGGGGATCGTAGGGGCTGTGCGGACGGATGAAGGAGACCTTGAGGTAGAAGGGCCTTGGGTCGCGGTAGGTTTCCAGATGTCGGACTGCCATGTCGCCGGTCCAGGTGGTGGCGTGCAGGCGCTCGGGCAGGACAAAGGGGCGGCCTTCGTAGTCATTCCAACCGAGGCCGGTGGCGTAGGGGTTTTGATTGGGTTCCTGGGAGTAGAACCAGGATTCGTAGTCGGTGCGTTCTTCCATCGGCTTGCGGCCCATGGAGGAATGTTCGTCGAGCAGCATCTGCTCGTAGCCGTGGCCGTTGCGCCAAGGGGAGAAATGATTCTTGCCGATGGAGGTGGTGGAGTAGCCGGCGTCGCGCAGGGCGCGGGGTTTCTCGTAGGGGAGGTTTGGCGGGATTTCGCCGTAGCCGAGCATGCCGTGATTCCAGGGGGAGAGCCCGGTCAGGAGAGCGGTGCGGGCGGGAGTGCAGGTGGGAGTGCTGGAGTAGGCATTGCGGAAGCGGACGCCTTCTTTGGCGAGGCGATCGAGGTTGGGGGTTTTGATCGCCGGGTTGCCGTCAGAGCCGAGGCAGTCAGCGCGATGCTGGTCGGTCATCACGAAGAGCAGGTTGAGACGCTCGCGCTTTGGAGCAACAGCCCGTTGGAAACCGATGCTTGGCCCGGCCAGGCCCAAACCTACAAACGCTCGTCGCAGCATTTTTCTATTTTAGGAACTTTACGCGGCCCCAATGCTCCGGGACGTGCATATTGATGAGACCTTGCTCGCTCCAGACCCAATTGTCTTCTTTGAGGCCTTTTCGCTTTTCGTACTTGCCGTTGATGATGTCGAGTATCCATTCGACTCTGGAGAAATTGACGCGCCATTCTTCCCCTGATTTGGGGGGGATGGCGGGGCGAGGACCGCGGTTGAAGGCGGCCCAGGGCATGGCGATTTCGAGGGTCCAGCCCTGGTCTTTGTCGTCGGTCTTGTTGAGGGTGCCTTTGAGGTGGACGGCGGTCTTGAGGCCGGGGATTTCCCAGCCGTCGTCGGCCTTGCCGCCATCTTTGTAGGGTTTGGCGAGGTAGAGATCCCAGCCGGTGTTGAGGGCGTTCATCTCGAACTCGAAGTAGTGGAGGCCATCGCCGTCGGGGTCGAGGAAAACCTCAAAATCGTGTTCGTGAAAGATGACCATGTCGTGCTTGTTGTAAGTTGCCCACAACTGAGGCTCTTCGAGCTCAGCAGCAATATAAAAATACTGGTCGTCCCAGAGCATTTTGGCTCTGGTGCGGAATCTCGGCTTTGGTTTGGAGGTGCCCTCGATGTCGATGAAGTCCCGGGTCCAGGGAGCGGAGGCCCAGGCGGGATCGTCCATTTTCCCGTCTATTATCAATGGCTTAGCGATTTTCTTGCAGTCATAGGTCTGGACGGGAGCAGCGGCAGAGAGGAGGCCTAAGGTGGCCGCGAGCGAAAAAAATGCGCGAATCACAAATTGATCGTAACAGGAGCCCTAAAGCACTTAAGGTAAACCACCGATTTCATTAGCAGTTCCGGAACTCTATTTTGGTACTATGCCTTAATTGGGAAAACCGGCTCAGAAGCCTACATGACCTGTTTATACTGCGGCAAAAAGCTCGGATTCTTTTCGCGCTACAAGGACACACCGTTCTGTAGCGAAGAGCACTTGCGTACCCACCAGGACGAGTTGGAACGTGCGTTGATGGAGCGGTTGGGTTCGAAGTCGACAGCACCTACGAAATCCCTGAGTGATCTGGCAAATGCGCCGGCGCCCCCCCTGAAATCGATGTTGGGGCTGGAGGCGGCAACGCGTGGGCCCGAGGCGGCAGAGGAACTGGAACGACTGGCAGAAGCTGCGCCACCACCGGTACAGAAGCTTGAAGCGAAGCAGCCGGAAGCACCTGTAGAAGAAGAGAAGAAGAATGCGCCGGCGCCGCTGCATGAGGACTATCTGTTTGAATTGCCGGATCCGGTAGCGGCGCTGGATACGAATGCGCCACTGGTGCCGCCGTCGAGTTTTGCGATTATTGTGCAGGCTGATTGCTGTACGCCATCTTTACCGGAGGCGAAGGCAAACTTTGGATTTGAACTGGATGAGACCGAGTTTGAATTCGAGACGACGTCGATGCTGCGGAGTGCCGAGTTTGCAGCACCGCCCGTACCGGCCGCTTTTGGTGCGGATGGGTTCGGCGAGCCGTGGGTAGAGTTTCCGTCGGGATCGAACGAAACTGTCCAAAGCGACTTCGACTTTGACCCTGGTGAGTTGGGTGAATTGGCTCCGCTCGAATACGAAGCTGTGGTGAGCACGATCCAGCACACCGCGCTGGGACATCGTGACGAGATTGAAGCGCGAATCCGGTTGCGCTATCCCTATGCGGCGAGCCAAGTAAGTTCGAACTGGAATGGCTTGCAGGAGTTCGAGGAGAGCTTCCCGATCAGCGACGCGAGTGATTGGGCACCGATTGTGCCGCAGGCGGCGGCCGAGCTGCCGTTGCAGGAAGTCACGCGGAGTGAGAACTGGATTGAGCCTCATCTGGACGTGCCCCTGTCGATTCAGGCGTTGGTGGGTTATCAACTGGAGGGGGCAGACAGCGAGGAATTTGGGGATTCGCTGCGAGTCATGGCGAGGCAGTTGTCGGCCAGCAGTCCGGCCAGCCCAGAGATTGGTTTGGGGAGTTGGGCACCTGAGCTAGCGTTGCCGAAGGCAGCAGTATCGCGGAACTTTGCTCCGAAATGGAAGCAGTATCGATCTTCGGATTCCGTACCGCCGGTTCCCTTCCCTTCGTTGTTCCAATTAGGCCCGGTGTTGCCACCGCGTCCAGAAAGCGCGGCAGGGTAGCGGAGAGCTAGAAGACCATGGGAAACGCAGCACGAGCACCGAAAATTATCGAAATGCCCTTGAAGCGGCATGGGGACACGCCAGAGTCCTTTGTACCGTCGAGTCTGCCGAGCGAGTCGCCTGCGGCGATTGCGGGTCGAAAGCTGGAAGCGCTGGCCCACTTTCATCTGGCGCTGGAGGAGTACGAAGAGGCACTCGACGCATTTCGAAGACTGCTGAAACTGGTACCGAGCCGACCGGACTTGCTGGTGCAAACGGTAGCCTGCATGGAGCGGTTGGAGCGCTGGCAGGAAGGGGCAGAGTTGCTGCAGCCTGAGGTAGAGTTGCATCCGGACTGGACGGAAGCGGCGTTGGCATTGGGGATTTGCCGGCTGCATTTGAACCAGCCACAGGAAGCACTGGAAGTTTTCAAAGGGGTAGAGGGACGCTCGCCGGGGAATCAAGTGGCGAAAGAGGGAATTCGGGCAGCGCAGGCATTGCTTGGGCCGCCGCCTGCGCCCGAGCGCCCGAACAATTGGGAAGCGCAACTGCATGAGCTGGCCAGCACGCAGGAGTGGGAACGGCTGATTAAAGCCTGTGAGCCGTTGGTGAACGAGGGAGAACCGGCAGCGCATTTTTATACGGCATTCGCACTGGAGCAAATGGGAAGCACTGACTTTGCCAAGGCAGACTATGAGAAATGCCTGGAGGGGTCGCCGAATCACCGCGAGGCTCGCTACAACCTGGCATGCCTGCTGATTCATGAAGCGCAATACTCGAGGGCAGCTGATCATCTAGCGTACCTGACCAGTATCGATTCTGAGAACTCGAATGCGTGGTGGAACCTGATGTTGTCGGCTGAGTTCTCTGGTCGACATGAAGAGGCCGTAGCCGCGGCGCAGCATCTGATTCGGCTGGATGGATTTACGCCGGAGCTTCGATTCCGATTGGGCTTGAATTGCCTGGAAGCTGGGCGCAATGAAGAGGCGGCCCGACATTTTGACTTCTGCTGCCAGGAAAATGAGTATTGGGCGGAAGCGCGGATCAATCTTGGACTGGCGACACAGCGTTTAGGTAACTTGAACCAGGCGCGGGCGATTTTTGAAAATGCCTTCCGTGAGCAACCGGCAAGCCATGAAGCGGCAGAGAGCCTGGTAGGGCTGGCTATCGAAGAAGGCCGGATGGATGAAGCAGTATCGATCTTCGAGACGCTGCAAAACCGCGGGATTCCGCTGGCTCCGATCGGCTTGCGACTGGCCCGGGCATTTGAAGAAGCGGGACAACTGGATGCGGCGATGCACTACTACGAGCGTGCCTTGCGGGCAGAACCGGGTTGCGGGGAAGCACTACTGCAATTGGCGAACCTGATGGAGCAACAAGGCAAGCCGGAGCAGGCACTGCGTTGCCAGCAGATGGCGGTGCGGGTACAGCCGTCACTGGCGAAAGCGTATTTCGAGTAACCACTATGATCAACAGCAGCCTATCTGGAATCCTACAAGACGCGATTGGAACAGAACAGTGCCGTCAAATTTTGCTGGTGAGTCGTGTGGGGACCATGATTGCCAGCGCCGACAAGGAATCAAAGTCACCTGCTCCGACGCTGGGTCCGATTGTGGCTTCCACCTTTGCGACCAGTAATGAAGTGAGCCGACTGCTGGTGATTGGTGAGCAAGACTATCAATTGCAGCGAGGCCGGCGGCAGGATTTACTGTTGTGCTCGATGCCAAGCGGGATGATTCTGGCAGCGACCTTCCCGGTCAAGGTTGACGAAGAGAAGGCGCTCAATTTGGCGAATCACCTGATCGACCAGATTGAGGCGTTGACGCCCACCATGGAAAGTTATGCGAATCTGCCGGCTCTTGGCGCGGAACTTCGGGATGAAGTGATGTCGCTGCTCGATGAGATCTTTCCGCAGGCAGCCTAGATCTCTTCCCAATTCGAAGCATCCTGCGATAGAGTGAGAATTCTGCATGGCTCAACTTCGTGATCAACTCCGTGGTGTTTTCGGTTTCCCGATAACCCCTTTCAAGCAAGACCTTTCCCTCGACCTGGCAGCACTCGAAAAGAATGTCGATGAGATGACTCAGCATCCCTACTGCGCGATTGTGGCAGCAGGCGGGACTGGGGAAATCTATTCGATGACGGCTGAGGAGTCGGCTGAAGTGGTGTCGGTGGCCGTGAAAGCGACCCAGGGAAGAATGCCCGTGGTGGCCGGTGTGGGCTACAACTCGGTGATTGGGGCCGACATGGCACGGCGCATGGAAAAAGCAGGCGCGGATGCACTGCTGGTGATGCCGCCTTATTACATCAACGCGCCGGAAGCGGGTTGGATCGCCTACTACAAGGCAATTGCCAATGCGACGGGGCTGCCGCTGGCGCTCTACTCGCGGGATTGGGCAGCCTTCACGCCGGATCAAGTGGCGCGGCTGGCAGATGCAGTGCCCTCGTTACAGATTTGGAAGGATGGGCAGGGCAACATCCGCATGTATCAGCGGATCATGGCCAAGCTGGGGGACCGTCTGGCCTGGGTTGGTGGTTTGGGTGATGATTGCGCGGGAGGCTACTGGTCGATCGGGGTGCAAGCCTACACGAGCTCGATTTCGAATGTGAGCGCGAAGATGTCTCTGGCGATTGCCGAGGCGGGGCAGGCGAAGGATTTCGTGAAGTTGAACGAGATCATGATTCAGTACGTGCATCCGTTGTATGCGCTTCGCGACAAGATGAAGGGCTACGAAGTGACCGTCATGAAAGAAATGATGGAGTTGATGGGGATTCCGGCTGGACCCGCCCGGCCGCCTCTCTGCCCTGTGCTCGAAGAACATAAGGCAGAGTTGGCCCGACTGGTTAGCTTGTACCAGAGCTTCTAGCGGCTTCTGGTTTCTGTACCTCGGAGAGCAGCCTGTCCCAGAAGCTCGCGAAGCGGACCCCGAAGCTGTCGCCGTTTGCTCCGCGTACTTGCGCCAATGCAGGGGACTTAACCCATTTTTTGAAAGTATTGAGCCAGCCCATGGTGTCGGCATGGTCAAAATTGTCGTCGAGTTTGAGATCGACGAAGACGTCCTCCATGAGTTGCAGAACTTCCATACAGAAGTAGTGCTGGGGGAGACTCAACTTCATGGCAGGTGTGGTGTCGAGCCCGTCCATAAACTGCGGGGCAATGTTTTGGAGTTGGGGATCGGAACCAAGGCGTGCGTAGAGGCTGCTGAGTCGGGCCGTATGGCGGGTGAATGCGGATTCACTGTTGAGTTCGGGGCTCAGGATGGCCGGGAGTGTATGGTTGACGAAGTGATGGAAATCTTTGCCTGAGAATCGTTCAAAGGCCTCGAGCCCTACTTCGTGGCCGAGCGTGCGGTAGCTCTCAAATTGCTCTTCGCTGTAGAACTGATCGCCGGTGCTTTCGTGGGGGAAGGCGGGGAAGGCGCTGCGGTATTGCTTGACGGCTTCGGCCTCGTTGCCCTTCCAGGAAGCCTTCATGTAAACGAGGAGGCCCTTGCTGCCGTCGGCATAGGTGATGTGCCCGATGGCGCAATGGGAGCGGCTGCGTCCCGTAGCGGGATCGGGGCGAACGCTGCTGAGGTCGATCTCAATGCGCGCCCCGAAATCGACGGCACAGATGCGAATCAGACGGCCCAGGCCATCGAAGCCGTAAGTGGGGTCGGCTTCGGCATCGCTGCAGAGGATGACCCTGGTCTTGCGGCGGACCAGTTCATAGGCAGCAAGATTTTCAAAGTGCCCACCGTCGGAGATCATCAGGTAGTGTGAATCGGGTGTGGCGGAAGCCAGGAGCTCTACTGCCAGATAGCGGAGGCTGAAGGCGGGAGAGGTATCGCCTTTGCGGTTTCGACTTGGATTGCCGAACCACCAGCCCAGGCGGACATTGAACATGGTGAGGAGGAAGGCGACGGGGGGTGACGAGTGGTAACCCATGTTTGGGGAGGCGGCCGCACCGGAAACGCTGACAACCTGGCCAAGCGTTGGGCCCTCAGGGCCAGAGTATGAGGCTGTATCGGCAATTTGAACCGAGTGGTGGCTGGAGCCGCAGTGCAAGCCAGAGAATTGGAAATTAGTTGCCTGCCTCGACTGCAACGCCAGATCACCGGCACCGCCCAAATTGAGTGCGCAATTGACGATGTGGAGAGGACCCCAGTAAGGGATTTCCGCTTGACTGTGAAGACGATTCAGAGGGATATCATCTTCGTTATCGAAGCCGGTGAAAGGATGCTGGCCTTTCTCGCGATCTTTCCAGCGGGCGGCACCCAGGTAGCAGCGCGTGAGGCGGCTGCGATAGAAGGAGTTCATGCTGAATTCGTTGAGGTCCACACGGGAGGCAAATAGAGCTGAAACCAGCAATGAGGCGCCAAAGATGATGTAGACCGTTTTGCTCTTGCTGATGGTCTGGAGTTGGGCCCAATAGCCATTGTGGAGTTGCGAGAAGCTGAGCCAGTCGTTGCCAGCGATCGCGACGGCTAGAAAGTAGAGGGCAGTTGCTGTGCCCGTGAGCAGGCCGAAGAGGAAGAGGAAGGGGGCAAGCTTGGCGAGCAGTTCTTTCCAACCGCTTTTGCCTTCTTTGGTATCAGCAGAATTGCCAGCGAAGAGGCCCGATGCGGTGGTGGCAATGATGCCGCCGAGGCCGCCGATGCTGATGGTGCCGAGGCTGATGGCGGCAAAGGGGGAGAGCAGAGAGAAGGCAGAGAGGGCAGTCCAGGCAAAGCCGTAAATGCCGAGCCAGGCACCCATGCGGCTCCACCACTCGCGGGCCCCTTCCGTGCTTGCTTTGCCCATCATGCCGATCAGAACGACCACTCCGATAGAGAAGACATAGAGGACCGCTGCAGGCATGAGAATCTGTGCCAACCAGGGAGCAGCCCCGACATGGAGCAATTGGAGTTGGGTGCCGCAAAAGATTACGACACAGAGCAGCGGATAGAGTACCGTTGTGGCAACAGCGGCACTGAGAAAGGCGATGGGGATACCGGCTTTAGCAGAGGCGCTGCGGGAGCAGAGGGCCAACATGAGGAAGGTGAAGCCAGCGAAACTGTACGGCAGAACCCAATGCCCCATGGCTTCCGTCAAAAGGGCCGAAAAGGACAGGCCGCCGAAAATGGTCTTCGATTGCTCAAACATGACCGCACCGATGAAATAAGAAGCAATCATCATCGGCACCACCAGAAGCCACTGAGTCAGGGTCTGGCCGTAGCGGATGGTCTGGGCGCGATCCTGTGGTTTGACTCCCTGAAAGGCCTGGATCCCAGAGTAGACCTTCACCGCAAGAGGAAGCATAAAGAACATGCCGGCAAGCAGGAGTGCCCCACAGAGGATTTGCATGGATGCCGACTGCATCCAGTCCTCTCTACGGTAGAGCAGGTAGCTGGCCGCGATCCACGTCAACCCGAAGAAGATCGAGATGACCCAATAGCGACTATTCAACAGTTTGAGTTTAGGGCGCTGCATCTGGAGCAGATTGCCGGCAGCACCAACCACACCCAGGCCAAAGAGAAAGAAGGTGAGAAAGCGCCAATCGCCCTTGTCATGCCAGGAGGCGAAGAGTGGTTCGGCCATCCAGGGGATGAGCATGAGAGCGAAGAGGCCCAGGACGATGGTGATCTGGATGAGCATGAGGTTGCGGATCCAGATGGTGCCGATGGACCAGGTGTCGGCGCTGAAGAAACCAAGTTGGGGAGCGAGGTAGTTGGAGTACTTGCGGAGATGGCGGATGGACTGGCCCCATTCGGCGTTGCGAATCCATTCCCAGCCGCCGTTGCGGGCACAATTGGCGGTGAGCCAACTGCCGACGTAGCCACCACCGGAGACGGTGGAGAGGTAGTCGATCTTGTCGAGCACGCCTTTCTCGCGCAGGGCTTGCATGACGCCGAGGCCGAAGGTGGCGCTGCGGATGCCGCCGCCCGAGATGGCAAGGCCGACGGTGGGGCTTTCGAGCGGGGCCCTGCGGTGCTTGCGTTGGGCCAGGATCTCGGCGGCTTCGTCGGCGGCGAAATCAGGATGCAGCGAATTCTGATACAGCTCGTTATCGCCAGTACAACCGCGAACACGCATCGATTCAGACATAAACAGGCCTCATTCTTTAGTTGGAGTGGCGGCTGGCTTCGGCCAGCTTCGCAGCAGATTTACAAAGTCTATGCCAATGCCCATGCGATAGGTATCGCGGGAACTGGCAACGCCTACAACGGTGACGTCGGGATCGAAAAAGCGCTTGAGCCCGCTGCAGTTGGAATTGGCAGGAGTGGCGGGATCGGTTGCGCCCTTTGTCGCCGTACACATGCGTTCCATCGCGAGGGGTGTGCCGTTACCCGGGCGCTGCAATCTCATGTTGGCTGTTCCAAAGAGAAAGACGCTCTTCCAGCGGCCATCTTCGTTGCCGATGGGGAGAGGATAAAAGACATCAAAGCGAAGGACTGGCCCCTGGTAGAAGCCACTGGTGATGAGTTGGTCCTGGCCCAAGGTGACCATGTAGCTGCCCGGTGGAGAAAGCTTCTTGCGTGTTTCAAAGGTGGAGAGACGAAAGCCACCACCATAAGAACGATAAAAGCGCTCGCGATCGGGCGGCGTGAGTGCGATGAAATCGGAATTGATTTTGTAGCGGCCATCGAATTCTGCTCGCGAGGGGGTGCCGGCATTGGGACGGCGGAAAATGGCACCTTGGGTGAAGGGGTCGGAGAGGCTTCCATTGCCGCCAAAGAAGGCAACGGCTTCCAGCATTCGAATGCGGCCGCCCCCCTGGTTGTACTTGGCCAGCTTGTAGCCAAGGCCAGTGATGAACTCAGCGCTTTGAGCCATTTCGTTGACTGGAACTTCACCAAGCTTTGTCGCAAAACCGGCTGCGAACTGGGCGATCGGGACAGAGATCTGACGGGGGCTACTGGCCACGCGGACATTGCCCCAGAGATTCACTTTGGCATCGTAGACGTTGCGGTGATTGCCGAGACCGCGCTGGATGAAGAAGTCGAAAAAAGCGTTTTGCGTGGAAGCGGCCGAGCTGGCTCCGGCTTGGTGGAAGCCCATGATGGCGCGGCTTTCCCACTCGCTGTCCCCGTCTTTCTCGACACGAACCGGAATGGTGCCGGTGGCGAGGAGTTTCCTGGGGTCGGCGGGGTCGAGCACATTGATCTTGCCTTCGAAGGCCATAGCTTCTACATTGGGGGCCATCTTTTTGGGGGCGCTTACGATGAGGTCCTTGTCTTTGACCTGGAGGAGGGCGGGGTCAGAGAGATGGAGATCTTTGGAGGGGGGAAGGTCTTTGCCGTCGAGCTTCATCGTGATCTTGGCAGTTTCACCCTCAACGAAGTTCAATTCGGATGGTTTTATACTGATTTTCTTTGTATTTTTATCAGCGGCTGGAGGTTCGGCCACCGTGGCGACTGTGACAGGGGGCTTGCCTAACTTGTCGAGGGCCGCCTGAAGTTGGGCCATCTTCGCTTTCATCGCCTGCATTTCGGCCTGAAGGGCTTCGACGTATTCTTTTTCGGCCTTTTCGAAGGCAAGCCGCTTTTCTTCGAGGCTTTGGGCCGTTGCGATATGGAATGAGGCCAGCACCAGGATGCCAACCCTCAAGATCGTGCTATTTCTCATGTTGCTCCCGTTGGCAGTCATTGACAGAAATTACCACCAATGAAGCATTAATACAATCCGCATTTTCAATAAAAATACGCTCGTACAAAGGGAAGCGAGAAATCTGGAGCTCGAGAGCCAAAATAATTGTTTATTTTTTGCAATCCACTTTGCGGGGCACTTCGTAACAACCATCACGAAAGGAGTACTGCAAGGACGTAACATGCGAAACGTACAATCAGTCATCGCGGCAGGCCTGGCACTTATGATGGAGCTGCCTGCTGTACAAATGCCGCTACAGGCGGCGAATCACCGGGAGGCACCGATCACGGCGCTGGACCACAAGGCGGATATCACCGACTTTTTTGCCTTTGTGAGCTACAACGGGAGCCAGGCAGCAAATCAGAGGCCGACCAAGGCCACCTTCATTCTTTGTGTCGACCCGCTTTTGGAGCCGGCGAACGGACCGAATTATTTTCCGTTCGACACAGGGATTCTTTATGAGATCAAGATTGACAACGACCACGATGCCGTAGAGGACATCATCTTTCAGGTGCAGTTTGACACCGAACAGCGTTTGCCGAGTTTGTTTACTGTTTTCGCCGGGGCGGGTGAAGGGATCAGAACACCGATGAACTCGCCGGCTCCGATTGCACCGGGGACCTTGCTGGTGCCGCCACAGATTAAGGATTTCGATAGCCCCGGCCTCGGCCAACGTCAGCCGTACCGGGTGACGATGATCAAGGGTGGCAATGCGCAGACCTTCACCAACATTGGAGGCAAGCCGCTGTATGCCGTGCCCGCCAACGCTGGCCCCCGCACGATGGACTACCCATCGTTGTTCAAGGCAGGTACTTACACCTTGCCGAACGGCGTGAATGTGTTTGCCGGGACCGTCGATGACCCCTTCTGGATTGACCTCGGTGCCGCGTTCGATACCTTGAACCTGCGGACGCTCGGCTCTGGAATTCCTGCCGTGCTGACGGACGATGAAGACAAGGCAGCGATGAACTTTGCCAGCGACACGGTGTCTGGCTATGGCGTCAATGCGATCGCGATCGAAGTACCGATCGAGATGCTGACCCGGACTGGCCGCGTGGAGGCGGCCACGGTGCCAGCCGCAACGATTGGTGCCTGGGGTACGACGTCACGGCCACGCTTGACGGTGCGCCGTTCGCCAAACCCGCTGGTGAGCACGGGCGATCTGCGTCAGGTGCAACGGATGGGCCAGCCGCTGTTTAATGAGTTGCTGATCGGTACGGGATCGAAGGATAAGTTCTCGATGTCGCAACCGAAGGATGACGCCCAGTTTGCCAGCTTTGCGCTGGACCCGGTGCTGGCGCGCATTGTAAATGCCGCTTACAACGGGGTGGTGGCGATTCCGAATGCGCCGCGAGTAGACCTGGTGCCGCTGGTTACCTATGCGCCTCCGATTGCTGCACCAGGTACGCCAGCCGGGCCCATTGCCGACATGCTACGATTGAACACGGGTGTGCCGGCGACGCCTCCGGCGCAAGCGAATCGGCTTGGCTTGATTGCTGGAGATGCGGCTGGTTATCCCAACGGGCGACGCCTGATGGATGACGTGACCGATATTGCCTTGCGAGTGGTGGTGGGTGGAGTGCTGGTACAGGGCTTCAACCGCTTCCCGAATAACAAGCTGGGCGATGGCGTCAACGTCAACGATGCCGCCTATCGCACGGAGTTTCCTTACCTGGCGGATTGTCCGTCCGGCCGAGATCGGCGTCACGTTGATCCCGGTGAAACGGGCGGCGGGCCGATCAAGTAAGGGAGCAATGATGAGACCCTTACTCCTTGTCTCAATCTATGTCTCAGGCCTGGGCGCAGCATTATGCGCCCAGGAAGCTCTCCAGTATGATGCGCGCAAGATTGAGGCGCGCCAGGCAGTGGCCGCTGGGAAGTATGAACTGGCGCTGCAGATCGCAGAGCCGATTGCGAAAAAAGCTCCCGATGATATTGAAGTCTGGTACACGATTGCCCAGGCACAGCGGTTGCTCGGCAAGCTGGAGGCAGCCGAGAAAGCGACGCAGTGGATGCTTGATCTGCGACCGGAATTTATTGGCGGCTTGTGGGAAGCGGGGCTGTTACGTGAGCAGTTCAAGGATCTGCCGGGTGCGGTGGACCTGCTGAATACGGTGTACCGGGCTACACCGACTTCCAAGAATACAGAGCGGGCCGCGATCCTGAAAGACATTGCCCGAATTTTTGACAAACAAGAACTCAAGGCCGAAGCGGCCCAATTGCGGAAAGAAATCGAACGACTGAAAGGACTCGAAATCGCCAATGAAAAAGCTACTACCTCTCCTACTCATCAGTAGTTTGTACGGCCATGACCTTTATTTGATGCCGCAGAAGTTTCGCGTCAACGCGAGAGACCGGATCCTGCTATCGGCCCATACGGGAGACAGCTTCCCGTTGTCGGAGCAACCGGTTGACCCGAAGCGCTTAACCAGCCTGCCTGCGATGGCGCAGGAAGAATGGCGCATGCTGGGGAAGGCAACTCACGCCACGGTGACTGTGGCGGAAGGAAGCCACTACTATGCGATACATACCTCGCCGAAGTTCCTTGAACTGGAAGCACCGAAGTTTGCCAGTTATTTGAGGGAAGAAGGCTTGACGGCAGCGCTGGCTGCAGTGGCGGGCGTGGAGACCAAGAGCCGCGAGATGTATTCGAAGTACGCCAAGACTTATGTGATTGCCGGAAAGCCGAGTGGCAATTTTGCCAAGCCACTGGGGCTGAAGATTGAGATCGTGCCGCTGGCTGACCCCGCGCTCGTGACCGAAGGGGGCAGCTTGCCGATTCAGCTGTTGTACGAGGGTAAGCCGTTGGCCGATGTACAAGTGGAGTTGGCATCGAGTCGCGACCCAAGAACAAAAACGCAAATGGCGATCGCAGGCCGTAGCGATGCCAATGGCAAGCTGACGGTGAAGATTCCCAATGCAGGAAAAGTCAGGCTCCATGCCGTCACCATGAATCGGGTCCAGCAACCGAGCCACGACTGGGAGTCGTTTTGGGCCAGCCTTACGTTTGAGGTGGCAAGCAGAGCACCCACAGAATCCTCTACTCTAACGAGCAGGTGATCGCTTTTTTCGCAACGCTATTTTTGATGCCTGGCTCGCATGAGCTGGCGACACCGGGCCCGGTCAGCTTACCGCTGAACGGGCCGGGTTATTTGCATTTGAGGTGGAAGAGCCAACGTTCTTCGGGGTACTGGGAGCCACCGACGCTGAAGCTGCCTTTTGCCGGGACGTACTGGGTGAGTGCGGCGACCAAGAGCCAGGTGCGAACGATCCCCGCAGCAACGTTCAATCAAATGCTGGTGCAGGACGGGATGACGATTGTGGCCCAGTACCGCAAGCAGTACAAGCAGACGAATGAGCCGGGCCGGGTAGTGACAGCAGACTATGCCAAGACCATGATCACGGTGGGACCGCCGGAGCCGATTACACCGATTGAGTTGAATCTACCGATTGAGTTCATCTTGCGGTATCCGCAACTGGTGCAGTTGAACTTTCGTGGCCAGCCGATTGCCGATATTCAGGTGAACCTCAATGGCAAACCGATTGGAAGAACCAACGGGGCTGGACAGTTGCCCTTGCCGCTATTGAACTCGGCGACGAAGCTGACGGCGACGGTGGCGCGTGCCTACCCGGACCCGACGACTGCGCCATGGGAGTTCTTCAACGCTTCGCTAACGCTGCCGCCGCTAAGCCAGCGTCAGGCCGCCATCGACCACCGTGAGTTGCCCGGTGACGAATTGCGTGGCCGTCAGGTAGTAGACCACGGCATCGGCAATCTCATCGCCCGTACCGAAGCGCTGGGCGGGCGTCTTGGCGCGGAGGGCTTGCAGGGGAGCAGTGTCGGCCTCTTCAAAGGGAATGGCACCGGGAGCCACGCTGTTGACGCTGATCTTGGGGGCCCAGGCGCGGGCCATGGCGCGCGTCATGTGGATGACGCCGGCTTTGGAGGCGCAGTAGTGCACGTATTCCGGCCAGGCTTCGATGCCACCGATCGAGGAGATGTTTACGATCCTGCCGCCTTCGGGCTGTTGCAGCATGGTGCGGGCGGCCTGCTGGGCGCAGAAGAAGTAGGCTTTGAGGTTGGTGGAATGGATGAAGTCCCAGTCGGCTTCGGTGACCAGAAGAGGATCGATCCTGGTGAAGCGCGCGGCGTTGTTTACCAGGGCATCCAGGGGACCTACCGCCGCAAAGAGGGACTCGATCTCGCTGACCTTGGATAGGTCTGCCTGAAAGATCGGGGCACCGCCGCAGAGAGCGCTGACCTCTTCAGCTTCTTCGCGAGAGTTGCCATAATGAATGCGCACTTGTGCGCCCTCGTGATGGAGTCGCGTCGCGATCGCTTTGCCGATTCGTTTGGCAGCACCGGTGACCAGGATTTTTTTGCCAGCTAAGGAAGCAAAAGCCATATGCCCATCAATACCATGCTGAGCCGTAGAGCCCTGCTCGGTGCACTGGCCCCCAAGGCGAGGATTGAGGTAGTTACCAAAGGCCCCAGGCATCACTTCTTTGGGTATTACGGGATTCCGCCGTGGAATCGCAGCCAAAGGCGCATGGTGTGTCTGGAGTCGGAGTTTCAGGATCATTTGCCGGAGGGGGATCAAGCCGCAGGGGTGATGCTGCTGGAGGTGCAGAGCGGCAAGCTGACACGCATTGCGGAGACGCGAGCCTGGAACCTGCAACAGGGAGCCATGCTGCACTGGAACCCGTTGCAACCGGAGCGGGAGATTCTTTACAACGACCGTGAGGGGGATCGGCTGATCACCGTGGTGCTGGATGTGGAATCGGGAAAGAAGCGGACGCTGCCGATGGCGCTGGCGGGGGTGTCGCATGGGGGACGGCATGCGCTTTGCCTGAACTATGCGCGGCTGGCGAAGTTGCGGCCTGTGGTGGGCATACGTGGTGTGGCAGACCCTTCAAGCCCGGGGGATCACCCGGAAGATGACGGCGCGTTTCTGATGGATCTTGAAACAGGAAAGACCAAACTTGTTTTAAGCGTGGCCCAGACCTGGAGGAGGCTGCGGGAGCGGCATCCGATGCTGGACGGCCGTCCGATGTTTTTCAATCACACCGTTTTTTCAAAGGATGATAAACGGTTCTTTGTCTTGTCGCGTTGCTTTGGGGACGATAAGCGACTGGAATCGGCGATGTTTACGGCCAACCTCGATGGGACGGATATTCGCGAAGCTGTGCCTTTCGGTCGCGGCATTTCGCACTTTGACTGGAAAAACGGGCGGGAGATCATTGCTACGTTTCGCGATGAAGAGCGCAAGGTACGGCACTTTACGTTTGAAGACGGCAAGCAGAATTTTCGTGTGGTGGGGAAAGATTTTTTTGTGGGGGATGGCCATTGCAGCTATTCGCCGGATACACGCTGGATCGCCTCTGACGCCAACCACGCTGGAGATCAAAGCAAGGAGCTGTTGCTCTTTGATGTGGAGCGGAATCAGGGGGAGAGTCTTGGTCGCATCCCGGTTGGCAAGTATCTTTCTGGAGACACGCGCTGTGATTTGCACCCCCGGTTTTCCAGGGATGGCAAGAGCATTTGCTTTGATGGCATCGCGGAGGATGGCACCCGACAGCTACATATTGCGCACCTGAACCGATAGGATAAGAGCATGACCCGACGATCGATCTTCAGCCTTGCTGCCGCGCCACTACTCGCCCAGGAGCAGAAGCAGACAGAACATGCAGGCCATGGCTGTACGCCGCCGCCCACGGCGGGTGCGCCTTCGCTGCCGGCCAAGTTACTGGGTGGCATGGGTCAGATCAACTTCCCCATCACGATTGGGCAACACATTGGGCTGCTGTATTTTCAGCAGGGCGTGGCGCAACTGCATTCGTTCTGGGCACGCGAGGCGGAGAGAAGCTTTCGGATGGCCGCCGACATTGACCCCACCTCACCGATGCCCTGGTGGGGCGTGGCGATGGCTGCGGCTGGCGACTATCGGCCCAAGTTTCAACACGAGCACCTCGACAGCATTTACGGCCGTCAGCCGCGGACGTCACCACGCGCCTGGGAAGCCGCGCAGCGGGCGCGTGACCTGGCAGCCAAACGCAAAGACCTGCCCGCGATTGAGCGGCTCTATGTGGAATCGATTCAGGGCAAGTGTGACCCGAAGCATCCAAACCCGGATCTCGCCTATACCGACGGATTGCGCAAGATTTTAGCCGTCTATCCGAATGAGATTGAAGCGAAGCTGTATCTGGCGCTGGCGACGATGCGGGGCTTCCGGCAACCGGACAAGAAGCCCAATCAGGGGACGATGGAATCGGTTCAGATTTTGAGAGAGTTACTACCGGAAGCTCCGGAGCATCCGGGGCTGCATCATTACATCATCCATGGCTTTGAGGGCTCGAGCTTTGCCAGTGAAGCCTGGCCGAGTTGCGAAGCCTATACGAGACTGGTGCCGATGATTCCGCATGCGCAGCACATGCCGGGACACATCTATGCGCAGACCGGGAAGCTCAAAGAGGCACAGGCTTCGTTCAGTTCGTGCATGCGTCTGGAGCTGCAATACATGGCGCAGGACAAAGAGTACGGCAACGGGCATCACGGGCACAACATGCACTTTTTGGCGATGGTGTACTCGATGGACAACCAGCCACAGAAGGCGCTGGAGTGTGCGCGACACTTGCTCGCGTTTGGAGATACGGCGGCCGATGCGGCCAAGGCCGACCAGATGCAGGGAGCTTACCGGCAGGGATTCTTTGCCGCCCAACGCACGATTGCCCAGCATGAGATGTGGAATCTGGCGACGGATGACAAGTTGATTCCCGACATCAAGCAGCCGCGCTTTCAGGCGTGGCGGCATTGGCTGCATGCGCTGGCGGCGATGAACAAGGATAAAGATGCCGTGAAGGCGAAGACGCACATGCAGGCGATGGATAAGGCGATTGGAGAGTTTCTGCGGTTGACCAACTTCCCTGCCCCGGAAGAACTGCTGGTGGCGCGGCAGGAACTGGATGGGCATTATGCCTGGCTGCAGGGGCAGCCGCATCTGGCCATTGAGAAGCTGGAAGAAGCACAGATCCGGGAACGCCAGCTACGCTACACCGAACCCACCTGGTACCCGCGCCCGATTGCCGAGGTATTGAAGCGATTGAACCCCGACAGCAGTAGCTCGGGCAATGCCTGACATCATCGGCGGAAGCCTGGCGGGAGCGGCAGCGGCGCTGGAGTTGCTACGGCTGGGACATCCGGCGCGAGTCTACGAAAAATCGAAGTTTCCACGGCATAAAGTGTGTGGGGAGTTTTTGGATGCGGCTGCTGTGGATTTGCTGGCAGGAGTGCCGCTGGCGGGGACGCCCATTACAGAAACGGCACTGGTGTGGCCGGGTGCGACGACACGGTTTGCGCTGCCGCGGCCCGCACTAGGGATCAGCCGCTACCGGCTGGATCGCATTCTCATGGAGGCTGCATTGAGCCGGGGAGCAGAGTGGTGTGAGGAGCCCGGGAAGGCGCATGCGCTGGCGATTGTGGCCCATGGGCGCAAGCCGGTGAGCCAGCGGGGGCAGCGGATGTTTGGCTATAAGGCTCACTACTCTGGCCCGACCAATCAAGCAGTGGAGCTGTATTTTGCCGGCAGTGGCTACACCGGAGTGAATCCCATTGAAGATGGCCTGACCAATGTCTGTGGGATCGCCAAAGAGGAAGATTTGAAGCGGGTTCAGTTTGATGGGGATGCCTTTGTAGCGAGCCAGGATCACCTTGCGGGGCGGCTCGATGGGCGCAAGCGCGAAATGGAGTGGCTGTTTACGGGACCGCTCTTCTATGGGCCGACTGAAGAAACGACCGGGTATCCGTGTGGCGACGCTTTGAGTTTTGTGGACCCCTTTACGGGATCAGGCATGCTCTGTGCGGTGGCGACGGGACAGTTGGCGGCGCGCTCGGTGGCGCAGGGGCTCACGACGGAGCAGCATGTCGAAGCATGCCGGAAGTTGTTGCTGCCGGCGTTTCGATGGTCTAGCTTGATTCGCAAGTCGCTGCAGTGGCCGCTGGTGCCGAGGCTGGCGCAGATGATACCGGGGGCGATGCTGTACCGCTTGAGCCGGCCGCGACTTTAGTCTTCAGCAATGGCCTGGGAGTGAATGCCGATGCGCTCGTAGATCTGGCGGACCTCTTCGGCATTGGGATGAAGGAATTCAATGGTGGCGAGAAGGTGGCGCAGGAATCGGCCGATGAGCGGACGGCTGATGCCCATTCCCCGATGCACCTCTGCGAGCGGACGGCCCGAGTAACGATTGGGGCCACCGAGGGCCGAGGCGAAAAGCTCTACCTGCATCGCCTGCAGTTTCTCCATCGGAACGTTGCGGAAATGCGGTTCGAGTTCGGGATCTTTGAGAACCCGGCTATAGAAACGATCCACAAGAAGAGCTAGGGCAACTTCTCCACCAACCCGTTCATAAAGGGATGCTGCATTTGTACTCATAGATCACCCAACTGCACTTTATCACCCGCACAATTCGTGAAACAATGACATTCCATGTCCTCTCCTGCAGTTCAACCTTCCGCCTCGGCTAGCGGCGCGCAGCCCGCCATGCAGTGGGGCCTTTTAACTCTGCTTGTCATCGCCGTCTTTGTGAACTATATCGACCGTGGCAACCTGAGCGTTTCCGCAGCCAAGATTACCGACGAATTGCAATTGAACCCCGCCATGATGGGGCAATTGTCTTCGGCCTTCTTCTGGACTTATGCCTTGTGCCAGGTGCCGGCCGGTTGGCTGATCCAGCGCTACGACGTGCACCGCGTGTTTGCCATTGGCTTCCTGGTCTGGTCGCTCGCTACGGCGTTTACGGGGCTGGCGAATTCGTTTGTCACGCTGTTTGCCTTTCGGCTGGTGCTGGGGATTGGCGAGTCGGTTGCGTACCCGGCGTTCTCCAAAATCATCGCCAAAGATTTTCCAGAGAACCAGCGCGGCAAGGCCAACGGATTTATTGATGCCGGCTCGAAGCTGGGTCCGGCGCTGGGGACGTTGATTGGTGGCCTGATTGTGGCGAAGCTCGGCTGGCGGATGTTGTTTGTGATTCTCGGATTTGGGGCTCTGGTGTGGTTGCCGTTCTGGCTGCGCTCGGCACCGAAGGCGCATTCGGCCGACAACCCGAAGCCGCTGCCGTTGAAGGAGCCGAGTGCCCTCGAACTGTTGAGCACGCGCGCTGTGTGGGGATCGTTTTTCGGATTGTTCGCGCTCAACTATGGTTGGTATTTCATGGTGAACTGGTTCCCTTACTATTTGGAGAAACAACGCGGATTCAGTACAGAGAAGATGGCGATTCTTGGTTCTCTGCCCTTTGTGATGATTGCGATTTCAGCGACGCTGGGTGGCTGGATCTCAGACCTTCTGATCTCGAAGGGAAAGACGCCGACGCTGGTTCGCAAGTCGTTTATTGCAACAGGCCTGTTGTCTGGGACGATTGTCTATCCGGCGGGGATTGCGCTGAGCGATAACGTGTCGATGGGGTTGTTTCTGCTGGCCTGCTTCGGGTTCGGCTTTGCCAGTTCCAACCACTGGGCGGTGACGCAGACCTTGGCAGGCGCGAGCGCGGCCAGCAAATGGACCGGGTTTCAGAATTGCTTTGGCAACTTCGCCGGGGTTGCCGCAGGCTGGGTGACTGGAGAGATTGTCAACAAAACGAAGAGCTTTGATGGGGCCTTTCTGGTGGTGGCGCTGATGCTGGTGATGGGGACGTTTTCTTACGTCTTTGTGATTCCTGAACTGAAGCCGATTGACTGGGAAAAGCGCCGTTGAGTTTGCTGTTTCTACTGGCCTTTGCGGCTGCTGAGTATCAGCATGTCGGAGCGGTGTATTGCCGTGAGTTTCGCGATTGCATGGAGCAAATGCCTAAGGGCAAGATCGTAGCCACTACGGTTTACCTGGCTGACATTGCAGACTATGCGGCGATGAACCGGGTGTATGAGGGGTACTTTCCGGGGTTGAAGCCGGCTCGCAATACGGTGGCCGTGGGCTTGCCGCCCGGGATGCGGATGGGGATCAATGCCATACGGTATACCGGGGAGGCGGAATTGCGCGGGTTGACCCCGCCGAATGTGACCAACATTGTTCCGATCACGCCCGGGATCGTGACGCCAGACCGGCTTTTTATAGCGGGCATTTTGGGCCGGGATTCGAATACGGGAAAGATCCCCGAGACGGCGGAAGGGCAGATTGACATGTGCCTTGGGCGGCTGAGCAATGTCCTTGCGACAGCGAAGCTAAAGGCTGGGGATCTGGCGCAAGCGACGGTGTACTACTCGGCAGCCATCCCGCGGGAATTGATCGAAACCAAACTGAAACTCTACTTTGGGCCGCACCCCACTGTGGCCCTGACGATCCTGGAAGTGCCGGCCTTGGCGTTGGGTGCCAACATCGGACTGAATGGAATCGCGTTATTTCTACACACGGGTGTGTAGAAAAGCAACACTCGGACTAGTCGAGTTCTTTTTCTTTCGGTGCGCCGGAAAGCATTGCAAAGAATAGACCCACCAGGATCAATCCACAGGTAAGAGCGGCAAATGACATATCGACCTCCATATGTACACGCGTCAATAGTGCAAGTTTGGGGCCAAACCTGCAAAAGTATGTTACGTTGCGGAGATGAAAGTGGATCTCGCCTTTGGCAAGACGGGCCTCGAAGCCGAATTGCCGTCTGGATTTGAATATCGGTTTCTGGAAGCCAAGTCGGCAGCACCGCTGCCGGATGAAGTAGCGGCGCTCGAAGAGGCGATTCGCAACCCAATCGGAACCGCCCCGCTGGCGGAAATGGCGCAGGGAAAGAAAACCGCGGCCATCTCGGTGTGTGACATTACGCGCCCGGCACCGAACCGCCGCACGCTGCCCGTCATTCTGAAGACCTTGCATGAGGCTGGCATCCCAGCGGAAGGCATCACGATCTGCATCGCGACGGGCTTGCACCGCATCGCGACAGCAGCCGAACTGGATGAAATCCTCTCGCCGGAGATCGCTGCCAAGTACAAGATCTTCAATCACGACGCGAAGATTCTCGCCGACCACCGCTACCTGGGTGAGACCAAGTCGGGGATTCCGGTTTATGTGGCAGAGGCGTTTGTTGCGGCAGACTTGCGCATCACGCTGGGCTTTATTGAGCCGCATCTGATGCTGGGATATTCGGGCGGACGGAAGTTGATTGCCCCGGGACTGGCTGCGCAGGAAACCATTAAGGTGATCCATAGCCCGCGCTTCATGCGTGATGTGCGCTCGATTGAGGGTTCGATTGTTGATAACCCGCTGCACAAAGAATTGCAGGAGATTGCCCGCATGGCGGGACATAGCTTCATGCTCGATGTGGCACTCACGCGCAAGCGCGAGATTGCCCAGGTATTTGCCGGCCACCCCGAGCAGGCTCATGCGGCAGGTGTGGACTTTGTCAGCAAGGTGATGCTGGAAACCATTGAGAAGCCGGTGGACGCCGTGGTGACCACCTGTGCCGGCTATCCGCTGGATCTGACTTTTTACCAGGCGGTGAAGGGCGTCACGGCGGCATCGCACATCGTTAAGGATGGCGGCAAGATTCTGATTTGTGCCGAATGCACGGAAGGCCCAGGCGCACCTGAATTCCGTGAGATGGTGAAGCAGTTTTCAAGCCCCAAGGCGTTTCTCGATGCGGTGAAGGATGCCCCCGTCACGGTAGACCAGTGGCAACTGGAGAAGCTGGCACTGGTGCTCGAATCAAAGCAAGTGGTGTTTTTGACGCCCGGTGTACCGAGCGAATACCACGAGAAGATGTGGGGGCCGGTGTACAGTGAATTCACGCCAGCCATGGCGAGCCTGACGGCGGGCTTGTCGGCTGGGGCTGATATTGCGGTGATCCCGGAAGGGCCTTACGTGCTGGCTCGCGTTGGCTAGTGTTTTTCGGCGCCCTCGGTGGGAGCTACGCCTTTTTTCGATTCGCTGGTGACGGCCTCACCGAGGCTGACCTTGACGCCGACTTTGATCAGGGACGTCTCGTTGGGGCCCTGGAAAAAGCTATAGCCCTGACGCGTGGACTTCCAGGCGAGGGGGCCTGCGACCTTCTTGCCAGCCTTCAAAACTGCATCCTTGGTCTTGGTCACCATGGCCTCGTAATCCGGATGGCCCTGGGGCAAGCCGGTGAAGGAACTCAAGTCTGTACTGGCAACGAAGACGACATCGACGCCGGGAATTGCTGCCATTTCTGCGGCCAGGTTGACGCCAGCCGGCGATTCGACCATCGCGACAATCATGATGTTGTCATTGGCGATTTGTCGATAGTCAGCTCCCCAGATGGCACCGTAATTGCCTCCACCCAGGCTGCGCTTGCCGAGTGGAGGATACTTGGCAAACTTAATCGCATTGCGGACCTTTTGCAGATCTTCCACCATGGGGATGATGATGCCGGCAGCGCCCATGTCGACCGCTTTTTGGATGTCGCCTTCTGTTGCATCAGGAACGCGAATGAAGGGCATGGCCGGGGCACCCTTGCAGGCCATGATCATGTGGGCCACATCCTGATGGGTCATGGGGCTGTGCTGCATTTCGATCCAGGTGAAGTCATAGCCGGAATTCGCCATGGCGCAGTAGGTGTCGGGATCGGGAATCATAACGGTGCCACCGACTACCTGTTTGCCAGCGGCGAGCTTTAACTTCACCGTGTTGAAGATCCTGACGTCCTGAGCGCCGACGAGGGCGACGGAAAGTAATGCCAATGCGATGGATTTCATAAGTTGTGGGAATCCTATCACGTTGCACTAATCAGAATCGGGTTTACGCACCGCGATCATGACACTGTTCAAACCCGGAGTGTCAGACAGCGCGCGCATCAATTGCGGAAGGGACGCGTCGATCGGTAAGCTCACCCAGTAAGTCGCCTCGAGATACTCTCCCTGCTTGACGATTCCAAGCGATTGGAGTTGGATCGAGTGCACCCGGTCTTTGATGGCTGCAAGCACCAGAGCGTGGAGATCCTGCTCGGCGGAAGAGCGTACGCGCACCTCATAGGGGAGCGGCTTGGCAGGTGCTTGCCACATGGAACCACCAAGAGCGATGACGCCTTCTGCCAAAGCAACGACAGCGATGCCGATTGAGGCGACCCACAGGCTCCAGGCTCCCACGGCCATGCCGACGATGACCGCGAGAATCACGTAGGCGGTGTCCTGGGTATCGCGCACTACGGTACGGAAGCGCACGATGCTGAGTGCGCCAACCAGGCTGAAGGCTCTTGCCACATTGTCACCAATGACCTGTGTGACCATCGCAATCAACACTGAAAGCAGCAGGAGCGTCATGGCAAAAGAGACGGATGCCTGCTGGCCCCGCGTCCAGCGGTAAATCGCCGCGATGACGAGACCATAGGCAAAAGCGGCCAAGAGCCGCAGAAAAACATCGAGGGCCGAGGCTTGCTGGCCACTGGCGAAAACCTGTTGGAAGAAGTCTGGCAATTGAGTTCTCTTAGAAGGGCATCATGCCCGGGCCGGGCATCGGAGGGGCAAGGTCGCGATTGATACCAGCGCGGAGTTGCTCGGCGGTGAGGCTGCCCTCTTTGCCCCCCCAGGCTTCGAACCAACGGGCGAAGCCGCTTTGAAATTCTTCCTGCGAGACCTCGCGATCCTGATTGGTGTCGAGAGCTTTGAGGAAACCGGGGACGATCATCATGGCTGGGTTGAAGCCACCGGAGCCACCCGGGCCGCCGGGGCCGCGAGGCCCGCCAAACATGCCCCCTCCTTCCTGACCCTTGGACTCACCAGTCAACTGCGCAGCCACTGATTTCGCGCGATCTCTGGCGAAAACGCTCACGGGAGGTCCGCCGGGACCGCCTGGGCCCATTGGACCCATTCGGCCTGGCGGTCGGGCTTCTGCTTCTCCCCGCAGGGCCTTCTCAAATCGCTCCAGCTTCTCTTTCGACTCTTGCTGCACTGCTTCGCGAATTAAAGCTCCGGTGGTTTCAACCAGCTTTGCGATGCGCTCGGGCTGGAAGATGGTCTGGTTGAATTCCTTCATCCGTTGCAGGTAGGCTGCTTTGAATGCGGGTAGGGCGAAGAGGCGCTCCAGGAATTTGTTCTGGCCCTGCCATGGCTTTTGAATACTGAGTTCGGTGCCGCCGCCCATGCCGCCGAAGGAAAGATCGAGATCCCAGGGAAGGATCTGGAATTTCTGTGACTTGCTATCGAGGTGAAGGTAGAAATTTTGCCCCATGGCGAGGATGCTGTCCATGTTGGCAAGCCAGACATTGATGGCAAGATATCGGGCAAATTCCTCGACGTCCAGAAACTCGTTGATCTTTGCGGCAAAGTCCTCATCGCTGGCACTGCTCACCAGACGGGACATGGCAATCACGCGTTGCTTTTGTGCATCGGTGAGATCGGTCTTGGGGTCATAGGTCTGCTTGTACTTTTTCCAATCGTCACCGAGATCTGAAAAGAGGCTGCGGGTGGAGGGTTTGAAGATCGCTCCAGCGGCCTTGCCGTAGCGCTCTTGCGTAAATTCAGTATCGATATCTTCGACCAGAGAATACAAACCCAGGTATTGCTTGTCGTGCTTGCCGGGAACGGTAACGTAGACGCGAGCATAGGCAACCCTGGGAGCAGGAACTTTGCCATCCCGGAAGAGCGCATAGGAGAGCGGCTCTTTCATCCACGATGAGTCCATCACATTGGAATGGAGGTTGAGGGTGGTGACCCCGGCAAATTTCTGACCCTTGGTGTACTTGTTCAAGTCGATCTTCATGGATCTCTTGAGTGAGTTGCGCGACATCATGAACGTGCTGTTGCCTTTGTAGCGGACGGCGACGTCTTTGAGGCTGGTTCCATCGAAGTCCAGCTCGGCATGGGCATAAGGGAATTCGATCCCGGCCATGGCAGAGGCACCATTACGGCCCCCTTCCGGGCCTAGCATTCCGCGTGGGCCACCAGGCCCTCCAATGATGACGGGTGGCGGCATCGGGCCAACCAGCGAGCCGACGCCAGCACGAAGGTCGGCGTCTGTCAGTTTGCCCTTCTGGGCTTTGTCCCAAGTGGTAAACCACGTTTTGCCGAGAGTCGTAAATTCTTCGCGAGAGATCTTTCCATCGCCATCGAGGTCTGCCTTTTGGAAGGCTGGAGCAATCATCATGGCGGGGCCGAAACCGCGAGGCCCGCCGGGACCGCCAGGGAAACCTGCCTGTTGGCCGCCTGTCGGTTCCATGGCTGACCACTGGGCCGCTTCAAACTTGAGGTGTATGTTCCAGATGCGGGCTGAGTCAAAGAGTGCGGCCGCCGATTTGGGGGCCTTGGCTTGCACTGCCAGGCCAAATGAGAGCAACAGGGCCATTCGGATTCGCGTCATCGTAACCAGATGTTAACGGAACAGAAAAAGAAAGATCGTAATGAATTGTTAAGTCGGATTGACGGTGCTGGATCTGTTCTACTGTGATACACCTCGTTGCATGGTATTCACCGCACTCATGGCTGGCTTAGCCTGGCTGGCCGACCCTTCACTGGGAGTTTTCGAAGCCCAGGCTGAGGTAGGTTCTCCCAAGCGGGCAGGTGGAGCACAGGTCGACAATGGCAGCTACAAGATCAGCGGTGGCGGGGCGAACATGTGGGGTCGCGAGGATGCGCTTCACTTTGTTTACAAGAAGGTAGCTGGAGATGTCTCGCTGGCGGCTGACATTCGCTGGGAAGGCAGTGGCGGTAGCGCACATCGCAAGGCGGTGCTGATGCTGCGCCAGAGCCTCGATGCGGATTCGGCTTATGCTGATGCGGCGCTGCATGGGGATGGCTTGGTTTCTTTGCAATCGCGTGAGGCCAAGGGCGAGCTCACACATGAGATTCAGTCGAATATCAGTGGGCCCACTCGCATTCGGATCGAGAGACGCGGCGCTTATGTTTCGATGTGGGTGGCGAGGAATGGAGAGCCGCTGCGGCGAGCTGGCGGAGCAATGAAAGTTGCTTTTGAAGGCCCCGTTTTGATCGGCCTCGGAGTGTGCGCGCACGACGATGCCAACCTGGAGACGGCTGTCTTCTCTAACGTGGTCATCGAAGGAGAACAAAAGCTGATCAGCACCCTTGAAACCATCCAGGTTGCCTCGACAGACCGGCGCGTCGTGGAAGTATTTCACTCGCATATTGAGGCACCCAACTGGACACCTGACGGCAAGCATCTGCTCTATAACGGCGGGGGACGTTTGTACCGGATTCCAGTCGCGGGAGGAAAACCGGAAATGATCGACACAGGATTTGCCACGCGTTTGAATAACGACCACGGCATTTCGCCCGATGGAACGATGCTCGCCATCAGCGATAGTACGCGAGAACCGCGGAGGTCTGCCATCTATGTTCTGCCGATTGGAGGAGGAACGCCCAAGCCCGTTACGACCAAGACTCCGTCTTATTGGCATGGGTGGTCTCACGATGGAAAGACGCTGGCTTACTGTGCAGACCGCAACGGGAACTATGACATCTACACGATCCCGGTAGAAGGGGGTGAAGAGACGAGGCTCACAACGGCGGAAGGCCTGGATGACGGGCCTGAGTATTCACCCGATGGCGCATACATCTACTTCAATTCGGTGCGGACTGGACGGATGCAGATTTGGCGGATGAAACCGGATGGCTCTTCGCAGGAGCAACTGACCTTTGATGATGCCAATAACTGGTTTCCGCACATTTCGCCCGACAACAAACAGATGGTGTTCATCACGTTTGAAAAGGATGTCGTGGGGCACCCGGCCAACAAAGAAGTGATGCTGCGGCTGATGGACTTCGATACCGGAAAGGTGCGTGTGCTGGCGAAGTTACTTGGTGGCCAGGGAACGATCAATGTGCCTTCCTGGTCGCCTGATGGTAAGCGCCTTGCCTTCGTCAGCTACCAGTTGCTGCCCTAAGAAAAACAAGGGTATTGGGTTACCCTAGAACAGAATGACATCCGTAAGAATTGGAATGGTTGGCGTTGGGAATGTGGGATCGGGAACGCTGGAGATTTTGTCCCGGAATACTGACGAGTTGGCTTTGAAGTTGGGCTTTGCGCTGGAGGTCCGGGGGGTTTCGAGCCGCAGCATTTTGGGTAAGCCCGTGGCGAACGTGCCAGCCGAAGCCGTTGTGAGTGCCGATTGGCGCAAGGTAGTAGAAGACCCGGCCGTGGACATTGTGTGCGAATTGATTGGCGGAACCACGACGGCGAAAGAGATCATCGAAACGGCACTGAGATTGGGCAAGCCGGTGGTAACTGCCAATAAGGAATTGATGGCACTCGAAGGCGCCTCCCTCATGGCGCTGGCCCGCAAGCACGGCACCACCATTCACATGGAAGCTTCAGTGGCAGGCGGCATTCCCATTCACGCTGTGCTGCGGGAGGGGATTGCCGGAGATTCGATCCAGGCTTTCTTTGGTATCTTGAACGGAACTTCAAACTACATCCTGACCGAGATTGAAGCCAAGTCCTCAGCCTTCGATGATGTGCTGGCCGAAGCGCAGCGCCTGGGCTATGCCGAGGCGGATCCGACGGCAGACGTGGAGGGCTATGATGCGCGGTCGAAGCTGGCCCTGCTGGCGCAGATTGCCTTTGGCGAAGCAATTTCACCGAAGGATATTTTCTGTGAAGGTATTCGTCGCATCACGCCCTTTGATTTTCAGTACGCCCACAATCTGGGACACACGATCCGACTGGTTTGCTCTGCACGGCGAACGCCCAATGGTTTGGCTCTGGCGGTGAGGCCGACTTTGATTCCGAAGTCGACGATTCTCGCCAGTGTGCAAGGGGCCTACAATGCAATCTGGGTCAAGGGGGAAGCAGGTCAGGACACGTTCTATTACGGCCGCGGGGCCGGGCCTTTGCCCACCGGTGTGGCTGTAGTGTCAGACATCATGCGGGCAGCGCGCGACTTGCGATCGGGTGCGCAGCAGCGAGTATCGCCCTTCAGTTTCCAAACGCTGCAACCCGGCAAGTTGAGCCCGTCCGATGAGTTCAGCTCTGGGTATTATTTACGGTTCCGTGTGAAGGATGCCACCGGGATCATTGCTTCGCTGGGCAAGATCCTGGCCGACAATGGCATCTCGATTGATGCGGTGCTCCAGCTTCCTTCGGATGACAAAGCCAATCTGCCCTTTGTCATCACGGTCGAACCGGCCCGAGAGGCTGCGATTCGAAAGGCGCTGGCAGCCATGGAGGCTCTCGACTTCCTGGTTGAGGCACCGCTTGCTCTTCCGCTTGAAAAAGGACTTTGATGTTACTGGCGTTTCTGCTGCTGGCTTTTTCTCCAACTCCCCTAACCCCGGACGTGCTCCGGGGTTTTGACCATTTCTACAACGTCGAGTATGAAGAAGCGCTGGCTGTCTTTCGCAAAGCGGGAGCAGCGGATACAAACGACCCGCAACGCCACAACCACATTGCCCAAGCCATTCTGTATAGCGCCATGCTGAAGGCGGGCGCCTTGGAATCGGAACTGATCTCCGGCACCAATCCCTTTCTGCGGCGCGAGAAAATGAACCCGACAGCAGCCGAGCAGGCAGCCTTCGACGATGCGATGAAAGCAGCCTTCGCCAAAGCCGAAGCGCAACTACAGCGCAACCCAAAGAATGCGGCAGCCAACTATTCGCTGGCAGTCAGCTATGGCTTGCGTGCCAACTACAGCTATCTGGTTCGCAAGGCCTGGTATGAATCGCTGAAGGATTCCACGGCGGCCCGTAAATACGCGCAACTGGCACTGGATGCGGACCCAAGCTTTGTCGATGCGAAGATCATCCTCGGCCTGCACGATTACATTGTGGGGAGCCTTTCCTGGACTTACAAGATGTTGGGCTTCCTGGCCGGTATTCGTGGAGATCGTGATGGAGGCATTCGGACTCTCGAACAAGTCGCTGCCACTGGCATCAACAACCGGTCTGATGCCAAAGTGTTGCTGGCGGCGATCTATCGTCGCGAGAAGCGTTCGATGCAGGCCGTTCCGTTGCTCGAGAATCTGATCGCAGCCTATCCGCGCAATTATTTGTTCCGCCTGGAGTTGGCACAAATGCTGGGCGATTTGGGGGAACGAGAGAAGTCGATTGCCACGGTCGATGCGGTTGCCGATTTGCAACGCAAACAGGCACCCGGCTTCACCAAACTGCAAGGCGAGAAGATCGCCTTCATCAAGGGCAATCTGCTGTTTTGGTTTGATGAGTATGACAAGGCCGTCGTGGAGTTGCAAAGCGCAGTCAAGGCCCGCGACCGTCTCGACCTCAACACGGGCCTGCTGGCCTGCCTGCGTCTGGGGCAAACTCTCGATCTGTTGAATCGACATGCGGAGGCCGTCAAAGCTTATGAAGCTGGGATTGCCCTGGCCCCCGACAGTGAGTTCGCCAGAGAATGCCAGCGTTATTCCAATCGACAATACAAGAGGAATCGAATCGTATGACCCGCAGAAGTTTTCTCGCCTCCAGCGCTCTGATGGCCGCACAGAAAGGGCCCGCGCAGAATGTGGTCCTGATCGTCGTGGATGACCTTGGGTATAAAGACTTCAGTTGCTATTCGACACCTACGCACCCTGTCCCCTATTCAACTCCAAATGTCGCGGAGATGGCAAAGCAATCGACCGTTTACAACCGCTTCTATGCAGCCTGTCCGGTGTGCTCCCCGACGCGGGTGAGCATTCTCACCGGCAAGTATCCGACACGGACAGGAATCACAGACTGGATCCCCGGCATGGAGGCTCCACCAGATTCAAAGTTGACCACGCCTGAGACGCGAGGTGAACTGCCTCTGGCAGAAAAGACGATTGCCGAGTATCTGAAGCCGCTTGGGTATGCGACGGCTTCGTTTGGCAAGTGGCATCTGGGCGGAGCCGGCTTCAGCCCCACCGATCAGGGCTTTGACGTCAACATCGGCGGCGACCAAAAGGGGCAACCGAATCGGTTCATGGCTCCCTTCATCATGCCCGGCCTGACCGATGCCCCGGCGGGATCGGAACTCACGGAGTATCTGACAAAACTGGCGAATGAGTGGGTCAGCAAGCAGGCCGAGGCCAAGAAACCTTTCTTCCTGTATCTGCCGCACTTCGGAGTGCACACGCCTCTCGGGTCTTCGCCGGAATTAGTTTCCAAGTACCGCAATGAAAGTGTGTTGAATCCAATCTATGCCGCGATGGTGGAAGCGATCGATAATTCCATTGGCGCAATCCGGCAACAGCTCGTACGCTCGGGTGTGAGCGAGAACACCCTGCTGATCGTGACTTCGGACAATGGGGCTTTAGCCAAGTTGCAGGCTCGCGAGTCGACAACCATCAAACCCTTGCGTGCGCAGAAAGGCTACCTCTATGAGGGCGGAATCCGAGTTCCGTTTCTGATGCATGACCCAAGGAAGAAAGTAGCGGCGATTGAGGAGCGGCCTGCCTGCTCCATTGACATTCTCCCGACGATTCTGAGTTGGCTGGGCCAGTCTGTGCCGACTACCATTGACGGCACACCTTTGCAGAACCGCAAGGAATCTCCGATTTACTATTGGCATTATCCGCACTATCACGGAGCAGGAGGCAAGCCCTCTGGCGCCGTGATGGATGGGGACTACAAGTTGATTGAAGACTTTGAGACGGGCCGCACCGAGCTCTATGACCTGAAGGCCGATATTGGAGAGACGAAAGATTTGGCAGCGACTGACCCGGCTCGAAGATCGAGCCTCTATTTGCGGCTGAAGCGCTGGCGCGAGCAAACCAAAGCAATCATGCCAGAGGTCAGAACAGCAACGGCTTCTTGGCCACAGCCTGCAGAAACGTTAGCCCAAAGGCCCCATAATGCATAAGCGCCAGAATAAAGACGCCGGCGCTGGCGCCAAGTTCACTCAGTAGAAAGCCACCTAGCGGCAAGACCTGCAAGCCATGCAGGCCAATGAAATGGGAGATTCTGAGATCCCCTGCGGTGACGCTCCAGTTCAATAAAGGAACGCCGGGGCCCCCATCGGGCGAACCAACTGTATGAGCCAGGCTGGACGCCATGTAGGCACCTTCCAGGCTGGCCAGCACGGTAAGCAGCACACCGAGTCGACAACCCCATAAGGCACCCGCAGGCATTGGGGACGCTTTGAAGAAGAACCAGTAGAGCAGCACTACAAGCAAGAGGGTATTCACGGCAATCATGATTCCCATGATGCTGAAGATTGCGGAGTTGAAGGCAGTCGAGATATTGAAGTGGCTTCGCTCGCCGCGAATAGCCTGGCCGATGATCGCGACGTTTTCAAGCAGCAGCAGAACACTGGCAATCGTCCCCAGGCTGGAGCGGGCAACGATGGCGGCATCGACGTAGTTGAGCAGCCAGCCGAGCGTCCAAAGATAGGCAACTGTTGAGATCAGGAATTTAGCTGGCTTCAGCCAGATGTTCACACCCAGCAATTGGCGCTCGTCGAAATACATCGCAATCAGCACCAGCACCAGCGCTACCAGATGCAACAGTCCAAAGAGAGCGCAGGCCTGGCTGCCATCGCGCGCTCTCTCAAACCAGACCAGTGGATTCAGACTCCAGGTTCCCATTGTTGTTTTGAAAATCCTCGTAGCAGCAAGTATAGTAAGAGGCCGATCGGCCCGAACATAAAGGTAAAAATCTGGCAGGGAACCAGAGCCCAACGAGGAATCCCCAATCGCATGGCATCACGGGTTTCCCAGGCTCCGATAAAGAGATCGAAGGCGAGGTAATGCACCCAGCCCGCAAAAACAGCGCGGGGCTGGCTGAAGAGCTTCATCACCTCAGCGAGACTTCCGAAGCCGCCCTCACCCAAGCCGGCCGACAGCAGCCAGGAGTAGAGAAGGCCAAGCCCAATCGGCATCGCAAGGGCGCAGATCCAGTGCGTGTAGCGCCAACGCGGAGCAAGCACAAGCAGCAACCAGCAGGGCAGGACGCTTGTGTTGGCGATGGAGAAGAGCTGGTCCATGGCGATTAATTCTTTTCGTAAACCAACTTACCGGAAAGCCAGGTACGTTCAATGCTGAGAGCCTTCGTTGCCGGATCCAGCTTGAATTCCACCAGGTCGGCGCGCTCTCCCGGGTTGAGACCGCGCATGCGGCCACCAACGCGACCGACCCGTGCGGCATTGGTTGTCGCCAGCGTTACGGCATCTCGCAAGGACAAACCCGCAAGACTCATCAGCCTGGAAACACCGACATGCATTTTGAGCGCAGAGCCTGCCAGTTGATTGCTGCCCTTCAGAGTCACCTTGTCTCCTGGGTGGAGCGTTAGATTCATTTCGCCCAGCGCAAAGTCGCCGGGCTCACACCCAGCAGGCATCACCGCATCGGTCACCAACACGCTGCGCTCAATGCCTTTGGCCCGTATGGCCACCTTGAGGAAATTCGCCGGGACGTGAATGCCGTCGGCAATAAAGCTGGCTGTGAGTTTATCTTCTGCCAATTGGTCCCAGATGTAGTTGGGGTGGCGAGGCAGAATGCCGTGCGAGCCATTGCCAAGATGGGTTGACATCGTCGCGCCGGCAGAGACGGCGTCGGCAATTTGCGCCGTGGTTGCCTTGGTATGGCCGATGCTCACCACCACGCCTTCACCCACTACTTGTTCAATAAAGCGCGGAGTGCCTTCATATTCAGGGGAGAGCGTGAGCAGGCGGATGTGGCCGGAGGCTGCATCCTGCATCCGCTTCCATTCCTCGAGCGAGGGCGGACGGCATTGGCGCAGGGGATGTGCACCCCGGGGCCCATCTTCTGGGGAGATGAAAGGGCCTTCGGCGTGAATCGCCTCCAGCGCAGCGCCTTCCGGCAAAGTCTCCATGGCTTTGACCAGATTGCGAAAGGCACCTTGCATATCGGCTTCTGAGCCGGTGATCACGGTGGGGTAAAGACGAGAAACTCCAGTAGCAAATTGCTCGCGGATGGATCGCCCAATTTCTTCCATCGAAGAATCGGGAGAACAATAATCGACACCAGCAAATCCATTGACCTGCAGATCAATAAAGGCGGGGGCAATCCAGGTGTCGATGTGGTCGCTGGGGCCGACCCAGTCATCTACAGCCTCGATGGCCAAACCAAAATCCACTCGTATAGGCTGGCCAGTACGGTAATCCAGACCAAAACATTTCGTACTCATCGTGTTTTATTCACACCTTACTCACAGTATCTGGCCGCTAAGCCTATCAAAACAATCGAAATAAAAACGGTGCAAAAACGCTTCAGCCGCACCTTTTCTCCTTGCCAGAGTCCGGGTGCGGCTGCTAAAACTGAGCAAGATCGTCGCTGCTCACTAACGCAGGCTGGAGAATCTCGGGGGAGGTGGCCAGCCAGTGAAAGGGAGCAGCGATCCGATCTAATCCCTCCTAAACGGCGACCGCTTGCGGTACCGCCGTCAACCAACCAAATTCATCCGGCAACGAACCATCCACAATGCCGAAGAACTTTGTCTGGATCTTCTCGGTGATGGGTCCTCTGCGTCCAGAGCCGATCGTGATGCGATCAATGCTGCGGATCGGCGTCACTTCAGCAGCGGTGCCGGTGAAGAACACTTCGTCGGCCACGTAGAGCAACTCACGCGGAACGCCAGCTTCCACTACCGTGTAGCCCAACCCCTTGGCGATCTTGACGATGCTATCGCGCGTGATGCCGGGGAGCACGCTGGTGGCCAGGGCCGGCGTGTAGATCACGCCATCGCGGATCACGAAAATGTTTTCGCCTGACCCTTCGCTGACGTATCCATTCACATCGAGTGCGATGCCTTCGGAATAGCCGTTGACTTTCGCTTCCATGTTGATCAACTGCGAGTTGTTGTAGTTGCCAGCGCTCTTGGCCAGGGCGGGCAGGGTGTTGGGTGCCATGCGATTCCAACTGGAGACACACACGTCAACGCCTTCAGCAATCGCCTCGGGGCCGAGGTACTTGCCCCATTCCCAGCAAGCGATGTAGCACTCGGTGGGATTGCCGGTTCCATTGACGCCGATCACTCCGTAGCCACGCAAAACAATGGGGCGGAAGTAGCAGCTCTTCATCTTGTTGACCTGCACCAGCTCGATCATCGCGTCGGCGATCTGTTGCTGGGTGAATTGGCTCATGTCCATCCGGTAGATTTTCGCGGAATCAAACATGCGGCGAACGTGTTCGTTCAAACGAAACACGGCAGGCCCTTGCTTCGTCTCATAGCAGCGAACACCCTCGAAGACGGCGCTCCCGTAGCTGACGACGTGGCTAAGGACGTGGATGGTTGCATCCTGCCAGTTGATCAAGCGTCCGTTGTGCCATATTTTTTCGGTGGGCTTCATGGGAATATTATAACTGTCAAGCTTATGTCTACTCGAATTCTGCTCGCAACCCTCGTCTGTACCGTGCACCTGTTTGGCCAGGCGGCCAAGCTCAGAGAGATTAAACCCGGGATGAACTTCTTCAAAAAAGACCAGGACATCCAAATGGGGAGGGAATACGCAAAGGAAATTGAGCAGCAGGTAGAAGTGCTGGGCCCCGGGCCGCTGACGGATTACATTAACGCCCTGGGACAGAAGATTGCTGCGCAGCCACAGGCGAATGGCTTCCCCTTTGTCTTCAAGGTGGTCAATGACCCTTCGATCAATGCGTTTGCGCTTCCTGGGGGTCCGGTGTACATCAATACCGGGATTATTCTGAACGCCGAAAACGAAGGCCAGGTGATGGGTGTTGTTGCGCACGAGATTGCGCACATTGCCCTGCGCCATTCCACCAATCAGGTCAGCCGGAGCTACATGCTGCAAATCCCGGCTATGCTGGCCGGTGCTTATGGCCAGGCAAAGGGTGGCATCGCTGGCATGCTGACGCAGTTGGGAGTTGGCCTCGGTGCCAATGGGCTGCTGATGAAATTTTCTCGCGGTGCCGAACAACAGGCAGACCTGCTTGGCACACGCATGATGGCGCAGGTCGGCTACAACCCGATTGAGATGGCGCGCTTTTTTGAAACCCTTGAAGCCAAGTCCGGCGGCGGCAAAAGTGGTCCAGACTTCTTTTCCTCACATCCCAATCCGGGCAACCGTGTGAAGTACGTCAGCGAAGAAGTCACCTTGTTGCCGCAGCGTAATTTCAACGCCGACACCGGTAAGTTTCAAAAGATGAAGCAGCTCGCCGCAAGCCTGCCCGCCCCCAAGAAGCGGCCCGCCCAGGGCGGTCAAGCGCCCACCCAGCCGCCACAAAACCAGGATGGCAGCCGCACCTGGACTGGCGATGGATTCAAAATCAGCTACCCCGGCCAATGGCTAGGCCTGGGAGAACCGAATGCTCCTACCGTTACTCTGGCCCCGCGCGAGGGCATCAAGCAGGAGAACAATGGTGCCACACAGATCGGCCTGGGCGTCATCCTGGCCCGCTATGAAGATGATGACGGTCGTTTTGACTTCAGGCAGGATACTCAGAAGCTGATCCAGCAGGTCATGCAACAGAACCCCTCGATGGGGCGGAACCAACCGCAGATCAATCAGGCACAAGTGAACGGGCGCAACATCTTCGTGACGCGTCTGGTATCGAAGTCTCCGCTCGATGGCGGAAACGAAATCGATACCGTTGTAACGCTCGAGCATCGCGGCGGTATGATCTACATGGTCTTCATCGCACCCGAACGGCAGATGCAAAACGCGCAGCGTGATTTCGACAACATTCTGAATTCGCTCTCGCTGCAGTAAACATGTTCAAGCGCGCGCCTGCCTTCGCTGCCTTTTGCATTTTGATTCTCGGCCTGGGCATCGGCGCCGTGGTTTCCATCTTCAGCGTGGTCAACGCGCTGATGCTCAAGCCGCTGCCCTATCCGAACGGCGACAAGATTGTCCGTCTGATGACCAGGCTGCCGAAGCTGGGATTGCGCAATAACGTCTCCGGCCCCAACTGGCAGGATTGGCATGACCAATCGAAATCCTTTGCGGCGATGGGTCGCTTCAATGGAGGCGAACTCGCACTGACAGTCAACGGCAAGGGCATCTTCAGCGAAGTCTATTGGGTCTCCAGCGAGTTTCTGGATGTCTTTGAGACCGAACCCAAAATCGGTCGACGCATGGATGAAAACTCGGTTGTGGTGAGCCATGGCTTCTGGCAGCAACAATTGGGAGGCAGCACCGCAGCACTGGGGCAAACCGTCAAGATCAACCAGCGCATTCTCACCATTGCCGGCGTGATGCCGGAAGGCTTTCAGTTCCCCGCCAAGGCGAGTGTCTGGATGCTCGACGACAACTCGGCCAGCAAGCAGAACCGCAGCGCCAATAACTTCCGCGCGGTCGGCCGACTGAAAGTCCCCATCGAGACAGCGCAGGTAGAAATGGATGGCATCGCACAGCGTCTGGCGGCAGCGTACCCGGAAACCAATCGGAATCGTAGCGTGGGGTTGATCGGGATTCAGGAGCAGGCAGCCGCCCCCTACCGCGAGACCTTGTCATTGCTCTTTGCCGCGGGTTGCCTGTTGCTGTTGATTGCTTGCGCTAATGTCTCCAGCCTCCTGCTGGCCCAGGCACAAGCGAGGCAGCGGGAGTTTGCCGTGCGCGCCTCCCTCGGTGCCAGCTCCATACGCATTGTGGGTCAAGTCGTTTCGGAAAGCCTGGGGCTTGGCCTGTCGAGCGCCCTGGTTGGAATCTTGTTTGCGTCATTTGCACTGGAGCTTGTCTCCACTACGATGCCAGCCAGCATGGATTGGCGCGTTGGCCTTTTTGCTGCCATCGCCGCTACGATTTCGAGCTTGCTGTTCAGCGTGTATCCGGCCTGGAAGGTGTCGCGAATCGACCTTACGGGAGCCCTCAAGAGTGCTGGACAAAAAGGCATGCTCGGGACGGGTAGCGGATGGTTTCGGCGTAGTCTGGCAATTGGGCAGGTGGCCCTCTCTCTCGTCATGCTTTGTGGCTCGCTCCTGCTGGTGCGCAGCATGACCAAATTGATGTCGACGAATCTGGGAATCGATCCGCAGAATGTACTGGTGAGCTATACGCACATCCCGGCGCGGAATCTGGAGGACCACATTGCCGCAGCCGGAACACTGCAGGAAATGCTGCGCACGCTCCGCGAGGCCCCGCAGGTGGAATCCGCCAGCGCCATCATGGGCATGCCCACGGGCAAATACGGCTCCAATGGCGCTTATGTCGTGGGGCAGGATGATTGGCCCAAAGATAGTAATCAGGCACCGGAGGCTGGCTTCCGCATCAACACCCCGGGCTTTTTTGCCGCGATGCGAATCCCGCTGCTGAAAGGCCGGGACTTCAGCGAGAACGACGCCTACGACAAGCCCTTTGTGGCAATCATCAATGAGTCGCTCGCCAGGCGAAGCTTCCCAAACAGTGACCCGATCGGGCAGAAGATCCTGTGCGGGCTCGACAGCCCCAAGCCAATGATCATCGTCGGTGTCGTAGGAGATGTCCGTCATGATGGGCCTGCCGCACAGAACGCGGCGGAGCTGTACATGCCCTACAAGCAGCATCCCTTCTACGCCAATGAAATGCAGATTGCGATTCGGACCAAAGGCGACCCCAAACCCGTCTCCGCGCTGGTTCGGGAAATCGCCCTGAAGCGCGACCCCGACATTGCCGTGAACTCCATCACCATGAACTCGATGATTGAAGAAAGCGTGGCGGCACCACGATTCCGCTCGCAACTGCTATCGGTGATGGCAGGGCTGGCCCTCGCGCTGGCCGCAGCGGGGCTCTATGGTGTTCTCGCTTACCTTGTGTCTCAGCGCCTGTCGGAGTTCGGGCTGCGGGTTGCCTTGGGTGCCAATCGTATCGATATTGTGAAACTGGTCTGGCGTGAAACCAGCCTGATCCTGGGGCTGGGCTTTGCCATCGGCTTGGCGCTAGTAGCGGGCCTGGGCATGACGGTGAAGAAGTTTCTGTTCGGGGTGGAAGCCTCAGACCCCATGAGCATTGCGCTGGCCGTGAGCGTACTCGCTGTCGCCGCACTGGTGGCCGCCTTGGTGCCCATGCTGGGAGCCGCTAAAGCCGACCCGCTGACTGTGCTCAGATCAGAATAGTGCAATACGACGCCATTCTGTTTGATTTTGACGGGACGCTGGTCGACAGCGAGCCCATCCACTTTGAGGCCTGGAAGCAGATTCTTGCCCCCTTCGGCCTGCAACTGAGTTGGGACGAATACTGCCGCAATTGCATTGGGGTCTCCGACAAGGCGATGATCCGGCAGTTGGCCGATGAAGTGGGCCTGGACTTCGAAGAGCTGTACGCCCAATACCCGCGCAAGAAAGAACTGCTGCGAGACCGTATGCTGGCCGCACCCCCGATGACAGAAGGGGTTCGCAACTTTCTGCTACAGTTTGAAAGCCTGCCGATGGGCCTGGTCACTTCCAGCTACAAGCTGGAGGTAGAGCCAGTGCTCGAGGCTCTTGCTGTGCGCCATCGCTTCCGCGCCTCTGTCTTTGGAGATGAAGTGCAAAATCTAAAGCCGCATCCGGAACCTTATCTGCTGGCAGCAGAAAGACTCGGCGTGATGCGGCCTTTGGTATTTGAGGATTCGGATGCCGGCCTGGCGAGCGCCAAAGCCGCAGGCTTTACCGCGATCCGGGTAGAGGATCCGGCAGAGCTTCCGAATCAGCTACTGCGCCTGTTTGGCGGCAGCGGCAGCTAGCAATTCTGCTCGCAATTTACGAATTGCTTCGCGCTTGCGGGCAAATTCTTTGCGACGACGGTGAAAGCGGGACGAATCCCCACGATTTGCGGCCATATGTATCTCCTCTCTCCAAGAAAGGGACTGCGTACCCAAATCGTTCTTAGTGCTGACTCAAGAGTACTAAACTAAAGGTTTCCATGGAATTCGAAAAAGTGTACGAGCCCCAGCGATTTGAATCGCGCTGGGCTGAGTGGTGGGTAGAATCGCGTCTCTACGCGGCAGATGCAACCAGCAAGGCCGAGCCCTTCAGCCTTTGCATTCCTCCGCCCAATGTCACGGGCAACTTGCATATGGGCCACATGCTGGAGCACACCATGATCGACATGGTGGTGCGCTGGCGTCGCATGAGCGGCTTCAACACGCTCTGGCTGCCGGGCACAGACCATGCCGGTATTGCCACGCAAATGGTGGTCGAGCGCCAGATGGCCAAAGAGGGCCTTACCAAGCATGACCTCGGCCGTGACGCCTTTGAAGAGCGCGTCTGGAAATGGAAGGCCGAATCCGGCGGCGCCATCGTCCGTCAGATGAAAACGGTAGGCGTCAGTTGCGACTGGACCAGAGAGCGCTTCACCCTGGATCCGGGTTTGTCCCGTGCGGTGCGCGAAGTGTTCTGCGGCTTGCATGAGCGGGGCCTCGTCTATCGCGGCGAACGCATGGTGAACTGGTGCCCACGCTGCGGCACGGCTCTCTCTGATCTCGAAGTGAAGCACGACGAGAGCGACGGCAGCTTGTGGCACATCAAGTACCCCGTCATCGGCACCGAGGAATTCCTGATCGTTGCGACCACGCGTCCAGAGACGATGCTTGGCGATACGGCTGTGGCAATCCATCCTGAAGATGAACGCTACCTCCACCTGCACGGCAAGATGGTGAAGTTGCCGCTGCTGGATCGTGAGATCCCGATCATCCTGGATGAGATGGCCGACCCGAAGTTTGGCACCGGCGTCGTCAAGGTAACGCCGGCCCACGACCCGAACGACTTTGAAGCCGGGCAGCGCCACAAGCTCCCGCAGATTCAAGTGATCGGCGAGGACGCAAAGATCAACGCCAACGGTGGCGCTTATGCCGGCCTCGATCGCTATGAGGCACGCAAAAAGGTTGTCGAAGAGTTAAAGGCCCTCGGCCTACTCGAAAAGATTGAACCGCACAAGCTCAGCGTGGGCAAGTGTGAGCGCTGCCAAACCGTGGTGGAGCCGCTGGTCTCCAAGCAGTGGTTTGTGAACATGAAGCCGCTGGCCGAGAAGGCTATTGCTGCGGTTGAGGACGGTCGCACCACCATTGAGCCCGAGCAAAGCCGCACGGTGTTCTTCCACTGGATGCGCAACATCCGCGACTGGTGCGTGAGTCGACAACTCTGGTGGGGACACCGCATCCCGGCCTGGCATTGCCAGGCTTGCGGCGAAGCCACTGTAGCAAGAGAAACACCCACTCACTGCGTGCATTGCGGCAGTGATCAATTGGTGCAAGACAAAGACGTGCTGGACACCTGGTTCAGCTCTGGCCTCTGGCCCTTCTCGACTCTCGGTTGGCCAGAGCAAACCGAAGATCTCAAGACTTACTACCCCACGACGCTGATGATCATGGGCTACGAGATTCTCTTCTTCTGGTGCGCGCGCATGATGATGCTCGGCATTGAGTTCATGGGGGAGGTGCCCTTCCGTCATGTGCACATCCACGGCATCGTGCGTGATGCGCAGGGCAAGAAGATGTCGAAGACGCGCGGCAATACGATTGACCCGCTGGAGATCACGGCAAAGTATGGCACCGATGCCGTGCGCATGGCCCTGCTGACGGCCTGCACACCGGGCTCGGACATTCTCTGGACCGAAGACAAGCTGCCCAGCTCCCGCGGCTTTGCCAACAAGATCTGGAATGCTTCTCGCTTCTTGTTTCTCAATATGGAGAAGGCAGGGATCGAGCCGCATGTGCCCACGGCGGCCACCCCGCAATTTCTCGAAGAACGCTGGATCAGCGCCCGTCTGAACTCAGCCGCCAAAGCCTGCAATGACGCCATCGCGGCGAATCGCTACCACGAAGCCGCGCAAACCATGTGGCACTTCTTCTGGGATGACTTCTGCGATTGGTACATCGAGATGATCAAGCTGCGTTTCAATGATGAAGAGAATCGCAACTCCATCTGGGCCAATCTGTTGAGCACCTATGAGAAGGCGCTGCGCTTGCTCCACCCCGCAATGCCCTTCCTCACCGAAGAACTGTGGCAGCGGCTGCGCAGCGAAGGCATGCCTCTCAGCGTCTCTGTAACGCAGTATCCGGTCTACGATGTGGCGCAAGAAGACTCCGAAGCCGAGCGCGAGATGAGCATTCTGCAGGAGGAAATCCGGCGCACCCGCAACGAAAAGGCGGCCAAGCAAATGGATCCGAAGCAGGAAATCGAAGGCATCCTGCGCGGCAATGGCAAGGAATTTGAAGTACTGCAAGCCCAGGCTGAAGTCTTCCGTCGACTTGCCGGCGTGAAGCTCAGCTTTGAGTTGGTTCCCGAGGCCAAGGGTGTGCAACTCGCCTTGCAGGCCCCCGCGGGCCAGGCCGATGCGCTGCGCAAACGGCTGGAAAAAGAAATCGAACAGCTCGAAAAAGTAATTGCCAACACCACGCGCCAACTCGGGGACGAGAAGTTCATCGGCAAAGCGCCAGCTCATATCGTCGACGGCATGAAAACCAAGCTCGGAGAATACGAAGCGCAGCTCGCCAAGAATCGTGAGGCGCTCGGTGGCCTCTAGCTGGGAACATCCCGAAATCTACGACGCCGTCGAACGGGCGCTCGCCGAAGACATCGGCAACGGTGACATCACTACCAGGCTCACCGTGCAGGAGGGCCGCAAGGCCCGAGGCAAGTTTCACGCGCGGGACGCAATGGTGCTGGCTGGCATTGAACTGTTGCCGCTCATCTTCGAATGCAGAGGCGGAGTCGATGAGTTACGACTCTTTGCGGCAAGCGGAAAGCACTGCGCGGACGGTGAGGTCATCGCCGAAGTAGAGGGCCTCGCGGCAACCTTACTTGAGTGCGAGCGCACCGCACTCAACTTCATGCAGCGGCTTAGCGGCATCGCCACCCTGGCTTCGCAGTTTGCCGCAGAAGTCGCTCACACCCCTTGCAAGGTTCTCGATACCCGCAAGACTACGCCGGGCTTGCGCCGCCTGGAGAAACTGGCTGCAGCAGCCGGTGGGGTCACCAATCACCGCATGGGCCTGTTTGATGCGGTCTTGATCAAAAACAATCACATCGCGGCAGCAGGCGGAGTCAGGCAGGCACTCGAGGCTTCCCTGCCCCACGGCCTCCCGGTTGAGATTGAAGTACGCACCAGGGCCGAACTCGATGAAGCCCTTGCCAACGGTGCCACACGATTGCTGCTCGACAACTTGACCCCAGCCGAAGCCAAAGAATGGATCACCTACATTGCCGGGCGAGCCAGTTGTGAAATCTCTGGCGGAGTGACGCTCGCCAGTGTTCGTGCCTACGCCGAAGCAGGTGCTGATTTCGTTTCGAGTGGAGCGATTACCCACTCGGCGATTTCAAAGGACTTAAACTTCCGCCTCGAACTGCTATGAGTCGAGTGCACTGGCACGAATCCCTGCCATCGACGATGACAGAAGCCGCGCGACTGGCGGCAGAGGGTGCTGAGCATGGCACTGTGGTTGCCGCTCTCGAACAGACTGCCGGCCAGGGGCGACAAGGCCGGGAATGGTTGAGCATGAAGGGAGACGGGCTCTACTGCACCTTCATCCTTCGCTTCGATGTCTCCGCCTCAGACCTCCCTTGCGTCACCCTCGGCTTGGGCCTGGCTGTCGTTGATGCCCTCGCGCCACTCGTTGCCGCACCGCTCGATATTCGCTGGCCGAATGACATTCTCTGTGACGGCAAAAAACTCTGTGGCATTCTCGCTCGGCTCGAATACGGGGCCGTACTGGCGGGCATTGGAGTGAATCTGAACCAGACGTCCTTCCCGGCAGGATTGCGAACCCCGGCGACTTCATTGCGATTGCTCGAAGGGAAAGTGTTTCCTCCACAAGACGTACTTGCGTTGCTGGAAGCTCCTGTCGCTGCCTGCATGCAGGCAGGGCGTGAAGGGGTGTTGAGATTATTCGCACAAGCCTCCAGCTATGTCTTCGGCAGGCGGGTTCAAGTGGATCTGGATGGGACTATTCTTGAGGGTGTGACGGATGGACTGGATGAGTTTGGATTCTTGCGAATCCGGAAAGAGGACGGGACACGCCAGACGGTTTACGCCGGCAGCGTCAGACCCGCAAACTAACCATGCTTCTGGCAATTGACGCTGGCAATACGAACGTGACGGTAGGGGTCTTCGACGGCGACAAACTCATTGCGAGTTGGCGTCTGAGAACGATCCGCGAACAGACCGCCGATGAATGGGGCATCAGCCTGCGCAGCCTCTTTCGCGTCGGAGAACTCGACGCCCGCATCATCGACGGCGTCGCCATCGCCAGCGTGGTTCCCCCGCTCGACCGTCAATTGGCTGAGATGTCGAAACGGTATTTTCGCTGCGACCCGATCTTTGTCTCTGTCGACGTCGACCTCGGACTGAAGGTCGCCATCGATAACCCGCGCGAAGCAGGTGCAGACCGTCTGGCCAACGCAGCAGCGGCCTTTCACAAGTACGGCGGCCCCTGCGTGGTGGTCGATCTAGGCACCGCCATCAACTTTGACGTCGTAAGCGCATCGGGCGACTTCGTTGGCGGCATCATTTGCCCTGGCATCGGCATTGCGATCAGCGGCCTGTTTGAAAAAGCAGCACGCTTGCCGCTGGTTGACTTCAGAGAACCCAAAGAACTCATTGGCAAGAACACCGTAGATTGCATTCAAAGCGGCCTCTACTACGCCACCATCAGTTCGATTGATGGCATTCTCGATCGATTGCTCGCAGAACTGGGGCCGACAACCAAGGTGGTTGGAACCGGCGGGCAAGCCAAGCTCATGGTCAGCGGTTCGAAGCATCTCAAGCTGGTCGATGAAGAGCTCACTCTCGAAGGCGTAAGAATCATTTGGGAACGCAATGCAGCCCGCTGAACCTTTCAATTACTTCAACTACTACACAGAGATCGAAGAGCACTTCCAGGCTGCACGAGGCACAGGGCTCTTTTTGTTGTCACCCCTCGACTGGGCTCTCATTGAAACCTGGAAAGATTCTGGCATTCCTCTCGAAGCAGTATTGCGAGGCATCGACAGAGCGTTTGAGAAATGGCACACGAAGAAGTCAAAGTCCGGCCAGGTCAACTCCATCGCATATTGCTCGCAGGCCATCATGGAAGAGGCCAAGCGGATTGACAACCCGAGGGAATCGAAGGTGGTAGAAGCGCCCTTCGCAGCGCCAGAGCTCACTCGTTACCTCAACGAAAACGGCGACAAACTCCCGGCCGGCTTTGACGAAATTCGCAGCGCCCTGCAAGGGCTGGCCCTTGAATGCGAAAGCTGGATGGACAAACTGGAAGAGCTCGAACAGCGACTCACAGCGCTCGAAGAAAAGATGGTTGCCATCGCGCGCAGCCGCCAAAGCGAAGAGCAAATCCTGCACGTACGCAAGCAACTGGAATCGCAATTGAAGCCCTACCGCGGCAAAATGGCTGCGGCAGAACTGATGATGATTGAAAAGAAATTCCTCGACCAACGCCTGCTCGAAGATTCTGGTTTGCCCAGGCTCAGCCTCTTCTACCTCGCTTAGCCCGGCAAGATGGCATATGATGGGGCCATGTTGCTTAAGCCAAGTCGTCTGCTTAGTTCCCTCGCGCTCATCTTACTGAGTGCATTCCAAAGTGATGCCCAGGTTCTCTATGGTTCTTTAACCGGTACGCTCTCCGATGCTTCGGGGGCTGCTGTGCCCAATGGCAAGATCGAAGTAGTCAATCAGGCGACGGGTGTTTCTCGCCAAACCAATAGCGATGAACGCGGAGCCTTCCAGTTCAACGATCTCCAGGCTGGCAATTACAAGATCACGATTACCTCTTCTGCCTTCAGCACCGTCACGCAGGAAGGCATCAAGATTGAAACCAACAACGTGCGCCGATTGGACGTCAAGCTGCAGGTAGCCGCAGTCGCTGAAAGTATCTCGATCAATGCTTCGGCACTCTCGCTGCAGACCGACCGGGCCGACGTCAACAATGTGATCTCAAAATCACAAGTGGTCAATCTCCCCTTTAGCGGCTCGCAGGGCCGTAACTTCCAAAACCTTTACAAGCTGCTGCCCGGCTTTTCGCCGCCCGCCGAACTGCACTCCGACGCTGGCAACCCGCAGCGCGCGCTTGGCTCCAACGTCAACGGTGCTTCCTATTCCAACAACAACACGCGCATCGATGGCGCAACCGTCAGCTACCCCTGGTTGCCACACATCATCGCCTATGTGCCCCCGGCAGAAGCCATTGAAGCCGTCAACCTGGTGTCCAATTCGTTTGACGCCGAGCAGGGCATGGCCGGTGGCGCAGCCATCAACGTGACGATCAAGTCAGGAACCAATGAGTATCACGGCTCAGGCCACTGGTACCACACCAACAGCAAAGTGCAGGCCCGCAACTTCTTCTTCAACGGCAACCAGCTCCCCAAGAACCTTCTGAATCAATTCGGCGGCACCTTCGGCGGCCCCATCGTCAAGAACAAGCTCTTCTTCTTCTCCAACTGGGAACGCACCACACGCCGCCGCTTTGCCTCAGCCTTCCGCACAGTGCCCGACGCGAACCTCCGCCAGGGAAACTTCGCGGCAACCGGCACCAACATCTACGACCCCAACACCGGCACCGGCAATGGTGTCGCGCGAACGATCTTCCCGAACAATCAAATTCCCAGCAGCCGCTTCGATCCGGCATCGGTCATCATGACGGGCTTGATTCCAACTCCCAATCAGCCAGTTTTCCCCAGCAACTACCAGGCCGTTGGCACCTACATCTTCAACCGGGATAACGCCGACTTCAAGGTGAACTACAACCCGAACGAGAAGACCTCGGTCTTTGCACGCTACAGCTTCTCCCCCAGCGATATCTTTGATCCTCCTTCGCTCGATAAAGCTCTTGGTGATGCTTTGACCGGTGGCCAACCCGGCAACGCCCCTGGCTTCATTCAAACAGCAGCCATTGGCGGCACTTATACGATTTCGCCCCGTGTGCTGTTTGACGGCAATATCGGTTTCACCCGCCAACGGATCTCGGCTGAAAACATCGACATCGACAAGAACTACGGTCTCGACGAACTCAAGATCCCCGGCACCAACGGCACCGACCGCCTGCAGGGAGGCTATCCCCGCTTCAACATCTCAGGCTTCTCTGCCATCGGCAATCCGAACGTCTCCAATCCCTTTCTGTTCCGCGATAACCAATACAGCGCCACTGCGAACCTGAGCTGGATTCGCGGTGCACACTCGATCCGCTTCGGTGGCGACTACACCTATTACACGATCAACCACTTCCAGCCGCAGGCGGCCTTTGGCCCGCGCGGCGGCTTCAACTTCACCGGCGGCCTGACCGTCCTCAACGCCCCTGGTGCCCCCGCCTCAAACGCCTTCAACGGCTTCGCTGACTTCCTTCTCGGCCAGGCCCAGGGCTTGGGCAAAGACGTGCAGTACATCAACCCGGCCGCAGTGCGTATGCCGGGCTATGGTTTTTATGTGCGCGATAACTGGCAGGTGAATCGTAAGCTCACCTTGAACTTCGGTGTCCGTTATGAGAAGTATCCCTTTGCCACGCGCGATCACCGCGGCGGTGAGCGCTATGACCCGGCGACCGACAAGGTTCTTGTAGGCGGTGTCGGCTCCACGCCAAACGATACGGGCGTCGATGTGGGTCTGGGCCAACTGGCACCACGCCTGGGCATCTCCTATCGCGCTGACGAAAAGACAGTCATTCGCGCCGGATACGGCATCAGCATCGATCCCGATTCCTTCCGTCGTATGCGCGACTCTTACCCGGCCACGATCTCCTCGCAGTTCAGCGGCGCCACCAGCTTCCAGGCTGCAGGCACCCTGCGTACGGGCATCCCGAATGTAGTTGGACCCTCGCTCAACCAGGGTGTGATTGATCTCCCCCTCGCCGTCGGCACAACTACCTTCCCCGACAAGTTCAACCGCGGCTACATCCAATCTTTCAACTTCACCATCCAGCGTGAAATCGGCATGGGCTTCAATCTGCAAGCTGGCTATGTTGGCACCAGAGCCATCCGTCAGACAGCGATCATCAACATCAACTCTGCTCTCGTTCCCGGCAGCGGCAACGCCGGCCGCGCACTGGCCATCAAGTATCCAGGCCGCATCGGAGCCATCAATCTCTACACACCGTTCAGCACCTCCAACTACAACTCACTGCAGATGCAGCTACGGCGTCAGTTGGGTGCCAATGGCTTGTTTGGCACTTCCTACACCTGGTCGAAGGCAATCAACTTCAACGACAACAACGACTCGGGTGTGAACTGGAATTCGCCTGAACTCTGGGGCCGCAATCGCGCCCTGGCAGGCTTCGATAGGCCGCACAACCTTCAGATGTACTCGGTCTATGAACTCCCCTTTGGCAAAGGTCAAAAGATGATGACTTCTGGCATCGGTTCCATTCTGCTGGGTGGCTGGCAAACCAACGGAGTCTTGAGCATCATGAGTGGTACTCCGTTTACGGTGGGCACGGCAGGCACTTCGCTTAATGCGCCGGGCAATGCGCAAACGGCTGATCAGGTTTCTCCCACAGTCCAGATCCTCAAGGGTGTGGGCCCCGGCAGAAGCTGGTTTGACCCGAACGCCTTTGCCCCTGTCACCGCAATACGCTACGGCAACACGGGCCGCAACATCCTGCGCGGGCCTGGTTCGTTCCAGCTCGACGCAAGCGTCTTCCGCAACTTCCAGGTCACCGAAAAGATTCGCCTGCAGTTCCGCGCAGAATCTTTCGGCATCACCAACACCCCCCGCTTCAATAACCCCGGTGCTACCGTCTCGAACCTCACCCGCAATGCCGATGGTTCGATTCGCGCACTCAACGGCTATACCGAAGTTCTCGGCTCAACCGGAGAACGCGAAATCCGCTTTGCTTTGAAGATGTTCTTCTAAGCAATCCGAAAGCGTAAACAAGGGGCTGGCTCAAAAGGCCAGCCCCTTATCGATTGAAGGGCACCTCACTAACCCAGTGGAAGCCTCTCGAAAGCAACAGGCTCGATGACGGTGGTTGCTTCTTGAGCAACACGCGGAAGCCAGGCGCTTCCAGCAGCAACAGGTCCAGCTTAGGGTGAGAGTACTTGGCAGTGGTAGAGATCGTGCTTCCCCGTTCGGTCAGACTGAGCTCTTTCAGGCTTGCGTGGTGCTGCAAAGCAAAGCGCTTTGCTTCCCCCGATTCGAGCAAGGCTGTTAACTGGTAATTGCCGGTGATTCCAATGCGCACCCAGCGCGACTGGCCAGTGCTTACCTGATACTCCTCCACCGAATAGAAGCCATGGAAGGGAGAACGGACAATCGCCTCCTGCTGCGCCAGCCAGCCATGGTAGTTGTAGTATCCATCCACAATAAGGAAGTTAATCACCAGCATGGCCTTGGCAACTAAAAATAAGCGCGGCCACCATTTGCCAGGTACCTTGATTTGAACCACCGGAATGGGTTCTGTCGGAATGCGCAGCACCAGGAAGGCCAGCAGTCGTGGAGCATCCCGTGTCAGCAAGGCGCAACTGAACCAGAGCAAATGAGTTGAAAACAGCTTCACCGGAATGTCGTAGCAATAGTTCAAGGCGGCAATCTGAAGCATGATCGCCGCAGAAAGAAAGGCCCCCAGCAACGACGTGGCAGGAAAGAACAGCAGCAGCGCCGCCACCAACTCAACGAAACCAGTGAACATTTGATACGGCGTACTGGCACCCATCATCGTCCAGACCAATCCCATCGGGGAAGCATCCGCGAAGGAACGCAACAAACTCGCAGGCCCGGGAGATCCGAATTGAAGCGGGACAAGCTTCGCCCAACCGTAACCAGCCAGAGTGGTAGCCAGAAAGTAGCGCAAAGCGATATGTATGGCCGCACCAAACCACTTGGGTAACGACCAGCGCCAGAGCAAACCAACCCCAAGCGCGACTACGAAATGAAAGAGCGTCTGAACGTAGTTGTAAGTAGTATCGCCGCTCCCATTTGGAAAGATCGTGATCGGAATTCCAAGCAGCGTGGCACTCAGCCCCGGAATGACCCGCTGCCACAGTGGGACCCACGAGAAGCAATACAGGATGAAGTAAACGTAAAAGAAGCGCTGCCAGAACGACGCCGATGCCGAAGCCTGCGGAGCCGGAGCAGGAACCGCAATCACTTCCTCTGCATCAAGAAATCTCGACGCCATCTCCGCAGAGGGAACACGGCAGCTCTCACGACGACCGAACCAGCTGTAGCGGTTCCGCGCGATCCAGCGGTACAGTCCATCACGCAAAAACGAGGGGAACACCGAGCCAACCACAGCGAGCGACCAGGGGAAGCCCAGCCGACGCGCGATCCGCAAAGCGGCTTCCGACCTCGTGTGAACGCCCGCCTCATCCACCAGCACCACACTATCCGGCAAAGGACCCAGGCCTTCGACAAGATCTTGCCCCGCCTTCGACTGTAGCGAAGCAAAACGAAAGATCTGCTTGGGGTCATGGTCGATGACCCAAAGCACAGCTGCATTGCAGAGGTTGCAAACACCATCAAAGAGGATGACTGGAGTTGGAGTCTCGTTCATTCCTCCAAAGGATAGTACAAGCCCATGGAAATTCACTCCGTTGTAAGGTTGGGGTATGCGGTTCTTCGCCATTCTATTTGCTATCTCCGTCGGGGTCCACGCACAGACCCAGCGCGAGTTGACTCTACCGGCCACGGCCAAGTGGGTCGACACCGGGCTCAAGCTCGACCGGGGAGATCGCTACACCATTGAGGCCCGTGGCGAGATTGTGCTCCGCGGCGCGAAGGGCGAAGAACAGCCAAGCGGCCCCGCCGGCCTGGCTCGCGGCTTCCGTGATCTCATTCGCGCCTTACCGCTCAATACCAGCGGTCGCGGTGCACTGATTGGAAAAATCGGAGATCGTGAAACCTCGCAACCCTTTCTGGTCGGGCCGAGACGCGACGGCGAAGTGGCCCTGGGTGGCAATCTCTTTTTGAATGTCAATCTGACAGCCAATGAATCCGGCAGCGGCAACTACCGCATCAAGCTCAGCGTCACCAAGGCCCCGGTGGAGCTCACCAAGGCCAAAGCCACCCCGATTGTCGAACTCACACAGGCGCAACTGGACAGCCTCCCCACGCGCGTTGTCGATGCCGAGGGCAATGAAGGCGACCGCGTGAACTTCGTGATTGTCGGCACAGAAGCCGCGGTTACGAGTGCGCTCAAAACGGCAGGCTGGGTGCAGGTCGACAAAAGCGTCAAGTCCTCCGTCATCAACGCCATTCTGATCAGCATGTCCAAGCAGGCCTACCTGACCATCCCGATGAGCGAGCTGATGATGTTTGGCCGCAGCCAGGATTATGGCTTCGCCCATGCCGTGCCCTTCGTAGTCGTAGCGCAGCGGCATCACTTCCGCATCTGGCGGGCTCCCTTTCAGGTGAATGGAACCGACGTCTGGGTGGGTGCAGGTACCCACGACATTGGCTTTGAAAAAGATCAGCGCAATGGGGGCATCACCCACAAGATTGACCCTGAGACCGACAAAGAGCGCGACTACATCGGGCAAACTCTCGAAGAGAGCGGCATCGTGGTCAAGAAGACCTACATGACCCACAAGAATCCCGTGCTCGAGGCCCGCACGGCCACTGGCGGCAGCTTCCGCTCTGACGGCCGCACCCTGATCACCTACCTGGAGCAGAAGCGCAATGACGATGCGGTGCGTTTCGCCGACCTTTTCTGTAGCGTTCTAAAAACGAATCCCGACGGAGGAGAATGGGGCCCCTGCGACGAATACATTGAGACTCTCAGCGAGAACAGCGTTGAGCTGAAGCCGATGTCACGCGACTATCGAGTGGTTGTAGTTCCCGGCATCTTCTCCAGTTGCGCCTCCGACGCTCCCGCCTTCGACCGTGGCCGCGCCTACCTGAAGGACAAGCAGGGTGTCGATGCCGCCCTGCTCAACATCCCCAATAATTCCAGCGAAGACAATGCCAAACAGATCGCCAAATACCTTCGCGAACAATGGGCCAAAGACAAGCGCAAGTTTATTCTGGTGGGTTACTCCAAGGGCACACCGGACATCCAGACCGCCCTGGCCACCGAAGCCGATCTGAAGGGCATGGTGGCGGCCTTTGTCAGCATCGCCGGGGCCAGCGGAGGCTCTCCCGTAGCCGACGCGCTTCCAGATCGCCTCAGTGGCATGCTCGGCAAAGTGAATGGCAAGGGTGGCTGTGAAGGCGATTTGAGCGATGGCTTCAAGAGCCTTTCGGTCGAGCGGCGCAGGCAGTTTCTGGCCCAGTATCCCAATCCGGTGGTGCCCACTTTCTCCCTCCCCGCCGTTGCCGATCAGGACAAAGTATCAAAAGCCATGATGCAGAGCTGGACCATCATGAACAGTTTCTCGCCACGCAATGACGCCCAGTTGGCCGAACAGGACGCGATTGTCCCAGGTTCCATGATTCTGGGTGCGGCGCGCAGTGACCACTTTGCCCTGGCACTGCCGCTCGAAAATATGAAGGGGGGCGTCTTGAAAACCTTCCTCGACAAAAACAACTATCCCCGCGCTGCCTTGCTCGAGAGCGTGGTCCGCTTCGCCCTGCAAGAACTAAAGGCGCCTGCCCCGAAGGTCGTTGAACCTCCGAAGCAGGCGCCTCAAAAAAACAAATCGATCTTCCAGCCTTAGGAAGTAATGAGCGAAGCCGCTCCCACACTGGACTGGTGCCGTGCCATCCGCGTACGCAACTCCAGGCGAGCACGCAACAGACGGCTCTTGGCAGCAGCAATGCTGATACCCAATTGTTCAGCTACGTCTTCCATCGAGAGGTTCTGGACATCACGCAACACGAAAACTTTGCGGAGCAATGGCGGAATACGTTCAATTTCCTGCTTCACAGCTTCAGCGATTTCCTGGCGTCCCAACTCTTCTTCCGGGTTGAGATTGTCATCACGCAGTTCCAGCGTTACCACTTCATCGCCAACCTGTGTGTCATCCATGTAGAACAACTTGGCGCGCTTGGCTTGACGCAGACGCATCAGGCACTGATTCACCACAATGCGTGTCAGCCATGTGGAAAACTTCGCTTCGCGATTGAACTGCCCTAAATGCTGGAAAGCCTTCCAGCAGGCGTTCTGCACTTCATCTTCTGCATCCGATTTGTCGCGCAGGATCGAAAGTGCCAGTTTCAGACAGGAATTCTGATGACGCTCAATCAGTTCTGCAAAAGCAGCATCGTTGCCGCTCTGTGCCTGATCCACCAGAGCTTCATCTGCGATCCCTTGGTAGGCTTGCCGACGGTTTTGAACCATGCTAAAATCCTCACAGATCTAAATATTACGCTACATGAATGAATATACCAGCAATTCCGACCTAGCGCCAGAGGGAACTGAGACTACTTTTAGCGTACCGCAAATAGCCAATGGTGGCGCGAGTGATAATAAAGATACTTTAAAAATGGCTGAAAACTCTGATGCAACCATTCGAAGAATTCTTTCTTCCTACGGCCTGGGAAATAAGCTCCGTCAACTCAGGCTGAAAAAGAAGATCGCCCTGGTAGATCTGGGCAAGCACACGGGCCTGTCGGCTTCGATGATTTCACAGTTGGAGAATGGCAAGCTGGTGCCAACTCTCCCTACTCTTGCTCGCATTGCCATGGTTTTCGACGTCGGCCTGGACTATTTCTTCACCGACAAGCGCCGCAAGCGCTTGTTCAGTGTGGTTCGGGCTGGAGAGCGGATGCGCTTTCCCGAGCGGAGCGATTCCCCAACCCCCGGCTACTTCTTTGAATGCCTCGCCTTCAGTGCACAAGATAAAAGCCTGCAGGCCTACCTGGCAGAATTCCCGGAGCGTGGCACCCAGGAAGTCAGCGAGCACATGCACGAAGGCGCTGAGTTCTTCCACGTTATCGAAGGCCGTGTTTGCATTCGCTACCAGGATGAAGAGTATGAGATGGAAGTCGGCGATAGCGTCTACTTCGATTCCTCTGCCCCGCACTCCTACCGCGGCATTGCGAACGGCATCTCCAAGGCCATAGTCATCACGACTCCTCCGCGCGTTTAGTCATAATCGGGAGATGCAATCTCCCTGGCTTACCCCATTGCTGCTGGTTGCCAGCAATATTTTCATGACCTTTGCCTGGTACGGGCACTTGAAATTCAAGGATCGATCTCTTTGGCTGGTGATCCTGGCCAGTTGGGGCATCGCATTTTTCGAGTATTGCCTGATGGTGCCCGCCAACCGAATCGGCTCCACCACGATGAGCGGTTACCAGCTCAAAATCTTGCAGGAAGCGATCACCCTGGTTGTTTTCATCGGCTTCGCGTGGCTTTACCTGGGAGAAACGTTGCGCTGGAACTACGCCTTAGCGATTCTCATGGTGCTCGGCGCAGTAGCCCTGACCTTTTACGGCAAGGGATAAACTTTGCGTCCGGGACGGTCGATAGATGGCCTGTGAAGACTCTCGCATTCGTCCTTGCCGCACTCTTTCTCTGTTTGCTCCTGCCCGAGAGCGCGTGGGCCAAAAAGAAGCCAGCAGTCGCACGCCCGGCCAGCAAACCTCCTGTTTACAAGAAGTTCGACAACCGCAAAAAGAAATCGACGTTCAAAATGGGGAATCCGAAGCAGACTGGCGGCTAAGGGGAGGTTGGGGTGCCCAACGGGACTTGAACCCGTGACATCCGGAATCACAATCCGGCGCTCTACCGACTGAGCTATGGGCACCGTGAAGGTACCTTTCTAGATTAGCAAAAAGGCACCCGGACTTTCATCAAATCCGATCCATACCTGCCTGCTTCCAAAGTGCGTCTACCCGGGCCTTGATCTGGGCGTCCATTGTAATGACCGGCGGCCAGGGTCTCGTAAAGCCCTCGCTCGGCCACTTCGTCGTACCGTCGATCCCCATCTTCGAGCCGTAATTCGGCAAGCGGCTCGCGTGGTCCAACGAATCAATCGGGCCCATCACAAACTCGACATCGCGCTGCGGATCGATGTTGTTAAAGACCCTCCAGGCAACTTCAGAGTAGTTTCGGACATCCACATCTTCGTCCACCACCACAATGCATTTGGTAAACATCGCCTGCCCCAGGCCCCAGATGGCATGCATCACCTTTCGGGCATGTCCCGGATACGCCTTGCGGATGCTCACCAGCATCAGGTTGTGAAACACCCCCTCAGCCGGCATCGACATCTCGCGGATCTCAGGAATCTGCATCCGCAGCAGCGGCAAAAAGATCTTCTCAATCGCCTTGCCCATCCAGTAATCTTCCATCGGCGGCGGACCCACAATCGTCGCCGTGTAGATCGGCTTCTTGCGCCGCGTAATCGCAGTCAGGTGAAATACCGGATAGTCATCCTCCAGCGAGTAGTAACCGGTGTGATCCCCAAACGGGCCCTCCGTGCGCAACTCACCCAACTCAACATACCCTTCCAGCACGATCTCAGCCTGGGCCGGCACCTCAAGGTCCACCGTCTCACACTTCACCATCTCAACCGGCTTCGAGCGCAGGAACCCCGCCACCATCATCTCGTCAATCTCCGGGGGCAGCGGCAGAATGGCAGAGTAAAGCGTAGCCGGGTCGGCACCGATGGCAACAGCCACTTCCATGCGCGTCTGCTTGCCTTCCTTCAGGAGCTGACGGTAATGGTCGGCCCCCTGCTTGTGAAGCTGCCAGTGCATGCCTGTGGTCTTGGAATCGTACACCTGCATCCTGTACATGCCGCAATTGCGCTTGCCCGTCTTCGGATTCTTCGAGAAGACCAGCGGCAGCGTGATGTAGCGGCCACCGTCCTGCGGCCAGCAATGCAGAATGGGCAGTTCGTCGAGCGAAAAATTCTCCTTCTGGATAACCTCCTTACAAGGCCCGCTCGATACCTCCTTCGGGAAGAAGCTCCCCATCTCCGCCAGCATCGGCAGCATCTTCAGTTTGCCCATCAGGCCGGTGGGCATCTTCATCGCCAGATATTCAGTAATGCGCTCGGCGATCTCATCGAGAGAATTCACGCCGAGAGCAATCTCCATGCGGCGGTCACTCGAAAACAGGTTGATCGCCAGCGGGATGCTCGATCCTTTCGGTTTCTCAAAAAGCAATGCCGGGCCGCCGCCTTTTACGGCGCGATCCGCAAACTCGGTAATCTCCAAATGGGGGTCGACTTCAAAGGGGATACGTTTTAGCTCGCCCGCCTTGTCGAGGGCGGAGAGGAACTCGGACAAATCCTGATAAGACATCTCCTTTTATTATGGAAGGGTGACGAAGAGAACTGTATTGATAACTGGCGCAAGCCGCGGAATTGGTTTGGCCTGTGCAAAGACATTGGCCGCCGCCGGACACAAGGTGGTGCTGGCCGCACGCAACCTGGACAAGCTCGAACAGGCGGCCGCAGAGATCCGCGCAAGCGGCGGCGATGCCCATGTGGCTGTCATCGACCTCGCCTCCCCGGAATCGATTCAAGAGGCCATCAAGAAGGCCATCGCCGAAGTGGGCCCCATCCACATCCTCGTAAATAATGCAGGTGTCACCAAAGACGGCCTGTCGATGCGCATGAAACTCGAAGACTTCACCAGCGTCATCCAGACCAACCTCACCGGTGCCTTCCTCTGCGCCCAGGGCGTCATGCCCGGCATGATGAAAGAACGCTGGGGCCGCATCATCAATATTGCGAGCGTCGTGGGAGAGATGGGCAACCCCGGCCAGGCCAACTACGTCGCCTCCAAGGCCGGCTTGATTGGGCTCACCAAGAGCTTGGCCCAGGAGCTCGGTTCACGCGGCATCACCGTCAACGCCATCACCCCTGGCTTCATTGAGACCGACATGACCGCCGGTCTGAGTGCCGAAGTCAAAGAGAAGATGCTCAATGTGATTCCGCTCAAGCGCTTCGGCCAGTCTGAAGATATTGCCGCCGCAGTAGCGTTCCTCGCCAGTGAATCCGCAGGCTACATCACCGGCCACATCCTCAAGGTCAATGGCGGCATGTACATGTAAGCAACTATCGCTTCAGTCGGACAGCGATGATCGGGTTCAGGGTTTCAAACAACATCATCCGGACGTCAGAGTCCGACAGTTGCCGCAGCGAATACTGCCCCACCTTGGCCCAAGGGTCAAGCATAAAGTAGGTCTTCCCTTGGCGGAAGGCCAGCGTGTAATGATTGGCGGTCCCACCCGGCTTTACCGGGTGGCTCACCGCTTCTTTGAATTCCTCGTCAACACCAACAATCAGCACAGTCGCCTCGGTTGCCGACAACACCTCTTCTACCCTCTGCTGTTTGCGAGTGATTTGGTCTTTGGTCGGTCCGTAGAGCGGAAAGAACTCAAGGCCAAGATATTGGAATATGCGGTGCGCCTCGTCGTTCGGCTTCAGCTTCCAGCCGCGAAAGGCACCACCATCCTCTCCCCAATCAGGAAGGTATCCGCCAAAGACGCCCGCTACTCCGTCCTGGTTCGCGAGATTGTAAAGCGCTTCCTGCGCCAGATGCACGTGTTCAAAAGTAAACGTCTCACCCACTCCGAGGCGCCTGGCAATGCGGGTCCAGTCTCCGCCCAGCAAGAGGTAAGCATTCAACATCGCAGCTGGGCCGCATCGCGCAGCATCGGCTTTGGTTCCCTCAAGCAAGTCTCTTTGCGAGATGTGCTTCAGCCGGTCTACGGTCGTAGTGCCGGGAATCAAATCCGTCTCTCGATACGAGAAATCACTCGCTTGGGAGACAACGGCCAAAAGCAAAAACTCAGTCAACATCAGACTGGCTTTGGCCTTCCTCCCCACAGTTCGGGGATCATCGTCTCGCCAGCCACAATCGTCGGCCGCTCTGCCCTGCCGTTATGCAGGTAGGTCAGACGCTTGTGGTCGAGCCCCATCAGCCACAAGATCGAAGCATGGACATCGTGCACGTGCGAGGGCCGCTCTACTGCGCGTAGCCCAATCTCGTCCGTCGAACCAATCACCTGTCCGCCCTTCACGCCACCGCCGGCAAACCACATCGTAAAGCCCCAGGGGTTGTGGTCGCGGCCATTGCCTTTCTCGTTGAACGGCGTGCGCCCGAATTCCCCGCCCCAGACAATCAATGTCGAATCGAGCAATCCACGTCGCTTCAAATCCGTCAACAACCCGGCAATCGGCTGGTCAGAAGCCTTGCACCACTTGCCGTGATTGCCTTCCATATCGGTATGGGCATCCCAGCCGCTACCAGAGCCACAGTAAAGCTCAACAAACCTCACGCCACGCTCCACCAGACGCCGCGCCAGCAAACAGTTCCGCCCAAAGGTCTCCGTCGCCGGATCCCCCAAACCGTACAGCGCCTTCGTCTCTGCCGTTTCCTGCGACAAGTCAACGGCTTCCGGCCCGGCAGCCTGCATCTTGTAAGCCAACTCATAGCTCTTTAAGCGTGCATCCAGCTCAGAGTCTTCACCCTTGTCAGCACTCCAGCTCCGGTTCAGTTGCGCCAGAAAATCCATCTTGCTCAACTGACGCTCTGCCGTATGCCCGGGTGCCATCTTCGTATTCAGAATCGGCGTTTCCCCTTGCCGAAACAGCGTCCCCTGGTGCACAGCCGGCAGAAAACCCGCACTCCAGTTCTTCGTGTTTCCCAGAGGATCCTTGTCATCAATCAACACCGTAAACGCAGGCAAATTATCGTTGGCCCGACCCAGGCCATAAGTCACCCAGGCCCCCATACTGGGCCGCCCCGCCAGGATGTCCCCCGTATTCATCTGACAAACGCTGCCCACGTGATTCAGCCCATCCGCCACACAACTGCGCACCACGGCAATGTCATCCACATGATTGGCAATGTGCGGATACCAGTCGCTCACCCAGGTGCCGCTCTGGCCGTGCTGCTTCCACTTTCTCGGCGATCCCATCAGAGAATTGTTTCCCGTCCCCATCGCCGTGATCAGCTTGCCAAAACTCTTCGGCATCGGCTGGCCATGCATTTCATTCAGCTTCGGCTTCGGGTCAAACAAATCGATATGGCTGGGGCCACCTTCCATAAACAGAAAGATCACCGACTTCGCCTTCGGCGTATGATGCGGCTTCAAGTCCCGCTCAGCGGCCAACATCGACGAAAACGCGAGAGCCCCCAGTCCACTCCCACCCTGGGTCAAAAACTGGCGACGGTTACGAAGGTTCATAGCGTGGGTTCCTAGTTGATGTACAAAAATTCGTTCGAGCTCAGCAACGTATGGCAGAGGTCTTCGAGAGCACCTTCCGGGCTCCCCACAATCTTTTCCTGCCTCAGCAGAAACGCCGTTGCACTCTCGATCTCGTCCGGCTTGGGGTTGCGCGTATAGGCCAGCCGCAGCGCACGCTCGGCCTTCGTCTTCAGGTCAATCCCGCGATCATTGTCAACACGCCGGGCCAAACCGCGCGCCCACTCCAGAATCAACTTGCCATTCATCAGCTCCAGCGCCTGGTCCGGAGTCACAGTCACCTGGCGACGCGCACAGCTCTCATGCGTATCCGGCATGTCAAAGCTCTGGAACATCGGGTAGCGAAGATTCCTTCGCACAAAAACATAAACACTGCGACGCTGATTCTCCTCCGGGTCCGTGTTCGGCTTCCACAACTGATAGCCCTTCGGCAACGCACCATCCGGCAAAGGAGGAAACACCCCCGGCCCACCCATCTTGGCGTTCAACATCCCACCCGCTGCCAACATCGAATCCCGAATCGTCTCCCCTTCCAACCTGCGACGGGTAAACTTCCACAGCAGCTTGTTCTCCGGGTCAATCCGCTCTGCCTCGGCCCGGCTCTGCGAACTCTGCTGGTAAGTAGCACTCATCAAAATGCGCTTGTGCAGCTTCTTCAAACTCCATTGGTCCTCACCGGTAAACTTCACCGTCAGCCAGTCCAGCAGTTCCTTATGCGACGGCCGTTCCCCCATCACTCCAAAATCACTCGGCGTCCCCACCAACCCGCGACCGAAATGATAGTGCCAAACCCGGTTCACCATCACGCGGGTCGACAGTGGATTGCTCGGGCTGGCCAGCCAATTGGCCAGCACCGAACGCCGTCCCGTCGAATCCCCCACCGGCTCAACCTTCACATTGCTGGAATCAAGAATACTCAAAAAGCCAGGCTGCACTTCTTCCATCTGCCCGTCCCAGGCGCCTCCTCGCAGCACATAAGTCTTCGGCGCAGTACGAGAACCATCAGCCACAGTCTGTGCCACATTCAGCGGCGCAGGACGCAACCCATCAAATGCCTTCAGCTCTACCTCCAGCGCCTTGTAGCGCTGCTGAGCAGCCCCCTTCATCTTCCCGCGCAACTCGTTATCGGTAAAGACAACTTGCGGCACTGCCTTGTGGTACACCATCCATTGCTCCGCATTGCGGGCTTCTGGCTTCATCGTCAACACTTCCTGAATGTCTTCCGGGAAACGCGTCAAGCGCTCCTGATAGAACGCATCCCGCGCCGGCTTCAGCAGCGCCTGCATCTCATCCCGAATGGTCTTGGTCGCCGCTTCCCACTTCGCCACCTCGGCTGCATACTCTTTCTGCCGCTCCGGCCCGTCCAGCACCACCCCATCTTCAATCTTTGTGTTCGAGAAGAAGCTCTGCAGTCGGTAATAATCCTTATGCAGCAGCGGATCAAATTTATGATCATGGCAGCGCGCACAGGCAATGGTCACACCGAGAAAGGCATAACCCACAGCGTCCGTAATGTCATTCAGCATCTCCTGCCGACGCAGCTTGATGTGCGCTGCATTGTACTCATCAGGAAAGTGCCGGTTGAACGAAACCCCAATACGCGCATCGTTATTCCCGGGATACAGCTCATCACCGGCAATCTGTTCTTTCACAAACCGGTCGTAGGGCTTGTCTTCATTGAAGCTACGGATCACATAGTCGCGATAGCGCCAGACATGAGGCCGCGTATCATCTGCCTTAAACCCATCAGAATCCGCATACCGCGCCACATCCAGCCAGTGCCTGCCCCATAGCTCTCCATAATGAGGCGAAGCAAGCAGCCGGTCCACCACCTTCTCCCAGGCCTGCACCGAAGCATCCTCCACAAAGCTCTGATACTCTTCCACCGTCGGAGGCAGCCCCGTCAAATCCAGACTGATGCGCCGCAGCAGCGTAGCCCGGTCCGCAGCAGGGTTCGGTGCAATCCCCTTCGCCTCCAGCTTCTCCAGCACAAAGGCGTCAATTTCATTGCGCACCCACTGCGAACCCTTCACCGACGGCGGCGATACTTGCGCCAACGGCTGTATCGCCCACCAACGCTTCTGCATCGGCGTAAACGTCTTCGATTCTTCGGCGGCCAACAGAGCGGCCAGCGCTGTCAGCGCAATCAGGACACGGGCTTGCACGCCCTTATCTTATTTCAATTTCAAAACGCGAATACGGTGGGCCTCACTGTCGGCGACATACAAGACACCCTTCTTGTCCACAAACACTCCATGCGGCCGATTCATCTTGCACTGCATGGGGTCTCCATCAGGCCCATCCCCCCGCACACCACTCCCCGCCACCTTCGTAATCTCACGGGTCTTCAAATCAAAGCGCTGCACCGCATGCGCCTCGGTATCGGCAATGTAGAGCGAGTTCTTCGGCCCCGCCGCCACACCTTTCGGGCCATTGAATCCCTTGGCCGCCAGCAAGTGGTAGGAGCCCTTCTTCGGGTCCACTTCATAAAGCGCATTGCCCGCCCGCTTGATGACATACAGCGTGCCGCCCTTACCCACTTCAATCGCGCGCGGTGCCAGCAGCGGCGTCTCCAGCAGCTTCGCACCTTCCTCAGGGTCTTTCTTCTGGCCATTGCCGAGATAGGTTTCAATCGTCCCGGTCTTCAGGTCCAAACGTCTCACCCGGTCGTTGCCGATATCGCAAATCAGCAACCTCCCCTGCGGGTCAAACACAATGCTGTGCGGCTGGTTGAGCATCGCCTTCGTAGCAAACCCTCCATCCCCGCCAAACCCCGCCTTCCCTGTTCCCGCCACGGTCGTAATGATCCGCGTCTTCCGCGCCACCCTCCGAATCACATGCGCCTTCATATCCGCAAAAAACAGATTCCCCTGCTTGTCAAAGCGAACCTCATAGGGCTCAGCAAGGTCCGCCTCAGTGGAAACCACACCCTCTCCGGAATTCCCCTTCTTCCCCGTCCCCGCAAACACCTCGGTCTTGCGCGTCTTCAGGTCCATCCGCCGCACCACATGGCTGTCGATATCGCACCAATACAATGCCCCATCCGGCCCCACCACCAACCCATACGGATTGTTCACCTGTGTATCACTCAGCCCCCGCTTGCCGTCGCCAATCAAAGTCTCAATCGGATTCTGCGCCTGCAGCACCAGGGCAAACAACAAAAGATAACGAACCATACATCCAAGAAACCACATCGCCGCCTCTGCGTCCAACCAGGCAAGAGGCAAACATGAACCCCAAACTCCTCCTCATCACGCTGCTCACCGGCACTTCTTTGATGGCTCAATTCGGCGGCTACCGCAGCTCCGACCCCTTCGGTCACTCCTACGGACGCACCCCGTCCTATCAAAACGGCAATCGCCTCATCGACTCCATTCAGACCGATCTCTCCCGCATCGGCCAGCGCGCCGCCTGGGATCGTTGGGCCGTACGCCAGTTCTCTGAAGCCGTCGACAACCTCGAACGCTTCCAGCTCAACGCCTCACGAGGCCGCTTCGACCGTGGCCGTCTCGACCGGGCCATGAACAATCTCAACCGCCTCCTCACCGCCCCAGAGCTCCACCCTCGCGACAAAGACCGCATCGCCTTTCATCGCGATCAGTTGCTGAATTTCCGCCAGCGCAATCGATAGAATCTAGGCATGCGTAAGCTTGCCCTCGCCCTGGGCCTCACCTCTCTGTTGAGCGCCCAGCCCCCCGTAGTGAAGCCAGGTACAGAACCGGCGCTCCCTCCCTCAGACGCCATCATTCTCTTTGACGGCTCAGGTCTCAGCCAATGGACCAAGCCCGATGGCCAACCCACCGGCTGCACCATCGACAAAGACAAATCCATGCTTTGCGTCACCGGTGCCAAGGACGCCACCTCAAAGCCGCTCTACCGCAACGCGCAAATCCACCTCGAATACAAACTCCCCGACATGCCCGACCAAAAGGGCCAACTCCGCGCCAACTCGGGCGTCTATCTGCTCGGCTGCTATGAACTCCAGGTGCTCGACTCACTCAACAATCCCACCTATGCTGACGGCATCGCCGGTGCGCTCTACGGCTTCTCGGCCCCTCTGGTCAACGCCTCACGCCCCGCCAACCAGTGGCAAACCTACGATGTCTTCTTCACAGCGCCTGCCTGCAATGCCGAGGGCGTCGTTGAGAAACCCGCCATGGCCACCGTCGTCCACAATGGAGTCCTCGTGCAGCTCAACACCGTCATGGCCAAGAAGGGCGGCGGCTGCCAGCAGGCCAACCTCTGTGCGCCCGGCCCCCTCCGCCTTCAGGATCACTCCGGCTTCAAAGACGCTCCGCGCACCGAAATGCGCTTCCGTAACATCTGGCTCAGGAAACTCAACTAATGCGATTCGCACTTCTCCTTCTCACTCTGACACTCGCCGCCCAAGACTTGCGAGTACTCACCTACAACGTGCGTTACCCCGCCAAGGGCGACGGGCCAGACCTCTGGAATCTCCGCAAAGACATCCTCATTCGCTCCATCGCCGAAGCCAAGCCCGACCTCATGGGCACCCAGGAACTCTTCGAACTCCAGGGCAACTACATCGTCGCAAAGCTTCCCGAATTTGCCTGGTTCGGTCTCTCCCGCCGTGGCAACCATGAGGACGAACACATGGGCGTCTTCTACCGCAAAGACAAACTGAAGCTCATCGACTCAGGCAACTTCTGGCTCTCTCCCACTCCAGACGTTGTGATGTCCTCAGCCTGGGGCATGAGCCTGCCCCGCATGGCCACCTGGGGCCTCTTCGAGATCACCTCCAGCCGCAAGCGCCTGTACTTCGTCAACACACACTTTCCCCACCGTCGCGAAGACGATGCCGCGCGCCTCGAATGTGCCAAAGTCCTCGAGGCCTTCCTCGCCAAACTCCCCAAAGGAATCCCCATTGTTCTCACCGGCGACTTCAACACCGATGCCTCAGGCACGGCCTACGACCTTCTGACCAAGGACTTGAAAGACGCAAAACCAGCCAATGCCGGCGGCACCTTCCACGGCTTCAAAGGCACCCCGGGCACTGCCCGCATCGACTGGATTCTCTATCGCGGCAAGCTCGATCTCAAGGGCGCCGAGATTTTGAAGACGAACGAACAGGGCCGCTACCCTTCAGACCATTTCCCGGTCGCGGCGGCATTTTCGGTGCGTTGATTTTCTTGCTGGTGCCAGGCGTCAAACCCTCCAGCGTCAGCTCACCCATCTTCACGCGCACCAGTCGCAAAGTCGGCAGCCCCACGGCAGCAGTCATCCGCCGCACCTGCCGGTTGCGTCCCTCGGTCAGGCAAAGCTCAATCCATGAAGTAGGGATGGCCGCACGATAGCGAATCGGCTGCGTCCGCTCCGGCAAGTGCGCCACCTCTGCCGCATCAACCACACGCACCCGCGCGGGCTTCGTCGTGTAGTCCTGAATCTTAACGCCCGTCCGCAGCGGCGCAAGAATCTCATCCGTCGCCACGCCCTCCACCTGCGCCCAATAGCAACGCGGATGCTCAAAGCGCGGGTCCGTGAAGCGATGCTGCAACTCTCCATCATCGGTGAGTAACATCAATCCTTCACTGTCCCAATCCAGCCGGCCCACCGGGTAAACTCCCGGCTCTTTCACAAACGAAGCCAGGGTTTCATGTTTGCTCCCCGGCTCCGGCGTGAACTGGCTCAGTACCCCATAGGGCTTCCAAAATGCCAGGTAGCGATAAGCCACCTTAACCTACGAAAGCGCTGAGGTAGTTGCGGCTGATCACCAGGCTCCGCTTCCTTGCCTCAAGGCTGCCTTCATAGGCACGGTCTTCTACTTCAATGGCCAGCGGCCCATCATAGACTTCGGCCAAAGTGCCGCAGAACTTGCCCCAATCTACATCGCCCATGCCCGGCAACTTCGGCGTATGGTATTCGTTCGGGTGCGCCAGCAAGCCCACTTCATTCAGTCGGTCGCGATCCAGACGCGCATCCTTGGCGTGCATGTGGTGCAAGCGATCCTTGAACTCACGCAGCACCTTCACATAGTCCATCCCCTGCCACACAAAATGGCTCGGGTCAAAATTCAAACCAAAGTTCGAAGTCGGCAGGTCGTTAAACATCCGCCGCCAGATCACGGGTGTCGTCGCGAGATTCTTTCCACCCGGCCACTCGTCCTTGGTAAATGACATCGGGCAATTCTCAATTCCAATCTTGATCCCGTGCGCATCCGCATGATCGAGAATCGGCTTCCAGGTCGCGAGAAAACGCGGCCAGTTGTCATCCACGCTCTTGGTCCAATCCCGGCCCACAAACGTGTTTACTACAGGAATTCCAATCAGCTTGGCCGCAACAATCACAGCCTTGATGTGCTCGACGTAAACAGCCGCCTCGGCCGCATCCGGCGTCAGCGGGTTCGGATAATAACCAAGGCCACTGATCGACACTCCCTTGGCTGCCGTCAGGTCTTGTACCCGCTTGGCATCATCAGCGCTAAAGCCCACTATGTCAATGTGCGTGATACCGGCATAGCGCCGCTCCGCCTTGCCCTTAGGCCAACACATCACCTCGACACAACGGAATTTTTCTTCCGCGGCAAAAGTCAAAACTTCTTCGAGCGATAGCTCCGGCAGAATGGCCGATACAAATCCAAGTTGCAACATATTGGTTCTCCTCTACATCAAATCACACCGCGCCTTTGCGCCAGTGCCAACCCACCCATCGTCCCCGCTCTCGCCCCCACCCGCGACGCCTCAATGGGAAGCCCATCCACCGGAAACATCTTCACCCTCTGCATCACTTCCTCACGAACCGTACGGAACAGCGGCTCACCCATCTGCGCAAGGCCTCCCCCCAGCACCACCATCTCAGGACGCAACGCCGTCACGACATTCGCCACCCCAATCCCCAGATACCGCGCCGCCCGTTCAATCACAGCAGCAACACTGGCATCACCGCAGGCAGCCATCACCGCCGGGTCCACCCGGTTCAAATCCCCTCCCACGCGCTCCAGTAAATCCGGAGCCTGCCCCATCTTCACCAGACGGATTCCCTCCGCGCTGATCACCGGTGCACTCGCCAGCACCTCAAGACAACCACGCGAGCCACACCCACACATGGGCCCATCCGGAACAATCGTCTGGTGACCCAATTCCCCTCCCGCCACGCGCAAGCGTCCCTCCATCACAATCCCGCCACCAATCCCCGTGCCCAGCGTGAAGAACGCAAAATCCTTCACCTCGCGGCCATGCCCAAAGTCGAGCTCGCCCAGCGCCGCCATCCGCGCATCGTTGAGCAGATAGACAGGACAACCCACCAAATCACCAAACACACGCCCTACTTCCACACCCCGCCACTGCGTCGGCAGATTCGGCAGAAACAACGTCGTGCCCGCCGCAAGGTCACACAAGCCCGGCACCCCCAGCCCCACAGCTTCCACGCCTTCCGGTGCCAACTCCTTCACAAGCGCCGCCATCCGCTCCATCACCAACTGCGGCCCCAGTTGCCCCTGCGTCGCCGTCTGCGCCTCTCGCAACACTTCCCCACTCGGCAGCCCAATCGCAACAGCAATGTTGGTTCCACCCAGATCCACACTCGCTATCGCCATGGCTTGTCCTCCCCAAACATCTCCGGGCAACTGATCGCATACCCGTTCTGTCGGCGAAATGGATTCCTCTCCTGCTTCTTCGCGCGAAACTCTTCGCCCAGGCTATACGGATCGGCCAAATACTTCTCGCGAGCCCGCTCTTCGGCCCGCAGCGCTTGCTCAATCGCCGCAGGATCGTTCGCACCGACATAGCGAAACTTCTCCCGAGGCCAGCCAATCGCCTCCCGGTGCAACGCGGCAAATCGTTCCCGCTTGAACTCCCAGCTCACCATCGTCACCATCTCGGGCAACGCTCCCGTGATCTCACGAAAGCGGCAAATCCCAAACAGCATATTCTCAAAACTGTCGCGGGCAAAATCTTCCAAGTACGCTCGCTCCCGCACCGTCTCCCGACCAAACCAACCGTAGTGTTCCGCCACCAGCCAGTAGCTCAAAGACTCCGTCCGCGGCCCAGCCTCAATCCGTGTCGGTCCCCCAGAGAAAATCAGCAGCGCTTCCGGGTCTGCCGCCGTCTCTTCCACGCCGCGCTCGATATGCCCGATGTACCGCTTGGGCTCACCCTTCTGAAAGTCCAGCAGATACGAGCCTTCGTCTGCTTCGACGCGCGACACATCCCGCAAAATGGCATGGCCTGCCACAAGCACCAGGTTCTTCATCAGTGCTTAGAAGGCCTTGGCTACTCGAAACGCATACGGGTCCGCACCAGCCTCAATCGTCCCGTCCGGCAGAATGCGAATCATCGTCGGTGCTGCACCCGAAGAGAAGCGTGAGCGAAATTCAACGCGGTGTCCCCGATTCTTCAGCCCCAGCGCCACCGGCCGTCCAAAGCGCTCATCCACCAGCAAACTACCCGGGTTCATCGCATGGTTGTCAAAGCTCGATACCAGATGGCGCGACTGGAAGCGCGGTGCCGCCACCGCCTGTTGCGCATCCATCCCAAACTCAGCCACATTCAAAAACATCTGCACCAGGCTCTGATCCTGATTGTCGCCGCCCGGCGTCGCCATCACCATCGACGGCTGCCCGTCCTTCAAGATCAGCGAGGGCGTCAGCGTCACCCGGGGCCGCTTGCCCGGCTCCACATCATTCGGGTGCCCACCAATCAGATAAAAGCTCTGCGCCCGCTGGGTCAACGGAATACCCGTATCGCCAACAATTACGCTCGGCAGTGCCGCTCCACTCGGGGTCGCACTAAAGAGAATTCCATCCTTGTCGATCGCATTCACACTCGTCGTATCGCCGTACATCAAGGCATCGTCGATGCGGCGCTGCACCAGTTCTTCCTGCGAAGGATGCCGACCGTTCGGGCCCTTCACCTTGCCCGGCTTAAACTCCAGGCTCGCCATCTCACCAATCTCGCCAAAGCGCTTCTTGGCATACTCCTTGGAGAGCAATTCCTCCGCAGGCACCTTCGTAAAATTCGGGTCGCCATAGTAGGCGTCGCGGTCGGCATAAGCCAGCTTCATCGCCTCGGTCATGTTGTGAATGTAGTCTTCCGTGCCAAAGCCCATCTTGGCCACGTCCATGTTCTCCACAATGTTCAGCAACTGGATACTGGCCGGGCCTTGCGTATAAAACCCAGGCTTGTAAATCGTATAGTTCTTGTACGTTCCACCCAGCGAGGCTTCCGGCTTCAAACGAAACGTCGAAAGATCCTCATAGCGAATCAGCCCGCCATTAGCCCGCGAAAACGCATCAATCTTGCGCGCCAGCTCTCCCCGGTAAAAATAATCACGCACCGCATCAATGGCAATCGCTCGCGGCTTCTTCAGTGCCGCCGCCCGTTGTTCTGCCGCAATCATCGCGCGCAAAGTACGCGCCAGTGCCGGTTGCTTAAACGTCTCGCCCGGTCGCGGCAATCGCCCCTCAGGCATGAAGTACGCCTTCGACGTCGGCCAGCGGTCAAAGAACGGTCGCGAGTAACGCACCACCGCCGCACGCATGTCATCCACCACTTGCTCATCGGCCAACTCAATCGCCGGTGCAATCACCTGTTCAAAACTCAGCGAACCAAACTCACGCAAAGCCACCAGCCCCGCTTCCACCATCCCCGGCACAATCGCCGGCAGCAACCCGGTCACCGGCAGGTAGCGCGACAAACCATTCGGCTCTGTAGTGTCCACCTCCAAGGGCTCCAGTTGATGCTTCTTGAAATACTCTGCGGTCCCCAGCTTCGGCATCGTCCCCACACCGCTGATCGTAAATACCTTGCCGTCCTTGGTGCGAATCAGAATCGGCGCCTCGCCCCCAAAGCCAAAATGCGAATACTCCGCCACTGCGGCAGCAAACATCGTCGCTACGCCAGCGTCCACAGCATTGCCGCCCATCTTGAAGATGCGCATCCCCGCATCCACAGCGGCTGCAGTGCCTCCAGCAACCGCCCCATTCTTGCCCCGCACGGGCTCTCGGGGAATCAGCGGATCGTTCGGAGCTCGTTTGACAGGCGGCTGCGCCTGTCCACACGAAATCAGGATTCCAAATAAAGTGACAATTGCGATAGGCCGCCGCATGGCCCTGATTGTAGCGCCGTTCATATAATGGTGGAGTTATGGATCAGGACGCGGCTCGCACCGAAACGTTACCCGAAAACACCGAACCGATGCCAGAAGACCAGCCCATGCTCTATTGCCCCGTCTGCAGCCTGCGCCTCGACCAGCGCAAGTGCAAGCTCTTCTGCAAGCAATGTGGCTACTACATGTCTTGCGCCGACTATTACTAAATCTCTCTCAAGCAGGATCTCCTTCATGAAATGGCAAGCTAGCCTACTCGTCCTCAGCCTCGCGCTGGGTGCCGCCGAACTGAATCTCACCGACGAAGGTCGCCGCTGGTGGGCCCACGTGGAAATGATGGCCAAAGATGAACTCCTCGGCCGCGACATCGGCAGCGCCGGTTATGCCACCGCCGCCCGCTATGTCGCCTCTGAGTTTGAGAAGGTCGGCCTCCAACCCGGCGGCGGCCCCTCCACCTATTCGCAACCCGTCCGCTTTCTCACCCGCACCATCGATGAATCCCGCTCCAGCCTCAAGCTCACCCGCGACGGTAAAGAAGAATCGCTCACCCTCGGCGAGCACGCCAACATCCTCATCCGCACTCCTCCTGCCTCAAAGCTCGAAGCCGAAATGGTCTTCGTCGGCTACGGCATGCAGGTGCCAGAACACAACTATGACGACTTGAAGGGCCTCAACCTCAAGGGCAAAATTGCCGTCTACATTTCCGGCCTGCCTCCTGGCATCCCAGGCCCTCTCGCCAGCCACTACCAGAGCGCCAGCGAGCGTACCAAAGCCCTGCTCGCAGCCGGTGCCGTCGGTACTGCCACCATAGCCAACCCCCGCAACAGCGAAATCCCCTGGGCTCGTTCCACCATGGCCCGCCTCGCCCCCAGCATGGCCCTTGATGAGAGCAGCCGCAAAGAAGATGCGCTCAAGCTCACCATCTCGATCAACCCCGCACATGCTGCCAAATTCTTCGCTGGCAGCGGCCACACCCTCGAAGAGATCTTTCAGTTGGCCAATGACAAACAACCCCTGCCGCACTTCCCGCTCCCCGTCAAACTCTCTGCCCGTGCTGCCTACAAGCAGGCCAAAGTCTCCAGTGAAAACGTCATTGGTATCCGCTACGGCTCCGATCCCGTCCTGCGCAACGAGTTCATCGTAGTCACGGCCCACCTCGATCATCTCGGCGTCAACAACAAATTGCCGGGAGACAAAATCTACAACGGTGCCATGGACAATGCCAGCGGTGTAGCCAGCCTCATCGAAGCCGCCCGCCACCTCAAAGAATCCGGCGTCGAGCTCAAGCGCAGCATCGCCTTCATCGCCCTCACCGGCGAAGAGAAAGGCCTGCTCGGCTCCACATGGTATGCCCAACATCCCGTCTTCGGCAAAGAGAAAAGAGCCCGCGTCGTCGGCAACCTCAACATGGACATGTATCTGCCCCTGTTCCCCCTCAAAGGGCTGGTCATTCTGGGCGTCGACGAATCCACCCTCGGCGATCTCGCCCGCAAAGGCGCTGAAGAAGCCGGCATCGAAGTCTGGGCCGACCCCGCCCCCGAGCGCAACAGCTTCGTCCGCAGCGACCAGTACAGTTTCATCCGCAACGGCACCCCCGCACTGGCCTTCAAATTCGGCTATAAAAAAGGCACCCCCGAGGAGAAGTTGATCCAGACCTGGCTGCGAGAGCGCTATCATGCTCCTTCAGACGATCTCGACCAGCCCCTGAACAAAGAGGCTGCCGCACACTACAACCGCGTACTGGCCTCTATGATCCGCTCAGCCGCCAACGCACCCGACGCCCCAAAATGGAAGGACCAAAGCTTCTTCAAACGCTTTGCAAAAAACTAGTTGGCCAATTACTTCGTTGTAATCCCGGTCAGCGACGAACAGAAAGATATTCTCGTCGCTGACCTCTTTGAAGCCGGCACCACCGGCATTTCCGAAACCGAACAACCCGGCGGCCAATGGCTCCTCCAGGCCAGCTTCGACACCGCCGAACAAGCCTCCAGCTTCGGCGTCGAAGTCCAGCAGGACCACACCGACTGGGTCACCATCAGCCACATGGCCTGGACCTCTCGCCTGGTCGGTAACCGCTTCTTCTTCACTCCCTCCTGGAGCGAGGAACCAACCCCCGTTGGTCGCTGGCGCATCCACTACCAGGACGGTGCCGCCTGCGGCAGCGGCGAGCATCCCTCCACCCGCCAATGCCTCGTCGCCATCGAAGAATACTTGACCCCAGACATGCGCGTGCTCGATCTCGGCTGCGGTGCCGGCCTCCTCTCCCTGGGCGCAAAACTCCTGGGCGCGGGCTTCATCGTGGGAGTCGATGTGGAAACCGACAGTTGCCACCTCACCAGAGAACTGAGCGGGGTTCCGGTAGTGCAAGGCATGCCCGACTGCCTGGCCGGTGAGAAATTCGATCTGGTAGCCGCCAACATCAGCGCCACAGTCCTCGTCAATTTCGCCGACGAAATCATCCGCGCCGCCAAGCCCGGAGGCCGCATTGTCCTGGCCGGCTTCGGCGTCGAGGAAGCCACTCTGGTCAAGCAGGTCTTCGCTCTCGGCTCCCTCAGCGAGCGCACCGAAGGCGAATGGAGTTGTATCGTACTCGACCTACCCTTAAACTAAAGATACGTGCACCCGTAGCTCAGGTGGATAGAGCATTTGCCTTCTAAGCAAAGGGTCACAGGTTCGAGTCCTGTCGGGTGCACCACTCCAAACGATATAGTGTGGGCATGTCCCATACGGCCAAACTCAATGACGTGAACACCGCCTACGCGATGTTCCAAAAGTACTCGGTAGAGCCAGCCTCCCAGCCTGAGGGATACACCCGCGGCGCCACCAACATTTTCGGCGGTGCCAATGACTTCTCCGGCTTTCGCCACGAAGTGGTTTCTAACGCCATGATGAAGGCTTATGTGAAGCTCACCAAAAACAAAGAAAACGCCATCCGGGCTGGCGGTACCGGCGCATACGGTGCGCTCCTCATCAGTGCCCAGATCACGCGGGACGATTCCATGGCGCCTTGCTACTACCTGCCCTGGGATCATCGCGGCGGTGCCGTTGAAATGACAATCCCCCAGTCCGCCTCCAACGACCTCCACACCCACCCTCATGTTTTCTTCACCACGGCCCTATCCGGTTGTTCCGTGGTCTTCAAGGGTTCAGCCCAGAACCCCACGGTGTACCACTGCGGCTCGCAGGACAAAGCCATGCCCTACGACGCCAATCAATTCTGGGACGATTTCGTTCACCATATCGATGCCACGCAATCAGCCTCAACACCCGGCAGTCAGTTCAACCAGAACATCGTTTCCCAGGCCACAAAGTCCCAATATGTAACCGGGATGAATGACCCCAACTTCGTAGCTTCTTTCAAAGGGCAATCCACGCCCAAAACAACACAAACAACCCTCGACTACCTCGCCGATAAATCTGACCATTACGGCAATCAGATCGCCATTGAGCAGATGATTCCCTGGGGAGCTGTTTTCGGCCTCCGCCGCGGCAACAACTGGACCTTCTACCTCCAGGAAAACGTCAACATCATGTACTACACGCAGCATCAGGTGAACGTAGTCAAAAAGCACCTCGGCGGCTTGTACAAAACCCAAAAGCTAACCTGGCAACACACCGGCACCGCACCCAAAATCGTCAGCCGCCCCATGGTCTTGCGCGAAGTCTTCCCCGGCGGCGGTGCAGTCATCCGCCCCGCCACCTTCAAGTCTTTGATCCGATAGTTCGCAGGACAATTGCTGCCACAGCTACCGACATTACCGCTGGCAGTGCATCATCTCCGCATAAATCGCTTCCCATCGGTCCAACCACTTCTGTTCCGAAAAATGAGCGTGGGCATGGCGATGCGCCGCAAGCCCCATCTCTTCCAGCCGCTTCGGGTCTGCCAGCAACCCCAACAACGCTTGCTGCAGCGCTCCCACATCCCCTGCAGGAAGCAACTGCCCCGTCTCTCCATCCACCACCTGATCGATAGCCCCACCCACCGCACTCGCCACCACAACCGTCCCCCGCATCGCAGCTTCAGCAATCACATTCCCAAAAGGCTCCGCCCACAGGGAAGGCACCACCTGAACCCACACCTTCTCCAGATAAGACTCCATCTCGCTCTGCGCCAAATGTCCAAACACGCGAACCCCATCCGCCGCAGCACACTTCCCTTCTCCAAACACCCAAAGCTCCGCAGTGGGCATCGCCGCCCGCACCGCCTGAAACGCTCGCAGCAGCACATCTAAACCCTTCTCAGGCACAATGCGGCCAACAAACGCAACCACCGGAGCCCCCTCCAGCGGCTTCCGCATCGGCCGCTCCGCAACACCATTCAACAACACTTCCACATTGCGAACACCCTAGCGCTCCAGCGTCGCCTTCATCGCCTCACTGATAGCAACCACCTTCTCAATCGAATCAAACCAGTTCCGGCAAAGCGCCTGCTGTGCCAGGGCAATCGGCATCGAAACCAGCGGGATACACTGGCGGCACACCCAACCGGCTTTCTCCTCGCAATGCGACCCGTTCGGCAACAACCGCGTGCCACTCGGACAACCACTCTTATAAGTCCCCGGATGGTAAATCGTCGGCACCCCACGCAACACGGGAAGGATCGCAGGCGACAGTTGCGTCATAAACATCTTGATATGGGCAACATCAGGCTGGAACTCATCAATCAACCGTCGCAACTGCCTGGCAGCATCCAGGTTCCAAGTCTCGACAAACCTGCGCCCCCGCCCCACAGTGCCAAAGCAACTGCGATCCGCCAGCATACCCTTCTCATCCACTCCGGCATTGCTCGCAAAGAGCTGTACCTCATGCCCACGCTGCCGCAACCCACGTCGCAGCGCCAGCATCCGCAACTCTGCGCCACCTCTGGCATCGCCGTAATCATGGATCAGCAGGATCTTCATACAAAGCACGGCAGCGAAGCCAAACCATCTCTAAGGCTTGGCGAAAACACTTCCCCACTTCTCACACCATCCAGGAATTTTTGCACTGCCAGACAAAACTTTTTCTTCGGGCACACGCAAAACTCCTCCCATCTCTGCAAGCAACAAACATCGCTATCCACAACCGCCACCAGCTTGGCCCCAACCAACCGTTTCCAGTTCGGCAGATGCACAAGCTCGAAGATTCTTCCCGCTCCAGCCACGCCAACTCTTAACGGATTCATTGCCCCACATTATCCGACTTCTGTTATGCTGGCGGGCGCCCATGAACCTCCTGCTCATTTGTTTCTTCCTCGGCGCACAGTTCACCTCCCTGTTTGACGGCAAAACCCTCAACGGCTGGGTCAACGAAGGCGGTGCCAACTTCCGCGTCGAAAACGGCGTCATCACCGTCGACAAAGGCCCCTACACCTGGCTCCGCACCACCAAGACCTACAAAAACTACGAGCTCAAACTCGAATTCAAAACCACTGCCGACGGCAACAGCGGCGTCTTCCTTCGCAGCGCCGCCACCGGCAAACCCCACGAGACCGGCTATGAACTCCAGATCTTCGACGATCGCAAAGACTTCCGCACCGGCTCCCTCATCGGCGTCATCGAAGCCACCCCATCAAAGATTCGGCCCGATGTCTGGAACACCTTCGAGGTGCTTCACATCGGGCCAAGAGTAATCGTCAAATACAACGGCAAACAAGTCGTCGACGTTCAAGACCAGCGGAGTCTCGAAGGCCACATCGGCTTGCAGTTCAATCCCAACAAGCCAATCTCCTTCCGCAACATCCGCATCCGCGAACGTTAAGGCAGGTACTTCTTCAGATCCGGATTCACCAGCGCCTGAATCTCCGGCGTCTCCACATTCGCCTTGCTCACCAGCTTCGGCTCCAGATTATTGATCTTCGTCACCGGCTTGCCTCCCAGGTGATTCACGGCGGCCATCACACTCTCGTACCCCATCTTGAAGGGCTGCTGCACCACCAGGGAATCAATCAACCCCTTGCGCAGGTCCTCAATCAAGGGAGCCGATGAATCAAAGCCAACCATCTTGATCTTCGAGTTGGCTCGCCCACGCAACGCCTGCGCCGCACCCGCCGCACTCGATTCGTTCGAAGCAAACAACCCGTTCACATTCGGATGCGCCGTCAACATATTCTCCGCCACCGACAGGCTCTTGGCATAATCAGCCATTCCAAAACGCTTATCGGCAATCTTGATCTCAGGAAACTTCTTGGCCAGCGTCTCTTCAAATCCAGACTCACGGGCCATCGTCGAAGCCGCACCAGGCTGCACCGCAACAATCACCACTTCGCCCTTGCCACCAAGAATCTCCCCCATCCGCTCAGCCGCCAGCGCACCAGCCGCATAATTATCCGTAGCCACCTGGCTCACAAACTTGTCAGTATCGACGGGCGAATCAAAGATAATCACCGGGATCTTCTGCGCCGCGGCCCGATCCACCACACTCACCATCGCTTTCTTGTCAATCGGCGCCAGGCAAATTGCATCCACTCTTCGATTAATCATCGAATCGACAATCTGCAACTGCCCGTTGAAATCAGTCTCGGTCGCCGGCCCATTCCAGGAAATCTCAACACCAGTCTCACGCGAAGCAAGAATGGCACCGGCCTGGACACTCTGCCAGAACAAATGCGCGCGGCCCTTCGGCACAACACCGATCACACGCTTCTTCTCGCCGCCACATCCGGCCTCAAACAAAAGGGTGGCGGCCCCAATTCCGAGGCCGCCAAGTACGTTCCGTCTTGAATTCATTCTTCTTCCTTACTGGGGAAATACTTTAGGTACAACCAGCTTCGCCTGCCAGCCTTCACCGCTCAACGCCTTCATAAAGGCAACCAGATCCTTCTTCTCTTCGGCACTCAGCTTCAACGGCTTCATGCGCTCATCAAGGTTCTTGTTCGGTGTGCCGCCCTTGTCATAAAAGTCGACCACTTCTTCGAGCGTCGCCAGGCTTCCGTCATGCATGTAAGGCGCAGTCCGCGCAATCTCACGCAAGGTCGGAGTCTTGAAGGCACCATAATCAGCCGGGTTCTTCGTCACCGCCGAACGCCCTTCATCCGGGTTCGGTTTATCCATCCCAACGCCCAGGTTGTGATAAGCATTCGTCGTCAGATTAATACCTTCATGGCACTGATCACACTTGGCCTTGTTGAAGTAAACATCCATCCCGCGCACCTGGCTCGCCGTCATCGCCTTCTTGTTTCCAGCCTTGTAGCGGTCATAGGGAGAGTTACCAGACAGCACCGTACGCTCGTAGGTCGCAATCGCCTTCGTCACTTCGTCAATGCCAAACTCTTCCGTGCCGAACACCTGCTTAAACCGGGCCCGGTATCCAGGAATCCCGCGCAATGTCTTCACCACAACTTCATGCGTGTTGCCCATCTCAATCGGGTTCGCCATCGGCCCGGCCGCCTGCTCTTCGAGAGACTTCGCTCGGCCATCCCAGAACTGCGCCAGCGAGTAAGCCCGGTTAAACACCGTCGGCGCGCTCCGCCCACCCTTCTGGCCACGAATCCCGCTGCTCACCGCTTTGTTATCCGTATAAGCAGCTTCCGGAGCATGGCACGATGCACAGGCAACCGTACCATCCGCACTCAAGCGCTTGTCAAAATAAAGCAGCTTACCCAGTTCGCGCTTTTCTGCACTATACGGGTTCTCTTTGGGAAAGCGCACCGGCAGCAATCCCAGTGGCACTTCAAGCGCCGGATCCGCCGCCAGGATCACAAAGGCTGGCGCTACAAGCGCCAGCCGAATGAGAAACGTCTTGCTCATAAACAAACTACTTCTTGGTGTAGCCGTGAACGTAAATCGCCTTCACGCCGTTGTGTGACCACAAAGTTCCGTTCACTTCCATGATGTGTGCAGCATGATCCACAGCAGCCGTACGGAAGTCCGTCAGCCCGTCACGACGCAAGTCATGCTCTTCTTCCATCAACATGTACAACGAGCCATCCTTGGCCAGTAAACCAATCGGCTGCCCAGCCTTGAAGCACTTCTGCGCACAGGCGCGGTGCTTATCGCCATGCTTGCCAATCTGCAGGTAGCAGGAGAAGTCCAGAATCTCACCAGCAATCGTAATCGGCTTGGCGCCAGGATTCGGCTTGCCATCTACCGAGGCACCCAGCGTCGTGGCCGACCATTCCTCACCAGCCTTCACCGGCTCGCCCAACTTACCCATCGGCTTGTCATAGGTGCCACCATCCGCAGCAACCGTCATCTGCGGCTGCAGAATCGACGGCCCTGCCATCTTCTTCGGTGTCTGTGCCACCATCATCGTGCCCAACAAGCATGCGCTCACGCCAACCGCTGCGCCAATCCATTTCATCTTCATATTCGTTTGCTCTCCTTGAATTCTAAAAATCGTTAGCCGCGTGTCGATGCCGCGGGTATCTTTCTCAACAAATCTTCCATCTCGGCGCGGCTCTCACTGCCGATCGTAAAGCAGTCCGTCAAGCCCTGCGCCAAATGCCATTGCAGCGCCTCATCGGCCTTCGTCCGCAACTTCCCGGCGCCCAGCACCTTCATCCCGATAATGCCTTTACCCGAAGCCTTCATCTGCTTCAGCACTCCGGCCACCACATCGGGCGCAGCATCCATCGCCACACCTGCCGGGTTAAACCGCGCCAGGTCCACTTCCACCCACGGGCTCTTCGCTGCAGTCTTCAGCGCACCCAGGGTATGGCAACTCGTTCCCTTGGTCTTGATAATGCCCTTTTCCTTGGCCTCACTCAATACATCCATCACACCCTTCAACCGCACATCCCAATCGTCATCCATCATGCAGTGCAACAAGACGATATCAATGTAATCCGTCCCGATCTCACGGCGAAACCGATCGAGGTCCGCCCTCATATCAGCCGCCGTCGTAGCGCGGGTCTTCGACATAATCGTTACCTTGTCGCGCGACACCGTCTTCAAGGCTTCCTTCAAATGCGGATGGCTTCCATACTGGTCAGCCGAATCCCAGAAGAAAACGCCCTGGTCGGCCGCCGCACGAAACAACTCCGAAACACCCTTGAAGCCAAGCTTCTTGGTCTGGTTGGAACTCCCACCCACTCCGTTCGTACCCGTTCCCATCGCCAGCCGCGATACAGGTACCTTCGCCGGACCCAGCAGGATCCGATCCTGTGCCGCCTTCTGCGTGCCGGCATAAAGATGATGAGGAAAATTCTCAAGAGCCATCAACGCCGCGCCAGCTTTCAAAAAGTGGCGTCGTTGCATGTTGTGGCAGGTCGGGAGCATGGGGGTGGATTGCGGCATGGATTCTCCGTGCAAGTCCTTCAAAAGTTGAGCTTGGGGCTTAATCTGAAGACTATCATAGAGAGCATGCTCACACGACGGCATCTCTTCCTGGCCGCGCCTGCCATGGCCGCCCGTCCCACCCTTCGACTCGCTACCTTTTCCGTCGATGTCTCTCCCCCCGCCGGCTCGCCCCTCTGCTACTCCCTCGTCGTGCCCGCCGAGCGTACTGAGTCTCCGCTCCTTGCCAAAGGCGTCGTCCTCTACCCCTCCGGCGACAAGCCCATCGTCCTCTGTGCCGTGGATTGGTTAGGCATCGGCGGCGACTCCCATCTCGCCTGGCGCACCAGCCTGGCCAAAGCCGCACGCACCACCCCAGACCGCGTTGCCGTCCAAACCGTACACCAACACGACGCCCCCGGCGACGACCGCGGTGCCGCCGCCCTCCTGCCTTCCTCCATTCGCGCAGGTCTGCTCACTCCGGTAGACTTCTGCGCCCAGGCCCTCCAACGCGTCGCCGCCGCCATCCGCACCGCCACTCCGCAGCCCGTTTCCCACTGGGCCACCAGCGAAGCCACCGTCGATCAGGTCGCCTCCAACCGCCGCATCCTTTCCCCCGACGGCAAAACCTTCCTCTTCCAGCGCTTCACCGCCTGCCGCAACTCTCCCTATTGCGATGCACCCATCGGCGTCATTGACTCCCAACTCAAAACCCTCAGCTTCTTCCAGCAGGACCGTCGCCTCGCCAGTCTCCACTACTACGCCACCCATCCCATGTCCTACTACGGCAAGGGCATCGTCAATCCCGATTTTGTCGGCATCGCCAGAGAGGCCGTCCCCGGCTTCAACGTCTACTTCACCGGAGCCGCAGGCAACATCGGCGCGGGTAAATTCAATGACGGCGCACCCTCCCAACGCGCAGTCCTTGCCGAACGCATCCGCACCGCCATGACCACCGCAATTGCCGCCGCAAAACCCCAACCCGTCTCGCGCCTCAACTGGCAGGCCATCCCCATTCATCTTCCCCACCGCGAGGGCGCGGCCTTTGACGAAGCCGCTATCCTCAAAGTCCTCCACGACGAAAAGGTCATTCCCCGAGACCGCGCCAGCCACGCCCGCTACCTCGCCTGGTGGCGCAAGTGCCAGTCCAAGGCACCAAACATCCTCATCCAGACTCTCCGCCTCGACGGCGCGGCCATCCTCCACATGCCCGGCGAACTCTTCATCGAATACCAACTCGCTGCCATGGAGCGCAACAAAGGCAACTGGACCGCCATGGCCGCCTATGGCGATTACGGCCCCATGTACATCGGCACCGCCAAGGCCTACCCCGAGCAAGGCTACGAAACCAGCATCGTTTCCCGGGTCGGCCCACCTGCCGAAGAAGTTCTGCTCCAGGCAGTTCATCGCTCCCTCAGCTAACCTAACGTTTTGATAGGATTTTGCCGATAAGATGAAGTCGGCAAATGCAATGGCGAACTCGATTCGGTTTCTGATTGCAGTGCTCTTGGTTTTGAGCACAAGTTGTCAGGTGCAGCCCCGCAAACGGCTTCGCTTCGCAACCAACCATAGTGAGCCCTTCAATTACTGGGATCCGAGTGGCCGCCCCACCGGCTTCGCCGTTGAGGTCTTGAACCGCGCGGCCAGTATTGCGGGCTATGACATCGATTGGATACGCACCGAAGTCAGCCCGGAAAAAACCTTCGCAGAGGGTAAAGCAGACTTCTGGCCCTTCCTGACGGAATATGCCGATCGTCAAAAAGATCTCTATTTGTCAGAGGCCTGGTGGCGCATCGGCAGCATCCTCTATTTCCCCAAGTCGATTTCAATCCATTCCCTGGCCGACCTCAAAGACCACTCCCTGGCCATCACTTCGCCGCAACTTCGTTTTCTCCCCAAGATAAAGTTCCCCTCCTCCACGAGCATCCAGCTTCTGGAGAAACCCGAAGAAGCGTTTTTGGAGATGTGCACTGGCAAGGCCGATGCCGTGCTTCTCGACTACCGCATCGCCGAAGGTGTCCTGATCAATCGCCCGGCCGGTTGCCCTCCGCTCGAGCTAAGCGCCTTACTTCTCGAAGAAGTCTCGCGCACCTTTTCGCTCGGTTCGCGCTTCGGCATGGAGCGCCAAACCAACCAACTTCGCGCCGCCATTGACACCATGGCCGATTCCGGCGAGATCATCGAAATCGCCACCCGCTGGAAACTCCTCCACCGCACCGACTCCGCCTTCATCCTCTGGCTCAACCGCAGCCGCGCTCAAAATGAACAACTCAAGTTTTACTTTTACGCTCTGATTGCGCTTCTGGTAATTGTTCTCATCTTTGCCCAGCGCCTCTTCCACGCCCGCAAACAATCCGAGCTCAGCGCCCGCGCCCGTTCCCAGTTCCTGGCCAACATGAGCCACGAAATCCGCACCCCTATGAATGGCATCCTCGGCATGACAGAACTCACGCTCAACTCCGAGCTCACCACCGAGCAGCGTGACAATCTCTCCATGGCCCGCACCTCCGCCAAAGCCCTCCTCAGCATCCTCGACGACATTCTCGACTTTAGCCGCATCGAGAGCGGCCGCCTCGCCATCGAGGCCATCCCCTTCAGCCTCGCCGAGGTCGCCAAACGCTCCACCCAACTGCTCCACCTCGCCGCCGCAGACAAGCAGATTCAAATGCAACTCCAGATTGCTGAAGACCTCCCCAAGGTCCTCCTCGGCGATCCTGGCCGCATCCAGCAGGTCCTCATCAACTTGCTCGGCAATGCCGTCAAATTTACCGAAGCGGGCTTCGTTCGCCTCGAAATTCGCCCCACCCCAACGGGCATCCACTTCGAAGTGCAAGATTCCGGCATCGGCATTCCCAGCGAAAAGCAAAACAAAATCTTCGAGGCCTTCACCCAGGCCGACGCCTCCACCACCCGCCGCTTCGGCGGCACGGGCCTCGGCCTTTCTATTTCCTCCCAACTCGTACGCATGATGGGCGGCCAACTCACCGTCCATTCCGCACCAGGCCAGGGCAGTCTCTTTGCCTTCACTCTTCCCCTCCCCGTTACAGAATCCACTCCCGTTCTCCCGGCAGCCCCACCCCCGGTCAGCTCCAAGGCACTGCGAATTCTGGTGGCCGAAGACAACGAAGTCAACCGTGTCTTGATTGAGAAAATCCTCGGCAAAGCCGGACATCAGGTCTCTAGCGTCATCAATGGCAAGCTCGCCATCGAGGCCCTACAGTCTCAATCCTTCGACGTCATCCTCATGGACGTCCATATGCCTGAACTGGATGGCCTCGAGGCCACTCGCCTCATCCGCGCCAAAGAACTCCCGGGCACCCATATCCCGATCATTGCCCTCACCGCCCTCGCCCTCAAAGGCGACAGCGATGCCTGCCTGGCGGCGGGCATGGATGCCTATCTCTCCAAACCGCTCAACACCCCCCAACTCCTGCAACTTCTCTCCCAGGTCGCAGCAAAAGAGCAAGTCAACCTCAACACTGCTTCCTAGCCGACCCCTGCTTCCATTAGACTGAAGCAATGTCGGACATCTTCCTGCAAGACATCGAGAAAAACTCCAAGCCAGGCGGGCACTATGCCCCAGCCATTGCCTCGCTCCGGGCCGCCAGTCGGGAAGTCCCAGGCATCCTCCACCTCCTCGCTTTTAAGCCCAAAGCCTCTGACCTCCTCAATCAGTTCACAGAGGAAGTCATGCGCGGTCCCTCCCCGCTCAGCCCCGCCTTTCGCGAACTGATTGCAACCATCACCAGCGAAGGCAACGAATGCTCCTTCTGCCGAGACTCCCACGGCGAAGCCGCTGCCCTCCTCTTTGAAAAAGAGGGTCGCGTCAAAAAGGGCAAAGGCCACCAGTTCATCGGTGCCGTCCTCGAAGGCGATGCCGATCTCACCGACGCCGAGTGGGCCCTGCTCGAATTCGTCGTCCAGGTCAATCTCGAAGCCCAGGACATCGAAGAAAAAGACATCAAAAAACTCAAAAAAGCCGGTTGGGCCGACGAAGCCATCTATGATGCCATCACCGTTTGCTCCCTCTTCAACTTCTACAACCGCTGGGTCGGGGCCAACGGCGTCGCCTGGCAGGAAGAAGAATCTTCTCAAGCCAGCGGCGGCCGTATTGCACAACGCGGCTACATCCCTTAGCATCATAGGGTCCACTATGCGACCCTTCATTCTTCTCATCGCCTCCGCGCTCCTGCTGACGGCCCAAAAGCCAGACCCCGCGTCCGTCCTCAAGCTGGCGGCCAAACCCGCCAGTCCCGAATTCCAGAAGGCCCTCGAATCCACCTTCACACCCCAACAGCTGGAAAAAGGCGAAGCCGGCCTCAGCGTCGGCCCCGATGCCCTCTTCGCCATCAAGGCCGCCAAAGCACCCCAACTCATCGTCAACGACGCCCCCGCCGCCGCCATGAAGAAAGCCGGCCCCTACTTCATCGGCACCGCCAAACTCGCCCCCTACACTTCGCATACCTACCATTACGTAATCGACGGCAAGCGTTTCGGCGGCCGCCTCGACCTCTCTGCCTTTGGTCCCGAGGCCTACGAGCAACCCGGCGTCCCCCAGGGCAAGATCAGCGAAAAATTCACCACCGCAAGCAAGCTCTATGAAGGCATGAAGTCTGACTATTGGGTCTATACTCCGGCCCAATACGACCCCGCTACTCCAGCCCCAGTCATGATCTGGCAGGACGGCCAAAAGTACGCTGACCGCGCTGCTTCCAACCGCCTCCTCATCCAGCTCGACAATCTCGTCCACGCCAAGCGCATCCCCGCCGCCATCCACATCTTCATCTCTCCGGGCACCATCGGCACCAGACCCCTGCGCAGCGTCCTCTACGACACCTACACCGACAAATACACCCGCTACGTCCTCGAAGAGATCCTTCCCGAGGTCAGCGCCAAATGGAAGCTCCGCACCGATAGCTACTCCCGCGCCATCGCCGGAGAAAGCTCCGGTGCCATCTGTGCCTTCAACGCCGCCTGGTGGCGGCCGGAAGCCTTCTCCCGCGTCTACTCCCGCATTGGCAGCTTCACCAGCATCCAGTGGAAGCCGGGCGAGCTCGACGGCGGCAACATCTTCCCCTTCGCCATCCGCAAACAACCCAAACGCAACATCCGCGTCTTCCTCTCCGACGGCAGCGAAGACCTCGAGAACAACCATGGTTCCTGGCCGCTCCAGAACATCCAAATGGCCAATTCCCTCAAAATGAAAGAATACGATTTCCTCTTCAAATGGGGCAGCGGCCCGCACAGCACCGCTCAGGGCAACGCCGAAGTTCCCCTCGCACTCACCTGGCTCTGGCGCGATTATGACCCTGCCAAAACCGCCCAGGACTTCACCATGGACCCGGCCGAAAAGGACAAACCCTACTTCCGCGTAAAAGCTCTCAACCGTGACTAACGAAGAACAACATCGTCTGGCGGAGCTCGAACAGACGCTCCGCCGCACCCAGAATCAGGTCGCCGCCCTCACCCGTCGGGTCTACCAACTCGAAACCGGCACCCCTGCGCCCCCACCCATCACCGAACAACCCCTCCCAGAACCCGAACTCCTACCAGACCCACCCCAACCCGCACCCACCCCAGAACCCGCCCGGGATTGGGAAGCAACCCTCGGCACCAACTGGCTCAACCGCATCGGCGTCATCGTCCTCGTCATCGGCATCACCCTCTTCCTCGGCTATGCCATGACCTACCTCGGCCCCGCCGGCAAAATCGCCATCGGCCTCAGCGTCGGCGCAGCACTCCTCGCCGCCGGTTACTGGTATGAGCGCCAGGGCAACTTCCGCCCCTTCAGCCTCGGCATGCTCGCCGGTGGCTTCGCCATCCTCTACGCCACCATCTACGCCGCCCACGCCGTCGAGGCCTCCCGCATCATCGACAACATCTACCTCGGCATCCTCCTCCAGACCGCCATCGCCGTCGTAGCCATCTGGCAGGCCGTCCAACTCCAAAGCGAGCGCGCTGCCAGCCTCGCTCTCCTCGCCGCCTTCCTCGGCCTCAGCTCCAGCCCCTCGCTCCCCTTCATCTATGGTGGTGCCTACCCTCTCGCCCTCGGCGGCCTCTGGCTCAGCCATCGCATGCAGTGGCGTGAACTCCCCTGGGGCATTCTCGTCTACACCTGGTTCTGTCAAATCCAGACTGGATCCCGCGATTGGGAAATCCAGTACCTCGGCCACCCCATCGCCTGGTGCAACCTCACCTTGTTCTCGGCCTTTGAAGTTCTCGAGCGCCGCCGCGATTGCAATTGGCGCAACCCCGTCTGGCTCCTAGCCAACGTCACGCTATTCCTCTACGCCACCTTTCTCCACACCAACTACGAAAACTCCGCCCACATCGCCAGTGTCTTCGGCTTACTGGCCATTGCCGGTGTCATCGCATCCGCCGCCCGCGCCGCGCTCGATGTCCGCTTCGAGGCCACCAGCGAAGCCATCACACTCTGGGCCGCCAGCGTCTGGGCTGTTGCAAGGTATTCCGAAGTCGACCCCCTTCTGCTGCTCATGCTCACCCTCGCCTTCGCCATGCTCGGTCTCTTCCGCAACCGCACCAACCCCACCCTGGCTCTCACCCTGGCCGCCGAGGCTCTCCTCGCCTTCATCACGTTGATCCTCTTGCTCACCTTCCCCGAATCCAAACGCCTCGGCGACGGCCCACTCCGCATCCATCTCGCCCTCCCGCAAACCCTCACCCTCATCGCCTGCCTCTTCGCAGCGGGCCGCTGGTGTACGTCCACTCCTTGGCCCAGTTGGGCAGCACTCATCGGCGTAGCCATCGTCACGCTCGTCACTCTCCCCAAAACGCTAGGCACCATCGTGCTTTCTCTCGAGGCAATCCTCGCCATCGCCGCAGGCCTTTACCTCGCCCGCCGCCCCATCCGTCTCGGCGGCATCGCCCTATTCTTGTTCAGCATCCTCAAGGTCTTTATCTACGATTTGAACGAGCTCGACACGCTCCCACGCATCTTCAGCTTCATAATTCTCGGACTTTTATTGATCGGTGCCTCCTGGGCATACACCAAATACCGTCAACAACTGCAAAAATACTTATAGTGCCTATCGACGAACGTCAGTTCTTTGTGGAATCGCAAACCACAAAGCCCGCCAGCCTCAATTGCCCCTTCTGCCGGACTGTGGATACCTACGATCTCCGCTGGCTTCTCCGTAAGAAGCGAGACCGCCTACCAGGCAACGCCGATGATCGTGATCGAGCCAAGTTCCAGAAATCCCTCAGCTACATGGTCCTGCTCGACGACAAAGCCACCTGCAAAAACCAGCGCTGCCGCCGCCCCTTCGAGATCTCCGGAATCAAGACAACCGCTTTCGTCTAGACAACAGCCCCGTTAGAAAGCGGAACAGAACACGCTCGAAAGCCGGGGCGAACATCTCTCAAGGTGGCATTTTGCACCATCCATCCCGACGGCCAGGCCAAACTTCATTCGACTACCAACTCAAGGTACATCTCCGTCGTGCAGTATTCGTTTATTGCGAGCCCCCAAACGGCATAGAGTGTGCTGAATTCCACTTCTTGAGCCCACCAAAGTTGTAAATGAATAACGGGAAGGAAGCTCCGCTGACACCAAAGGCAATGTGATACTGTCTCGCTATGTTTCTACCCCGAATCGGGCGGGCGTTTCTTGGCATTTCCTGTGGTCTCTTTTGCTCCCTTTTCATTAAGTCTCCAGTCCAGCTCTTTGACCTTCTTGCCGGTATCTTCGAGGGGCTTGTTCAAGGATCTTTGTTGAGTGAGGCAGGCTCACTGATCGCTCTCATAGAGATCCTCTCCTCGCTGCCAGACACACGTATCACGCTTGCCCTCATCCTGAGCGGGCTCATAGCTTCTCAACTGTGGCCCTTTCCTCCGCGCCGAAGTTCTAAGGAAAGCGAGTCTTTGAGCCCTGAAGACGGTCCTGTTTTGATTACCGTTCACGGCACATTCGCCGCTCATGGCGATGACACCGGTAGCGCTTGGTGGCAGCAGGGGAGTGACTTCGCAGCGAAGATTCAGGAGTCCACTAAGTTAGCCAAGATCATCCCTTTTCACTGGAACGGCAACAACTCAGAGCCCGAACGCCGGGAGGCTGGCCGCCTCTTGGCTAGACGAATCATGGATCTTGAAAACAACGCCGTCCCTTATCATTTGATCGGCCACAGCCACGGTGGTAACGTCATCTGGCATGCTCTCCAACAAGAACTTCGGAGAAGCAACTTGCCGAATCTGCAAAGCTGGACGACCGTGGGGACACCGTTCTTCCGGTTTCGACACAACACAGTCGAGCTCGATCTCGTTGTGCCTCTATTGCTCAGTGGCTGGTTGGCGCAGTTAATCGGCTGGGAGCGGGCCAAACTGATCTTCAATAAGAACATTGCCGTGAGGTTGAAAGACACGGGCCCAACAGGTCCACTGGTGGGGTATCTGGGGCAGGCCGCGCTCGGACTTCTGGCACTCGTATTCGCCTATGTCGCCCTCCGAATTTTGGTCCAAGTAGTTTGCATCGCTCTTAACGCGATCAAGTCGGCGAAAGAACGCTCTTGCTATGAGAAAGCTCGCGGCCGTCACCTTGCCGTCTGGAGCTTTTCTGATGAGGCCTTGTCTGGTCTAGCAGGCGCAACGAAGATACCAACGAGCGAACTCGGCTTGTTCCCTCCCATTTCCGTCCCGGGAAGCACACTATTGGCGCGACTATTTAGTCCACTGCTTTTGCCCCTATTGATGCTTTACAACCATTTGGTGGCACCACTATCAAACTGGTCCATCCGTCGTCGTGTGCGAGACACCATGCACGGCAATCCTTATCGGCTCACATATGTGGATACGGTGGCGTCCCATCCAGTCGATTCCTCCGCGCCGCCCGTCCTCACGCCGGACGACGAAGCAGCTTTGGAAGCGACATCCACCAGGAACGGAGCACAGATGCTTTCTTCCCTCCGTTCCGTTTTGGGCGTTTTCCAGGTAGGCTCACCCTTTGCAATATTTCGGGATCGCCTGTCCGGGGCGATCAGCTTTGATGGCTTGGTCCACAATAACTATTTTTCTAACGCCTCCGTCGTTGCCTGTGTTTGCTCACATATCCAATCGGCTCCCACCACCGCCAGGACGGTTCTTACTTCCGATCATCGCCGCTCAATTTGGGATTGGGTACAAATCGGTCCATGGAGGCGCATCTTCGCTTATGGTCTGATTCTGGCACTGGCCTACAATGCAGCGCTCTATGTGCACAACACCGTGCTTCTGCCGCTCACCAAAGAGGGACAGTTGATCGCGATGGTACGCAAGGGGGACGAGGCTGTGCCCTCTCCCTCAGAAACAGCTAACCCCCACTCTGAGGAGCTCAAACAGGCCAGGCACGTTTGGACTACTGTCCGCTGTTCTATAGATCCGCAGGCCTGTGCTCCTCGTGAACCTTTGCCTGACGCCCCCGCAGATTCGACCCGTGACGATCTATCAATCAATATGGGCGATGACGGACTGATCCCTCTCTTGGAACATCTGCGTTGGTCTAGCGCTTGCCTCCCGAATTGCCAGGCCCGCGATCACTGGATGGCACTTCTCCTCCGGTACCTCAAGACGAACGCGCCCTACCCGAGTAGGGCCGAATATGATCCCGCCATCGCTTCACCAGACGAACATTGGTACCGCAACCGCCTTGACCGTTTGTATTTAGCGGCGAAGATGATCGGCTCAATCAACTACGTACCTTTGATGGGCAAGTTGGAAACGCGGGCTGATCTTCCTACTCATGAACTGCGCAAACACTTAGAGGCCGCTGCCAAAACCTCCTACCCTGGGTTGCGGGGACAAGTACTTTATTTGCTTCCGTTTCTTGACCTGAAGTTCTCCGAAGAGTTAAGCGCCGAATGGGACAAAGATCTCGCTCCGCTGGATCGTCTACGTAGCAAGCTTCGCCTTGCCGAAGGCATGGTTTGCGGAATTCAGAGTGAAGAGCGATGGGGCACTCGGCCCGCCAAAGTGCTCTTAGAGCGAGCCGATGCCAATCGAAACTGGTGGGGCAGCAAAGAGTGCCAAAAGCACAATCAAGTTGGCGGCGATGCGCTTTTGGCTGCCGAACGGGATTGGCGGCAGAAGACTACGGCCAACGATACGGCACGATTCGCCTCGATCGCCGAGGTGCTATGGGCCGAATCTCCAGAGAGTAGACGGCCAAAATTAAGCAAGCTTTTGGCCGTCCTGCAAGACCAACACAGCAAAGATGTACAAGCCGCTCTCGGTCGGCGTGACTTGAACGGTGTGTTAAACCTGCTCATCCGACGAACGCACTTTGACTTGCACAAGCCTGAGCATGCAGAGTCGTTCGCGCGGAATATGGAACAAGCCTACGCTTTGATCGATTGGAAAGCACCGCCCTTTCACCAACTGGCCGAGTTGTTCCAGAAGAAAGCCAGCAGTCGAGAGTTATTCGCCAGGTTCCTAACGCGTCTCGTCAAAATGGACGACGTGCCCGGAGGGTGGCATACTCCGATGTACCGCCTCCTGCAGGCAAAAGGCCACATGGGTATCCGCCAACTCATCTATGACGAGTGCGACGAAGGGAGTCGTGATCACTGTCGGCGTTGGATGACGTTGGTTGACAGCACAAGTTTTGCGTACGAAGCGAACAATATGTACAGCTTCGGCATTAATGAGCCGGAACGTGAAATAGCCAAATTCTTGACTGGTGCTAAATACGCCGAAGGTGACCTAGTTGAATCTGGCGATAACGATCTGCTTCTACGATCAAAGGTCTCGGCCGATCTCAGCGTAGGCTACACGGCCGTCGGAAACTTCGATGCAGCCTTGCGACTAGCGAGCGCAGCAGAGAAGCTCGAAAACCAGATACTCGCCTTCGCCGAAATTCTGGCGACATGGCACTGGGCGAAACGCGGAGGGCATGGGCGCGGGTTCCTTGCATACGAAAGTCAAGCCGATCAGCCCGGGGCAAAGCCTCCCACCATCGGGCAGGCGGAGACAAAATTCATACAGGAATATTGAGCAGGAGCGATACGCCGAAATTAGCGGCCTAACGGCCTTGCATCTCACGTCTTGTATCGTTCTCTCGCTCCCGCCATCCGAAACTCAAACAGCGCTCCCAATAACACCAGCCACGCACACCCACACACCACCAGCACCACCCTCGGCGTCTGGTACACCAACTCCACAACCACCTTGCCGCTCTGCCGCGCCGGGATCCACATCCATCCCAGCCCATCCTCTTCAATCGGCCACACCTTCCCATCTACCCGCGCCTTCCAGCGCTTGTCATAAGCCACCTGTACGCTAATCCCGTCCCCACCCCGCAACTCCGCCTCAATCCGCGCCTGGCTCGCACTCTGCCATTCGAGCAACCCACTCTGCATCGCCCCCACGTAGCGCATCAACTCATCCCGCTCCTCGTAAGACTGTGGCCGCTTCCGCATCACCGCACCAGCATCCATCACATGAGCCAGCGACTGGTTCTCACGTCCCACCGCATAAATCACATCCCCACGCTCCCGCCAAACCTCCTCCAGCAACCCCGAAAACTGCTTCGAATCCTGCCAATTCCGAAATGGGTCTTCTGAATCCTTTTCCCCAACTTGCACAAAGTCCACCCCCATGGCCTTCAACCACGCCACCGTCAGCGGCCCATCCCCCTTCGTTGCGGTAATCCCATAATCCGCCAGCAGAAAGACAGGCAATCGCACCCCATTCAAAAATCCCCCACCAAACTGCACCTGATCGAGCTCCACCCCTGTAAAGAATCGCGGCGTCCCCTGCACATACACCCGCGCTTCCGGATCATAATTCCCCATCCACCGCGTCACCCTGCGCTCCCAGCTTTCCTCATACCGGAAGGGTTGAATCCACTTGTCGAGTCCTCGGCCTTGCCACAATCCAAAACCCACCAGCGCAGCCACACCCACCCCCGCGAACCAATTCGCCTTCGGCAATTTAGCCAATCCAAACGCCAACAGTAAAGCTAACCCCAGATCCATCTCCAGGTGATACCGGTGTGGCTGTGGCGCAAAGTAGAACTGCGCATACTCCCAACTCAGCGGAATCGCGCTCATAGGCAGCAGAAACCCAAGCAGCTTACCCAGTTGCGAATCCCCACGCCACCACCAAACCGCACACACAGCAACCAAAGCCAACCCCAGCAGCGCCCCCGTATGCAACCCATCCATCACAAAGCTACCCCCAACAGAGGGCGCATTGCGCCGAATATCCGCAATCGTCTCCGGCTGCAGCCACCGCAGTGCCAGCAGGTAGGCCCAAACTCCAATCCCGATCGCAGGCAGAAACTTCCGACGGCTCACCACAATCCCCAGCGCTCCCCAGGCCAGCGCAAAGCCCCCAATCACATTACTCAACACCACCAGCGCGCAAGCCAACGCCGCAATCGCCGCCCGCCTCCAACTCATCCTCTCCAGAGCCCAATCAAGCGCGAGCATCGCAAACGGCAACAACGCCAGCGATGCCACATGCGGCCCCTCCCCATAGCGCGCCAGCACACTCAACCGTTGATTCAAGTGATAGCCCTGCAGATCCCCAGCAATGCTCGGCATCAACCACGAACAAGGTGCCAGCAGGCCATAAAACACCGCTCCACACAAGCTGGGCCAAAGCTTCCCAGTCCACCGCCACCCAAGCAACCAAACTCCAATGGGCCCCAGACAATAAAAAGCAGCCGTCACCACATGATAGGCTCGCCCCACTCCCATCCCCGAAAATGCTGCCACCACCACATGCAACAGCGGCGGATACGTATTCTCAAAAGGCACCCCGCCATACCAATAGGGAAACCACTCCGCATCCCCATACACCGTCGCAAACCCATGCTCGGCAAAATAACGGGCGAGCCCCAGATAACTCCACTCAATCGATTCCCGCGCCGCCGTATACTCCAGCCCCATCCATTGGGCCACCACCCAAAGGTTCACCCCCACCAGCAGCACAATTGCAGTCGCAACGGAGGCTGCAGTGCGAATCGCCTATCTCCCGGAGACCTGGATCTGTACGAACTCCGCTTCCTTCTTCGGCATCGGAACCGCTTCAATCGTCTGCGGGTCCCGCCAGAAATCCATCATCGAAGTCTGGTGCACACAGCTCACCGTACAGTTCGGGGCGCAACCCTTCTTCGTGTTATATTCCCGCCGTACATCCTGCAGCGTGTAATCGGCAACAGGGATCCCGGGATACCCACGTTGTTGCGAACAGTAATGCACCAGCCCCTCTTCGCACACATACAGGTACCGCGCCCCAGCCCGGCACTTCCAGTCATTCGGCTCCCCATCAGCGATCTTCTCTTGAAAGTGATTCAGCCGCGCATAGCTCTTCTTCGACAACTGCCGGATCCGGTGAAACACATCCCGCTCCACGGCACCCAGCGGCTTCAACTGCCCGCTGCCGTCATGGATAATTCCCACCGTCGAACTCAGCCCCAGCTCATGAGCCCGTGTCGCAATCACAAAAGCATCTTCAGGGCTCTTGATCGCCGCTCCCACCACGCTGTTGATGTTCACGTGAAACAACGCAAACTCAGCCAGCCACTGCAACCGCTTATCCAGTACCTTCAAACTCTTCTTCGAAACTTCATCCGGCATCAGATTGTCGATCGAAATCTGCAAGTGGTCCAGCCCCGCATCATTCAGCTTGCGAATCACAGCCTCGTTCAACAAATAACCATTCGTGATCATGCCGGCAATCGCGCCCACATTTTTGATCTCACGGATGATCTCGTTGATCCCGCTATGCAGCAGCGGTTCCCCACCACTGATGGTGATCAGCGTCGCGCCCAGCCGTCCCAAATGCCGCACCCGGTCCAGCATGACATCGAGCGGCACTTCCTTCGAGAAGTCATCGTACTCGTTGCAGTAGCCGCAATCAATGTTGCAGCGGCGAATCGGCACAATATGCGCTTGCACGACATGGTCTGTGGAAGCCAGCCCCTTGGCCACTAGGCCGAGCTCGCGGAACAATCGCTGGTAGGCGTGTAAACGCCTTTGGACACGGAAAGAAAATGAGGGCATTAGGCCAAACTTTCATTATACTTCAACGAATCCGTATTTCTACCTTCCCACCGTCTCCTTGATACTCCAGTACCAATCCCTTCACCTGCGTCATTTTCCCTGAATACTCGAAGTACAAATTCCCCGCCCGTGCACTCTGCAATCCTCCCTCCACCAGCGCCGCCTCCACCACCGCATCCCAATCCCGCTTGTCCGCTTCCTGCGTAGTCGTCGTCCCGATCGGGCGACTCTGCCCCGGCCTCGGATCTCCAGGAAAACGCTCCTGCGGCCGCGGCGCACCCACAATCACGCCAGCGTCCCCCATCCCGCCTCCATACACCAGCCTCCGCCCCTGCGGATCCATATCACGCGTCCGCAGCGCATTCGCCACAATACCCGGCGCACTCGTCATCAAGGTCAGCTTCTTTCCTTCCAACCGCAACCGGAAATCACTCGCCAGCAACTCCCCGGCAAACGTCTTTCCCGCAAACGCCCCCACCTCCACCACAATGAAGTTCCCCGCATCATGCAGCGCCGTCTTTTCAGCCATCCCCGTGGGCGCTGAAAAACTCCGCCCCATATACTGCACCCCAATCGACAACTTCCCCGCCTCACCCACAAACTCGTAATCCGTCACCTTCGCCTTCGTCGGCAACCCACGCGGCATCACCCCCTGCCCCCACGCGCTCACGAATGCCGTCAAAATAAGAATTCGCCACATGTTACGCATCACCTTCATCCTACTCCTGCTCAGCCTCTCGCTCCCGGCCCAGCCGCTCTCCCCACGCGTCGGTAGCATCGTGCGCCAAAACCAGCGTGTCCACTGGGGCATCCACGCCGTCCAGCTCAAAACCGGCCGCGTCCTAGCCAGCGTCAATGCCGACCAGTTCTTCATCCCTGCCTCCAACACCAAGCTCTTCTCCACTGCCTTCGCACTCACCGCACTCGGCGTCGACCATCGCTTCTCAACCCGCGTCATGGCCAACACTACCCCCGACGCCGCAGGCACCCTCAACGGCAACGTGATCCTCCTCGGCGGCGGCGATCCGTCCTTCTCCTCCCGCCGCTACCCTTACCAGCGCGAGAACCCCTTCGACCCCGACCTCCTGCTCCCGCTCCGTCAACTCGCCCGCCAACTCAAAGACCGCGGCGTCCGTCACATCCAGGGCGACATCCTCGGCGACGACACCCAGCAGGATTTCGACCTCATCCCCAACGGCTGGTCCGCCGACGATGGCCTCTTCGAATACGGTGCTCCCGTCTCCGCCCTCAGCTTCAACGACAACATCTTCTCCCTCACCCTCAACCAGCAAGGCCTCACCCTCAACCCGCCCGTCGAATACTTCACCCTCCTCGATCAGGTCGACCGCACCCCCGGTGATCCCCGCCGCATCCGCATCGACCGTCAGCCTGGCTCCCGCACCGCCCAACTCACCGGCCGTCTCAACGGCAATGGCCGCGCCTATGAAAACGACCTCGCCGTCGACGACCCCGCCCTCTACGCCGCCCTCGCCTTCCGTCAGGTCCTCATCGAAGAAGGCATCCGCGTCGATGGCACCGCCCAGGCCCGCCACAGCAAGCCAACCACCGAAGAATCCGTCGAGCTAGCCCGCCGCGAATCCCCTCCCCTGCCCCAGGTCCTCCAGGTCGTCAACAAGGTCAGCCAGAATCTCCATGCCGAACTCGTCCTCCGCGCCGCAGAAAAGAAAATGCCCTTCAAAGACTTCATCACCCTCGCCGGCATCGACCCCAAAGACATCTCTCTCGAAGACGGCTCCGGCATGTCCCGCCTCAATCTCATCTCACCCAAAGCCGTCGTCCAACTCCTACGCTTCATCGAAAAACAGGGCCAGCTCGATCTCTTCCGCGACTTCCTCGCCATCGGTGCCGAAGACGGCACCCTTCGCAACCGCTTCGACAAATCCCCCAAAGCCAAAGCCATCCGCGCCAAAACCGGCACCCTCTCCCACGTCTCCGCCCTCGGTGGCTACGCCGAATCGAAGCGCTTCGGCACCATCGCCTTCCAGGTCGTTGCCAACAATTACAACGCCCCTAGCCAAGAAGTCAGGACCGCCATCGACCGAATCGCGTTAGCATTAGTGCAGTAGCAATTCGATGCCGAAGAACCCCACTCCCGAATACCACAACTCCGTCCTCGTCCCGATGGTGATCGAGCAGACGACGCGCGGTGAGCGCTCTTTTGATATCTATTCACGACTGCTCAAGGAAAACATCATTTTCCTTGGCACCCCGATCGATGACCAGATCGCCAACCTGCTCGTTGCGCAGATCCTCTTCCTGGCTAGCGAAGACCCCGATCGTGATATCAACATCTACATCAACTCCCCCGGCGGCTCCATCACCGCCGGTCTGGCGATCCTGGACACAATGAACCTTGTCGAGCCCGACATCGTCACCTACTGCATCGGCCAGGCCGCCTCCATGGCTGCGGTCCTGCTCGCCTGCGGCACTAAGGGCAAGCGTTTCGCTCTCCCCCACTCCCGCATCATGATCCACCAGCCCTCGATGAACAACCTCGGCGGCCAGGCCACCGACATCGACATCTATGCTCGTGAGATCCTCCGCATGAAGGAAGTCATGAACGGCATCATGGCCGACGCCACCGGCCAGCCCATCGAAAAGATCGCCCGCGACACCGAGCGCGACTACATCCTCGAAGCCCCCAACGCCATCGAGTACGGCATCATCGACCGCATCATCGCCTCCCGCGAACGCCCCACCAAGTAATCAGCGATACAAAAAAGCAAAAGCCCCCCCTGAACCCAGGGGGGCTTTTCTTTTGCCCTCAGCGCTTCAACACCTTACCGATCGGATACCCCTGCCACACATACTCCAGCGCCTGCGGCAGCGTCTGCAACTTCACCGCCCGGTCCGTATGCCCCGCATTCCGCACAAACGAAAACTGGTAATCATAACCCTTCTCCGCCAGCACCTTCGCCATCCGCTCATTCGCCAACACCCAGTCATGGTGGTTATCACGGGTAATCAAATTATCCCGGTCGCTAATCTCAAGCCAGATCCGCAGCGGCTTCTTCGGGCTATTCGGAATCAGACTCTCGTGAAGTTCCCACGCCCCCAGCGGCGTCTCCGCATTCGGCGGCCACTGCTGATTCACATACGTCCCTGAATACGTCAACACCCTCCGATAAAGATCCGGCCGGTACCAAGCCATAATCATCGCCGCCGACCCGCCAGAGCTCCCACCCATCGTCGCCCGCGCATCCGGGTCCTTGGTCAACTTCACATTCGCCGTCTTCTCCACCAGCGGCAGCACTTCCGTCTCCACAAAGTGCGCATAAAGCCCCGACATCGTGTCGTACTCCAGCCCCCGCTGGCTCCCCTGCGCATCCCCACTCCCATTCCCAATCGAAATCGCCACCATCACCGGCAATCTCTTCTGCGCAATCAGATTATCCAGCGCCACAAACAGATTCTTATCCGGCCCATCCGCCCCAACAATAAAGGGCGCAATCGTGCCCGGCACATATTGCTTCGGCACATAAACAGCCACCTTGCGCGTATACGGCGCGGGATGGCTTGACACAATCAACTTCGTCGGGTCGTTCGGATCCTGCCGCGCAAAAGTTCCCGCCTCCCGCGCAATCCCCGGATAAATCTTGCTATCGGTCGACTCCATCGTGAAGTTGAAAATAGTCCCCTGCGGCACCCCCTCCTGCACCGTCATTTCAGGCGCGGGATTATGCGTCGGGCCCAGAATAAAGTTGCCATTTTCGTTGACTGGCGGCACTGCCCCATCCGGCAACTCCTTGGCCTTCACATAGCCCGGCGTAAACGGATCACGAGTCGGCGGCGGCGGTCGCACCGGCCGCGGAGCAGGCACCGGCGTCTGCCCCAGACAAACAACCAATCCAAAACTGAAAAAACACTTCGTAAGCTGCATCAGATTCTCTAGGCCAGAATCTTATCATTGCCAGCACATACGAAACCTAGCGACTCGTCCCACCGCGCCCTTCGTAGATCAGTTCCCGGATCGTTTCCCAATCATTGGTGCAGGCACCCTCCCCACCAAATCCGAAAGCCTTCAAACGAACATCATCCTCGAGACTCCTTCGAATCCCCTGCTCCACCAAATCCGACAAGGAAATACCGTGGCGGACACAGTGCTCTCTGGCTCTGGCCAGCAGAGCTTCAGAAACCTCCACAGTCATTTTCATGTCAACAAACTACCACGGCGAGTTGCCGTCAAGCTACGGACTATAACGGTCTACCCTTTAGGCGGCGCCATCCCCTTCAAACGAATATAAGTCACCAGATTCCCGTAGTGCAGCGCCGTATGCTCCAGCAAATGCAACGCAATCCAACCCTTATCCCGAGGCGTCTTCGCCGCCGTCTTCTGCGCCATCTTCCCATCCACAGCATCAATCGCCGCCAGGCAATAATCAAAGCTCTCTGCCAGCGTACCCACCGGCTTCGGCTTCGCCTCACCCTTCATCTGCGCACAAAGCGAGTAATTGGCATCCCCAATATGAGTCACCAATTCCTTCACCGACATCACGTCCGGCGTCGGCTTAAAGTCCATATCAGCGGGCTTGAAGGCGGCAGCAATCGCCACCACCTTCTTCTTGTAATCCGTCATCAGCGCCTTCAAGTTCACCGTCACGCCTTCTTGCGCAAAGGCCCCCAGGGCAACAAAAAACAAAATAGAAAGTTTCATAGTTAGGCCATCAGCTTCTTAAAGTTCACCAGACACTTCTCAGCCGTCTCCAATTCCGAAAACGCGCTACCTTCCTGCTCTACCAGCAAGTGCTCCACGCCACCCGTCTTCATGCACTCCTTCACGATGGCCTTCCAGTCCGCGCTCCCCTCACCCAGCAACACGCGATATCCATCGTGCGGCTTCTCCATCCCCTTCTTCCAGTCCTTCATATGCAGGCTCTTAATCCGGCCCGGGTTCGCCTTGATCCATGCCACCGGGTCCGTACCCGCTTCAATGCAGGTCCCCACATCCAGCTGCAACACCACGTCCTTCATCGTTTCCTTCGCCAGCACTTCAATCGGCTTCACATCCCCAATCGGCTTGAACTCCAGCGCATGGTTATGAAACCCAGTCCCCTTCTTCAAGGGCTTCAGCTTCTCGGCAGCAGTATTCAGCTTCGCCGCCACACCCTTCCAGCCGTCAAGCCCTTCCACCTTCCCCGCACTCGACATGATCATAAACCGGCTCCCCAAAATGGAGTTCAGCTCAATCACCCGGTCCAGGTGTTCCGGCGAAAAATACTTCGCCCCCGTATGCGCCGACAGGCACTTCATCCCCGTCCCATCCAGAATCTTCTTCGCTTCCTTGGCCTGCTCCACAGTCCAATCCGCATAGGGTCCAAAAAACTCAACCCCGTCATAACCCATCTTGCCAACGGCCTTCAAAGTAGCCGGCATATCCTTCGCAAACTCCTTGCGAACGCTATACAATTCAAGCCCGATCGGCTTCTTCACAGCGCCTTGCATCAGGCTGGCAGCCGCAGTCGCGGCAAGAAAACTTCGACGATCCATATGCTGCGATCTTATCTCATTGCGCCAGCGGAAGATTCGCCTGCGCCTTCAAATCCAGCCGCGAAAACTTCCCCTGCTTCCACCTCTCATACCCCGCCACCGCAATCATCACCCCGTTATCGGTACTCCACTTCGGCTCCGGAAAATACACCGGCATCGGCCACTTCCGCGCCTTCACCGCCTCCCGCAATCCCCGGTTCGACGCCACCCCACCACTGATCACCAGCGCCTTGGCCCCAATCTGCTCGGCCGCTCGCCCCGCCCGATTCAACAACTCCTCAATCACTGTGTATTGAAAACTCGCCAGCATATCAATCGTCTCCGGGTCTTCGCTCGCCACAAACTCACCCCGCAGCCGCCGCGCCTCCGTCCAGCGCAACACCGCCGTCTTCAACCCGCTAAAGCTGAAATCACTCAAATTCCCCTTCAGCTTCGGCGAAGTAAACTTCACCGCCCGAGGGTTCCCCTTCGCCGCCAGCGCATCAATCACAGGCCCCCCCGGATACCCCAGCCCCAACAGCTTCGACACCTTGTCATAGGCCTCCCCCGCCGCATCATCCCGCGTCCGTCCCTCCAGCCGATACTCCCCCGGTGCCAGACACTCAAACAGATGCGTATGCCCGCCACTGGCCACTAGCGCCAGCGCCGGATACTCCACGTCCACTCCAATCAGCGCCGCCCGAATATGCCCCTCCAAATGATGCACCCCAATCAACGGCAACCCGGTCGCAAAACACAGCGCCTTCGCATACGTCACCCCCACCAGCAAACTCCCCACCAGCCCCGGCCCATGCGTCACCGCAATCGCATCCAGGTCGCTCCAGGCTAGCCCCGCCATCGCCTCACGTACCACCGGCACAATCGCCCTCACATGTTCGCGGCTCGCCAGTTCTGGCACCACGCCACCATATTTTTGGTGAACGTCCAGTTGAGACGCTACGCTGGAAGAAAGAATGTTGACGCCATCTTCCACAACGGCCGCCGCCGTCTCATCACAGGAAGACTCAATACCTAAGATTCTCAATCCTTCAGTGTAACCGTGACTCTACGAATCGAAGACTTTCACTACAACCTCCCAGACGAACTCATCGCCCGCCACCCCCTTCCCGGCCGCGCCGATTCCCGCATGCTCGTCCTCAATCGCGCGACCCAATCCTTCCACGACGACCACTTCCGCAACTTCCCCACCTACATCCAGCCCGGCGATTGCCTCGTCCTCAACAACACCCGTGTCATCCCCGCCCGCCTCTACGGTCATCGCCCCGGCCTCACCGGCAAAATGGAAGTCTTCCTCCTCCGTGCCCTCAATGCCGAAAGCACCCGCTGGCGCGCCCTCGTCCGCCCCGGTAAAAAACTCCGCGTCGGCGAACAGGTCATCTTCTCGGGCAACCTCACCGCCACCATCACCCAACACCTCGAGCACGGCGAACGCGAAATCGAATTCAGCTCTACCACCGACATCCATCAGGAACTCGACCGCGTCGGCCACGTCCCCCTCCCCCACTACCTCGACCGTCCCGACGAATCAAGCGACAAAGAACGCTACCAGACCGTCTTCGCCAAACACGCCGGTGCCGCCGCCGCTCCCACCGCCGGCCTCCACTTCACTCCAGAAATCCTCGCCCAGATTCAGGCCCCCATCGCCGAAGTCACCCTCCACGTCGGCCTCGGCACCTTCAAGCCCCTCAGCGAAGACAACCTCAAAACCCTCACCCTCCACCACGAATTTTACGAAGTCAGCCCCGAAGCCTCAGCCACCCTCCTCGCCGCCAAGCGCCGCGTCGCCATCGGCACCACCAGCGTCCGCACCATTGAAACCACCATGTCCCCCGGCACCGGCGACACCAACATCTTCATCACCCCCGGCTACCAGTTCCAAGCCGTCGGTGCCATGCTCACCAACTTCCATCTGCCATCTTCCAGCCTCATCATGTTGGTCGCAGCCTTCGCCGGCTACGACCTCACAATGCGTGCCTACCAGCACGCCGTCGCCGAACGCTACCGCTTCTTCAGCTACGGCGACTGCATGCTAATTCTGTAGCAACAGCTTGCCCGAAGTCTTCCGGCTCTCCAGGTCCCGGTGCGCCGCAGCAGCATCCGCCATCGGGTACACCTTTTCAAGATGCAACCACAGCGCCCCGCTCACCAGCCAGCTAAAGAGGTCCCCACTGCGCCACTTCAACTCCTCGGCATTCGCCGCATAGTGCCCCAGCGTCGGCCGCGTCAAGAACAGACTCCCCTTCTGCGCCAGCTTCAACGGACTCAGCTCCGGCACCGGCCCACTCGCATTCCCGTAGCTCACCATCATGCCGCGCGGCCGCAACGCATTCAGGCTCGCCTCAAACGTCGTCGCCCCCACGCTGTCATACACCACATGCACTCCCTTGGCATTGAAGTCTTCGTAGTTCGAAATCACATCCACGCCCGCCTTCAGTGCCAACTCATACTTCGCCGATCCCGGCGCCGCACTCGTTGTCCCAATCACCATCGCCCCGCGCATCTTCGCAATCTGCGTCAGCAGCAAACCCACACCACCCGCACAGGCATGTACCACGCAGGTCTGCCCCGCCTCCAGCTTAAAAGTCGAGTGCGCCAGATAATGCGCCGTCATCCCCTGCAGCATCACCGCAGCCGCCGTCTCAAGGCTCAGCTCCTCCGGCACCGGCACCAACTGCCAGGCAGGCACCACAGCGTAATCGGCATAAGATCCAATCGCCATCGCATAGGCAACCTTCTGCCCCACACTCAAACCACTCACACCCTCACCCAGCGCTTCCACAACGCCCGCTCCCTCCATGCCAGGAGTAAACGGCATCGGCTGCGGATACAAACCCGTCCGATGGTAAACGTCAATAAAGTTGACGCCGCTCGCCGCCAGCTTCACCAGCACCTGTCCCTTGGCCGGCTGCGGCGTTTCCTTCTCGCCGTAGACCAGCTTCTCGGCCCCACCCACTTCAAATACTTGTATTGCTCTCATAAGTTCCTCAACCTTCTTCTTCCATGCAACCACACCGCATAAGCGGCAAAATAAGCCATCCCAAACGGAAACACCAGCATGCGCAACGGCAGCCAGATTCCATGATCGCCCGACATCCCGGCCCGAAACGCCATGAAATGCAGAATCAGCTTCCAGTTCGAATAATCCACCCAGAAGTAATCGCCGTTCTCGTTCATCACGAACACCTTCGATCGCAATGCCGCAAACAGCAACCACTTCCACTTCGCCATCACCGGCACACCAGAACAGATAATCCCAAGCACCGTCGGCTGCCGCTCACGCAACTCAGCCGCCATCCGCTTGGCACCTTCCCAGCCCCGATAATCCTGCACCCGCAAGATGGCCCCATTCGATTCGCGGAAGCCCTGTGGTTGCCCGCTATAGCAAGTCACCAGGTCCACACGAATGTGCTGCCCGTGTATGTCATAGAGTCTGCCGACAAACCCGTCAAACAGCGGGCGAGGCCCGCTCTCAACAAGCACCACCCGGTCCAGATTTGGAATGCGTCGCGAAAAGAATAGATCCAAACTAATAGGATATGATCCTAAGCCGCTTCGAGGAAATCATGGGCCCCCTCCCCGCTTCCGCCCACACCCCGCCCACCCTCCAAATCGACGCCGAAGTGGCTGACAGCGGCCTCCTCCGCCGCCACATCACCATCAATAAAGAAATCCCCGCCTGGCTATTTCTTCCTCCCAACCCCACCCGCCGCAAACTCCCCGCCGTAATCTGTCTGCACCAAACCACCAAAATCGGCAAAGACGAACCCGCCGGCCTCGGCGGCAAACCCAACCTCCACTACGCCCGCGAACTAGCCCTCCGCGGCTACGCAACACTTTCTCCCGACTATCCCAACTTCGGCGAATACAAGTTCGACCCCTACGCGAACGGCTTCGCAAGCACCACGATGAAAGGCATCGTCAACCACATGCAGGCCGTAAGCGTCCTCTCTTCCTTACCCTTCATCAACCCAAAATCGATAGCCGCCTGCGGCCATTCTCTAGGCGGCCACAACTCGTTATTCCTCGCCACCTTCGATCCACGCATCCGCGCGGTAATCACGAGTTGCGGCTTCACCAGCTTCAGCAAATACTATGGAGGCAATCTCGCAGGCTGGTCCCACAAAGGCTACATGCCCAAAATCGCCGCCCGCAAACCCTCCGAGATGCCCTTCGACTTCAAAGACATCCTGGCTGCGATCTCCCCAAGACCCATCTTCGTCAACGCCCCATTGCACGACGCCAACTTCGACCCCACCGGCGTCGACGACTCCATCCGCGACTCCGCCCACAAACAGATCCACCTCGAACACCCCAACTGCGAGCACGACTTCCCCCCCGAAGTCCGCCAGCAAGCCTACGCCTGGCTCGACCACCTCCTCACCTGACGTCCATTCCACATAAACCCCATAAAGAGCACAATGTCAGCAAATGCCTTGGCATGCAAGATAGATTCAGTTCCGGCATCACGAAAAATAGTTGGCAGTTGATCCTGCGTCAAGTGATACACCGCTTGCAGGGGGCAGGTCAATGGCACCCTTAGTACTTAAGAAAGTTTGACCTGCCCCCAATGACTCCTCCAGCCATAACTAGAGAACTTCAAAGATCTTAGCCCATTTGCTCCGCCGTTAGCGGGGATAGGGGTGTGGGGCAAGGGGGTGGCGTCTGAGCCCCCTTACCC
>JBIITX010000045.1:0-38619 GCA_044340255.1 Bryobacter sp. | reverse complement strand
TGCTGATCTGATATGTTGCTTTCACGCGACTCTCCTTTTCTTTCTTGGCCGAAAGTTTCCCAAAACCTATCAAAAGTTAAGGGACGAGAGTCGCCTACTTTTCTACGATCTTCCGGACATCCTCTTGAATTGCAGACCATGCGAGAGCGTCTGCTGGCGAAGATTGCAAGCTTCTTTGCTCTTGTTGCCTTGGGACTTGCGGCGATGGGCATCTACGGGGTCTTCGTCTTGACAGTGAACCAGAGACAGAAAGAAATTGCGATCCGGATGGCGGTTGGCGCAGAAGCCTGTTCTACTGCAGTAGTCGTTTTACGAGATGGCCTTTGGGCCGCACTTATTGGGTTAAGCATGGGAATTGGCGGTGCCTGGGGTGCGGGGATCCTTATGGAATCTCTCCTCTTTGGAAGCGAGATCAAGGACTGGGCTGTGATTGCTCCAGCTTTCGCTGTTGTGCTCTCCGCGGCTCTTGCCGGTCTGGCTCTGCCGCTGGTGAAGGCCCTTAGAACAGACCCCGCACTGGTGCTGCGCGCAGACTAGCATTTGGCATAGGCTTGTTGTGTATGCAACGACGTGACTTTCTTTTGCTGGCGGCTTCGCTGAATGGATCGGTTTCTTTGAAGGATTGGGTGGCGCAGGACGGGAAGCCGCAGCAGTGGACGATGACGAACGGGATTCTTGCTAACGGCCCGGCGGGGAAGGTGAACAACATCGTGAGCACCAAGGTGTTTGGCGATGTTGAGGTAAATGTGGAGTTCCGGATTCCGAAGGGGTCGAATTCGGGGATTTATTTGCAGGGCTTGTATGAGGTGCAGATCTTTGACAGCTACGGCAAGGAGAAGATCAATGCGACCGATGGGGGATCGATTTATCATCGCTGGATTGACAGCAAGCCGGTGGGTGGAAGTACGGCGAAGGTGAATGCTTCGAAGGCACCTGGGGAGTGGCAGAGTTATCTGATTCAGTTTCGGACGCCGCGGTTTGCTGGGGGCAAGAAGGTGGCGAATGCAAAGTTTCTGAAGGTGCTGTACAACGGAGTGCTGGTGCAGGAGAACGTGGAGTGCGAGGGGGCGACGCGGTCGGCGATGAATTTGCCGGAGAGCGAGAAGGGGCCGCTGATGATCCAGGGGGATCACGGGCCGGTGGAGTTTCGCAAGATCGAAGTGAAGAAGCTAAAAGCGTAGGCCGAGATCGAAGAGAGAGTAACCGACGGCCTGGCGGATGTAGAGCCAGGCGGCCTGGGAGTTGGAGATCTCTTTGGCGGGGCGGGGGGAGCCGGCGCAGTCGAGGCCGTAGGAGGCCATCATGCGTTTGGCGCGGAAGAGGTGGTAGCCGTCGCTGACGAGGATGCAGGTTTTGGAGCCCATGCGTTTGAGGATTTCGGCCGAGGCTGCGGTGGACTGGGCGGTGGTGGAGCCTTCGCGTTCAATGTAGATTTTCTCGACGGGGATGCCGCGGTCGGCGAGGTATTGGCGGCCGACTTCGGCTTCGGTGTGGACGCGTTCGCCGCCGGAGCCGCCGGTGGTGAGGACGAGCGGGGCGAGCTGGCGCTGGTAGAGATCGTAGGCGTGGTCGAGGCGGGATTTGAAGACCGGGGAGGGCTTGCCGTTGTACTCGGCGGCACCGAGGACGACGATGATGTCGGCGGGGCGGGCTTCGTCGCGCTGGGCCTGATCGCGGATGGATAGCGTGAGGTTGGTGACCTGGTAGAGCCAGATGACACCGGAAATTGTTGCGACAATGGACAAAAATTTCTTCAACGCAGTTGAATTTTAGTCTACTGAAGACATGGACGTATCGCGCGTAGAGCGGATTTCAAGTTTACAGAACCCGATGTTGAAGAGTATTCGGAGGGCCATTCAGAAGGGGTCGGAGACGGAGGAGGGGTGTCTGGTGGCAGAGGGGTTTCATCTGCTCGAAGAGGCGCTGACGAGTGGGATGGAGATTGTAGCGGTGATTGGGACGGCGCAGGGGCTGGCGGGAGTGGGGAGCTTGGGCGCGCGGGTGATTGAGTTGACAGATTCGATGTTTCGGGATTTGAGTGGGATGGAGACGCCGCAGGGGATTATGGCGCTGGTGCGGACGCCGAAGTGGGACCGGAAGGTGCTGCTGGAGGGGACGCCGATGATTGTGGCGCTGGATAGTGTGCAGGACCCGGGGAATGCGGGGACGATTCTGCGGTCGGCCGAGGCGTTTGGCGCGACGGCGGTGTTGTTGTTGCGCGGGACGGTGGATTTTGCCAATCCGAAGGTATTGCGGGCGTCGGCGGGGAGTGTGTTTCGGGTGCCGGTGTTTCGGGGGGAGTTGAGCGAGTTGAGCGGGGTGAAGTTGTTTGGAGCGGATGGGGATGGGGCGAAGGTGGCCAGTGAGGTGGATTGGCGGGGGCCGTGCGCGATTGTGATTGGGAGTGAGGGGCAGGGATTGTGTGAGGCGTCGAAGAAGGCGACGCAGGCAGTGCGGATTCCGACACAGGGGGTGGAGAGTTTGAATGCGGCGATTGCGGCGGCGGTGTTTTTGTATGAAGCGGCGCGGCAGAGAGGGGGTGGGGCTTGAGTAGTTTGTTTGGGGATGAGGCGGTACCTGCGGATTTGGGGAGGGCTTCGCGGCCGCTGGCGGAGAGGTTGCGGCCGGAGAAACTGGACGACGTGGTGGGGCAGCGGCACCTGCTGGGGCCGGGGCGGGCGATCCGGACGATGGTGGAGAAGGATCGGCTGAAGAGCATGATTTTGTGGGGGCCACCGGGGGTGGGGAAGACGACGATTGCGAGGTTGCTGGCGGCAGAGAGCAAGGCGGATTTTATTCCGTTCAGTGCGGTGCTGAGCGGGATTAAAGAGATCAAGACAGTGATGGCGGAGGCGGAGAAGAACCTGCGCTACGGGCGAAGGACGGTGGTGTTTGTCGATGAGATCCACCGGTTTAACAAGGCGCAGCAGGATGCGTTTTTGCCGTATGTGGAGCGGGGCGACATTGTGCTGATTGGGGCGACGACAGAGAACCCGAGCTTTGAGGTGAATGGGGCGCTGCTGAGCCGGGCGAAGGTGTTTACGTTGCGTGGGTTGAGTGTGGAGGAGTTGGTGGAACTGGTGGGGCGAGGATTGTTGGAGATGGGGGTGGAGGCGGACGCTGAGGTGCCGGAGATGATTGCGGGGTTTGTGAATGGGGATGCGCGGAATGCGTTGAATCTGGTGGAGATGGCGGGGAGTCTGGCCGAGGGGGGACGGATTACGCGGGGGACGCTCGAGGGAGTGCTGGAGCGGAAGATGCTGCTCTATGACAAGAGCGGGGAGGAGCATTACAACCTGGTGAGCGCGCTGCATAAGAGTGTGCGGTCGAGTGATGTGGATGCGGCGCTGTACTGGCTGGCGCGGATGCTGGAGAGTGGCGAGGACCGGATGTATCTGGCGCGGCGGCTGGTGAGGATGGCGATTGAGGATATTGGGCTGGCGGATCCGCGGGCGGTGGAGCAGGCGATTGCCTGCCAGCAGACGGTGCATTTTTTAGGGGAGCCGGAGGGAGATCAGGCGCTGGCGCAGATTACGATTTATCTGGCGGTGGCACCGAAGAGTGATGCGGCGTATCAGGCGTTGAAGGGGGCACAGGTGGCGGCGAGGGAGAGGCTGGCGGAGCCGGTGCCGATGCAGTTGCGGAATGCGCCGACGAAGTTGATGAAGCAGTTGGGGTATGGGGATGGGTATCAGCATGCGCACCAGAGTGCGGATGCGGTGGTGGACATGAAGTGCATGCCGCCGGGGATGGAGGGGACGGTGTTTTATGAGCCGACGAACCGGGGAGTGGAGGCGAAGATCCGGGAGCGGTTGGAGGAGTGGAAGCGGCGGCGGGGCGGGTGAGGGAGTAGAATCCAGGCATGACCAAGACCCGCTATGTCCACTGGCAGGAGGAAGACATGTGGATCGGATACCTTGAGGAGTTTCCCGACTCTATGACGCAAGGGGAATCGCTCGAAGAGCTGGAAGAAAACCTGCGAGATCTGTATAAAGACCTCGCAGGTGGGTTGATCCCCAGTGTCCGGCGGGTTGCGGAACTTGCGGTGGAATGAGGCGCACAGGGCAGTGGCTTCACTGATCGAGCGAATTTCCGTCGGGGGGTGTGGCGTGTGAGTTGGCAGCGTGTGACTGGAATTGGCGCTCGATTCGGTTGAGCTCTTCGAGTTCCCTACGGAAGCTTCGTTGTTCGTTGAATCGCTGGATGCCGACGGCGATGGTCCATATGGCGAGCATCGCGATGAAGGGGAGGGCTTTGGGAGATAGGCCGCCGGCGAGAGTGGCGATCGCGTAAAGGAACAGGCCAAGGACCAACAAGATGGGGCCTAACATACAGAGGAGGATTCGATTGGCCGTTGCACTCTGGCGGGCGAGTTCGTGGCGGCAGAAGTCGAGCCCTGAGGTAAGGCCGGTGTTGGCCGGGTTCTCCTCGGCCCACATGCCACGGTGGAGGAAGTAGGTTCCGGCAAGGCTCCAGAGAAAGGCAGCGATGAGAGGCGGTTGGCTGAGTGTGGGGAAAGAGCGCATGGTGTATGCGCCGAATGCGCCCACAATGACAGGCGCGGCAAGGGAGACCAGGAGCTTGCGGCGGGTGAGTGCCTGGATCGATCGGCCCTTTTGGTGGAGCGTGAAGCATGCCAGATAGAGCTGGTTGATGGGTTGGTTTTGCCAGATTTGAATGGGGTCAGTCACTTTGGGTTTCTCCTTGTTGGAATTGTTTGGCGAGGATTCGCTTGATGCGGTGGATGCGCATGGCAACGGCCGGGGCCGAGAGGCCGGTGATCTCGCCGATGGTGGCGGCGTCGAGTTCTTCGAGATAGGAAACGATGATCTGGCGGTCGATGGGGCGGAGCTTTTGAATCAGGGTCTGGAGCTGATTGAGTTGCCACTGGTGGGTTTGGTGGGGTGCCGTGTGAGGCAGGGAGAGGTCGTCGAGATTGACGAGGGGGGCGCGGGAGCGACGCTCGCGGATGAGGTGAGATGTCGCTACGTTGTGGGCGACACGGTAAGTCCAGGTCCTGAGCGAGCAGCGACCGTCGAAATGGGCGAGGCTGCGCCAGAGCTGGAAGTGGATTTCCTGGCTGAGGTCGTGGCGGCGGTCGGGGTCGGCCTCGTAGGCGGAGACCAGGCGGGAGAGGGCTGGGCCGAGAGTCGTTGTGGCCTCATGGAATAGGTCGTCTTGTTGCGGTTGCCGGGTTGAGATGGATTGGATGCCTCCCACAACCAAGGTAGTCGTGGGAGGCGGGGAGATCTAACGGGAAGGGGTTATTTTTTTGCGTCGGCGGTGACGGTAATTTCGATGCGGGATTTGCCGACGAGCTTGGCGACGCCGACGGTGGTGCGGGCGGGGCGGGGCTCAGGGAAATAAGTCATGTAGACCTTGTTCATGCGGTCGAACAGATCCATGTCGGTGAGGTAAACCTGAACCGCGACGGCGTTGGCCGGGGTGAGCTTGGCTTCCTTGAGGATGCGGTCGACGTTGTCGAGACAGACCTTGACCTCATCCTCGAAATTGTCGGGGATATTCCCTTTTTCGTCGCGGCCGATCTGTCCGGCGACATAAAGAGTGCCGTTGGAAAGGATGCCTGGAGAGTAGGGACCTGCGGGGTTTGCCCCCTTCGGAACTAAGGCCTTTTTCTCAGCCTGGACCAGGGAAGGGGCCAAAAGCAAAGAAGTGGCGAGTGCAAAGTGTTTTGTTTTCTGTGAGAATGGCATTAGATAGCAGTTTAGAACATCCAGATTGGTACCTTCGTACTCAGTAAAATTAGACCCATCTGGTCATTGAGGAATTTCGCCTTATAGCGCATCCTAACAGTGTCAGGAGAAAAACATAGTGTTTGGACTTCAAAACAGTGGGCGAGGCGTCAAGGACGCGAGTGACCGTCGGGGATCGGATCGGTTTCCGATCGAGCGCGAGGTCCGGTACAAGGTATTGTCGAAGCGCAGTGCCGATGAGGCGGGTGGCGGCAAGACCGTGAATATGAGCAGTTCGGGTGTGTTGTTCACCGCAGAACACTTTTTGATCCCTGGCAAAAGGGTGGAAGTGGCCATTAGCTGGCCGGCGCAGTTGAATAATAAAACGAATTTGAAGCTGGTGGCTCGTGGCCGCGTGGTGCGTTGCGAAAATGGCAAGGCGGCGCTTGAGATCCAGCAGTATGAGTTCCGTACTTCGGGGAGTACGAACGTTCATTAGGCTTTTTGTTTGGTTGACCTTCTCCGTTTTGTTGTAGTTCCCTTTTAGCGGGTTGTCTTGAACAGAGACAACCCGCTTTTTTCATGGGAAGTTTCAGGCGATGTGGTGGCCGCTGCGGGAGGGATCGAAGACGAGGTCGCCGGCGGGGTTGACTTTGCCCCAGCGGGCACCGAGGCGGACGTCGGCCCAGCCGTCTTTAAAGCCACGGGCTTCCTGGTAGCGGGGGGGAATGGCGAAGGCACCCTGGGAATCGATGTAGCCCCAGCGTCCATACCAACGGACGGCGGCGAGGCCTTCGGCGAAATCGGAACAGTCTTCGTAGAGCGGGTTGATGCGCCAATGGCCGTGCTTGTCGATGAAGCCCCACTTTTCGACGGACTGGACGGCGGCGAGGCCGCGGACGAAAGCGCGGGCCTGAGAAAACTCCGGGTGGATAACGGTTTTGCCCTTTTGATCGATGAAGCCCCAGAATTCGCCAAAGTCCATGGCGATGAGCTGGACGTCTTCGGCGAACTCCCCTTGTTTTTGAATGACTTCCCAGGCTTCGACGATCTCTTTGAGTTTTTCTTCGGCTTTGTGGCGGAGACGTTCTGGCTCGTGCTGGTGACGGTCCGGGTGCCAGATTTTGACCAAATCGAGATAGGCGGCGCGGACTTCCTCGATGGTGCACATGGGACGCACTTCAAGGATGGAGTAGGCGCGGGCGAGGGGCTCGGGGATTGGGGTGGTGATGCTGCTCAAATCGGAGTATCGGCTTAAAAGACTCTTTGCTTGAGGCGTGCGACGTTGAATTTTGCAGTATCGGCGACGGCCATGACGGTCATGACGCCGGCCTGGACGGGGTCTGAGACGACGAGGTCGGCGGCTTCCGGGACGCTGCCGGCCATGTTGAGGCTGACGACGAGGAGGCCCTGGGCGCGGACTTCGCGGACGGCGATTTCGATTTCACCGCCCATCAGGGAGCCTGCGAGGACGAGGGCTTTGGCGCGGGGCAGGCGGGCCACGGCGCGGACGGCGTCGGCCAGTTGTTGTTCGCCTACCAGTGGAATGGTGTCTACCGAGATGTGCTCGCCGCGGAGGTTGTGGCGGTCGGCTTCGGAGATGGCACCGATGGCGACCTGGGCGACTTGAGCACCACCGCCCATGATGATGATGCGCTTGCCGTAGATCTTCTCCATGCTGCGGACTTCTTCGACGCCGAGGACGACGGGGAGGGCGGCAAGTTGGGCGAGGACTTCGGCGGAGTTGGGTTGTGGGAGCTCGATTTCAAAGAAGGTGCGCTCTTCGTTGTCGGCGCGGCTGCCGAGGATGGCGACCGAGGTGATGTTGCCATTGTGGGCAGCGATGACGCCGGTGATCTGGTGGAGGACACCGGGGCCGGGATGGACGCGAACGAGCAGGGCGAGCTTTGTTTCAGGCATGGATTTCGTACTTCTTCAGGATCTCAGGCCAGAGGCCCTTAGCCTGGAGGAGGGTTTCGCAGACTTCGCGGACGGCACCTTCTCCGCCTTTGGCGAGAGTGGTGATGTGGGCGGAGCGTTTGACTTCTTCGCGGGCGTTGGCGGTGGCGAAGCTGAGGCCGACGCGATTGAAGATGACGACGTCGGTGAAGTCGTCACCGATGAAGGCGACTTTGCTCGAGTCGACCTGGGCGTCGGCGAGGATCTCTTCGAGGATCGGAATTTTTTCGATGTGGCCCTGGTAGACGTATTTCATTTTGGACTGGCGGGCGCGCTCGACGGTGGCGGGAGAAACGCGACCGGAGATGACGCCGGTTTTGATGCCGTGCCAGTTGAGCCATTGGAGGGCGATGCCGTCCTGGGAGTCGAAGGCCTTGGTTTCGAGGATGGAGCCGTCGGGGTGGGGGATGTTGTAGAGACGGCCGTCGGTGAGGACGCCGTCGACATCCATGAGGAGGACTTCGATTTGGGAGGCCCGGGCGTGGAGGTCCGGGGAGAGCGCAGTGGGCATTGTGGTTATTTTCGCAGAACGCCAGCAATCCCGGGATCAGGGGGTCTCGAAGAGGCGGCGGTAGAGGGTCTTCTGGTTGTCTAGGAGGCGGGCGTAGGCGTCGGCGAATTGGGGGCGCGGTAGGAAGGTGTCGCCGGTGGTGGAGGGGATTTCGCTGAGATGGGAGACGGCTCCGATGCGTTCGAGAGCCAGCATGGCAGCGCCGCGGGAGGAGGTTTCCTTCTCAAGGCTGGCTACGACGGGGCGGCCGAGGGCGTCGGCCATCATCTGGGTCCAGACTGTGGATTTGCGGAGGGCTTCGCCGGTGGCGATGACCCGCTGTGGGGCGCCGAGGCGGTCGGCCAGGATCTCGTAGAGGAGGCGGAAGCGCAGGGCTACGGATTCGAGAGAGGCGGCGAGGATTTCCACCGGAGTGGTGTTGAGGTTGAGGCCGGTGATGGCACCGCGGGCGTCGGCGCGCCATTTGGTGCTGCGCTCGCCGGCGAAGAGCGGCAGGACGGTGAGGCCATGGGAGCCGGGCGTGATCTGGGAAAGCTGATGCTCCCAATCGTTGGGCATCTGGAAGCGTTCCATGACCCACTCGAAGACTTTGCCGCCGTTAGATAGGGCACCGCCGAGGACGAAGCGTCGGGGGTCGAGGCGATAGCACCAGAGGCCTTCCGGGATGTCGACGGTGGGGCGCTCAAAGACGGCGCGCATGGCACCGGTGGTGCCCACCATGAGGGCGAATTCGTTGGGGGTGTCGCAGCCGCAACCGATGTTGTTGGCGGCGCCGTCGCCGATCGATGGGAACCAGGGGATGTTGGCGAAGAGGGGCCAGCGCTCGGCGTAGAGGGGACGGAGACCGCGGGCGGGCTGGTCGAGGCGTGGCATGCTGGCGAGCTGCTCGGGCTGGAGGCCGAGGTACTGGAGCAGGTCGAGGTCGTAGGCTTGGGTGTTCGAGTTCCAGAGGCCCGTTGCGGAGAGCATGGACGTGGCGGCGTAGGCTTCACCGAAGAATTCGAGGAAGAGATATTCGCCGAAGCTCATCCACTGGGTGGAGCGCTGGAACCAATCGGGACGTTGCTGGCGGAGCCAGAGCATCTTGGCAGGCCAGTAGCTGGGATGGAAGACGGTGCCGACGCGGGAGTGGAATTTGGATTCGTCGAGGTCGCGCTTGAGTTGCTCGGCGGCGGGTTGGCTGCGGGTGTCGAGTAGGTGAAGGATAGGGCTGGAGGGTTGGCCTGTGGCGTCGATGCCGAGGAAGGAGTGCCAGAAGGTGCACATGGAGACAGCGTCGGGGGTGCGGCCGAGTTGGGCGAGGGCCTTGTGGGCCTGGTCGAGGCTGGCGAGGCTGGCGGCGAAGAGGTCGGAGGCCTGGATTTCGACACCGCCGTCAGAGGTGGTGTGGAGGTCGTACCCGATGGAAGTTGTGGTGATGACGGGCCGGGCGGTTTGGTCGAAGACGAGGGTTTTGACAGAAGTGGTGCCAGCGTCAAAGCTGACTACGAGAGCTGATTGCATCCACCGACTACTTTACCTTGAGGATGGGGAGGAGCTCGATGATGAGGATGATGACGATGGTGAGTTCGAGGAGGAAGGCGCGGGCTTCGCGGAATTCGTTGACCAGGAAGTGGTAGAGTTCGCCGGCAATTTTTAGTTTTTGATCGACCAGATTGCGGTAGTCGTTGGCGCCGACTTTGGCGGCGGCCAGCTTGTAGGCGCGGGCGTAGAACATGTCGCTTAAGAACTTGATGGCGTTGTCGGTGCGCTCGGTGAGTTCGATGACTTCGAGACGCAGGCGGTTCATGCGCTTGGCTTCGCGGGACATGCGCCAGGTGGAGCGGCGCTCGAGTTCGCTATAGGTTTTCTTGAGTACTTCGGTGAGGATCTCGTCGTAGCGGCGGTATTCGAGGAGCTGGGTATTGGCGTACTCGAGCAGGTCGACGATGGGGGCGGCGGCTTGCGGGGTGTCGCAAATGACGGCACCGAGCCAGCCAACGAGGAGCAGGTCATTCGGGAAGTAGGAAAGATGGGAGGAGAGAACTTCTTTTTGCTCGGCCTCGGATAGAGGTTGGGTTTCGCCGCGGAGGATCATGGCGAGGTCGGCACCATGTTGGGTGAGGATGTCTTCGCCGGTAGGGTGGAGATGAATGATGTAGTAGGCTTCGTCGAGCCAGGTGGTGTAGGGTTTGCGGAGTGCGGATTGAATTTGATCGACGTGGCGGTGCGCGATCTCGAGGCCACGGGATTCGACTTCACCGCCTTCAATCCAGCGATGGGAGAGGGCTACCAGTTCTGACCATTCGCACTCGAAGTGCGATTCGATCTGGAGGCTGACTACGCCGTAATCGAAATAGCGGAGGGTGGTGTCGGGAGAACTAGTGGCTTCAAGGACGGGTGGTTGCTCAAAGCGGACGTAGTTGGGCGCGGGCTGGCGGAAGTCTGGTGCGCGGAGGGGCGGGGGAGTGCCGAGGAGAGTGCGGAGTTCTTTGAGGTCGATCTCTTCGGCGATGTCGTAGAGGAGTACGGCGCGGATGGAGCCACGGCAGGGGGGCATTGCGCTACCAGTGTAATCGTTCACCGCCGATAAATACATGCTCAACTTCGAGGCTGGAGTTGAGAACGAGCAGGTCGGCGCGTTTGCCGATGTTGATGCTGCCGGTGGTGGCTTCGATGCCGGTGAGTTCGGCGGGGGTGAGGCTGGCCATGCGGATGACTTCGTGGAGGGGAGCGCCGGAGTCGCGGGCCATGATGCGCACCATGTGGTCCATGCCGCGGACGGAGCTGGCGAGGCCCTGACCGGGGACAAAGCCGACCTGACCATCGCTCTCGAAGGAGGACCCGGTTTGGTGATGGCCGAAGGTGTAAGTGCCGGGTGGAAGATCGAGGGCACGGTTGGCATCGGTGACGAGGCAGAGCATGCGAGGGCCTTTGGTGCGGTAGGCGAAGGTGAGCAGTTCGGGAGAGAGGTGGCAGCCGTCGGCGATGACCTCGGTACTCATGTCGGGATTGGCGAGAACGAATTGTTCCATGCTGGCTTGCATGGGCGTGCCGTGGCGGGCGCGTAGGGAGGCGACCGAGCTCATGGCGCACCAGAAGTGATCGACATGGCGCATGCCGGCGTTAAAGGCGAGTTGCATCTCGGCCCAGGTGGAATTAGAGTGACCACACGTGACGAGGCAGCCGTGCGCGGCGGCGGCTTTGTAGAAGGCAACGGCACCGGGGAGTTCGGCGGCGCAGGTGGCGATGCGAATGATGCCGAGCGACAGGAAGTGATCGTATTCGTCAGGGCTGGGATCGCGACGGCCGGAGGGAGAGTGGCAACCGACTTTGTCTTCGGCGAAGTAAGGGCCGTAGTAGTGTACGCCGGCGATACGGGCACCATCGGTGATGGTCCACTCGGTGCGGAGGGTGAGGCAGGCATCGAGCATCGCCTGAAGCTCAGCGGTAGAGCCGGTGGTTGTGGTGGGGAAGATGGTGGTGGTGCCGTGAAGGGCATGGGCCCAGTTGGCAGTGCGGACGGCATCGATGGTGCCATCCATGTAGTCGGCCCCATTGCCGCCGTGAACATGAAGGTCGATAAAGCCCGGGCTGATGTAAGTGCCTTCGATGACTGGAGTGTTGGTGGGGGCCTCCGGGAGGATGCCGATGATGCGGCCTGCGCGGCAGAGGAGCCAGGTGTCGGGGAGGGTGCGGTCGGGGAGGATGAGCTCGCCGTGAAAGCAAAGGTCCATAGGTTAGGTGGTAGCGGCCCGCGCTTTGGGTTGGGCGGCAAGTTCAGCGAGAAAATCGACGGCAATCTTGAGATAGATTTCGGAGAGTTCGGGATCGACTTCGAAGAGGGCCTGGTATTGGCGGCCGAGCTCTTCGCGATCGATCTTGGCAATGGGGCCAGACCAGCCGCGACGGCCAGCGCGGAGGTAGGCGCGGAGTGCGCCAATGACGGCGTTTTCGACGACGTTCTCGGCGATGTTGGCATGGAGGCCGGCGGCACGCATGGAATCGACGGCAGAGGCAATCATAGGGAAGGTCATGCCCGAGGCAAAGGTGAGGCCAGCGTCGTAGATGGCGCGGCGGCCTTCGGTGATTTCGAGGACGCGGGCAGTGCTGGAAGTCTCGATGAGACGGCGCAGGCGGTGGAGGGCGACCTTTTGGCCTTCAAAGAGGAAGCGCTTGTCGAGGTAGCCTTCCATCTCGGAGAGGGAAGCGGTGCTGGCGCCTTTCTGACGCAGTGGAGCGAGGCAGGCGGCGTGAAGGGTGTTGGAGCAAAGCACGAAGCTGGTGCGTTGCCAATCGGCAGTCAGCCCGGCGAGGAGGTGGATCCAGGCGTCGAGCTTGGCATCGGGGACGCTGATGAGTACGACCTCGCACTTTTGAAGACCGGTGAAATCATCGCAGGCTGTGCCGGCCTTCATCTGATTGACGGTGCGGCTGGCATTGCGTAGAGACACGCCGAGTACGGGGCCTAAGTGTTGCCTTAGGCCCGGCAATCTTCCAACCCAGGACTGGCTTACGGAACCCTCAGCGATTAGAGCTGTCCGTGGGGCTTTGGGCATTGATGAATTTGGTCCTCAACGCTTTCAAACGATCTCTTAATTGTGCTGCTTTTTCGAATTCGAAATTCTTGGCGGCGTCGCGCATTTTTTGTTCAATGTCGGCGAGGTACTTGTCGCGTTGGTCGGGCGGAATGGCATCGACGTCGTCCGGTTTTTCTTCTTCGAGCGGAATTGTTACGTAATCTGCTTCGGCGAGATGGACCAGATGCATGTCGATGGGTTTGATGATCGACTGCGGGGTGATCCCGTTTCGATCATTGTAGTCCTTCTGGATCTCGCGCCGCCGGTTGGTTTCGTCGATGGCACGCTTCATGGAATCGGTCATGACATCGGCGTAGAGGATGGCACGGCCATTGAGATGGCGGGCGGCGCGGCCGATGGTCTGGATGAGAGCGCCGGTGGAGCGGAGGAAGCCTTCCTTGTCGGCATCGAGGATGGCGACGAGCGAGACTTCCGGGAGGTCGAGGCCTTCGCGGAGGAGGTTGACGCCGATGAGGCAATCAAACTCGCCCTTGCGGAGGTTGCGGAGGATTTTGACGCGGTCGAGGGTGGAGACTTCAGAGTGGAGGTACTCGCATTTGATCCCGACCTCTTTGTAGTACTGCGCGAGGTCTTCGGACATGCGCTTGGTGAGGGTGGTGATGAGAACGCGCTCGTTGCGATCGATGCGGAGACGGATCTCCTGGAGGAGGTCGTCGACCTGGCCCTTGATGGGGCGGATGTCGAGTTCGGGGTCGACCAGGCCAGTGGGGCGGATGATTTGTTCGACGATTACGCCGTTGCTCTTGGTGAGCTCATAGGGCCCCGGGGTGGCCGAGACGAAGATGGCCTGGTGGATGCGATTCTCGAATTCTTCGAAGGTGAGCGGGCGGTTGTCTAGGGCGCTGGGCATGCGGAAGCCGAACTTGACGAGATTCTCTTTGCGGGAGCGGTCACCACCCCACATGCCTGAGATTTGCGGCATGGTGACGTGGGACTCGTCGACGAAGAGGATGGAGTCGGCGGGGAGATAGTCGAGCAGGGTGGGAGGGGCTTCGCCGGGGAGACGGCCGGTGAAGTGGCGGGAGTAGTTTTCGATGCCATGGCAGTAGCCGATGGTGCGGATCATCTCAAGGTCGAACTGGGTGCGCTGCCAGATGCGCTGGGCTTCGATGAGGCGGCCCTGCTTTTCGAGCTCGGCGTGCCAGGTGACGAGTTCCTGCTCGATGGTCACGATGGCTTGCTCTTTGTTGACGGGGGTGAGTACGTAGTGGCTTTTGGGATAGATGGGCAGGCGCTGGTAGCTCTGTTTGATGGAGCCGAGCAGGGGATCGATCTGATGGAGGGCTTCGATTTCGTCGCCCCACATTTCGATCCGGAAGGCGTTGTCGTCGTAGGTGGGGAAGACTTCAATGACGTCGCCGCGGACGCGGAAGGTGCCGCGCTGGAAGTCAGAATCGTTGCGCTGGTAAAGGATCTCGACAAGCTTGGCGATGATGTCGGCGCGCTTGATGGTTTGGCCTTTTTCGAGCATGAGCAGCATGCCGTAGTAGGCCTCCGGGGAGCCAAGACCGTAGATGCAACTGACGCTCGAGATGATGATGACGTCGCGGCGTTCAAACAGCGAGCGGGTGGCAGAGAGGCGCAGCTTGTCGAGCTCGTCGTTGATGGTGGCTTCTTTTTCGATGTAGGTGTCGCTGTTGGGAATGTAGGCTTCGGGCTGGTAGTAATCGTAGTAGCTGACGAAGTATTCGACGGCGTTGTTGGGGAAGAACTGTTTGAATTCCTGGTAGAGCTGGGCGGCGAGGGTCTTGTTGTGGGCCATGATGAGACTGGGCCGATTGACCGTCTCGATGATCTTGGCCATGGTGAAGGTTTTGCCGGAACCGGTGACGCCAAGGAGAGTCTGGTGGGGTTCGTTTTCGCCGAGGCCACGCACGAGTTCTGCGATGGCGTTTTCCTGATCGCCGCGCGGGCGGTAATCTCCCGCGAGTTTGAATGCCATGGTTTGGTTAGTTGACTCCCTGATCCTTCAGTGCAGCGCGATCCTTCGCTTTGCGGGTGCCTTGACGGCGGGGGCCGTCTTCGATGGTTTGGGCTTTCTGGTTGATCACCCTGGCGGCGTGGTTACGCTTTTTCGGAGCCTTGGCAATGATGACGGTTGTCGGCTTCTTGCTCTTCATACGATACGACCTTCCTTTCTCAGTTTCTCTGCCTCGGCATTGTAAGCGCAACCGAAAAGAGCAATGAGACTGAGCAGGTACATCCATATCAAAAGCGCGATTGCGGCACCAATGCTGCCATACATGATGTTGTAGGTGGCGATGTTGCGCACGTACCAGCCGAAGCCAAGGGTAGCGAGGCTCCAGAGAACTGTGGCGAGCATGGCACCGGGCCAGACGCGCTTCCAGCGCTTGGGCAGACTGGGGGCGAAGCGATAGAGCCAGGTGGTGACGGTGACGATGGTGAAGATGGCGATGATGCTGGAGGTGAGGCGACTGACAAAGCCGATGAGGCCACTGAGTGAAGCGCCCTGCGCAAGAATGCCGAGCCAGAACAGAACGGCAGATTCAATGCGATCGCTGAAGATGAGCAGGAGCGAAGCCCCGAGGGCGGGGAGGATGGTGGAGAAGACAAGCAAGATGGCGACATAGCGCTGGTGCCAGAAGCTGCGGGTGTTGGGAGAACGATAAGCGGCCTGGAAGCCGGACATGAGGCTGACGATGACGTCGCTGGCAGACCAGATGCTGAGGATGGCGGCGGTGGCGATGAGCCAGTTGGGACGGGCACCGCGGAGGGTGAAGGCGTACTGCACCAGGTCTTCGGTGCCGGGCGGGACGACTTCAAAGAGGAACTTGGCAATGGACTGGGAGACGCGCTCAGCGTTGGCCTGGACGAGGATGGTGGCGAGGGTGGTGAGGACCGGGAAGAAGCTAAGCAGGAGGGAGAAGGCGGCCCCTTTGGCGATATCGATGAGGCCGTTGCGGTAGGTGGAAACGGCGGCGTGGCGGAGGATGAGCAGGAAGCGCCGGGTTAGTCGCATGGGCTGTAGCGAAGGAGGAAGTCTTCTGCACCGCCGCCGAAGGCGTCGGCGATGGGTTGGAGGTCGGCGAGAGTCCAGCGCTTTTGCCAAGCCCAGTTGGTGGAGCAGGTCATGAAGGCTTCGAGAGTGGTGCAGTGTTCTTCCTGCTTGGCCCAGGCGATACGGGCTTCGATGGAAGTGGGGCGGAGCGTGGGGACGGTGAAGGGAGTGGTGCGAGTGGGGAAGATCTGCGCGAGGTTGTCGTCGGGGGCGACTTTCTGGCAGGCGAGGTTGGCGGCTTCTTCGGTCATGGAGCGGTAGGTGGTGTATTTGCCACCTTTGATTTCAAGGACGCCGTCGGGGCGGAAGCCGATCTGGTGTTCGCGGCTGGTGGCGCTGGCGCTTTTGCCGACGGCGGCGAGTAGTGGGCGCAGAGAACTGAAGGTGCCGAGGAGCGGGAGTTTGGAGCTGGCGGGGAAGAGGCTCTCGGCGATGCTGCGGAGGTACTCGGTTTCGCTCCAGGAGATTTCTACCTTGTCGGCAGATTCTTTGTGGTCGACGTCGGTGGTGCCGATCAGCGTGACGGGATGGAGATCGCCCCAGGGGATGAAGAAGATGATGCGACCGTCGGAGTGGAAGTGAGCGATGGCGTGATCGCCTTCGTAGAGGCGAGGGAGGACGATATGGGAGCCACGGACGAGGCGCATTTGGTCGCCGCCGAGCCAGGGGCCGCGGGCGTCGACGACGCAGGTGGCTTTGACACGAATACCGTTGGATAGTTCTACGCCTTCAGCCCAGAGGCGTTTGACGGTGCGACCGGTGACGCAGGTGGCCCCATAGTGGCGGGCGTCGCGGACGTTGTCGATGACGAGGGCGGCAGAGTCGCTGGCAGCATCCCAGTAGGAAAGTGGGCCGGGGAAGTAGTTGCTTTTGCCGATGCGGTTCTTGCCGGCGAGGAGGTCATAGAGAGCAATGCCGGTGCCGTAGAAGATGCGATCGATGGGGCCGTTGGTGGTGAGCTCAAAGCGGAGAGGGCGAACGGAATTGGGGGAGAGCTTGAGGAGGGTAGCGCGTTCGCGGAGTGCCTCGCTGACAAGCTTGAAATCGAAGTACTTCAGGTAGCGGAGGCCGCCGTGGATGAGATGGGAGTTCTTGCCACTGGTGCCAGCGCCCCAGAAGGACTTCTCGAGCAGGAGAATGCGTAAGGGGTGAGAGGAAGTGTGAGCCCGCAACGCCAGATCGCGAGCGAGGCCGGCACCATTGATGCCGCCGCCTACGATGATGGCGTCGAAGTGCTGGCCTGCCAGCTCCTCGATCGAATGCATAGGCCTATGCTAACAACCCAGGCGAGGAGGCTGAGTGCGCCGAAGAGTTTTTGTTGGGTGGTGCCGCGGTAGGTGAGCTCGATGGTGGAGCTGGGCGCAGGCTTGGGAAGCAACTGGATTAAGCCGACTTTGGAGCTCTTGATTTCGATGGGGACGCCATCTTGAAGGGCTTGCCAGCCGGGGTCCCAGTTCATGGAGAAGGCAATGTTCATGCCGTCGGGGATTGGCCCGGTGATGGTCCACTTGCTGGGGTTGATTTCCTTCACGAGCAGGGGTGGGCGAGTGGAATCGGAGAGTGCACTGTAGAAGCGGGGGAGAGCTTCTTTGAACTGGTCTTTGGGGAATTCTTCGGGCGAGACCAGATGGGCGAGGGAGCGAAAGGGCAGCTTGTGGACGCGGTCGTTGGGAGTTGGAGCGAAGACGACGGGGCCGAGAGCCTGGAACTTCGCGGGAGTTTTGATGTCGCGGTAGTATTCTTCGGAAGCGGCATCGTGGACAACGGCATATTCGGCACCGATGGTGGTGAGTTCGCGCAAGGCTTCGACTGCTTCTTCCCCCGATTTGGAATTGGCATCGGTGCGGACCTGGTAGAAGTAATCTGCTGCGATGCGATTGCGGAGCCCGCTTTCAAAGGTGCCGCTGACCTGATGGAGCGGGAACCAGGCATTGAGACGGAAGCGCAGACCGCCACTGACAAAGACGCGACCCTGGGGATGCTGGTCGGCCAGCCAGCGGGCCAGTTGGAATTCGAGGGTTTGTTCGCGGTCGACGATGCCCCAGTCGGACCAGCCCCGGGTCAATGATTTCTGCACCTGGCCGGAGCCATAGGCCAGGAGGGCAACGGTGAAGATGCCGACGCAAACCTTATCAATGGCTTCGCTAGTGTTGAGCGCGGTCCAGGCCCAGGCAAAGAGAGCCAGGAAGAAGAACAGTTCGAACTCGAGGATGTATCGGCGTGATTCAGGGAGAGTATCGATGCCGTAGAGGTAGAAGCCGCCGGAGATCCAAAGGAAGGTGAGCGAGGCGAGGGTAAGGAAACGGAGGGGCCAGGAGGCATTGTAGCGGCGGAAGAGCCAGGCCGTGCTGGCGAGAGTCAAGAGCAGGCCGCCGTAGAAGGGCCAGTGATTCTGTTCTACCTGGTAGCCATAGGCGTCTTTGGGCCAGTTGAAGAGAGTGGTTTTGACATACTCCGGGGTCAGCCAAAAACTGGAGAGGGCATAGCCGAGTGCGCCGGCACCAAAGAGCCTTGGGACGTTTTGAACCCCGGAAAGGAGCATTGTGAAGACGCAGAGTGTGAGGGCAAGGGCACAGAGCCAGTTGGTAAGCGGGGCTGTGGCCAGGGCAATGGTCATCAGAAAGAGCGAGGGCCAGCCGGTGCGAGCGAGACCCCAACGAAGGCTAACCAGGATGAGCGGCAACAGGGTGAGGCCTACGACGTGCGGACCTTCGCCGTACTTCATCAATACGAGGATTCGCCAGGGGAGGTAGTAGAGGCCGCGGTCGGCATCAATGCGTTCAAAGAGGCCGTAGACGGGAGAGCAGACGCTGTAGCCAAGGCCCAGGAGAAGACTCAGGATGAGATTGCGAGTGAAGTAGTAAAAGGCGAAGGCCAGAGTGATGGGGCCGAGGCAGGCGAACAGGGCGACGATGGAACGGTAGGCGCGGAAGGGTTCCATGCCCGTAAGCCAGTGTAGGGCTGAAGCGGTGTAGGGCAGCAGCGGAGGATAGGTGAACTGAGTGGGTTGGCCGGCGTATTGTTGGGGATTCCAGCCCCAGGGATCGGGGTGCTCTGCGATGAAGCGTGTGATGCCGGCATAGCCCGCAGCGATGGAGCCCTTGTACGGGCGCTGTTGCGGACTGAAGAGCGGCCCGTAGAGATACAGGTTGAGGGCCAGGAGTAGAATCAGGCCGAGTGCGAAGAGTTGATGCTTACGCGGTGTCGCCAAAGCGTCCATCCCATTCCAATCAGAGTCAGAAGAAAAATTGCTTCTCCTGCGGATTTTTCAAATGGCTTCCGGAAACGAAAGCGGATTTCTTTCAGGCCCTCGGGGGCATCGATGCGGATGAAGCCGAGGGGGGTGAAATTGTGAACCGGTAGTGGGCCGAGGTTGGATTCGGCGATCCAGTTCGGGTCATACGTTACCTGAACGATGAGGCTTTGGCCTGGGGAGGTTTGTGCCTTGACGAGGAATTCGTCGGTGCCTCTCCAACTGGTTTGTGTTGGGGCCTCGGGGCCGTGTTCGAGCACCTTGACGTAGTGTTTGAGCCCCTCGAGGTCCGACTGGTCGATTAATTTGGGGAGGCCGTCGAGGGCGTTGCGATCAACGACACGGGCCAGGGAGCGGTAGCGGCGCGGGATCTCAAAGATGCGATTATCCTGACCATCGTCAAAGATGGGAGTGAGACTGCCGTCGAACTTCTTTGGGTATTGAAAATCCTTGTACCATTCCTTGGAATTGGGGCCGTGTACAGCGACGAGATCGACGCCAAGCACCTGCATCCAGGCGATGGCGCGCTGGGGGTCTTCGCCGAGTACGATTTCCCATTGCGAAGGCATGACGATTTGATTTTGTAGCCCCTGCTCGGAGCTGCCGCCAAGTTGATGGAGGTCATGCCAGGTGTTGTACCAGAAGCGAACGGCACCGGTTACATAGGAGCGTGCCTGGGGGTGATTGGTGGCGATCCAATCGGGGATCTTGTAATAAAGCGAGGGTTTGTAATCGGTAGGAGTTGGAAATATGGCGCGGTTGTGGAGGATGTAGTTGTAGTGGATGCCAATGGTTGCCACCGCAAGAAGGATGACGGCGGAGCGTGCCATCATGCCGCGCTTCCAAAGCCAGAGGCAGCCGAGAAGGATTAGGAAGATCCAGACGATGTCGACTTCCGGGACCAGACGGGCCGGCTCTCCAATGATGCGGAAGTTGAACCAGCGGTTGCCGGCGGTATTGAGCGTGAAGAAGAAAGCGCAGCCCAGGACGAAGAGCTGCCAGGCTCTCTGGGGCTGGCTGCGAAAGTGCCGGTCGGTAAAGGAGAGGAAAGTCGTCAGGGCCAGCAGGAAAATGGCTCCTGACCAAAGGTTGCCTTTGGAGGAGACATACTGCATGTTGCGCAGTGTGATTTCGAGGTAGCTGGGGGTGAGCCAGAATGCACTCAGGCCATAGGCGACGAGGGGAATCACCAGAGCGAAGCGGACGAGGCGCCAGTCGCGCTCGGTCACCCAAATGGCCCAAAGCAAAAGGGGAAAGAACATCGCCAGGGCCGTGGCGCCATAGAAATTGTTAGCGACAACCATGGTGGAGGCGACGCCCGAGGCAATGGCCCAAGGGTAAGAGCGGCGGCGCAGGCTGAGCCAGGCGAAGGCGAGCGCAAAGGGAATCCAGGCAAGGGCAGTCATGTGGGGCCCTTCGCCATAGCGCACGAGGGCATTCAGTTTAGAAGTGCCAAGGCGGAAGCCATCCATTGCGACTTCCGGGACGAACAGATAGCCCGGAGAGACAATGGCACCGGCAATGGCGGCGACAATGGCGGCGATCCTGTGACGGAAGCCAACCCGGGCCAACAGGTAGATGCCAGCGATGCCAAAGCAATAGAAGAACGATACGTAGATGTGGTAAGCCTTGGCGGCGTCCATCGGATAGTATTTGGCCAGGGCGGCCGTGCCATAGCGCAAAGCAGGTGGGTAGACGTAATCAAAGCGGGTGCCAACGTACCAGAAGGGCTGCCAGAGCGGGCGCGGCCAATGGTCTTTGAGCATGCGGGCATCGGCGATGAAGGTGGATTCGATGGAGCCCCAGTTTTCGGTGTATTTGAGCTTCCACATCGGCCGAATGAGAAAGGCAGCCAAAAGGAAGATCAGGAGGAAATCCAGAATCCAGTCTTTACGGGTACGGAGCATGTTTACCGGACGGCGGCTGCGGCTTTAGAGTAGCGGCGCTGGAGCGAGATGAACTGCTTTTGCTTGAGGAATCCGGCGCGGTGCATGAGGAGGCGGAACAGGAGCCAGAGGATCGACAGGCCATAGATGGAGCTTTGGATGAAGCTGGCGCTGGAGGCCTGGGGGAAGTAGCGGGTGGGGACGGGGATTTCGGAAACTCTTGCCCCGACCTCGACGAATTGGGCCATGATTTCCTGGTCGAAGATGAAGTTGTCGGAGTTCATTTCGACGTTGACCGATTCGAGGGCGGCGCGGGTGTAGGCGCGGTAGCCGGTGTGGTATTCGGCGAGAGTGAGGCCGAAGACGGTGTTTTCGGCCCAGGTGAGGAAGCGGTTCGAAATGTACTTCCACCAGGGCATGCCGCCGCTCATGGGGTCACCATTGAGCAGACGCGAGCCGAGCACGACGTCGGCTTTGCCTTGCTGGATGGGGGCGATGACCTGGGGGAGCAGCGTGGGATCGTACTGGTAATCGGGGTGGACCATGACGATGATGTCGGCACCGGCGCGGAGGGCTTCGCGGTAACAGGTCTTCTGGTTGGCTCCGTAGCCGTAGTTTTGGTTGTGTACGAAGAGTTCGAGGCCGAGCTCGCGGGCGATGCGGATGGTTTCGTCTTTGGAGCCATCGTCGACGACGATCACGAGGTCGACGACGTCGTGAGGGAGCTCGGCATAGGTCATATGCAGAGTCTTGGCCGCGTTGTAGGCGGGCATTACGACGACGACTTTGGCATCGCTACCGTTAGGAACTGGTAGGCGAACAGAGTTTTCCATGCTCGTGCCAAATGATAACAAAGGGATTCGGTCCATCCAAGCGCAGGGACGGCGAGGCCGACGGGAATCCCGGTCACGGCGGCGACTTCGAAGGTGTAGCCGGAGCGGGTGAAGAGGGCGCGCCAGTTGGCGAGCATCCAGAAATGGAGGTGGGTGCGGTCGAAGAGGCCCTTGTCGTCTTCGGGGAAGTTGCCGAGGAGAATTTGGAGGCGGAAGTAGAGATTGCCGGAATTGGGGAGGGAGGAGATGATGCGGCCGCCGGGGGCGAGGTGGGGGTGGAGTTGTTCGAGGAGGTCCTGGGGGCGGCGTAGGTGTTCGAGCACGTCGCCGATGACGATGACGTCGAAGGGGCCGGGGAGAGGGGGGAGCGGTTGCTCGAGATCGTGGACGACGGCGGGGGCTGGGCCGTCGAAGCCGAGGGGGTGCTCCATGCCGGTGACGGTGAAGCCTTTTTGGGTGAGGAGTTGGGACAGGAAGCCGTTGCCGCAGCCGACGTCGAGGAGGCGACGACCGTGGCGGGCGGGGTCGAGGAGAGAAAGAAGAAGCATGTGGGACGAATATGGAGAATGCTTCAGTGTGTAAACGCTCGACATAGGCGAAACTAGAAGCATGGCATATCCAGAACAATTTCTCATTCCGATGCGTCAGGATCTGACGAAGTACGGCGTCGAAGAGACGCGGACGCCCGATGAAGTGGATGCGGCACTGAAGGCCGGTACCGTGTTGATGGTGGTGAATTCGATTTGCGGTTGTGCGGCTGGTAAGGCCCGGCCCGCGATTGGTGCGGCACTGCAGAATGCCAAGAAGCCTGAGAAGGCGGCTACTGTCTTTGCTGGTGGGGATGAAGCGGCGACGGCGCATCTGCGTGGGATCCTGAGCGAGTTTCCGCCTTCGAGCCCTTCGATGTTTTTGTTCAAGGACGGCAAGCCCGTGTTTGCGCTGCATCGCCGGGATATCGAGACCAGTGACCCGTTCTCGCTGTCGGTGAAGCTGAAGCAGGCGTTTGACCAGCACTGCTAAGTCGTTTCCGCGAAGATAGAAAAGCATGTTTGACCCGATTGCTCTGACTCGCCGGCTGGTTGATATTGAATCGATCACCGGCAATGAGATGCGTGTGTCCCAGGAACTCGAATCGATTCTGGGAGAGATGGCGGCGCGCTTTGACGGGAAAGTGGAGCGGATTGCGGTGGAGCCGGAACGGGACAATCTGTTCTGCTACTTCGGCGAGCCGCGGGTGACGCTCTCTACCCATATGGATACCGTGCCGCCATTCTTCGCTTCTCGCGAGGATGAGGAGTTTATCTGGGGGCGCGGGGCCTGCGATGTGAAGGGCATTATCTCGGCGATGCTTTGTGCCGGAGAACAACTGCTGACCGACGGACATCGGAACTTTGGATTCCTGTTTGTGGTGGGCGAAGAACGCAATAGCGTCGGGGCTTATCATGCCGGGCGCAATGGGCGGGGTTCGCAATTCATCATCAACGGCGAGCCAACGGAGAACCGCCTGGCGCTGGGTAGCAAGGGGGCGCTGCGCCTTGAGCTGACGGCCAAGGGCAAGATGGCGCATTCGGCCTATCCAGAGTTGGGTGAGTCGGCGATTGAGAAGCTGCTCGATGCGCTCGAGAAGATTCGCAAGATTGCGCTGCCGGTGAGCGAAATTCTGGGGCCCTCGACGATGAATATCGGTCTGATTGGTGGGGGCCGGGCACCGAATGTGATTCCGGATGCGGCGCGGGCGGAATTGCTGATCCGGCTGGTGGATGACGGGGATTCGACCGTGGCGGCGGTGCGGGCAGCTTGTGCAGGGCTGGTGGATGTGGAAGAAGTGCTGCGGATTCCTGCGGTTTTGCTGGGAGCGATCGATGGTTTTGATACGATAGTAGCTTCCTATACCACTGACATCCCGGCATTTCAGGGCGCCTGGGGGCAACCTTTCCTCATGGGTCCTGGCACGATTCACGTCGCACATACCAGCGAAGAACGGATTCCGAAACAGCAGTTGCTGGATGCAGTGGGAATTTATCAACAAATGGTAAGGACGCTGCTCGAAAGATGTCATCCCGTATTGAAGTAGGTGTACTTGGCGCCACCGGCATGGTGGGCCAGAATTTTGCTCGTTTGCTGGCGGATCACCCCTGGTTTCAGTTGACCTGGGTGGGCGCCTCAGACCGGTCTGCCGGCAAGAAGTACGGCGAGGCGACGAGTTGGCGGCTGGATGGTGTGATGCCGGAAAGCGTGGCCAACCTGACGGTGAGCGAATGCAAGCCAGGGAATGCACCGAAGCTGGTGTTCTCATCGATGGATGCCAACGTGGCGACCGAGATTGAGCAGCAGTTTGCCGAGGCGGGCCACATTGTGGTGTCGAACTCGAAGAACTTCCGCATGTATGACGATGTGCCGCTGCTGGTGCCAGAAGTGAATGCAGACCATCTGGCCCTGATTGGGCAGCAACGGGCCAAGCGCGGGTGGAAGGGTGCGATCATCACCAACCCGAATTGCGTCGCGGTGCCGCTCGCGATGGCGCTGGCTCCGTTCAAGAAGTACGGGATTACGAAGTTCATTACGACGAGCATGCAGGCAGTGAGCGGGGCGGGTTACCCGGGCGTTGCCTCGATGGATATCTTGGGAAATGTGATTCCGTATATCGGCGGGGAAGAGCCGAAGGTGGAAGAAGAGCCGCTGAAGATTCTGGGTGATTTGAAGGGTGGCGTGGTCGAGTTTTTGAACGCCAAGGTAAGTGCGCATTGCAACCGCGTGCCGGTAGTGGACGGGCATACCTTGACGGTGAGTGTGGAACTGAGCGAGAAGCCGACGAAGGAACAATTGCTGGCAGATATTCAGGCATTTCGGGGCTTGCCGCAGGAGCGGAATCTGCCGAGTGCACCGCCGGTGCCGCTGGTCTACATGCACGAAGAGAATCGCCCGCAGCCGCGGCGCGATGGGCCTCGCGATGGGGGCATGACGGTGTTTATGGGTCGCCTGCGGCCCTGCTCGATTTTCGACTGGAAGTTTGTGACGCTGGGTCACAATACGATTCGCGGAGCTGCGGGCGCGGCTGTGCTGAATGCGGAACTGATGCAGAGCGAAGGATTGCTCTAGCGCAATGATCGTCATGAAATTCGGCGGCACGAGCGTAGAATCGGCCGCCGCGATTCAACGTCTGGCCGGGATTGTGCGCGAGCGCTTGGCCGAGCAACCGATTGTTGTCGTGTCGGCGATGGGGAAAACTACCAATCGATTGCTGGAGGCGGCGGGTCTTGCTGTGGCCGGAAAGCGCAGTGAGGCGCTGGAGCGCGTGGAAGCGCTGCGGGCCTATCATCATGCGGAGGCCGATGGTTTTGGCGCGGCTGCTGTGATTGATGAGCACTTTCAGGAAGTGACGGAGTTGGTGCGTGGGCTGGCGATTCTGGGTGAGCTGACGCCGCGCAGTGTGGATGCGATTTCGAGCTTTGGCGAACGGATTTCAAGCCGCGTGGTGGCGATGGCGTTGGGGGCGAAGCACATCGATAGCCGTACTGTGATTGTGACCGATGAGCGTCACACGATGGCGGCACCGCTCTATACGGAAACGAATGCGCGGCTGGCGGCGGTAGAGTGGGGCGAGATCAGCGTGATGGGTGGGTTTATTGGCGCGACGCTGGCGGGCGTAACGAGTACGCTGGGGCGCGGCGGAAGCGACTTTACGGCCAGCATTGTGGGTGCCGGGGTGGATGCCAAAGAGATACAGATCTGGACGGATGTCGATGGCATGCTGACCTGCGACCCGACAGTGTTGCCGGGCGGGCGGCGGGTGAAGAGTTTGAGTTTTGCCGAGGCGGCGGAGCTGGCTTATTTTGGGGCGAAGGTGCTGCATCCCTCGACGGTGGTACCGGCGATTGAGAAGAATATTCCGGTGTTGATTCTGAATTCGCGGCGGCCGCAAGTGGATGGAACCCGGATCACGGCCGAAGGGCCGGTGACGACGAGTGTGGCGAAATCAATCGCCTGCAAGAAGAGCATTACGCTGGTGAACATACAGTCGTCGCGGATGCTGATGGCGCATGGATTTCTGCGGCGGATCTTTGAGATTTTTGACCGGCACCAGACGCCTGTCGATATGATTGCGACCAGCGAAGTGAGCGTGTCGCTGACGATCGACAATGTGGCTCATCTGGAGACGATTGCGGCGGAATTGCGTGAGTTCTCTGAAGTGGAGATTGAGCAGGATCAGGCGGTGGTTTGCCTGGTGGGCGATAACATCCGCTGGCAGAGCGGGGTGGCGCACCGGGTGTTTCGCGCGCTGGACCCCGTGAATGTACGGATGATCAGTCAGGGGGCGAGTTTGCGTAATCTGGGTCTGGTAGTGGCGCAGGCGGATTTGCGCAAGGCGGTAGAGTTGTTGCACGAGGAATTCTTTACGGACGTCGACCCGGAGGTATTTGAATGAAAATCGCTCTCGTCGGCTACGGCAAGATGGGCAAGATGATTGAGGGGCTGGCTGCGGAGTATGGCGGCGAGGTGGTGTTGCGCCTCGATGAGTTCAACAACGTCGATCAGGCGATGATGACGCCGGAGCACTTTGCGGGTGTGGATGTGGCGATTGAATTTACGACGCCCCATACAGCAGTGGCAAATATTCTGAAGCTGGCCGATCTGGGCGTGGCGACGGTAGTGGGCACTACGGGTTGGCTGGATGAGTTGCCGCGTGTCGAAGAGTATGTCAAGTCGAAGCAGGGGAGCCTGGTGTGGAGCCCGAATTTTTCGATTGGGGTGAACCTGTTCTTTGCGGCGGTGAAGCAGCTTGCGGCGAAGATGGAAGCGTACCCGGAGTATGGGGCCTGGGCCTGGGAGATTCATCACTCGGCCAAGAAAGATGCGCCAAGCGGGACGCTGAAGATGGCAGTGGAGCAGATGCGTCGCGGTGGCTATACGCGCGAGGTAAGTGAGAGTTCCAACCGGGCCGGGGCCGTGCCTGGCACACATGAGATTGGCTTTGATACGGCAGCCGATACGATTACGTTACGGCATACGGCACGGAGCCGTGAGGGCTTTGCCCGTGGGGCGCTGAAGGCAGCGCAATGGGTGAAGGGCAAGCAGGGCGTGTACGAGTTTGGCGAGATCTTTTTTGGATAAGGACATGACAATGTTTCAAGGTTGCGGCACGGCGCTGATTACGCCTTTTCAGAAGAATGGTTCGCTTGATGAGGTGGCAATCAAGAAATTAGTGCGGCGTCAGATCGATGCCGGAATTCACTTCCTGGTGCCGGTAGGTACAACGGGGGAGAGCCCGACGATTTCGCTCGAAGAACATTTGCGGGTGGTGGAGTTGGTGGTGGAGGCGGCCAAGGGGCAGGTGCCGGTGCTGGCAGGGGCTGGCGGCTACTGGACCGATGATGTGATTGACCTGGTGCAGCGGATTGATGCCCTGGGCGTGGACGGCATTTTGAGTGTGACGCCTTACTACAACAAGCCGACGCAGGAGGGCCTGTACCAGCACTATAAGGCGATCGCCAAGTGCACGAAGCTGCCGATTATTCTTTACAGCGTGCAGGGTCGGACGGGTGTGAATATTGAACCGGCGACGGTGAAGCGGCTGGCTGCGATCAAGAACATTGTTGGCATTAAGGAAGCCTCGGGGAGCATGGCGCAAGTGGCGCGCGTGATCCAGGAAGTGCCTGAGGGCTTTCTGGTGTTGAGCGGCGACGATAGCGTGACGATTCCGCTGATGGCGCTGGGTGGCCATGGTGTGATTTCAGTAGCGGGCAACGAGATTCCGGGTGAGATGGCGAACCTGGCGGAGGCCTGCCTGAATCAGGATTTCGGGACGGCGCGTGCGATCCAGCGACAGTATCTGCCGCTGATGGAAGTGAACTTCATTGAGTCGAACCCGATTCCGGTGAAGGCGGCCATGGCGATGATGGGATTGTGCAAGCCGGTGTGGCGATTGCCGCTGGTGCCGCCCACTGCGGCAAGCATGGAGAAGATTGCGGCGGTATTGAAGCAGGTGGGGCTCTAAGATGCAGAATGCAATTGAAGCGGCGTTTCAGATTCCAGCCAAAGAATTGGGTGAGGCCGAGCAGCGGCTGTTTCAGAAGTTCAAGGCGGGCTTGAACCGTGGCGAGTATCGCGCGGCAGAGCCGGATGCGAGCGCTGAGACGGGTTGGCGCGTGAATTCGTGGGTGAAGAAGGGGATCCTGCTGGGCTTCCGTCTGGGCCAGATTGTGGATATGAGTGTGGATGCGCAGCGGCAGCCGTTTCTGGACAAGGCGACGTATCCGGTGAAGGCGTTTACCGTCGACAGTGGGGTGCGGATTGTGCCGGGCGGGTCGAGTATCCGTGACGGCTGTTATGTGGGTCGGGGGGTGACCTGCATGCCGCCGATGTACATCAATGCCGGGGCATGGGTGGATGATGGCACCATGGTAGATAGTCATGCGCTGGTTGGCAGCTGTGCGCAGATTGGCAAGAACTGCCATCTGTCGGCGGCCGCACAAATTGGCGGAGTGCTGGAACCTGTTGGCGCGCTGCCCGTCATTATTGAAGATGAAGTGATGGTAGGCGGAAACTGCGGTGTTTATGAAGGCACTGTGGTGAAGCGCCGGGCGGTGCTGGGTAGCGGTGTGATTTTGAACCGCTCGACGCCGGTTTATGATTTGGTGCATGAGCGTGTGCTGGTGGCTACGGAGGATCGCCCGCTGGTGATTCCTTCAGAAGCCGTAGTGGTTGCTGGTGCGCGGCAGGTATCGAAGGGTATCGGCAAGGAGTGGGGCATCTCACTTTATACGCCGGTGATTGTGAAGTATCGGGATGAAAAGACCGATGGCAAGTTGCAGCTTGAAGATTTGTTGAGGTAAGGAATGCGTTTCTCGTTGTGGATGGCTTTGTGGATGGCAGGCAGCCTGTGGGCACAGGGTGATGCGCGCTTTGGTGCGCAGATACCGGTGCAGACGGAGTTTCTTGGCAAGGTAGTCCAGGTGACGAATGACGGGGCGAGCCGCAAGCCGCACTGGTCTGGCGATGGCAGAAGCCTGCTGATGATTTCGACAGAAGCTGGCAAGTGTCCGCAAGCTTACTGGTATGACCCGCTGACGAAGACGAAGAAGCTGGCGAGTTCCGGGCAGGGTAGTGTGCGCTCGGCCGCGCCGCTGGTGAAGTCTAAGAGCTGGGTCTATGATTCCACGCAGGACTCTGGCGATGGCTGTGCGCCGACGATGCTTGGGAGTGTGCCGTCGGAGTTCAACATCTTCATGAACAACGAGAAGGGCAAGATCCAGCGGCTGTCCAGTGCTACCGGATACGATGCCGAGATCGATGTGAGCACGACGGAAAAACTGATCGTTTATACGAGCCAGGCGAGCGGGGATATTGAAGTCTGGACGATGGAATGGGACGGGATGAACAAGCGGCAACTGACGAAGTCGCCGGGCTTTGATGGGGACCCGAATGTGTCGAACGACGGGCGGCGGATTGTGTTTCGGAGTTCGCGGGCACGGACGCTGGAGGCACAGAAGGCAGTGAAGGATGAGCTGGCGTTTGGGCGGGCGAATATGTCGCCGAGCGAAATCTATGTGATGAATTTGAAGGGCCTGGACGAGAAGCAGATTACGAGTTTTGGGTGTAGCGTGTTGCATCCGGCCTGGACGCCGGATAACCGGCGGATTGTATTTTCAGCGAACATGCCGACTTGCAAGGGGAACAACTACGAGATGTTTATGATCAACCTGGACGGAAGCGGGTTGGTGCAGTTGACCAGGGGTAGCAAGTTTGCCGGGGAAGCGAGCTTCTCGCCCGATGGCAGGACCGTTGCGTTTACCAAGGACGGCAATATTTATACGGCAGAGTGGATGGCACCGGCGCCGCCGCCGGATACGCTGTCACCGCTTTCGAAGCCCTAAGTGATCACCTGACCGCCCGACGCAACGACTCTTTGTTTGATGAAGTCTTTCATCGCTGTGGTTAAGTCCTGAGCTGGTAGGGTGGAAAATTGATTTGCCGAGTAAAAGATTAGCCAAAGTTCAGGGTATACCCAGACTTTTTTGATTCCGCTCCAAGGAATCTCCACTTTGCCCATATCGGACTCCATCCTGATGGTGCCCTCGGTGCAACTCATCCATGCAGTTGGGTTTTTCATCGCTTCAAACCGCCTCATGCCTTGCAGGTAGCTGCCAATGAGGAAAGTCGAAAGCAAAACTATGCTCATTGCGGTAATGCCCGCGAGTGCGCCCATACTGGATAAGGACTCTCCCTGCATCCAATCGAATCCACACTTCACGGTGAGCAACACGACTAAGGTTGGCCAAAACCAGCCTATGGTTCTTCGCCAGTAATAGAAAATTCCCTGGCGAACTAGTGGCTTGGTGAAGGTCAAAGTAGCTGTATGTTCCATTTTTAGTCATGTTAGCCAATTCATTGTGGGACGCTCTGTCTGCCGATTTCGACTATATTTAGAGCTTCAACTCGAGGGAGGGAAGCATGAGCGGAGTGAGAGTGTTAGTGGGCACGCGCAAAGGCGCGTTTGTGTTGACGTCTGATGAGGCGCGGAAAGACTGGCAGGTGTCGGGGCCGCATTTTGCGGGTTGGGAAATTTACCACGTGAAGGGTTCGCCGGTCGATCCAAACCGCATCTACGCCTCGCAGTCGAGTGGATGGTTTGGGCAGTTGATCCAGCGGTCGGATGATGGAGGCAAGACCTGGAATCCGGTGGATAACCAGTTTGTCTACGACGGGGTGCCGGGGACGCATATGTGGTACGACGGGACGCCGCATCCATGGGAGTTCAAGCGGGTTTGGCATCTGGAGCCGTCGTTGACGGATGTCGATACGGTTTACGCCGGCGTGGAGGATGCGGCGCTGTTTCGTACGACGGATGGGGGTGCGTCCTGGCAGGAGATGTCCGGGTTGCGCAAGCATGGGTCGGGTTCGCAGTGGCAGCCGGGAGCGGGCGGGATGGGTTTGCATACGATCGTGCTGGACCCGGGCAATCCGCTTCGGATGTACATTGCGATTTCAGCGGCGGGGGCTTTCCGTACCGATGATGGTGGGGAGAGTTGACGGCCGATCAATCAGGGTTTGCACTCGGAGTACATTCCAGATCCGAAGGCGGAGGTGGGACATTGTGTGCACCGCATTGCGATGCATCCGGCGCGGCCTGAGGTGCTCTATATGCAGAAGCATTGGGATGTGATGCGCACTGAGAACGCGAGGGACTTGTGGGAGGAAGTGAGCGGGAACCTGCCGACAGATTTTGGCTTTGTGATCGACGTGTATGCGCATGAGCCGGAGACGATTTATGTGGTGCCGATCAAGAGCGACTCAGAGCATTTTCCGATTGATGGGAAGTTGCAGGTGTACCGGAGCCGGAGTGGCGGGCGCGAGTGGGAGGCACTGACCAAAGGGCTGCCGCAAAGTGATTGCTATGTGAATGTGTTGCGCGATGCAATGGCTGTGGATGCGTTGCCTTCGTGTGGTGTGTATTTTGGGACGACCGGTGGGCAGGTGTATGTGTCGCCGGATGGCGGGGACCACTGGTCGGCGATTGTGCGTGATTTGCCGGCAGTGCTGTCGGTTGAAGTGCAGACTTTGCGATGAGGATTCGCGTGGAGATGCCGGCGCATTTACGGACGCTGGCGCGCGTGGCGGGTGAAGTGGAACTGGACGTGGATGGGGAGGTGACGGTCGCGGCGGTTCTCGATGCGCTGGAGCTGCGCTATCCGATGCTGCGCGGGACGCTTCGCGATCACGTCACAAAGGTGAGGCGGCCGTTCATTCGGTTCTTCGCCTGTGGGGAAGACCTCTCGCTACGACCGCCCGATGAGGTATTGCCAGAGGCGGTTCTGCGCGGGGAAGAAGCGCTCTGGATTGTGGGGGCGATTGCCGGCGGCTAGTTGCCAGGGCGGTATTCGCGTTCTTTGTTTTGCTGCACCTGGTCGGGGTAGAAGTAGACTTCGCGGAGCTTGCCTTTGCTGTAGCGCTCGGCCTGGTCGCTGAAGTGCTTGTTCGACGGGTCGCTGTGTTCGCCGCCTGCAGAAATCGCTATCGCGCGGAGTTTCTTGCCGAATTCCACGACCGCTACGAAACTGTTGCCGCTGGTGCCGTACCACTTCTTCGTTCCCTTTTGCGGGCGGGCTCCGAAGCTGGCGAGGCTGCCCCAGATTGCTGAAGTGAAGCCGACCGGCAAAGATGCCTTGGCGTCGTTGAAGGGATGGTCGATGTCTCCCGTCAAACGCTGGAAGCGGTTGATCTCGCCCCAGGCTGTCTTCCAGGAGCCGTGGTTGCGCTCCAGCTTGATCAGGGCCAGGGCCCAGGCTTCCAGGAGCAGAGATTCAGGCGCTTTGGTGCCCAGGTAGTCTTCGACGAGAATGCCTTCGCGACGGGCGGCTGGCATGGCCAGGCGGCGCGCTTCTTCACCCCAGAAGACGGCTAGCGAGGTGGCTACAGAGTCGATGGCCCAACGGCGATCCCACTTTTCGAGAATCGCTCGCGGCTCGGCCCAGCGCGCGTCGGCTCCCTGGAGGGCTTTGAGCAGGGCGGGTAGAGGTTTTTCAAACCAGGGAAGGTCGCTGTCGTAGGCGGCCGCCAGCAGCGAGTCGATGGTGAAGTCGTTCTTGCCGGTGAGCACTTTGAGGGCATGGGTGCCGCGGGCCGATGCGGTGCCGCTTTCGGCGTAGGCGGGGTAGTCACTCTTCTTCAAACTATCGACACCGGCGGCCCACCAGGGAAAGTCGTTGGCGTTGTAGAGCCAGCCGGCCTTGGGGTTGAGGAGGTTCGGAGTTTCGTCGATCTTGTGGAGTTCGCCCCAGTCTGTCGCAGGGTTTGCGCCATCAACCGGCTTGGTAAAGTCGAAGCCCGTGTTGCGCCTGGGGAGGAAGTTGCCGTGGAAGTAGGCGATGTTGCCGCTGGAGTCGGCAAAGATGGTGTTGTTGGAGGAGTTGGTTTTGAGCTCCATGGTTTCGCGGAAGCTCTTGTAGTTCTTCGCCTTGGTGCGCAGGTAGGATTGCTGAAGTGCCTTGACCGGTTCTTGCATCAGGCGGATGGCAACCCACTGGCCGTTGAGTGCGCGGACGATGGGGCCGTGATGGGTGTAAAAGACAGTGAACTTGCGCTCGCCCATGCTGGTGCCGGCTTTGTAGGGCACCGTAACTTCCTTGGCCGTAACGGGCCGCTCTTCGCTGCCGAACTTGTAGAAGAATTTGTCGCCGCGTTGGGTGACGGTTTCGAGGTACTCATCGATCACATCGACGCCGCTGGAGGTGTGCATCCAGCCGCAGTTTTCATTGAAGCCCTGGTAGATGAAGAACTGGCCCCAGGTGGCGGCACCATACGCATTGAGACCTTCTTTGCTGACCATCTGCAACTCGGAGCGGAAGTAAAAAGAGGTGTGCGGATTGATGAGCAGTAGGGAGGCTTTGTTTTTGGTGTTGGAAGGGTGGATGGCGATGCCGTTGGAGCCGGAGGGTTCTTTGTGGAGGTCTTCGATTTCAACCTTTGCCAGCGTGGAAGCGGGCTTGCCGTAGAAGCCTTCGAGCAGGTTGAGATTGACACGCTCGATGTCGCCACCGATGCTGCCTTCGGTGAAGCTGAGAGCCATCCAGGGTTCAAAGCGGGTGATGACGCGGGGCTTTACGTTGGGGTGTTTGGCGAGGTAAAAGTTAAGGCCGTCGGCGAAGGCGTCCATAAGCTTTTTGAGCCAGAGCGGGCTCGCCGCGTATTGCTGCTTCAAGGTGTCGGGCTGGATGAAGAGCTTCATGCGCAGGTCCTGGAAGATGCGCGCTTCGCCTTCGGCTTCAGCCAGCCGACCCATGGCATTGATGTAGTTGGTTTCGACGCGATTGAAGTCATCTTCGGCCTGGGCGTAGACGGCACCGAAGACGGTGTCGGCATCGGTGTTGCCGTAGACGTGGGCGATGCCCCAGGAGTCGCGAACGATCTTGACGCGCTTGGCCTGTTGCTCCCAACGCTTGAGGTCGTCGGGGGCGGCGAAGGCTAAGGCCGCAGTGAGGAGAAGGAGTGCGCAGCGGAGCATACTCTATTTGAACTCAAGCACCTGACCGTCGGCGAGCAGGCGCCTCCGCAACTCTTCGTAGGGGACGTCCTGGACGGCGATTTTGGAATCGATGGCCATGACGGCAGCGGTGGCGGCGGATTGGCCGAGGATCATGAAGACCGGTTCCATGCGGATGGAGCCATAAGCGATGTGAGAGCTGGAGAGGCAGACGGGCACCAGCAGGTTAGCGGCCTGGCCCTTCTTGGGGACCAGTGAGCCGTAGGAGATCTGGTAGGGGCCCTTGGTGCTGACGCCGATGTCGCCTTCGTTCTGGACGTAGCCTTCGGGGGTGATGTAGCGCTGGATGTTGTGGGAGTCGATGCCGTAAGAGCCCATGCCGACCGATTCAGGAGTGGGGCGCTTTTTGGTGAGTTCGTTTTCGGTCATGACGTACTTGCCGACCATGCGACGGGCTTCGCGGACGTACATCTGGTGAGGCCAGTTGTTGGTCGATTTGAACTCGTCTTTGGCGAGGCCCCATTGGGCCATGTCGTTGCGGACTTCGGCGGGGACGCGCGGGTCGTTGGCGATGAAGTAAAGCCAGCCCTTCTGGTAGTTGATGTGTTCGTCGACGATCTCCTTGCGGCGGGCGTAGGAGGCCTCGGGGTAATCCCAGTTGCGGCCAATGTTGTCGGTGGAGAAGGGACCGTGGTTGTTGGTGTCGGTCTTCAGGTTGGGGATGGGGTCGAATTTCTGGAAGGTTTCGCGCCAGCCGGCATCGAAGACACGCAGAAGGAGTTCGTACTCCTTAGGGTCATATTTGGCGGGCTTTTCAAAGGGGACGCGGTTGGCCTCCACACGGGTAAGGCACATGCGGAAGCAGTAGGCCTGGACCTTCTTGTCGGCCTCGCCGTAGTTGCCGGGAGGCTCGGTGGAGATGCGGGGGAGGACGCCGCTCTTGGGGTCGCCGGGGATGACGTAAGGAGAGATGGGTTTGGGTACGGCACCAAAATGATGGCGGTGGTGGAGGACGCCGGTTTGGACTCCATTCCATTGTTCGTTGTAAGTGGAGGTGGCTTCACGGCCGACGTGGTAATCCACTTTGGCAGCGGCCATGAGGTCGCCCTCGTAGGTGGCATCGATGAAGACTTTGGCCTCGTAGGTTTTGCCGTCGAGGGTGGTGATGGAGCTGATGCGGCCGTCCTTCATTTTGACGCCGGTTTCGCGATTGAGCCAGGCGTTGCGGACGATGGGGATCTTGTATTCTTTGACCCATTGTTCGAAGACGTTCTCGGCGACGTGGGGTTCGAAGATCCACATGGTGCGGCCAGTGGAATCGAGGGCCTCGGTGCCCTGGCCCTTGTTGCCGTACTGCTCACGCTTCTGCCAGCGCCAGGCTTCGGGCTTGTCGTAGTGTTGCCAGACGCGGTGGTAGAAGTCGCGGGAGAGGCCACCGATGACGGCCTTGTTGCCAGAGTCGGTCCAGCCAAGGCCACCGGCAGTGAGACCGCCGAGATGAGTTTCGGGGCAGACGAGTTGGACCGTTTTGCCCATTTTCTTCGACTGGATGGCGGCGGTGATCGCGCCAGAGGTGCAGCCGTAGATGAGGATGTCGCTTTGCTTGGCGAGCAGTGTGGTGGCGAGGAAGAACAGAAGAAGCTTCATTGGAATTCACCTCATACTTTATGTCATTGCGATGAGGAGTAGACTGAAGGGAAGTTGCGAAGCTGCTTATAACTTGCGGTAGCGGTGAACCTGCTGGTTGCCTTCAGCCAGGCACCCTTCGGCCACATCCATTCGGATGGGCTGGAGCATGCGCAACATCTACATTGGCATCTCGAAGATCCTGACCATCCATTGATTGAGGAAGAAGAAGAGAGCGAAGGTGCTTTCTGGGTGGACTGGTTGGCGGGAGATGGCAGCAGTTTTGCCAAGACCCTGGAGGAGATGCCGGTCAGTGCCTATGCCTTTGAATGGATGAGTTTTGGCCTGGTGCGTCCTGCCCCGGCCTTGCGCAGCCATGACCCTCCCTGGCAGGCTGGTCTGCCTGCCCGAGCTCCACCCCCATTGATTCGCCTCCCGTAGCGCTCGTTCTGAGTGCAAAGCCCCGTATTGTCATTTTTCTGAGGTGGAATCATGTGGATTTCCAGCATGGTGTTGTTGGTGTCGGCACAGCAATGGACAGAGTCGTCAGTTGTGGCGAAGTTTCTGGAACAGAGCCCGATTGTTCGCGAGTCGCGCGCCCGGGTGGCGATTGCCGAAGCAGAGACCCGAGGCAGAAGTGCCTATGCAAACCCGACCGTTTCGCTGAGTCATGAAGGTGCGGGACGTACGGATTTCTTTCAGGCTTCACAAGCACTGGCGCTGACAGGGAGAATCGGATTGGTGAAGCAAGCGGGGCTGGCGCAGGCCAAGGCGATCGAGGCAGAGGGCGAGTTCTCACTGTGGCAGGCGCGGTGCGGCGTGAGGCAGAGCTTCTACCGGATGCTTGCGGTGCAAGAGAAAATGAAGGCGCTGTCTGAATCGATCACGGCATTGGACAGAGTGATTGGGATTTTGAAGTTGCGCGAGCAGGAGGGGGAAGGCTCGAAGCTGGATCGATTGCGGGCCGAGCGTGAGCGTGAAGAGCTGCTTGCTGAAGTAGGGATGCTCGATGCCATGCTGGCGGGAGAGCGAGGCGGCCTGCTGGGTTTTCTGCCTGAGGGTGTGAGTGTGGAGCGGGTTGAGGGCGTGCTGGGCGTAGTGCCGCGAAGTACGGATACGACGGAGCTACTGGCCAGGGCGCTGGGCGGCCGTGCAGATTTACAGGCCGAAGGTCAGCGCGTCGAGCAGTATCGCGGGGAGGTGCGAGTAGCGAGCCGGCTGCGGTACCCGGAGCCCATGTTGCAGGCGGGCTTGAAGCGCGCCGAACTTGGTCCACAGGTAGTGAATGGGCCGGTGGTGGGGATGAGCGTGGCGATTCCAATCTTCCAGCGTGGTCAGGCAGAGATGTCGCGCTATACGGCCGAACAGGAGCGGGCAACGGCGCGGCTGGAACAACTCAGGCGCAAGGTGAGGGCATCGCTCGATGCCGCGCTGCGAGTCTATTCGATTCGGGCTGGAACGCTTGGGAAGTATCCGGCCAATAGCGCTGATCTGGTTGCAATTGCCACGCTGGCCTACCAGGAAGGCGAGACCGGTATTTTGCAATTGCTGGATGCCTATCGTGTCGAGAGGCAGACGAGGGCGAGGCGGATTGAGCTGGAAGCTGCGGTGCGCGAGGCGTGGATTCAGGTGGAGAGTGTTGTGGGAGAGGAGTTGCCGTAATGAAACGAATACTTTGTTTGAGCCTGGTGTTGCTGGCGGGATGCCAGGAGAAAAAGGTGTCACCTGTTGCGAGTGAGCCGGAGACACCGGTGGTGAGCAAGACAAGCTGGACGCAGAAGAGCGAATTGTTTGTCGAGTATCCGGTTCTGAAGGCAGGAGCCAACAGCCGATTTGCGATCCACCTGACAAGGCTGGATAACTTCAAGGCCTTTCGTATGGCGAAGGTGAGCGTGCACTTGCTGCGCGAAGGGCAGGGGGAAGAGGTGTTTCGTGTCGAGGCTCCCTCCAGGCCGGGGATCTTTGGCGTGGATGTGAAGCCGGCCAGCAATGGCCCTTACCGGATTCGCATTGATTTCGAGGGTGAAGGAATTACAGATTCTCATGAGTTGAACCTCAAGGAAGAGGCAGAAGAGCCGGAAGAGATTTCGTTTCTCAAAGAGCAGCAGTGGGTACTGGAGTTTGGAACGGCAGTGGTCGAAGAACGAAGCTTGCGGGCTGACATCCGTGTGCCGGCGGAAGTAACGGCGCGGTCTGGAGGAGAGGCCGAAGTGGATGCTCCCCTCGATGGGCGGCTCAGCTTGGAGGCAGTGCCGGTGATCGGAGCCAAAGTGAAAGCCGGGCAGGAGTTGGCACGATTGATCTTGCCAACGAGCGCGCCCAGTGATTTGGCGGGGCTCGAACTGGCACGGCGCGAGGCGCGGACGGCACTTGATTTTGCACGTAAGGACCGGGCCCGCGCCGAACGTCTGGTGACTGGCGGTGCTGCACCAGGGAAGCGACTCGAAGAAGCTGCCGCACTCGAGCAAAGTGCGCTGGCGCGCGTGGAAGCGGCCGAGACGAGGCTAAGGCAGTATGAGGCATCGAGCCGGGCCGAAGGGGAGCCGAGCGGATCGAAGCTCTTTGTAATTCGCGCGCCGATCGCTGGGGTAGTGCAGACGGTGAAAACAGCACCGGGAGCAAATGTGAAGGCGGGGCAAATGCTGTTCCAGATTGTGGATCTGGATCAAGTTTATGTGGCGGCGATTCTACCGGAGGCGGAGTATCCGCGCATGCGCTCGCTGGCAGGGGCGGAGCTGGAGGTGCCGGGAGTGGAGCAGCCACGGAGATTGACCAAGCTGGTGACGGTTGGGCAAGTGGTGGATTCGCCGTCACGGAGTTTTCCCGTCACCTACGCGGTTGACAATCGCGACGGGCGGCTCGCGATCAATCAGACGGTGTATGTGCGTATCTTCAGCGCTGAGGCAGTGAAAGCTCCCACACTGCCTGAGGCGGCCCTTGTGGATGGGGGGCTTTATGTGCAGAGCTCTGGCGAAGGATTTGTTCGAAGGACTGTGAAGCTGGGCCGACGGGAAGCGGGGATGGTGCAAGTGCTGGAAGGCGTGAAGGCCGGAGAGCGAGTTGTGACGCGCGGGGCCCATCTGATCCGGCTGGCTTCGATGTCGAGCGCGGTACCGGCGCATGGTCATGTGCACTAAGGAAGAGAACGATGCTTGATCCTAAAAACGGCAGTTGGCTGTCCCCTGACGGAGCGCAACTGATGGATACTAAACGGGATGAGCGCGCACGACGAGGATTTGGGGCTTCACCCAATGGGTGAAGCGGAAGAAGACTTTACGA
>JBIITX010000021.1:0-131235 GCA_044340255.1 Bryobacter sp. | reverse complement strand
ACTTGCGCCTTCAATTGCGCTGCGTGGGTCTTGCGGGTTCTGGGCATTGATTCTCCTTCATTCTCAATGCCTCAACACACTTAAGCAACAGTCATTTTCGTGTCCAGTTTTTGGGGTCCATTACACTTCCCGCAACTGGTGGAAGCGCCTTCGATTTTGGAGCGGTAGCTGCAGCTGCAAATGATGTTTGCGCGCCTTCGAAGTTCATCCCTGCCGCCCGCCGCAGGGTGCTGTGAGTGGAGTTGTTGAATTTTGAGGCTGTGTTGTCGCCAATCATGTAAAACTGACCCCTTAGCGATCATCAGGAATTGACCCCCACTATATGGCCTGAGGGAGTGTGGATGCCCAATCTGCCGGTCGCGAGGATCCCGTTTGTTGCCTGGGCTGCTAGCGGATGGCGGCGATGGCCTGGTCGAAGCTGCCGAGCATGGTTTTGACGCTTTTGGCTTCGTCCATATCGGGGTTCAGGGTGAGCATGCGCTGGAAGTGTTTGCGGGCTACGGCTAGCGTCTCAAGGCTGCCGGAGGATTGGGCCTGGGTGGCGTAGACGAGGCCGCTTAAGTAGTGGGCGTAGGGGTAGTCGGGGTCGTATTGCAGGCTCTTCTGGCAGAAGAGGGTGGCGTCAGTCAGCTTCTGGTCGCGGAAGGCGCAGTCGCACAAGCCGAAGTAAGCCATGCTGCGGAGGTCTTGCCAAATGTCTTTCTGGGCGGCGCGGCGGCGCTTGCCATGGCCAACCAGGAAGCCGACGACGTAGTAGTTGAGGTTGCCTGCCATGCCGGAATCGAAGTTGCTGTAGCGGAGATAGTTGACGTATTCGCGGCGGGAGTCCTTGTAATCGCCCTTCATGCGCAAACTTTCAGCGAGCCAAAAATGGGGTTCGGCGATGTTGGGTGAGATGGCGATAGCGGCGCGGGCGCTTTCAATGGCATCGTCATAACGCTCTTTAATGCGGTAGGCCTGGGCGCGCAAGTAGAGGTTCTGAATGTCTTTGGGGTTGCGGCGGAGCACGGTATCAAACTGGCGGATGCTGCCGTCGACATCGCCGATGTCGAGCAACATGCCCCCGAAGCTGGAGCGGGCTTCGGAATAGTCAGGATCGATTTTGATCGCCGTCTCAAAGTATTGGCGGGCCTTCGTTTGATCGAAGAGGGCGTTGTAGGTGCGGCCGAGGTATAGGGCGGATTGGCTGTAGGTGGGGTCTAAGGTCAAGGCCTGCTGGAAGTGTTCGGCTGCTTTTTTGTAGTTTTGCTCGAAGCCTTTGTTGTAGAAGTCCAGGCCTTTTTCAAACTGGTCGACGGCTGCTTTGGGGCGCTTGCGGGGGATGAGCAGTTGCAGCTTGATGGTGGATTCCTGGCCGGGATAGACCATCTCTTCTCTTGGCCCGTCGGGCTCGTAACCCATCTTGACGCCCTGGACCTGGTGGGCTCCGGGACGCAGGCCGGGGATGCGGAGGGGATTGCCTTTGGCGGCCAGGCCGACATTTTTGCCGTCGAGGAAGACTTCGACTTCGTCGCGATTGGTTTCAAAGATGAGGGTGCCGAACTTGGGTGCAGGCGGAGGGGCTGCCGTGGCGTAAGAGGGCACGTAGGAGATGAGCATCTCGGGGTCGAAGCTGCCACGGTCGGAGCGGGGAGTCTGTTTGCCCTTGGTGGCTTCACGGACGTTTTTGCGGACGTACTCTGTCATTTCGATGGCGGTGACCTGGCCGTCGCGGTCATCGTCGGCTTCGCCTTCCATGCCCTTGACGACGTAGTAGGTGAAGACGCCGTGGCCGCCGCCGAAGTCAGGCGATTCGAAACTGCGTTCTTCGTCGCGCGAGGCGGTGAGGCTGAACATGTTTTTGTCGAGGTTCTGCCAGAGGTTGTTGAGGTTATTGGCGCGCGTCTCGGAGTTGACAAAGCCAGAGTGGCAGCTATCGGTGAGGAGGACTTTCCATTTGGCCTTTACTTTCTGCCCGACGATCTTGGCCAGAGTCTCCATGGAATAGCCGCTGCCGGCGATGTTGTTGAGATTGAAATCGTAGGGGGCGAGATAGCCCTTGCCTTCATGGACGAAGCCGTGGCCGGCGAAGTAGATGAAGACGCGGTCGTTTTCTTGCGCGACGCGGGGGAGCCACTCTTCGAGCTCCTGCTTGAGGTTGGCGAGGGTAGCGCGGGGGCCGAGTAACTTCTTGACATTCTCGGAGCGGAAGTTACCGCCTTCGAGGCTGATGAGGATGGAGTAGAGGGAATCGGCATCGCGCTCGGAGTAGGCGAGGTGCAAATCTTTGGAGAGATTCTGGTAGGCCCCGACGCCGATGACGATGGCGTAGCTGCGCGGGATGTCAACCTTGCGGGTGAGCAGTTGGCTTTCGCCCTCGGGGAAGGGGTCTGCTTCGAGCTTGAGGTCACGGGCCTTGTTGGGCGCAGGACGTTGGGCCAGCAGGAGGCTTGCACCGAGCAGTAGGGGAAGGAAGAGTTTCATTTGTGGATGAGGGTGACTTCGGCGGTGACACGCGGGTCATCTCCGCGCTTGCTGGCGACATAGGCGGCGTGCTCGAAGCGTGGGCCGAGGCTGGAGGTTTTTACATCGCCGTCTACTTTTTCGACAATGAGGTCGCGGGCATACATGGTGCGGACGCGGTCGACGAAGGGATCGCCGATGCTGCTGTTCATGGCGAGGATGATGCCGGGGGCCTGGCGGATGGGGGCGGTGGGGCTGGCCTCAGGGGTGGCATTGCGGTCGGGTGCGACTTTGTAGATGAGGCCATCGAAGTCGGGTTCGGGTTTGCGGCTGAAGACGACGAAGATGTGTTCTTCGCCGGGTTGGTCGTCGAACTTAAAGACGAAGCCAGCAGGGATGGTGTAGGCCTGGTTGGGACCGACGCGGTTGTCGCCGCCGGAGATCTGGGCGGAGGGGAAGAGGGGAGACCACTTGCCGGAAGAGCCCTTGGCGAGGATGTAGAGATAGCCGAAATCGTTGACCTCGACGCGGACATTGATGCGGTCGCCACTTTTGAAGGCTTTGGTGGTGGGGACTTCCTTTTTGTTGCCATCGGGCATGAGCTGGGTGATGGTCCAGCGCATGGCGAGGCCGCCGCCGGAGGTGGTAGTGTCGGAGGCCATGCGCACCGGCAATTCGTTGGACTGTTGGGGGGGGCGATTCAGGGTTTGCGCCGTAGGCTCGGGGGACTTTTTGGGGGTCTTGGGTGCGGCACTTGCCTTGGGGGGAGCTGGGGCTGGGGCGGGCTTGGCTCCGTAGAAGATCTCGCGGGCGGTGAGCCTGGGTTCACTGGTTGCGGTGTCCTGCTGGGCCATGGCCAGGCAGCAGGAGACTATTGCCAAACTACTCATTCTGCGAAACATGTTTCTTCCTCCAAGTTTCTCTTCAGTATATTCTTATAGAACGATATGTATTCTAAATCTGTATTGCAACGACTGGCCCAGATTCTGGTGGTACTGCTTCTGAGGGGGAGTATGCCGGCACAGGATCCGAACCCGCCGGCTGGAGTGCCGAAGCTGAACATCGTCGTGATCAGCGGTGATGGTGCGATCAACAACATCAAGAGCCGGACGGCACGCGAGACGATCGTTGAAGTCAGAGATGAGAATAATAAGCCGGTTGCCGGGGCGGCCGTCGTGTTTTTGTTGCCCAATTCAGGGCCCGGACTGGTGAGTTCGAATGGCACGCGCATGATCAATTCTGTGACTGATGCCAATGGCCGGGCGGCAGCCCGGGGGATGAAGCCGAACGGACAGTCTGGTCAGTTTGAGGTCCAGGTAAGGGCCAACTTCCAGCAGAACTTCGGACAACTGGTCATTAAGCAGTCAAATATAGTAGCGACAACTGCAGCGATTTCGGGTCTTACTGCTGCGTTGATTGTGGTGGGTGCTGCAGCAGCGGCAGGAACGGTCTATGCGGTAACGCGAGGAAATGATCCGCAACGCAGCACGGTGGGTGTAAACCCTGGTACGCCGTCAGCAGGAGCGCCACGCTAATGAACTCTTATTCGATCCGCCTGATTGGACTGGTATCGCTGCTACCGATTTTGGCGCTGGCCCAAGCGGGCGCAGGGTCATTGCAGATCACGAACAGTACTTTGCCGGTTGGCATTGTGAGTCAGCCCTATACGGCGACACAATTGACGGCGAGCGGCGGTAGTGGCTCCGGATATGTGTTCAGCACGTTGGAAGGGGGGCTGCCAGCGGGTTTCACGTTAAGCAGTGCTGGAGTGCTGCAGGGAACGCCCTCGATTCCGGGCCCGAACACGCTGTTGGTGCGGGTGACGGATAGCGTGGGTGCTTCTGCGACACGGCAGTATTCGATTACGGTTACGAATTTTGAGTGCCCGAATCCTGTAGCCTTTACGGGTTCCAGTTATTCTTCGATCATTTTTGCCAGTCCGTTCGCGCCGATCGCGTTTGCGATCACGAGTGGCCAACTGCCGACGGGCTTCAATCTGCAGGCCGGACAGGGAGCGATCAGTGGCACTTCGAATGCGGAGGCCCTTTTCAATTTCACGGTGCAGGCCACCAATGGTGCAGGGCTGACGGTGAGCCGGGCTTGCCGCATTGAAGTGCAAAGCACGTTGCATCTGACCAGTGCGCGGACGACGGCGCGAGTGGGGGTGCCTTACCGGTCGGTGGTGAGTGCCTCGGGAGGGCAGGGAAGTTATTCGTATTCGCTGAGTGGCGGGGCGCTGCCGGCGGGATTGACTTTGAATACTGCCAACGGTCTGATTACAGGAACCCCGACGCAGGCTGGGACTGCGACCTATCGCATCCAGGCGCAGGATTCCCAACAGAAGGTGGGTCAAAGAGAGTTTTCGCTGTACGTGCTGGCGCGCGACTTTACGCCAATTCTGCGCTGTCCGCTGCCGGGTGGTGCGATGGGGAGTGTTTACAATTCCGGGGTGAGCCTGAATGGGGCAGGCAATGTGAGCTTCAGTATTGATGGGGAGGTGCCTCCGGGACTTTCGTTTGACACGGCGACGGGGCGGTTGACTGGAACCATTCTTGATAGTGGGAGCTACCATTTTGGGGTAACGGCAACTGGCTTGTCTTCCGGACCGGTGACGGCCTCGTGTCAGATCCTGGTGAGCGGTGGGCCGCCGCCACCGCTGCATGTTGCCTGCCCGGACCAGACGGATTTAGTGCGAGGGGAAGCTTATGCTTCGCCGGCGATCGCCTCGGGGGGATTGCGACCCTATACCTATTCGCTGTACCAGAGTGAACTTCCTTCCGGCTTGAGCCTGAATCCGGTCACCGGGCTGGTTTCTGGAACCGCCTTCAGTGTTCCTCAGGTTTTTTCTGCACCCTCTGGGGGGGATGGCGCGAGGTATGCGACGGACCCTTTCTATTATTTGATTCGAGTGGTGGATGGGGCGGGGAATGCTGCGATCACTGACCCGTTTTGTTCGAACACGCTGGCTGATCCGCCTCCTCCGACGATCACCACAACCAGTCTGCCGCAGGGCGGGATTGGGGGGGCTTACTCGACCATTATTCAAACCAGTGGTGGGTTGCCTGCGCTGTCCATGCAAGTGTCCGGGGCGCTGCCGCCAGGTTTGGCCTTGAGTGTATTGAACGGTGTGTTCCGCATCAGCGGTACGCCAACCCAGGTTGGAGTGTTCTCCTTCACGCTGGTGGTGACTGACAGTTTAGAACGTACCAGCAACCGAGCTTTGCAACTGGAGATCCTGAATAGTAATCCGCCGCTGATCACGACTACGAGCCTGCCGCCGGGGACTGTCAGTACGCCGTATTCCACGGTGATTCAAACCAGTGGAGGGCTGCCTGCGCTCTCGATGCAAGCCTCTGGCGTGTTGCCCACGGGTTTGTCGTTGAACGTGACCAATGGTGTGTTTCGAATTTCGGGGACGCCGACTCAGGTGGGTGTTTTCACCTTCAGTCTGTTGCTGACGGATAGCTTGAACCGGACCAACAGCCGGTCTTTTCAGGTGGAGATTTCAAATCTGGTGAGTGAGCCGCTGCGCTTTACCAGTAGCGTGCTGGATTTTGGAACGGTGGGTTTGGAGTATGGTTTCACGCTGCAAGCCAGTGGTGGTGCGCCGCCGTATCGATTTGGTTTGAAATCGGGTAGCTTGCCGCCTGGCATCAGCCTGGCTGCTGAGGGGCGGCTTCGTGGTGTGCCGACCACTGCGAGCACCTATCGCTTTGAGTTGGAAGTGATGGATAACCAGGGAAGCCGGGTTGAAAACGGCTTTTCCATTATTGTTTTCCAGGGGAGCTTCCGGATTGGTTGCCCGTCGCCCGGTGCGGAGTTGGGTGTTCCTTATAGCAGCATGGCGACGGTCCTGGGTGGAGCGCCTCCCTATAACGTCTTTGTTGCAGCGGGGAGCCTGCCTGGAGGGCTGAGCCTGGATTCGGCATCCGGGGCTGTTTCCGGTCGCCCCAATGCGGGTGGTTTGTTTACCTTCACGCTGGGTGTTACGGATTCCCGACAAGGGCGCACCCAGGCACAGTGCTCGATCGGAGTGCAGCAAGGGCCGCTGCGCATTTTGACAGAGGGGCCGATCTCCAGTCTGGCTGGAGCCCCGTATTCAGGCCAGATGGAGCAGTCTGGTGGACAAGCACCGTTTACCTGGACGTTGTTGAGCGGTGCTCCGGAAGCAGGAATGGTGCTGGCCCCGAATGGGAGCTTCACCGGGACGGCGACCAAGAAAGGCAGCTATAGCCTGAACGTAAGGGTTGCTGATGGTGCTGGTGCGAGCGTTTCGAAGGTCATCGTTTTGAATGCTGCCGATTCGACGGTGAGGCTGGCTTGTCCGGAACAGACACAACTGCGGCTTGGCGTGGCTAGCAGTGGAAGCTTTGTGTTGAGTGGCGGTCTGGCTCCTTACCGTGTGAGTATCTTGAGTGGTGGCCTGCCGACGGGCTTGACGCTGGGCAGTGCGGGTGCCTTTTCGGGGCAGCCGACGGCGCTGGGTTTGTTCCCTGTGCAGATGCAGGTGGTGGATGACACGGAGACGGTAAACACGGCGAGTTGCCAGTTTGAAGTGACGGGTGATCCGTTCACGATCACCACAGAAGTGCTGCCGAATAGTACGGCCGGTGTGAGTTATTCGGCTGGCTTAAGTACGAGCGGCGGTATTGGTCGTATCCGATACGGGATGAGCAGCGGGTCTTTGCCGGAGGGCCTCGAACTGGACGCCAACACTGGTGCCATTAGTGGCATTCCTGTGCAGGGTGGATCGTTCTCGGTTGGCTTCAGCGCTACGGATGAATTGCGACGTAGGGCGAACAAGACGTTTAGCGTGGTGATTGCAGATGGCACTCGACCGTTGCGGATTACGACTGGTTCTCCTTTGCCCGATGGTTTTGTGGGCCGGGCCTATGCGACCAGTTTTGCTGTCGATGGTGGCAAGGGGCCTTACGCGTGGACGATTTCGGGAGTGCCCGAAGGTTTGAGTGTGGCCGGTGAAACGATCAGTGGAAGCCCGACGCAGGCTGGTGAGTTTACGGTGTCGGTAGCGGTGCGAGATGCCGCTGGCGCGACGGCGACAAAGTCTTTTTCATTGCTGGTGAAGACCGCCGGGTTGAACATTACTACGGAGCGGCTGCCGGATGCTGTTACTGGCGAGCCCTATTCGCCGGGAGTTGCGGCGGAGGGTGGGCGTCCACCGTTGACCTGGTCGATCCTGAATGGGTCGATTCCGGAGGGTGTGAGTTTTGACCCTGTTCGTGGCGCCTTTGAAGGAGTTGCTTCGCGCAGCGGGCAATTTGCGTTGACGATTGAAGTTACCGATGCTGCTGGAGCGGTTTCGCGCAAGTCTTATGGATTTGAGGTGCGGCCGTTGGGTGTTGAGCCGCTAGCGATTACGACCGCGACGTTGCCGAACGGTAATGCGGGCGTGGCCTATCGCGTGACTTTAGGTGCTTCGGGTGGACGTGGCCCCTACACGTGGAGCCTGAACGGCGATTTACCGCCCGGGTTGAGCTTCAATGCGGATGGGTCGATTGGTGGCACCCCCACCTCTATCGGTACCTTCGGCTTTTTGGCTTCCGTGACGGATAGCCTGGGATTGAAGGCGACGCGGCTGCTGAGCCTGCGGGTGGCATTTGATACGGTGCCGAGCCTTTCGATTGAAGGGTTGCCCGATACATCGACCTCAAACCAGAACCTTAGCTTTACGGTGCGGGCGGCGAGTGCCTTTGGTGTTCCGGTATCGGGACGCATCACTTTGAGTTTTGTTCCGGATGGGCATGGAGCTGATGATCCGGCGATTCGCTTTGCCAATACGACGCGAACGTTGGACTTTACGATTCCGGCTGGGTCGACTGCGGTGACGATTACGCCGGGCAACCCGGCATTTGCTACCGGTACGCTGGCGGGAACGATTCGATTGGATACAGCGCTCAGCTTTGCCGGGGCAACGGCGGCTGGCCCCACGCGTTCTGTGACCATTCGCAGAGCAGTGTCCGTGATTACCAGCCTGCAATTGACCCGCGGTGCGGGCTCGATTGAGATTCGAATCAATGGCTTTACCAACACGCGGCAACTGGCGGAGGCACGGGTGACGTTTACGGCATCCGGGTCTGTCGATTTGACGACCAGCAGCCAGTTGACGGTGAACGTGCAGCAGGCGATACAAGCCTGGTTTGCCAGTGCGGCCAGCCAGCCGTTTGGCGGCCAGTTCTCGTTGACGCTGCCATTTACGGTAAGCGGGGATGCGGCGAACCTGACCGGGGTGAGCGTGACGATCACCAATTCCGAAGGAAGTTCGAACCCAGCTACGGCGAACTAGTTGATCTTAACTACGGTTAAGTGTATTCTTTGAGTAGGCGTTATGCTTGCTCGGTTATCTATTGCTATATTGCTCGCCTGCCCAGCCCTTTGGGGGCAAAGCGGGGCGTCGGTGCAGGTGGCGGTGCGGGATGCCCTGGGGACGCCAGTAGCCGGAGCGCGTGTCGGGCTGATGTTGGCAGGCGGCGGAGCGGAGCAGCAACTGCGGACTGGCAGTGACGGGGAAGTGCGCTTTTTGCAACTGGCCTGGCAGCGGTACACGATTCGGGTGGAGGCAGCGAACTTTCAAACGCAGCTACGGCAAGTGGCATTGCGATCGAGTGTGCCGGAGCGAGTGGAGTTTACGCTGGCGATTGCTGAGGTGGCGCAGAGTTTGGTGGTGATGGACAAGAGCGAGGCCAACGCTGTGGATGGGGAACAGACTGGGAGCCGGACCTTGATTTCCCGGGAAGCCATTGATCAGTTGGCCAAGGGGGGCGGGGCGCGGGGGATCGAACAAGTGCTGGCTACCTTCCCCGGCTTTGCGCAGAATGCGAACGGAGCGATCCATCCGCGCGGGGCGCACAACCAGATGACGTTTGTGGTGGACGGCATGCCGATTAGTGACCAACTGGGCGGGGCCTTTGCGAACGCGATTGATCCGGCGCTGGTGGAGACGCTGGAGTTGTATACGGGGAACATTCCAGCAGAGTACGGCAACAAGGTGAGTGCGGTGGCGCAGATCACGACGCGGTCGGGCTACGGGCTGGGGCGCAAGTTTACGGGGAGCCTGACGGGGCAGGCCGGGCAGTTTGATGCGTTGAGCCAGACGGTGCAGGTGGCTGGGGAGTCGGGCAAGCTGGCTTGGTCGGCGATGGCGCTTGGGGTGAAGAGCAATCGCTATCTGGATAGTGTCTCGCTCGATAACTTGAACAATGGCGGGCATTCGCAGCGGTACTTTATGAGGCTGGACTACCAGCTTGGGCCGCGGGATTCGCTGAAGCTGATGGCGATGGGCGGGCAGGCTGGATTTGAAAGTGCCAACCTGCGCAGCCAGCAGGCGAATGGGATGCGGCAGCGGCAGGCGTTGAGCGATGCGAGCGTGGCTGGAACGTGGTTGCATGTTGTGGATGCCAGCACCTCGGCGGAGGCTCACTTGAGTTGGCGGCCTTCGCGGGCGCAGCTTTTGCCGAGTGCGGGGGATACGCCGGTGACGGCCTGGCAGGACCGGAATGCGGGAACGTTGACTGCCAACAGCCGGTTCTCGAAGGTGAGTGGGCGGCACCAGTTGCGGTTTGGTGTGGATTACCAGACCTATCCGTTGCGGGAGCGCTTTCGGTTTGCGGTGACAGATCCGAATTTTGACCCGGAGCTGGCGGCGTTTACGTTGCCACTGGGCGGGAAGTACTTTGAGTTTTCTGAGTCGGCACGCGGGAGTCTGCGGAGTGGCTTTGTGCAGGATCATGTGAGGCTGGGGCGGTTTACGGCAACGCTGGGGCTGCGCTACGATTCGTACCGGTTTCTTGTGAATGCGGGGCAGTGGCAGCCACGGGTTGGGGTTGCCTACCACTTGAAGGAAACGAATACGGTGTTTCGTGCGGCCTATAACCGGCTGCTGCAGACGCCACCGAATGAGAATCTGCTGCTGTCGAGCTCTGAGGCTGCGGCGGTGCTGGCTCCGCCGATTGTGCGGCAGACCTTTGGACGTGCGGCCGTGCGCCTGCAGCCAGAGCGGCAGAATTTCTATGAGCTCGGCTTTCAACAAGGGTTGGGGAAGATCTTCAGCCTGGCTGGGGCCTACTATCACAAGAGTGCAAGGGACCAGCAGGACAACAATAACTTTTTCAATACGGGGATCATCTTTCCGATTACGCTGGCGGGTATTCGGGTGAATGGGGCGGAGGGGCGCTTTGAGATGAGGTCTTGGAAGGGCTTTTCGGGGAATGTGAGTGTGACTCATGCGCGGGCGATTTCGACGCCGCCGTTTACGGGGGGGCTGTTTATTGGGAATGAGGCGGTAGAAGCGCTTTCGTCGGGCCCGTTTGTGATCGATCATGACCAGGCGTTGGGGGTAAGTTCGCTTTTGGCATATCGCAGTGGGAAGGGTTGGTTTGGCACGGTTTCGACTCGCTTTGATTCTGGATTGGTAGCCAATCCGTCTGATCCGGCGGACGTGGCTGCGGACCCTGACTACGCGGATTTGTTGCCTTACGTGAGACTGGACCGAACGCCAGCCCGCGTGAGCCCGCGGACGATTACCGATCTGGTGCTGGGCTATCGCCACCAGAAGGGCGAGCGGAGCCGCTGGGAGATTTCCGGGCAAGCTACAAACGTGATGAACCGCACGGCGCTTTACAATTTTCAGAGTGTGTTTGTTGGGACGAGGGTGGTGCAGCCGCGCACGGTGTCGGTGCGGTACCGGTTCTGGTTTTGAGTGTCAGAAAAAGATGGGGGCAACGTTCACCGAAGTGTTGGTTGCCCCCGAAATACCCGCAGGAATGTTTCGTTCAGTGATTAGATCGGAATGGATAGCAGATCACTTTATGCTTATCGGCTGAATAAAAATCCACCTTTCGCGTACTGAAGATAAACTCTAGATTGGCCGATTGTAATGCGGAAGAGATGCAAAAGAACGCTAGCTACGATAGCTGTCCCGACTTTTACGATGAAATGAGAAAAGGGCACCTCAATAAGAGGCGACTCGAACTCATTTCAAGCTATTTGTCTTCATCGGATTTAGCGGTTGGCAGCGGTGAGTCGGTTCTCGAAATTGGGACTGGAACGGGTTGGCTGCTAACAGCACTTGCGCCCCGATTTCCGCAGCTCAAATTCGTTGGCATAGACCCCTTGCCCAATTACATTGAGTTTGCGAAAACCCAGCAGGCCTATAGCAATCTCGAATTCTTCTGTTCTGATGCAGAAAATCTTTCGACCTCGAACTTGGGCGGAATTGCTTGCGTGATATCTGTAGACATGCTCCATCACGTTGTCAGCATGAGTCAAACCGCAAAAGCGATTGCTCAACTCACCAAGCCGCATGGAAGATGGCTTGCCATGGAACCGAATCAAGTCAATCCTTATAGTTTCCTGAAACATGCTTTCACAAGAGGCGAGAAAAATTTTTCACCAAAGGAGTTCTTAGCGAGTGCTGGGGGCTCGGGGTGGAAACTGAAAGAAAGACGAACCAGATTTGTGATCCCTCCTTTTGTGAAGGACGCTCCTCAATGGGCGCAGAATGCCGAATTATTGCTCGAGAGTCTTCCCTTACTTGCAGGTGGGGTAGAGCTGATTCTGGAGAATTCCCAGCCCAAGGTACTCCAAGCGTGAAGTTTGAAAATCTACAGAACCACTGGAATCGCTTAGGCTCTGAAGATGCCATGTGGGCGATTCTTACGTCGCCGGACCGCAAAAACAAGAAGTGGGATCCGAAAGAGTTTTTCCAGTTGGGAGTTATTGAGATCGATTCGGTGTTGGAATCGGTGCAGGATTTTCGTATCGAATCGACGGCCAAACGCGCTTTGGACTTCGGTTGCGGTGTGGGCCGGCTCAGCCAAGCTCTAGCGGCTCGCGGATTTCAAGTTGTTGGAGTTGATATCGCCCATTCAATGATCGAGCAAGCGAAGGGATGGAATCAATACCCAGAGCTGTGTTCATATCGAGTCAACAGCTCTCCAGACTTAAGTCAGTTTTCAGATGAATCATTCGATTTCATCTATTCAAACATCGTTCTCCAGCACATTCATCCTTCAATCAGCTCGAAGTACATAGCAGAGTTCGTAAGATGTTTGTCCCCAAAAGGTGTTCTAGTCTTTCAACTTCCGATTGCCCCTTCCTGGTCCCTGTTTGGTGCATTGATGCGAATTATTCCTATTGCAGTGATTCGGCTGATTCGAAAGATGGACATGTATTCCATTCCAGAAAGCGAAGTCTGGAAGATCGTTTCAATCGCCGGTGGGCGCATCGTCAAAACCAATCTCGATCACGCAGCAGGTCCGCACTGGATTAGCCAAAGATATACAGTAGTTCGGGAGACGTAGTCTGACTCGAAAAGTTCTTATCGCCCTCACCTATTATTCCCCCCACGTTAGCGGGCTGACCGAGTATGCAAGATTACAAGCTGAGGGCCTGGTTCGCAACGGCTTCGATTGCACTGTTCTTGCGTATCAACATGACGCAGCCCTCCCGGAAGAGTCACTGGTTGGGGGAGTGAGGGTCTGCCGGGTTCCCGTTTTGGTGCGAATGCACAAAGGAGTATTTTCGCCCAGTTATTTGACTCAATACCTTCGACTAGCCAAGCAAGTCGATATCGTTCACTTGCATCTGCCAATGCTTGAAGCAGGTGTGCTTGCGGTGATTCATCCTCGGGAATCGAGGCTTTTGATCACCTATCATTGTGACGTCACAACGGCTGGTCGAAAGAGTCTTCTCGATACAACTGCGGTTAGCCTTGTGGAAGCTAGTGCGAGGATTTGTTTGAGCAAGGCGGAGCGCATTTTTGTGAGTTCCATTGACTATGGGCTTGGGTCAAAGTTGATTGCTGATCATATGTCCCGCTGTGTAGAACTGTTTCCTCCAGATAAGGCACCCGAAGGGCTTGCGCCCCGAATGAGTCAAGAGCGAGGTTGCAAGATCGGCTTTCTCGGACGATTTGTCATAGAGAAAGGCCTGAACGTTCTTCTTAAGGCAATGAGAGAGGTTCTGCGCCATCGGCCAGACGCTTTGCTTTTGCTGGCAGGTGACAATCAACATGTGCCGGGAGGTACAGAGTACGAAGCGCTCAAGGGTCTGATTGAGCCACTGGGAAAGTCTGTACAGGTTCTTGGCCGAGTTTCTGAAGCTGAGTTGTTCGACTTTTACCGGTCTCTCGATCTCTTTGTTCTGCCAAGTGTCAACAGCTATGAAGCTTTTGGAATGGTCCAAGTGGAGGCCATGAAGGCTGGGGTGCCGGTGTTGGCAAGCGACATGAGGGGGGTCCGTGTTCCGATTCTGCAAACGAACAACGGTGAGACTTTCCCAATAGGAGATGCCGATGCCTTGGCTCGGGCGATTTTGCGGTATCTGGAGTGTTCACCAAAGAGCCCAATCGCTATTGCTGAAAGTGCTTGGAATCATTTCTCGAACCAAAGATTTATTGAAAAACTGGAAGAAGTTTACCGTTCCAACGGTTGACGCCGACGTTCCCAAACTTGATATATGCCCCACTCATGTGCGGGTTGAAAGTTCGTCTGGATCCAATCTCTCGTTAAAGGAAAGTCATTGAGGTCATTAACGCCTTTCGGCGTGTGCAGTGCCACTTCTTTGACGATGAATCCGATCTTGGCATTCTCTAAACTGCTTTGGAACTGAAGGTCTAGCTTCTTTGTATCTTTTCGCAAATACGAATGGTTCGCCCCGAAATACAATAGCGGAGGCGGAGAAGCTCTTCGCAAGAGCCCGTAAAGCAATGTGGTGTCTCCCCAAACGTAGAAATTGGAATTTTGTCTTCGGAGGAACTGAACAACTTGCTCTAGGTGCGAGGCTTCAATCCATTGTTCAGCGTTTGTGTCGATCCGCTTTGCAATGGTGGGCTCACCCCAACGCAGTCCCTCCAATCCTGAAATCTTGAGGGTTTGTTCGAATTTTGTCCCAGGTTGGAACTGTTGCACAATGCGACCTGAGATCATTGGCCAAGTGGTGGTCATGAACAAGGTGAGAATCAATGCAGAAGTGCAAAAAAAACCTAATTGTACGCCTTGGCGCTTCAAGCTGTTAGCGTTTGCTTTATCAGCGATCCACGGTTGAATGAGAAGCAGAATTTGTCCCAACATGTTTGCCAGCAATAGACCGGCACCGAAGGCAAAAAGGACATATTCATTTGCTGTGGAGAGCAAGGTTAGCAGCCAACATGTTGTTTGGATGATGCAAATTAATCCAATTTGAAACAACTCTGGCTGCTGATTTGCCGAGCGGAAATGGATCAATATTGTGAGCCCTGATATTGCCGCGCTGGCTGCGGCGAGAGAGGTGGGAAACAAATGAAATCCCATCGGCAGCCCTTGTACAGAAGCGCGGGCAAGCGCGATTTCTCGAGGCAGCATTATGAGATAAAACCACGATTCCATCAACGAGTTCAGGAGTGCTGCAGTCCCTATGCAAATTGAGAGCAGAGCCAAGTTTCCCAAAGCAAAATGGACCAATGAATTGATTCGATTTCGGAGTCCGAATGGACGACAAAATAGGATTGCTAGCGGCAACGGAGTGTAGAACAGCGCCACATTTTGCTTACAGAGAAAGGTTGTGAAAAACAAAGCGCCCGCGATGATGTCCCAAAGTTTTCTTCGTGTGCCTTCTTTGGGACCAGCCATCAAAGCAAGCATGGATAGAAGGACAAAAAAAACACCACTCAATTCAAACCACAACGTTCCGAAGGGAGTGTAGAAGAAGAAAGCAGAAGAGGCGGCTGCGATCCAAGCGGGTAGCTTCGTCTTTCCCTGGAAGAATACCCTCTGGATGTGCCAGATGGTTGGTGTCGCGAGGATGTGAATCAGTACAGCTGGCGCAACGGAAGCATGCCAGTTGACTCCTCCAATCGCAAAAGCTGCGGATTGCAGTAATGAAGTCAGCGGACCAAAGGGCATTCCGAAATCACGATATGGGACTTGGCCGGACAAGATTCGCCAACCACTGTCGAAAACCATCGATTGGTCGAGCAGAAAGATTCCGTTGTGTCCGATGTCCCAACACAAATAGCCACCAAGCAGTGCCATAAGCCAAACGATTGCGTGTTCCCACTTAGCGACAGTCATTGCATCTTTGCTCCCAATCCGATGAGAATCGCGATGCATGCTGTTGCATGGCTCCAGCGGTCTCGAATGGCAAAGATAATGGGGTCCTCTTCTACTAGCCCCCGTCCGCATAGAATCCAAAGCCGGGCGCACCAACACAGGATCACTGGGCAAAGAAGCCACAGGATCTGAGGAGATCCATACAGTCTGACGATTTCAGTGCTGTGGATGTAAAGCCCAACGACTAGAATGCTGACAAGATGAGAGCCGGCACCCAAAACAGTCAGCGCGAGGTTATCTTCGGTTAGATAGGCTCTGCGGGAAGAAACAGGGGAGCCGCGGAGTACGGCAACGTGAAGTTCAGAGCAACGCTTCAGCGTGGCAAGTCCGAAAAACAGAAAAAGTGAATAAAGACTAAGCCAAAAAGAAACCGGAATTCCCGTAGCGGCACTTCCGGCGAAAATTCTCACAACATAAAATAGAGCCAGGAGTATCAAGTCAACAATCAAGATTGTCTTGAGCCCGATGGAATAAAGCAATACAGTCAAAGAATATACAACTGTGATTGCTCCCAAAGACGGAGACGTGCAGAGCGCCAGAGCAGTGGCTGTGACCCACAACAACAAAGCGGCAAGCAACGCGTTGGGGATCGGCAAATTACCTGACGCCACCGGACGATTGCACTTGGCAGAATGTGTCCTGTCTGCCTCAAGATCCATGCAGTCATTGAGGAGATACATCGCCGAACTCACCATAGAAAAACTGACGAATGCCTCGAGGCATGCCCAAAAAATGGAAACGTTCAGAATGCCATGTCCCAGTAATGCCGGCGCAAAAACGAGGAGATTTTTAGACCATTGGTGTGGCCGCATGCAGGCAAGAAGCGAATCGATCGTGCTAGGTATTACAGTGCCAGTAATCGAGTGTAGGGAGCAACGCATTCTTGACTGCAGCGAAGCGAGCGATGACCCCGAGGCCACTGTGAGCGCATTGTCACAGGCTTCCCAGGCAGGGATGTCGGATTTGCTATCGCCCAAATAGTCAAACAACTTTGCTCCAAACTGCTGCTCGAGAAGCTGGGCTTTGCGGTCACCCACCAAATGTGTTTCTTTGCTGCCGAAGACTCCGGAAAACCCGCCAAAGTGGTTCGCAAATTGCTCTGCGATCGTTTGGGAGGCACCAGTGACCAAGTAGACTCTACGGCGCTTCATCTGGTTCTTCACAAAAGATGCTGCTTCAGTATTGAGCGGCCAGGAATCGACCGGGAATGGACCGTACCTTACAATTTGTCGCCAAACCTCAGCCTGTCCAGAAAGAAGCCAGAGCGGCAATTGGAACAGCAGCCTGGGGTGCCTTCGCATTGCGTACCAGCAGACCTCAAAAAAGCTATTGCTCTTTAGCAATGTTCCGTCCAAATCGACGCAAAGCAACGAAGAACTACTCTGAATCTCCCTGTGCATTTCCCTTACCTTAGCATTGTCATTCGCCGATAAATCACGAAGTTGCCCGATTCGCCTTTATGGACAGGCTGAAGCGAATTTGTGTTCGCGGCGACGAGCTTGGCAAACAGCTCAGACTCGAAAAACCAGGGCCATGGTGTTGACACGACAAAGTCCACATCATTCTTCGAAAGAATCTCCTCAAAATCGGTTGGTGAACCTAAGGGCTCTTTCTCATCGAGATACCAGGCGAGGCTTGCGTTACGAAAAGAGCCGCGTATCGCCTTTCGACCGGTGAACAAGTAGATTGTGGGGTCTACGTTGGATTGAATCAACGAATGTTGCTCGGTATTCTGCTTGATCCAATCCAGTTGGCGCTCAAAATCCCGCCATGCGTTTTGTGAATGCTTCAATGGGTACCACAAGCCTGTAGAAAGTGCTTGCTTGGAATATTTGAGGCAAGCGTAGGATGAGACCCAAAATAGAATCAATATTATAACGAGAAACAAGGGGCGAAATTTACCTGGAACACCCATCCAAACAGCCCAAATCAAAACCGGCAAAACTGGTATTAGAAATCTCAGAGGCGGCCAAGCCCAAAGCACAATGATGCCAATGGTAAACCAGATGAATGCGCGAACTACTAACGGCAATTTGGCAAGATACACTCCACGAATCGCAAATGGAATGGCAACGACTCCGAGTACTGCTGCCCAAGGTTGGTCGAACAATGCTTGAAGGCTGAAAGGTAAAAACAAAAGGTTCTTGAGCGCGATCTGAATCTTCTGGCCCCAACTAAAGCTCAAGAGAATGTTGTATTTCGTATAGTAGTTTGCTTGTGACAGGTAAGGATCGTATGCGCCCCGGTGGATGAATTGCCAAATGAACCAAGGTAGTGTCGCCGTAACGCAAACCAGACCAAACTCAAATGCGGCGCGGTACTTTTTGGATAAAAGCAAAGCGGCCAGCCCTGCACCAATGACGGTGATTCCTATCGTGCGGGTATGAAATGCTGCTGCGGCAAGTGCAGCTGCCAAAACCAAATCGGATTGCTTCCCGGTTCTTTGGTGCCTCAGCCACAGCATGAGGCTGCCCGTGGTGAGAGCTGCAAATGTCGTCTCGCTCAAGACTGCTGAAGAAAGAAAGACAACGGTTGAACTCGAAGCCGTGAGCGCGATTACGCCGGCTGCAAACAAGGCATTGCCAGTTTGGCGTTTCAGTAGATGGAAACTCAGCACAAGCCAAATTAAGGTTGCCAGGAGGGGGATCAGCTTGAAGTAAATGAGGTTGGCTGGAAACTGAGGACTTAGTTTCCAGACGATAGCCAGCAGCGCGGGAAAGAGCACCGGGTACTTGGTTTGGGGCATGGCCTGCGGTGTGCTCTCGATCGTGTATCCGCGACCTTCGGCTAGCGCTTTGGCGGTGATCAGATAAAGGCTGTCGTCGTGGTAGATGCCTGTTGCCGGTGTGTGGAGCGCCACCCAATAGGAAGGGGCAAGCAGAATGGCTGCCAGGATGAGTACAATCGCCGGGCTGCTTCGCTTCAGCCATGGAGGAAGGACAAGCATCAGTTCTTCTCAGTCTAGTGGTTTCACGTTACCCATTGCCCCAAAGAATGCATGATGATAGAGAAAGTGCCTTTTGGGGTTTCCGTACAACTCGACAAGAAGTCTCGCATCACGCTGGCTGTGGCCGTCGTGTTGGCGGTCGTTTTGCTTTACCTTGCCTTCCGGGGTATTGATATGGCAGAACTGGGCAAAACGCTCACCGGTGCGCGGCTTGGGCCGTTGGGGATCGCGATGGTGCTTTCGAGCGCTGCTCTCTGGTTGCGGGGCGTGCGCTGGCGGGTGCTTTTGAATTCTGGAGAGGCACTTCCTGTCGGCACCGTGTTTTGGGCGAATTCACTTTGCTATCTCGGCAACAATGTTCTGCCTGCGCGTATGGGTGAGTTTATGCGCGTGGAGGCCCTCAAGCGTCGCCATGATATTTCACGAAGCTATCTGCTGGCGACAGCACTGATTGAGCGCGTGATGGATGCCGGGGTGCTGGTGCTGTTCACCAGTGCGGCGTTGCTGACCATCTCTGGTTTGCCCGATTGGCTGCACACCGCCAGCAAAACTTTCAGTGTGCTGAGCGGTTTGGGAATTTTGACCTTGTTCTTGCTGCCGCATGCGCAGGCACAGACGGAACAACTGCTGATTCGGATTCCGAAACTGTCCGGCGTTGCATCGCGCTTTCTCGATGGATTGCGCTCCCTGCATAGCTGGTCGCGTTCGGGTTTGTTTTTCATCCTGACGCTGGTCATCTGGCCGCTCGATTCCTACACGGGAGTTTTGGTGGCACAGTCCATTGGCCTCGATTTGCCCCTGCAGACCTCAATGGTGGTGCTGGCAGCGCTGGGCCTTTCGAGCGCGATTCCCTCGACGCCGGCCAATGTGGGTGTCTTTCAATTTGTTGCGGTCAATGTGATGAAGCCATTTGGCATTACCAACTCTGCCGCACTGGCCTGGATCCTGCTCTATCAGGCCGTGAACTTCATCTGCCAGACCGTATTTGGCTTGATCGGGATGGCGGTCCTGTCCAAGCCCATCGCTCAAAAGAGCTGATCGAGCGACATCGGTTTGTCGGCTTTGGCCCAGGCAATCTCATGGAGCTGATGCACCATCTTGGCCGCTTCCTGCTTGCCCTGCGCCTTCAACGCTTCGTAGAGGCCAAAGAGAGCGCGGCCACTGCGGCGGTTGTTTTGGAGTTCGTCGCGGAACACTTGTTCGGCTTCGGCGCTTTTTCCTGCGGCTAGCAGCATCGCCCCTAACGCTTCGCGGGTTGGCGGGTAGTACCAGCCGGCGGGTTCGTCATAATTCAATTGATCTTCAGCGCTCACGGCGAGGCGAAGCTGGGCAATTGCTTTGGCGGTATCGCCTTCGGCCTGGGCGATCTTGGCCGATAGCGCCAGGGCAGCCAGGCGCATGATATCGATCTCCCGGTTCAGGCCGAAACCTCGATCCGGTGACAGGGCAGCGATGGCTTTGTTGAAGGCAGCCTCGGATTGTTTTGCCGCAGCGATCTGGCCGCGGGCGGCCTGGGCCATGCCTCGGGCAAAGTGCCAGACATTGTTAACAGTGAGGCTGAAGCTGGCAGGCGCGGCGCTGGCCAGAATCTTGTCCCACTGCTGAAAGCGCACCTCGGTGAACCAGGGCATCGAGATCGAAGCTTCAAACATGGATTCCATACGAGTGACGGGTTCGAGTTCGCGGGCGGCTTCTTCAATCGCTTTTTGGGCATTCTGGTAGCGGCCGAGCATGGTTTCGGCAGAGCTGAGAAAGTGCAGGTTGTGATACCAGTAAGGCGTGTAGAAGGTCGGCCCGCCGACGCTTTCAAAATAAGCACGATCAAGCGCTGCTGCTTTCAAATTGAGCTCGGATGACTTCTCGTAATCGCCGGTGCGGGTGTAGATGTGCGCCGGCATATGAACCAGGTGACCACTGCCTGAGGCAAGGCTCGGTAACAAGGCGGCACTGGCGAGGGCACGCTCGGGTGTGGGCGATGCCTCGACGGCGTGGATGTACATGTGATTGGCTCCCATGTGCCTGGGGTCAATCTGCATTACGGCTTCGAGGATGCTGACAATCTCTTCGGTGTAGAGATTGGGCTTGCCGTCGCGGCTCCAGAGCTTCCAGGGTGTGAGATTCATGAGGGCATCGGCGCTGAGGGTACGGGCGTCGAGGTCATCGGGAAACCGTTTGGCCACTTCTCGCATGGCCTCGGCGAAGGCCTTATCGAGGGCGCTGCGATCTTTGGGGTTCTCGGGAAGGTAGCGCTTGGCCAGGGCATCGATGTAGGCTGCTTCACGCGGGCTGGCCTGATCGCGAAGTGCCAGCGCTTTGCGGGAGGCTTCGTAGGCAGGCTTGGCATTCTCGGGCATCAGCGGGGCGTTGATGTTGTTGCCGAGGGCAAAGGCCAAGCCCCACCAGCACATGGCGCAATTGGGGTCGAGCTCAGTGGCTTTGCGGAAGCTGGCGGCGGCCTCCGGATGGTTGAAGGCGTAAACCAGGCGCAGGCCCTGGTTGGCCCACTGCTTTGCTTCGGGATTGGTGGTGGTCACCTCAAAGCGCAGCTCGCCATAGCCCGGCCAGAGGCGGGGCACGATCTTGCCGGGGTTGGGGGTGGCGTGTTGGGCGAGTGTCGCCATTAACAAAAGACTGGAAATCATGAACTACAGCTTTCTCATTTGGGTGGGGTCCCAGGCATAGGCGAGGCCTGATTCTGCGCTCTGGTTGCAAAGCAGGGCGGGCGCTGCGGCGCGGAAGCCGAAGGTGCCATCTTCTACCGAAGGCCCGCCGCCGCGAATCGCTTTGGCGAAGGCTTCATGGTGTAGCTGGTGGGCATCGGCGCGCGGGGCAAAGCGAAACTCGCTGTCGGCTTTGACTGCGGGGGCTTGGGGTGGGTACTGGCGCCGGTAGTCGGCCAGGAAGGCATCCTGATCCTTCTTGGCAAAGGTGTTGATGGTGTAGCCGGGTTCGACATCGCGCGGGTGTTTTTCGAGGCGGAGGCTCGAGTAGCTGGTGGTCAGAATTCCTTCGCTGCCATAGAAGCGGAAGCCGAACGATTCCTGGCCGATACCACTGGCGAGGTTGACCCGAAGGCTGAGCGTGAAGGCCGGGTGGGCGTCTGACTTCGGATAGTCAAGGATGGCGAGCATGACGTCGGGCGCGTCGCGGCCGTCTTTCCAGAAGCGGACGCCGCCACTGGCAAAAACCTTGGTCGGGCCGTTGCTGCCGGTGACGGTGTGCAGGCCGCTGAGCAGGTGGATGAAGAGATCGCCGGCGACGCCGGTGCCATAGTCGCCATAATTGCGCCAGCGGAAGAGCCGGATCGGATCAAAGGGGCGCTTGGGCGCATGGCCCAGAAAGCGGTCCCAATCAATGTCGGTGGGGTTGGGATTGACGGGCAGGGAATACTGCCAGGCCCCGAGAGCGCTGTTACGGTCGAGCCAGGCTTCTACCAGATTCAGCTCGCCGATGGCACCCTGGCGGTAGAGGTCGCGAGCCTTGACGAAGACGTGGGAGCTGACATATTGACTGCCAATTTGCAGGATCTTGCCACTCTTCTTTTCGGCGGCAATTACGCCGGGCCCTTCTTCGACGCGCTGCACCATCGGCTTCTGGCAGTAGACGTGTTTGCCCGCCTGCAGGGCTTCGGTGGTGATGCGGGCATGCCAGTGATCGGGAGTGGCGATGATGACGGCGTCGATGTCTTTGCGGGCCAGCACTTCCCGGTAGTCGCGCGTGATGAAGGTGGTGGCACCATACACTTCGCGCATCCTTTCCAGGCGGCTCTGGTAGATGTCGCAGCCTGCAATGAGTTTGGTGCCGGGTTGGGCGGTCGCGTTGCGGGCATCGCCCTGACCCATGCCGCCACAGCCGATGAGGGCAATTTGAACCTGGTCGTTGGGAGCGTAGGGCATTAGACTTTCACCTTGGCAGCGGTGGCATCCCAGAGGATCTGCCGCTTTTCAAAAACACTGAGATTACTGAGCAGGGCCGGGCCTGCCGCGCGGATACCAAACAGCGCATCTTCGACCACCGGTTGCCGGCTGCGGACACTGGCAAAGAAGTTGGCATGATGATCGAGGTGATCGTTGTAGCGAGGAGGCGGCAGGTAGCGCTCTTCGCCGTTGGCCCGCATCGAATCTGCCTTCGGTTCCTGTTGTGGGTATTTCTGGCGGTACTGCTTGAGGAAGTCTTCTTGTACTGTTTTGGGGAAGGTGTCGATGGTGTAGCCGGGTTCGCTTTCGCGGGGCTGCTTGGAGACGGTGACCCCATTACCGATCGTAAGAATGCCTTCGCTGCCGACAAAGCGGAAGCCGCTGGTCTCACCTGCGCCGTTGACGAAGTTCACGCGCAGAGAAAGGTTGAAGGCGGCATGAGCTGAGGTTTTGGGGTAGTCGTATAGGCCGAGCATGACGTCGGGGACATCGCGGCCGTCTTTCCAGAAGCGGAGCCCGCCTGTGGCGAAAACACGCTCGGGCCCAATGGCACCCGTGACGAAATGCATGCCGCTGAACAAGTGGACGAAGAGATCTCCGGCGACACCTGTGCCGTAATCCTGATAGTTGCGCCAACGGAAGAGCCGCATTGGCTCGAAGGCGCGTTTGGGGGCCGCACCCAGGAAGCGATCCCAACTGATCGTCTCAGGGCTGGCATCTGGCGGGATGGAGTATTGCCAGGCGCCGATGGCGGAGTTGCGATCCCACCAGGCCTCCACAAGGTTGAGCTCGCCAATGGCACCGGCTTTGAGTAATTCTTGTGCTTTCTTGTAGACAATACTCGAGACCCGCTGGCTGCCGACCTGCAGGATGCGGCCTGTGCGCTTTTGGGCATCCCAGACCCGCAGCCCGTCGGCGACCTTTTGCACCATTGGCTTCTCGACGTAAACGTCCTTGCCGGCTTCCATCGCCTCGACGGCAATTTGGGCATGCCAATGGTCCGGCGTGGCGATGATGACAGCGTCCACATCTTTTCGGGCCAGGATTTCCTTGTAGTCCCGGGTGGTGGCGATCTGGTTGCCCCATCGTTCTTTGGCGCGAGTGAGGCGGCCCTGGTAGATGTCGGCGACGGCGACGATCTCGGTTCCTCCAGCGGCCAGAGCGCTCATGGCGTCTCCTGAGCCCATACCCCCCGCCCCGATGAGGGCGAAGCGAATCTTGTCATTGGCGGCGAAGAGCTTTTGAGGGGCTAATGCGGCGGCAGAGAGCAGAAAGGTGCGTCTCGAAGTGCTCATAGGCGTATTCTTTCACAAGCGGATTACCGCTACCAGTTGCCGACCTTGATGCTGATCCCCATGGCGATGCGGACGGCGGTAGGGTAGGAGGCGAGCTCTGGCTGGGGGAGCCAGGCTTGACTGAATTCGACGCTGGCGAGCCGCCAGGTGGCGGCGCGAGAGAGGTTGAGGTCGAGGCCACCTCCCACGCTGAGGGCGAAGCCATTGGCTTGATGCACCTTCGTCCATTGCGGGTGAAACTCATAGCCGAGAGGGCGGCCAGGGTTTGCTGCCTCGAGCGCTGCCTTCTTGTCTGGAAATACTTCGTCAATGGTGACGCGTTTGCCCCCCGCCAGGACCTGGATGAAGGGCATCCAGCGGCCTTCGCGGTCTGTCCATCGAGGCCCCGTCATGTAGCTCATGATGTCGCCAGAAAGATTCTGCCGCTGGTCGATCATCTTGCAACCGCCGACCTCGGCCACCCAGCTTCCGGTCTTGTTGAGGTTCCATTGCGCCGTCCCCACGCCACCGACGCAGTGGAGCGATTCCCGGGGGCCGGGATGGATGCTGTATTGCGTCGTGGTGATGAATTCGAAGGGGGCAAGCTTTGGAGTTTGCTGCTCGGCTTGCCTGGGTTGGAACGGCGGTGCCATTCCACGGCGGTAGGCCCGAATGCCTTCGCGGGTGTCGCGGTACCAGGGTTCTTTGCCGCGCATCAGGTTGGCGAAGCTTCGAGTGGGGTTCAGCCAGCCGCGCACCATCATGCGGGCCCAGACGTTCTCAAAGCGGTCTTCAAACTTGCGGATGACAAAGCGGTCGAGAGCGTCTTCGGCCATCTGCCAGGAGAGGCCAATCACGGGTGTGGCTACCAGATCGACGAAGCCTTGCTGGGGGTAGCGGCTTTGGATCTTGCCGATGGTAGCTTCGCTCAGCAGGCCGATTTCGAACTGTGAGCTATAGGCAAACGAGTAGGCCGTGGCACGGAGCCGGCTCTTCCAGTAGTAGGAATTGTTACCAAACTCCGCCTTGCGGTACTTGGGGTCTTTCTGGACCCAGAGAAACCCAGAGGTCGAACCCTGTATCGGGTGGCCAATGTAGTTGACGTAAAAGGGGTCACCATCGGCCCAGCCGTGGAGGTTTGAAAGGGAATTGTAGTAACCCCGCCAGAAGGGGCCCTTCATGCCCTGGCGTGTTCCGGTTTCGGTAGCCAGGCGAACGCCGTGCTGGATACCCAGGAAGTAGCCGGATTGCTTGAAGAGAGCGGACCAGTCTACGTTTTGGTCCGGATTGAAGGAAAACAGGGGGGTACAAAGAAAAAGGGAAAGGAGCCATCGAAACCGCAACAGTACTTTTGCCTCTCTTGTCCCATAGTACAAAAAACAGGAAACCGTGGCAGATTTGATGAAGATTTTGTTAATAAGCGGGCTGGGGTGTTTCGTTTTGGTACTTTTCGGGGTTTAGTAATGGTTCCGAAGTGAAATTTGCTCTCCCAAAGCCTTGACGAGTGCTAGTACAATCCCTATACTAATTTTGAGCGGGTAGTAGGCAAGTCCCATTACCCCATTTGATATCTCTAGGAGGGATAATGAAAAAAACTATTTTGATTGCTCTTGCGGCCACCCTTGGCTCGCTCTCTAGCTTTGGTGCTGTGATTAATGGTGACTGCGGTGTTGCCACCAGTCTCGGAACCTTCGCTGCTCCGACCGTTTCTTCTGTTGTTTGCCCCAGCTTCAACGTTGCCCCTGGTGAACAGCTGCTCAGCTACACCTTGACCTTTGCGGGTTCCTTCCAGAACGGCTCGGTTTCAGTCATTGACAGTGCGAACTTCACGTTCGCCATCACGAACAACGGTTCGTTCAGCGGCTTTAGTGCCTTCTCCAACCCCTACTTGGCCACCCAGTTGGTTGCCCAGTCCCAAATCGGTGAAGTTTTCGGTAGCGTGAACGCTGTGACTGCCAACCAAACCGGTACCGTCAATGGTCCTACGGTTCAGGCAAGCTTCGCACCGGTCTCTGGCTTTGAAAACGCTTCGGCTTTCGGCTTCCAGGTATTCTTCTCGGCAACAACGGGAGCAATCCCCCCGCCCCCCGATAACGGTGTAATTCCTGAGCCCTCCACCGTCGCCCTGATCGGCGCTGGTCTGGTTGGTCTCGCCACTGCAGCACGTCGTCGCCGCAGCTAAGCTGAATTGCCTTATCTTTCAACTCTTTGGGCAGCACTTCGGTGCTGCCCATTTTCTATTTTCCTGACTCATTCTTGGTAATACACTCAAATTCAATATGGATCGCAGAACGTTACTGGCCGGTGCTGCATCTTACCAGCGGATTCTAGGTGCGAATGATCGGCCCAACATCGGGTTGATCGGTGCGGGAGGGCGGGGGCGCTTTCTCGCCGGGGAATTCAAGGAGATCGGTTTTCAGATCCCCGCTGTTTGTGATGTTTATGTGCCCAACCTCGAGGCGGGGCTGAAGGTCGCCTCCACCGGGGCACAGGGCCAAAAGGATTACCGGCGATTGCTCGATGACAAGTCGCTGGATGCAGTGATCGTTGCCACTCCCGATCACTGGCATGCCCAGATGGTGATCGATGCGGTTCAGGCCGGCAAGGACGTTTACGTCGAGAAGCCACTCTGCCACACGATTGAAGAAGGCTATCGCATGGTGGATGCGGTCGCGAAGACAAAGCGCATTGTGCAGGTGGGGACGCAGCGCCGTAGCTCGCCAATCTTTATCGAGGCCAAGGGTGTGGCCGAATCCGGCGTACTGGGTGAGGTGCGGCTGGTCACCAGTTGGTGGATGAACCATCAGACCTCGCTGAATCCCTCGCAGTTGCAAGGGGAGCTCGACTGGAAGGCCTGGCTCGGGACTTCGCCGCAGCGCCCCGTCGATGCCACGCGCTTCTTCAACTGGTATTACTTTCATGACTATTCGGGCGGGCTGATCATCGGGCAGGCTGCTCACATCTTCGACGCCATTCAGTGGTTTATGAATTCCAAGGCGCCGGTTGCTGTCACTGCCACAGGCGGGCAGCTCAATCTGAAAGGTGCCGAGATCCCCGATACTGCAACGGTAGTGCTTGAGTTTGCAGAGAATTACCTGGCAAACTTCACGTTGGGCTATAAGGCGATGCGATATCACTCTTCGCAAGATCAGATGAAGCAGTTTCATGGCAACAAGGCGCGTCTCGATGTGAACCGCGAAGGCTGGTGGCTCTACCCGGAGTCGACCACCCCGGAGCTAAAGGCTTCCCGGCAGCATGTCGAGCTCGGCAACTTTGCCCGCGCCACCCGAGACCACATCCGAAACTTCCTTGAATGCATCCGTTCGCGGCGACAACCGAATGCAACGGTAGAGAATGGCCTGGCGACGGCCATTGCGCTGGTAATGACCATGGAGAGCCTGAGAAAGGGCAGACGGGTGAGCTTCGATGAAAAGACTCGTCAAACCAGCGCTTAGCCTACTCTTGCTGGTTGCCTTACCGGCCCAGGCCCAACTGGAGGAGATGCTCAACGGCATTCGGAATTATCTCCAGCAAGTACCTGTAAAACAAGGCAAGTTGCCGTCCCACCCCGTGCTGCTCGAAGCCGACCGCTGCGAGAGTGCCAGACCCAAAGAAGTGCTGGTCTTGTTGACCTACAAGAAGCTCAACTGTGCGGCCTACCCCGGTGTTCTGGTGATCGCCCCGCGCCTGATTCATCCCGACCAGCGCGAGAGAGTGCGGCGCATCGGTTACCCGTTTGCACAGGTTCCGCTGGGCTTTGAATTGGCCCACTATTATGAGGCGCAAAAGAAGTACCGGCAGCCCGTGCGCCTGGAGCCTCCAATGGAGCAGCTCTTTGGCCCGGTAGAGCGCCTGCGGTCGCAGGAGATGGCCTTCGGCGTCAGCATCCGACGTCACGATGAGCGGGATATAGAACGGGTCACGGGGGATGTAGCCAAAATTGAGCAGTATCTGTTGGGGCTGATTCCGGGGGCGGAGCAGCGGCGCAGCAAGTTGTTGGCCGAAGCAGGAGCTAAAGTGGTGGCGCGTCGCTGGCTCGAGGAATCAGTAGGAGTATTGCCGCCCTACACCGGGGCAATGCGTCCCCGGGAGCGGACGGTGGCCGAAGACACAGGCTGGACGGGCTTGTCGATCACGATCGATGCCTTGCCGGGGGTGATTGCCCAGGGGGTGATCCTGCGTCCAAAGGGCCTACGGGAGTTTGAGCGGCGCCCCCTGGTGGTGGTGCAGCATGGCTTGATGGGGCGGCCGGAGTCGCTGTTTCATCAGCCAAGCGATTCCCAGGAGTATCGCACCTACCGCAATTTTGCCGAGCGCCTGGTGGCGGAAGGCTTCATCGTGTTTTGCCCTCAGAATCCTTACAGCGGCGACTTCCGTCACTTGCAGATGCTGGCCAATCCGCGCGGGCTCTCGCTGTTCAGCTTCATTCAGGCGCAGTACCGGCGGCTGCTCGACTATCTGGTGAAGCTTCCCTATGTGGATGGCAACCGGATTGTTTACTACGGCCTGTCTTATGGCGGGGCCACGGCGCTGCGGGTGCCCAATTTCGAACCTCGTTTTCGGGGAATCGTTTGCGGCGGAAACTTCAACGAATGGATACGGAAGCTGGTGCTGCCGGAGTTGCCCTACTCTTATGTGCACACCAAAGAATACGAGATCTATGAATGGAATATGGCCAATATCGCGAGCCATGCCGAATTGGCTGCTCTGGCGGCCAAGCTCCACCCGCGGCCCATTCCATTTCTCGTGGAGCGGGGCCATCGGGACAAGGTAGGAACCGACGAATGGGTGGAATATGAATTCACGCGATTGAAGGGGTATGTCAAGGACCCACGTTTGCGCCGCCTCTCCTACTTCGATGGAGAACACCGTACCGATGGAGCCGCTGCCATCCCATTTCTCAAAGAAGTGATCCAAGATCGGTAAAATTCGACGATATGACCCTCAGGTCATAATGCGCCGATCTCTCTTTACTACGATTCTCAGTGCCGCCGGGGTCTTGCTCACCTGCGTGACGGGTGCGCTGCTGGTCTCCTTTCACGCGCCATTACGCAGCGAGGTGAATGCGAACTGGTTTGATGGGGCACCGCTGGCGAACATGAGTCTGTACCACTTCGCCAGTGCCGACTGCCGCTGTTCCCAACAGTTGATGGAGCATCTGCTGAGTCGCTCCCCGCGTCAAGACTCACAAGAAGTTCTGGTTTATATTGGTGCGCGCCAACCGATCCATACCCGTTTGGCTGCAGCCGGTTACGGGCTTCGATTTGAAGCGACGCCTGAGGCGTCGGGAGTGCAAGCTGCCCCCTGGCTGGTGGTGCGGGACGCAAGCGGTCGTGTCCGCTATTCGGGCGGCTATGAAGCGGCTCCTTACTGGGAGCAGCGCATTTTGTTTCATGTCGAGCACCACGAGCGACAAGCCTCGCTCCCAACCACGGGTTGCGCTACTTCCCAGAAATTACGTACCCAAACCCTCGCTTACCGACTTAAGGATCTCCTACCCCTGCTATGAACTCATTTGAACTGGAACACCGCATTTCTGCGAATCGCTTTTTGCTCGTGATGCTGGCCTTGCATGTGCCGGCGTTTACGCTCTTTGCCGCTTTTGGTTTGGGCAGTGTCCTGGTGGCACTGGGTGGCAGCCTGGTGCTCTGCGCCATCCCCGCCCTTTTGTTTGTCGCCAGCCCTTCGAGCCTCGGCACGTCGATTGCGATTTCTTCGGCCACCATGGGAATGTCGATGCTTTTGATCTTCCTCGGCGAGGGGAAGATTGAATACCACTTTCACGTTTTCAGCTTTCTCGCCGTGCTTTGCTATCTGGCCAATATTTGGAGTTTGATTGCTGCCGCCGCGACGATTGCCGTGCATCACGTTGTGGGATGGTGGCTGGTGCCACGCGCGCTGTTCAACTATGATGCTGCTTTCAGTGATGTCGTGGTGCACGCCCTGTTTGTAGTGGTTGAAACGGTGATCTGTTGCATGGTGGCTCACCAACTGGCTGCCACGATCAGAATGAGAGGGATCCTCGAAGCAGAGGTGGGTCGTACGGCAGAACAGGTAGCAATGGGCTCGGCAGAAATTGCCAGCTTCGTTGAAAACTTTGCCCGATCCGCCGCCACGCAGGCCAATATGGTGGACATGATTGCGACCACCAGCCAGAAGATGCGCCATCAAGTGACCAGTAATCTGCAATCTGCCACCACAACGCAAGGACGCATTGCCCAGACGGTCAGCCAGATTGAAGGCGCTCATGAACGCCTGGCCAAGGTGAACACCGAGATGCAGGCGGTTTCCGTGACCAGTCGCAAAATCTCAAGCATCGTCAATCTCATGATGGATATTGCCCGGCAAACCAATATCCTGGCCGTCAATGCCAGCATTGAGGCCAGCCGCAGTGGCAACTCTGGTGGCGGTTTTGGAGTGATTGCCGATCAGGTGCGTGATCTGGCCGTGAGAACGACAGAAGCCAGTACCGAGATCGATTCACTGATTTCGAATTCCGTCGGCAAGGTCGAATCGAGTGCTCGCGATATCGAAGGCATTTCTCATGGCTTTGCCGAACTGACAGCGGCGACACAGCAGATGAAGCTGTTGCTCGATGAAGTAAATGAGATGGGCCGCTCTCAGGCCGGCGGCATTGAGCAGATTTCAGACTCCATGCGGCAGATCTCTGCCGAGACGCAAAACTTCGCTGCTGCTGCCAAAGAAACAGCCGGGACCTCCAGCCAACTCAGCGAACTGGCCGCAGAGTTGCGCAGCACGCTGGCAACGCTTCACTAAAGTCGCAACGAAGCCCGCAGCAAGGCTTCAAAGCCGTTTCGGTCACAGCCTTCCAGCACCGTGACAGGCGTACCGGAGGGATGGATGCGCAACCGCCCCTGCGGATCGGCAAGTAGTGGTTGCACCTTCGAGCGAAACAGCGCTGGCGCAACGATAAATGCTGCTGTCAGCTCATCCCACCACGAGCGCTCCGGTTCACCGTAGGCTTTGCGAATTTCCTCCACCACCCTGGTAGAGCTCGCCTCGACCACCGCACTGCGGGAAGGGAAGTCATTGGTGAGATCGAGTGGGCACAGCGTGAATGGGATTTTTGCCTGTAGGACGCTGCGCAAGGCCTTGCTGTCGGCTGCTGCATTCCATTCGGCACCACCTGCGGCATTGCCTCGCACGGAGATGGCTCCCCCCATCCAGGTCAAACGGCGCGGTTTTCTATTGGCAGCGATCCTACGCGCAACGCCAGAGAGCGGTCCGGTGGCGAGAACGTCAGCCCCACCCGGAATGGTCGCCACCAAACGCGCATCGGTTTCGTGAAGATCATCAAGCAGGAGCTGGATGCGCTCTCTGGCCAGTTGCGGCGAGGCAATGCCGGGGGTGATGGTGATTCCCATCACACGGACATCAGGGCTGCGCAAAAGCATTGCCAGTGCCGCTACGTCTTCCCACCCGCCATCCTGATCAAACCAAATCTCGCGCGGCTGCCCGTTACCTGAGGCCGCCCAACTCAAACCCAGGACTGCTCGCCTTGAAAGTTCCAATCGTGTTACCTTCTCTGCTATGCGCCGCACCATAACTCGATTGCTGGTCATTGCTTGTTTCGCTCTTTCCAGTTTCGCTCAGACCGGATACCAGAAGCCGCCGAAAGCGATTCTGGATGTTTTGAACGCCACAGGCACTCCCACTCCGAGTGTCAACCCCACCAAAACCCATGTGCTGTTTTTACAGACGGTTCGCAATCCAACCATTGCTGATTTGTCAAAGCCCATGCTGCGCATCGCTGGCCTGCGAATCGACCCGGCTAATTCCGGCCCACACCTCACGGCTTACGGTTACGGCCCCTATTTGCAGCGCATTGATGGCGGGCAGATCACCAAGCTCGACCTACCGGCAAAGGTGGCGTTGACGGGCCTGAACTGGTCGCCCGATGGCCGTTTGTTTGCGGTGATGAATCACACGGCAACGAGCCTTGAGCTTTGGGTGGGCGAGACGGCCACCGGTCGCGTCAAGAAAATTGAGAAAGCAGTGCTCAACGCTGCGGTCGGCGACGCCCTCGAATGGATGCCTGATTCGAAGACCTTGCTGGTGCGCCTTGTCCCTGCCGGCCGCGGCAAGATGCCCGAAGCTCCCACCACACCGAGCTCCCCCAGTATCCAGGAATCCGCCGGGAAGGCTGGCGCCACGCGTACCTATCAGGACATGCTCAAGAATCCCTATGACGAGCAAGTGTTTGAATACTTCGCCCAGTCGCAACTCGCGCTTGTGAATGCAGTGAGCGGGGCCACCACTCTGGTGGGCAAGCCGGCAATGATCATCAACCAGCAGCCCTCACCCGACGGCCAGCACATTCTGGTGAGCCAAATTCATAAGCCGTTTTCTTATGTGCTGCCCTTCACCAATTTTCCGCGCGAAGTCGAAGTGTGGAGCCGCACCGGTGCCATGGAGTATAAAGTGGCCAGCCTGCCGCTGCAGGAGCGCATCCCGATTGGTGGGGTCGCCACCGGTGCTCGCAACCCCAACTGGAATCCCAGCGAAGGGGCCAGCCTTTACTGGGTAGAAGCTCTCGATGGCGGCAACCCCAAAGAAATGGTGCCGAACCGCGACCGTATTCTCACCACCAAAGCGCCCTTCCAGGGAGAGCCGGTCGAGTTGGCCAAGGTGAAAGAGCGTCTGGCGGGGCAGCCCCTGTGGAGTTCCAAAGGCAATGCTGTGATTGTGAGCGACATGGAGCTGAATCGCCGCTGGCTGCGAACCATGATGATGGACCCCAAGAACCCTTCAGCCCCGGCAAAGATTCTCTCCGAGCGCAACATGCAGGACCGCTACCGCAACCCCGGCACGTTTCTGACGCAGGTGTTGCCCAATGGGCAGCGCGTGCTGGCGGAGTCTGGCGGCTATCTGTTTCTCGAGGGTGATGGTGCGTCGGCCCAGGGCGACCGGCCCTTTCTCGACCGGCTGGACCCGGTGACCGGCAAGAAAGAGCGCCTCTTTCAATGCGATGCAGATCACTATGAAACGGTGGTGTCCCTGCTGAGCGACGACGGGTCGCGCTTTTTGACGCGCCGCGAATCGCCCACTGAGGTACCGAATTTCTTCATTCGTGATGCCAAGGGTGGCATGACTGCTCTAACGCAATTCCAGGACCCGGCACCGCAGCTTCGCGGCATCACCAAGCAACTGGTAAAGTACAAGCGTGCGGATGGGGTGGACCTCAGCTTCACCCTTTACCTGCCCCCCAACTACAAGGCCGGCACCAAGCTGCCGACCGTGGTGTGGGCCTACCCGATCGAATTCAATGATGCAGATACTGCCGGTCAGATCGCAGGTTCCACCAAGCGATTCACCACGCTCAATGGCTACTCGCATTTGTTCTTCTTGCTCGAAGGCTACGCCATTCTGGACGGGGCCACGATCCCGATTATCGGCTCGCCCGAGGTGGCCAACAATACCTACGTAGAGCAGCTCACTGCTTCGGCGAAGGCGGCGATTGACAAGGCCGTAGAGATGGGCGTGACAGACCGCGAGCGCGTCGGCGTCGGCGGTCACAGCTATGGTGCCTTCATGACGGCCAACCTGCTGGCGCATACCGATTTGTTCCGGGCCGGCATTGCCCGCTCTGGAGCCTATAACCGTACGCTAACCCCCTTTGGCTTCCAGAGCGAGCGGCGCACCTTCTGGGAAGCGCAGGACACTTATCTCAAGATGTCGCCCTTCATGATTGCCAACCGCATCAAGGAACCGATCTTGCTGATTCACGGTGAAGCCGACAACAATCAGGGCACCTTCCCGATTCAGTCAGAACGCATGTTTATGGCGATTCGTGGCAATGGCGGCACGGTGCGTTATGTCACGCTGCCCCATGAATCCCACGGATACTCGGCCAAAGAGTCTGTGGAGCACGTGTTGTTTGAGATGGTCTCCTGGTTTGACAAGCACGTGAAGAACGCACCGGCTCGTCCTGCCAATACGAACTAACGCAGCGTCCCTCCCTTGCGACTCCTTCCGATCCATGAATCGCGGGCGAGAACGATCCTGTCGCCGGTCTCGGGCTTTCTTGCCGAGGCCGGCTTCACGCATTCTCTGACGCCTGCCCGAAACTGCACCTTTGGCTGTAGCTATTGCTATGTGCCAACGATGCGCATCCAGGCCGGGCTCCAGCGCGAAGACTGGCAGCACTGGGGCGAGTTCACGACCTACAAAGAGAATGCGCCGCAACTGCTAGCGAAAGAGTTGAAGCCACATCAGCTCATCTATTGCTCCCCACTGACCGACCCTTATCAGCCGGCCGAGATGCAGCAGGAGATGATGCCTCGCATCTATGAGCAGGTCTACATCCACCCACCGCAGCTCTTTGTCATTCAAACCCGTTCGGTAAACATCCTGCGCGATGTGCAACTGCTGCAGACGCTTTCTGAAAACACGGATGTTCGAATCAGCTTTTCAATCACCACCGAGGATGACCGTATTCGAAAGATTTTCGAGCCACGCTGCGATTCGATTCCTGATCGATTGCGGGCCATCGAAGAACTGCGCTCGGCCGGGTTGAACGTCTATGCCACGGTGGCACCGATCCTGCCCTGCGAGCCGAAAGCGCTGGCGCGGATGGTGGTGGAGGCGACCGCCAATACGATCATTGGAGACCCCCTCCACATTCGCGAGCTCAAGCCGAAGGGCGCAACCACTCGCGATGCGGCCTTCAAGATCCTGGATCACTATGAGCAGCCGCAGTGGGCCGAACCAGATTTTCAGCAACGCCTGCTCGAAGTGTTAGACCATGAAATCAGGGCCCTCGGGCGAGACTTTGCTGCCGGGCCCAAGGGATTTTCATGCTTGACTCAACCAATCTCCTCGATCGCCTCGGCATCCGCTCCGCGCAAGGCGAAGGTTTCCTCACCAGCTTCAACCCGGCGACGGGCGAAGCCTTAGCCTCGGTTCCTCTTGCTACCCGCGCGGACTATGAAGCGGCCGTCGCGGCCTCAGAAGCAGCTTTCGCCCGCTGGCGTCTGGTGCCTGCTCCACAGCGCGGCCTGATTGTCCGTGAGATCGCCGAAGCACTTCGTGCCCACAAAGAAGATCTGGGCGCGCTGGTGAGTCTGGAGATGGGGAAGATCTACCAGGAGGGGCTGGGCGAAGTGCAGGAGATGATCGACGTCGCCGATTTTGCTCTCGGGCTTTCGCGCCAGCTTTACGGCATGACGACGCACTCCGAGCGTCCGGGCCATCGGCTCTATGAGCAGTGGCACCCGCTGGGGCCGGTAGGCGTCATTACGGCCTTTAACTTCCCGGTAGCGGTCTGGGCCTGGAATGCCTTGATTGCCGCAGTTTGCGGCGATACCGTGATTTGGAAGCCGTCTGAGGAGACACCTCTCACCGCAATTGCCGTCCACAAGATCGCCCAATCCGTGCTGGCCCGGCATCAATTTGAGGGTGTCTTTACGCTCGTAGTCGGTGATGTGCCGACCGTTGGGGAACCGATGCTTGAGGACCGCCGTTTGCCCTTGATCTCGGCAACTGGTTCCACGCGCATGGGCAAGATTGTGGCCGAGCGTGTGGGTAGGAGATTGGGCCGCAGCTTGCTTGAGCTCGGTGGCAACAACGCCATTATTCTGATGCCCGATGCCGACATGGAATTGGCCTTGCGCGGCTGCCTGTTTGCCGCAGTGGGCACGGCAGGCCAGCGCTGCACCACCTTGCGAAGGCTCTTTCTGCACCGCGACATCGCCGACGCCTTCCGCGCCCGCCTGGCCAAAGCCTATGGGCAGATCCGCATTGGCAACCCGCTCGATGCTGCAACGCTGATGGGGCCGCTGATCAACGAGCGTGCGGTGCAGGCTTATGAAGCTGCCATCGGGAAGATTCGTAGCCAGGACGGGCAAGTGATCTACGGGGGCCAGCGGCGAGGCGGTAACTATGTGGAGCCGACGATCGCGATTTCTCGCCACGATATGCCGATTGTGCACGAAGAAGTCTTTGCTCCGATCCTGCACACCATCACCTTCGATCATCTCGACGAAGCGATCGCCTGGAACAACGAAGTGCCGCAAGGTTTATCGAGTTCCATCTTCACCACCAATCTGAAAAGTGCAGAAACCTTCCTCTCTGCACGGGGCTCAGACTGCGGCATTGCCAATGTAAACATCGGGACTTCAGGTGCTGAAATTGGAGGCGCTTTTGGCGGTGAAAAAGAAACCGGCGGCGGACGTGAATCTGGCAGCGATTCCTGGAAGGCTTACATGCGCCGACAGACGGTGACAATCAACTACTCAGACGCCTTGCCGCTGGCGCAAGGGATTGAGTTTAATTTCGATTAAGCGGCTGCGGACTGGCGGTCAGACTCGGCAATCACGGCAGCGTATTTGCTGAGCTCTTCCATGCTGGTGGTGACGAGCACTTTATCCATATCCTGCCAGGAGGACAACATCTCGATGAGATGAAGTCCGCCTAGTTTCATGCACCAGGCATCGGTGATGGATCGCGATTGTTGTTCGGCCACTTTCATGAGCAAGGGCAGGGGCAGGGCAACCACCTTCTCCTGTTTTTCCCCGTCACATTCGAGAATCCATTTGGTGTCAATGGTGTCGGCATGACGAATGGAAATGGCGTTTTGCTGCCAGAGAAATGCAATCTTCCAGGATCGGCTGAACGGATCTGGCCCTGTCTCAAAGTTGCGGAAGTTTTCAACCATTAATTCAAGGCTAACGCAAACTGGAGCGAATCAGGGCGAGGAACTCGTCCTTGCTGGCTTTGTTGCGGCGGAACTCACCGAGCATGGCACTGGTAACGGTCGAACTGCATTGCTTCTCAACCCCACGCATCATCATGCAAAAGTGTTGGGCTTCGCTGACGACGGCCACTCCGCGCGGCTCGAGCACTTCCATCAAGGTGTCAGCAATTTGTTGTGTGATGCGTTCCTGCACCTGCAGGCGACGGGCAAAGATGTCCACAATCCGCGGGATCTTGCTGAGGCCGATAATCTTTTTGTCAGGCAGATAGGCAACGTGCACCCGGCCAAAGAACGGCAGCATGTGGTGCTCGCAAAGCGAGTAATACTCGATGTCCTTGACGACAACCATGTCGTCGTTTTCGGCAGCGAACAAGGCACCATTCACCAACTCTTCGAGGTTGGCCGTATAGCCGCTAGTGAGAAAGCGCATTGCCTTTTCGGCGCGGTAAGGAGTGCGAAGCAGGCCTTCGCGGCTCGGGTCTTCTCCCAGATCTTTGATGATCTTTTCGTAGAAGTCGCCCACCAGGCCGCGTTCGTCTTTTTTCGAATCCTGTTTCCCGGGCTGGTACTTCGACTTGGCCTTGGCAGGAGTCGGTTCTGTTGCTACTACTTTGAGTGCGGCTGGTTTATTGCTTGACTTCATTTGCATCCATCTCAAATCGATTGTTTTTGGTTTCGTAAATCCGTAACCGTTCCAACTGAAGGTGTGGCTCTGGAAAATGTGAGTTCCACCGACGTCTGATCCAATCCCCGAAAACATAAGCAACATTCTCGGTGGTAGGAACCAGGTTTCGAAATTCCTCTACCTGCTCATTCAGATTCACATGTCGCACTCGGGAGAGAATTTCTTCTTCAACACATCGGTCCAGGCGGGCCCGATCAATCAGCAGACCGGTCACCGCATCAGGTACGCCCCGTACGGTGACTTCGAGCCAATAATTATGGCCATGCCCAAAGGGGTTATTGCAGCGGCCGTAGACCTGCCAATTGCTATCTTCACTCAACTCATGGGAGTGCAGACGGTGTGCGGCCGAAAAGGAATAAGACGTGGTGAAGGTCACTCTCCGCGGTACTCCACGTAAATTTGCTCGGTCTCAAACAGGCGTACTTCGTGGAGTTGTACAGTCTCAGAAGAAAAGTGAGGGACGATGCGTTTCCAGATCTCGATTGCCACGTTCTCTGTGGTGGGCACGACAACATCAAAGGGTTTCACTTCGGCGTTGAGGTAGCGATGGTCCATCACATCGACTACCTGTTCATTGAGTACTTTTTTGACGTCTTTGAGGTCGATAATCATTCCGGTGACAGGGTCTACTTTTCCGCGCAGGGTGACCTCAAGAACATAGTTGTGGCCATGACCGTATGGGTTGGCATCGGCACCAAAGACCTGATGGTTCTTTTCATCACTCCAATCGGCGACAGCGCAGCGGTGGGAAGCAGAGAATTCGACTCGACGGGTGATCAGCATAGCAATCTAATCATAAAGATGTTCACCGTCGCGCCCGCGATTCCATAAAATAGATTTACATGGCCAAAGCCAATCCAACTCCTCCCAACACTTCTTCGCGTGTTTACGTCATCGGCATTGCCATGACTCTCGCGGCGCTGTTTTACATCTTGGCTGACACCTTGACCGAAAAGATCGTCAACCAGGGCGACACAGCAGCAGCGTTCTCGATCACCACCGATCAGGGCAAAGCAATCTCGATCAAGGATTATCCAGGCAAAGTTCTGGTGCTCAACTTCTGGGCATCGTGGTGTAAGCCATGTGTCGACGAAATGCCTTCGCTCAATGAGTTCGCTAAACGTATGGGCCCTGAGGGGGTGACGGTTCTCGGAATCTCTGTGGATCATGATGAGGCCAAGTACAAGAAATTTTTGAAGGACGCCAATATTTCCTTCCAGACCTTTCGCGATGACAAGGCAAACATCCCAGCCGCGTACGGCACCTACAAGTACCCCGAGACCTACATCATCGACAAGCAAGGTAAAGTAGTCGAAAAGATCATTGGCGAAGAATTCTGGCTCAATCCAAATGTCATCACCCGCATCCGCCGTCTCCTCTAACGCCCCGGCCTTTCCGGCGGCAGCTCGCACAGAACTGCTCTCTCTGCTAGGCGCCAAGGCAGTTCTAGACCGCAAAGAAGACCTGACCCTTTACGAATATGACGGCGGCGTCGACAAACACAAGCCCGATATTGTCGTGTTTCCTCGCACGAACGATCAGGTTCAGAAGATCGTTTCGATCGCTCGCAAACACCAATTGCAATTTGTCGGGCGCGGGGCGGGCACTGGTCTATCGGGAGGCGTGATTCCGCGCTGCGGCGGCATCATGGTGAGCTTTGCCCGCATGAACCAGATTGAGAAGATCGACCTTCCCAACGAACGGGTTGAAGTCCAACCCGGAGTGGTGAATCTCGATGTCACACTCGCCGTCCAGGGACAAGGCTACTTCTTCGCGCCAGACCCGAGTTCCCAACGGGCTTGCACGATTGGCGGCAATGTCGCCGAGAATGCCGGTGGGCCGCATACCCTGGCCTATGGGGTCACCACAAACCATGTACTCGGTCTCGATGTTGTGATGCCAGATGGCACCCACTTCCAGAGCGGCGGCTTCGAATCCGATTTACCGGGTCTCGATCTCACAGGCATCATCACAGGTTCTGAAGGCACGATGGCACTCGTGACAGGGGCCAAGCTCCGCCTGATGCGCCAGCCGGAATTGGTCAAAACGGTCCTGGCGATTTACAACACCACCAAAGATGCCGCCGATACCGTGGCTGAGATTACGGCCCGGTCCATTACCCCCGTCGCTGTCGAGATGCTGGACGGTGAAATGTTGCGCATGGTGGAAGAGGCCACTCACGCCGGCTATCCCCTCGATGCCCAAGCCGTACTGCTCATCGAAATGGAAGGCCTGAAAGAGGCAGTGCTCGAGCAGGTGGAAGAAGTGCGTCTGGCTTGTGAGGCCTGTCATTGCCGTGAATTCCGCATCGCCAAGGACGCCACCGAGCGTGACCTTCTATGGAAGGGGCGCAAGAACGCCTTTGGGGCTGTCGGTCGGCTCAGTCCTTTCTACTACGTCCAGGATGGGGTCGTACCGCGCACCAAGATCACCGAAACTCTGCTGGAGATCTATCGCATTGGTGAAAAGTATGGCCTGAAGATCTCCAACATCTTTCACGCCGGCGATGGCAACATGCATCCGATCATCTTGTTCGATGCACGGATTCCCGGCCAGCTTCGCGCCGCGCAAATGGCCGGCGATGACATTCTGTCTTACTGCATTTCAGTGGGGGGCTCCATCACGGGCGAACATGGCGTTGGCATGGAAAAGATGGAACTCATGACCAAGCAGTTCTCCGAAGACACATTAAATACGATCAAGGATTTCAAAAATCTCTTTGATCCTGAATGCCGCTTGAACCCCGGCAAGCTGCTTCCTCTAGGCAAGTGTTGCGGTGAAATCCATCAACCCGCCAATACAGAATACTAGCCAGAACCGATGAGATAGCCGTCTCATCCCCATTCATTTGGGACCAGCAATGTGCTGATTTGCCCAAGAAAATCGGTATTCCGGGTTGCATTGCTGCCGTGTCGGGGCGCGGTAAATGATCAAACCTTAATGTAGCTGTGGAATCAAACGTCATCGAATTGTTATCTTTAAATTAGACCCGTCTTAACGAATTTCTCGCTGCACCCGGAAACTGCTGTGTTCAGCAAAGAGAAATCGAAATTTCATGACCAGGGGTAAGATATGCTCTCTACCAATTGGCCGGCAAAATTGTTGCTGGCTGCTCTCTGCTGCCTAATTCCTGCGAATGCACAGATCACAGGTGATCTTGTCATCCGCGTAACCGATCCATCTGATGCTGTTGTTGCTGGCGCCAAAGTTTCTGTCAAGAGTGTTGCCCAAGGTTCCACTCGCGAACAGATCACCGATTCTCAAGGCTTCGCGCGCTTCTCGCTCCTCAACATTGGGGATTATGAAATCAAGGTGGAATCCCAAGGTTTTTCCATCGTAACCACCAAGACCACCGTCAGCACCGGTCAGGTGCGTGAACTCAAAACGGTGCTCGAAGTTTCCTCCACTCGCGCCGAAGTGGTCGTGGAAGATATCTCGATCGGTATCAACACAACCAACGCCCAGATGCAAACCAGCGTAGACTCCAAGGCAGTCACGCAGTTGGCTCTACCTAATGGTGTCCTCTCACTGGCCGGAACCACTCCGGGTGTGATCCCCGTTTCGGCCCGCAATCCCTTCCTCGGGCAGGGCAGCTACAACTCCAACGGAGGACGTGGCCGCGGCAACAACATCACCATCGACAACGCCAACGCCACTGACGTTTCCACAACCGGTGGTGCTGGCATCGGTACCGTGCCTCTCGACGCCATCAAGGAAGTCACCGTCATTTCCAACAACTTCAGCGCCGAGTTTGGCCGCAACTCCAGCTCGCAATTCCAGTTGGTGACCAAGAGCGGCACCAATGAGTTTCATGGCAGTGCCGTTCACTTCTTCAAGAACGACAAACTGAATGCCCGCGATTATTTTGACCGCACCGGCAAGGCCGCCATTCTTCGCGACAACAACTGGTGGGTGACCGGCGGTGGCCGCATCATCCGTGACAAATTGTTCTACTTTGGCTCCTACCAGCAGCAGAAGATTCGTGGTGCCGGCGGCACCCGCATCGGCAATGTGCCCACCCCTGCACAGGTAAGCGGCATCACCAACCCGGCCATGCGGCAACTCTTTACTGCAGTTCAAGGCATCAGCGCTGAAAGCGGTACCGTCAGCAATCCCGCTCCAGTCGGAACCAATTCCATTGCTTACTCCGGCAAAATCGATTGGAACATCAGTCAGAAGGATCAACTCTCCGGTCGCTATGGCTACCAGAAGATCGATGAAAGAAGCCCTGGCTTGACCTTCATTTCCTCCAATCTGCCCGTCAACGGTGCCAGCTCCACCAACAAGCCCCAGAACATTACGCTCAACTACACCCGGGTTCAAAGCGCTTCGCTGGTAATCAACAACATTGCGAGCTTCGGTCGCAGCCTTCCCAACTTCACGCCGCTGGCGAACATCACTGCTCCCACGGTGCAGTTTCAGGACGCTCTGTCGGAGATGGGTAGCTGGAACGGCATTCCTCAGGGCCGTACGCAGAATGTCTATAACAACCTGACCACCGTCACAAAGACGGCGGGCAGCCATACGATGAAGTTCGGCTACAGCTTGGAGCGCATCCAGGCCAATAGCGTGTTCGACTCCAACGTACGTGGCACCTTGCTGTTTGCGAACTTCGCTGCATTCCAAACTGGAACCCCGGTGCAGTACTCGCAACGCTTCGGCGGTTCGATCCGTGGCAACCGTGTTCTCAACCAGGGCTTCTTCTTCCAGGACGACTGGCGTGTCAGCCGTACCTTGACCTTGAACCTCGGCATCCGCACTGAAATTGCGGGCGGCGTCAGCGAAGTGAACAACATCATTTCCAATCTGAATTTGGATCGCCAGCAGGCACTTGGTGGCGCTGGTACCGGTGCTCTCGGTTCTATCGTTTCCGGTGGCTCTGCTTTTGATAGCAACACCAACTGGGGCCCGCGCTTCGGTTTTGCCTGGAACCCGAAGGGTGGCAAGTGGAGCGTTCGTGGTGGTTACGGGATGACCTATGACTTCATCTTCCTCAACCCCATCACCAATCTTCGCTTTGCTCCCCCATTCATGTACAACTTCACGACGACCGACTTTAGCGGTAACAACTCGGTAGCCAATATCCTTGCTGGTACTTCGCCCTTCCAGCAGGTGGGTCGCGAAACAGTGGGTACCTTCGGAACGACAGTTCGTAACTTCGGTACCATTTCACCGGTCGACTACGCGATCCGCAATCCGCAAGTCCAGCAGTTCAGCCTCAACATTGAGCGCCAACTGGGCAATGGCTTCCAGGCTCGCGTTGGCTATGTTGGCACGAAGGGCAACTTCCTGCAACGAGCTCGCCCCTTGAACTTTACTCGTCCCGGCCTGGTCGTTCCTGCGACTTCCGCTGCCGATGAAGCGGCTCGCAGAGCCGACTACCTCGCCATCAATGCCGGCCTCAATGCTCCTCCCACGGGCCAGACCAACCGCATTGACCCTCGCTTTACTGGGGTCACGCTCAATGAGTCGTCGGCCAATTCGAACTTCCACTCCTTCCAGGCGTATCTTGCGCGAAGCTTCCGCTCCGGCCTCGGCTTCACAGCGGCCTACACCTGGTCCAAGTCGATCGACGACGTCTCTGACGTGTTGAATGTGGTTGTCAACGACAGCCCCGCACAGCAGAACCCCTTCGACAACCGTAACAATCGCGCTGCTTCAGGCTTCGATGTTCCGCACCGCTTCGTATTCACCCATAGCTATGACCTCCCCAAGTTCGCCAAGTCGAACCTGTTCACCAACAAGGTTCTCGGTGGTTGGAATCTCAGCGGCATCTTCCAGACTCAGGCCGGCACGCCGATCAACCTGGTCTCTGGAGCTCGTGTCGGGTTTCCGATTCCCGATCCCACCTTGCTCGGTGGTAACGGGCTTCTGCGGCCCAATCTGGTGGGCAACCTGAACTTGCAGTTTGCTCCGAATCCGGGAACGGTGACGGCGGCAAACTTCAAGACCACCGGCTCCGGTTTGGAACAGCCTTTCATTGGCAACTTCGGAACCCTCGGTCGTAACGTGATCCGCCAAAACGGCATCACGCAGTACGACATGACTCTCCAAAAGAACTTTGCCATCCGCGAGCGTTACACGCTTCAGGTGCAAAGCCAGTTTGCCAACCTGTTCAACAACACCTCGTTCTCCCGCCCTGGTGCGAGCCTGGCTGCTCCGGCAACCTTCGGTTATTACCAGGACACGGATACCAACTCTCGTGTCATCACGATGGTGCTGCGCTTTATCTTCTAAGCGCAATCCATTGCAATCCCGAGAAGGCCAAGCCGCAAGCTTGGCCTTTTTTTCTTACCATGAAGCATGCGATTTGCTCTCTTCCTCCTGATCGTCGCCGCTGCTTACGGCCAAAGCCCTGAGGCGACATCCCTGCTTGGTAAACCCCTGATCTCTGCTCCAGCTGCCCCCAAGTTGATGGAGAACTATCAGTTGGCAAAGTCAGAGTCTGATGCCGCGCCGAAGGACCTCGAGAAGCTGATCTGGCTTGGCCGCCGTGCCGGGTATATTGGCCGATTCCAGGAGGCGATCACGGTCTTCTCCAAGGGCATCGAACTCGCACCCTCCAACCCCAAGTTTTACCGCCATCGGGGTCATCGTTATCTCACCACCCGTCAGATCGATAAGGCGATTGCCGATTTCGAGAAGGCCGCCCAACTCACTCGCGGCAAGCCTGATGAGATCGAACCCGATGGTCAGCCCAACAAATTGAACAAGCCTCTCTCGACTCTACAGTTCAACATCTGGTATCACCTCGGCCTGGCTCACTATCTGAAGGGCGATTTCAAGAAAGCCCTTGCCGCCTATGAAGAGTGCATGAAGAGATCCCGAAGTAACGACGACTCGCTCGTGGCAACCTCAGACTGGCTGTACATGACGCTCCGCCGGCTCGGTCGGGATGCAGCTGCCAAAAAAGTCCTTGAGCCCATTCACGAAAAAATGGACATCATCGAAAACACTTCTTACTGGAATCGCCTGCTGATGTACAAGGGCTTGCGCACGCCTGAAAGTGTTCTCGACCCCAAGGGGGCCGATGACCTCACTGTTGCTACCCAGGGCTACGGGGTCGGCAACTGGTATCTGTACAACAAGCAGGAGGCGAAGGCCAAAGAGATCTTTGACCGTGTCGTGGCTGGCAAGCAATGGGCGGCCTTCGGCTACCTGGCCGCAGAAGCAGAACTGGCCCGTGCGCGGCGGTGATATCTTCAAGTCACACATGACCCGACGCAGCTTTATGGCAGCTTCCGCTGTGAGTCTCCAGGCGGCTCAATCGAAGACCCGGCTGATCATCATTGGCGATGACATTGGCGCAGTGCACGCTATCGGCGAGGGGACCATTGAGGCCTACCGCAATGGCATCATGCGCTCGGCGAATCTGATTGTTCCTGGGCCATGGTTCCTAGAGGCCGCGCAGCAGCTGAAGGACAACCCTTCGCTCGATGTCGGCATCCATCTGGCGCTGACCAGCGAATGGGACAGCGTCAAGTGGAGGCCCATCACAGAAATGCCGAGCCTGGTAGATCGCAACGGCTACTTTCCTCCCCGCACGAAAGATGTCACCGCACCAAACGTCAAGTTGAGCGAAGTAGAGCGAGAAATTCGCGCGCAAATTGAAATGGGCCTGCGCCATGTACCGCGTGCCTCCTGGCTATCTACGCACATGGGTGCGGCCACTGCTTCTCCCGCGCTGCGCGAGCTTACCAACAAACTCAGCAGCGAATACAAGATGCCCATGCAAAGCAGCATTGTGGGTGCCCAGTGGCTTCGTCCACCCTACTCTGGCACCTCGACCCGGGAAGCCAAAGTGAATGCCATGCTCCAGATGATTGAAGCCTTGGGCCCGGGCATTCACGCCATGGTTGATCACCCGGCAACGGACACTGCCGAGATGCGACGCGTCGGCCATGCCGGTAACGAAAATGTGGCCGACCAGCGAGCCGGGATCCTTTTCGCCTGGACGCACCCCAAAGTGAAGGCCGCCGTCGAGCAGCGCGGCATCGAGCTCACCAGCGTCGGGGCTTCAATACCACGATGAGGTTACTCCTCTTCTTTGTGGCCAGCCTGGCGATGGCCCAAACCAACTACCGTGGACGCCTGGAAGAATGGCTGCAACAACAAGCCTTCGCTTTGCTCGATGAGCGCGAGAAGGCCATCAGTTCCTTGTCCAGCCGGGCCGAGATCGCCGAGCGGCAAACCAGAGTTCGCGCCACAGCCCTCCAGTTGATCGGTGGCCTGCCCGAACAGAAAACACCCCTGAATTCACGAATCACCTCTTCGTTTACAAGGCCCGGCTATCGCGTCGAGAATCTCGTTTTTGAAAGCCAGCCTGGCTTTCGCGTGACGGCGAATCTCTACTTGCCGACCACGGGCCCCGGCCCTTTCCCCGCTGTGCTCGGCGTCGCCGGGCACTCCACCAATGGCAAAGCGTCGGCCACCTATCAGAAGGCCTTCATTGGTTTCGTAAAAAAGGGTATCGCCGTCTTGGCTTACGACCCGCCAGGGCAGGGAGAACGCCTGGAGTATCTGGACACTGCAACAGGAAAGTCTCGCGCCGGCATTGGTGTCGGCGAGCATCTGATGGCCGGCGTCCCGAGTTTGCTCACTGGCCAATCCATTGCACGACATTTCGTTTGGGATGGCATTCGGGCCTTTGATTACCTTCTGACTCGTCCGGAGATTGACCCTCGCCGCATTGGCGTCGCTGGTAACTCTGGAGGTGGAACGCAAGCCGCCTACCTCGCCCTGTTTGAGCCCAGACTCGCAGCCGTCGTTTCCAGTTGTTACATGACTGGTTGGAGGCAATTGTGGACTGGCCCTGGACCTCAGGACGCCGAACAGATTTGGCCCGGCTTTCTGGCAAACCACCTCGACTTCTCAGACTTTGCACTAGCCCTCGCACCCCGGCCTTTTCTGATCACCAGCGCCATCCGCGACTATTTCCCCATCGATGGCGCTCGCGCCACCTTCAGACAATTGCAGCGCCTCTTTGACCTGCAGGGCAAAGCCAGTCAAATTGGCATGTTCGAGTACGACGATACGCATGGCTGGTCACAGCCGCGACGAGAGGCTGCCACGCGCTGGTTTGAAAAGTACTTTTTTGATCGAGAATCGCCGGGCCGCGAAGACGCCATCGAAACCGAAGAAGAAAGCCAGCTCTACGCCACGCCTACCGGACAACTCGCTACCTCTCTGGGTTCTCAAACGACGCAGGGTCTGGCGAGTGCCCACGCCAGGCAACTCGCTCTCAGCCGACCACCCGCAACGGCCTCAAGCATTCGAGCGGCAATCCGCTTTGAAGAGCCAGCGTCAGTGCCAGTTTTCAAAGTCCTCTCCCGGCAGGCTGGGCCCACACTCTCTGAAGAATTGATTGAGCTGACCGTCACAGGCGGAGTGCCAATTCCGGCCCGCCTCCTGACTCCTCCGCAGGCCAGGGCACAGGTCTTGCTGGTGGGTGCCGCAGAGAAGGGAATCGATGCCGACACACAGGAGTTGCTCTCGTCGGGACATGCGGTTCTGATCCTTCATCCCCGCGGCAGCGGTCCGAGCTATCCAGACAGCGGTTCCAGTGGCTACGATCTCCCCTACCAGGTAGCTGCGCGTACCTGGCTGATTGGCAAAAATCTGTTGGCGATGCAGACCGAAGATCTGGTTGCCGGGCTGCGCCTGCTGCGAGATCGCGACCGACAAAAGCCGGTCTCCATTTTTGCCAGAGGTCGCTTCGGCTTGGTCGGTCTGTTGGCCGCTGCCCTGGATTCACAAGTGCAAAATGTGATTTTGGAAGGAAGCCTGCTCAGTTGGCAGGCTTTGCTCGATGCCCCGACGCAAAAGGGTTTTGACCATCTCATTGCACCCGGTTTGCTGCAAGTTTTCGATACTCCCGATCTGCTGAAACTCCTTGGCCAACGGCGCGTCTTTTGGATCAATCCCCTTCGCCCGGAGGGTGCTCTGGTTCGACAACGGCTTCCGGAGCGGGAAATCATCCTGCGCGGTGAGATGTGGCCCTTGTCCCGAACTCTCCCACAGTTCTTTAATTTTCAATAGCTTAGCGTCTTCTGGGACGCGTTCACATATTTGGATATGGGGAGATCAAATAAGTGCCCATCAAAAACTTCTATACAACGAGCCAACTCCAATCCTTCCAATCGATGAACGTTGTGTTTATACTGCAATGCACGAGGGTTTTTCGATGTGGTTTAGCATTACCCTCCCCGTAACCTTTTTTCTGACCGTTCTCGCCCTGTAGCGATCCAAGGCTCTCTTTCGTCGCGAGCCGCAAATCCAAATAGTTCAGGGGATCTCCATGAGAAAACTGCGACTGAGTCTCTCTCTCTCGCTCATCACCCTTCTGATGATGAATTCCATCAGTTGGGCACAAAGTGCCTTCGGCAACCTACGCGGAAGCGTCGTTGACCAAGGAGGCGCAACCATTGGCAGTGCCAAAGTTACCTTGCTTGAAGAATCGACCGGCGTTACCCGCTCCGCTGTCACCTCAGCTGCCGGCGAATACGTGTTCGCCAATATCAACCCCAGCACCTACACGGTAATCGTTGAACAATCCGGATTTAAAAAAGTAGAACGCAAAGGCATCATCGTTGCCACCCAGGCCACTGTCACCACCGACATTAAGCTCGAAGTCGGCGACGTCAGCCAGTCGATCATGGTGAACGAAGAGTCGCCACTGATTGAAACAGCAACCGCATCACAAGGCCAGTTGGTGGATCGCCAAAAGCTGATCGACCTTCCGAACCTTGGCCGTAACCCCTTCATGATGAGCCGCCTTTCCCCCACCGTAGTCCAGGTGGGCAACCCCGGCTACATGCGCATGCAGGATCAAAGCGGCTCTTCGCAGATTTCCATCAATGGTGGCCCGGTTCGCGGCAACAACTACCTGGTGGACGGTGTACCGATCACCGACTTCGCCAATCGCGCTGTCATCATCCCGTCCCTGGAAGCCGTGGAAGAAATGAAAGTCCAGTACGGCACCTACGACGCAGAAATGGGTCGTACCGGTGGCGGTATGTTCAATACCCTCCTGAAGTCAGGCACCAATAGCTATCACGGTGCGCTCATCGGCTACCTCCGCAACACGGAGTGGATGGCCAACAACTTCTTCTCTAACCGCAACGGTCGTGCTCGTGGCGAATCCCCGAATCGTACTTATGCCGGCGCTTTCGGCGGCAAGATCTGGATTCCGAAAATTTACGACGGCAAGAACCGCACCTTCTTCAACCTCGGCTTTGAAGGCTATCGTGACACCCAGGCTGTGGGTCGTGAACAGTACACCCCCACTGCTCTCGAGCGCGTGGGTAACTTCTCGGCTTCGAGCCGTTTGATTTACGATCCGCTCACCACGGTTCCCGCAACCGGTGCCAGAACGCAGTTCCCTGGCAACATCATTCCTGCCAGCCGCATCGACACAGTGGGCCGCAACATCGCTGCCACCTTCGTCAACCCCACCCGCACTTCGGCCTCCTACGGCGCGCCCAACCTTGCCGGTCTCGGTATCCTCCCTTCCAAGGCCGATCAGAAATTCATCAAGGTGGATCACAATGTGTTTTCTTGGTGGCGTGCCAGCTTGAGCTACATGAAGTACAACTCGAGCGAGCCCGGCGAAAACCCCTATCGCAACGTTAGCTCGCCTGACCAGTGGTTCCTCGACCGCTTCGTCGATGCTACCGCCTGGAACAATACCTTCACCCCAAATGCGACGACCGTCGTCACTGTTCGCTACGGCTTCAACCGCTTCCCGAACATCGGTACCCAGACCAGCCAAAACTTCAATCTGGCCAGCCTCGGCTTCAACCAGCGCTTCATCGCCGATGTTCCCTCGCCGACCTTCCCCAACATCGCCATGACCGATACCTATTCGCTCGGCACCAACAACAACTTCAACTTCATCCACCACTCCAAGAATGTTCTCGGTCAGGTGGCGAAGTACCTCGGCAAGCACAGCATCAAGTTTGGCTACGACTGGCGTCAAATGAATGCTGATGGCCTGGATTATCAAAACAGCGCCGGTGCCTTCACCTTTGACAACACCTTCAGCCGCTCTAACTCCAACAGCGGTACCGGTGGAGCCGACTTGGCCGACCTTCTGCTTGGCGCTCCAAACTCGGCAACGGGCTTCATCCCCACCAAGCTCTTCCAGTTCATTCGCTACAGCGGTCTCTATATTCAAGACGACTACCGCGTTTCGAAGAAGTTGACCCTCAACCTGGGCTTGCGCTGGGAGCGTGAAACCGGACTTCAGGAAACAAACAACAACCTGATCACCACCTTCGATGCTCGTGCCACCAATGCGATTTCCTCCACCAGTGGCTTTGACTCCAAGGGCGTGTTCCGCTTCGCCGGAGTGAATGGTGCACCGACCCAAACCTCCGACTACAACATGAACAAGTTCTCTCCCCGCTTTGGTGCTGCTTATCAATGGAATGAAAAGACCACCATCCGCGCCGGCTGGGGCATGTTCTGGGCACCTCACTTTGGCCTCGGTTCTCCGTTCAACAGCGAAGGCATCACGGCTTCCACCACGCCTCTCGCCAACTTGAATGGCATCCCGCAGATCTCGCTCACCAATCCGTTCCTCAACGGTCTGGATAAGCCTGTCGGCAATCGTCTCGGCGACCTCACCGGTATCGGAAAGAGCATCAATGTGTTCGCTCCCAATGCCACCAGTGGTCGTGTACAACAGTTCTCCATCGACATCCAGCGTGAGCTCGGTGCCGGCATGGTGGCTAGCGTCGGTTACTCTGGCTCCCGTTCGACCAACATCGGCTTCACCTCTGCTACCTTGAACGTGAATCAGTTGAACCCCTCCAACTTCGGTATTGGTGCTGCTGCTCTCCGTACCCAGGTGGATAACCCCTACTTCGGTCGCGGTGGCTCCAACAGCGTCGGCGGCGCCCGTGTGGAACGTCAACAACTGTTGCGCCCCCACCCGCAGTTCGCTGCTGTGAACTTCCTGAACGATAGCTTTGTTCGTGCCCAATACGATTCGCTGGTGTTGAAACTCCAGAAGCGCATGAGCAATGGCTTGAACTTCCTCACTGCCTACACATGGTCCAAGAACATGGACAATGCCTCGGGTGGTGCTGGCAACAACCTGAACGGCGGCAACGCTGGTCCGCAGGACGTTTACAACCTCGACGCCGAATATGGCTTGAGCTACCTGAACTCTCCCCAGCGCCTGTCCAACTCCATCACCTACGAAATGCCGTTCGGCAAGGGCAAAGCCTTCCTTGGCAACGCCAACTACGTCACTAACCTGTTGCTCGGTGGCTGGTCGGTCAACGCCGTCTCGGTCTTCCAGAGTGGCTACAACGCCCAGTTCTTCATGAACAACAACCTCAACAGCCCCTACGGCAATGCCCGTCAGCGTCCGAATGCAACTGGTGTCAATCCTTCAAACGAAGGCTCTTTCGCAAGTCGCATCGATGGCTGGTGGAATCCGGCAGCCTTCACGGCTCCGAACGCCCTCCAGTTCGGTAACACCTCCCGTGCGGTGGGTAACCGTGGTCCGGGTATGGTCAACTGGGACGTTTCTGTCTTCAAGAACTTCGCCATTACCGAAACCTTCAAGGCTCAGTTCCGTGCTGAATCTTTGAACACCATGAACACCCCGCTGTTCCGTATGCCGAACACTGCCGTCGGAAACGGCGCCTTCGGCCGCGTCACACAGCAAGCAAACTTCCCGCGTATGATCCAATTGGGTCTGCGTATCTTCTTCTAAACCCTGACAGCAAGGAACCGCCTTCGTAACGGGATGCGTGATTCCTGCCGAAAAAAGCGAAGGTTGCTTCAAAGTTACTGGTGCAACCTTCGCCATCGGCACATATAATGTATACAACCCGGTAGTAAAGATCGAAAGGAACAGATCAAAACATGTCGCTCTTCAGCTCAGAAGTCGAACAGGATCTCCTCAAGCGCGGCTACAGCCGTCGCAACTTTGGCCGCATTTCCGCGCTCGTCGCAGGCGGTGCCGCACTCCCCTTCTACAACGAAGCCGCCTTGGCTCAACTTTCGATGCGCCTCAACACGCCTCCTGACGCTGTCCGCATCAATGCCAATGAAAATCCGCTCGGCCCCTGCCCGGAAGCCGCCGAAGCCATGTACGCCGTCATCAAGGGTGGTGGGCGCTACATGTACGAAAAGACCTTTGAGTTTGCCAAGACCCAGGCCGACCTCGACGGCGTCAAGCCCGACTACGTCATGCCCTTTGCCGGTTCTTCTGCTCCCCTCCACTACTCCGTGATTGCCTTCACCTCGAAGGAGCGCGGTCTGGTCACGGCCGACCCGGATTATGAAGCTGCCGCTCGCGCTGCTCAATTCGTGGGTGCCAAGGTGACCAAGGTCAAGCTGGACGCCGCCAATGGCTACAAGCACGACGTGAAGGGCATGCTCGCAGCTGACCCCAATGCCGGTGCCTACTACGTTTGTAACCCCAACAACCCCACCGGTACCTTGACCCCGAAGAGCGACATTGAATGGCTCATCAAGAACAAGCCGGCTGGTTCGGTAGTCATTCTCGACGAAGCCTACATCCATCTCACGGGCGCTGACTTCGGTTCTGACTTTGTCCAGCAGGACAAGGACGTCGTCATCCTCCGCACCTTCTCGAAGCTCTTCGGCATGGCCGGCCTCCGCGCTGGTGCCGCCATCGGTCGCCCCGATCTTCTCAAGAAGCTGATGCCTTACTCCTCCGGTGCACACCCTGTCACCGGCATGGTGGGTGCCAATGCTTCCTTGAAGGCCAAAGATCTGGTCGCCAAGCGTCGCGAAATCATCAAGAACACCCGTGAAGACGTACTCAGCTGGTGCACCAGCAAGAAGTACACCTTCATTCCTTCCGTCTCCAATAAGTTCATGATCGACGTGAAGATGCCTGCCAAGGCCTACATCGAAGGCATGTTCAACGAGAAGGTACTTGTCGGTCGCGCATGGCCCTCCATGCCCACCCTGGTCCGCGTCTCCATCGGCCTCCCTGAGGAAATGGCGAAGTGGAAGGTGGCTCACGAGAAGGTTATGGCTAAGGCCTAGTTTGTTTTGATTCCTGAGGGGCCGTTGCCGCGTCCGCGACGGCCCTTCCTTATTCATCTGTTTTTGATTCCTCTAGGACGATCTTGAAACTCCCCAAAATCAACTACTCCTGGAAGCACTTGGGTGGCGACATCTTCGGAGGCGCCATTGCTGCTTTGATTGCCTTGCCCTACGGCCTTGCTATGGCCACCCTCATGGGCATTCCCCCGATTTACGGTCTTTTTACTTCACTGATCTCTGCACCCCTTACTGCTCTCTTAGGCCGCAACCCAGTTCTCATCGGCGGCACCTCTACTGTTACGCTTCCCTTTCTCGTCTCGGCCGTCCAAAAGCAAGGCCTCGCCGGTTGCGCCAAGGTGACCCTGGTTGCTGCCGTTTTCATGATGATCTTCAGCGTGCTGAAATTGGGGCGGCACATCTCCAAGATTCCTCAAACGGTCGTCTCGGGCTTCTCCTGCGGCATTGGTGCCATGATGGTCGTCAACCAACTTCGCACGATCCTTGGCCTTCAGATCCCCAAGGACGTTACCTGGCCCTCTGCCATCCCAGCGCAACTCAAAATGGTGGCCCTCTACATCGGCACCTCCCACTGGCAGCCACTCCTGCTGGGCCTCATCGTGATTGGCTGCGCCTTCTTCTTCGCCCGAATCAACAACAAGCTTCCTGCCCCCTTGCTTGGTGTCTTTGCTGCCGTAGGTGTCTCGATCCTGTTTGGAATGCATGAGAAAGAAGTCGGCAAGCTGAATCTCGATATTCCCCCCTTCATGGGCTTTACCTGGAGCCCGCAGGAAGTATTTGAATTGATCAATGACGGTTTCGGCCTGGCCGTTGTTTCCAGCATCAACCTCTTGATCACCTCGAGAGTTGTCGAGCATTTCCGTGGTCGTCATCGTCCCATGCGGCCCTCTGATGCCGATGGCGAACTGGGAGCTTACGGCATTGCCAATGTGGTGTGCGGTATTTTCGCTGCTCCTATGAGTGTTGGCATTCCTGCCCGGTCTCTGGCCAACGTTCGTTGCGGCGGCTCTTCCCGCATGTCTAACGTGGTCCATGCGGCCTTACTATTGCTCTTCCTGGGGCTTGGCTCCGAGATGGTTTCTCACATTCCACTTCCTGCTCTGGCAGGTGTGACTGCCTATGTTGGCATTGCACTGCTCGAGTGGGGCACCTGGCGGCGCCTCCGACGGATGACCGCTGTCGATTCTGGAGCATTTCTTGCGACTGCATTTGCCACGCTGTTGATTAATGCAGTGGCCGCAGTAGCCATTGGCTGCGGCTTTTACGTTGTACGCTGGTTCTACCACACGGTTCTTGCCCGTCCTCGTTCGGACGAAGCTTCTGTAACCGGCGCGGCTGTTAGTCCACATTGATCGCATCCAATCCCCAATTGGGGCCCGTTCGGATCGCAATCCTTCAACGAATTCCTCGCTCAACGTCCTGAGCATCAGATCACAATTCAATCATTCACGAAAGAGGTGTGTCATGCGTCTACGCATACTCGCGCTCGCTTTGGTTTGTCTTGCCTCTATGCTTCAGGCCCAGTCGTATCAGGGCGGCCTAAGAGGTAGTGTGAAGGATCCTGCAGGCGCTGCCATCGGCATTGCCAAGGTGACCCTCAAGGACGAATCCACTAACATTGCACGTTCCACGATTACAAACGACCTCGGAGAATATGTCTTCCAGAGTGTCAATCCTGCCACCTACACCGTATCGATTGAGTCTCCAGGCTTTTCCCGGCTTGACCGCACCGGCGTCATCATTGCCACCCAGACCTTTCTGACACTCGACTTCAAAATGAATGTCGGAGAAGTCACCCAGAGCATCAACGTCACCGAAGAGGTCCCGCTGATGGAAACCGCCAACGCCAGCACGGGGCAGGTCATTGACGCACAGAAGATGACCGACCTCCCCAACCTCGGTCGCAATCCCTTCATGTTTGCCAAGCTGGCACCCAACGTCGTCCAGGCGGGCGACCCTCGCTTCAATCGCATGCAAGATCAAAGTGGTAGCTCTGCCATCTCCATCGCCGGTGGACCCATCCGTGGAAACAACTACCTTCTCGACGGCGTACCGATTACTGACTCCACCAATCGCGCCGTGATCATCCCGACCATGGAGGCAGTCATGGAAGTGAAAATCCAGGCTTCTACCTTCGATGCCGAAGTGGGTCGTACCGGCGGAGGCATGTTCAACACTTTCCTCAAGTCGGGCTCCAATCAGCTTCATGGCTCCTTTATGGGCTACATCCGTGAAAAGCAGTTTCTCGCCAACAGCTTCTTTAACAATCGCAACGGCATTGCCCGCCCCGACCAACCCTTCCGCAACTTTGGCGGGTCGATCGGCGGCCCCATCTGGATTCCCAAAGTCTACAATGGCCGCAACAAGAGCTTCTGGTTTGTCTCACAGGAAGCCTACCGTCAAAAGTCCGGGTTGTCGCGTGAGTTGGCAACCCCCACTGCCCTCGAGCGTAGCGGGAACTTCTCTCGCAGCCTCGACCGCAGTGGCCGCCCCTTCACCATTTTCGATCCTCTAACCAGCCGCCTCGACGCCGCCACCGGCGTCGTCACCAGAACTGCCTTCGAGAACGGAATTCTCCCCGCTTCGCGACTCAATCCGATTGGCCTCAAGCTTGCCAGTTACTATCCCAATCCGACCCGCACCGTCGGCTACTTCGGCGATACTGCCTACCTCGGTAACGATGTGCTCGTCGACCGTGCTGACCAATACACCGCCAAGTTTGACCATGAGTTGTTCTCCTGGTGGAAGGCAAACCTCTCCTACCTCCACTACAAGAGTCGGGAACCCAGCGGCAATCTCTTCAACAACGTCGCAGGCAATGCCCCCTCGCTGCTCTTCCGCAAAGTCGATTCGACGCAAACCAACCACACGATCACCCCAAATGCCACGACCGTACTGAGCTTCCGTTACGGCTTCAACCGCTTTCCCAATGCCACCGTCTATGAAAGCGAAGGCTTTGACGTTGCCTCCCTCGGCTTTCCTACTTCTCTCGTCTCCCAACTGCCTTCACAGCGCTTCCCGGTAGTGTCGATGCAGACCTTTTCCAGCTTCGGCTCTGGCGGCGGCACGCAAAGTGTCTTTCACTCCCGCAACGCCCTGGGTTCGATCGCCAAATTTGTGGGTCGGCATAGCTTGAAGGCCGGCTACGACTACCGCATTCTGAACATCGACTTCATCAATTTCGCTGCGCCCGGCTCCTACACCTTCAACGACACGTTCACACGCCGTGACCCCAATCGCGGTAACGATGGCACCGGTTCTGATTTGGCAAGCCTCCTGCTTGGCTATCCGGCCAGCGGTAACGTGACCCTCAACACCAAGTATTACCAGTATGTGAAGTACCATGGCTTCTATTTCCATGATGACTTCCGTGTCAATTCCAAGCTCACACTCAACCTCGGTGTTCGCTATGAATACGAAACGGGCCTCAGAGAGCGCAACAACAATCTGATCGTAGGGTTTGACCCAACCATTGCGAATCCAATTGGACAAGGTGCCAGAGGCGCATTACAGTAAGCTGGCGTCGATGGCGCACCCACAGAGTGCTGCTCGCCCTCTACAAAGAAGTTTGCTCCACGCATCGGTGTTGCCTACCAGTGGAGCCCCAAGACCACCATACGTGGCGGCTACGGTATCTTCTGGGCTCCGGTGAGCTATGGCGGATTCTCCAGCCTTGGCTATAGCCAACCCACCGACTATGTGGGTAGCTTCGATGGCGGACAAACCCCGGCTGGCTCTCTTTCCAATCCATTCCCCAATGGCCTCTCCAAGCCTGTCGGCAATGCGCTGGGCGGGCTTTCGGGCATCGGTCAGGCTCTCAGCTTCATGAACCCCAATGCCGGCTCCACCGCTGTTCATCAGATCGCCTTCGATTGGCAGCGTCAGATGCCGGGCGGCGTCGTGATGGCAATTGGCTATGTCGGCTCTCGTACTACGAATCTCATCCTTGGCTCTGGCTCCGTCAACGTAAATCAACTGACTGCCGACAAACTGACCCTTGGTTCCTCACTGCTCCAGAACGTGCCCAACCCATTCTTCGGAAGGGGCGGCTCCAATATTGTAGGTTCCGCAAATGTGCAGCGTTTGCAACTCCTGCGTCCGCACCCGCAGTTCTCCACCGTCAGCATGAGCTTCAACAACTTCAACGACGCACTCTATGACTCGATGGTGGTGAAGGCGCAAAAGAGATTCTCCTCTGGCTTGAGCTTCCTTTCCAGTTGGACATGGTCGCGCAATAAGGATGCCAGTTTCGGGTCCAGCAATTTCTTCACTTCGATTCCTGGGTCTCCGCAAAACAGCTATGACCTCGGCGCAGAGTATGGGTGGAGCACCAGCCACACTCCCCATGCCGTCAAAGGCAGCATCAGCTACGAATTGCCATTCGGCAAGAACAAAGCGTTTCTAAGTCAAAGCGCCTTGTGGAATCAAATCGCGGGCGGTTGGCAGATCAATTCGGTCTACATGTTCCAGACCGGCTTCCCGCTCTCCGTATTCCAAAATCAAAACTTCAACTCCGTCTTTGGCAATGGCCTCATGCGCCCCAACCGGAGCGGTTATGCCCCAGAGACGGAAGGTCGCCTGCAAGACCGGCTTGACAACTACGTCAATGCCAGCGCCTTCACGACCGCCCCTCAATTTACTTTCGGCAATGTTCCTCGCACGCTGAGCTACCGTAGCCCAGGTACCGTGAATTGGGACATGTCGCTGCTCAAGACCTTCACCGTGATGGAGAGATTCAAAGGCCAGTTTCGTGCGGAGGCAACCAATGCCTTCAACACGCCTCAGTTTAACGGCCCCAACACCGCCTTTGGCAATGCCAACTTCGGTCGCATCACCCAGCAGGCGAACTTCCCGCGTTACATCCAACTCGGCGTAAGAATCACGTACTAACCGCGTTGTTGCAGTTGTTCGAGCAGGTTGAGAATATCAGCTTCTTCAACCGGCTTTCGCAACATGGAGGAAGAAACACCCTCCAACAACTCCACGCTTTGTTCCTCCGCACTTTCGCTCAACAGAGCGAAGTGCGGAGTTCTGTGATGAACCCGGTGAAAGAGCTCCGCCCAGGTGCCACCGTCGGGCCTGGCGCTGGAAAACACAACATCGAAGCGCACCTTCTCCGCCAAATCGACTGCCTCATCCACATTGGTGACTGGGATCAGCCGATGATTCAACTCCCCAAAGATTGCCAGCATTTTACGCTGCGATTGCATCTCCGGTTCTACCAGCAAGGCCGTGATCATGCCGCGCTGCGGAGCAAACTTGAGGGCTGAATTAAAGTCTTCCGTAGGGCTGGCATTGAGCGAAGGCAGTTCAATATCGTACCGATAACGACCCGCTCGCAGCGTCGTAAACTTCGTATCTCCCCCATAGGACTGCACAAGACCTCGAATGATCGCCAGTCCCAGCGCAGACCCGCTGAAGTCTGGTCCTTCGCCTTCGCCGAAAGGCCCTGAGAACTCCACCTCAATCATGGCGCTTCGCCCAATACGGTTCAAATTCAGAATGAAAACATGTTCCAGAGAATGAATGGCGGCCGCTTTGGCGTGGAGAAATAGATTTTCAAAGACACGCCCGAGTTGGTCTTGCGAACCCAAAACATACAAGCTTTCTGACCCCAGGTTCACTTCACTCTCGATCTTTGCCAGACGCAACTCATCGTCCATTTCTTCGATCAGCTTCTGAAAGAGAAAGCGTAGATCGACCGGGCGAGCATCAATCTGTTCGGCCCGTGCCACTGCAACGATCCGGCGTACCGTCTCGCTAGCCTTCTTGACCTGGGCATGAATCGCTGCAGATTCTTCCGTCCCCAGCGCTCCTGTCAGTTCTCGAATCTTCTCCAGTGGTGCATTCAGTTCGGTGATGACGCCATGGATCAGTTGTCCCGCGACGGCAAGCTTTTCACTCCGATGATGCTGTTCTCTCAGGGCAATCTGTTCCAGCCATTCCAGGTACTGGCAGGCGTCATTCGCCAGGTGCTGCGCGGCCGGATGCAGCGCCTCTACCAGCAACTGCTTTCCCGTACCGCCTTGCACAACAAGGGCACCGCGGGCTTCCACTCGGCTCCGCATGGGGATCACCAGTAAGGAATATGAGGTTTCGCCCTTGGCTTGCAGAATGTCTACCGAATTCGTATCCGCGAACTGAAGTACGGTCTTGTTACGGATGGAAAGCGCAATGGCCTTCTCGAGGCTGGAAGAACACTCCTCGATGTGAAACGAGTGTTGTGTCGAACTCTGCTGGTCCGGAATCCGCTCCAGAATTTTCCTTGCCGGGTCGTAGTGATAAACGCTCACCGTGTCTCCCGGAATCAACTCGAGCATTCGGCTGCGCACAATTTCCGCTACTTCTCTTGCGGTTGCCACTCCAAACATCTCTTCACTCGCCTGCAACATCTTTTGAATTACACGATTCTGCTGACGAGATCGTTGCTGCAAATACCAGGCACCAAGAATTCCCAACAAGATCAGCACCACCGCCGCCGGTACCAGTTGCGGCGGCACTGTCGCGCGTGGCTCTACCAATTGAATTTGTTTCGGGTTGGCCAACAGCAATTGGAAGAACTGGTTGTAAGGAGGTCGCAAGCAAAACTGGCTTACCAGTCCGACTACCCGGATTCGATCTCCCTTGTGATAAGCAGAAAGCGGTCTTTCAATGCCCCGCTGCATCAGTGGAAGAAATACTCTAACCGACTGCACTCCGTCCGTGAAATCGAGCAAATCACCCTTGGGCGCCTCGCGATACTCAGCGACTTCTCCCTCGATCTCAACCAGCATCCCGGAGTATTGAAAACTTGCTGCCGCTCGCGGTGAGAGCCGCGGTGGTGAAGGTAGGCTGGCCTTGTCAATCAAACGAAGTTCCGTTGGTTTGACTACGGCCTGCCCGGCATGCAGACTGACAGTCCCATACACCTCAACCAGTGACCCAACGGGAAAATCCGTGGCCAGGGGGCACTTCGCTTCGTTGTCGCCAGAGAAGACCAGCATCAGTCCAGACGTTTTCGCTTGTGCATCAACGATGGCGAGATAGACCGCCTCTGGCGCTTCCAGTGGAGCGGCTTGCACAATACCTTGCACCTTGACCGCTTCGCCCAAAAGCTTTGGGCGAAAATCAGGCTGCACCCGCGCCGACGCCTCCACTAAGCTGACCGGTCGATAGGAAAGCAGATCTTCCCCGGCAGATTGTGCCAAGCCAATTGCCGCAGCGTGCCACAGCAAAATCGAAACTAGAGTTGTTGCGCGAGCCATTCCTGAAGCCGGGTGTCTAGGAAATGATCGGCTTCTATTGCTTGTCCAATGAGGGTGGTTCGGTGCGAATTTATCGCCACTACCTTCATGCCAGCACTAACGGCCGCGTCAATTCCTGTCTGCGAGTCTTCAAAAACTATACATTTATTAGGATCTACCTGCAAGAGTTTCGCTGTTTTCAGGTATACTTCCGGATTTGGCTTCCCAAATTCTACCTGCTGTCCATCCACGGCATACAGGAAGTGCTGCCGCAAACCTGCCCGATCCAGAACAAAACTGACATTAGCTTCTTCCGCGTTGGAAGCGACAGCTTTAGGCATCTCTTGGTGCTTTGACAGGAATTGTCGAACACCCGGCAATAATTGCTGCTCCAGGTCTTCCTGAATCAATTCCCGATAAAGCGCCTCTTTTTCGGAGCCCATTCTTTGAATCTCGTCGATCGCCAGGCTCTCACCAAAGTATTCACGCAGCAACTGGTCATTGTGTTTCCCGTGCATGCGTTCGTTCAGTGAGGATGCGTCTCTTCCCAGTCGCTTTAGATACAGTTCCCATGCCCTCACGTGGTAGGGCATCGAATCGACGATTACACCGTCCATGTCAAATATGAATGCTTGTGCTGTCACAGGTTCTTGCTCCAGAGAGCTAAAATCAGAATGGCATGGATTTGTTTTCAGAGATTGTTCGACTTCGCAAGGCTGGACAGAAGTGCGCCTTGGCCACCATCGTTGAGGTGAATGGTTCGATTCCGAGCTATGAGAGCGCCAAGATTCTTGTCCGTGAGGACGGAAGTTTTCTCGGTACGATCGGCGGCGGTTGTGTGGAGGCTGAAGTATGGAATGCTGCACGAGAGGTCATTCAAAGCGAGAAGCCCAAGCACCTGACCTTCAACCTTGGCCAGGATGCTGCCTACGACAATGGGCTGATTTGCGGCGGTCAATTGAATGTCTTTATTGAGGCGATCGTGCCGCAGCCACATGCCATCATTTTCGGTGCCGGCCATATCTCCAAGAGCCTGGCCAAAGTCTCCCTGCTGGCAGGCTTCGGTGTAACCGTCGTGGACAATCGGGAAAGCTTCGCCAATCGCGAGCGTTTTCCTGATGTTGACGAAGTGATGGCCGAAGAGTACGAAGATCTGTTTCCTAAGCTGAATGTCAACAGCTCCAGTTACATCATCATCGTCACGCGCGGCCACCGCGATGACATGCGCGTCTTGCGCTGGGCCATCACAACCGAAGCTCGCTACATCTCGATGATTGGTTCCAAGCGGAAAGTGATCGCCGTCATTCGGGAGTTTGAGAAAGAAGGCGTTCCCCGCGAAAGCTTCGAACGCATTCATGCCCCCATGGGCCTCGAAATCGGGGCAATCACTCCCGAAGAAATTGCCGTCAGCGTAGCCGCCGAAATGATTGCTGTTCGCCGTGGCGCTGACCCCAAGTGGAAGTCGGTCGCTAAGGGAATTTTTGCCACGGACGAAAGCGCAGCCGTTCTCAAATGACGGTTGGCATCATCCTCGCGGGAGGATCTTCAAGCCGTATGGGGCAGCCCAAAGCACTGCTGCCGCTCGGCACCCTCACCATGGTGGAACAGGTTGCTTACAAGCTGAGCCCCTTTTGCGAGAAGATCCTCATTGTCACCGGCGCACACCACACGCAAATCCTCTCGAAGCTTCCTCAACTCGAGTGCCAACTCGTCTTCAATGAGAGCCATGAACTCGGCATGTTTTCGAGCCTCCGCAAGGGTCTTTCTCTGGTGGGGCCTGTCTCACACGTCTTGTTTTCCCCCGTCGACTTCGCCAACGTACAGAGCGCAAGTATTGCCGCCCTCTTTGCGGCCCCAGAGGTAGCCGTCCGCAAGCCTCGTTGGAATCAGCAAAGCGGCCATCCCGTGCTGATTGGCAGAACTGCCGTGGATGAATTGCTCAACGCCCCACTCGATGCCAGTGCCAAGCAAATCCTCAGCACATTACCTTCCCGCTACGTCGAAGTCGATGACCCCGGCGTTGTTCAGGATTGTGATACCCCTGCTGACTATCAAAAGCTGCTCTCCTCCTGGCAGGAATCCCGATGAGAAAGCGCAATCTGTGGCTTGGTGGACTCTTGCTGGTCCTGCTCGCCTTGTTGGTTCCTTTCGTAAGTGCAACCTTTATTCAGCAGTCCCTCCAGCAATCACTGGAACAAGCGTTGTCTCGCAAAGTTCGTATCCAGGGTGCCACCCGCTTTCGAATTCTTCCCACTCCAGCAATCCTCGCTGACGAGGTAACCATTAGCGAAGACCCTCGCTTCTCGCTGGAGCCCTTCGCCTATGTCACAGAGATCGAAGTCCAGCCTTCGTTTGTTGCGCTCCTTTCGGGAAGGCTCGAAGCAAGCCGCATTCGGCTCACTGAACCAAGCGTCAACCTGATGCGTTCTGCCTCGGGCTGGAATGTACAAAGCCTCTTGTCAGGCAATCTGAGAACCCCGGAAATCGAAGTTCGGAATGGCCGGCTCAATTTCAAACAGGGCAATTCGAAAAGCCCTTTCTATCTCACCAATGCCCTCGTCGACTTGAGTGCGCCCACCTCCCTCGGCGACATCAAGATTTTCTTCTCTGCCGAACCGGCGCGTACCGACCGGGGTGCCCAGGGCTTTGGTACCTTCTCGCTGCGCGGTACCGTACACGCCCCTGCGCAGGCCAAACCCGATCTTGATTTCGATCTCGAACTGCGTCCCAGCTCGATCCACGCATTCAACTTTTTCTTCGGTGCCCGCGGTGTTGATTTTGCCGGCAAGCTCTCTGGCAAGGGCAGATTGAAAGGTCCTTGGGATCAGGCGGAGCTGCAGGCTGCTCTGCAGTTTGAAGGTCTCGAGCCACAGGGCTTCCTCCCCTTTTCAGGTCGTAGCAATCAATTGCAACTCAAGGGTTCTATTGACCTGCCGGGCCAGAAGCTGGCTCTCGATACCGTCGGCGGAGACATGCTGCGGGTTCGCATGAGAGCTCGCGATCTATTTCAGGCACCGCGCGGTGGACTCCTCGTCCAACTGCGTGATGTCGAGTTTGAGAAGTTGCTCGAACTCGGCCGTGAGGCCAGTGCCAAACTGCCCGAAGGTCTCTCGGCCAAAGGGAAGTTTAATGGCGTCATCGGCTACTCCTGGCCAAGCGTGGAAGAGGTCCCCGCCAAAGGCATGATCTGGTTTGCCGATGCGAGTATGCAACTCCCAGACCAGCCTCTGATGACAATCCCCACGGCCACGGCGGTCGTTGAAGGTTCGCGCTGGATCTTGAATTCTTCTGAGATCAAAGTGGGCGAATCACAATCTGCCGTCATGCACGCCGATTGGAATGCCCGATCGGGAGCCTTACAACTCGAAGTGGCCACGCAGCAGCTCTCAGTCAAGAGCTTGAAGTCAGGTCTCGGTCTTCTGCTTCAGGCATCCACTCTTCCTCTTTTGGCTCGGGCCCAAACCGGAAGCTGGCAGGGCACCCTCCAGTACAACCGCGAGGAAGAAGCAGATCCTGGTCGCTGGAGCGGGCGCCTCTCGGTGCGCAACACCGAAGTGCCGCTCGATGGCCTCGCAGCGCCCTTGCAGGTTTCAAGCGCCTCCATCAGTTTTGATCCCAATCGAATCGCCATTCGGCGCATGCGTGCGGAATGGAACTCACTCGAGCTGGAGGGTGAAGCTTCTTATTCGCCGGTTCTCGCTTTACCAACCGAGCTGAATCTCACGATCGCCGAAGCTGCCAGCACGGACATCACGGCATTACTTCTCACCTCACAAAGGCCTCCCACCAGCCTTCTCGAGAAGATGCGCCTGCGCCGCTCCTCAATGCCTGACTGGTTGCGATCTCGAAACGTAGTGGGCACCCTGAGACTCAAAAACCTGACCTTCGGTGCGGGTTCGTTTGATCCAATGCTCTTAAAGTTTTCCTGGAAGGCAGAAAAGCTCGAAGCGACCCTTCAGGAAGCCGAGTTCTCCATGCCAACAGGCCCTTCTCCCATTCGTGTGCAGGGCAAGCTCAGCGCCGACTTGTGGCAAGCTCCCAATACCTACCAATTTGACGGCTCCATTTCTGGATGGCCCGTGGAGAAGAACTTTGCCAACTGGACGGGCGGTTTCAAATGCTACTCGCTCGATTCGGATTGGCTGGATCGTCTCGATGGAGAAGGCACCCTATCCTTTACTGAAAACCCCACCGAGTCCATGAAACTATTGGCCCGTCAGGGAAAACTGAGCGTCGAGTTTCCCGACGCAGCACGCAAGCCGATCCTCCTGGCTGCCCCTTACTGGCCGCTGTCTCTCCCCTTGGAGCCGTAAAGTCGATCCACCAGCGCATGGATCTCGACAGGCACAAGCTCCAACCAGTCTTCACCCAGCAGAATTCTCTCTCGAACAAGGCTCGAAGAGATCGATTGCAGAGGCGAATCCAGGCTCAGCCAATGAAAGTAGGCTCCCAATCCCTCCGGCAACTGCCAGCTTTCTTGTCGTTTCGCCGTGACGACAGGAAATCTCTGTAGCCGCTGCTTCAAATAAGCGGTCTGCTGATCCTCAGTGAATCCATAATCCCACTCAATAAAGCGCCTCGCTCCGTCTTCGCCAATCAGAAGCTTGACCTCACTGCCCGGCAAATACTCCAGCGTTTCCTCAGCTACCTCAAAAAAGAGATTCTTCTCGGCAATCGCCACCGGGTCCGAACTGATCTGGAGTAGCATCGCGGCGCGATCTTCAAGCGGTACTTGATCGTAGGTCTTATGAGGGAAGTACTCCGGCAGCACCCAAATCACCTCGTCTACATACTCCTTAGCCGCCTGCACCAGGGCCAAATGAGCTATGGTCGGCGGATGAAATGCTCCGCAGAAAACAGCAATGGAACGACTTTCTTGGCGAGGACGTCTTAGGAATCGCATACCCTTCTTTCAATTTAGAACGGGGACAGCGATACACTTTGGATTACACAAACAATGTTTACTTGGATCTGCCCCAAATGCGGAAGAGAAGTGGGCCCTTCTTATTCCGAATGTCCTTTTTGCGCTGAAGCTGCTGCAAAGCCACAGGCACCTGTTGCCCCTCCGGTTGCCGTTGCGCCTCCTCAAGTGCAGTACGTGCCTCCACAACCTCAATATCCGCCGCCGCCTCCAGTGGCTCCACAAATGGCTCCCCAGGTGGCTCCGCCAGCGCCCCCTCCGCCACCTCCTGCACAGCAGGTCTATTACGTCGGGGCCGAAGACCATAAGCGCAGCATCCCAAGCTGGCTCGCTGCGGTCCTGGCCTTTGCTGCTGTAGCGCTGGTTGCCTGGGGCATCATCTCGCTCACTCGCAGCCAACGCAGTTCCGACCCGGCTGCTGCCAAAGCCGCCGCTACGGCCAAGCAGAAGGCTGCCGGCAATCCCTACGCCAAGTTCCTCGAGCTCACCGGCTTCCGCATCAATGAAACCGCCGGCAAGAAGTTACAAGTGCAATTTCTCGCTGTCAATCATGGCAGTGCCGACATGAGCGATGTGCAGGGCACCATCACCTTGAAAGTCAAAGGCTCTGACACCGACGACCCCGCCTGCACCTTTAAGTTCGTCATCTCGAATCTTCCCGGCTACGGGGCGAAAGAAGTTCTGGTGACCGAGTTCATTCAGAAGCGTAAGTTCTTCGAAATGCCCGATTGGCTTTTCCTTGAGCCTGTCGTTGAAATCACTTCAGAGTAGCTAGCGCTTGCCGGGCTGGCTTATGGCTTGGGTCGATCACCAGCGCACGCTCGAAGTCTGCTCGGGCCGCATCCATCTGGCCCAATGCCTGCAAAGCCACTCCGCGATTGTAAACATGAGAAGCCACTCCGGGCTGCAGCGCCAATGCTTTTCCGAAAGCCCGCAAAGCCTCAGGGGCATTGCGCAACTCTAAATGCACCCTGCCGAGCTCCGTATGATAGGCGGCGCTTTCGAGATGCGGTTGCCGCATCAACTCAACAAGCGCTTCTTGCGGCGCTAGGTATTTGCACAATTGCAGCAAGGGCTCTACCTTGCCCGGTTGTACTTGCATCGTCGTCCGCCACAAAACTGCCGGCTCCCGGTACAACGTATACGCCCAGCTTCCTGCCAGGCAAGCGTACCCCGCAGCAACCAATAGCATCCAGCGCAGGTCCATCCTCGGCATCGCCGCAGCCAGCAAAGCCAAAGGCAAATACATACGCCGGGCTGCTGCAAGATCAGCAATCGGAAATACGCTCGAAGTAGGCAACAGAAAGAGCAAGGCGCCAATCAGCCAGAACGCCCATCCGGCCTTGGCAAAGCTGCGCCGCCCCAGCCACAATCCGGCTAGCGGCACCATCCAAAGCACGACTTGCCAAAGAGGAGCTAACTCGGTGTTCCATCGAAACCCGATAAATTCTGGCAGCAGCACTTGCTTCAGGTAGAGCGCAATCACACCCGGTTGCGTCGCCAGATAAGCGCTCCGGCTCACCCCTGCCTGCTCTCCGGCTCCTGAGCCCAAGGTCTGGTTCGCGGCAATCACAAGCGCCCCTACCGTTACTCCCGCCAGCATCACCATCACTCCAATCGGTCTAAGCTCCCGTGTGTTCCGAGAAATGGAAAAGTGCAACGCCAGCAGAAAAAGCGGAAACGCAATCGCCTCTTCTTTCGCGAGCAGCGCCAGCGCATAGATGCCAGTGGCCATCCAGTGCTTGCCCGCCAACCAGCGATCCAGAGCGAGCCAAAGCAACAACCCCATCAGCACGACAGGGCGGCTGAAGATGTACAACACAGCATCGCTCTGCAAGGGATGAACGGCAAAGATCGCCGCCGCAAAAAACGCCCGGCCATCACCCAGAATGCGCCGCAACGCCCGATAACAAAACTGCACCCCAACCGCATGCAACAAGATATTGGTCAGTCGAAATGCCAGCGGTGAGGCCCCATTCAGCTCCCAATTCATCCAAAACGTAAGATACGTGAGCGCCCGCGGCCGCATCAGGGAAGGGAATTCGACGGGCACCAAAGAGAAGTCGTCGAGCAGCCAATCCCCGGGAAGTCCGAGTAGCCACACGCCGCTAAGGGCAAGCAAGAGGTATGGAAAGTAGGCCGATGTTATGCTGCTAGTTTCGCATGTCAGTACCCGCCCCCAAGCTCGTGAAGCCTCGTACCAAGGCGGAAAAGCAAGCCCGTCTGGATCAGATTCTGGCCATCCTCGACCAGATGTACCCCAATGTCACCTGCGCCCTGCACCACACCAATCCTTTCGAATTACTCGTCGCCACCATCCTCAGTGCGCAGTGCACCGATGAGCGCGTCAACATGGTGACTCCTGCCCTTTTCGCCAAGTACCCCACCATCGAAGATTTCGCCGCCGCCACCCCCGAGGCCCTCGGCAAAGACATCTATTCAACCGGCTTCTACAACAACAAGGCCAAAAACATCATCGCAGCTGCCAAACGTCTCCTCGAGGTTTATGGCGGCGAGATCCCCCGCAACATCGAAGACCTTCTCACCATCCCCGGTGCCGCCAGAAAAACAGCGAACGTCGTCCTGGGAACGGCCTTTCAAATCGCCAGCGGCATCGTTGTCGACACTCACGTCTCTCGCATCTCGCAGCGGCTCGATTTGACACGCAAGTCAGATCCTGTACAAATCGAACGCGATCTGGTGAAGATCCTCCCGCAATCCCGCTGGATCCAGTTCAGCCATCAATTGATCCACCATGGCCGCGGCCATTGCACAGCGCGCAATCCTAAATGCTTCAACTGTCCGATGAATGCAATCTGTTACGCAAAGGATAAGAATGCCTAGGCTCCTCCTCTTCCTCCCTCTGCTCCTCAGCAGTTGCGTCGACTTCCCAAACCAGTACGCTCCCTCGCGCGAGCGCAAGCCCGACGCAACAGCCAACCCGGCTAAGCTCAAAGCCTATATCGACATGAAGGATCCTGCCGCGCTCCCGCACCTGGCTTGGGGCGTGATCCCTGGTGCCTTTGATGGCGAGAGTCGCAAGGCCGAGGCTCGCTCTGCTCTGCGCTTCTTTGTCCCCAATCCAGCAAACCTGAAACTCAGCATAGACCTCGATTCTGCCCAGCCACAAAACCTGACCTTCAAAGTAAACGGAAAAGCAGTTGGCTCTGTCGCTGCGCAGGGCCCCACCCACTTTGAGACCCCCATCGATCAATCTGAATTTGTTCCTGGTTCAGCAACATTGCTCGAAATCGAGGGCGACCAAGGCTTCCGGCTGCGCCGCGCCGGCTTTGTTGGCAAATGAGCGCTGTCGCCTACATCCTTCTTGCCACATTACTGAGCTTCCTCACTTGCCTTGCTCTCGGCGCATGGCTCATGCAGGCAATCCGTTTGCGCTGCACCAGTTGGGAAGGCCTCGTCTATCGCTTCCTCTTAGGCGCCACCTCACTCAGCCTGCTTGTTTTTCTGCTCTCCGCTTTGGGCATCGTGCACAAGGGAGTGATCTACGCGGTTGCCGCCCTGGCCATTGCCTCCCGCTGGAAAGATCGTCCAAACCTCAATTGGCCGCCATGGCATTGGTCTGCCATTCCTTTCACGGTTTACATCACGCTGTACCTCGCTCATGCGATGGCTCCAGAGCATTCACCAGATGGCATGACCTACCATCTCGGCCTCGTAGCCCGCTACTACCGCGAGCACGGCTTCCAGTGGTTCGCCACCAACATGTATGCCTATCTCTCGCAAGGCCTTGAGATGTTGTTCCTCTTCGCCTTCGCCATCGGCAAACATTCTGCAGCCGCGATGATCCACTTCCTGTTTCTGTTGATGCTACCCATTCTACTGGCCGTCTCTGCCGGCCGTACTGGCTGGCTAGCCGGGCTCTTCGTGTTTTTCCTTCCCGTCGTCGGCATCGACGGCATCAGCTCCTACAACGACGTGGCCCTGACTGTGGTCCTGTTTGCTGTATGGCACGCCATGGCCCGATGGAAGTCGACCAACGATTTCGGCTGGCTGCACGCAGCCGCAATTCTCGCGGGCTTCGCCTTCGCAATCAAATTCACCGGCATCATCGCCGTACTCTTTCTGCTGCCTGCCTGGCGCTTCTGGCCACGCTGGTCACTCTGCCTTCTTTCTGTCCTACCCTGGCTTCTCAAAAACTATCTTTGGTCTGGCAACCCCTTCGCTCCCTTCTTCAATCAATGGTTTTCGAATCCCTGGTTTAACTTCGAATTTGAATCCTCCTACCGGTCCTTCCTGCGTACTTACGACCTGTCTGGTTTCAGCGAATGGGCGCGCGAAGTCTTTCTCGGTGGCTCGCGACTCAGCGGTTCTCTCGGGCCCACCGCCATCGTTCTGCCACTCGCCTTCGCCGCATGGCGCACCCAGCGCAGCCTGCTGGCCGCCGCCGCAATCACTCTTGCCATCTATCCCCTCAATATCGGAACGCGCTTCCTCATCCCCGCGCTTCCATTCCTGACTCTTGCTCTCTTTCAGGCCTATCCAAGAATCTCCGTGCCAATGCCCCTGCTGGCGGCCCTGCTCTCCTGGCCTTCCATCTATTCCCTCTACAGTTCGCCCCACGGCTGGTTCCTCGAAAAGATGCCCTGGAAGGCCGCACTCCGCTTGGAATCAGAAGACGGCTTTCTCACCCGCAAAAGTGCCGGCTACATCACCGCTCGCGCCATCGAACGCTTTGTGCCCGCCGGAGAATCTGTCTTTGCGTTATCGCCCATTCCAGAGAGCTACACCAGCCGCAACATCATCGTCGCCTACCAGTCAACCATTGGCCTCAAGCTGCAACATGCCCTCACTGCGCCCACCTACATCGACTACCAGGCACGCTTCCGCTACCAGTGCGCCGGGCCACTCATTCAAGTCGCAAAAGACACAAAGGACACCTGGAGCATCCTTGAAATTCTCCCCCGTCCACAATCTGTGAATTGCAATCGAAACCCCTGGGACCAATCACTAACCACGGACGGAAACTACACCACACGTTGGCGCACCTGGGGCCCCGCTCGTCAGGGCGACCATTGTCTCTTGACTCCCGCTCAACCTTACACCGTGCTCGGCACCGGCGACCAATGGGAGGTCGAATTGTCCGGATGTACCCGCGAAGTCGTCACCCCATCAGAAGACTATCGCGCCGAAGTCAGAAAGTTTTTCCTCTCCCAGAAAGTCCGTTACCTGGCCATCGACGCCCCAGACTACAACTCGCAAGACATCAAACAGCACACTGACCTATGGGGCCTCGATCTCCTCGCCGAAAGAGGAACCATGCGCATCTATCGCTGGCGCTGATCCTGCCCTGCATGCGACCCTATCTTTGAAAATGACTCAATACTTCCTTGGCGTCGACGGAGGGCAATCTTCCACCACCGCGATCATTGGCGATCAGGATGGCAACATCCTCGGCATCGGCCGAGGCGGCCCTTGCAACCACATCAAGACCGGCGATGGCTTGGCGAAGTTTCAAAACGCCATCCTCGGTGCCATCAAGCTGCCTGGCCTTCACTATCGTGCGGTCTGCCTGGGCTTCAGTGGCGGGCCGAAAGATAAGGCAGATCTCGTCCGCCAAATGATCTCGGCTGACGACTACAACATCACCAACGACGGCTTGATTGCCCTCACAGGTGCCACGGCCGGTGCTCCGGGCATCATCGTCGTGGCCGGCACAGGTTCGATTGCCTTCGGCCGTAACGCCATGGGACAAACCGGCCGCGCCGGCGGCTGGGGCTACATCTATGGCGATGAAGGCGGCGGCTTTGATCTCACTAGAGAAGCCGTTCGCGCATCCCTTCGGATGGAAGAGGGCTGGGGCCCTGCCACCACCCTCCGCGCCAAACTCCTGCACGAAGTGGGTGCCTCCGATGCCAACGACTTGATGCACCGCTTCTACACCACTGATTTTTCCCGTCCCCAAATTGCCGGCTACTCCAAGCTGGTCGACGAAGCAGCGCGCGAAGGCGACCGCATTGCCATTGAGATTCTGAACCGTGCGGCCCAGCAACTGGCTGGCTTCGCCTCGAGCGTCCGGCAGGCAATCTTTGCTTCGAGCGAACCGGCCATCGTATCTCCCGTCGGCAACGTCTACAAAAGCGAGATCCTGCGCAACCGCTTTGAGATGCTGGTTAGCCTCGACGACGCAAACCAGTTCTGCGAGCCGCAATTCGGCCCAGCGTCCGGTGCCTTGATCGAAGCCTGGAAAATGGCCGGCATTACCCCAAATACCAGCAACCTGCCCCGGGAAGAGAAGTCCACCTCAAGCTAAACTGGTGGTTTACCCATGGCAAAACTTTCGATTCGAGATATTCAGCTTCAAGGCAAGACTGTGTTCATCCGTGTGGACTTCAATGTCCCACTCGCTGCAGGCGGCAAAGAGATCACCAGCGACAAGCGCATCCGCGCCAGCTTGCCCACCATTCAGTACGCCCTCTCGCAGGGTGCCGGCCTCATCCTGGCCAGCCACCTCGGTCGCCCCAAGGGCAAGCGCAATGAAGAGATGAGCCTGGCCCCCATCGCCACTCGCTTGAGTGAACTGCTGAAGCTGCCAGTAGCCTTCGCCCCGGATTGTGTCGGCGCAGAAGTCGCCGCCATGAAACCAGCACCGGGCTCCGTTCTGCTGCTCGAAAACCTGCGCTTCCATGCCGCCGAAGAAGCCAATGATGTGGAGTTTTCCAAACAACTCGCTTCCCTCTGCGACGTCTACGTCAACGATGCCTTCGGCACCGCTCACCGCGCTCACGCCAGCACCGTTGGCATGATCCCCTTCGTCTCTCAGGCCGCCGCTGGCTTGCTCATGGACAAAGAGTTGGAGTACCTCACCAAGGTCACCGCCAATCCCGAGAAGCCCGCGATCTCCATCATTGGTGGAGCCAAGGTCAGCGATAAGATCGAAGTCATTCAAAACCTCCTCAAGATCTCCGACAAGCTTCTGATCGGCGGTGCCATGGCCTACACCTTCCTCAAGAGCCAAGGCCTGCCCATTGGCAAGAGCTTGGTCGAAGAAGACAAACTCGATTTGGCCAAAGAACTCCTGGCTACCTCCGGCGGCAAGCTTCTGCTTCCCATCGATCACGCCGTCTCTCCTGAGTTCAAAGCCGATGCCGGCTATGCCGAGGTCGATCAGATTCCCGAAGGTCAAATGGCTCTCGATATCGGCCCCAAAACCATCGCCATTTACGTCAAGGAAATCCTTGCCTCCCGCACCATCATTTGGAACGGACCCATGGGCGTCTTCGAAATGCCGCCCTTCGACAAAGGCACCATGGCAGTTGCCAATGCAGTTGCTGAAGCAACCGACAAAGGCGCGATCAGCGTTGTCGGTGGTGGCGACAGTGAAAAGGCAGTCAAGACAGCGGGTATCAGCGATCGTGTCTCCCACGTCTCGACAGGTGGCGGAGCGAGTCTCGAATTCCTGAGCGGCATCAGCCTGCCCGGCGTTGCCGCCCTCACCGATAAGTAATGCAGGACAGGCTCAAGGCAACTTCTTGCTTGCCTTGAGCCTGTTCTCCCACCAAACCACATTCTTTGAGTTCTGGCCGGCCACCAGTACATCCAGATCCCCATCACGGTCCAGATCCACCAGGCGAATATCATAGGCGGCCTGGTTCTCATGAATCACTCGCTTGACGAAGTTCCCCTTCCCGCCATTCTCAAACCACGCCACCACAAACGAATCCTTCGCACAAGTCACCGCATCCACATCGCCGTCTCCATCGATATCTCCAACCGCCAGCGAGTGCGGACCAAACAAACTGGTGTCGATGGAATGCTTCTCAAAGCGCGGCCCTTCAAACCAGAGCAATCCGATTCCATGGCCCCGCGACGCAATCACGTCCATCTTGCCGTCCCCATTTACATCGGCCACTAAGGGATTCGTAGCCCCATCCTCCCCGGTCGCCAAAACATGCTTGGTCCACTTACCCTCTTTGCGCGGCTGTTCCCACCACGCAAACCACTCCCCGTCTTTCCCCGTCTTGGCGGCACTCACAATGTCCGCCCGCCCATCGCCATTCAAATCTCCAGCCCCGTGGTAGTGCCCCAACCCAGGCGCATCTCCGTTGGCAAACACAGTACGCTTCCACTTCCTGCCGCGATCCAGCGCCTTGAGCCACACCACAGAGTTCGCAAACGGCCCCTTGGGTTGCGCACTGTTCGCCACCAGATCCAGCTTCCCGTCCCGATCAATGTCGTGAGCATAAAGCCCGTGGACGCCATCAATCTGATCGTCCACCACGTGATACTTCCAGTCTTGTTCCAGCGGCTTCGCGGGCTGCTCCAGCCAATACACCAATCCCGGCGAGTAACGTGCCCCCACAAAATCTTCATCGCCATCCCCATCCACATCGATCACTGCCGAGTGAATGATGGCCACGCCGTCATGTAACACCTTGCCCGGTCCGTACAGCACAGCTTGCTCTCCGCGGCTGGCAATCACTGCTCTGCCGCCGCCATTCAATTGAATTCCAACCGCGGTCAACACACTTTGACCCTGTGCGATCTCATGGCGCACCCACTTCGGTGCCCATTCATTCCAGTAAATACGAACGTTCTGTGTGGCCCTGCCGCAAGCAATCACCTCCGGCTTCCCGTCACCGTTCAAATCCCCAGTCACCAGATCTTCCGGCGACATTTGCGCCTCATCCACGCGCACCGTACGATTCCACTTACCTTCGCCATCCCGCTTCAAAATCGCAATGCCGGTTTCTTTCCCCCGAAACCCAAACGCCAACTCATCACTTCCATCCCCATCAAAGTCAGCCCACCCCAGCGCATGCCCACCATAAACCGTGTTGTCCCGCAGCGCCTTCGGCCAAAGCGTTCCCAACTCGCGATGCCAATTCGCCGGTGGGGGCTGCCCTTGCGGGTTCAGCTTCGGTCGAGGTTCCTCATACACGGTCAAGGTATCGCCATGAAAGGCCTCAATCGTGGCCGCCACGCGGTAGCGATTCACACGCCCAATCACAATCTCCCCTGGCTGTCCCTCTCCGCTGAGCACCCGCTTCCAGGTGCCATCCTTCTGCCGACTCAACGTTTCCACGCCACGCTTGGATGCCATCACAATATCCAGCACCCCATCGTCATTCATGTCTTCGAGAAAAAGATTGTGAGCCAGTTCAAGATTCTCGGCCGCCGTCTCCACACGCCAGTCCGGTAACTGATACACCAACGCCTTCCCTTCGAGCGGCATCACCACAAGATCCTTCTTGCCATCACCCGTAACATCTCCCCAGCGAATGCGATGCGCTCCCGGCACCTTGGCAATATCGTGCAGCTTCCACTTCCCACCAGGCAGTTGCTCCAGCCAGTGCATCGAACCCTTCACCACCCGCTCCCGCGGTTGCCACTCGGCTGCTAGCGCAAAATCAAGCAAGCCATCCCCATTGATGTCATGCCCGGCAATCGACACGTGATCCATCGGCGCCACTTTCTCGCTGATGACATGGGCTTCCCAGCTCGGATTCTGATACCAGATCACCTTGCCACCCGTAATGGCCACGACATCCTGTTTGCCATCCCCATTCACATCGGCCAGCCGCACCGCATATACGACGCCCAGATTGTTGCCAATCTCCTGCATCCGAAATTGTCCCCAAAGGCACGTCCCCGCGATCAAAAAAAACAAGCTACGAATCATGTCGCGATTCTATCCAAACTGACCTGCAATAATGAAGCTGTGTCCAAGGTTAAAGAGCTCGAGTCGCAGTTAGATAGAGCCCAACAGCAACTGCGCCTCTTTCAGAAGATCAGTAGGCTTATGGTCAAAGAACTCAGCCTCAAGCAGGTTCTCGCCGCCATCAACGCCTTGGTATTGGAATTCATGCGCTGTGATTCCTGCCTGCTCTACCTGGTCGATCAGGGTGATTTGATCCTGTGCTCCAGCAATAACCCATCTCCCGGCACCCTTGGTACTCTACGCCTCAATGTCAACGAAGGCCTTACTGGCTGGGTAGCTCGTGAGCGTCGCCTGGTCGCTATCAGTAAAGAAGCTTTCCTCGACCCTCGCTTCAAAACCTTTTCTGAGCTCCCCGAAGACCAATACGAAGCCTTCCTCTCCGCTCCGATCATTGCCCGTAATCGTGTCGTCGGCGTCATGAACGTGCAACACCGCAAGCCGCATATCTTCACCGGGGAAGAAATGGAAACTCTTAACACGGTCGGCGAACAGGTCGGTGTTTTGCTCACCCTGGCCAGACTCGAATCAAAAGCAACCGATGACGAAGTGCGCACCCTCGTGAGTGCTCTCGCATAACTACCATGCTGACCCGACGTTCTCTGCTGGCTACTCTACCTGCTGCTGCATTTGCCCAGCAGCGTAAATTCGCTCGAAGCTTTTTCTACCTCAAGCCCGACTCCCGAATGGTACTCGTTGATTTCGCCATTGGTTCGGAACTTCGCTCCTGGGCTCTGGGTGCCACCGTCGGGGAAGCTTCTCGCGCCAAAGGAGCCATGGTCTTCACCTCCGACGGCGGCAAGACCTGGCAAACCGTCGAGATCAAATTTATCCCGCGTAGTATCTTTGCTCTCGATGATTCTTCGCTTTGGGCTGTCAGCGGCAAAGGCGAAATCTGGTACAGCGCCGAGAGTGGCCGCGACTGGAAAAAAATCTCCAAACAGGACAACGCTCTTCGTGTCCACTTCATCGACAACCAGCGAGGCTTTCTGGTCGGGACCAGGAAGACTTTCATGCGTACCGAGGATGGCGGCAAAACCTGGCGTCATGTCCCGGAAGGGGCCCAGGTTGGTGGCAACGCGGATTCGATGGTCTACCGCTGGGTCAGTTTCTGGAATGGAAAAATTGGCCTCGTGGGTGGTGCTTCAGAGCCTCCTCCCCGTCGCGGGCGCGTTGTACTTCCCGATTGGATGGAGCCTGAGATTGCCACCTACCGCAACAACAGGCCCCGCATGATGATCTCGCTCGAATCAAGGGACGCAGGTGCAACCTGGGCCAAGCAGGAACTCTCCGGCTTCGGCTACGTCCATCGCAGTGTCATCGGCTCCGATGGCACTGGGCTCACTCTCGTCAAGTTCGATAAGAGCTTCACCTTCGGGGGAGAACTCTACGCCTTCTATCCGAAGTTAAGTAAGCCCGCACAACTCGTCGTGCGATGGAAAGATCTCGAACTGCAGGATGTTCTCTACGTCCCCGGCGACGGTACTTACGTTGCAGCAACAGAGCGCTATGGAACATTGCCCGTACCAACCAAAGTGCGCATCCGGTACTCCAAAGATCTCGTCACCTGGGTAGAGCTTCGCGTGGACTATCGAGCCGTTGCCGAGCGCATCACCTTGGGCGCTACTCCTTCAGGCAAAGTATTCGCAGCTCTCGATCAAGGAACGATACTGGCCCTTCAATAGCGATGTGGTCCAGACGACAATTTCTGGCTTCATCGGCAGCGTTTTCCGAACGCCGCCCCAACATCGTCATCATCCTCACCGACGATCAAGGCTACGGTGACTTCAGCCTTCGCAGGAATCCCTATCTCGAAACACCCAATCTCGACCGGCTCGCTGGCGAGAGCGTCGAGTTCACGCGCTTCTCGGTCTCACCAGTATGCGCTCCAACCAGGGCCGCACTCCTCACCGGCCGCTACCCCTTGCGCACCGGCGTCCACGGCGTCACCAAGGGCCGCGAAACCATGCGCAGCAACGAGCTCACCTTGGCCGATTGCCTCAAGCCTGCGGGTTATCGTACGAGTCTGATCGGCAAATGGCACCTCGGCGAGAACTACCCGTATGTCCCCCATGCCCGTGGCTTCGATGAGTTCACCGGCTTCCGCACCGGCCATTGGAATCAATACTTCGATTCTCCGGTAGAGCGCAATGGCAAGTCCTCCCGCCTCAAGGGCTACATCGCCGACGCCCTCACCGACGAGGCCATTCGCTTTATCAACCGTAAGTCACGAGACCCTTACTTCCTCTACCTCGCCTACAACACCCCCCACTCTCCCTATCAGCTTCCCGACGCTGACTTTGATCGCTTTGCGGGTAAAGGCCTGACCCTCGAAAATCAATCCATCTATGGCATGGTGACGAACCTCGATCGCAACATTGGTCGCCTCATGCCGCACCTCGATGACAACACCATCGTCCTCTTCCTCTGCGACAACGGCCCCCAAACCGATCGCTTCAATGCCGGCCTGCGCGGTCGCAAAGGCAGCGTCTATGAAGGCGGCACCAGAAGCCCCCTCTTGGTCCGCTACCCCGCAAAACTGCGTGGTGCCAGGCAAATCTCACACATCGCCGGTCACATCGATGTGCTGCCGACCGTCCTCGACCTGGCAAACGTCAAACGCCCGGACGGCCCTTTCCTCGATGGCAAAAGCCTCCTGCCGCTCCTCAAAAGTGACTCGGCCGACTGGCAGCCCCGCCTGCTCTTCACCCACGCCGATCAGCAGCCGAACCCTACCAATCCCTTTCCAGGCTGCGCCCGCGAGCAGCGCTTCAAGCTGGTCAATGCCAATGAGCTGTATGACCTCGTTGCCGACCCCGGTGAAACCACCAACATCGCCTCCCGTGAACCGCAACGCTTGACGCAACTTCGTCGCGCCTATGACGCCTGGTTCGCTTCCACCCTCGAAGGCTTCTCCCCCGGTGCCCCTCCGATTCCCATCGGCTACAAAGAAGAAAACCCAGCCCTGCTCAGTGCCACCCAGTCCGATCTTACTGGCGATCTCCGCTTCTTCCAGAAAAACGGATTCGCCAACGATTTCGTAACCGGTTGGAAGTCTCCCGCAGATAGCTTGACTTGGTCGGTCGATGCCAGCAAGGCGGGTCAATATGAAGCGATCGTGCAATACCGCGGTCCCAAAGGTGCGGCCCTGTCGCTCAATGGTGGAGTCAATGCCACCACCCGCCACGCCACCCGCATGGATGAGATCGAAATCCCGCACCGCGTCCGCAGTGCTGTCGAGGCACCAGCTGTCCATTGGGATCGCCTCAGCTTGGGCCGACTCCCTCTTCCCGCAGGAAGATCTTCCCTCAAGCTCCACTTGACGGGCCCCTCCTGCGATATCAAAGCAATCGAGTTAAAGCGACACTGATATGCGTGTGTTCAACATTGGTCAGCTCCTCACCATGGAGCAGGGAATTGGCCTCATCGAAAACGCCTACCTCGAATGGCATCAGGGGCACATCACTGGCTACGGCCCGATGTCCGAGATCTCTTCGATCGATGACACCGACATCGATGCCCACCGCTGTGTTGTCCTCCCTGGCTTTGTTGATTGCCACACCCACCTGGCTCACGCCGGACAAATGCACGGCAGCTTCGCCGACCGCTGTGCCGCCGTCGAACAGATCCCCCTGGCCCAGTTGCGCGAAGACATCGAACAGCGGCTCCGCTTGATGACACGGCTCGGCACGACAACCGTAGAGATCAAAACAGGCTACGCCACCTCAGTCGCCGCCATTGAGAAATGCCTGCAAGCCGTCCCATCCCGACCCGGCATCATCCTCACAGAAATGTCGCCACTGGCAAATGCCAGTGCCCCCCTTTGGACGCTCGCCAGTCAACCCCGCTTCATTGATGCCCTCTGCGATCAGGACGGCTTGAGCCCTGAGCAACTCCGTGAGCCCCTCCAGGCCATGCGCGCGCTTCATGCCCGCATCAAACTACACGTCTGTGTCACTGCTCCTGGCGACGGTATTCCACTCGCTCTCGAGATGAATGCCACCAGCGTCGATCACCTCCTCTTCGCAACCGATCGCGATATCCAACTCCTGGCACGCTCCAGCACCATCGCCGTTCTCTTGCCTGCCATGGCTTATTATTCGAGGCTCGGACGCTTCGCGCCAGCCCGCGCACTCCTCGATTCCGGAGCCCGCGTTGCCTTAGCCACAGACTGCAATCCCGGCGACTCTCCCACCTGGTCCATGCCCTATGTGATACATCTTGCGGTGAGAGAAATGAAGATGAGTGTCGAAGAAGCACTGCAATCCGCAACCATTCACGCAGCAGCCGCCATCGCAGAATCACACCGCGTCGGCTCATTGCGAACAGGCAAGGATGCCGACTTCCTGATTCTTGCGACGCAGGACTATCGGGATCTCCCTGCCGTCATGGGTGCCAATCTCGTAGAACGGGTCTTTAGAAATGGAGTCGAACAGTAACATGATGAGACGACGCGAATGGTTCTGGATGCCAGCGGCTGCCTTTGCCGCAAAGTCCAAAACAAGAATCACCATTGTGGGAGACTCCTTCCATCTCAACGGCAAGATCACCTATCCCGGAACCAAATTGGAAGGCTTGCTGATGAACTCCCGCATGGTGCAGGGAATCTACGACGACACCAACCCGGAAACCGCCAAGCGCTGGGCCTACAAAGACACCGGCAAATGGGATGCCGAAAGAAACGTCAAAGAGTTTCTCGCAGCCATGCCCATTTGGCGCAAACACGGCCTCCTGGGTATCACTCTAAATCTGCAAGGCGGCAGCCCCGAGGGCTACTCGAAAGCCCAACCCTGGGAGAATTCCGCCATTGCTTCCGATGGCTCCCTCAAGCCCGCCTACATGAAGCGCCTCAAGCGAATTCTCGATCGTGCCGACTCTCTCGGCATGGCTGTGATCCTCGGTGTCTTCTACTTCGGCCAAGATCAACGCGTGGCCGACGAGGCTGCCGTAAAGCGCGCCGTCGAGAACACCGTCCGTTGGCTGCTCACCAACGGCTATCAAAACGTCCTGCTCGAAGTAAACAACGAGTGTGACGTCAAATCCTATGACCATGAAATTCTCAAACCGGCAAGAGTCAGCGAGTTAATCGAGCTTGCCAAATCCATCCAGGTTTCGGGCAAACGTCTCCTAGTCGGCACCTCGTACGGGGGAGGAAGCATCCCCAAGCCAAACGTCGTAAAGACTTCCGACTTCCTCCTCATCCACGGCAACGGCGTAAAAGATCCCAAACGCATCACCGAGATGGTCCGCTCCACACGTCAGGTCGAAGGCTACCGCCCCATGCCCATTCTCTTCAATGAGGATGACCACTTCGATTTCGACAAAGCTGAAAACAACATGCTGGCTGCCGTCAAAGAGAAAGCCTCCTGGGGCTACTTCGACCCCGAAGGCTACCAAAGCCCTCCCGTCAATTGGGGCCTCGATACAGCCCGCAAGAAAGCCTTCTTCCAGAAGCTGCTAGAAATGAGCGGGCTGGTCCTCGTACTTATGTTGCAAGCGGGTCAGCTCTTTCTTTAGCTTGCGAACCAACTCGCTGTTAGCTGTTTGACCATAGATGTTGCGCATCTCTTTCGGATCGTTCTTCAGGTCAAACAACTCCCATTCCGGCTTGCCGTAGGGATAGCAGATCAACTTGTGCTGCTTCGTACGCACCCCGTAGTGGCCCGGCACATGATGGTCTCCGTCGTCATGCATCCAGTAGCGGTAATACATGCTCTGGCGCCAGTTATCCGCCGTTCTGCCCTGCAGGTTCGTTCGAAAGCTCTCGCCGTCCATGTACTGGTCTCGGCCAAGTCCAGCAAAATCCATAAACGTGTGGGCGAAGTCAACATTCAGCACGATATCGCTGCTCGTGCTCCCCGCCTTGATCTCTTTCGGATAGCGCGCCAGAAACGGCATCCGCAAAGACTCTTCGTACATCATCCGCTTGTCGTAAAGCCCATGATCTCCAAGAAAGAATCCCTGGTCTGACGTATAAACAACCAGCGTATTCTCACGCAGGTTGTTGTTGTCCAGGTAATCGAGCATTCGTCCTACCGAATCATCCACCGACTGTACGCAGCGCAGATAGTCCTTGATGTAAAGCTGATAAGCCCATTTCCGCAAGCCTTCCCCGCTCAATCCCTCCGGCGGCTTCTCTTTCAAATCGGTGAAGCTCATATCTTCACCCACGCGCATCTTGACCTTCTGCACGCCTTCCGGCCTGCTCTTGAGATCCTCGTAGAGATTGGAAGGCTCTGGGATAGTTTGGCCTTTCAAAAACTCCTTGTACTTCGGCCCCGGCTGCCAGGCTCGATGCGGTGCCTTGTGGTGGCACATCAAAAAGAAAGGCTTGTCTGCTTCGCGCTTTGCCAGCCAATCCAGACTGAAATCTGTAATGAGATCGGTGCAGTACCCGCTATGCTTCTTCCTGCCTGTTGCCTCGATGAATTCCGGATCATAGTACGCACCCTGCCCCGGCAAAATATTCCAATAGTCAAAACCCTGTGGTTCCGAACCAAGATGCCACTTCCCAATCATCGCCGTCTGATAGCCGGCAAGCTGTAGATACTTGGCAACGCTGCGGCTCTTGGGGTCCAACCGATCATTGAGCGTGTTGACGCCATTGCGATGGCTGTATTGTCCCGTCAGAATGGCCGCCCGCGATGGCGTACAAATCGAGTTTGTACAAAAGCAGTTATCCATGCGGATGCCTTCTTTGGCCAGCCGGTCAATGTGCGGTGTCTTGTTAATGCGGCTGCCATAGGCCGAGATGGCATGCGAGGCATGGTCATCCGACATCACAAACAGGATGTTGGGCCTCGCCTGGCCCTGCATCAGGCCCGCCAACAAGCTTCTTCGTGAAAGGGTTCGCATCTCGATATTCTATGGTGAATGCTCTTACGACGGACACTTCTGCTTGCATTTCTCGCCGATGATCGAAAGCGCCCAAGAGACTACGGCATCATCGCCGGTGCCCTGCCACCAGGCAAATTCAATGCAATCACCGATGTGCCCGGAGTGCGTGTGGGCCACTCCACACTGGTAGAGGGCAAGAACATCCGCACCGGAGTCACGGTGATCCTCCCCCACTCCGGCAACCCCTTCCGCGAAAAACTCCGCGCTGCGATTTTTGTCGGCAATGGCTTCGGCAAGTTGATGGGCTCGACGCAAGTGAATGAACTCGGCGAGATCGAGAGCCCCATCGCCCTCACCGCCACGTTGAATGTAGCCCGTGTTGCCGACGCCCTCCTCGACTATTTGTTGGAGTTGCCCGGCAATGAATCCGTCCGAAGCGTGAACGTTGTCGTGGGCGAAACCAACGACGGAGTTTTGAACGACATCCGCGCCAGGCGCGTTGGCCGCCAGGAAGTCTTCTCCGCCATTCGCAACGCCAAAGATGGCCCGGTCGAAGAAGGTGCAGTGGGTGCCGGTACAGGCACCATTTGCTTTGGCTGGAAGGGAGGCATCGGTACCAGCTCCCGTCGCCTTGACGACTACACGGTGGGCGTTCTCGTGCAAAGCAACTATGGCGGCTCGCTCCGCATTGCCGGAATGCCCTTTCGCAACGGCAAGGTGGGCCCGGCAACAGGCGATGGCAGCATCATGATTGTCATCGCCACCGACGCACCCATGGAGCACCGTGAACTCCAGCGCCTCGCCGCCCGCGCCATGTGGGGCCTCGGCCGCACCGGTTCCAGTGGCAGCAACGGCAGTGGAGATTACGCCATCGCCTTCACCACCGCTCGTTCCGGCGAAACCATAAAAGGCGACAAACTCAGCCCCTTCCTCCAGGCGGTCATTGAAGCAACCGAAGAAGCCGTCCTCAACTCCCTCTTCCTCGCCAAAACAACCGAAGGCAATGGCTCTCGTGCAGAAGCCCTGCCCGTCGACGAAGTCGTGATGGAATGGAAGCGGAGAAACGCACAATGACTCGCATCGCCCTTTTCCTTGCCGCAAGCACCCTCTTCGCCAAGCAGCCCCAGCTTGCTGTCCAGGGCGAAACCATTTGGATGGCCTACGGCGACGCTTCCAAAATCATGGTGTCGAGCACGACCCATGGTGCGGCCCGCTGGTCCAAGCCTCAGCTCATTGCCGAGGTGCCAAAGCTCATGTTGGGTATGCGTCGTGGCCCCAGAATCGCCGCCACCTCCGATGCCCTCGTAGTGAGTGCCATCTCAAACGGCGAACTCCTTTCCTGGTCCAGCCACGACAACGGCAAGTCCTGGTCGCAATCGACAAAGGTCAATGACGTAACCAATTCCGCAAGGGAAGGCCTGCACGCCATGGCCGCCGGAGCGGGCAAGATCTACGCCGCCTGGCTCGATCTGCGCGATCCAGGCATGCGTCTCTACGGCAGCCATAGTTCCGATGGTGGCCGCTCCTGGTCAAAAAACGAACTCCTCTACCAATCGCCTTCCGGCTCCATCTGTGAGTGCTGCCACCCCAGCCTCATCGTCGATGCCGATGGCAAGGCCACAATTCTGTTTCGCAATCACATCGATGGCAATCGCGACATGTACCTTCTACCCTGGGGTGGCAAGGCCACCAAACTGGGCGCAGAATCCTGGCCGCTGAACGCCTGTCCGATGGATGGTGGCGACCTGGTTTGGGAAGCCCCAGGCAAGCTGCTCTCTGCCTGGCGGCGCGATAAACAGGTCTTTCTCGCTCGCCCGGGCCAGCGCGAAGAGCTGCTCGGTCAAGGCAGGCAGCCAGTCCTGGCCCGCGACGCCTCCGGCGTTTGGGCTGCTTGGACCGAAGGCAAAACCCTATGGGTCAAACAACCAGATGGGCAGCGGCGCACCGTCTCTGAGCAAGCCAGCTATCCCAGCCTCATCGCCAGGCCCAGCGGTGGCGTTATCCTTGCCTGGGATGGAGCAGCAGGTGTCGAGTCTCTCGATCTGATTCTGCCCGCAACCCTGCCGACACCTCCATCCAGTCGAAGTCAGATCCTCCAAACCCTCACCCGCGAAATGTACGGCAAGTCTCCCGCTCGTCCAGCAAAGCAGGGCTTTGAGCTACGCGAGCGCAGCGAAGACGCCTTCAACGGAACGGCCATCCGCAAACAGGTCACCGTTTGGTATGAGGCCCCAACGGGCAAGCGTAGCTCGCTCGAGCTCTTGCTCTATCTCCCCAAATCCACAAAGAAAGTCCCTGTCTTTCTCGGCATGAGCTTTGGCGGCAACTCCTGCGCCAACGCCGATCCCGCAATTTTTGAATCCACCCGCTGGCAGCGCACACCCAACACACGTGGCTCCTGCGCCTCACGCTGGGAGCTGGAGTATGTTCTCTCCCGCGGCTATGGTTCCGCCATCGTCTACTATGGCGATCTCGATCCCGATTTCGATGACGGTTTCAACAACGGCGTCCATGAAATCTACGGCAAGCCGAAGTCCGATGAATGGGGCAGCATCGCCGCCTGGGCCTGGGGCATGAGTCGCGCAATGGATTACCTGGTCCAAGATCCACAAGTCGATGCCGCCCACGTTGCCGTTCATGGCCATTCAAGAATCGGCAAGGCCGCTCTCTGGGCCGGCGCGACCGACGATCGCTTCGCCATGGTCATCTCCAACGACAGCGGCGAAGGCGGCGCTTCCGTCTCGCGGCGCAAGTCCGGCGAGCGCACCGCCGATCTCAACAAGAACTTCCCGCACTGGTTTGCCGGCAACTTCAAAGCCTATAGTGGCAAGGAAGAATCCCTACCCTTCGATTCCCATTGGGTTCTCGCCGCCACTGCTCCCCGCCTGCTCTATGTTGCCAGCGCCAGTGAAGACCTCTGGGCCGATCCTGAAGGCGAGTTCCAGGCAATCCTCGCCGCAGGCATGAAGCCGCGACCCATGTTGAAGCCATCAGAACGCTATACCGATGGCCGCTTCGCCTACCACTTACGCCAGGGCAAGCACGACATCACCAAATGGGATTGGGAAGGCTTTATGGACTTTGCAGACCAGCACCATTGGCGGCCCGAGTAAGGTAAATCGTCGCGTCAATGCCGGTCAGTTCGCGATAGCGCCTGGCAAGCTCCAAACGAAATTCATCCGCCTTGCTCCGCTCCACCAGATTGATCGTGGAACCGCCAAATCCTCCACCGGTCATCCGGGCACCAATCAAACCCGGGCACTGGTTAGCGCACTCCACCATCGTGTCCAATTCCTCACAGGACACTTCATAGTCATCACGCAGGCTCCGGTGCGATGCCGCCATCAACTCACCCAGCTTCACTGCATCGCGCCGCTCCAGCGCCGCAACAAACTCCAGCACCCGCGCATTCTCACTCACAATATGCCGAGCACGCGCGAAGCCGCCATCCTCCGTCGCATCACGCAACGACGCAACACCCAGCGCTCGACACGCTTCCTCGCATTCGCGCTTCCTCGTGTTGTACTCACTGCCGGCCAGCGCATGCTTCACCCCCGTATCCGCAATCACCAGCAGAATCTCTTCAGGAATCGCAACCGCCTTCCAGCTCAAGTTGCGGCAATCGAGCAGCACCGCATGGCCCTCTTGCCCGTGCAGCGAAATGAACTGATCCATGATGCCGCACTCCAGGCCCACCGTCTCAATCTCTGCCTGCTGGCAGGCTCTCGCAATATCCAGCTTCGGCAGCGCATGTCCAGCCGCTGCCAGAAATGCAAGCGCTGCTGAAACCTCAAGCGCCGCCGAGCTCGACAATCCGGCCCCCAATGGCAGTGTCGACGTGAACTCCAACTTCAGATTGGGGATCGCCACCCCCCTGGCCCGCAATTGCTTCTCCACCCCGGCAACATAGCTTTCCCACCCCGCCGGGGGATGATTTGCCGATCTCCACTCCATCTGCTGCGCGGGTTCTGCCGTGACAATCGTCTCCAGCTCAATCGCTGCCGGCAGCACAAAGCCCTGGTTGTAGTCGGTATGTTCGCCGATGAGGTTCACTCGGCCTGGCGCTCGAAATCGAAAGGTCACAGTCTTCTATTTTGACTTCTTTGCCGTGAACGTAAAGAGGGCCCCGCAGGCAAGCAACACAATTCCCCACGCCAGGTTGAGATTCGCACCATAAAGCTGCGTACGCACCGTAGACGGAGCCAGCTTCGAGGCAATAATCAGCAGCGCCCCGATGGCAAGAAGTAGTCTTCCAATGATCAGTCTGAGGTCCATGTGTCTTACCAGAAAATAAAATTCAGCATTGCCACTGCCAATAAAATCAACGCCCCAAGTGCAAGCGGCCTTTGATACCAGGCCAGCCCCTCAGGGTCCTGCGGCATCTTCGTATAGGCGTAAACCAATCCGGTTAATTCGCTCGCTGGCTTTGGCTTGGTCATCAAACTCAGCAGGACGGTAACCAGAAAGCATGCCGAAAAGGCCCAGATCGCCGTCCAGAAATTCTGTGCCATCTCACTCGGATAAACAGTGCTTCCCCCAAGCCATCCTCCCTTCAATCCACTTGCAGCACCAGCAGGCAACGAAAGCCCGTGATGCATGGCCGCCGCAATCGTCCCACTCAACAATCCCCAAAACGCCCCAGTGGCCGTTGCTCTGGCCCAAAACATTCCTAACAAAAATGTGGCGAACAATGGCGCATTCACAAAGGCAAACACCAGTTGCAGCAGGTCCATAATGTTGTTGAACTTCACCGCAGCATAAGCTGCCGCCCACGATGCGGCAATGCCAAACACAGTAGCCATCCGTCCCACATGCAGATAATGCCGGTCACTCTGCCCAGGCCGTATGTAGGCCTGATAAATGTCATAAGTCCAAACCGTATTGAATGCCGTCACGTTCCCAGCCATACCACTCATAAAGCTGGCCATCAGCGCCGTCAGCCCCAGCCCCAACATCCCCGCCGGGAAAAACGCCTTCAGCATCAACGGCATCGTCATGTCGTAATTCAGGCTGCCATCCGGTTTCATCGGAATTTGAAAGGCACCATTGCTCTGTGCCGAAATCGCCAGCGCAATCATCCCCGGCAGAATCACCAGGGCAGGGAAGAGCATCTTCGGAATCGCCGCAATCAGCGGAGTCTTCCGCGCCGCCAGCATCGAATCCGCCGCCATCGCCCGCTGCACCACAAGAAAGTCCGTACACCAATATCCAAAGCTCAACACAAAGCCCAGACCCATCGCCATACCGAACCACTCAATCCCCATCGGGTTCGCCGAAGGGCTCGACATCTGGGTCCACGCATGTGTGTAGGCACCGGCTACATATCCCTTGCTGGTCGCCACTTTCTCAAGTTGCACCACCAACCCGGACCAGCCCCCCACATGTTCCAGCCCCACCAGCACCAGCGGAAAAAAGCCAGCACAGATCAGAAAGAACTGTAGCACCTCGTTATAAATCGCCGACGTCAGCCCACCCAGAAAAATGTAAACCAGCACAATCAATGCTGCCAAAGCGATTGACGCATCAAAGTTCCATCCCAGCAACGAAGCCAGCAGCAAGCCCATCGCATAAAGCGAGATGCCAGAAGACATCACCGTCATCGCCGCAAACGTAATCGCATTGAATCCCCGCGTCTTCTCATCAAAACGCAGCTTCAAATACTCCGGCACCGATCGCGCCTTCGATCCGTAATAGAACGGCATCATGAACACACCCACAAACACCATGGCCGGCACTGCGCCCACCCAGTAGAAATGACTGGTCGCAATCCCGTACTTTGCCCCAGACGCCGCCATCCCCATCACTTCCTGCGCCCCAAGATTGGCCGACAAAAAAGCAAGTCCCGCAATCCAGGCCGGAATCGCTCTCCCCGAAAGCAGGTAATCCTCAGCCGAGCGCATGTTCTGTCTCAGTTGAAATCCGATCCCAAGAACAAAGGCAAAGTAGGTAAGCAGGATCGCGTAGTCGATCCAATGAAGTTCAATTTGCGGCACGAACCGACTAAGTTATCGGCCACAGCTCACCATGTCAATCAGTTCCGTGACAGAATTCTCTCGTTAGGTAAAAATGATCTCCACTCGACTTCAGGCGCTCGACGCCTTTCGCGGACTCACCATCTTTTTCATGGTCCTGGTCAATACTCCCGGCGATGGCAACAACAGCTATCCTCCCTTGCAACATGCCGATTGGCATGGCTGGACGATTACCGATGCCGTCTTTCCGTCCTTTGTCTGGATTGTCGGTGTGGCGATCACCCTCTCGCTCGGTCGCAAACTCGAACTCAACACCCCCCGCCAATCTCTCCACGGCGACATCGTACGCCGTGCCATCATTCTCTTCACCTTGGGTTTGTTGCTCTACGCCTTCCCCACCTTCCCGCTCGACACCTTCCGCATCCTCGGCGTCCTCCAGCGCATCGCCATCTGCTACGCCATCACTTCCTTCATTTTTCTCTACACCAATGTTCTTACTCAGATAGCCGCTATCATTGCGCTGTTCTCCCTCTACGCCTTCCTCATGAAGTGGATCCCTGCGCCAGGCTTCGCCCCGGGCGATCTATCGGTCGAAGGCAATTTCGCCCACTACATCGATCGCATCATCCTCGGCACACACAACTATTCACAAACCAAAACCTGGGATCCCGAGGGCATCATCTCAACGCTGCCTGCGATCGGCACATGCCTCTTGGGTGTCCTGGCCGGGCACATCCTCAAAACGTCCTGGCACCTGAACGACCGCACCCAACGCCTCCTGCTGATCGGCGCGGGCCTGGCTGCCTCGGGCCTCATGCTCGACACCTGGATGCCCATCAACAAAAAATTGTGGACCCCCTCCTTCACCCTCTTCATGGCGGGCCTCGACTTTATGCTCTTCGGGGCCATGCTCTGGCTCATTGATGGACGCAAAGTCATCGCCCCATTTCGTCCAGCCATCATCATGGGCATGAACGCCATCGCCATCTACCTGTCCAGCGAATTCCTGATCACAATCCTCGACTTCACCGGCTGGCGGGACGCAATCTACCACGCACTCTTCTTGCCGCTAGCCTCCCCCGTCAACGCCAGCCTCTTGTTTGCCCTAACCTACTCGCTGCTGCACCTGCTGCTCGCCTACATCCTATTTCGTCGCAACTGGTTTCTTAAAATTTAGTGCGGTCGCAATCCCCGCCCCGGCCAGCGACAGCACTGCCAGCACGCCAAAGACTTCCGCATACCCACCGGCCAAGTCTCCGTTATTCCGTGCCGCATCCAGCATCGAAGCAAAATACCCCGGCACCAGAAATCCACACAAGCCCCAGGCACTAAATATGATTCCGTAGTTGGCCCCAACATACTTGGCCCCAAAGAAATCCGCCGTCATTGCGGGCATCAACGCCAGAAAGCCTCCATAGGCAAAAGCCACAAGGCACAACCCCACCAGCAAAGACCCAAATCCATCACTGGTCCTCAAGATTGCGCCACAGGCCACGACGCTGGTAGCAAACATACCCAGCACCGCCGGCAATCGTCCATAGCGATCAGAAACACTCCCCCATCCCAGACGGCCCAATCCATTGAACACGCTCATCACTCCAAGCCCAGCTCCCGCACTCATCATCGCCCCGGCTTTCGAAGCTTCCCGCAGCAGCGGCGAAGCCTCTCCAATCGCCGTCAGCCCCACCGAACTCCCGACAAAATAAATGGCCCACAGTAAATAAAATTTCCACGATCGAACCATCTCCCCGGCACCCATCTCAAGCGCTGAAGCCTGGCTCTGCCCTCCCTTCCAACCCACCGGCTTCCACCCCGCCGGCGGCACCGCATACAACTGCGCCGCCCCAACAACCCCAACCAGAAACAACCCCGCCAGGACGAAAAACGTTTTCGGGATCGTCTCACCCATCACCGCAACATCTTTGCCGATCATCCATTCCAGCCAGGGCCCAAACACCAAAGGCCCCAACCCAAATCCCATGACGGCCAACCCCACAATCATTCCCCGCTTGTCAGGAAACCACTTCACACACATCGCAATCGGTGTCACGTAAGCAAAGCCCACACCCACCCCGGCAATCAACCCGTACCCAATCACCAACCCTTGCACCGTTTCATGCATCAGCCCTGCCACAAGACATCCCAGCGCCAGCAGCACTCCCCCAACGCTCGCCACCACGCGCGGTCCCTGTTTGTCCTGCCAGAAGCCCGCAATGATCATTCCAGCCGCAAAGGAAAGCAGAGAGTATCGGTACGGCATCACCGTCTGCGCCCGGGTCCACCCATGCAGCGCTTCCAGCGGACCCCGAAAGACACTCCAACTGTAAAGAATCCCCAGCAGCACCTGCATGAAGATAGCGGCCGCTGCGTAGCGGCCGCGATTCAAATTGCTTGTTTCAGACACCGCCCCATCATACTGAACTGGGGCCTGACACCACTAGCGCTTTTTGCGCTTCAGCATGTCTGGTTCCACCTTGGCAAAGCCAGCCGGTACAGCAAAGACTTCTTCACTGATCGAAGCAGTTGAAAATCCGCTCGTATCCGTGAACGATTCCATCATCAGCATCCCTTCACCCGTCTTGCTTTCTTCGGCTGCCTTCTGGGTCTGCTTGGCAGCAGCTTCTGCATCAACCTGCGCCGCAGCATCATCTTTCTTCTTCCGGCCAAAGCCACCCAGTCTGCCACCGAGCGCTCCACCAACCAACCCGCCCATCGATCCCGCAACCTTCCTGCCTACTGCATCCCCGCCAGCTTCCTTCGCTGCATCTCCGGCATTCACCGGTTGCCCGTTCGCTCCCCCGCCACCCATGCTGAAATCCATCCCAGGCATCGTCATCCTGGTGATCGTGAGCACCGCAATCCCAGGAGTCTTCTGCATCTCCTCCGCCATTTTTCTCATCCCCTCAACCATCCCTGGCTGGCCACCCATCTGCGCCATCGGGTTGCCCATATTCAGCCATCCGCCTTTATCCTTGAGTCGCTCAAAGAACGCACGATACTCTCCGTATCCGGCAACAGCCTCACTATGCCAGCTATCAGACACCATCTTCATCATGCCGCCGCTGGACTTGCCATCAGAAGCACCCGTCTCAATCGTAAAGATCACCTGCTTTGCCGCAACGCCACCCACTTCTTTCTCCACCCCGGTCGCCTTGGCATCAAACTTCATACTCACGTTGACATCTTTGCCCTTGGTCGAGTCTTTCATCTCCGCCTGCAGATTCGCCATCGCCTGGCGCATCTCCTCAAACGTCATCTGCCAGTACTCTTTTTTCTCGACGTTGATCACAGTAAACAACTGCTTGTCAAAATCAAGGATTGTCTTGCTGTCCTTCGACACGTTCGCCATGCGACCGCCCTTGAAATAGCTTGTCGTAACTGTCGGCTCCGGCTTCTTGCCAAAAGCCATCTTGGTCACCATCCCCTTGGTGATCCGTGTCGTCTGTTCATAACGAAAGTCAGCCAGCAGCAAGGCAGGCAGTACAAAACCAATAAAAATCGACTTCATGGCAACAATCCTCCATTCAGAATCTACCAAAACTGAAAGCGACGCGGACTAGTACCTTTGGGTCAAATCACCTCAACATAGTCTTTCGGCGGTAGAAACTCAGAATCCTTCACTACGCCTTCCCGATAGTCCAGGATCTCAACCACGGCATCAATCAGGCGACCACTCGCCCCCACTTGCACCCGAATCGCCTCCACCAACTCCCCGTTCTTCCTCACACCCTCAATCGATTGCGCCACCGTCGGGGTCAGCGAAACAACGCTCTCCATGGCAGGCAGCAGATAGCTCAACCCATGCTTGGCCCGAAATTGTTCCAGGCTCTTCATCGCACCCTTGTTCCCTGAACGCTCCACCTTTACTTCGTGAGCCATTCCCCCTCCTCCATCGGGAAAGAGTTTCCGCAATCCATTCACCAGGGGCTCTGGAATATCGGCCGCCATCCTCTTTCGCATCTCGTCAATTTGAAGTCGCTCAAACGTTTTGTCGGTATGATCGATCAGAATCATCTTCCCCGTCGCGTAATCCAGCACAATGCTGGTCTTCTCCCCGCGCACCATCAGACGACTCCCTTGCAGCAGCACCTCTTCCCCCGGGCTGTTCATCTTGCTCAATCCCGCAATGCCAGCAACAATGCGAATCATCGCATTGGCTTGCACCCGGTACGCCAGCTTGTAACGGGCATCTCCCCACAAACTCCCGGCAGCCAGCCCCAACAGCAAAGTGGCTCGAAGCATCACTTCACTTCCTGATAGCCATCTGGGATGGCAAACTCGCTGGCCGCAATCGGGCTCTCATCAAACTTCTCCGCCCGCATCACCATCTTCATCGTGAGCGTATCGGCCAGCCCCTTGGTCTCCATCACCATACTCATCTCCAGCAATTGCCCCACCAGGTTCTCGCCGTCCTTCAACATCTGGCTTCCCCCCGGCATCGTGGCAAGAAACTGTGCCATCATCCGCATCGTTGGCGATGTCGCTACCCCCGCACCAGCTTTCCTCTGCTTCGCTGACCACTCCATAATTTCTTTGGCACCCGGCGCCGTCTCACTGATCCAGAATTCCATCTGCGCCCGCGAACTCATCCCTTTTTCCATCCCCGGAAACTGAAAGCTCATATTCAGCACACTAGCCAGCCCCTTGGCCGAATACCCGGCAATCTCTTTCGGCTCCGTCAACGGATTCGATATCAATTTGAATACCGCACCCATCTGCTTCAACTGCTCCATCGATGCCTGCGCCGCCCGCTCCGCGATGGCAGTCCCGTTCCGCGTCCACGTCTTCTTTTCGTGATCGATGGTAATCGTGCTTTCTGAACTGAATTCAAGGATCTGCGTCGTCTTCCTGTTCCGGCTCAATTGCCGCTCCGACGTCTGCAAAATCTCCGACGTGCAGTCCTTCATCGCCTGCGCCAGCGCCCCGCTTTTCGAAACCACCTTATCGCTGCTCTCAATTTCGCACCGCAAAGTGTAGCGGACATCCGCCATCAGAATTCCCGCGCTAAACCACAAAACAGCTAATTTCATTCGCAAAACCGGCTCCAGTTCCTAAAGACGTTTCAACTCTCTTCACCGTTCCATGAAGAGAGATTCGCCATCGCGCCCATAATTTTCGCATCCTATTAGTAGCGATGCATCTTTCTGCCGTGAGCTACCTCAATACCCGCCCCCTCGTTTGGGGCTTGATGTCCGGTCCCCAGAGTGGCCAGCATCAAATCGATTTTGACCTCCCCTCGGTCTGCGCCCAGCGCTTGGCCGACAAAGCGGTCGACGCCGGCCTCGTCCCGGTCATTGAGGCTGCCCGACAACACCTCACTCAAATCGGCTCCCTCGGGATCGCCTGTCGCGGCCCCGTCCGGTCGATTCTCCTGCTTTCTAAAGTACCCACCGCCGAGATTCGCACTCTCGCCCTCGACAGTTCTTCCCGTTCCTCCGTCATGCTGGCTCGCATCATCCTCAACCAGGGCTACAAAGTCCAGCCGGAAACAACAAACATGGCTCCTGACGTCAGTGCCATGTTAGGCAAGGCCGATGCCGCCCTGATCATTGGTGACCCCGCCCTTCGTATCGATCCCGAGGCCACCGGCCTGCACGCCCTCGACCTCGGTGCCGAATGGTTCAAGCTCACCGGCCTCCCCATGGTCTTCGCCATCTGGGCGGGCCATCAGCAGCAGCCCCAACTGGCCGAAACCCTCGCTGCCTCCTATGAATACGGCAAACAGCATCTGCACGACATCGTCATGGCCGAAGCCGCAGAACGCAGCATCTGGCCCGGCCTCGCCTACGAATATCTCAATACGGTCATCCAGTACGAGCTCACCGACGACTTCAAGCGCGGCATGAAACTCTACATCGAAGAAGCCATCAAAATGGAGGAGGCCACCACGCGATGAATCTCACCCGCATCACCAGAGACCAGGCTACAGACTTCTTCCGCTCCGACGATCTCATCGCCCTCGGCATGCAGGCAGACCAGGTGCGCAAAGCCTGGCACCCCGAGAATGTGGTCAGCTACATCATTGACCGCAACATCAACTACACAAACTTCTGTACCGAATATTGCACCTTCTGCAACTTCTACCGTCCGATGAATTCTCCCGAAGGCTACATCCTTCCCAAAGAAACCATCTATCAGAAAATCCAGGAGACCATCGATCTCGGCGGCACCGGCGTTCTGATGCAGGGCGGCCTCCACTCCGAACTCAAGATCGAGTGGTACGAAGATCTCTGCCGCGACATCAAGCTCAAGTTCGGCGATCGCATCTGGCTTCATTTCCTCAGCGCTCCCGAGATTCTCAACATTGCGCAAATCTCCGGCATCTCGATTCACGACACGATTGCCCGTCTTCGCGACGCCGGCCTGCAATCCATCCCCGGCGCCGGTGCAGAAATTCTCGATGACGAGGTCCGCCACCGCATTGCCCGCCTCAAGTGCAACACCGAAGAGTGGCTCGACGTACACCGCATCGCCCACAAGCTCGGAGTGCGCACCACCGCCACCATGATGTTCGGCACCGGTGAGACCTTCGAGCATCGCCTCAACCACCTCGAGCACATCCGCAGGCTGCAGGACGAGACGGGCGGCTTCACCGCCTTCATCCCCTGGAGCTTCCAGCGCGAAGGAACTTCCCTCGGCCGCTTCGTCAAAGAAGAAGCAACTGCCGTCGAGTTCCTCAAGATGCTGGCCCTCAGCCGCGTCTACCTCGACAACATCTCGAACATCCAAACCAGTTGGGTCACTCCCGGTCTCAAGGTCTGCCAGATGGGCTTGCGCTTCGGTGGCAACGACGTCGGCAGCATCATGATCGAAGAAAACGTTGTGTCCCAGGCCGGTGCTCGTTTCCACGCCAGCGAAGAAGACCTGCGCCGCCTCATCCGCGACGCCGGCTTTATCCCCAAACAGCGCGACACCCTCTATCGCACGTACTACCTCAACTAGCCATGAAACTTCGCCTCCGCGCCAACACGATCCGCCTCAGACTTCTCAAAGCAGAAGTAGATCAACTCGCCCTCGGCCAAGCCATCACAGAGTCCCTCCCCACTCCCAGGCCCTTCTCCTACTCCGTCGTTCCGGCTTCGGTCTCTGATCTCGAAGCCCACTATGAGGCAGACACGCTCACCATCCGCGTCCCCGCAGACTGGGCTTCCCAATGGGCGCTCAACCAGGAAGTCGGCCGTCAGTCCACCTCAGGGCCCCTCGATATCCTCATCGAGAAAGACTGGGCCTGCACCACTCCACGCCAGGGCGAAGAGAACGTCGGTACCTATCCCAACCCAACTGCATTACGATAGTTAGCTTGAGCAGCGTAACAACCGACACCTCATTCTTTGGGCACCCCAAAGGCCTTTCCACGCTTTTCTTCACCGAGATGTGGGAGCGCTTTTCCTACTACGGGCTCCGGGCCATTCTCCTGCTGTACATGGTCGCCGACCCAGCCACCGGCGGCCTCGGCTTCTCCATCGCCAAAGCCAGCGCCATCTACAGCCTCTATGCTTCGATGAACTACCTGCTCGCCTTGCCGGGCGGCTGGCTGGCCGACAAATTCCTCGGCCTGCGCAATGCAGTTCTCATCGGCGGCATCTTGATCGCCGCAGGCAACGCCCTCATGTTCTTCCCGGGCCTGGCCACCTTCTATTGCGGTCTCGCCGGAATCATCCTGGGCACTGGCCTGCTGAAAACCAATGCTTCCACTATGGTCGGCACCCTGTATGGAGAAAACGATCCCCGTCGCGATGCCGGCTTCTCCATCTACTACATGGGCATCAATATCGGAGCTCTCGTCTCACCTCTGGTAGTCGGCTATTTGGCACAGCGCGTCAACTGGCGTTACGGCTTCCCCTTAGCTGCTGCCTTCATGAGCATTGGCCTCGTCCAGTTTTACTGGGGTGCAAAAAACTTCTCAGAGCGCGTCTTCAAGCCCGTTCCTCCCTCCAACATCCTCGAGCAACAACAGCGCCTTAAAACGCTGCGCATCGGTGCCGCCGGCATTGTCGCCCTCATCGCCGCCGCCTTCCTCTTTGCCCCTAGCGTAGAAGCCCTGGCTGATTCCTTCGGTGCCATCCTCGTCGCCATCGTTGCCGTTGTTCTCGGTTACCTCTTGCTCAAAGGCAGCCCCGATGCCCGCGAACGCCGTCGCCTCGCCGTCGTCTGCATCCTGTTTTTCATCTCGACACTCTTCTGGTCCAGCTTCGAACAGGCCGGCAGCACCCTCAACCTCTTTGCCGAAAACAACACCGTCAATCTCTTTCCCTCCACCTGGTACCAAAGCTTCAACTCAGCCTTCTTGATCCCTCTCGCCCCACTCTTCGCGGCCCTCTGGGTCAGGATGGGCGACAAGCAGCCCAGCGTTCCGATCAAGTTCGCCATCGCCCTGATTTTCGTGGGCCTTGGTTACGTCTGGTTGATGTTCGGTGCGCAATCTGCCGTAGGTGACACCAAGGTCTCGCCCATCTGGCTGGTCGGTACCTACCTCCTCCACACCATTGGCGAACTCTGCTTATCCCCAGTCGGCCTCAGTGCCATGACGAAACTCGCTCCAGCCCGCATGGCCGGCTTCATCATGGGCGTCTTCTTCCTCTCCATCTCCAGCGGCAACTACATCGGGGGACGCCTCGCAGGCTTCTATGAGAAGCTCCCACTCCCCCAACTCTTCGGCGGCATCGGCGCATTTTGTATCGTCGTCGCCCTCGCCTTCATGCTCTTCGCCAAACCGGTCGCGCGCATGATGGAGTCCGATTCACCCTCTCGCTAGCTTTGATAAAGTCATCCTAGCGATGCGAGCATTCTTACTCTTTGGGCTTTCCGTCGTTGCCTGGGCTGACGCGACTGAGATTCTTTCCCGCCGCTGTCTCAGTTGCCACAACGACTCCTCACGCATGGGCAACCTCAGCCTGACCTCCCGTCAATCTGCTGCCAGCGTCCTCCCCTCAAAACTTCTCCAGCGCGTCGAGCGCGGTGAGATGCCCCCAGGCGGCGGTCTTCCGCTCGAAGAGCGCGCCACCCTCAAGCAATGGATCGATGCCGGCGCTCCCTGGACCACCACTCTCTCCGCCCCGCTCCGTCCCAAAGCCAATTCCAACTGGTGGTCTCTCCAACCCATTTCCCGCCAGCAAGGCAACATCGATTCCTACATCGATGCCGCCCTCGAGCGCAAAGGCCTCAAGCGTTCCGAACCAGCCGACAAAAGAACCCTCATCCGCCGCCTCACCTTCGACCTCACCGGCCTTCCTCCCACTCCCGCCGAGATCGACAACTACCTCAAAGACAATTCCCCCAAGGCTTATGAAGCTTTGATCGATCGCCTCCTCGCTTCCCCTGCTTATGGGGAACGCTGGGGCCGCCACTGGCTCGACGTCATCCGCTTCGGCGAATCGCACGGCTACGAGCAGAATCACATCCGTCCCAATGCCTGGCCCTTTCGCGACTATGTCATCCATGCCTTCAACCGCGATCTGCCCTTCAATCGCTTCATGATGGAGCAAGTCGCCGGCGATCTCCTCAGCCCCGGCAACCCGGAAGTCGAGGTGGCCACAGGCTTCCTCGTTGCCGGCACTCACGACACCGTCGGCAATTCCAATCTCGCCGCCACCCGCCAGCAGCGCGCCGACGATCTCGACGACATCGTCAACGCAACCGCCTCTTCCTTCCTCGGCCTCACCGTAAATTGCGCCCGCTGCCACAACCATAAGTTCGATCCCATCGAGCAGGCTGATTACTATCGCATCGCGGCCATCTTCAACGGTGTCAACCATGCCGAGCGCACCTGGGCCTCACCAGCCGCCCTCGCCAGTCACGAATTCCTCGCTCGCCCGCTCGAAGCCAGCATCAGCACTGCCAAGAGCCGCCTGCAGGACTTCACCCAATCGACAACCGCCAATCGTGCCGCAGCAGAAGCAAAGCTGCGTGCCAAACACCGCGAACCCGTCTCACCCTTCGGCACGCAAGAAACCTGGAAGCCCACCCAACTCCGCCATCTCCGCCTCAGCGCTCCCAAAAGTTTCCCCGGCGGCCTCGATGAGCTCGAATTATTCACCACTGATGGTCGCAACGTAGCTCCCACCGCTCGTATCACCGTCTCTTCCACCCGCATCGCCGACGGGAATCCCGATGCCTATCACGCTCGTCACCTCAATGATTCCGCCTTCGACAAACGTTGGTTCCCCGAAGGTTCAGGCCCAGCCACCATCACCATCGAACTCCCCTCCAATGTCGAGACCGTCAAGCTCGCCTGGTCTACCGATCGGCCACGCGCCTTCCAGGGTAAGTTCGAACAAAACACAGTCTCGGTCTACGAGATCTCCTATTCCACCGATGGCATCAAGTGGCTTCCCCTGGCCTCCAATCAGAATCGCCTCCCGCACCGTAAGCCAGATCTCGACCGTCTGGTAACCCTCGAGGCGCTGTCTGCTTCAGATCGCCAAACCTTCCTGAATACCGAGCAGCAATTAGCCAAACTCGAGTCCCAACTCGCCAGCCTTCCCGCCCTCCCTCGTGCCTACTCGGGCGTCTTCAAACAACCCACTGAGCCTGTCTATCTCCTCAAAGGCGGCAGCGTCATGCAGCGGGCCGATGCCGTGGCTCCCGCCAGCCTCAGCGCCGTCAAATCCGTTTCCTTCCAACTCCCTGTCGAAGCTCCAGAGTCGAGCGCCCGCCGCCGCTTTGCCGAATGGCTCGCCAGCGACCAGAACCCGCTCACTCCCCGAGTCATTGCCAATCGCTTGTGGCACTACCATTTCGGCCGCGGTCTCGTCGGCACTCCCTCTGATTTCGGCTTCAATGGCGAGCGTCCCTCACACCCCGAACTCCTCGACTATCTCGCCCATCGTCTCCTCCAAAGCAACTGGTCTCTCAAGAGCCTTCACAAAGAAATCCTGCTCTCTGCCACCTACCAGCAAGCCGGCACCTTCAATGCGGCTGCGGCCCGCATCGATGCTGACGCCCGCCTGCTCTGGCGCTTCCCCCCGCAACGTCTGCAGGCCGAAGCCCTCCGCGATGCCATGCTCAGCGTGGGCGGTGTCCTCAACCCACAAATTGGTGGGCCAAGTTTCCGCCTCTACAAGTACACCGTCGATAACGTCGCAACCTATTTCCCGCTCGATCAGTTTGGTCCCGAAACCTACCGCCGCTCCGTATATGCCGAGAACGCCCGCTCCATTCGCACCGAACTCCTCAGCGTCTTCGACTGCCCTGATTCCTCACTTCCTGAGCCCCGTCGCGTAGCCACTACATCCCCTCTACAAGCTCTCTCGCTCCTCAACCACAGCTTCACCCTCGACATGGCGACTGCCCTCGAAAAGAGGCTGGCAAGCTTTACCCCCGAACAGCGTCCAGTCCAGGCCTTCCTCCTCGCCTATGCCCGCACCCCCGACGATCAGGAATTAGCCGAGGCCAATCGCCTGATCCAATCCCACGGCTTCATCGCCTTTGCCCGTGCCCTCTTCAACACCAGCGAGTTCCTCTATGTCTACTAACGGTCATCTCCTCCATCGTCGTAGTTTCATGACCGGCCTTGGTGCCATCGCCGCCGCCGATCTCCTCTCCGGCGCAGGCCGGCAACCGCACTTCACCCCCAAAGCCAAGCGTGTCATTCAGATCTTCTGCCCCGGCGGAGTCTCTCATCTCGATACCTTTGACTACAAACCCGAGCTCATCAAGCGTTCCGGCCAACCCATGCCGGGCGGTGACAAAGACGTCACCTTCCAGGGTGCCAATGGCAACCTCATGCGCAGCCCCTGGGACTTCGCGCCCGCCGGCAAATCTGGCAAGTTCATCACCACCAAACTCCCGCACCTCGCACGCCACGTGGACCAGATGGCCTTCATCCATTCCATGAGCTCGCGCTCCAACACTCATGGCCCCGCCTGCGTTGCAATGAATACCGGCTTTGTCTTCGAAGGCTTCCCCTCCGCTGGTGCCTGGCTCAGCTACGCCTTAGGCACAGAGAGCGACAACCTCCCCGCCTACGTGGCCATTCCTGACGTTCGCGGCATCCCACCCTCAGGCCCGGCTAACTGGACCTCCGGCTTTCTCCCCGCTGAGCACCAGGGTGTGGCCTTCAATGCCGCAGACCCCATTCGCAATCTCGAGCGCCCCGCCCAGATCTCTGTCGCCGCCGACGAAGCCACTCGCAGCTTTGCGCAGTTCCTCAACTCTCGCCATGCCCAGGCCCATCCCGGCGACAGCGAACTCCAGGCCCGCATCGCCTCTTACGCTCTCGCCGCTCGCATGCAGCTATCCGCTCCGGAAGTTTCCAATCTCAACAGCGAGTCAAAGGCCACCCTCGATCTCTACGCAGCCAATCATTCCAACCCCCTCCTGGCCGCCTACGCCCGCAATTGCCTCCTCGCCCGTCGCCTGGTCGAGCGCGGCGTCCGCTACGTCCAGCTCTATTGCGCCTCTCGCGCTTCAGGCGTCGATGGCCTCCTCAATTGGGATGCCCACAAGACGCTCCAGTCTGACTACGACCGCCACCTCCCCATCCTCGACCAACCCACTGCCGGGCTGATCACCGACCTCGCCGCCCGTGGCCTCCTCAAAGACACCCTCGTTCTATGGACCACTGAATTCGGCCGCATGCCAACCCACCAGCAGGGCACTCTCGGCCGCGATCACAATCCCGATGCCTACAGCGTCTGGATGCTCGGCGCGGGCGTGAAGCAAGCCGCCTCCTGGGGTGCCACCGATGACTTCGGTCGCCGTGTGGTCGAGAACCCCACCACGGTTTACGACTTCTGGGCCACCGTGCTGCACCTTCTGGGGCTAAACCACGAGAAGCTCACCTGGTATCACAACGGCCTCAATCGACGTCTCACCGATGTTCACGGTCACGTCGTTACTTCGCTGCTCGCCTAGCCTTCTTCCAGCGCAACGTCTCAGCAAAGCCACGCACCCCGGCAATCGATCCCAATGCGCCGACACTCATCGCCGCCGCCGCGTTCGCAAAATCGGTTGCTTCTACCAGCGAGTACCCACGCGTCCACGCCGCAATAAAGGCTCCCGCAAACACATCACCTGCGCCAGTGGAATCCTTCGCCTCCACCTCATAACCCTTCACCACTTCCCCCTCCACCACTGCCCCATGCCGCCCTCGCTTCAAGATCACATGTTGCGCGGGCAACAGCTTCAAAGCGGCCTGCCAGCTTCTGGCCCCCGTGATCAACTTCGCTTCCTCCTCATTCAAAAACAAAACGTCCACATGTTCGAGGCAGGGAAGTACCACCTTCCCCCACTCCCCACGTGAATCCCATCCCGCATCCATCGAGGTCGTCATTCCAAGCCCTCTGGCCTTGCGCAAAAACTCAGGAGCCAGCTCCCGCAGCGCCGGCACCCCAAACGGGTTGGCCACATGCAAATGAGAGAACCCCTTCATCGCAACCACCTTCGTCAGCGCCTCCCGGCTCGCGCCAGGCCGGTGCACGAACGCCCTGGCCCCACCCCGCTTCACCAGCGCCATCGTGGTCGGCGTAGGCAGCTTCAATCGCTTGACCCGGCTCACATCCACCTGCGCCTCGCCGAGAATCCGCAGCAACTCCTCCCCTTCGCTATCTTTCCCCACCGCGCCAGCCAGCGCCACATCAACTCCCAGCTTCGCCATGGCAAAGCTCGTATTGGCCCCATTGCCGCCCACGCTCCGCACCAGTTCCTCCACCCAAACCGTGCCATCCCAACGGATCGTCTCTACCGGCCACGCAACCAGATCCAGCACCAGATTGCCAACCACAAGCACTCTCATTCAAAGATCTTCCCGAGCGGCAGCTTCCGCGTCACCGCGCCTGCTTTCAACTCAATCGCACCCTCGCTCAGGCGAGCCTCCACCATCTCCTCGCCACTCAATCCCCAGCGCGCAAAATGTCGCCCGCGCCCTCGCACCAGAAACGGAGCCTCACTCCACTCCACAACAGGCTTCCGGCTCGCTTCCATTTCTCCCACTGCTAATTGCTTCGGCGACACGGCAATCGCTACAGTTCCGCTGGAGAGCTGCATCAGCGAGATCCACTTGCCCGGCTGGCTCGCCGGCATCGAGCACACGCCCTTCACGCAACTCCCCACATAGCTCGAAATCTTCGCCCAATCAAACTTGCCCTTCACCACGTAGTAGCTGTGCGGCTCGCCGATCACCGCAACCAGCCGCTCCAGATCCCTCCGGTAGTCAAAGCCCGTCTTCTCCACAAACTCGCGATACTCCGCTTCCTCCCCACCTGCCTCGCCAGCGATCTTCTTCACCACTGCACCATCGGCAATGACGAAGATACCGTCACTCGAAGGCAGGTGCGACACCTGCTCGGCCAAGCTCATGCCACGCTGCTGAGTCCAAAAATAGAACCCTCCCAGCGCAAGAATCGATACTGCCATCAACCAGGCTTTCACGAATTCAGGATAGTCCACTCGCCTGCTAGGCCCGTACAGCCCGGCAAGGCAGCGTCATCATCAACTCGCGAAACTGTTCGAGCGTCAGGCTCTGCGCCCCGTCACTCAATGCCTGGTCCGGATTCGGATGACACTCCACCAGCAGTCCATCCGCGCCAATCGCCACTGCCGCTCGCGACAACGGTGCCACCAGGCTGCGCCTTCCCGTTGCATGCGAAGGGTCCAGAATCACCGGCAGATGCGTCATCTCCTTCATCGCCGGCACCGCCGCGATATCGCACACATTGCGCGTATGCGAGTCAAAGCTCCGTATCCCCCGCTCGCAAAGCACCACATCAGGGTTCCCATGCGCCAACACATACTCCGCCGCCATCATCCATTCCTTCAGCGTCGCCGCAGGCCCTCGCTTCAACAGCACCGGCTTGCCACAGCGCCCCAGTGCTTTCAGCAAGGCAAAGTTCTGCATGTTGCGTGCGCCCACCTGCATCAGGTCCGCGTAGCCTGCCACCAGCTCCACATCGGCTTCGGTCATCACTTCGGTCACAATGCCCAATCCAAAACGCTCGCGAGCCTTGGCCAGCAATTGCAATCCAACTTCGCCCAACCCTTGAAACTCGTAAGGCGACGTACGCGGCTTGAACGCTCCGCCGCGCAGCAATTGGCCCCCACTCTCGGCAATGGCCTGTGCACACTGCATTAATTGCTCTTCACTCTCAACGCTGCATGGGCCCGCCATCACAACAAAGCTCCCATCGCCAAACGCCACCTCGCCAACTCGAACGACACTGTTCTCAGGCTGCACTTCACGGCTTACCAATAACTTCATGACAAAACTCCTGTCTGGAAACGCCAAAAGGCCCACTCGGGGGTTCCGAGTGGGCCTTTGACTAAACCAGAATTTTGGGATTAGTGCGTCATGGCAGACAGGTCCACTCGTTCGCGATATGCGAAGTACCAATACCAGAATCGATACGAGGGGCTCTGTGCCATTGCAATTCGAGCCTAACCGATAAACCCCACGCATTGCAACCACTACCGGAAAAATTACTCTTGCCAATCCGCCAGTGATTCCTTCTGCTTTCTCAGATGTCGCTTCTGGACTGTCCCGTACAAAATATCAAGCTCAGCTGATCCACTCAGCTCAAGGCCCAATCGATCCTGGTCGAATTCGAAGACGCACAAGATGGAGATCATTCCCCGATTCTCCGGTGATTTCTGATTCGGCAACTCTCTCCGAACGCTGGCGATTGGCTTCGCGCTTCACCCATAAAGTGCCTGTTTCAGCACCAAAACACCACTATGTTCCTTAGGGAGTCTTAATCATATTTCTGTGCAAAAGCCAATATGGACAGCAATACTGAAGACGACCCCCACCCGCAAGATTTTCATTTGCTCTCCTCGTGTCAAATCAGTTAAGCTAGCAAACGTTTTCGTCATTTCGAAAGGTCTCTTCAAAAGTGAATTTTTATCCCAACGCTCCGTGCGCGCTGTGGCTTCAGGCATTGCCGGGCGACTCTGGTAGTCAGTCCACCCTCTTCACCATTCTCGGTATTAGTGCCTTCGGCATGCTGGTCGCAGGCTACCTCGCCCGCTTCGTTCTCGCCAAAGACACCGGCTCTCCAGAGATGCGCAAAATCTCTGATGCAATCAAGAGCGGCGCCGAAGCCTACATGAACCGCCAGAACCGAACCATCGGTGGCCTCGCCGTTCTCCTCGCTGTCATCATCTATCTCGCGTATGCCATCGGCAAAGAAGATACCCAGCTTGCCGTTCGCATGACCATCAGCTTCCTCTTCGGAGCCATCTGCTCTCTGGCCGCCGGCTTCTCCGGCATGTGGGTTTCGATCCGTGCCAACATCCGCGTCGCCGCCGCCGCCCGCAGCAGCCTCGCCGAAGCCATGCAAATCGCCCTCCGTGGCGGAGCCGTCACCGGCATTGCCGTCACAGCCCTATCTCTGTTCGGCGTAGGCCTTCTATTCGCCTTCTTCGATGGCATCAACAAACCCCAGGACGTCCCAGGACAAATCGTGGCCTTCGGCTTCGGTGCCAGCTTTGTCGCCCTCTTCGCCCAGCTTGGTGGCGGCATCTACACCAAGGCCGCTGACGTCGGTGCCGACCTCGTCGGCAAGGTCGAAGCAGGCATCCCCGAAGACGATCCCCGCAACCCCGCCGTCATCGCCGACCTCGTCGGTGACAACGTAGGCGATTGCGCCGGCCGCGGTGCCGACATCTTCGAATCCACTGCCGCCGAAAATATCGGCGCCATGATTCTTGGCGTCACCCTCTACAAAGTCTTCGGCCTCGCCGGGGTCCTCTTCCCGCTCTACACCTGCGCCCTCGGTCTGCTCGCCAGCATCATCGGTGTCTTCACCGTCAAACTCCAGGGCGACGAAGATCCCATGAAGGCGCTCAACCGCGGCTTCTACATCTCAAGCATTATCGCTGTCGGCGGCTTCTACCTCGCCGTCCAGCAACTCCTCGGTGGCAACCTCTGGCTCTTCGGTGCAGGCGTCATCGGCATCGCCACCAGCTTCCTCTTCGTCTTCCTCACGCAGTACTACACCGACCACAACTACCGCCCCGTCCGCTTCATCGCCGAGTCCTGCACCACCGGTCCTGCCACCACCATGATCAGCGGCCTCGCCATTGGCATGGAGTGCACCGGCCTCGTCGTACTCACCATCTCCGCTGCCATCTTCAGCTCCTACTGGATGGGCCTGCAAGCAGCCCTGCCCGGTGTGAGCCTCCTCTCCAGTGGCCTCTACGGTACTGCCATCGCCACCATGGGCGTCCTCTCGACAGCCGCATACGTTCTCGCCATGGATACCTTCGGTCCCATCACCGACAACGCCGGTGGCATCGTAGAAATGTCCAAGCAAGCCCCGGAAGTCCGTCACCGTACTGACCTCCTCGATGCCGCAGGCAACACCACCAAAGCACTCACCAAGGGCTACGCCATCGGCAGCGCCGCCCTCGCCGCCTTCCTCCTCTTCAGCGCCTACATCGATGAAGTCAAACTGATTCTGGCCAAGCGCCTCGGCAAGACCTTCGAGGAGATTCCCTTCAGCGTCGACATCGGTCAGGTCCCCGTCTTCATCGGTGCCCTCCTCGGTGCGATGCTCGTCTTCGTATTCAGCTCCTTCGCCATCCAGGCAGTAGGCCGCGTCGCACAGACGGTCATCCGCGAAGTCCGCCGTCAGTTCCGCGAAAACCCAGGCATCATGAAGGGAACCTCAGACCCCGACTATGGCCAATGCGTCGACATCGTCACTGCCGGTGCCTTGAAGGCCATGATCATTCCAGGTGCCATGCCAGTGCTGGCTCCGGTTGTGATCGGCCTCGCCTTCAAGAATCTTCCACCAGCCGCAGACGGCACTCCCATGGGTGCCTGCGCCGTCGCCGCCATGTTGATGGTCGGCACCATCACCGGCATCCTCATGGCCACCTTCATGAACAACGGTGGCGGTGCCTGGGACAATGCCAAGAAGTACATCGAGCTCGGCCACCACGGCGGTAAGGGTTCAGAAGCTCACAAGGCTTCCGTTGTGGGCGATACCGTCGGCGATCCATTCAAGGACACCGCAGGCCCGTCCATCCACGTGCTCATCAAACTTCTCAGCACGATCACCCTGGTCGCCGCTCCGCTCTTCCTCTAGAACTTCACAGAACTCAGGAGCCACTGCCCATAGCTGTGCGCTCCTGAGTGCTGTCGGCTCGGCGCACTAATGGGGATCCTCACATTACTGCCAGGAGCCTTCTCCCCTCCGCTCATCAACGAAGATCCTCCCGACCACCGCTTCGATCCGTACATCGTCGACTTCAATCCTGGGTCGTAGGCCCCATACGGGTCATGCGCCACCAGTTGAAAGTCCATGCTCGACATCCCATCCCGCTGGTTCTCAAATCCCACCACCAGAATGATGTGCCCGGAATTGTTGTTCGCATGCGTAACACTGCAAAGCACCGGCATCCCCAGATCAATTTGCCGCACAAAAAACTCTGTGGCCTCCGACACCACAGGCGTAGAAAGCTTGATCGCCTTCAGCGTCGGAAACTTCTGTTCCAGCCACCAGCGTAAATTGTCGTGGTGGTTCACTCCAGTCAGCATGGGACGCTTCGGATCGGTGTTAATCGTGGTCTTGATGTCCACCGGCTGAAACATCGATGCCCCAATCTGAAAGGCGAGCTTTCGTTCCAGATACGTTGCCATCATCTTCAAAACAGTTCCCTGGCAACTGGTATCTGTCGGTTGTGCGTAATAAGGTACGGGTAAGATCTTGCTTCGGCCATGAGCCATGGCAAGATCATACTCTAAAGGCGAGACTATTTCTTGGGAAACCCGGCCGTCGCCTTCACTTCATCAATCTGCGCCACGTGCCGCTGCGCATGCCCCGCAATCATCAGAAACATCTGGTAGGCATCCATCTTGAAGTCCGGCACAATCTTCTGCCGCAAATCCTGATCCTGCGTGGTCTCTACATACCGTATGGTCCGGTCCCGCCGCTCCTTGAACGCAGCAAGCGCCGCTTCCACACTGGCAAACGTCTTCTTCGGCGTTGCCTGATCCGGTGCCTTAAACTTCTCCTCGCGGCTCCGAATCGACTTCAGAAATTCCTCATCCTTCTGTGCCGCCTTCCCCTTCGGATCCGCCGGCCCCGCCGCCACCTGCTTGTAGAAACCAAACAGAAAGTCCTCCGTGATGGCCAGGTGTTCAATCACTTCCGCCACAGACCATTTCTCGGCGCTAGCCTTCCAATTCAGCTGCTTCTGGCTCAATCCCGCCACAGAATCCACAACCACTTTTCGCGAGGCATGCAGCTCACTCATCGCGCGGTCGCGCTCGCCCTGTGTCAGGTTCGCTGCCGACAAGCCGAACGCAATCAATACGAATAAACCTAAATTTCGGGTCATACCTCCACCATCCTAGTACTTTTTCTGCCAAGTTCTCCTAATGAACCCCTACCGATTGACCGATTCATTCTGTAGCAATGGCTAGCCTTGTCACAGCCGCGCCCTTAGCCGCCATCGGCGAACACGTTGAACTTTTCACCGTGCTCGACTCTGAGCCCTCCATCCTTCTTCTGGATGGGGTCGATCTCAACCGGCGCGTCGTAAAGGCCACTCTGGCCTCGACAGGAGCTAAATTCCTCGAGGCGCGCCGCCCCAGTGACGCCTTTGCCCTCATCCAGAACGAGCGCGTCGATCTCATCATCTGCGACATGTTCCTCCCCGAGATGGATGGCATGGAGTTTTGCCGCAAGCTCAAAGCCGACAGAAACACACAATTGCTCCCCGTTCTCATGCTCACCAGCGTCCAGGGGAGTGAACACGAAGTGGAGGGCCTCACCAGCGGTGCTGATGAATACCTGCTGCAACCAGCCCACCCCAGCGTTCTCAAGGCCCGTGTCCTGTCCATGCTCCGTCATAAGGCCGCCCTGGACTCTCTGGATGAAGTTGAGAGCATCCTCTTTACTCTCGCTCAGGCCGTAGAAGAGCGTGACAAATGCACCTCAGACCATTGCCGCCGCCTCTCCTACTTTAGTGTTGAACTCGGCATTCGCCTCGGCCTCGGCAGAAATGAGCTCCTCGCTCTGCACCGTGGCGGCTACCTCCACGACATCGGCAAAATCGGCATCCCCGATGCCATCCTCAACAAAACCGGCGAACTCACAGAAGAAGAGTGGCGCATCATGCGCGGCCACGTCATCCGCGGCGAAGAGATTTGTCGCCCCATGAAAAGTCTCTCCGCGGTCCTGCCCATCATCCGTCATCATCATGAGAAATGGGATGGCACCGGTTACCCCGATCGCATTAAGGGTAAGGATATTCCCCTGCTCGCCCGCATCCTCCAGATTGCCGATGTCTTCGACGCTCTCTCCAGTGAGCGTTCCTACAAAAAGGCATTATCGATGGAGCAAGCCTGTCGGCAATTAGAAAAAGAAGCCGCTGCCGGCTGGCGTGACCCTGAACTGGTCCCGATCTTCGTCAACATGCTCGAGAATGAAGATGAAGAAGCCCGCATGTCGCGCAACCTCCGCGCCATGGCCGGTGTCATCAACCAAACCTAAGGCCGCATCGCCTCTAGCAGATTCACCAGTTGCTCCAGTTGTCCTTCGCTCAGTCGCTCCATCTGCTCCTGATGCAATCGCAGAACCGGCTCATCCAGTTCCGCCAGCAACCCAAGACCCGCTTGACTGATCTTCACCATCACCACCCGTCGATCCTGCAGCGAACGCGAGCGCTCAATCAGATTCCGATTCTCCAGCCGGTCAAATAGTCGCGTCACATCAGGATCATGCGAGATCATCCTCTGCGCCGCTTCCGTGCAGTTCAACCCTTCCGGCCCAGCCCCCCGCAAGATCCGCAGCATATTGTATTGCGTGGTCGACAGGTTGTGGGGACGAAACAGTTCGGCAAACCCCTGTTCCAAATACTGGTAGCTCCGCGCCAGATTGAGAAAGGCTTCTTCTTCCCGACAACTAAAGGGTTTCTTTTGCTGAATTTCTACGGCGATTTTGCCGGGCATGTGTAACAAGAGCATAACGGTTCCACTGCGCCCAAGTCTATTGCCCTGAAATCACAAAAACCGCGAAAGCCTGAAGCTCTCGCGGTCTCTGTTTGCAATTGTGCTTGCGGAACGGAAGGGGAGTGCCAATTGCGGGCAGCCCTTCCTGGGATGTCTATGCTGATATGTCGTTAAAGGCTTATGCCGTAACGAGCATGTCGTCAAAGCTCTCTTGGCCCATTGCCTGATTGCGGTCAGCAATCTCCTGGCACTGGATGCAGAAAGCCGCCCACGGTACTGCGTTCAGACGCTTCGGGCTGATGTCCTCTTCACAGTGCATGCAAACACCGTAGCTTCCATCAGCGCAGCGTCCCAGCGCTGCTCTCACGTTGCGCAACAGCGCACTGTCGCGGTCCAGGTTACGAATTGCCAACTCACGCTCAGCGGCGTGCTGCACTTCGTCCAACGCATCCGGGCTCTTCTCGATTTCGATTCCTTCGCGGTTCACGATCACTCGGAGCAGTTCTGCCTGCTTCTTTTCGAGAGTGTCCTTCAATTTGTTGAGTTCTTGTTTTGTCATTGTTTTTTACCTATTTTCCTTTGCCTAGTTCGAGCAGTTTAGTTACGCTGCCCTTGCCATCCGTCACCCGTCAAACCGGTTCGTTTGACCTAATTCCTTCTGGCCTTCCATTCGCTTCACTTGGCTTTCACTTTTCTGACTACCCTAAAGACGAGAAAACCAGGCGAAAGTTTCAAAAAATTATGCAGTTCTTGCAAATACTTTAGCGACCGCCACTCATATCGAATGAAGATACACTAATGCAAACCCGCTTCAGTATATACCAACCATGTGTTTTCAGGAGATTTCAACCCAAGCTACTTTTACGTAGATCTCAGGTACGGCGGCACCCCAAGGCAGGTATCAATCTCGTCTACATGCCGTTTCTACTACCAATTCAGCTCAAGAGATTGTGCTGAATCTAGGGACGCTCGGCATGTCCTCAATTGACTCAAGGAAGGATAACACGCATGTCAAGCATCAGTTGCTTCAGAATTTAACAAAACTGAAGTTTTTTCCGACCCATGCTTCATCCGCAGCAAACGACTCGCTTCCAGCTCATACGAATAGAATTTAAGAAAGAACTTTGCTCTTCAATCCTGAGCACTACAGCACCAACTGCATCTGCATAGTGCTTACGTCTGCATCAGGTTATCGGTTTTTTTTCAAACAACCTTAGCTTCGTTTTCTTCTAGACGCAAAAAAAACCGGAAAGTTGCCTTTACTGGATCGCGATCCGTCGAAATAACAGGGACAAGTCGCGGTTGTCCCCCACTCCTCGCGTCGTCCTTGAGCTGGAAATTTCCATTCGTACGTCACTTTCACCCGCCAGCCCCTCCGGCAACGCCACTCGCAGCTCTGCCATCCCGGGCTTCACTTCCTCATCCATCACCACCGTCCCACTAGCACGAATCACAAGCCGAATCCGACCCAGCGCCGCCGGCACATAAGCCTCCACCTCCAGCTGCTTCGCTCCCCCGGTCGGCCTTCCCAGCAACACCGCTGCCTCTCGTCCCATCCACCGCCCTCCGTCCGCTGGCGGAAACCACCCCTTCAAAAACTGACCATTAAAGCTACTCTCCCCGGCCAGCAACTCCGGTGACAGTCCACTGGCCAACGCCAATGCCTTGCCCGTTTCCCACTCCCGCGTCACATCACGAAGCCTCACCCCATCAAATCGGTAAACCATCGCCGTCTGTTTCTCAAAGGCAGTCCTCGCCGCCGTCTCTGAGATCACCAGCGAATTCCCTCTCCGCCCCGCCCCAGGAAGCAGCCTCACATTCTGTCCCGGAATCAGCCGCAAGGCATCGTCCTCGAGCGCACTGTCATACACTCCCTCACTCACGCCCTCCACCAGAATCAGCTTCCCGGGATGAGCCTTGGTCACCTGCTGCAGTCCCCGAATCAGCGGCCTCACCGGCCCTGTCCGGTCCAAATACCACTCAAAGGTCGATTGCTGCACAATGAAGCTGGGCACCACATAAAACACCAGCACCAATGCTCCACTCCACCACGGCAGCGGCGCAATCCGAAACGGCATCAGCCCCAACACCATCGCCATCCCAATCGATCCACTGGCCAGGTAGTAGTCAGTCCGATGATCACGCAGGGGCAACATCGGTGCCATCATCGCCAGACTCACCAGGCATCCAAATAAAGGCAACCAGTCCCGCTTCGAACTCCTCCATCCCACAAACGCCACCACCCCCACCGTCATCACAATCTGTGACGGCAAAATCCAACCATCAAAGTCCGGGCCAAAGTTGGTCAGCCGCGCTGCCCCCAGAAACCACTTCCAATACACCCAGCACGATTCAAACAGGCTCCCGTCAAAGTGCATCTGGTAATTCGTGGCTTCCTTCGCCTTCGGAATCAGGAACAGATGCGCTCCTGCAAAAAGCACCGCCGGCCCTACAAATCCCAACGCCGCCTTCAGCGCTTTCCTCTCAAACAGCAACGCATAAGCAATCAGAATCCCCGGCAACACCACCATGTTTTCAAGCGCCCCAAATCCCAGCAAATAACAGGTCCAGCTCAGGCCCAACCACTTTCCACCCCCTCCATCCACCCAGCGTATAAATCCGTAAACACTCCCCAGCACCAGCGTCGAAACCAGAATCTGGTTGTAGCTCGACAACCAGCTCATCGCCACACTCACCCCAAAATTCAAGCCCCACAATACCGCCGCCAGCACACCCGCCCCCATACTCCCGCTCAGCCTCCGCACCAGCAGCACCAGCAGCACTTGCCCCACCGCAAACGTCAAAAAGCTGAAAATCCGCATCGGCAGGCTCTCCAGCCCAAACCCCTGCTCAAACACCAGAAAGAACAGCCGTTCACTCAGCGTCCGCACCGTCCCCTGCGCCATCGGGCTAAACAGCGCCGCCAGCAGTGATTCCCCATCCCGCACACTCAAACTCAAACCCAGCCACGCAAAATCATCGGCAAGAAACCAGATCCGAAAACTCCGCCGCAGCAGGTAAAGCGACATTAAAACTGGAAACAGAAGTGCCGTCCAGTGTTTCAAACGTGTGCCAGTCATGAACCTTCCTATTTTGGCATCCCTATGATTGTGGGAAACTCATTTCACGGGCTGATGCATAAAATTGGGCGCTATCAGGTGGAAGTGGAACTCGGGCGAGGTGCCATGGGCATTGTCTATCGGGCCTTCGATCCTGCCATCGGTCGCCGTATCGCCATCAAGACCATTCGCCTCGACGAACTCGGTGATGAGCAGTCCCGTACCTTGCTCAAAGATCGTCTCCTGCGCGAAGCCCAATCCGCAGGCATCCTCTCCCATCCCAACATCGTCACCATCTACGACATCTCCGAAGACGACGCCAACGCTTACATCTTCATGGAATATGTGGAAGGCGCCACCCTCGATAGCTTCGCCCGCGGTCTTCCCACCGAAGATCTCATCTCGATCCTCGAACAAACCGCCGCCGCCCTCGACTACGCTCACGAGCGCGGCATCATCCACCGCGACATCAAGCCCGGCAATCTCATGCTCAGCGGCAAGCAGCTCAAGATCACCGATTTCGGCATCGCGCGCCTCCAGCACCGTGACTCCACCCAAACCGGTACCCTCCTCGGCACCCCCAGCTACATGAGTCCAGAACAGGTAGCCGGTTCTGAGGTCAGCGGTGCCACCGACCAATACGCGCTCGGCGTCATCGCCTTCGAATTTCTGGCTGGCTACAAGCCCTTCGAGACCGACAACCTCGCAAACCTCCTCTACCGCATCACCCAGCACCCTGTGCCCCCTGTAGCCCGCCTGAACGCCGCCACCAATCAGGTCCTCGCTCGCGTTCTCGCCAAATCCCCAGCCCATCGTTATCCTTCTTGCACGGCCTTCGTCGTGGCGCTCGAACAAGCCTTAGGCATTGAGGCTCCCAAACACACGCCCCAGCGCGAGGTCTCCGGCGATGAACCCACAATCCTCGCTCAGGCACCCCCAGAGCTTCCTCCGGAAAATACTCCCGTCCTGCCTCCGCTCAATCTCCCTCCGAAGCCTCAACCTGCTTCCTCATCATGGAAGGCAATTGGCGGGTCCTTCCTCGGCGCAAGCCTCTTGATTGCCCTGTTATGGTGGGCCCTGCGACCAATGCCCGACACTCCAGTCGTCACCTCCACAGCGACTCCAGAAGCAGCGCAATCTAAACCTAGTGCCGCCGGTGAAAAGCTCGACCCTCCCGTCGTTCCTCCCGTCGACCCCGAACCTTCCGCGCCCAAAACAACCACTCCGCCCGTAGATCTGCGCCAACCCACCTCCGAGCCCAAAATCTCCGAACCCCAGACCATTGCCTTCACTTCCAGTCCGGATGGAGCCGAGATCCTCATCAATCAAGGCCAGCAGGACCGTTGCCCCAAAACACCCTGCTCCCTCGATCTCCCGGCCGGCGATTTCCAGGTCACCGCAAAACTCTCAGGATTTGAGGATTTGCAACGCACTTTGCACATTCCTGGAGCCACCCGGCTCCAGTTCGACTTCGAAAAGCCCAGCGGCACCATCATGGTCAATTCCAATCCCTCGGGGGCCATCGTCCGCATCAATGGACGCGACTCAGGACAAAAAACTCCAGCCATGCTGAAACTGGCTCCAGGAAAATATACAGTAGAAGTAGTAAAAGATGGTTTGGAACCGCAGACACAAGAGGTTACCGTCCGCAATGGTGTCATCCAAACTCTCGCTATCCAGTGGAATTAACTCAAATCATGTCCTTTGAAAATCGCCTTGCTCGCCGCACCTTCCTTGGTGCCACTACTTCCTTGCTCCTTCCAGGTCAATCCTCTTCGCAGGCTGCTACTGCCGAGCTCAAATCGCCTTCGATGATTGTCCACTCCCGCAAACCGGAAGATCTGGAAATGCCCCTCGATGGCTTTCTGCAGGCGATCACTCCCATCGACATGTTCTATGTTCGTAGCCACCACTACACACCAACTGTCGATGCCGATACCTTCTCCCTCAAGGTCACTGGTGAAGTTGGCACTGCCCTCTCGCTCTCGCTCAAAGACATCAAAAAACTCCCCCGCATCGAACTCGTCGGTGTCATGGAATGCGCCGGCAACGGTCGTGCCTTCTACACCCCCCACCTCCCTGGCCTCCAGTGGACCCACGGCGGAGTCGGCAATGCCCGCTGGGCTGGCGTCCGTCTTGCCGATGTTCTGAAGCGGGCCAACATCAAGCCCTCCGCAAAGCACATCATGTTCGATGGTGCCGATGTCCCTGTCGGAACCATGCCCAAGTTCCAGCGCTCCATCCCCGTCAAGAAGGCCCTTGATCCCGACACCATGCTGGCTTTCGAAATGAACGGTCAAGCACTCCCTGTCTCCCACGGTGCTCCCCTTCGTGTCGTCGTCCCCGGCTGGGGTGGCGATTGCTGGGTCAAATGGCTCACCGGCATCCAAGTCCTCGACAAAGAGTTTGAAGGCTTCTTTATGAAGACCGGCTACCGTCACCCCGGCAAAGGCGTGCCTCCCGGTTCCGCCGTCGATCCCGCCCAGATGAAGCCCGTCGAATCGATGCGTGTCAAAAGCGTCATCGCCACTCCCAAAGACAACATGATTCTCACCCAGGGTGCCTCCCGTATCGCCGGTGCTGCCTGGTCCGGTGAAGTCCCACTGGCCAAAGTCGAAGTCTCAACCGACGGCGGCCGTGTCTGGGCCCCCGCTCGCCTCACCAGTTCCAACGGTCGCTGGGGTTGGCAAACCTGGGACTTTGCCTGGAACGCCACACCCGGTTCTTACAAAATCATGTCCCGTGCCACCGACGCTTCCGGCTACTCTCAGCCGCTCGAGCAGGAATGGAACCCCAGCGGCTACCTCTGGAACGTCATCCAAACCGTTCGCGCCGAAGTGCTCCCCCTGACAGGTGCCTCCTACCGCTCTTCCTGTCTCGGTTGCCACAATGAAGATCTCATCAAAGGCCAAAAGCTCACCCGCGCCCAGTGGGAACGCGAGGTCGAAAAGATGATGCGTTGGGGCGCTCAGGTCCCAGCCGAGCAGAAGGCCAGCCTGGTCGACTACCTCGCCGCCCGCTTCAAGCCCTGATCTTCTACTTCACCGAGATTTAGAAACGGCAGCGCCCCAAGCAGGCACAGCACAGCATCGGTAGATTCAGGCGTTCTACCCAACTGGTAGCATTGTCCCCACTCCGCCACCATAAACAACCCCGCCATGATCCAGGCAATCCGCAGCAGCGATTGCCCCGTCCATCGGTGCAGTTGCCGCAATGTAAGCCAATAGAGCAGACATTTCAAACACAGGATCCGAATCGCCCCTGAGCGATCCACCTCAAAGCTGGCCTGAAACGGCATCCATGTGAATGCGTTCCTCACTCCAAAATCCCACTCCAGCGGTTGCAGTTCCCGGTAAACCAACATCGCCACGCACAAGCCACACAGTGCCTGCAATGGAATCCGAACTTCTGCCACCACCAGCACCACCGCCACCAGAATCCCAATCCACGTCATGATCATTTGTGCGCCAGCCGCAGGTCTTCCCCACAAAAAGATCTGCATCGGAACCAGCAACAACATCACCAGGCTGGCCACCAGGAACAGCTTTCGCGAAAGCGTTTCGGCGAGCATCAGCAACAGCAATCCCGACAGGATGCCCAACTCAACATAGGCATAGCTCCACAGTTGCTCCACCTGAAAGGACCTGATTGCTGCATTCAGCATATGCATCCGCAGGATCGGGACAAACGGAAAGAATTGCACCACAAACCACAGCAAGGCCAGGATGCTCAAGGCCCGCTTTGAAATCACTCTCTGAAATTGCGCGCTGATCAGCTCCCGGTCAAATAAAGGGAGGTTCGCCACCAGCAACCCAACAAACGCTCCCACCCCATTCAGAAAGACATCCCGTAAAGAAGAATACCGACCCGGGATGTAAGCCTGCACCACTTCGACTAGGAGTGAAAGTCCAACACAAGCCAGAAACGAGAAGACAAATCCCTGCTTCGACCGAAAGCAAATGCCACAGATAATTCCCAGCGGCATAAAGAAATACAGGTTCATCAGAATATCCAGCCAGCCTCCCCGAGACTCAGCCGGATACCACGTCAGAAACTCAGAATGTTCAGCCTGAAAGTGATACGGATAAAGCGTGGCATGAACCATCAACGCCACCACCACAACCAGAAAGCTGACAATCGGATTCTTGCTCATGCACTTCTCAAGTGCGCCACCATCTGCTCTCGATGCCTCTCCCCATGCGCGGCCGCAAACTCAAGCCATTGCCGCAGCGTCAACTCCCCAAGAATCGGATGCGCCACCACCCGCTCGTCATACTCCGACCCAGCCGCTACATCCATCTCGATCATTTTCTCCCTCGCCTCAAGAAAGCCCTGCAGCGGGCCCGGCCAGGCTCCATACCTTCCCTGCGGCTGCGCGACTTCGGGTGCTGTAACTTTAACAACCGGCCTTGCAACGCGATTCGCAATCAATTCACTTTTGCCTGCACACCGCGACAATGTTTCCGCATCAGCCGCCTCCCCACGTAAGGCTCGCTGCAGTTGGATTGCTGTGCCACGTTCCGTAATCGCCAGATGCTCCAGAATCTGGGCAACACTCCATCCCCCATCCACTGCGGGTCTCTCAGCAGCTTCAAGGCTCAACTCGCCAACCAGACCAACAAGCAGGTCCCGACCAGAAGATAACTTGGATTCCATAAATGAAAAAGAGGAGCACCTGTGCTCCTCTTCATTCTCTCTTGTTCTTGCACTACCGGCTTAGCGGCCTGGTAACTTCGCTGCGGCGACTTGCAGTTCTTCCATCGCTCGCATTGCTGCCTCGTCTTCAGAATGCTGCTTCATCACACTTGGGCTGGTCAACTCGACCGGCATCGAGTTCAACTTCAGCAAATCCAACTGAAATCGAATATGTTCTAACGTTTCTTTTGCGCTTTCCATGGTTCCAGTTCTGACCTGTTCTTCTACTTCTTTTCCTATCGGTCCATCAGGTGAAAACCTGAAGGAAAATTTCGCACAATTTCTGTAGCATGACCCGTCGAGGCTCTAAGAACCGGTTGGGTGGGACTTAAAGGTAGGTCATTGGGGTAGGGCAGTCTGAGGAAATAGAAGGAGGGATTCGTAATGCGGTGATCAACCCTTTGTTCTTCGAGCCTCTTGGTCATGTCTACACTTGTTTTCAAAGCACCTATCGTGCCAAACTCTAACTCGTTCATTCTAAATAGAATTCACGAATTGCGTCCCATTCCGGCTCGTCCCAGGTTCATTTTGAAACTCCCCTTGACTATCTACAAAAGTCGTTTCAGAATCAACTCATGGGCAAACCCTCCGACCTCGTCCAAGGCACTCTCGACCTCCTGATCCTCCGCACCCTCGCCTGGGAACCCATGCACGGCTGGGCCATCGCCAACCGCATCGAACAAGTCAGCGGCAAGGTCCTCCTCGTTCAACAAGGCAGCCTCTACCCGGCCCTCCACCGCCTCGAAGAGCAAGGCCTGGTCTCCGCCTCCTGGGGCGAAAGTGAAAACAAGCGCAAAGCCAAGTTCTACGCCCTTACCGACACCGGCAAAGCCCGTCTCGAAACCGAGCGCCAACAATGGGACCGCCTCTCCGCCGCCATCCAGCTCATCATGGAGCAGGCATAATGCCCAACCACCGCGACCAGGATCTCAACGAGGAACTCCAGGCCCATCTCGCCCACGAGATCGACCAGCGCATTGCCCGCGGAGAATCCCCTGAAGCCGCCGAACGCAATGCTCGTCTAGAATTCGGCAACCTCACTCAAGTCGCCGAACAAACCCGCGAAAGCTGGCGCTATGCCTTCCTGCCGGGATTCTGGCAGGACCTGACATTCGCGTGGCGCCTGATGCGAAAAAGCCCTGTCTTCACCCTCGCCGCGGTCGCCAGCCTCGCCCTCGGTATCGGTGCCAACACCGCCATCTACAGCGTCTTCAACAAAGCCCTCCGCGACCCCCTCGCCGTCCACCAGCCCCAAGACCTTTTCCAGCTTGCCTTTCGTACCGCCGAGGACAAACCCGATGAATATCATTCGAGCTTTTCATACCCCTTCATTCAGGAGCTCCAAAGCAACGCCAAAACCATCCAGGCAGCAACTTGTTCCGCCGGTACCTCTGCCAGCTACCGCGCCGGTAACATCTCTCGGATCCTCGGTGGCGAGTTAGTTTGCGGCAATCTCTTTGAGGTGTTGGGCCTCAAGCCATCTCTCGGTCGTCTCTTTACCGCACAGGACAACCTCACGCCCGGTGCACACTCCGTGGTTGTACTCGCTCATCACTTCTGGTCGAGCGAGTTCAACTCCGACCCCTCCATCATCGGTCGCCAGATGGAACTCAATCAACGTAAGTTCACCGTCATCGGAGTTGCTCCGAAGACATACTTCTCCATGCGGAAGGGCAACCTCCCCGCTTACTTCCTTCCCATCGTGATGGATGGCACCCTCAACGGTGGCCCCACCGATACCACTTCCGGCCAAAGCTGGTGGATCCGCGTCATGCTGCGGCGCAAGCCCGAAGCAACCGAGGCGCGGCTGAATGCAGAACTCACCGCCCTGCGCCGCAACAACTGGGATCGTTACGAGCGTCCCACTGCCACCGAGTACTCAAAGAAACTGGCCGACAGCGCCGCCGTCCAGGTCCTGCCAGCTTTGCGTGGTTTCGATGCCGCCCAAAAGGCTGCGGAATATGACAAACCCTTGCAACTCCTCATGGCCGTTGTCGGTGCCGTGTTGCTCATCGCCTGTATCAACATCGCCAATCTGTTGCTGGCCCGTGCAGCAGCCAGAGAACGCGAAATCGCAACCCGCCTCGCCATTGGTGCCAGCCGCTGGCTGCTCATCCGACAGTTCCTCACCGAGAGTCTGGCGCTGTCCACCCTCGGCGGCCTCGCGGGTCTCGCTCTCTCCCTCGCACTCGAGCGCATACTCATGGTCGAAGCCTTTGGCAAGTCCGGTGCACTGCTCCTCAACAACGCACCCACCCCTGCTGTGCTCTTGCTCACCCTCGGCCTTTCAGTGATCACTGGCCTCGGCTTCGGCCTCATTCCCGCCCTCACTGCCGACCGCCAGGGCATCCGTTCTACGCACCGCCTCACCGGTCGCAAACTCATGGTCAGCTTCCAGGTCGCCCTATCGATCCTTCTGTTAAGCGGTGCTGGTCTTTTTCTCCAAACTCTCAACAACCTCCGCAATATCGACTCCGGTTTCAATCGTGAAAACCTCATCTCCATGGCCGTCACTCCTCAGCCCGCAGGCCGGTCAAAAGATGCACTACTTGCCTATTTCCGAAGCCTCACCGAGACCGTCGGCAATGTCCCGGGCGTCCGCTCTGTCGCCCTCAGCAACATCGGCTTGCTTTCCGGTTCGCAGTGGAGTAACGGCATCCAGGTCGCTGGCGTTGTTGTTCCGCCCAATGAACCCGGCCCCTTGCGCAACGCCGTTGGCCCCAACTTCTTTACCGTGATCGGGGCAGAATTTCTCGCCGGCCGCGACTTCGTCGCCTCAGATAATCAGGCCAACGTACCCAAAGTCACCATCGTCAATGAAAGCTTCGCCCGCCGCTATTTCGGTAACACGTCTGCTCTTGGCCGCAAGATCGGTCGCGGCCCACGCCCAGACTTAAACGACCAACCCGAATTCACCATCGTTGGCGTGGTCAAAAACCTACGCGACTCGCAAATTGATGGCAAGGCGGACAGGTATTGGTATGTCCCCTATGCACAGCAAGAGCGCCTCAACGCCGTCTTTCTCAATGTCCGCACCCATGGCGATCCCACCTCAATGATGGCCGCCGTCAAAGCTGCCGTCGCCCGCGTCGATCCCGACGTCCCCACCTCGCGAGAAACCACAATGGCAATGGCCGTCGAAGCTCAAATCGGGCAACAGCGCCTCGTGGCTCGCCTCTCGGCCTTCTTCGCTGTCGTCGCACTCCTTCTGGCTGTCGTCGGCCTCTATGGCGTCATGGCTTACACTGTCGAGCGCCGTTCCCGTGAAATCGGTATCCGCCTGGCCCTCGGTGAATCCCGCCGCCAGGTCCTCAGCCGCTTCCTCGGCGAATCGCTCACCTTCATCGGTATCGGTGTGCTGATTGGCGTGCCTATGGCCCTGGTCCTCGGCTCTTGTGCTGAAAAAATTCTCTACGGCGTAAAGCCTGCCGACATGTTTTCCATCTCCATTGCCGTCTTGTCCATCCTCTTGTTCGGCACACTCGCCGGCTACCTCACTGCCCGCAGGGCCGCCTCCATCGATCCCATGTCGGCACTCCGTATAGAATAACGGCGTGATCTCTCGCCGACTCCTCCTTCAAACCACAGTGGCCAGCGCCGCCCTCGCTCAGTCGGGCAAGGGCACCGTCACCAAGGCCGTCTTCCAATCGAGCAAACTCTACCCCGGCACCGTCCGTGATTATTGGGTCTATGTTCCCGCCCAGGCCGCTCCCGCCGACGGCTATGCTCTCATGGTCTTCCAGGATGGTGCCGGCTTCATTAACGAGACTGGCCGCTTCAAATCTGCCGAAGTCTTCGACCGCCTCATTGCCTCGGGCGACATGCCGCCCACCCTCGGCATCTTCGTCAATCCCGGCGTCATGCCCGCCCTCAATGCCGACTCGCAACAAGCCCGCTTCAACCGCAGCTATGAGTATGACGGCCTCGGCGATCGCTATGTCCGGTTCCTCCACGAAGAACTGATTCCAGAGGTGGCCAAAGCCCACAAGATCACCGCCGACCCCAACCTCCGCGCCATCGGCGGGTCGAGCTCCGGTGCCATCGCAGCCTTCACCGCCGCCTGGAACCGTCCCGACCTCTTCCGCCGCGTCCTCTCCTACATTGGCTCCTACGTCAATCTCCGCGGCGGCGATGTCTATCACGACCTCATCCGCAAAACCGAACCCAAGCCCCTCCGCATCTACCTCCAGGACGGCTCAAGCGATCTCAATATCTACTCCGGCAGTTGGTGGATGGCCAATCAGGCCATGGCCTCTTCCCTCGAATACTCCGGCTATGATGTGCGCTTTGATAAAGGCACCGACGGCCACAACGCCAACCACTCCTCACGCGTCTTCGTAGAAAGCCTCCAGTGGCTCTGGGCCAATTGGAAACAACCCATCGCCGCCGCCAAATCAAACCCAAAATCCGAGCGCCACTACATCACCGAGTTTCTCGATCCCGCCGCCGACTGGGAGCAGCTGTCCTCCGGTCACGGCTTCACCGAAGGCCCCACCGTCGACAAAGACGGCAACGTCTACTTCACTGACGTCCGCCTCGACAAGATCCACAAGATCGATCACGCCACTGGCGCTGTCACGCTCTTCAAAGACAACTCTGGCGGGGCCAACGGCATGATGTTCGGCTCCGATGGCCGCCTCTATGTCTGCCAGAACAAGAAGCGCCAGATCATCGCCATCTCCCCGAATGGCCGCGAAGACGTCCTGGCCACCGACGTCGGCTCCAACGATCTCGTCGTCAATGCCAAAAACGAAATCTGGTGGACCGAGCCCGCCCAACACAAAATCTGGTTCACCGACGGCAAGGGCACCAAAAAGGTGGTTCACGAAGGCCTCGACTTCCCCAACGGAATCATCCTTTCTCCGGATCAAAGCCAATTGATCTCCGTCGACATGCGCTCCAAATGGGTCTGGATCTGGCAAATCAACCCCGACGGCTCCGTATCGAATGGCCAACCTTTCTATCACCTCGAGACATGGGACGAGAACTCCCAATCAGGCGGCGACGGCATGACCATGGATACAGAAGCTCACCTTTACGTGGCCACTCGCCTCGGAATCCAAATCTGCGACGCCCCCGGACGCGTAGTAGCAATCATCAACAACCCGCAGAATCTGCAGCCATCCAACTGTGTCTTCGGCGGCCCCGGCCTCGACTACCTCTACACTACGAACCGTGAGAAAGTCTTCCGCCGCAAACTACGCAGAAAAGGATTACGATCCTGGTCTCCGCTAAAGCCGCCGCAACCGCGACTTTAACTCAGGAAAAACGAGATAACATCAGTAACTATGTGCGATCAAAATCATTTTGAAGAAGACCGTAAAGACTTCGAGTCACGAGGTCTGGTGACCCGTAAACAGTTCGGCGCATTGCTCGGCTCTGGAGTCTCGATGATGCTGCCAAAGGTGGCTAATGCCGTCACTGTGGTGGAATCTGAAGTGACGATTACCACGCCCGATGGCGCTGCCGATTGTTACTTTGTTCATCCGGCAAGCGGCACTGCTCCCGCCGTTCTGGTCTGGCCAGACATCTTCGGGCTTCGACCAGCCTTCCGCCAAATGGGCAAGCGTCTGGCGGAATCCGGTTACTCGGTTTTGGTCGTCAACCCGTTCTATCGCACCAAGAAATCTCCCACTGCCGAAGCAGGCTCTGCCACTCCCATCCAGCAAGTGATGCCACTGGCGCAAACGCTGAACGAGACGACGCACATGACAGATGCCAAGGCCTTCATTGAGTGGCTCGACAAGCAGGCTTCCGTGGCCAAGAATCGAAAGATCGGAACCCAAGGCTACTGCATGGGCGGCCCTATGGCCTTCCGCACCTCAGCCGCAGTTCCAAGCCGCGTCGGTGCAGTTGCTTCTTTCCACGGCGGCGGCCTCGTCCGCGACATGCCGAGCAGCCCCCATTTGCAGGCTTCCAAGACCAAAGCCCACTTCCTGGTCGCCATTGCCGAAAATGATGATTCCCGTTCACCCAATGACAAGACGGCTCTGAAAGAGACCTTCGCCCAAGCCAAGCTGCAGGCCGAAATTGAAGTCTATGCCGGTGCCGCACACGGCTGGTGCCCGCCCGATTCCAAGGTATACAACGAGCCTCAGGCCGAGAAGGCCTGGAGCCGGTTGCTGGCACTGTACGCGAAAGCTCTCGCATAAATAGCGGGCATACCATTTTCATGCTGGTGTGCCACCCCTGTGACACATGAGTGTGCCGCGCACACCACTTCCGGACTCAAAAGCAATGGAATCAGCATGATAGCTTTTGGCAGCGGGTTTGCATTGAAAGACGGCACACATGAAGTGCCTCTTCGCCACTCTGATGGCAACCACGGTTCTCCTGGCCCCTTATGGGAGAGCCGTGGCTTTTCAAGATACGAATGTCAACTCTCGATACCGGATTGAGCGGATCTCCGTTCAGAGTGCGGCAGCTTCAGTCTCTAAGGCGTTACAACATGAGTTCGACCGATTAATGGGACGGCCTTTCCGTACCGAGTTGATCGATGCGATTGAGAAGCGAATCAAGGCTGAGTTCCCAGGCTTCCGGGTGACTCGCAATGTAAGTAAGGGTGAGAAGCAAGATATGGTCCAGGTCTTGTTCCTGCTGGAGCGCAGCAAGAAGGTGATTGACATCAATACACCGCGCCTGGCCTACCACTCCAAACAGAATTTCAGCTTCGGGGCGACTGCCGACATGACAGTCGCCAAAACGAACCTTAGCCTTGGCTTGATCACCGATAACGATGAGAGGGTAGAGCGCTCTTCGGGGATTCGCGGGGCGGTGGTTAGCCCTTTGATCTACAAGCGGATCCGGCTTGCCTTCCTGGGTGAGTCATACCGTTCCCAGTGGCAGGGGCAGTCGAACGAGTTCTACAGGACTCGTACCAACTTCGAGCCGACAGCAGTAATTGATCTGGCCGAAGGGCTGGAACTGCGGGCCGGCTTCAGTTTCAACAATCTCGAATATCAACTTCCGGCCGCGAGGGTCCAGGCAGCACACGCTGTTATTTCTACTCTGCGCTACTCAAAACAGTGGCAGCTTGGACTCACTGGTGCACAAACACTGGAAGCAGGTTACAGCCTGCGCGCGGCCGCCAACTTTCTCTCCTCCGACTTCAGCTACCGTCGGCATGCGGTGGAAGCCCGTCACAATCTGCGGTTTCGTCCAGAGGCTTCGCTAGAGCTCAGCACAGCCTTTGGTGGAATTGACGGGCGGGCACCGGTGCTCGATCGTTTCGTGATCGGCAACACGCGTACCTTGCGGGGGTGGAATCGCTTTGACATTGCACCGCTCGGGGCAGACCGGATGATTCACTTCTCGGCCGATGGGCGGTACCGGTTTATCCGGGCTGTTTATGACACTGGAACCGTTTGGGATCCGGGACGTCCAAAGGTACTTAGGCACTCTGCAGGCTGCGGCTTTGTGGTGAGTGGCATAACAGCTATGGTGGCATTCCCGATACGGTCTGGAAGGATCGAGCCCATCTTCCTGGTGGGGATGAATTTTTGAACCTGGTGCGGAGTCTCGCACTACTGGTCCTGTGTTTCCAATCCCTGGGGGCGCAGGATCTATCGCCACGTCTGAACGACAACCAACTGACGGTTGCCAGCCCCAAATGGAACTTCCTGGAAGGCAAGGTGCTCGAGCGCCTGCGCAACGGGCAGAGTGTGACATTCGACTTCCAACTACAGTTGCTCGATGGGCCGAAGACACTCACACGATCGTTGCAGCGCTTTGTGTTGAGCTATGACCTTTGGGAGGAGACATTCTCGGCGGTACATCTCTCCCAGTTGGCGCCACGCACCCCCGTTGATTCAATCTTGCGGCTCAAGAGGGAAGACGTAGCGGGGTGGTGTCTGGGGCGTATGAAGCTGCCGCTCCCGACCATTGACAAGCTGAAGCCACTGACGCTGCAACTGGAGATCCGGAGTGCGGGACCGAAGTTGGCCAATCCGCTGCGACCGCAGGGGAACGTGGATCTAGGTGTGTTGGTTGAGGTCTTCTCTCGTCCTGCCGACCCGAAGGAGAGCCGCTTCACAGCGAGGAGCCAAAGCTTTACGCTGGGAGCGTTGACACACCCATGAGAAGGCTGCGCGACAAACTGCTGGTCGTGTTCCTGCTGGCGACGCTGGTGCCGCTGGGGGCGACGCTGCTTGTGTCGTGGCGGTTGCTGGACCAGTCGCTGGATATTGCCCCCGTGCAAGAGCTGGAGCAGTCGAGTGCGCAACTGGAAGCAGTGGGGCGCTCGCTGTATCAGTCGTCGCGGCAACTGCTTCGAGAGCGGGTGGAGCGCGGCGTCGTAAAGCCAGAGACGTTGCCCTCCCTGCGGCTTGGGGATGGCGAGGCAGAACGGTTTGTGCTGGATGGGGATAGCTTGTTGTTGTTGCGGCCGGAAGGTGCTTACCGGTTGAAGCTGGAAGGCGTGCGGCTTTCGGAGTTGCAGGCCAATCTGGCGCAGGCGAGAGAGGTTGTCGAGGCGCATCGGGCGCGGGACTTGAAGCGAGGGTTCTTTCTGACGCTGGGCTCGGTGGCGGCGGCGATCTGGTTGCTGGCGCTGGCGGCGTTGCTTTACTTTACAGCCCGAGTGACGCGGCCGATTCAACGGCTGACACTGGCGCTGCGGCAGTTTGCGGCGGGGCAGCGAACGACGCTCGCGGTGGATGGCAAGGATGAAGTGTCAGAGGCGATTGCCAGCTTTAACGACATGTCAGAGCAGATTGAGCGGAGCCGGGAGAAGCTGCTTTACTTCACGCGCCTCGAATCGTGGCAGGGACTGGCGCGGAAGATGGCGCATGAGGTGAAGAACTCGCTGACACCGATCCGGCTGACGGTGGAAGAGATGGTGGCGCGGAGTCATCCGAGCGAGCGGCCGTTTCTCGAGCAGGCTTCGCAGATTGTGACCGAAGAGGTGCAGAGCCTGGAGCGGCGGGTGCGGGCGTTCAGTGAGTTATCTAGTGAGCCGCCGCTGGCGCTGACCGACCTCGATGTGAACGCGATTGTGGAGGAGCGGATTGCCTTTCTTGGGACGGCGCATCCTGAAGTGGAGTACCGGAAGCGGCTGTCAGGAGAGGTGTTGGGGGTGGTGGCGGATCCGGATCTGCTGCGGGGGGTGTTGACGAATCTGCTGGAGAATGCGGCCGATGCGGCGCGGCAGATCCAGGTGATTACTGAGGGGAAGGGAAGTCACGTAGAGATCACGGTCGAGGACTCCGGGCCGGGCTTGAGCCAACTGGCGCAGGAGACGTTGTTCCAGCCGACCATCTCGTTCAAGCGAACGGGGATGGGGTTGGGGCTTTCGATCGCCAAGCGCGGGGCGGTGGTGATGGGTGGAGATCTGGAATTGGTACAGAGTTCAATGGGCGGGGCGGCCTTTCGCCTCCGTCTGAGGAAGGCAGAACTGACATGGCAAAACGAATCGTTATCGTCGACGATGAAGAGAACATCGGCCGTTCCCTCCGTCTGATCCTGGAGCGGGAGGGCTACGCTGTCACGACTTTGATGTCGGTGGCGGCCTTTGCGCAGGCACCACGGGCGGACCTGTATATGTTCGACGTTCGGCTGCCGGACGGGAGCGGGATTGACCTGCTGCGGCGGGTGGATGCGCCGGTGTTGATGATCTCGGGGCATGCGACGATTCAGGATGCGGTGGAGGCGGTGCGGGCGGGGGCGTTCGACTTTCTGGAGAAGCCGTTGTCGCGGGAGAGGGTGTTGCTTGCGATTGCGCGGGCCTTTGAGCAGAAGTCGCTGAAGGAAGAGAACACGCGCCTGAAGGAGCAGTTGGGCAGTGGGCCGAAGATGATCGGGAGCTCGCCGGCGTTCGTGCGGGTGGTGGAGCAGGCGACGCTGGCGGCACGGTCGGATGCGCGGGTGTTGCTGATTGGGGAATCGGGGACGGGGAAGGAGATGCTGGCGGCGCACATCCACCAGTCGAGCCCGTTTGCGAGCGGGCCGTTTGTGAAGGTGAACTGTGCGGCGATCCCGAATGAGCTGATTGAGAGCGAGCTGTTTGGGCACGAGAAGGGGTCGTTTACGGGGGCGACGGCGCTGCGGCGGGGCAAGTTTGAGATGGCCGACAATGGGACGCTCTTTCTCGATGAGATCGGGGATCTGGCTCCGGCGAGCCAGGCGAAGCTGTTGCGGGTGTTGCAGGAAGGGGAGTTTCACCGGGTAGGTGGGGAGCACGCGATCCGGGTACAGGTAAGGGTGGTGAGTGCGACCAACAAGGATCTGGCGGTGTTGGCGCAGAAGCAGCAGTTTCGGGAGGACCTCTACTACCGGCTGTCGGTGATGCCGATCCGGGTGCCGAGCCTGCGGGAGCGGAGTGCGGATATTGGGGCGATGGTCGATTATTTTCTGGATGAGTTTTGTCGCCGTAACTCCTTCAAGCCAAAGAAGATGGATATGGCAGCGGTTGAGGCGCTCTCGAGCTACCACTGGCCGGGGAATGCCCGCGAGCTGCGCAACATTGTGGAGCGGATGGCGATCCTCTCGCCTGGGGATGTGATTGGCGAGGATGCGGTGCCGGTAGAGATCAGCCTGGCGCGGGAGGTGGCCGGCTCGAGCCGGAACACACTGCATGAGGCGAGGGAGTCGGCCGAGCGGGACGCGCTATTGAAGGCCCTGGACGAGACAGGGTGGAATGTGTCGCAAGCCGCACGTTCTCTAGGGCTTGAGCGGACAAACCTCCACAAGAGGATGAAGGCTTTGCAGCTAGCCCGCCGCAAGTAGGGCGATCTTTTCGTTGCGGAGGTAGCCGTAGCGGTTGACCCAGATGCCGTGGGTGGAGGCGGCGCGACCTATGGCGAGGCGCTTTTTGAAGTCTTCGACCGGGCCGTAGCCGTGGATGAAGGAAAAGACGGGTGTGGAACCGGCGGCGGCCTGGGCGCGGAGGATCTTGTTGCGCTGGGCGTTGGCTCCGACGGGGTGGGGTTCGTCGGGTTCGGGGTAGCGGTAATCGGCGAGTTTGGGGGAGTAGGGGGGATCTTGAATTTCGAGCCAGTGGCTGAGGGCCTGGACGAGGAGTTTCTCGTCGAGGCCGGGATTGGCTTTGTTTAGTACGTCTCCGTAGAAGCGGAAGATGACGGGCCAGTGCATGGTGTAGAGCTTGCAGTGGATGGCGGTGGCGTATTTGGCGAGGGCCGAGAATTGTATGCCGCTGACGGTGGAGAAGGGGGGCGGGAAGGTGCCGAAGGTGAGGGCGATGCGCGGGGGGATGGCGTCGCGGAGGCGTTTGGCGAGTTCGCCGACGAGGGCGCCTTTGAAGCGGAGCCAGTCGAGGAGGGCGGGGTGGTCGATGAGGGTGGTGAGGAGCGAGTCGCGGCCCGCGTCGAGCTGGAGGGAGCGCTCGAGGTGGGCATTGGTGAGTCCGCCGTGGAGCGTCTGGTAGAGGCGGAGCACGGCTGCCTTCATTTGGGGGAAGTTGAAGCCCATGCGGGTGGCGGCTTGTTCGGCGTGGGGGCCGAAGTCGAGGAAGACGTCATCTAGGAAGTAGGGGGGATATTCGGGCCAGTCGAAGCGGATGCCATTGATGTCGGGGTAGGCGCGGACCATGTCTTTGGTGAGGGCGACGGTGTAATCGAGAATGTGCGGACTGGCGAGGGAGCCATTGTTGGCAAGGCGCTTGGGCGGGGTGCGACCGTCGGGGAGCTGGGGGATGTCGTCGCCGGTGGGTCCGCCGAACTGGACGCGATAGCCGGGAGGGATGGCGGCCTGGACCTGGAGGTAGGTTTCGATATGGCGAGCCTGGGCGGCGCGGAGGAAGGCCTTGATGACACCGCCTTCCTTGGTGGTGAGGGCCGTGGGGGCAGCGGGCTGGTAGCGGAGGCCCTGGTAATTGGCTTTGTTTGGTTCGAAGCTGGGAGCGGTTTTGACCCAGAGTTCGCGTTTGCCCCAAAGGGGACGGTCGAGGAGGCGGACGGAGCCGGCCCCGGCGTCGATGGGAGGTTCGCGGCTCCCGTCTTTTTCGGTGGCGACTTCCATGACGTAGGGGGAGGTGGCGATCATGGAGACTTTGGCTGCGGCCAGTCTTTCGACAACACTCTCCGCTCCCTCGTTTTGGAAGAATTCGGGGAGGACGGTAACGCCGGTTTTCATTGGGTTTGTTCCTTAGGGGATGGGGGGATTTTGCGGCATGGCGGCGCTGTCGGTGCGCGGGTCGGCCCCGGCGAAATTCACTTTGCGCTTGGAGTCATGCATGACGGCTTCGCCATTGCCCATGGCGCTCGAATAGCCTTGCATGGGGGTGATGACGTGGCCGCGCTTTTGGAGTTCGAGGCGGACGGAATCGGGAATGCCGGTTTCCATCTGGACATCGCAACCTTCGAAGGTGCCTTTGGTGAAGCGGGGGACTTCCATGGCGCGTTGGACGTTCATGCCGAAGTCGACGATATTGGCGACGAACTGGGCGTGGGCCTGGGATTGATTCCAACCGCCCATGATGCCGAAGCCGATGGCGACGTCATCCTTCTGCATGAAGGCCGGGATGATGGTGTGGAGGGGGCGCTTGCGGCCCATGAGTGTGTTGGGGAGATTGGGTTTGAGGTCAAAACCGGCACCGCGATTGTGGAAGGAGAAACCGGCACCGGGGGCGACCATGCCTGTGCCGTAGCCGGCGTAGTTGCTCTGGATGAGGGAGACGATATTGCCATCTTTATCGACGGTGGAGAGGTAGATGGTTTCGCGACCGCGGGCATTGAGGGCCTGGCTGATCTCGCTGGGGAGGACCTTGCAGGAGGCCTTCTTCATATCGATGAGGGAGGCGCGTTTGGCGGCGAGGTCTTTGGAGAGCATCTCGGTGACGGGGATCTGAGTGAAGCGGGGGTCGCCGACGTAGCGGGCCATGTCGGCGTAGGCGAGTTTTTTGGCTTCGATCATGACGTGGAGGGCGGCGGCGGAATTGTGACCGTAGTCAGAGATGGGGAAGTGTTCCATGATGTTGAGCATGGAGAGGGCGGCGATGCCCTGACCGTTGGGGGGGAGTTCGAAGATCTTCCAACCGCGGTAGGTGGTGGAGATGGGTTCGACCCATTCGGGTTCGTATTCGGCAAAGTCTTCGAGGGTGTGGGTGCCGCCCTGGGATTGGAGGAATTTGACGAGGTTGGCGGCGAGCTTGCCTTTGTAGTAAGTGTCACGGTCCTGGGAGGCGATCTGGCGGAGGGATTCGGCGAGGGCGGGATTTTTGAAGGTGTCGCCGACATTCGGTTTGGCACCGCCGGGGGCATAGGTTTCGGCGTAGCCGGGTTGTTTTATGAGGCGATTGTTGACCCAGGAGCGGGCTCCCCACTCGGGCATGGCAAAGCCATTTTCGGCGTAGAAGATGGCGGGAGCGAGGGTCTTGGAGAAGGGCATGGTGCCGAAGCGCTTGCGGAGGGCTTCCCAGCCGGCGACCGCGCCAGGAACGGTGATGGTGTGGACGCTGATGGGGTCGATTTTTTCGATGCCTTTGGATTTGAGGTATTCGACGGTGAGGGCCTTGGGAGTCCAGCCGCTGGCGTTGAGGCCGTAGACTTTGCCGGTTTTGGCTTCGTAGTAGATGGCGAAGAGGTCGCCGCCGATGCCATTGACGTAGGGTTGGGTGAGGCCGACGAGGGCGTTGGCGGCGATGGCGGCGTCGATGGCGTTACCGCCGGCTTCGAGGATGCGGGCTCCGGCCTGGGAGGCGAGGAATTGTGGGGCCGCAACGATGCCGTACTTGGAGACGATCATGGAGCGGTGTTGGTCGCGGCCAACGGGAGGTGTGGCGGCGGGGGATTCTTGCGCGGGGGCAAGGGAGCTGAGCAGTAGGACGGCCAGGAGGAGTCGCATGGGAATGCTCAAGAGTTTATCGCTGTTTGGGGTTGGATGTGAAGCCTGGGGGCGGGATTGGCTTCGTTTGATTTTCGACGATGGCGCGGGCTTCCGGGGTGAGATTGAGGGCCATCATGGCGAGCATGAAGGGGGAAGTTTGGCTTTGTTTGGTTTTTCGCATTTCGGCGACGGGTAGGGTGAGGGGGAGGGGGACCTTTTTCTCGAGGAGGTAGAGTTCGTTGTGGATGTCGAGGGCTGAGATGCGGTCTCGCTGGAGGCGTCTGAGCTCGTTCAACGCTTTGTCGGCACGGCGTTCGAGCATGCCGGTGATTTTGACCATGCGTTCCATTTGGGCGAAGTATTTTTCGTCGCCGGGGTTGTCGAGGAAGTTGTCCTGGGCTTCGACTTCGAGGCGCTGGGCGCGCATGACCTGGTAGGTGTTGAAGGCATAGCGGAGGAAGGCCTGGTGTTCGAGTTCGGAACCGGGGAGGCACTCTTTGAGGAGATTGTTTTCGAGTTCTTCGTAGTCACGTTGTTCGGCTTCGGTGAAGTAGGCACCGGAGGCGGAGAGGAGGCCGTGGCGGCGGGCGTTGGCTGAAGATTTGGCTTTGCCTTCGTCGGTCTTGGGGCCTGTTGATAGTTGAGCATTAGCGCGATTGGCATCGATCTGAGCTTGGGTCGACATGGTAAACATCCTTGATTTGAAGTGGTGGAGACAAAGGGGTGACTCCGGTGACAAGCTACCAATTTGAAAGTCGATTCCGAACCATGGGTTGGCGTAAGTGATTGAGGGGTGGGGAGATCGAGGCGAAAAAAAGTTGTGGACGGGTTAGGGTCTGCGTACGAGCGAATTCGGATAGGGGGTGACCGCCTTCCCGACATCCGGTAATGTGGAAAAGAGGGGCAAGGAACCGTGAATATCGAAATCACATGGCCAGAAGTTGAGGAGTTGATTCAAGAGCGCCTCCGGAGCGGGGGATTCAAAGATCCGCAAGATGTGATTCTTCATGCGCTGCGGGTTTCCGAGAGTCGCTTGCCCAATGCGGAACTTCTCGCGGTGCTACGATCATCGCCGGAACAGGGTGCCGAAGAGGCACCCGCCTGGCTCAAGGAATCCTGGGTTCATACTCGGGAGACTGGGCTTGTCAGCATGTCTGTGGAGGAGATCGACGCCGAGATTGCGGCCGCGCGACAGGCCCGAAGTCAGCCAAGTCTCTAGGCGGACGGCATGATCCGAGTTGTTCTTGATCCCAACGTCATTCTTTCCTCGCTTCTGCAACCGCTCGGACCGCCGGCAAAGGTGATGTACTTTGCCCGACAATTCAAAAAAAGCGATTCATTGTGCCAACTGCCGGATGGAAAGTGATCCGTCCGAACGGAGCGCCGGGTGGCTTCCCATATTGCCTTTTGTGGCCAACTTCCGGAATACCTATCAACTGGAAATTCGTTCCAGCCCTTGCTGGAAGATCTCAGGTTGCGGCGAAACAGGTCAGAGCCGAACCAACCTGTCCTCTATACATCCGTCCAATGTTCCAGGGAAACAGACCACTACGGCCAATCCCTCCGCCCGTATGACTATACTCAAAATTTGCACTTAGGACAATGACGGGGGCACCTCTATGAAAAAGCTAAATATCAGCCTCGAAAACTGCTACGGAATAAAGAAGCTCAGCACGCAACTCGACTTTTCAACAAGGCGGGCATACGCCATTTACGCACCTAATGGATCTATGAAATCGTCCCTGGCTCAAACCTTCAAAGACTTATCGGACGGAACTCTTTCAAAGGATAGAATCTTCCCTCTCAGGCAATGCACGAGGAGAATCAATGACGAAACCAACTCTGAACTGGAGAAGGAGAGCATCCTGGTTATTCGCCCATACGATGAAGTTTTCGGACACACCGAAAAGACCTTGACCTGCCCCCAATGACTCCTCCAGCCATAACTAGAGAACTTCAAAGATCTTAGCCCATTTGCTCCGCCGTTAGCGGGGATAGGGGTGTGGGGCAAGGGGGTGGCGTCTGAGCCCCCTTACCCCG
>JBIITX010000078.1:0-2996 GCA_044340255.1 Bryobacter sp. | reverse complement strand
GGGGGAGGGATTGGGCGGTTCTTGAGCCCGGATGGGCCGCTGGTGGATCAGGAGGTGGGGGATCCGCAGAGCTGGAATTTGTATAGCTATGTGCGGAACAGTCCGATGGGGATGGTGGACCCGACAGGGATGTTTGAGGAGGATCCGGATGCGCCTAAGCGGGTGACGAAGCCGGGCACGTCCGTCACTGTAACAGAAGCCGCCATTTTGGTTGGCACAGTAGCAACCTCTAGCATAACCAAGCTGGGAGAAAAGGCTGGAGAGGAGATTGCTAAAGGAATGGAGAGGGCCTACAACTATTTCTCGAATTTCCAGATTCCAAACTTGAGCAATTTTTGTAGAGGCAGCTACGCCGCACTGGGGGCTTCTATTGGCTTTTTCGGTGGCTCTGCCGTGGGCAGCCTGGGGTTTGCTGGTGGTCCGGCTGGGGTTTTCACGACTTCGGCTGGTGCTGCTGGAGGCACTTATGTGGGCACTTCGCTTGGAATTCAGGCCGGAAATATTTTGTGCAATTCTGGTGGGGGAGGGGACGGCGGGGGAGGCCAAAATTCGTTTTTAGACCCATCTAACGAGAAGAAGTTCTGGAAGGATTTGAAGCCGTTTCGTGGAAAGACAAAGTCGAATGGCCAACAGGGTAAGGCCAAACGATATTACACTTGGGACCACACTCACGGCGATTTAGAAGTTTACGACGGACGAGGCAGGCATCTGGGAAGTGCAGATCCCCAGACTGGAGCAATGACTAAGCCAGCTGTTGCGGGCCGTAAAATAGAAATATGAGTCACAGTATGTTTTGTTGCTCGCAATTGGATATGGCCCTAAACGATCCCGACATCCCCTTGGATTTTATTCCAAAATTTAGGGAGTTTGGTTTGAGAGTTTTGGATGGAGGAGATAGCTTCATCGGAATTGATTTCTGCCCTTGGTGCGGGCAGAAGCTTCCAACCAGCCTTCGCGACGAGTGGTTCGATCAATTGGAACAACGTGGGATAGATCCTGAATCCGAAGAAATGCCATCCGAATTCAAGAACGAGGGCTGGTATACCAACATGCAGTGAATGAAGAGTGTGATGGCAAGATCTTCTAAGTCAAATCACCTTGGCAGCGCGCTGTCGGTCAAGTTTGTTTAAAGCACCTATAGAACCAGCAGAGGAGGGAGGTGTGCCGGGGGCTGCGGACTGTGGCTTGTGGTACGCGCAGTTTGGTGACGCTTGGCAACAACGTGCTGGAGAGCAGCCTGGCGAATGAGCGTGGGCAGATGGTGAGCCGGAGCTGGGCCAAAGATAACGTGAATGTGCATGAGTTGAGTTTTGGTTATGGCAGCGCGAACAATGGGAATTTGATGTCGCATGGCATCAGTGGCCGCCACCTTGGCAGTCCATTCAGCTTCCAGCAGGGCTTTGATTATGACTCGATCAACCGATTGAGGATCTTTCAGGACACTGGGCTGAGCGCGTGTGGCAGCGCGGCAGCGCGGCAACGGTATGTGTTCGACAGATTTGGAAATCGGGCCGTGTTGGATGGGTCTTGTGGGAATGGGGACGGGGCTTTTGTGCCGTGGGTTTCTGCGGATTCTGAGTCTGAGGTGGAGGGCAAGTTTCCGAACAACCGTTGGCAAGTGAATTCCGGGGATACGACGGGGACGGGGCGGCATGATGGTAGCGGGAATGTGAATGCGGCGAGCGGGAATCTGTACGAGTACGATGCCGAGAACCGGATGGTGAAGGCAACGGCGGGAGGGATTGAGTATCGCTACCGGTATGACGGCGAGGGCCGGAGGGTGGCGGTGGAGAAGTGGACGGCGGGGGTGCAGGATACGGCTTATACGCGGCGGTTTGTGTATGGGCTGGATGGTGAGTTGCTGGCTGAGATTCAGGGAACGGTGTTGTCGGGTTGGGAGACGAAGTATCTTGGGCAGGATCATCTTGGGACAACGCGTTTGGTGATGAAGGCGAGCGGAAGCGGGGATGGGGTGGTGGGCTCAAGGCATGATTACTATCCATTTGGAGAGGAGTTGCCTGGGCGTGGGATGAACTATGGGGATCCGCTTTTGTTGGTGAAGTATACCGGGCATGAGCGAGACAACGAGACGGGATTGGACTTTATGCAGGCACGGTATTACGGGGGAGGGATTGGGCGGTTTACGAGCCCTGATGCGCCGTTCGCCGATCAAGACCCGGCTGATCCCCAAAGTTGGAACCTGTATGTATACGGCAGGAACAATCCGCTTCTGTTCGTGGATCCTACTGGGCAGTACACGTGCCACTCCAGCGTGAGTGCTCAGGAATGTACCAACTTTCAGGATTCGTTGAATGCGGCGCAGACCGCTGCGGATGCGCTAAAGCAGAAGCATGGAGCCAACTCTTCACAGTACGCGGATGCCCAACGAGCAATCGACGCCTATGGAAAGGCCGGTGTTGACAACGGCGTCGTGATCAAAGTTGGGAATACCGGTAGCGCCGGAGCAAACACAGCGGTTGCAGGAGTAACGGGTGCAAAGACAAAAGACAATCGGACGGGCCAACAGATTGCGGTGACATTCAACACTGGACAGTTGGGCAAGGGCGGCGCTGCAAACGCGAGCCTATCCGCGCACGAGGGTTCTCATGCTGCTGACGGCTCAGCGTGGGTTGCTTCAGGATTCAAAGACGCCATGAATCCGACTCGGCATGCCACGGAGTTTCGTGCTCACCGGGTGCAACTGGGGATTGCCGAAGGTGCTGGCTATCTTTATTCGACATTCACGAGAACGACAGGTGAGCCCGAGTTGATGTACTTTAGGGGGTGGCCACAAGCAAACATAGATGCTCGCATCAACTATTGGCTCGGAATCTCCAAAGCGGACGGGGGCATGTATGGCCTGACTCCAGACAATCGCACCAAGCCGTTCGTTCCAGGATCGCGTTTCAGAAGGTAGAGCGGATGCTACACCGACCTTGCATCTTCGCCGCAGTCCTGCTTGCGCAGGTCGTCTGTTTTGCTCAGACGCGCCCTAC
>JBIITX010000067.1:0-12135 GCA_044340255.1 Bryobacter sp. | reverse complement strand
AGGACCCGCCCCCCGTCCTCACTCCCGAAGAATACATGGACTCAAAGAACGAACCCATCCACCCCACCGGACCCGCCCTCAGCCAGTCCATCACCGAATACATCTTTAGAGAATTCTGCAAGCATACAAACATGGATCCCGACGCAATCAAACCCAAATCACCGCCAGCGGACTCCACACTCTAGCCAACCAAGCCGCAACAAAAAACGAGGTTCAAAGCCAAAAGCCACCTCACAGCTCTTCGACAACTGAATCACAATCCCCCCGCCCAGGCACAACGCCCCGGGTGTCTCTAGCGACAGAGCACCCGGTAAGCCAACCCAACCGATCCACCGTGATAAACTCATCCCGTCCCCAAAATCTATGCGTATTTTCCTAATCCTCACGAGCCTCGCCTGCTCTTTCGCGGCAGAGAACAAGAAGCCCCAACTCCCGGCCCCCTATGCCACACCCTCTGCCACTAACCCACCCAAAGTCGTCCCCCAACCCGATGGCCGTCAACTGACCGTCCCTGCGGGCTTCACCGTCACCGAGTACGCCTCCGACTTCAAGAAGCCCCGCATCATGATGCAGCTTCCCTCCGGCCCCGTCCTCGTCAGCGACAGCATCGCCAATGGCAGCGTCATCGCTCTCACCAACAATGGCAAAGAGCGCAAGCCTCTCCTCACCGGCCTCGCCAAGCCCTTCGGCCTCGCCCTCCACGACGGCTACCTCTACGTCTCCGAAGACGAAGCCATCAAGCGCTACAAGCTCGATGAAAAAGCTCTCTCCGTTGGCCCCGCCGAAACCGTCGTTGCCCTCAAAGGCTACGGCAAAGGCCACTGGACCCGCTCCATTGCCTTCGACCCCAAAACCAAAAAGATGTACGTCTCCGTCGGCTCCGGCTCCAACGTCGACACCGGCGATCCCGCCAACCGCGCCGCCATCAACGTCTACAACGCCGACGGCACCAACCCCGAAATCTTCGCCACCGGTCTCCGCAACCCGGTCTCCATCAAGTTCCACCCCACCAGCAACGTCCTCTGGACCACCGTCCAGGAGCGCGATGGCCTCGGTGACGACCTCGTCCCAGACTTCTTCACCTCCGTCAAAAAGGACGCCTTCTACGGCTGGCCCTTCGCCTACATCGGCCCCAATGAAGAACCCCGCCACAAAGGCGAAGCCCCCGACAAAGTAGCCAAGTCCGTCGTCCCCGACGTCGTCCTCCCCGCTCACGTCGCCGCCATGGACTTCACCTTCTACACCGGCAAACTCTTCCCCTCCAAGTACAAAAACGGTGCCTTCGTCGCCCTCCGCGGCTCCGGCAATCGCTCCAAGCGCGTCGGCTACACCGTTGTCTACATCCCCTTCAAGGGCGGCAAGCCCTCCGGCCCTCCAGAAGATTTTCTCGGTGGCTGGATGATGGATGCCGGCCAGCGTGAAGTCTGGGGCCGCCCCGTGGGCGTCACCCAACTCAACGACGGCAGCCTCCTCGTCTCAGAAGATGGCAACAACAAGATTTGGCACATCTCCTATAAAAAGTGATATAAACTATAGTTAACTCTTCGGAGCTACCTATGGTTCAACGCCCCTCGGGCAACAAGTCACTAGCAGAAGTCCACGCCTCCGTCGGAGTCAAACACTCCGGCTTATGGCGCAGAATGCTCGCCTTCTCGGGCCCCGCATACCTTGTCAGCGTCGGTTATATGGATCCAGGCAACTGGGCCACCGACCTCGAGGGCGGGGCCCGTTTCGGTTACCAGCTCCTCTGGGTCCTCGTCATGTCCAACCTCATGGCGGTCCTCCTGCAAACTCTCAGCGCTCGCCTCGGGCTCATCCGCGGTCGCGACCTCGCCCAGGCTTGCCGCGAATCCTATCCCCCCGCCGTCAACTACTCCCTCTGGATCCTCTGCGAACTCGCCATCGCCGCCTGCGACCTCGCCGAAATCCTCGGTGCCGCCATCGCCCTCAACCTCCTCTTCAAAATGCCGCTCCTCTACGGCGTCCTCCTCACCAGCCTCGACGCCCTCGTCATCCTCTGGCTCACCCGCTACGGCATCCGCTTCATCGAAGCTCTCGTCCTCGTCCTCATCACCACCATCGGTGCCTGCTTTGCGATCGAAATCTTCTGGGCCAAACCGAACGTCGCAGAAATGGCCACCGGCCTCATTCCCCGCCTCACCAGCGAAAGCCTCTACGTCGCCATCGGCATCCTAGGCGCCACCGTCATGCCGCACAACCTCTACCTCCATTCCGCCCTCGTTCAAACCCGCCGCATCGGCACCTCCGTCGAAGAAAAACGTACCGCCTGCCGCTTCAATTTCTTCGATAGCGCCATCGCCCTCAACCTCGCCCTCTTCGTCAACGCCGGTATCCTCATCCTCGCCGCCAGCACCTTCTTCAAACTCGGCAAAGAAGTCCGCGAAATCCAGCAGGCCCACCTCCTCCTCGCCCCCCTGCTCGGCACCACCATGGCCAGCGTCCTCTTCGCCGTGGCCCTCCTCGCCAGCGGGCAATCTTCAACCATCACCGGCACCATGGCCGGACAGATCGTCATGGAAGGCTTCGTCAACCTGCGCATGCAACCCTGGCTGCGCCGCCTCCTCACGCGCCTCCTCGCCATCACCCCCGCCATCATCACCATCGTCATCGCCGGAGAAGAAGCCACCTACCAGCTCCTCATCCTCAGCCAGGTCATCCTCAGCCTCCAGCTCCCCTTCGCCATCATCCCCCTCATCCACTTCACCTCCGACAAAGCCAAAATGGGCGAATTCGCCAACGCCCTCTGGGTCAAAATCCTCGCCTGGCTCACCGCCGCAATCATCGTCGGCCTCAACCTCCGTCTCGCCTGGCAAACCCTCAGCCCCCTCGGTCTCTGGGCCGTCGCTCTCATTGCTCCCATCCTCGGTCTGCTCATCTGGGTCACCGCTTCCCCCTGGCTCCCCAAGCCCGCGGCCGTGCCGCAGCTCGACACCATGCCGCTGCCGGAAATCCCCACCATCGACCCACCCAGCTACAAAGTCATCCTACTGCCCCTCGACCACTCCGATCGCGATGCCACCGCCTTGGCTCACGCCAGCGCCCTCGCCCGCCAGCACAACGCCAGGCTCCTCCTGCTCCACGCCGAAGAAGGCGTCACCAGCCAGGTCTACGGCGACCTCAGCGAAACCGCCGAAGTCGAAGAAGGCACGCTCTACCTCACCCGCATCGCCGCCAGCCTCGGCTCTCAGGGCATCGACGTCGAAATCAAGATCGTCCACCGCGAAAGCCCCCGCAAAGCCATCATCGAGGCCGCTAAACTCTTCTCCCCCGACCTCATCATCATGGCCGCCCACGGCCACACCGGCATCAAAGATCTCATCTTCGGCTCCACCATCAACGCCGTCCGCCACGAAGTCTCCGCCCCAGTCCTGATAGTCCGTTAGTACCAGTACAAAAACCGTACAGGACTAGTAAGTAACGCCCCTTAACTTACTCTCTTGGCATGTTAACTTTGGGAATCGTCACCGCGACTCCACAGCCAAAGCGCGTGCAAAGGGAGAAACTTCGCTTTGAAGTTCGTACATAATCTAATAATTTCTGGATTACTACTAACAGCTCCAGCCCTCTTCGCTACTAATATTGGCACGGGAACCCCTCTTTGCCCTGAGGCCACCTTACAGACATACCTCAACAGTTACGGAACGTCCAATTTCGGTGGTTCCTGCCGCATCGGAGAACTTGTTTTCAACAAGTTTGATTTCGCATCCTTCCGCTTGTTGGGCGATAAGGATTCGGTTCAAGGTCTGGCTGCCAATCAAACCGGCTTGATCACTGCCAGCGACATCATGGTAAAGCCTGATGCCTCCCGCAGTGCCTTCGACTTTTTCCCGGCAATAAACACAAACCTTTTTAATCGCAGTGTCGCTCCCGGATTCCTCGAGCGCTATGCATTTCTCTACCGTGCTGATCCACCCCCAATCATTGCAGGCAATGAACTTTATCTCGATCCGCCGACTGGTCCTGTCTACGGCACCAAGTTCATTTGCGCACAACAGGACTTCGCCGCACCTCCCAATGGACAGTCTGTCTTCAGTTACATTCCAACGCTTGCCCGCTCCAGCTACAGCGGCGCTACCTTCCCTTGCATCGGGCCTTCGCGAGACTCCTACATCATCAAAACCGACGGCGATCCTACGACCGGCACTCCGGTTAGAGACACAGTCACGTTCCCAGTTCCAGTCGAAGTGATCAATGTTCTCATCCTGCTCGACTATGAACCGGGCAACGCCCGAATCGGAACCAATGTAACTGGCTTTGATGGCGTGGTTACCCCGGCCATCCTGACAGTCCCCGAGCCCGCCAACGCCCTCCTCATGGGCACCGCCCTGGTCGGCCTCGGAGCACTCCTCAGACGACGCAACAAACGCTAACCAACCCCACAAAATGCTACATTCTTAAAGAAGACGCGGTCTCGGGCCGCGTTTTCTTTTGAGAGGAGCACTAAGGGTCGGTGTCTGTATTTCTGCCTCGTTTTCTTGCTCTGCCCCTCCGCGTCTGCACCCTGTTTTTGCTCTGCCTTCCCCTGGCACACGCCTTCTCAGAAGCGGGCAACTTCGTCTTCAAAACCTACTCCCCCAAAGCCTACCTGGCCAACCCCCAAAACTGGACCGCCCTCGAAGCCCCCAGCGGCATCATGTACTTCGGCAACACCGACGGCCTCCTCGAATTCGACGGCGTCACCTGGCGACGCATCCCCCTTCCCAATTCCAAAGCCGTCCGCTCCCTCGCTCTGGCCGAAAACAATCAGATCTACGTCGGCGGCCAAAACGAATTAGGCTACCTGGCAACCGACACCGCAGGTGCCACCCGCTACCTTTCTCTCCTCGACAAGCTCGACCCCGCAGAGCGTAACTTCGGTGACGTCTGGAGCATCGTCGCCACCCCAGCCGGCGTCTACTTCAGCACCACCGAACGCCTCATCCTCTACAACCCTGCCAACGGCGTCCGCATTTGGAAAGTAAAGGGCCGCTTCCGACGCGCCTTCCTCATCGACAAAGTCCTCCATGTCCACGTCTCCGGCATCGGCCTCCATCGCCTCGATGGCGAAACTCTCAACCTTGTCCCAGGCGGCGATGTCTTCGCCAAACTCGACATCCGCGGCACCTTTCAATCCACGCGTGGCCTCACCCTCGCCAGCAACAAGGGCTTCTTCATCCCCACCCCCAAAGGCTTCGAAGAAATCAAACTGCCAATCTCCGAGGCCGCCGCAGATGCTTCCCTCTACGCCGTCACCCAGATCAATCCCAACCTCGTCGCCTTCGGCAGCGTCTGCGGCGGGCTTCTCCTCACCGATGCCGACGGGCAGCTCCTCCGCACCCTCACCAAAGAGTCCGGCCTCCCCTCCGATTACGTCGCAGGCATCACCCTCGACCGTCAGGGTGGCATCTGGCTCTCCACCGGCCAGGGCCTCGTTCGCTTCGCCCCACGGCTCACTTTCTTCAGCGAAGCGAGCGGCTTGCGTGGCGCCCTGCTCTCCATGGCTCGCTGGAACAACACCCTCTATGTAGGCACCACCAGTGGACTCTTCCGGCTGAAGCCCTCTTCCCCTGGCCAGCCACCGGTCTTTGAGCCCGTAGCCAGCATCGAAGACTCCATCTGGAGTCTCACTCCTCGTGACGCCTTCCTCTGGTTAGGCACCCAGCGCGGCCTCTTCCAGTTCGACGGCAAGAAGGCTGAACCCCGCAGCCTCGCCCCCGAAGTCGTCTACGACGTTGCCTTCTCCCGGATCGATCCCAATACCCTCTTCGCCGCCATGCGCTCTGTGGCTCACGTCTTCAAATTCGATGGCAAGTCGTGGACCAAATCCGCCGAAATCCCCACACCCGGCGAAGAAATCCGCACCATCGCCGATGACGAAAACGGTATCGTCTGGGCCACCACCCGCACCACCATCGTTCGCACCGATCTAACCACCAACCCTCCCACCATCAAGACCTTCACCGAGGCCCAGGGCCTTCCCCAGGGTTGGAAGAACATCTTCCGCATCGGCGGCCGCCTCCTCTTCGCCACCGAAAAAGGCCTCATTAAGTTCAACCCGGCCTCACAAGCCTTCGTCCCCGACCACAGCCTCGGCACAAGCTTCTCCGATGGCTCCAAGGGTATCCTGCTGCTCAAAGAAGACCCCCGCAACGGCAATGTCTGGATCTCCGGCACCGGCTATCATGGCCTCCTCCTCCGTCCAGGCAAAAAAGATTCCGAATGGCGCCCCATGCCCTTCATCGGCGCTGGCTTCGAAGACCTCTGGGTCATCCAGCCCGATCCCGACGGTATCACCTGGGGTGCCGGCTCCGATGGCCGGCTCGGTCGCCTCGATCCAGGCCTCAGCAGCTCAAGCGAACAATCTTTACAAGCCATCATCCGCAGGCTGCTCACTTCCGACACCAGACAAACCATTTTCGAGGGTGCCCCCACCCAGCCTATCTCCATTCAGCCGAGTCAGAATAACCTCCGCATCGAATTCGCCGCCCCATTCTTCGACGCCACAGAACGCATTGAATACCAGGTCTCCCTCGATGCTCCGCTCAGCGCCTCGGCCCCATGGTCCTCCGAAGCATGGAAAGACTTAAGCAATCTCTGGGAAGGCACCTACAAGCTGCGCGTACGCGCCCGCAGCCCCTACGGCCAGATCTCCCCGGAGTCCTCGCTGCAACTCCAGATCCTTCCCCCCTGGTATCGCACCTGGTGGGCTTACGCCATCTATGGTCTCGGTATCGGCGGCCTCGTCTGGGGCCTCTTCCGCTGGCGCCTCCGCGCCCTCCAGGAATCCAACCAGCGCCTCGAGCAGATCGTCGAAGAACGCACCACCGAAATCCGCCACCAGCGCGACCAGATCGCCGAGCAGGAACAACGCTCCGAAGCCCTCCTCCTCAACATCCTCCCCGCCCCCGTCGCCGCTGAGCTCAAAGACAAAGGCTCCGTCGCGCCCATGCACTTCGACGATGTCACTGTCTGCTTCACTGACTTTGTCGGTTTCACTGTCTCCAGTGAAACCATGTCAGCCCAGGACCTCATCGCTAAACTCCACGAGTACTTCACCGAGTTCGACAAAATCATCACCCGCTATGGCCTGGAAAAATTGAAGACCATCGGCGACTCCTACATGTTCGTCTCCGGTCTCCCCAAAGAAGATCCCCGCCACGCCGAAAATGCCGTCCGCGCCGCCCTCGAAATCGTCGAGAAATCGAAAGAGCTGGGCCTCAAGAATCCCGCCCTCAACTGGCGCCTCCGCGTCGGTCTCCATTCCGGCCCCGTCGTCGCCGGCGTTGTCGGCTTCAAGAAGTTCGCCTTCGATATCTGGGGCGATACCGTCAACCTCGCCTCGCGTATGGAATCGAGCGGCTCTCCCAACCGCGTCAATCTCTCAGAGCGCACCTGGCTTGCCGTCAAGGATCAAATCCCCTGCGAGCCCCGCGGCCTCGTCAAAACCAAAGACGGCCGCGACCTCCCCATGTACTTCGCCAACTAGGCTAAAGTACGATGCTCGATCCTTCGCGGGCGATCAGCGTTTGATCAAAGTGCTGCCGGGCTTCCTCAAGCACTGCCCTCAAGAATTCATCGGTGTGCGACGGGTCATGGTGTGCCAGCACTAACTGTTTCACTCCCGCATCCTTGGCCACATTCACAGCTTCAAGCCACGTGCTGTGTCCCCAGCCCTTCTTCGATGGATATTCCTCGGGAGTAAACTGCGCGTCATAAACCAGCACATCAGCACCCTCGGCATGCTCCCGAAACTGCTTGTCGATCCGCGCATCACCGTGCTCGTGATCACAGGCATGGACCACCACCGCCCCTTGCGACTCCATCCGGTATCCTGTCGCACCCTGCGGATGGTTCAGGTCAAAGGCATGCACCGTCAGTGCTCCCCCGCAAAGCTTTTCACTCCGCGTTGGCCCCATCGAATGAAATTCCCGCTTGGCCGCTAGCAAATCAAACGCAACCGGAAAATAAGGATGCGTCATCTGGCCTTCCAGAATATTGCGCACCTCCTCCGCAGGCTTGGTCGTGTGAAACCGTATATGGTTCGCCGGGCTATAGAGTGGAGCAAAAAATGGGATCCCCTGTATGTGATCCCAGTGGAAGTGGGTCATCAGTATATCCAGATTCAAACTGGCCCCTGCACTCCGCTGCAGCAGGTCCAACCCGAGCTTCCGTGCTCCCGTTCCCCCGTCAATTACTACCACTTCGCCGTTAGCAAGGCGCAACTCCAGACAAGTGGTGTTGCCACCAAAGCCCAGGTTCTCAGGAGCAGGCGTGGGTATAGACCCGCGCACCCCCCAGAATTTCAGCTCCATTCGGAGAACTCCTGTTTCGTGGTCCGACATCAATCTTTAGATTGTAATGGAGAAAAGACTTTGACGCCGGGCCTCGATACAATATGGATCAATGCACGGCGATCACATCTCTCGGGTCATCTTCAGTTACGCCTCCAAAATTGGGGATGCGCGCGAAACTGGGGCCAACCTCCAACTCAATGCAGACATGGCTCGCGACCTCGTCGGTGCCGACCGTTGCAGCATCTGGCTCATCGACCGCAAGGCCCAGGAACTCTGGACCAAAGTCGCCCACGGCATCGATGAAATCCGCATCCACATGGGCCAGGGCCTCGTTGGCGCTGCCATCGCTGGCAACGAAACCATCGTCGTCAACGACACCTCCCAAGACCCTCGTTTCCTCAAACCAGTCGGCGACTACGTCACAAAATCCGTTCTCGTCATTCCTCTTCGCTCCTCCGATGGCACGGTAATCGGCGCACTCCAGGCCCTCAATAAACCCGATGGCTTCTCCCAGGAAGACGTCGACCTCCTCGCCATGGCCGCCAGCTATTCCGCCTCCGCCATTGAAAATCAGCGCCTCCGCCTCGATGCCGAAGCCGCCCGCCTGATGATGCGCGAGCTCGAAATTGCCCGCGACGTCCAACAACGCCTCTTCCCGGAACAAAGCCCCACCTTCGATCACCTCGCCTGCACCGCCGTCTGCCGCGCCGCAAAATCCGTCGGCGGCGACTACTACGACTTCGTCCCTCTCACCGATGGCGGCCTCTTCTTCACCCTTGGCGATGTCGCCGGTAAAGGCATCGCTGCTGCCGTTTTGATGGCCAGTATCCAGGCTTCCATCCGCTCCCAGGTCATGACCCCACCGGAGTCCCTCTCCAAGCTCATGGGCAGCTTCAACAAAGCAGTCGAATCCTTCTCCCGCTCCGAGCGTTACTCCACCCTCTTCTGCGGTCAGTTCGACGCCTCCATGCGCAACCTCACTTACGTCAACGCTGGCCAGGTCGAACCGATGCTGTACCGCGCCGCCACAGGCAAGGTCGAACGCCTCGACGTCGGCGGCCCCCCAGTCGGCCTGCTCTCCTTCGCCCAGTACAGCCACGCCACGATTCCCTTTGAGCCAGGCGACATTCTGCTCTGCTACTCCGATGGCATCAGCGAATCCACCAATCTCGCAGGAGAAATGTGGGACGACGTAGAAGTGCGCCACCTCCTCGAAGCCTCAGCCAGCCTTTCCCCACTCGAAATCCAACAGCGCATCATCGCCGGTGCCGACGATTTCGCCGGAGAAGCCGAACAGGCAGACGATCTCACCGTCATGGTGATCAAAGGCATCTAACTTCGCTATACTGCTATATCTTTGTTGTTAGATAACGACCAAGGTATGTTACAAATTCGTGACTAATCTACAGAGGCTCTTTTGGCCTCTACTCACCTGCCTCATTCTGCTCTACCCCGCCTACTTCATGGAAGATCTCCTGCGCGAGATCGCCTCTGGAGCAGGCTCCCAGCTCTATGTCGTGATTCGAAATGGCATCGGCGTTGGAATCTGGCTCGCTGGCGCCTGGCTGGTCAGTGAACTTCTGCACGTGCTGCTTTGGGACCGCTTCACGCGCCCCGTCCCCTCGCTGCTAAAGCACATCTTCTCCATCCTCATCTTTGGCCTCGCAATTACAGGGATATCTGGCTTTGTTTTCGGTCAATCCCTTACCGGGATCTGGGCCACCTCAAGCGTCCTCGGCATTGTCATGGGCTTCGCCGGTCGCAGCCTCATTGCCGACCTCTTCTGCGGCATCGCCATGCACCTCGACCCGCCCTTCCGCATTGGCGACTGGATCGAGTGGCGTGAAGGCGATGAAGAAATCCTCGCCAAAGTGGAGCAAATCAATTGGCGCAGTACTCGCGTGCATGCCCGCGACGACACCAAAACCCTTTTCATTCCCAACTCGCATCTGTCCTCCGTCGCCATCACCAACGTCTTCGCCCCACTCGGCCGCACACGTCAGGTCATCCGCATTCCGTTGGACCCATCAGTAGACCTCAATCGTGCCGAACGCGTCTTGCTCGCCGGAGCCCTGATGGCAGAAGGCCCCCTCGCCTCCCCAGCTCCGGATGTTCTTCTTGAAGGAGTCACTTCCGACGGCTTGATCTTCCTCGTCCGCTATTGGCATGAGCCAGAAACTTCCATCGCCAAAGTCCGCAGTTCCGTCTTGTTCTCGATCCTCGAAGCCCTCGAACATGCGGGTATCAAGACCGCCCGCCAACGCCATGAAGTCTTGACAGCCCCGCTCAACATCCAGACCAGTTTGCCCAAAGACGCCCGCTGGATCCTCCGTCAGGTCGAGATTTTCCATGCCTTCTCCGACGAAGAGATCAACTCCATTGCCGACCAGTCAATGCGTCATGAATTCCCTCCGGAAGCTTCCGTCGTCCGACAAGGCCAACCCGGTGATTCTCTCTATTTCGTCCAGGAGGGCTTGCTCGATGTCCTCATCGAACAACCCGGCCAACCACCCCTTCGCGTCAGCCGCCTCTCCCAGGGTCAATACTTCGGCGAGATGTCACTCCTCACGGGCGACCCACGCTCCGCCACAGTGGTGGCAGCTACAGGTACCATCGTCTACGAAGTAGCCAAGAGCGTTCTTGAGCCCATTCTCAGCGCTCGCCCCGACCTCACCCATCAGCTCGCGCAAACCATCGCCAGACGCAAATTCGAGAACCAGAGCACCCTCACCAGCCAGTTCTCAACCCAAGTGATCGATTCCCACGAAACCTTCACATCGCTCCTGCTAACAAAGATAAAAGGCTTTTTCGCAACCTCGTAATTGTGTTCACCGCCTCCCGCACCAAAGCTTCGCTACTTCCTTCCTGCACTCTCGCGCTTACCACCTCATAAGCTTTGGCATCCGGCACATAGCCAATCGCCCCATTTGACTAAGTGTTCATGGCCGTCCAACCTGCAAAACTTGCACTTCTGCCTCAAAGTCTAATCCTTCCGTAACGGCGGGCGCCACCCCAATCCTCGCCGCCTCACGATGCCCGCCCTGCCTGCGCCCACTCCCCGTATCAATGTGGTTTGCGGTCCACGCGCCACCCTTAGCGTCTCAGTCAACGCAAACACCAGGTCAGCCGAATACTCCGTCCTCTCCCTCAACATAAGCAAAAGCCACGGCAGGGTCGATCGGTCCTGCCGCTTGCACCACCTGCGAGTTCAATTTTTCCGGGTTCCACTTCACACTCCCATGCCTCATAAAGTAGCGTCGGTTGAAGGCCTGCGTTCGTCCCTCTCCACTAGCCACCATCAACCTCGCAGGCCGCAACCCTGCTACAGCCGCAATCCGGGCCGGCAATCCCCTGCGGCATACTCGTCAAATCACACCTCACCAGCGCCCTGGCCAGGCCTCTAGCGCTACAATCCCAAGCAGTACGATGCTCTTTATCTCTCCGACGATATTCCTTCTCCTGCTTACCCTCAATCTTTCCGCCGCCGACGCCGTCGCCGACTTCGTCGCAGCGCGCCAGCAACAGATCCTCAAAGAATTCGCTTCTTTAGTCGAGATCCCCAACGTCTCTTCCGACCTGCCCAACGTCCGCCGCAACGCCGCCGCCATTGAGCAGATGTTCCTGAAGCGCGGCGTCCCTGTCCGCCTGCTGACGTTGAACGACCACGCTCCCATCGTCTTCGGCGAAATCCTGACTCCCGGTGCCAAACGCACCATCAACTTCTATGCCCACTACGACGGCATGCCGGTCACTCCCTCCGAGTGGATCAACAACCAACCCTTCCTGCCAGAACTCCGCGATACCGCGAACAAACCCATCCCGCTCGAGCAATCCACCTACA
>JBIITX010000020.1:0-135494 GCA_044340255.1 Bryobacter sp. | reverse complement strand
CACATGCCCCAACTCATAGCTTCTTTGCAGGCTGCCTGCAAGCTGCGTTCCCATGCTAAGACAAAAGCTGCTTAGCTAGTTTCTAGAGAGTTGCCTACTTTCAACGGAAAAGCGGACATCCTCAACGCCAATTTCTTAATCTGGGGCAGGCCAGGATTGCTATTCTGAGAGGTCTCGCCATGAGTAGCTCGTTTTCAGAACTTGGTCCGTTATCGGATGCCACCACGGAGGACATCCGCGTGGAGGTGTTGTCTCGTCATTCCCCGGAAAATTCCAAGCCAATGCAAGGGCTGTGGGTGTTTGAATACACCATACGGATTTCCAATCGCAGTGCACAATCCGTGCAACTGGTGACGCGGCACTGGATGATTACGGATGCCACCGAGAAGTTGAAAGAAGTGAAGGGGCCGGGAGTGGTGGGGAAACAGCCTGTGCTTGCTCCGGGTGAAGCCTTTCAATATTCCTCATGGTGCAAGCTGGAAACCCCGACAGGGCAGATGACCGGGACGTATCAGATGGTGCGAGCCAATGGCGAGAGCTTTGACGTGCAGATTGCGCCCTTCGCTCTCAAGGCACCGTACACCGTTCACTAAATCAATGGATTGATGGTCTAGCTCAGACTTCGTCGTCGGTCTTGGCCAAGGCTGGGACAGGAGTATCTGGCCGCAGATTGGGTTTGCGCTTGTGCCAGTCAGTTGCCTGCTCAAAGGCCCGGCCGAGGGCGAGGACTCTTCCTTCAGAGAAGCGCGGCCCGGCAATCATCAGCCCGATCGGCATGCCCGCTTTGGTGAAGCCGCAAGGAACGGAGAGGGCAGGGATGCCGAAGGCATTGAAGTCGCCGGGGTTCTCCAGTTCTGGATTTCTTGGCTTGTCGCTTTCTTCGCGCTTGAGCGAAGTTTCGACAGTGCGCGGGATGCGTCTTCTGGTGGGAAGCACCACGAGGTCGACTTCCTGCGAGGTGAAGGCATCGTCGATGGTTCGACGGAGCATCTGCAGACTCCAACTGGCCTTCACGTAGTCGACGGCTTTGGCGTCTTTACCGCCTTGAATGGAGCGGCGAATTGGCAACTGGTAGAGGCCTGCTGCTTTGGAAAAATACTCGTCGTGGTAGGCATTGACTTCTCCGCTGGAGGAAGTACCTCTGGTAGAAGGAAGGTGCACTTCTTTGATGGAGCGCGTCATGCCGGCAATGCCGCTGATCGCTGCTTCTACCGCTTTGGCTACTTCTTCATCGAGCATGTCAAAGTAAGGAGCTCTGGGCACCCCGATGCGCAGGGGCTTTACGGGTTGCTTCATGAGCTCGACATAGTCTTCACGGCCGTGCTCGACACTGGCGATATCGAGGCGGTCGTAGCCGGCGAGGAGATTCAACAGGATTGCGGCGTCTTCCACGGTCTTGGTCATGGGGCCGCAATGGTCTCGCGACAGAACGAGCGGCACAATGCCACGAATCGAAATCAGGCCGTAGGTTGGCTTGAGACCCACGATGGAGCAGTAGCTGGCCGGAGTGCGGATGCTGCCACCTGTGTCGGTACCGAGGGCACCGAAGCAGAGATCTGCCGAGACCGCAGCGGCGCTGCCGCCGGAGGAGCCTCCGGGGTGGCGAGTTAGATTCCAGGGGTTGCGGACGGGGCCGAAGTAGCTCGTAACCGATGTGCCACCAAAAGCGAACTCATGCAGATTGAGTTTGCCGAGAAGGATGGCACCTGCAGCCTTCAAGCGTTTGGCGACTTCGGCATCTTCGGTTGGGATGCGATTGTCGAAGACGGCACTGGCAGCCGTGGTGCGAATGCCTGCTGTATCGATGTTGTCTTTGAGGGCGATGGGGATGCCGTGTAGCGGACCGATGATTCTGCCTGCTTTGATTTCTGCTTCGGCCTGTCGGGCCTGAGCCATAGCTGATTCTCGTAGGACAGAGATGAAGGCGTTCAACTTTGGCTGATAGACTTCGATCCTTGCGAGGCAGGCTTCTACTTATGATGTGACTGACTAGCTTTCGGGGACGGTTTTCTTTACGGGAACTGGAAATACATCCGCCCCTTCGACAATGCATTTTTCGCCGCCTTCTGCGATTTTTCTGCTGATAAACACGCGCGAAACCCTACGGAAGCGTTTCCGCCCACTATCTAGAGATACCTCAACCTTGAAGAGAGCTTGCCATGGATTAAGGTCGTCAGGTGGATGAGCGAGCAAGACCGAAAGCGTATCTTCTGTAGTAAGTACTGTAACAACCCCTTCGCTTGCGGCTCCCGATGCCGAATTAATAACAAAGTATCGTATCGAGCCTTGCACCCATGAGCTGACGAGTGCGTAGTGGTGTTCCTTACTCCCCCAATTGTCCTTAAACTTCATTTTTCCATTCAAAATGTGCCCCTGCTTATCTAGACTAAACTCTAGGTTACTTGGTAACGCTACCCCTTGATCGCCGAAGACAGATCCAATCACAATAAATGCTCTGTATCCTTTCTCGATGCCCCTTTCAAATACCTTCCCATCTGCCTGTATGTTGAAACCACTAAAGTAAGAAAGCATCGCATAAGACGCTTCAACTTCAGCTGTTGAGAGATATTGTTGAACTGGTTCGATTGGTTCGCCTTTCAGTAGAGTGGAAATTTCCCAGTCCTTTTTAGCTTCAAGCTCTGAATTGTTTATGCGAATGTCGCGCAAATATAGATTATTCTTTCGGAAAAACAGTCGAGGTGCTGTTGCGACAAGTAATCTACCTTCAGCACTAGGGCAATGCGAAAAGAGAAACTTCCAAAACTTAATTCCGTTTGCAAGATCGTCAGTTTCGACGGCTTCATGCAGGGAATAGGTATCTCGGCCTTTGCTAATAGAAAACGTTATTCTCTTGCCATCTTTACGCAATGGACAACTTCGGAATTTATGGTTTACCCCAGAGATGTAGCCAGTCAATGAATTGTCCGCAAGTGCGCTTCTGCCTCCCCCAAGTGATTTCCCCAATTCCTCCAATGTCCGCTCAGCGTGGTCTTTGAATTGAAGGGCAGTCTTCTTCAGTCGGTCGTCTTTTCCAAAAATGGAGTCGACATATTCCACATATTCGTTTCCTAGAGACGCATTGCTCACGTCTAACCTCCCTTGCGAAAAAGTTTACCATTGATTATTCGCTATGCAGCGAAGTCAAAGCGCTTTGTAGCGAGGCAACGCAACATTCTTCCGAGCCGAAGTTAGCATGCAACGACTTTCCGGCTTGATGGGTAAGGGGCCGTTAAAGTAGTCTGTTTGCATGCTCAGCAAGATTTTGCCTTTCGCCTTGTTTTCCGCTGTCGTAATGCTTGGTCTACATTTCCTCGTAGAGCTTCGTTCTCTCAAGCTCGCGAATGTGTCTCCCCTGGCTCTCACCGTCACTGTCGTTGAAAAGGGTTACGCTGATTGGACCTTTATGGCTACGCGTGTGCTCGAGCCTGGCGATCAAGTCAATCTTAGACACTTATGTTGGCGGTTCCGTCAGAGTTCCTATGGAGTCTCAACGAAAGCTTCTGGCCCACTGGTTCCACTTCTTTACAGGGTGGCTTCGTTCGAATATGGTGGGGAACTCGGGTTGTGTGTCGAAGGGGAGACAGTAAAATCAGTTTCCTCGTGCACAACGGCAACTGAGTTTGCAGCCGTCGAGTTCGACGATGCAGGTCGTCAATCCGGTGTCTTCACTCTGGCGCTTGGGGCACCGCTGCCCGGCGATGGGAATGGCGAAATGATGCCGTTTCCTCAGGATTTGTCCCAAGCTCGAAATGACGCTCGAACGCTCGCGCAGATCTTGCCGTTGCGTTACGACTTTCTTCGGCGCTGGGAGGGACGAGATTTTCCTTACTTGGCAGGTATTGATTTCGCTGACTCCAACTCTGCATTTGCACGCGGGATCGACGTGAGTGAAGCACTTGCCAAAACGCCCTTCGGTGTCGACGTACCTGTCTCTAAGGGGGATATCGTTTTCGGCTTTCGGATCGGCGAACACATTGAGCCGCTGTTTGGCGAAGCTGATTTCTGGCGGGCGCTTCTGGATTTCGCAGAGAAACATGGGGTATCGAACGCCTTCTATCTCCAGTTCGTACGTGGCGATGAACTGTACGAGGCTCCTTCCACTTTCTACTTCAACGCCGCAGCATTTCCGCAAGATCTGAACGCTCCCTTCGAAACGGTCGCTTGCTCCAGTGTTGATGGGCTTACCCTAGGATTCCAAGCCGAAGTTTTTTGTGGAGCGGGGAGCGTCGTCAAGCAGTTGGGGAGTTGGCTGTCCGGAGCAAAATCTACGGGACCCAGTTTTGAGCGCTGTGTATTTCACCAGACGCAGCGCTGTTGGCGCCTTGCTCAATTTAACCCGACCGCGGCGAAATTCGGCTTGATGCTCGGTGGGCTCCAGTCACTTGTCAGGACCGGCATCCGTAGTTTAGCCCGGAGTGGAGCGCGGGCGACATTTATGCAACGGATCATCAAGAATTCAGCCATCGAATCGGTTGAGTCTGCCGTAACGACGTATCGGCAGACTCCACGCGGTTCCGCGCTTGCGGAGCCAATGTCCTACTCCATCCCGATGGGTGCCGGCCTCGGTGCCGTCATCGGGATCGTCAAATCCAAATAAGAAAAAGAAGAAAGAGATTTTTTATGAAAACTTTGTACTGTTTCGGATTCGTTCTTGCCTTTGCGGCCAGTCAAACGCTTTCCGCGCAAGGCACCATGGCCTCAATGGGCAAGGCCGTCACAAGCGCGATCTCAGGTTCGACCACGGCCTCTGCCGCGAAGGGCGTGGCTACAACTCCACTCCTTGCGACTTTCAACTTCCGATCCGGAGCAACCGAGACTGTTACTCGCGCCATGTCCGCAGGGGAACTTTCGGCGATTCGGTCGACTGGAAAACTCAGTCGTGGCGGGCTTGACGGAGACATTTTTGTGACCAGTAGTACCATTAGTCGTAAGGCAAAACGGATTCATCAACGCTTGGCCCTTCCCCAAAAATTACGCGAAGTCAAAGTCGATCTTGAGGTGCCGAGGAGGGTGTTTTCTCCAACCACAACCGTTGACCCTTCTAACGGTCTCAAAGGTGGAGGGCTTCAGAGAAGCGCGCCAGGGAACTACATAATTCCGGCGCGAATCAAAAAGGTGACTCCGCTGACTATGTAGCCAAACCAAAAAGGGGGGGGCGGGATTGCCCCCTCTTTACCCTAAACGCAGAAAAATCTTCTCCTTATGTTAATGCTGCCCTCTTAGCTCTGGCATCCAAGTCTCACTCCTCACGTCCCTAACCGCAATTGCCCCATTCTGCGAAGCTTCAAATTCGTCTTTAACCACCCGCCGCCGAGCCTCGCTATCAACTTAACGATTCCCCTGCCGACAAATCCTCTTCTGCGCGGGCTGCGAAAATCACCGACCAATTTCTACCCACACCGTCAAGCTCTCAATTGAATGCAGCGCATGCCACCAATAGACCTGCATCCCAAGTAACCCTAGAATTGTCCCCATCCGCTCCAATCCGACCGCCTCAGCCTCACCATATTCTTGAGTCGTCTCATGTATCGCAGTACCCCCATTCCCCGTCCACTGCTGCGACCCGCAACCCTAAAACACCCAATACCCCTCATACTTTTGCCCCAATCGTCTCCAATCGCAACTTAAGGCCGACTTCAGCTCGCCCTTTAACCTTTCCGGCTACAACCAAAGCGTCAAGCGGCAAATCCAATCCTGCTTCCAAAAGTGGGCATCTGAACATTTTCCCCACTATTCGCACCTTCGAAATCCAGCACACCGATTCTCACTGCGACCATTCCTACTTCCTCAATGCCGGCAGTCTCAGTCCTCCCGCTGAATGCTCTTTGCTTAGGTTCAAACACTCTAGGAATCTGAAATATTCAAAGGCTCTTACTTCGCCGACATAAATCGGACGTGCCTATGGGACGGTCACACCTTTGCCCACTGTAGGCACCTCGACGGAAGGAAAAACGGCTCAGCCATCGTGAAGCCAATGGCCTGCCCTATCGGCTGCCCTCTGAATGATCGGCTTAAGCCTCGAAACCGTCTTCAAAATAACCTCAGGCTTCTTCTTCAGTTTTGGCCAAGGCGGGGACAGGAGTATCTGGCCGCAGATTGGGTTTGCGCTTGTGCCAATCAGTCGCCTGCTCAAAGGCCCGGCCGAGGGCGAGGACTCTTCCTTCAGAGAAGCGCGGCCCGGCAATCATCAGCCCGATCGGCATGCCCGCTTTGGTGAAGCCGCAAGGAACGGAGAGGGCAGGGATGCCGAAGGCATTGAAGTCGCCGGGGTTCTCCAGTTCTGGATTTCTTGGCTTGTCGCTTTCTTCGCGCTTGAGCGAAGCGTCGACAGTGCGCGGGATGCGTCTTCTGGTGGGAAGCACCACGAGGTCGACTTCCTGCGAGGTGAAGGCATCGTCGATGGTTCGACGGAGCATCTGCAGACTCCAACTGGCCTTCACATAGTCGACGGCTTTGGCGTCTTTACCGCCTTGAATGGAGCGGCGAATTGGCAACTGGTAGAGGCCCGCTGCTTTGGAAAAATACTCGTCGTGGTAGGCATTGACTTCTCCGCTGGAGGAAGTGCCTCTGGTAGAGGGAAGGTGCACTTCTTTGATGGAGCGCGTCATGCCGGCAATGCCGCTGATCGCTGCTTCTACCGCTTTGGCTACTTCTTCATCGAGCATGTCAAAGTAGGGAGCTCTGGGAACTCCGATGCGCAGGGGCTTTACGGGTTGCTTCATGAGCTCGACATAGTCTTCACGGCCGTGCTCGACACTGGCGATATCGAGGCGGTCGTAGCCAGCAAGGAGATTCAAAAGGATTGCGGCATCTTCCACGGTCTTGGTCATGGGGCCGCAATGGTCTCGTGACAGAACGAGCGGCACAATGCCACGAATGGAAACCAGGCCGTAGGTTGGCTTGAGACCCACGATGGAGCAGTAGCTGGCCGGAGTGCGGATGCTGCCACCTGTGTCGGTACCGAGGGCACCGAAGCAGAGATCTGCCGAGACCGCAGCGGCGCTGCCGCCGGAGGAGCCTCCGGGGTGGCGAGTTAGATTCCAGGGGTTGCGGACGGGGCCGAAGTAGCTCGTAACCGATGTGCCACCAAAAGCGAACTCATGCAGATTGAGTTTGCCGAGAAGGATGGCACCTGCAGCCTTCAAGCGTTTGGCGACTTCGGCATCTTCGGTTGGGATGCGATTGTCGAAGACGGCACTGGCAGCCGTGGTGCGAATGCCTGCTGTATCGATGTTGTCTTTGAGGGCGATGGGGATGCCGTGTAGCGGACCGATCATTCTGCCCGCTTTGATTTCTGCTTCGGCCTGACGGGCCTGAGCCATAGCCGATTCTCGTAGGACAGAGATGAAGGCATTCAGCTTTGGCTGATAGACTTCGATCCTTGCGAGGCAGGCTTCTGTGAGGGCTGTTGGAGTGGTTTGTCCACTGCGCAGGCGCGCTGCGGCTTGGGCCAGACTGAGTTGGGCCAAGTCTGTTACCCCTTGTGCTAGCCCCTGTGATTGAGCGGCAAAGCCCGCTGCTCCCATGGAAAGTACGAAGCCTCTTCGGTTTAGCATTTTCAGAGTGTAGCTGAATTAGGATTGACATCACCAGCAGCACTTGATAGAAATGACGGCCATGCGCTTCTTTCTAAAGCTACTTGCTGTGGTCTCGCTCACAGCCAGCCTTGCTCTGCCGCAGTCCGGCACAGGCGATTTAAATGGTACGGTGACTGACTCCTCTGGTGCTGCTGTTTCTGGTGCCACCGTAACGATCTCGAACCCTGCCACGGGCTTCTCCCGATCTCTCAAGACAAATGATGGCGGCATCTTTTCCGCACCCGCTCTCACGCCCGGAAGTTATTCGGTGAAGGTAGAGATGCAGGGCTTTCAGTCGCAGTCCCGCACAGGTGTCGAGTTGCTTACTGGCCAGGCCCCTTCCTTGGCCATTGTGTTGAGTGTCGGCAATGTAGCGGAAGTGATTGAAGTGACTGGTGGCGCGCCGGTGCTCGAAACCGAAACTACATCGGTGGGTACCGTTATTGAAAATAAGCGCATTGTGGAATTGCCCCTGAACGGGCGCAACTACCTGCAGCTTGCTTCGCTGATTCCCGGATCGACAACGAATGGGCCGGCTTCTTCACAGGGCCAGCAGCGCATGGGCGGCGCACGCAACAGCTTTGCGCTCAATGTCGCAGGACAACGTGTTCACTACAACCACTACTCGCTTGATGGTATGGAAAATACCGACCCCAACTTCAATACCTATCTCTTTTTGCCCTCGATTGATGCGCTGCAGGAATTCAAGGTTGAGTCTGGTGTGTTTGGAGCAGAGTATGGACGTGGCATTGCTCAGGTGAACGTGAGTACGAAGTCTGGGTCGAACCAGTATCACGGCGTTGCCTTTGAGTTCTTGAGAAACTCCTACTTCGATGCGCGCAACTTCTTTGCCCGTGTGAACCCGCCCTTCAAGCGCAATCAGTTTGGCGGCACGTTCTCGGGACCGGTGATCATCCCAAAACTGTTTAACGGCAAGGACAAACTCTTCTTCATGGTGAACTATGAAGGCCTGCGGGAGCGCCGGTCTTTGACCCAGACGGGTACGCTGCCTGACGCGCGCTTCCGATCTGGCAACTTTGGTTTTCTGAATCGCGCGATTCGTGATCCTCTGAATCCTGGTACGAACTTTCCGAACGCGACGATTCCGGACAGCCGCATCGCTCCGACCTCGCGGAAGGTATTGAATGACTTCTTCCCGAACCCGAACCAGGGTGGCGGCGGTGCGTTGGGGATTGCCAACAATTACTTGAATGATGAAGGTCGCCGAACCGATGGCAACCAGTTCACGACGCGTGCGGATTGGACGGGAACACAGAATCAAACCTACTTTTTCCGCTTCAGCCAGACGAAAGAGCCGCAATACATTCCTTCTGCGATTTTCGACCAAGGAAACGATGTTGAAATTCTAGGTCAGCAAGGGGTGATCGGCCACACGGCGGTTATTGGTTCCAACAAGGTGAATGAATTCAAGTTCGGCATGAACTACTTCAATTCGAAGAACACGCAGCAGCGTGCTGGGGTTCGCAATGTCGTTGGAGAGCTGGGCCTGCAGGGTGTCTCGCAGGACCCGTTGTTCTGGGGGATCCCTGTGTTTCAGATTTCCGGCTTCAGCAATGTGGGTGAGTGCAATGACTGCCCCTTCGTCAACTGGAACACGACCTTCCAGTGGAGCGATAACTTCTCGTGGACCAAGGGCAAGCACAGCTTCAAGTTTGGTGGAGAGTATCGTCGGTTGCGCTACAACCAGATCGGTGCCGTGGTGCCGCGTGGTCGCTTCTCCTGGAACGGCCAATACACTGGGGAACCGATGGCTGACATGCTGCTTGGTGTGATGTCGAATACCGAGGGCCAAGTGGGTGCGCCGATTGCGAACTTCCGCAATAACTACATGGCGCTTTACCTGCAGGACGCCTGGAAGGTGTCGCCGAAGCTCACGATCAACTGGGGCTTGCGATGGGAGTACGAATCGCCGTTTCACGACAAGCACGATGCCATCGTGAATGTTGATTTTCGTTGGGACAATTCGATCGAACCGACCTTCGTTCGCGCCGGCACGGGCGACATCAATCAAGGCAATCCGGCCTTCCCGGCGCCTCCCACCTGGAAACTGGTGCGTGATGGCCGCTTTGGGCGGGGTGCTGGTGTGCCCGACCGCAATGACTTTGGCCCGCGTCTTGGAATCGCCTATCAGCTGAACTCGAAAACCGTGTTGCGTGCTGGTGGAGGCTTCTATTATGTCCGGGATATCGGCAACGCTGTATTTGACATCGTTCGCAACATTCCTTTCACGATCCGCCAGGCGGAAGTTGCCAATACCGTTACGCCCAACCTCACCTGGAATCGGCTCTTCACACAGGCCGGAGCGCCGAGCTTCCTGCTGATCAATCAGTATGGCGAACGCACTTCTTATGTCACGCAGTGGCAGGGAGCGATCCAGCGCCAGCTGACCAAAGACATGTCGCTTGAGGTGACCTACATGGGTTCTACGGGCATCAAGTTGCGCCGGCTGGCCAGCTACAATTTGCCGCAGCCACGGCCGGGCAACCCGAACAACAATCGCGCCTTCCCCAAATTCAACGGGGCCTTCCAGAACATGTACGCAGCGTCGCATTCGAACTACCACTCGCTGCAGGCCCGATTGCAGCATCGCTTCTCGCACGGCTTTACGCTGTTGAGTTCTTATGCGTGGTCGAAGTCGATCGACAACGGGTCGGGTGTTCGAACCACCGACGGTGACCCGTTGACCCCGATGGATCCTGACAATTCGCTGTGGCGGGATCGCGGTCTTTCGGCCTTTGACTTCCGTCATCGCTTGACGAATTCGTTCCTGTTTGAGATGCCGTTTGGAAAAGGACGTAAGTTTGGCATTTCGAACTCTGTTGCCAATGCGGTTCTGGGCGGTTGGCAGGTTGGTGGCATTCTCACCTTCCAGAGCGGCTTCCCCTTCAGCGCCTTCTGCGGCCCCGGCAATATTCAAAACGGTGCCGGCGGCTGGTGTGCACCGGACGTCGTGGTTGGACAGAATGGAAACGACGGCCCGAAGACGGTGGCCCAATTCTTCAATACCAGTGCCTTCGTCGACCGTGTGGGCCAGAACCCTGCGGCGATCACCGACTTCCGCTTCGGCACCGGTGGCCGCAACACACTGATTGGCCCGGGCATTGTGGGATTGGACGCTTCGATCAACAAGACGTTCTCGTGGATGGAGGGTAAGCAGAAAGTCGACCTTCGCGGCGAATTCTTCAACTTGCCTAACCACGCCAACTTCTCGCAGCCTGGTTCTACACTGCGTACGCCAACCTATGGTGTGATCAACAGCACCCGCATTGATTCACGGCAAATCCAGATTGCCTTGCGCTATAGCTTCTGATAGGAAACGACCTGTCAATTCCCGCTACGGGTGTTGACGGTTTCTCTGCGACTGATGCAAATGCCTCCCGCCCTTCAGGGTGGGAGGCATTTGACTTTGTGGTCGTAGCTTTGGGCAGCGGAGACGAAGGCAGCGCGGAGGATTACGCGACGATGGCCCAAATGAACCCCAGCAGTTGCGACAGGGGTTGGTCGTTGCGTACTGACTAGGCGGAAACCGATGCAGCGAGCTTCCAGTCTGCTTCTAGAAGCGGCTGGAGCTCGATGCGTCGGACGTAGATCTCTGCCAGTTCACTTTGGACCTGGATCTTCCCTTGAGTGTGGGACAGATCGAAGGCAGCGCTTACTACTTTGCCATTCAGCAGGTTGACCATTCTGTCGCCGGCCGCAATGACTTCCTGACGATTCCATTGCCCGACGGGACGCTCTACTTCTGACTTGCTGCGGAAGCCGAATTCATCTTTCCAATCGCGGGCACGGCCATACCAATTGATGCGTCCGCTGGTGCGAGTCATGACGGTGCCTTTGGGGTCGAAGTACATTTCCTTGCCCTCGACGTTGCACAGGCAGGAGGCTGACATCGGCGTGGTCTTGGCCACGACAAGGATGTCACCGGAGCCGCCTTCGATGATTTGTGATTCGATGCTCTCGAGCCAGATGCCGTTGTAGCCGCCATCGGGGCCGTGGCCGTGAATGAGGATGCCGCTGTCGCGTGCTTTCTTCTCTCGCTCGTTCCAACCCTTCGCGCCCCACTTCCACTCGACAATGAGACGGTAGTCGCGGAAGACCTCACGGGTAGTGATGCCGCCCCACTCCTGCCCGGATATGCGAAGGATTCCGTTAGAGACGGTGAAGACTTTGTTGGGATCTTCGAGCTTGCTCTCGCGGGTGTAGTGATAAAAATTGGTGAGATCGCGGCCGTTAAAGAGGACGAGTGGCTTTTTGGGGGTGGTAGCTGGATTATCGGGAGCAACGTTGCCGTAATCCCACGCAGCGGTGAAGGGCGCGCCAGGCTTGCGCTTGCTGAGCGGTGAGGGAGAGAGCGCTTTGACTAAACGGATGGACTCACGCACCATCCTTGGCCCGGCATCGGGCACCAGGTTGGTGTAGCTGCTGAGCCGTTGCTCATAGCCGCCACCATGTTCGCCAAAGGCGGCGAGTGTGGGAACATAGCCCACACAACCGTTGGCCAGGGAGACCGGATTGGTGAAGGGGAAGGGGCTTGCTTTGCGGATCTCGAGACCCAGTTCGACGAACATTTCTCCGGGCGCGGAGACGTAAACGGCGGGGCCGATGGCGATGGCTTGCAATTCGATCGGCACCGAGCGCGATTTGCTGAGTTGGCTATCGAGCAGGACGATCTCTTTGGCGAAGACCCACTCTGCTGAAGTTTGTGGGATGGCTTTGTTGGCAAGAATTGCTTTGGACTTCGCCACGCGTTCTTCGCCGGGGATTCGTCGGCCTTCTACATATTGCTTGTAGGAGACGGTGATGGGTTGTGGTTGCCCAGGGTGCATGGAGAGGAGCACCTTGACGGCTTCGGCCCCGACACGGCCGCCTACCAGGCGGGCGTATTCCACTCCCGAGGGAACTTCGGTGTCATCGAGATTATCTACCTGGGTGACGTCCCCGGAGAAGCCCTGGAGGAAGACGACAACTACGCCTTCTCCGAATTGGCCCCGGATCACTCGTTCCATGAAGTAAATCCAGTTGGCGGAAATGGCACGCGGACTGGTTGTGGCATGACAGGAATAATTGACCACGCAGCCTGTGAGTTGCTGCGATTCATTGAAGACACCAAGGACAGTGACGGTGCCATCGACAGGGCCTGCGGGTTTGACGATATCGGGATTGCCGGGTCTGGGATGTGTGACGGCGAGGCCGTTCTTCATGAGGAATCGGCGATTAAAGATGGCAGCCTCTTCTTTGCCGGCACCGAAGCCCCAGAGGGAGGTGCGGGCATTGCGACGGGCGGCTGTTACGGCGGCAACGGTTTGATTCTCTACCAGCTTGAGGTAGGCGGCATCAGCGGCTGAGCTTTGGTTGTAGGCCAGATCTTGAATCTCAGGGGAAGCATGGTCGTATTCGCCGGGTTGCACCATACCGACAGGACCGGAGGAATGGCTGTGCGAGGCACCGAGCATGAGTTCGATGCCGGGGAGGCGCGAGCGAATCTTCTCGACCAGATGGCGAGGGATCATGAGTGCGTCGAGGCCCACCAGACAGACGGCCTTGCCTTGATTCTCGAAGTAGGCGGCGCGCACCTTGCATGGGTCGTGGAGAGTCTTATGAAATTGCTTGCGATAGTTGCCTGGAATCTCTGAGCCGATGGCGGGAGTGATGTCCATTTCGGCGAAGCCAGATTTGCTGCTTTCAGAGTTTTGGCCGAGGAGCGGTGCTGCCGCCAGGATGGGGAAAATCTGTCTGCGTTTCATGATGAAAATCTCCTAGGTGGCTAGTGGGAGGCAGCCTTCGCTTTGGGTGCCTGATTGCGCTCTGAGAACCAGAGTAGTGCAAAGATGACGCAAACGATCATGGGGAGTGCGGTTACGGTGCGTAGGGCTGCGGCGGGACCCGATTGATCGTAGACACGACCGATGAGGGGTACGGCAAAACTGTCGCTGAGCATGCCGACGCCGCCCATGAGAGCGAGCAGGAAGCCGCCACCGCGTGGGAAGCGCTCGGCCGTGATGCCCAGCATGGTGGGCCAGAGAAAGGTGACTCCGGCGGCGAAGAGGGCTGATGCGGCGAGCGTGGGAGCTGAGCCTGAAACCATGCTCAAGGTATAGAGGCCGATGCCGGCGAGAAAGGTGCTGACCATCATGAGCGGGATGGAAGAGATGCGGGCAAAGACCCAGTCGCTGGAGGCGCGACCAAGCGCCATGATGCCGCTGATCCAAACGAGAAGGGCGATGCCGGGCAGGCCGGTGGTCTTTGAAAGGATGGAGGGAATCCACTGGTTGGGGGCGAGCTCAGTGGCTGCGGTCAAGACCATGCAGCCGAACAGGAGCAGGAACATGGGGCGCAAGGCTTCTGAATAAATGTCCTTGAGGGAGAGGCCTTGGGCGACTGCTTCGGTGCGCGGGAAGGGAAGGCGGAACATCATCCAGGCATAGATGAGAGTGGGGATCAAGATAGTTGCTGTCTTGAGACGCCAGCCGACGTCAAGCCCGGTGAGCGACCAGGCAATCAAGCCACCAATGACGATGCCGCCAGGGAACCACAAGTGGAGCAGGTTGAGCTTTTGCACTTTGCGATCTGGATAGAGGGTTGCGGCCAGAGGGTTGATGGCGGCTTCTACCAGGCCGTTGGCGATGCCGATGGCGAGCGTTGCACTGTATAGGCTCCAGAAGCCTTGAGAGACGACGGTGCCAATTACTCCGGTCAGGTGCATGACGAAGGCCGCGCCGAGCAGCGGCTTCATGCCGATGCGATCACAAAGCGGACCACCGAAGATCATGGCCAGGGTGAAGCCCCAGAAGGCGGTGGATGCCGTCCATCCAATCTGTTCCTTGGATAGGGCGAACTCGGCGGCCTGGGCGTCAAAGACGTCGCTGCGGATGGCAAAACAAAGAGCCGTGGCGATCAGGGCCATGCAGCTTCCATTGAAAAGAAGGCTGCGCTGGGATGGGGTGAGGGTGTGATTGGTGATCATGAGATCAAACGATCTCTTTTATCACCATTCCTTCAATCTCGGTTAATCTTTCTTTGCGGCCGAGGTGCATGTAGCTGAGCGCATGCTGATTTAGACCGAGTTGATGGAGGACTGTTGTGTGGATATCGCGGAAGTGATAGGGCTTCTCGATGGCGCGCAAGCCGATGGCATCGGTGGCTCCAACGACGGTGCCGCCCTTGATGCCACCGCCGGCCATCCACATGGTGAAACCCAGGTTGTGGTGGTCTCGGCCCTTGTTACCTTGCGATTCGGGACTGCGGCCGAACTCGCCTCCCCAGAGGACCAGAGTTTCGTCGAGCAGGCCGCGGCGCTTCAGGTCTTTGAGAAGTGCCGCCACCGGTTGGTCGGTTTGTTTGGCCATACGAATATGGTTCTCTTCGATGTCTTCGTGGGCGTCCCATTGCAGATTGCCGGGGCCGCCGCCGGAGGTGACACAGACAAAGCGAACGCCTTTTTCAACGAGGCGACGGGCGAGCAGGCAGCGGCGACCGTAATCGTCGGTGGGTTCTTTGCCGATGCCGTACATGTCGCGAGTGGCCTGGTCTTCTTTGTTGATGTCGAAGACTTCGGGGGCTTCCATTTGCATCTTGAAGGCCAGGTCATAGGAGGCGATGCGGGCTTCGAGTTCGTTGTCTTCGCCTTCAAAGCCAGCCTGATTGATGGCCTTCAGGTATTTGAGGGTCTTGGTGCGTTGATCGAGTTCGATGCCCTGGGGAAGGCTCAGATTGAGAACGGGTTTGTTGCCGGGCCGCATCATCGTGGGTTGGTAGACGGCGGGGAGGAAGCCATTGAGATACATCGGCTGGCCCGCTTCGAGGGCACCGTGCGGATCGGGGAGAACGCAATAGGCGGGGAGGCTGTTGCTCTCTGTGCCGAGGCCATAGACCGACCAGGAACCCATGGAGGGGAAGCCCGGAATGATACGGCCGGTCATCATCTGATACTGGGCAGCCGAGTGGACCACCATGTCGCCGTGGCAGGAGCGAATGACTGCCAGATCGTCAACACATTGGGCAGTGTGAGGCATGAGGTCAGAGACATCAATGCCGCTCTTGCCGTACTTCTGGAAGGTGCGCTTAGTGCCAAGCAGCGTGGCATTGGCCGAGACGAACTGGTATTTCGCTTCGCCAAACTCGGCGGGTCTCTTCTTGCCGTTGAGTTCATTGAGCAAGGGCTTGGGGTCAAAGGTCTCCATGTGGCTGGGGCCACCAGCCATGAAGAGGAAGATCACACTTTTGGCCTTGGCGGCGTGGTGGGGCGGCTTGGGGGCCAGCGGGTTCTTGACGGCGGCCTGTGCCTGGAGAGAGCTGAGCGCCAGGGCTCCAAAACCGCAGAATGCATCGGTGACGAATTCACGTCGGTTGCGGGTGTAGCGAATGTGTTCACTCATGGCTTTTCCTAGTTGATATACAAGAATGCGTTCAGATTGAGCATGGCCAGAGCGAACTCATGGGGCTTGGCCTGTTTGGCGAATTCGAGGGCGAACTGGCGCTCTTTCAAATTGGGTCGGCGACCGGCCAGCAGGCGGAAGGCTTCATCGACCATGCGCTCGGGTTTGCCACCGCTGAGCTTGGCTAACTTGGCGGCCAGCACGTCGGCCTGTTCATTGCTGAAGGTGCCGTTGAGGAGCTCGAGTGCCTGTGGGGCATGGGTGGAAGATTCGCGTCTGGGGCAGCTTACGAGGTTGTCGGGAGCATCGAAGACTTCCATCATCGGCAAGTGCAGATTGCGCTTGACCAGCAGGTAGATGCTGCGGCGACGGTGCTCGGCCGGGTCGCTGGTGACTTGCCACTGCGAGGGTTTGTAGAGGGCGTTGACGAGCTCTTTCTCAATGGGGATGATGACCGAGGGGCCGTTCTGTTTGGGGTTGAGATTGCCGGCAATCATGAGCATCGAATCGCGGAGTTCTTCTGCGCTGAGGCGACGGCGGCTGAACTTCCAGAGCAGCTTGTTTTCGGGGTCTTTCTCTGTGGCTACGGCACTTTTGGTGTCGCTCGATTGCATCCAGGTAGCTGAGTTCAGGATGAGACGATGCATGTGCTTGACGCTGTAGCCGCTGGCAACAAACTCATTGGCCAGGTAGTCGAGCAGTTCGGGGTGAGATGGCCGGCCGCCCATGCGACCGAAGTCGTTCGGGGTGACCACGATGGCCTGACCGAAGTGGTATTGCCAAATGCGATTGACCATCACGCGAGCGGTGAGGGGGTTCTCTTTGGAGGTGATCCATTTGGCGAGTTCTGTGCGGGGGTTCTGGGTGCCGGTCCACTCCGGGGTGCCTTCGGGGAGGAGGACGCCCATGGGTCTCATGCCGACGGAATCGCCTTTGGCGGTGTATTCTCCTCGGGCCAGCAGATTGATCGGCGAGGGTTTGGCCATGTCCGTCTTGACGGTGTAGAGGGTAGGAGGCGGGGCCGGCTTGCCTTTTTCGAGTACTTCAATTTCAGCTTCGATGGCGGCCTTGCGAACCGGGTCGGCTTTGGCCATTTCGCCTTGCATCTTTTTGATCTTGGCGTCGATGGGTTTGACGATTTCTTCCCAGGCGCTGCGAGCTTCGCGGCTGGAGAGCGGATAGTCGTGCTCCAGAGTGCCAGCGAAGTAGGCTTGCATGCGGTAGTAATCGGACTGGCGGATGGGATCAAACTTGTGATCGTGGCAGCGGGCGCAGCCGAGAGTGACACCTAGGAAGGCGGCGCCGACGGCATTGGTCATCTCGGTGAGGACTTCATTGCGAGAAGAAGCGACTTCCTGGTTGCCGGCGTTCTTGCGCAGCGGGCCGAGGCGATTGAAGCCGGAGGCCACGAGAGTCTCCTGTTCTTCGGGTGAGATCTCGTCGCCGGCTAGTTGTTCTGTGAGAAAGCGATCGTAGGGTTTGTCGTTCTGGAAGGCGCGGATGACGTAGTCGCGATAGCGGTAGGCTTCTGTGCGGTGGGTGTCGTACTCAAAGCCATCGGTCTCGGCAAAGCGCACGACATCGAGCCAATGCTGGCCCCAGCGTTCGCCGTAGTGCGGGCTGTCGAGGAGTTGATTGACGAGCTTGGGCCAGGCATCGGGACGCTTGTCGTTGAGGAAGGCGTCGATTTGCTGCGGCGTGGGTGGCAGGCCTGTAAGATCAAAATACAGGCGGCGCACGAGGACTTCTTTGGAGGCTTTGGGCGAAGGTGCGAGTTCTGCTTTTTTCAGCCTGGCGAGGATGAAGGCATCGACTGGAGATTTGACGAAGGCTTTGTCGGCTGGCGTTTCAAATTGAGGGACAGGAGCGTTGCTGCGAGGTTGGAAAGCCCAGTGCTTTCTTTCTGCTGCTGTATATTTGCCGAGAGGGGCTACGTTTGCTGCGGTCAGATTGAGGCAAAGCGTTAGTGCCAGAATGGGTTTCATCATGCTCCAGGTCGAAATTCGACTTGATGTCATTCTATGAAAATTAAGAAACCGAAACAAGGGGGAATGTGGGTTAAGTGATTGATTTCGCAGAGCTATGGATTGTGCTTCGTTTGCTCGAACCAGGGGAGGCTTCGCGCTTGCTTGAAGACGATCTTGCCCCGAAGCTCCGGCAGCGTACCGAGGCCGCTTGCGGCATGGTTCGATCGCAGAAGGCTGATGGTTTAGAGCTGGATTGGGGGGAGGCTACGGGAGCGGCGGCGCTGGCGAAACTGGGATCTGCTTCTGAGGGCAAGCAGTTCTATATTGCCTGGCTGAAGGACCGCTACGGCTATAACATTGCTCGTCTCAATGAGGCTTATGGGTTGGAGTTCACGAGCTTTAGCGACTTGGCAGAGAGTGATTTTTCTCGGGTGGATCGCAGCCGGAAGGCAGTACGGGAAGACGATAAAGAGTTTCTGTTGACGCTGGAGCAAACGATCGAGCAGAAGCTGAGTGACTGGCTTCAGGCTTGTGGTTCGGCCCGCAAGATGGCGTGGAAGCGCAGCCGAACGTAGTCGGCTGTCCAGTTACCGGAATCGTCTTTGAGGGTGGGAGTGAGGAGTTCGACCGCTTTGTCGAGCACTCTGGTTTGTGTGGCTTCGTCCAAGCCAAAAACAAAAGGTTTCGCAAATGTTTCGAGCCAGGGCCGCATTCCGGTGGGAAGGGGAGTGGGGCGGGGAATCAGTTCTATGCGTTCGGCTTCGAAGCCGTGACTCGAAAGGACCGACCGGAAGGCGGCAGGTGTGGGGAAATACCATTGAAAGGATGCGGGGGGCGCGCCTTCGATTTGCAGGGCGGCTCGTACGGCTGTCACGATTGCCGCCACGTTGCCGAAGCCACCAAATTCGCCTACGAATCGTCCGCCTGGTTTGAGGTGCTGGCGGACTTTGGGAATGACGGCGTGGATGTCTCGCGTCCAGTGCAGGACTGCATTGGTGAAGATCGCGTCGAAGTGTTGATTGAGGATGAAGGCATGCATGTCGGCCTGAGATACGTTGAGGCCGAGTTGGGTGGCGGCCTGGACCATCGATTCTGAATGATCGATGCCGAAGACTTGGACTCCCATTTGAGCGAGCTTGGCGGTCAGGGCTCCGTCACCGCAGCCGAGGTCGAGGATCTGCTCTCCGGGTTGGGGCGATAACCACTCGACTACGGGCAGCCCCAGGTCAGAAACGAAGCGGGCGTTCTGTGCGTAGCCTTGGGCATCCCATTGATTTTCAGCCATATCGTTAGCTTACAGCCCCACAAACAATTGTGATGAACTGGTCTCGAACCGGGCTCAAATGAACATGTCTTTGCACGAAATGGTTGTAGGTTGGAGATTGAAACTGCGACAGGGCGGCTGGAGCATGATGTGGCTGATCACTCTTTTCTGGGTGATGATGGCCGTCATCTCCTCGTTTCAGACCTACTATTATTTTTCGACCATGGCGTCGAGCCCGCCTGCGTATCGTGCTGTATTTCTAGCGAGTCTATTTAGTTTGTTTTGGGCTGCGGTGACTCCGCTGGTGTTTCTGCTGGCGCGACTGTTTCCGATCGAGCGCAGTTCTATCTTTATTCATCTTCCGCTGCATATCTTCTTCAGCCTGATGGTTGGTATTAGCGTCCGGCTGGTGTTTCTGCTCTCGCAAATGGTGATTCCGCAGATTCGGCCTTTGCGTCCGATTACGTTCGAGATCATGCTGCAAGATATCGTCACCAGTTTTGATTACCAGGCGATGGTGTATTGGGTGATGCTGGCGATCCACCAGGGGGCACTTTACTATCGCAAGTATCAGGAAGGCCGATTGCTGGCAGTACAGCTTGAGGCGCAGTTGGCGCAGGCGCAGCTGTCAGGATTGCGGATGCAGCTACAGCCGCATTTTTTGTTCAATACACTGCACGTGATCAACTCCCTGATGTACGAGAGCAAAGATCGAGCCAGTGAGATGATTGTTCGCCTTAGCGAATTCTTGCGGTTGTCTCTCGATAACACGGGTGAGCAGGAAGTCAGTCTGAGTCGTGAGATTGACTTTATTGAGCGTTACCTGGAGATTGAGCGGGTTCGCTTTGAGGAGCGCCTGGAGGTGGACTATGAGTTGGACACGAAGGCTCTCGATTGCCTGGTGCCGAACCTTCTCTTGCAGCCTTTGGTTGAGAATGCCATCAAGCACGGTATCTCCAAACTGACCGCTGGCGGACGACTATTAATAGGTGCAAATCTACGGAACCAATCTTTATTCATTTTCGTTGCTAACAGTGGGCCGTTGCTATCGTCTGATCCGCTAAGGGCCCAAGAAGATGGTTCGCAGCAACGAAGAGGAATTGGCCTTGCCAACACTTCTGCTCGCCTGCGGGCTCTCTATGGTGAGGCGCATTGTTTTGAGCTCTTGAATTGGACGCACGGGGGTGTGGAAGCTCGCATCACCATTCCAGTTCGCTTTGAGAAGCCGCAACTCGCCCCGCCATCTGCTGAACCAGAGGAGAACTTGACTCATGAGAGTACTCATCGCCGATGACGAAAGACTGGCACGGCAACGTTTGCTGAGCCTTCTTGAAAAAGAAGAAGATGTCCAAATTGTAGGGGAGTGCAGCGACGGTGCTGCGGCAGCAGAAATGCTGAAGTCGCGGCCGATTGATGTCGCGTTTCTTGATATTGAAATGCCGGGCCAAAGCGGGCTTGAGGCCATGGGGAGCAACGCACAACGCATGCAGCCTCTGGTTGTTTTCATCACCGCTTTTGAGCAGTATGCCGTGCGTGCCTTTGAAGCTAATGCATTCGATTATTTGCTCAAGCCTTATCGGGAAGATCGTTTGCGCAACACCTTGTCTCGCCTGCGTGGTCATCTGGCGCTGATGAATAAACAGTTGAGCCCGGCTCCGAAAGAATCGAATGGAGCTGATGTGGAGCGGATTCCGATTAAATCGAATGGGCGGATTATTCTGCTGAAGACTGATGACATCGATTGGATTGAAGCCGAGCACAATTACGTGCGGCTGCATACGCGTGGGGTGACCCATCTGATTCGCGAAACAATGTCGGCGCTCGAGGCGAAGCTGAACAATAAGCGTTTTCGGCGCATCCATCGGTCCACGATTGTGAACGTAGAGCGCATCCGAGAGATCCAGCCCTGGTTTCGCGGGGATGCCATTGTGCTGCTGGATAATGGGCAAAAACTGACGGCCAGCCGGAACTTCAGGGATCGCCTGAAGGAGTGGCTCGGCTAGCGAACAGATTCTACGCCGAGTTCGCGCAAGAGGAAGCAGTAGATGTCTGCCCGCTCTTCGATGGATTTACCGAGGCTGCTGGCACCGTGTCCAGATTTGGTGGCAATCCGGATTAGAGCTGGACGCTCTGTCGAAGATTTTTCCTGGAGGGTTGCGGCGTACTTGAAGGAGTGTGCGGGTACAACGCGATCATCATGATCGGCCGTTGTGATCAACACGGCCGGGTACTTGGCCTTAACCCGAATGTTGTGGATGGGTGAATAGGCGTACTGGGCCTCAAATTCTTGCTTGTTGTCGCTGGAACCGTAGTCGCCGATCCAGCCCGCGCCGGCCGTGAATTTCTGGAAGCGCAACATGTCCATGACGCCGACCTGAGGGACTGCGGCACGGAACAGATCGGGACGTTGATTGATCACTGCACCGACTAGCAAGCCACCGTTGGAGACTCCATTGACGGCCAGCTTCTCGCTGGAGGTGTAACGGTTGGCGATCAGCCACTCTGCTGCGGCAATGAAGTCGTCAAAGACGTTTTGCTTTTTCAGCTTGGTGCCTTGTTCATGCCAGGCCTCGCCGTATTCGGCTCCGCCGCGGATGTTGGCGCTGGCGTAAACAAAACCTTTTTCAAGTAAAGCCAGGCGCAGGGAATCGAAGTAGGGCGGGGAATTCAAGGCAAACCCACCATAGCCATAGAGCAGAGTTGGGTTGGTGCCATCCAGCTTCAGCCCACGCTTGTGGAGCAGGAACATGGGGATCTTTGTGCCGTCCTTGCTCTGGTAGAAGACCCGCCTGGTTTCGAATTGCGCGGGGTCATAGCCGGGGAGCTTCGGTTCAAAGAAGAGTTCGTTGCTACCTTTGGCTACGTTGTGGCGATAGATGGAGGCGGGGGTGCTGAGATTGGTAAAGCCGAAGAAGAAGTTGCCGGCAGTGCTTTCGACATTCCCGATGCCTACGCTCCCCTGGCCTGGTAAGCGGACTTCACCGTCCGGCTGGCCATCGAGGCGATAGCGCAGCATTTTCGTGATGACGTCTGCGGTTTGGGTCAGAAAGAGTTTGCCGCCGATGACGAAGGCAGATTCGATGGCATTTTTGCTCTCGGCAATAACGGGCTTGCTGTCGAAGGTGCCAGTTTTCAGGTCGAAGCTGAGGATCTGTCCGAGGGGAGCTTTGCGCGTTGTCAGGATGAGAGCCTTCTCGCCGACTTTGGCAATGAAGCTGAAGTTGTCATCGGTGACGGTGGCCTCTACGGGGATGAACTTGCGGTTGGGAGACTTCAAATCGAGCAGGAATAGTGCGGTGCCTTTGGTGCCTGCGCTGGCATCGAAGACTCTCAGAGCGGCCATGGTTTCTTCGCTGTTGGTTTCGAGGTTGTGATAGCGGCGGGTACGCTGGCGATCTTCAAATATGAGCTCGTCGGCGGATTGCGGGGTACCCACTTTGTGGAAGTACACACTGTGGAGGTTCACTCCCGTCGTGAGTTCTTTGCCGGCCTCAGGTTTGGGGAAGCGGCTGTAGAAGAAGCCGTTGCCAGCCCAACTCAACCCGGTGAATTTGAGCCACTCGAGTTTTTCCGGAAGCAACTTGCGCGTCTTGAGATCCATCACCTGGACTTCCCGCCAATCAGAGCCTCCCCGGGAGATGCCATAGGCCAGGTAGCGCCCATCTCTTGAAAAGCTCATCATGCCGAGTGCCACCGTGCCGTCTTGCGAAAACTGGTTTGGATCGAGCAGGACTTCGGGTTTTCCATTGGCACCCTTTTGCCAATACCAGACCGATTGATTCTGTAAGCCGTCGTTGCGGGAGAAATAGATGGAGTCGCCACGTTCGATAGGCATGCCGAGCTTGGGGTAATTCATGACTTCGCGCAAGCGCTTCTGCATGGATTCCCGACCGGGGAGCTCATTCAGATACTTGCCTGTGTAGAGATTCTGCATTTCGACCCAGGCTTTGGTTTCGGCACTCTGGTCATCTTCGAGCCAACGGTAAGGGTCCTCGACACGGACCCCGTGGTAGTTATCTACCTGTTCGACTTTGCGGGTGGTTGGCCGGTCCTGGCCCCAGGTTGTCATGGTGAGGAAGAGTATTGCCAGGGTTCGGTTCATTGATTGCCTCCCGAACCGGTTACAGCAGTTTTGGATGGCTTTAGAAACCGGGCGTACCAATCGAGGTAGCGCTGCATACGATCGCGCTGGAAGCTTGGGCGGGCAATGCCGTGCGTTTCTCCCGGATAGATGATGAGCTGTGATTCTGTGCCGACATTGCGGAGGGCCTGGTACATTTGCTCACTCCCAAGAAGGGGCACGTTAAAGTCTTTGTCTCCGCACAGGAAGAGGGTGGGCGTCTTGATTCTGTCGGCGTGAAGGAAGGGGTACGAGATCTTGATCCAGGGTTCCAAACCCTTTTGCCAGGGTGGCCCAATCTCGTTGTCGTACTGACGGATGTATTGGTCGTGGCCATAGAAGGCTAAGGGGAAGGCAACACCGGCTCCGCTGGTAGCGACTTTAAATCTGGTGTCGCTGGCGATCAGGTAATTGGTGAGGATGCCGCCGTAGCTCCAGCCGCCGACTCCCAATTTGTCAGGGTCGGCGATACCAAGCTTGACGACGTGGTCGACACCGGCGTGAAGGTCCAACACTTCTTTGTGGCCCCACTCTCCGGCGATGCTTACTGTGTATTGCTGGCCACGCCCGCTGCTGCCCCGGTAATTGACATTGAGGACGGCATAGCCCTGGGCTGCGAAGAGTTGTTCATCGGGTCGGAAGGAATGCTGGTCTTGCCCATTGGGGCCGCCATGAATCCGCAGAAGAAATGGCACCTTGGTGCCAGCAACGTAATCGACGGGCTTGAACAGGAGGGCATGAACTTCGTTGCCGTCTTTGGCTTTGAAGGAGACTTCTTCAGGAGTTACCAGTTTGAGACCCTGCATCAGCTCTGCATTGTGAGACGTAAGCTTTTTGAGACTTGCTCCTTCGAGGACATGGAGTTCTCCGGGCATCGTGTCTGTCGAGACGAGCGCGGCGACGCAGGCACCGGCCCGATCCAGACTCATCATGGCCAGCTTGCCACCCACCATCTTTTCGACCGCGCCGCCATTGACGCTGACCCTGGCAGGATAAACGTTCATGTCGTCGCTGACCAGGAATTCAAGCTGGCGTCCATCATTGGTGAACTGGTGGGCCATCACTCCTCGATCGAGGCTGCTGGTGACGATCTTGCTCTGCCCGGTTTCTACGGAAACAAGGGCGAGGCGATTCATGTTGTATTCGCCCATTTTGTGTTCACTGCCGGTGAGGTAGGCGATGGATTTTCCATCGGGGCTCCAGACTGGTTGCGAATCACTGCCGGTGAACGGGGTCAGTTTGCGGGGCTTTGAAGCGGCCTTGGCCTCAACCACCCAGACGTCGTTATTCGGAACCCGATCGCCGTCTGCGGCGCGATTGCTGGTGAAGGCGAGCATCTTGCCGTCAGGGCTCCAAACGGGGGCCGTTTCATCGAAATTCTCTGTCGTCAGGAGCTCGAGCTTTTTGGTGGCAATTTCATAGAGGAAGATGCGACTGCGCTTGGCCCCTGAAATGTAGCCGGTGCCATCTCGCTTGAAGGCATAGCGATCAATAACGATGGGTTTGGGCTTTTCGGCGCCTGCCGGGGCATCGCTTTTCTTTTCGTCCTTCTTGTCGTCTTCGTCTTCACGGATGACCAGAGCCAACTTGCTCGAATCGGGAGACCATTCGTAATAGCTCAGCCGCCCTTTGACTTCTGTAAACTGCTGGGCTTCTCCTCCGCGGCGATCAACGACCCAGACTTGAGAGCCTTTGGCTTTGCCAGGACGAGCCGAAAGGAAAGAGAGGTACTTGCCATCGGGGCTCCATTTGGGTGACGACTCAGACTCGGTGGAGGTGGTGACACGGAAGTTCTCTTTCCCGTCGATACTCGCCATCCAGATGTCCGTGTCCCGTTTGTCGGCTGCTACATCAACGCTCGAAAGTGTATAGGCGATCCACTTTGCGTCGGGTGAGCAACGAGGGTCTCCTACCGTCTTGATCTTGTGAATGTCATCGAGGGAAAAGGTCTTGGGCTGGGAGAATGCTGCCAGCGCAACCAAGAAAAAGAAGCCAAAGCGCATACTCGGCAGTGTAGCAACTGCGTTACGGCTGGATGAGTAATTTGCCGCGGGTACGACCGGTCTGGCTGGCAGCCAGTGCCTGGGCCGTCTGTTCGAGCGGAAAGGCACGCTCAACCGGAATCTTCAAGAAGCCGGAGTCGACGATGCTGGCGATCTCGGACAAACGCTGTCCTGAGGGTTGAATGCCGTATTGCAGGCCCTTTGCTTCTCTTTGAGCGAGGAGTTCGGGGGCTGGCAGCGAGAATACCGTGGTGACATAACGCCCTCCTTGTTTCAGGCTTGGGAGAGCTGGAATGCCACTATCTACCCCCACGCAATCTAGCAATAAATCTGCATCCCGTACGACATCGGCCGTGGCTTGGGTGCCGTAATCAATGGCTTGGGCCCCGAGTTGCTGAATCCATTGCAGATTCCGCGCGGAAGCCGTGGCGTAAACCGTTGCACCCTTTTGCCTGGCGAGCTGAATTGCCGCAGAACCCACGCCTCCGGAGCCGCCGAGGATGAGTACTGTTTCTCCCGCTTCCAATTTGCCATGGGTAAACAAGCCATCGAAGGCCGTGATGGCTGCCACGGGCAGGGCCGCCGCCTCAGCCAGTGGGATGGAGCGTGGGGCGAGTGCCAATTCGGATTCCAGAATCAGCATGTATTCTGCAAAGGCACCGCTGCGGGAGAGGCTGGGATAACCGTAGACCGAATCGCCCACTTGAAAGCGGGAAGCAGAACTACCGAGCGACGCAATCTGACCGGCCACATCGCAACCGAGCGTATAAGGGAACTGGATGGGGTTGACCTGGCTCATGTAGCCCTCGCGGAGCTTCCAGTCGACTGGATTGACTCCGGCGGCGGCTACCTTCACCAGTACTTCTCCAGGCCGGGGCTCGGGAACCGCAACCTCATCAATTACCACCACGTCGTTGCCGCCGTAGCGGTGTATGCGCGCTGCCTTCATTCTTGTAATGGATGCTGCCAGGAAGCTGGAAGATCCAACAGCCTCAGGGTTTTCGCGGTTTCGTGCCGGTCTCTTTCGGAATGTCGCGAGTCACGCTGCCCTTGGGGGTGACCGAGGTCTCTTTCGGGACTTCTCGATTGGGAGTTTCGTTCACCATTTCCTCGGCCAGGGGCTCAGGGGTATCAAAGGTGATCGAAGTGTCGGCACCGAACTTGCGATAATTTCGAAATTCAATATCGTTACGGATGAGCAACTTGCCTTCGCGCATCCGCATTTCGGCGCGCAGGGGAAGCAGAAAGGTGTTGCCGCTGATTTCTGTATAGTCGTAATCCAACTGGTTTTTGGCCACCTGGACCGGGAAGCTGGCTGGCATGTCGAGAGCCTCCAGCGTCACGCGCATGATCATTCCATTGGAGGCATCGGCATAGACCAGGCCCGTGTAAGCCGGACGGATGGTCATCGACTTTTCATAGACGATGGCCCATTTGGAATGGCTTTGTTGCACGGTGTAGCGAATCACATGAACGCGTTTGCGGCGCAGAGTGCCCCAGCGCTCCCACTGGAAGCTCGCTTCGGTGTCCCGCTCAAAGATTTCGCGCAGCATGTCGCCGAATTCACCCGTAGACGATGCGCCGCCCAGCTTGTCCCAATCGATGTCTTCCTTGTACTGGTTGTTGACGAAGAGGACCTTCTTTTCTTCCTTGCGCTGGAAGTAGCTTAGCTTGGAGGTGATCGTGTCGGCGTTCACCCAATACTCGAGGCCCGAAGGGTCATAAAAACGTCGGGTGACTTGCGTGCACAAGAAATCGGGAAGCGTTTTGTCGTAATTGAGGGAATACTCGCGGAGCTGTTCGATCAGGGCCCGCTGCTCGACGAAGCTGGGTGGCGGAATCAACTGGGCTACCGGTTGCTCGGGGACGGCAACAGAGACCTTCGGAGCGGGAAGGGAAGCGGTGGCTGCCACCATGACCTGGAGTTGATCGTAGGTTTTGGGGCCCATTCCGCTGGCGAGGAGCTCTTCAATTTTGCCGGGAGGGAGTTGCTCGCTGAGATTGACTTTCTTGAGGTAGGCCGCCACCTGGGCGTCGGGGTGCTTCAGGCGGACCGAGCTCTTGACGAAGCTGATCAACTGGTCGACGCTGAATTTGATCTGAGCGGTCAGGTTGAGAGCGAGCAAAAGCGCGAGTATCAGCAAATGCTTCATTACTTAAGAATACGGCCTCCTTCGTCTTGTCGTTTCAGTTCGCCTTTGGCTTTGCAAAAAAACAAAACTTTTCTTCATGCCTGGGTTCCAGTTGCCGATAAGTTTCGCTGATGTTCAGAAGGCTTTGTCTCACACTATGGCTCGGACTTGTTGGTCTCCTGCAATCGGCTCTGGCGATTTCAGGTGCCAGTTGTACGGTGAATGTGACGGGAAATGTGGGCACACCACTGAGTGCCTTTAGTGGATGTACGACGATCAGCGTGCTGGTGAATCCGAATATCAACTTTGTTTCGGGGACACCGATGCCGCCCGGCTTGATCATTACGAAATCTTCGAGCAGTGGCGGCAATGCCACCTGGCAAGTGTCGGGCACTCCTTCGAGTGCCGGTTCGGGCACCGGCGTGTATTCCTTTACCGATTCCGGTCCTGGATCGGTGGTGATGACGATCAACTTCAACATTCTTTCTCCGGTTGTCGTTAGCGGCAGCATGGTTGCTGGGACGGCTGGTCGGTCCTATCCCGCCGTGTCCTTTGGTGCGAGTGGCGGGACTGGGAGCGGCTACAGCTTTCAGGTCTCTTCGGGTAATCTTCCCGCAGGGTTGAGCTTGGCCTCGGGCGGGGCCTTGACGGGCACCACCACTGCTGCAGGCACATTCAACTTCTCGGTGGCAGCCACTGATTCCGGGTCGAATGTTGGTTCGGCGAACTTCAGCATCGTAGTCAATCCTGCAGTGAGTATGGCCGGAAGTGCCTCTATCGCCCGAACGGTGAATCAGACCTTCTCTGGGGCGTATACGGCTTCCGGGGGCACAGCTGCTTTGAGTTATGCCGTCAGCGCCGGCACTTTACCTTCCGGTGGCACGCTCAATTCGACTACTGGTGCCATTACAGGAACTGCAACGGCAGCCAGTACGGCAAGCTTTACCGTGACGGCAACGGATGCCCGTGGTTCGATGGCTTCTACTGTGGTGAGTTATGTGATTTCGGCAACTCCGGCGATCAGTTTGGCGACGCCTGGCGGAACGGTTGGTCAAAGCTATTCGCAGAGCATTGTTTTTACAGGCGCGTTAAGCAGTGCCAGTTTGAGTGCGGGAAGCTTCCCGCCGGGGCTTGGACTGCTCTCTGGGGGGACTGTCCTTGGGGGGACTCCCACGGCAGCTGGGACCTACAACTTCACCTTAGCCGGGACAGATTCCAACGGGATCGCTGCCTCGGCCAGCTTCAGCATCGCGATTGCAGGGCCGCTCTCTGTCACGGCGACGACGCTCCCCAGTGGAAGCCCCGGAACTCCGTACACCACTTCGGTTTCGGCGGCTGGCGGGACCCCACCGTATTCATTCAGCCTGGCGGCTGGAGCCTTGCCGGCCGGGCTTTCCCTACAGACGGGCGGAGCCATTCAAGGAACTCCTACTGCTTCTGGCACTGCGAACTTTACCGTTCAGGTGAGTGATGCGGCCAGTGGCGTAGCTACCAGATCCTTTAGTATTCAGATCACCGCTCCCGCGATTACGGTCAGCACGAGCACGCTGCCGGGAGGAAGCATCGGCACCAGCTATAACGCAACCATTCAGGCCAGCGGAGGATCTGGAACGCTGAACTATTCTGTTACGGCTGGCAGCTTGCCAGCAGGCTTGTCCCTTAGCGCTGGTGGTGTGATCTCCGGGACGCCCACGATCCCTGGGTTGGCAAACTTTACAGTGACTGTCAGCGATGGATTTGGCGGCTCTGCCGTAAGGGCCTTCACCCTCACCATCGTTTCTCCTCTCGGGATCACATCAAATACTGGTCCGAGCCCAACCACTGTTGGTGCGTTGGCCAGCTTTAGCTGGAGCGCAACGGGCGGCACTGGAAGTTTGGTTTGGACTACCGTAGGAAGCCTGCCGCCTGGTTTGGCGATGAATGGAAGTACGCTGTTGGGCAGACCCACTCTGGGCGGCACCTATGTCTTTCAAGTTCTCGTCACAGATAGCCTGGGGGCCAGTGCTTCGGTTTCTGTTTCCCTGCTGGTGAATCCGGCACTGGGGCTCACGAGCGTCAATCTGGGTGGGCCGTATGCCTTCGATTCGCTGGCAAGGATTCGACCGGTGGTGGTGGGGGGCACAGCACCCTACCAGTGGGATCTGGTTGAGGGGACGTTGCCACAAGGGTTGAACCTAAACCTGACTACTGGAGCGATTAGCGGTGTCTTTCAGGCTCTAGGCTTTACTACGTTTGTGCTTCGGGTGCGTGATTCGGCGGGAGCTGCCGCGCAGAAACGATTTGAACTGAGGGTCGTGGATGGACCGCGATTTCTGACGGGGGCGATTCTTCCGGCGGCTACCTTAGGGGTGCGCTACAAAACCACGATTCAATTTCAATCCAATCTGCCAGGCATTTATTGGGCGCTGGCTTTTGGCGAAGCCTCCATTCCGGCAGGCTTGAAGTTTGATGAAGGAGAGATTGAAGGGATTCCCACTCAGGCAGGGACCTCTATTTTTGAGGTCAATTTATTGGGGCCGCAAGGTGTTGCTGTGATGCGTGAGTTTCGCCTGACGGTGAATCCAGTGCTGGAACTGGAAGCGAGCCCAACCAGCTTGCGCCTGGGCGAGACTGTCTCCTGGGCGGCGAGGCGTTTGGGTGGAAGTGCGCCGTTTCAATTTACCGTTTTGAATGGTTCCGTGCCGCCGGGCCTCACTTTGCAGGCAAGCACAGGGAGCCTGACCGGTTCTCCGACGCAGGCTGGAATCTTTCCGCTGACTCTTGAGGTGATCGATGCCAACGGTGCCCGGGCTCGCCGATCCTACGAGTTTCAGGTCAGCGGTAGCTTTGAAATCCGGTCGGAAAGCCTGCCTCTCACGATCGCATTGGGGCGAAGCCTACGCTCCGAAATCCAAGTGGTCGGTGGCACGGCACCGCTGAAGTTAGCCTTGATTTCAGGGCAATTGCCAACAGGGATACAACTGAACGGAAGAGTGCTCGAAGGCACACCACGGCAAAGCGGAATTCATCCACTGACTTTGCGGGCAGAAGACGCGACAGGCGCTGCCGTTACCCAAGCCTGGGTTTTGACCGTCACTGAGGGTTTGCAATTGACGCCGACACGTTTGAGCCTTTCTGTGCTCGAAGGAAGTAGCGTCTCGGTTCCTCATGTTGTGAAGTTTCAGGCCCCGCCCAGTGGGACTGCGATCCAAATCTCTGCTTCTGCTCCCTGGCTGAAGATATCTGCAAGTACCGGCCGAAGTCCGGGATTTATTGAGGTCTGGGCGGAACCTGCGCTGCTTCCCCCCGGCATCAGTAATGCGGAACTCAGCTTTCGCGCCGCTGACGGTTCTGTGGGCCGACTCGCCGTGGTGGCCGAGACCATTGCGAAATCGGCGCCAGACCTGTTTGTCAGTTTGACCCCCGCCCCGCGAGGTGCCTGGGCTGCCCTTTTGCAAGCACAATCGCCGAAAGTTGGCTTTAGTGCGAGTATGGATTCCATTGGGAATTCGAAATATCGCCTGAGTGAATTGAGGGGAGATGTTCTTGCTCCCGATTCGTATTCGCTCTTTTTAGAGCGCGTTGGCTCTGGTGGAACTTCGCAGGCTGAATCGGTCCTGATGATTCGCAACCTTGAGACGGACGATGTCCAACGGATTCCGATTCCAGACAACCCCTCGTCCAGTCTTGAAACTGCTACACCTTACTTCACCTTGCAGGCTCAGGTTGGGGCTGCGGCTTCGAATGCTTACCCGCTGCTGGTGCGTTCTACAGGAGCTTCACCGCAAGCCGTATTGGCGGTGACCTCTACTCCGTGGCTCCGGATTGAAAGCGCGTATGGCGAACTGTTGCCCGATCATCAGATTCGTGTTTCTGCTGTGCCGGGTGAGCTTGAGGCTGGATTGCACCAGGGATTGGTGGATCTCTATGATGCAGCAGGGAAACTGGCAGTGCAGGTGCCTGTCGATCTCTGGCTGGGCGGTGAATCGCCTGCCGTTGGAGTTTGGCCCCAGGCAGTGACTCTGACTCGCCTGGAGCCACGACGAACGGTTCGATTGCGTAACCCTGGGCTGGCGCCGGTCTCTGTCCAACTACGTCCTAGTTCTCCGGCAATTCAACTGAGCGCAGTACAGGGCTTGATGGCAGCGGGAGCAGAATGGACCTTTGAAGTAGCTGCTGCGGCTCCCATTAGTTCCTGGGCACGCCACTCCATCAGCATGGGGTTGAGCAATGGCGCGGTTGAGGTGATTGAGGTGGATTTTGCCACACCGATGTCCAATAGCAACTGCAATCAGAGTGCACCTGTGATTCGGTTCCTGAGCCCTGGACCAGGTTTCAGTGCGAGGGTTGGCGAATCCAGCGCGGTGCGAATTGCTGTCACCAATGCTTGCGGGCAGCCGCTCGAAGGAACCAGCCTGACCCTGGCCATTCCCGGGGACAGTCCGGTGGCTTTGCTGAGAGCCAGTGATGGGGTTTGGCATGGGGCCTGGACACCGATTGCTTCCGCTGACAGTTTGCATCTGGAAGCGATCTGGCTCGATTCAGACAAGAAACAGAGTGCTACGCGTTACCTCAGTGGCGGGGTGCAGCCCTGACCGCAACGGCTTACTGGGCTTTTTCCATTTGCAGCATTACGGTTCCGATATAGAAGCGGAGCGCAATGCGCACCTGAACGGGGACTCGCGCTGGATCATCTGTAAACCAAACGTGCAGTCGTGCCTTGCGTGCGTATAGGATTCCGTCGAAGAGAAAGGCTTCGCATCGGATGGTATTGAATTCGCCGGCGGGAGTGGTGACTTTTTCTCGTGCCTGCACTTCCACTCTGGCGTTGACGAACTTTTTGCCGTCGCTGACCGGCACGCTGAGCACCGCTCCCGGTTCCATTTTGAGCCGCCGCAACTCGACGAGGGCCCCAATGACGTCAAAAGTGCAGCCCGGAATCTCTAGCTCCTTATTGACGGTCTGATTCTTGACCAGATCGCGTTCCTGGTACTGCACTTTCTTTTGAATGCGATCGTAGGTGACGAGAGTCTCGCGCCTTCTTGAGCTTTCTTCGGCCCGCATCAGAGTGGAAAGAGTACAGCCGCGCTCGTCCAGGTTGGTGGAGTAATCATCCTTTACCGGGAAGAGCTTGTTGACCAAGCCCTGACTCTCAATGTGGATGTTGGCTTGGCCCCCCCGGCCAGTCGCAGGATTCCACTTGAGGAAAGCTTTTCCGGCATCGATCATGCGCCATTCCACACGATAGGAAAGGTCCAAGGGACGATCCTGCGCAGCGAGCAGTGCTGGCAGAAGCGCCCAGGCGCAAAGGTATCTTGGGAGGAATGAAATCTTCAACTTTTGATTCTATATCCAATTAAAAAGCCCCTAAGCTGCCGCAAGGCGAGCTTCGGGGCAATTGTTGAAACGAGGGGTTGGCCGCACTAGTGCTTGGCAGCACTGTGATCGCCAGCTCCGTGACCGCCCGCTGCTGGTGCAGCAGCCGGAGCGGCAGCAGGTGGGGTGGCCGGGGCATCCACATTCAAGCTCGGCAGAGCGGTCTGATCGACCGGGCCTTTGTAGGTTGCGGGACGCGTATCGAAGCGGGAATCCTGGTCGACCATGCAGAATCCGAGGAAGACTGCCAGGAACAACAAGGTACTGACGAAAATCAAACCATTGATCGGTTTGTCGTCCTTCAAGTGCATAAAGAAGAGAGCGACCAAGGTTGCCTTAATGGTGGCAATGGTCATGGCGATGACGACGTTGGCCGTAGAAGACCCGAAGTCGACTCGTGACGCACCTACCGTGATGATGGTCAGAACGAGGAGAATCAGAAGGACGTAGAGATAGCCCTTCCAGCCATGCTCGTGGGTATGCTCGTCGTGGCCGTGATTGAGAGTTTCGCTATGTGAGCTCATGTAATTGGTTCCGTTCTCAGCTTAGGTGATCAAATAAAGCAGCGGGAAAAGATAGATCCAGATCAAATCGACCAAGTGCCAGTAGAGGCCGATCAGGTCGACGGGGGTGAAATATTCGCTGGTGTAGTCGCCCTTCAGGGAACGAATGATCAGGTAGGTGATCGCGCCCATGCCGCCCAAGACGTGGAAACCGTGCAAGCCGGTCATCATGAAATAGAAGCTGAAGTAAACGAACATGTTCGGGACAAGGTCTGGCCCGGTGTAGGTAAAGAACTTGCCAGGCAAGAGGCCATCATGGAACTTGTGGCTGTACTCGAAGTACTTCACCACCATGAAGCCGCCGGCAAAGCCGAGGGTCAGCAGCAGGTTGGTGATCAAAACCTTCTGTTTGTTGCCGTTCTTGTTGTTGCTTGCGGCCCAAACTGCCATCACCATCGTGAAAGAGCTGATGAGAAGGAAGCAGGTATTGAGTGCTCCCATCTGCCAGTCCAGATGATGGTGGCCAGCAATGAAGGCCTCGGTATGACGAGCCTGCATGATGCCAAAGCCCACAAATAGTCCACCAAAGAGCAGAATTTCTGTAGCCAGAAACAACCACATCCCAATCTTGGAAGCATCAAACTGCTGCTCCATCGTGGCAAAGTGATGCTGGTGGAAGGGGTTGTGACCGTGGGCATGGTCGTCGCCATGCCCACCATGTGTTGTCAGACTCGCTTCGTGCGCTTGACTCATTTCGTATTTCTCGCTTTTCCTTAAACTGCGTCAGACGGAATCTTGAAGTGGCGGTAGTCGTAAGGATTGTGCTCGATCGAGGGTTGACCCACAAAGTTGTGAGTGATCGGGGGCGACTGGGTTTGCCATTCAAGAGTTGTGCCACCCCAGGGATTTGCTGGAGCGTTTTTCGGGCCACGCAGGGCACCGATCAGATTAACAGCCGCAATTACCAAGCCGGCGCCAAGAACCCAGCTTCCGAAAGTGGAGAACTGGTGCAGCGGTTGGAATTGGTCCAGGTAGGTATAGTAGCGGCGAGGCATGCCCTGGCTACCCATAAAGAACTGAGTGAGGAAGGTCATGTTGAAGCCGACGAAAACGATTACGCAGGCAATGTTGGCAACCGTCTCGTTGTACATGCGACCGAACATCTTGGGCCACCAGTAGTGCAGGCCACCGAGGAAGGCAATTACCGTGCCGCCCATCATCACGTAGTGGAAGTGAGCCACGACGAAGTAGGTGTCATGAAGGTGGATATCGACGCTCAATGCCCCGAGGAAGATGCCGGTGAGACCACCGATGCCGAACAGGAGCAGGAAGCTCACCGCATAAAGCATGGGTGCCCGCAGCGAAATAGAAGCCTTGTACATAGTTGCGATCCAGTTGAAGACCTTGATGCCGGATGGAATCGCAACGAGGAAGGTCAGGAAGCTGAAGATCGAGGCAGCCAGTGCACTCTCACCCGAGGTGAACATGTGGTGTCCCCAGACGAGGAAGCCAATCAAGGCGATCGCGACTGAGCTGAGTGCAATCAGGCGATAGCCGAAGATGGTTCTGCGGCTGAAGGTGGGAATGATTTCCGAGATGATCGCCATGCCGGGCAGAATCATGATGTAAACCGCCGGGTGCGAATAGAACCAGAAGAAGTGCTGGAAGAGCACCGGGTCGCCACCAATCTGGGCGTCAAAGATGCCTATGTTGAAGGCACGCTCCATCACGAGGAGCACCATGGTGATGCCGAGGACGGGAGTTGCCAAAACCTGAATGATGGCCGTTGCATAGATGCCCCAGACGAAGAGAGGCAATTGGAACCAGCCCATGCCGGGTGCGCGAAGCTTGTGCACCGTGGCAACGAAGTTGATGCCAGTGAAGATCGAGCTGAAACCAAGCACGAACACAGACATGGTCATCATCGTGACTGCTCCGCCCGTTGAGGTGGAGTAGGGGGTGTAGAAGGTCCAGCCGGTATCAACGCCACCTACGACGATCGAGGTGACCGCCATGATGGCGCCGGTGATGTAGACCCAAAAACTCGCCAGATTCAGACGAGGGAAAGCGACGTCTTTAGCCCCAAGCATGAGCGGCATCACAAAGTTGCCGAAGGCTGCGGGAATCGACGGGATGATAAACAAGAACACCATGATGGCGCCGTGGAGGGTGAAGGCCTGGTTGTACTGCTCGGCGTTCATGAAGTCTTCGCCGGGATGCACAAGCTCGAGGCGCACCATGAGGGCAAATAGACCGCCAACAAAGAATGCGGCCAGTACACACCATAGATACATCACGCCGAGGCGTTTGTGATCTACCGTGTTCATCCAAGACCAGATCCCTTTATGTTGGGGATCCGACAAATAATCGGCGTGATGCCCGTGGTCGGCCGTATGTACGGCGGGGGAAGCAATTACGTCTGCCATGATTCGTTACCTCTGAATTCTCCCTGCTCTCATTTCTCTGTTTTACTACTTGAGCGACTTGATGTAGGCGATTAGCGCTACAAGTTGTCGCTCCCGGATCTGACCCTGGTAGCTGGGCATAATGCCCTGATACCCTTCCACAATCATCGCCTGCGGTTGCAGAATCGAAGTGCGGATGTAATTTTCGTCGACGGCAAAGGATTTACCGTCTACCATTTTATGCTGTTGGCTGTAGATGCCCTTCCAGCTCGGACCCTGTCCCTTGCTGCCATCAATGGAGTGGCAGGTCGAACAACCCAGGTTCACGTAAAGTGAAGCACCGAGTTTCTCGGGTGGCATGCCTTTTTCTTCCGGATCACCCTCTTCGAGGAACTTTTCATAGTCCTGCTGGGAAACTACCTTCACTACCGCTTTCATTTCGGAGTGGCCTTTGCCGCAGTACTCCGTACAGGGGATGACGTAGTCTCCTACTTCTGTGGCATGGAACCACACTTCCGTGTAGCGATTGGGTAGAACGTCGGCCTTGACACGGAAGGCTGGAACAAAGAAGGCGTGCAGCACATCTTCGGAGTGCATGATGAGGCGAACCGGTTTATTGACCGGGACCCACATTTTGCCAATGCCTGTGGAGCCATCGGGATAGCCGAAGGTCCAAATCCATTTTTTTGCCGTGACTTGAATTTCCATCGCCCCGTCGGGCGCGACGTTGGCTTGCATGTAGGTGTTGAAGCCCCAGAAGAAAACCACCATGCACAGGATCAGGGGAAGAATCGTCCAGGTGAGTTCAAGAACGGTGCTGTGTTCGATATGAGCTGTTTTCTGTGTTGCTGATCGGCGTTTGTATTGGATGCAGAACAGGATTGTCAAACCTGCAATGAGCAGGAAAAACAGGATGTTCAACCAGAGGATGAACATGAACAGATCATCGACACCTTCAGCCTTGATGCTGGAAGCCGATGGAAGAAATAGATTTCGAAGCCAGGTATTCATGATTTAGTGACTTTCTCCAGTTGGGGGCGCCGTGGCAAGCCGAGTGCTACTGCTGCCATGGATGCTTCCCGCCAGATATTCTTGCCGCCAGTAGCGGAACAGGACAAACCCTAAGATAAACATCACCGACAATGCGCCGAAGCGCATAAAGTTGGCGGCGAACAATACATACGACTTGGCACTGGGGTCGTAGTGATAACACATGAGCAACAATTTCTCGAAGCTCATGCCAAACTTGTTCTGCGAGGCTTCGGTCAGGGCGAGCCGAAGGTCGCGTTCTTTGAACTTGATTCCGTACAGATAACGGGAAACCATTCCCTCTGGGGTCAAGACCATAATGGCGGCGCTGTGGGCATATTGCTTTTGCGCTTCATCGTAGTTGTAACGGAAGCCAACCTGGGCAGCCAGCTTCTTGACGTTGCCCTCGTAGTCGGCCAGAAAATGCCAGCCGGCTGCAACGGGACGATCGAAGTTGCTGAGATAGGCAGCCTTCTTGTCTTGGGCCATCTCGTGTGTCTCGGTGGGGTCAATCGAGATGGTGACGACGTCAAATTCTTTGCCCGGGGTCCACGCCAGTTCTTTGAGTACGCTCACCTGTGCATTCAGAGTCAGATTGCACAGCATGGGGCACTTGAAGTAAACCAGGTTGAGAACCACCGGTCGACCACTGGTGAAATAGTCGCCGAGCTTGCGCAACTTGCCACCCTCAGCTACAAAACTCAAGTTGAGGTCGACCTTCTGGCCCAACTTCTCATCTACTCCTACCCCACTCATTTCACGGGGAAGGGGAGTCTTCTTGTCTTCGAGGGCGCGGGCTCGTTCCGCGGCATTCTTGGGCAACCCGATTACCTCATTCTGCGCAAATGCACCGACCCCAAGCCAGAGGAGGCTTGTGGCGAGAGCGAATTTTGCGGAGGAGGAGATCACGGTGTTTCCTTAAACAGTTACTTCTTGGCTGCTACTTCTTGGCTGCGGCCGGGGCTGCATCTGCCGGAGGAGGCGGCGGAGCCGTCGGTGTTTTGCCTAGTGCTTTATCGATGACGGTTTGGAGGTTTGGATCTACTTCTGTAGGCTTAACCGCTGCATTGGCGCCGCCATAGAAGGTTTTGCCTGCGGCCGCTTCCTGCACCAGGAGGTCCATGGAGCGTTCAATCGGCAACTGAACGGTGCCTTTCGTCTTATCGAGGAACTTATATTGCGTCAAACGTTCGGTTTCATAGGCGCGAACGTCCTTCGTTTCCTGCCAGAGCGGAAGTTCGACTTCGACGCGGCGCGTGTATTCCAGCTGGCCGACGTACCAGTAGTACACCGCATAGCAGGTTGCCACGATTCCGACAACGATAATGACGGTCAAAGCACCAATTTTCAGTGCATTGGGCTCTGTTCGTTCATAGCCAATTTCGATGGCCTGTTCGGGGGTGAGAGATGCGAACTGTTTTGATTCAGACATGGTTCTCTAAACTCCTAGACTTGGTGAAGGGCGAGCGCCTGATAGAGGCGGACGTCACCGACTGGCACAATCGCGTGTTGTCTCAGGCGATTCCAGAAGAAGAAGGCGTAAAAGCTGACAACGGCAATCGGGGCAGTGATGTCCATCCAGTGTGGTGCGAAACCGCCCGGGTGCAGGGTGGGCATCACGTTCCAGTGGATGTCCAGATAATCCATGGCGAGGAGCCAGACGGCCATGAAGGCCAGCGTGCTCAAGTTGCGCTTGGTCTTACGTGTGATCAGGAAGAACAATGGGAACAGGAAGTGGCCGAACACCATGAACTTCGAAACGGTGAGCCAGCTTCCCACGAAGCGGTGCTTGAACCAGACGGTTTCTTCCGGGATGTTGGCATACCAGTACAGCATGTATTGGCTGAAGCTGACATAGGTCCAAAAGACGGTGATCGCAAACATCCACTTGCCGAGATCGTGATAGTGCTCTTCGGTGATGGAGTTCTTGAGGACACCAACCCGGCGGAAGCCGAGCGAGATCAGCACCAGTGTGCACATGGAGGCCAGGCCACCACCGGCATAGATGTAGATGCCATACATGGTGGAGAACCAGTGCGGATCGAGGCTCATCAGCCAGTCGAAGGCTGCAAAGCTGGTGGCGAGGAAGACCAGCAACATCCCAGGAGCGGCATAGCGCGAGTTGGAATGCATGTGCTGGATGTTCTTGTCTTTGTCCATGGCGGTGGAGTTGCGGTAGACGCCCCAGGCAAAGAATGTCCAGATGGCGAAGTAGATGACGCCGCGGATGATGAAGCCCTGGGTGTTGAGCCAAACTGCCTTGCCCTGGAGAATCGGATCGTGCGCCACAGCTTCCGGATGCGACCAGTGATAGAGCTCATGAATGCCGAGCACGACCGGGATAAACAGAATCAGTCCGTAGGGAAGGGTGGCGGCGAGCGTTTCGGAGAAGCGTCGCACGGTCACGTTCCAGGCTGCGCCGGCCAGGTAACCAGCCATCAGGAAGAAGAGCGCTCCGAGCAGGATGCGCGTTCCCCACATGAAGCCGGCCAGATAGCTGTGGTAGAACTGCTTGGAATCAATAAAGAATCCAGCCGCTGTTGCCGCTGCACTGATCAGGAACAAAAACAGAATGATGTTGCGGACCTTGGCCCACAAGCCGGTGTCCAGTTGAAAATTGTCGAGTTCAGCGTGATGGGAATGTGCTGCCATTTGCTTTCTCTTTCCTCTTCCGCCTTAGCGGAGATCTGCCCGCAGTTCTGAAGGCACTTCTTCTAGGGTTCCGCGATCGCTGCGTTGCAGGGCGCGCACGTAGGCGACGATGGCCCAGCGGTCTGCTTCCACAACCTGGAAGCGGTAGCCGTGCATCGTTCGTCGGCCGTTGGAGATGACGTCATAAATCTCGCCATCCGGCATCGCGACCACGCGGTCTTCATGCAAATTGGTCGGGAGCCACAGGGTGCGCTTGGCTACGACGCCCTGGCCGGAGCCAGTGCGGTCGTGACAGGGGGCGCAGTAGGTATTGAATTTGGTTTGACCGGTTTTGAGAAGGGCGGCATCCAGCTTGACTGGCATTTTGCCAATGTACTGGCCGCCGACAATGCCGCGGAAGGCGACATCATCGTCTTTGAGATGTCCCACCGCTACCGTGCCGGCAACCGGCATGCGGTTGGAACGGTCGTCAGCAAACAGGCCTTTGCCACGATACATGGATTGCGGCTTGTACTTCTGCTGGCGGTCCATGTCGTCGTGAATTTCAAGCGGGGTCGAGCGGGTAGGGAAGTTTCCGCAACCGCTGAGAGCGGCCACCATGAGGGCGAGGGCGGTGAATTGAATGGTTCTCATCGCTCGTTAGTCCTCCACAATCTCGGCGCTGGTTGCGCCGAGGTTCAACAACAGTTGCCGTGTTTCAACGGCTGAAAATTTCGGATCGCTCTTTTCTACCACCAACAGAAAGCCGTCGTTGGTAGCACGAGCAAATTTGGGGAAGTGCATGGTGGGGTGATAGAAGCGGGGAAGGCCGTTGAGTGCCAACATTCCGAAGACGCAGGTGAAGGCCGAGAACAGGACGCTCAATTCGAACATGATCGGCATGGCAAATTCAAAGGCGAAGAGCGGTTTGCCGGCGATGACGAGAGGATAGTCTACCGAACCCGTCCACCACTGCAGGAGGATGGCCGTCATCGTGCCACAGAGGCCGATACAGATGACGATGTAGCCGAGGATCGACCGGGGGATTCCAAGGGCAGCTTCAATGCCGTGTACCGGGAATGGGGTGAGCGCATCGAGCTTGGTGTAACCGTGGGTATGGTGAATCGCTTCGCCAGCTTTGAGCAGTGCCTGCTCATCTTCAAATTCAGCGACGACACCCCACAATTGCTTGGGTGCGTTGGGGTCGAACATGTCTTTCAGACCCTGGGATTCAAGAACGGACATCGTTAGGCCACCACCTTCATAATTTCGTCACGCTTGGCAACCATCTGTGCTTCTACGTGTTCGGGAAGATGCCGATGCTTGTCGCCGGCAATGACGCCCTTAACTTCTGAGATCGCAATGATCGGCACGAAGCGGGCAAAGAGCAGGAAGAGGGTCATGAACAATCCGAAGGTACCGACAAAGGTCAGGATGTCGACGTAGGTCGGACGGAAGTAACCCCAGCTTGAGGGCAGGAAGTCGCGGTGCAAACTGGTCACGATGATGACGAAGCGTTCAAACCACATCCCGATGTTGATGAAGATTGAAATCACAAACATGAAGGGGATGTTGGTACGAAGCTTTTTCGACCAGAAGAACTGGGGCGAAAGCACGTTGCAGGAAATCATCGACCAGTATGCCCACCAGTAGGGACCGAAGGCGCGGTTCTTAAAGGTGAACAGTTCGTAGGGGTTGCCCGAGTACCAGGCAATAAAGAACTCTGTGCCATAGGCGTAACCGACTACGGTACCGGTCACCAACATGATTTTGTTCATGTTTTCGAGGTGCTTGATCGTGACCAGATGCTCCAGCTGGAACCACTTGCGGAAGACGATCATAAGCGTCATTACCATGGCAAAGCCGCTGAAGACGGCGCCGGCAACGAAGTAGGGCGGGAAGATCGTGGTGTGCCAGCCCGGGAGAACTGAGGTGGCGAAGTCGAAGCTCACGATCGTGTGGACGCTGAGCACGAGAGGAGTGGAGAGGCCTGCCAGAAGCATATAGGCCATTTCGTAGTTGTTCCAGTGCTTGGCGGATCCGCGCCAGCCGAGGCTGAGGAAGCCGTAGATCTTTGCACGGATACCGGTGGCACGATCACGCACGGTGGCGAGATCGGGGATCAGACCGACATACCAGAACAGTGCGGACACCGTACCGTAAGTGGAGATGGCGAATACGTCCCAAAGCAAGGGCGAGCGGAAATTCTGCCACATATTGAGGTCGGTATTCGGAATCGGGAAAAGCCAGTAAGCGCGCCAGACACGGCCGACGTGGAAGACCGGGTAGATGCCGGCGCAAGCCACGGCAAAGAGTGTCATCGCTTCAGCGGCACGGTTGATCGAGGTACGCCACTTCTGACGGAACAGGAAGAGGATGGCTGAAATCAAGGTACCGGCGTGACCGATACCGATCCAGAACACGAAATTCGTAATATCCCAGGCCCAGCCGACCGGCGAGTTGTTGCCCCAGACACCGACGCCAACCGCTACCTGGTAGGTGAGCATGCCAAAAAGCATGCACATGACCAGGAAGCTGACGGCGAAAGCAATCCACCAGGCAGCAGGAGTTTTCGCTTCGATGATCGAGACGACGTCGTCGGTGACTTCTTTATATCCGGTTGGACGAGTGCCCTTGTCGAGCACCATCCGTGGGGATATTGCGTCAAGATCGGAGTTTGTGAGTGTAAGATCCGCCATTGTTTCTGACTCCTTGATGAGCTCGCCTTAGTGGGCCGCCGGGGCTTTCTTGGCAACTGCCAGGTCTGGATTGGTATTCCGCAGCTTGGCAAGATAGGTGGTGCGCGGGCGGATGTTCAATTCTGCCAACAGCGCATAGTTACGGGGAGAAGCCTTTTGCTTGGCCACTTCTGAATTCGGGTCGTTGATGTTGCCAAAGGAGATCGCATCGGCCGGGCAGGTTTGCTGGCAGGCAGTCTTGATCTCGCCATCGCGGACGGCCCGTCGGCCCGCCGGATCGATTTTGGCGTTGATTTTGCCCTCGGAAATTCTCTGGGTGCAGTAGGTGCACTTTTCCATGACGCCACGCATACGAGTGCTGACATCGGGGTTGGAGCCGAGGTTTTCGAGTTCGGTCTTGCCCTTGGTCCAGTTCAGGTAGTTGAACTTACGGACCTTGTAGGGGCAGTTGTTCATGCAATAACGGGTGCCGATGCAGCGGTTGTAGGCCATATCGTTCAGGCCTTCGGGCGAGTGAACGGTAGCGGCTACCGGGCAAACGCTTTCGCAGGGCGCGTTTTCGCATTGCTGGCAGTTGAGCGGTTGTACGGCAACAGTGGCCTCGTCGGCATCACCGGCGTAGTAGCGATCGAGACGAATCCAGTGCATTTCACGACCCATGGCCACAAACTTCTTGCCGACCATCGGGATGTTGTTTTCACTGAAGCAGGCGACCAGGCAGGCATTACAGCCGGTGCACTGGTTGAGGTCAATGGTCATGCCCCATTGGTTGCCCTTGTCATACTGCCAATCCGGGAAGAGGCTTTCGAGTGCCGGACCGGGGACCTTTTGGGCAAAGGCGGGTTCTTTCGAAAAGTCTTCGAGGCTGGCTTCGCGCACGATCGGACGATCATTCTGGGTGTCACCAGCCGGATCATCCTGAGTGCGAACCAGCAAGTAGTTCTTGCTCGACTTGGCGACCTTAACAGGGGCAAAGCCCATACCGGTGGTGCTGCGCAATTTGTAGGCGTTGAAGCCTGCGCCCTTACCCACACGACCGACTTGTTCGCGTCCGTAGCCCAGCGTAATTCCGAAGACGCCATCGGCGTGTCCGGGAACTACTACTACGGCTGCATCAATTGTTGCTCCGCCGACGCTGAGGCTCACCATATCGCCCTGTTCGGCAATGAAGCCCATATTGACTTTGAGGCTTTCCGCCGTCTTGCTGGACATCGTCACACAGTTGTCCCAAACGACCTTGGTCATCGGGTCGGGCAACTCTACAAGCCAGGCATTGTTGGCGAAGCGGCCATCATAAACACCATTGGCGGGGAGGAAGATCACTTCGGCTTCACTCGATGGCGATGCGACCGGTTGGGCCGCTACCTTCTTTACATCTACGGTGAGCTTTAAGGGAGCGTAGGCACTGCCTTCGATCATCCCGTCGTGCAAGGATTTCTTCCAAACCTTTTCTTTATCGCCAGCAAAACCAGCGGTCCAGAAATTCTTCACCAGATCGTAGCCGGTCTTGGTTTCAAGACCCGTCAATTCGGCCAAAAGTTCAGAGGGGGTTTTGCCACCATAGAGGGGGGCAATGACCGGTTGCTGGATCGAAGCCGTACCGTCGCTCGAACGGCCATCTCCCCAGCTCTCGAGGTAATGAGCCTGGGGCAGGCACCACTGCGCCAGAGCAGCGGTCTCATCGTGCTCCAGTCCCAGGTGAATCAGGGTCTTCACCTTCTTGGCGCCATCGGCAAAGTTCACATCCGAAGGCATCGTGTAGGCCGGGTTGCCACCGAGTAAGACCAAGGTGGACACTTTGCCGCCCTTGAGAGCCTCAGAGAAGGTCTTGAGCGCTTCTGTTTGCGGAGGGGTGAGGGCAGGAAGCAGGTTGACGGTCGCGCCAATGTTGCCTAGAACCTGATTGATGGCCAGGGCCAGGGCATGAACTTCCGGGGCTTGCCGCGGACCAGCGCAAACCAGACTCTTCCCGGCGTTCTTCTTCAGATCTTTGGCCAGGGCCGAGGCAAACTTCTTGCGGCCTTCGCCTTCGACCTTGATTTCTTCGGTACCGCTGACCAGCGTCAAAACTTCTGCAGCGAAGCCGGCGATTTCGCTCGGCTTGAGGCGAAGCCGATGATCGGCCATGCCACCTGTCAGGGAGAAGTGACCTTCGGCTACGTACAGGCGATTCATCGTATCGCCGGGTTTGCTTACCTTGCGCTTCTGGCTGAAGAGCTTGGTCGGAAGTACGGTTGCGGCATCGACGCCGAGAAAGTCATTGTCGAGCGAGAGAACCACTTCGGCCTTATCGAAAGAATAGAAAGGCTCTGCCGGAGTGCCCGTGGCTTGCTGAGCGCCCAGCACTGCATTGTCATTGTTCAGGGCTTCCCAGTGGAGCCAGAGTGCTTTAGGCCATTTCTTTTGGGCAGCGGCCACCACGGCGCGATAGCTATCACCGGCATTGCGTTCGCAAACGAAGGCCAAGCCTTCGCCTTCACCCAGCTTCGAGAAATGATCTTTGGCAAAGGCACCAAAGGCGTCCCAACTGGAAGCAGCCTGGTCTTTCATGACGAAGGTGCAACGGTCGGGATCATAAAGGCCAAGCACATTGCCTTGCGAGTAGGTGCTGGCGCTGCCTTTAGCGGTCGGATGTACGGGATTGCCTTCCACCTTGGTGGGACGGCCGTCGTTGGCTTCAATGCGCAGACCCTGCGCCACCCCGCCCAGGTTGGAGATCGTGTTGTAGAAAAGTGGCTTGCCAGGGATCAGATCTTCGACGCCCTTGGAGAAGCTCACAATACTCTGTTGCGGACGGCGGCAGCTCACCATGCCAGCCAAGCCGGCCCCAGCTGCCATGATCTTCAAAATATCGCGACGGCTGTTGCTGTCCAGTTCCTGGCTTTCGACTCCATCTGCCCAGCCCTGGAATTCCGGGGTCTGACCCAGTTGATCGAGAGGCAGTCGATTCTTTTTTGCGTTACTGATTTGAACGAGACTCATTGTGTTCAATCCTTTTCCAGTTCCGCTCTTAGCGGTGGCACCCGCCGCAGTTCACCGGCGGATTGATGGCTTTCGCCTTCACAATTTCCATACCAATTTCAGTGGCTGTCTTGCCCGCTGGCGGTTCCCAGTCCAGCTTGGTAACAAACTCTGCCGGGCGCAGATTCGGGGCAGGGTTCCGATGGCAATCGAGGCACCATCCCATATTGAGGGGTTTCACCTGCGTGATTTCTACCATTTGGTCGACACGGCCGTGACAGCTTACACAACTCACACCGGCGGACAAGTGGGCCGAATGGTTGAAGTAGGCGTAATCCGGGAGGATATGCACCTTGACCCACTTCACAGGTTCACCGGTCGCGTAACTCTTCCGAATCGGGGCCAGGGCCGAGGAGTCGGTTTTCACGCGAGTGTGGCAGTTCATGCAGGTCTCCGTGGATGGGACTGCGGCATGGCCAGATTTGGTAACCGTGTTGTGGCAGTAGTAGCAATCCATACCCAGATTGCCGGCGTGCAGCTTGTGGCTGTACGGCACGGGTTGTTCTGGGCGGTAACCAGTGTCTTGCACGACAGGCATCGTGAAATAGGTGTAAGCAGCTACACCCGTCAAGATCGAGAGTCCCAAAAACGCACCTGTGGCGCGAATCAGAAAATCTAGCGACTTGGGGAAGATCGGCTTCATTAGGCTTCCTCGGTACAATTCCGGACCTTTAATGTCCTAGTTTTGATTTTCCACTTTGGAGGTAAATCGCTTACTTTGACACACTTGGCCCGTATACGTCTAAATTACAACTATACGCCCAACGTTTCTCGTACGGCAATAGGATTTCTCCTCAAAGGGGAATTTTTCCTGTCAAACAAGAATTTCCGAATAGAGACTCCTCTTCAGTCCTTATCGGTACAAGTGGGGCGAAGAGAAGGAAAATCTCAAGCCTTTGTTACACATCCGTCGGGTCTGGCTTGGCTTTGGGTGCGTCTGGCTCGTCGTGCGTGGGCAACATTCGATTCAGTTCGGCCTTCTTGGCCGCAAACTCAGGCAGGCTGGCAAGGTTCGTCCATTCGTTCGGGTCTTTGGAGCGATCATAAAGTTCTTCGCCACCATCACGATAGCGAATGTATCTCCACCCTTGCTTTACATCGCCAGTTCGAATGGTGTGGTTTTGAAACCCGTAGGTGGTCAGGACTGGCTTTTGCCACCTTGCTTTCGGATTCTTGAGCAGTGGCACCATAGACGCCCCATCCTGGGGACCCGCCTTGCCCAGGCCCTCGAGTTCTACGAGCGTGGGAAAGAGGTTAATCATGCTGACGGCACTGTCGCAGATTCCGCCGGGCTTGGTAACGCCAGGGGCTTGCACCATCAAAAGATTACGGGTAGATCTTTCCCAAAGAGTGAACTTTCTCCAGTGATTCTTCTCGCCCAGATGCCAGCCATGGTCAGACCAAAGCATGACGGTGGTGTTGTTGGCGTGGGGGCCAGTCTCGAGGGCGCGGAGCACCTTGCCCACCATGGCGTCGGCAAAAGTAATCGAGGCGAGATAGGCCTGCACGGCTTTCTTCCAGCTCTCGGCGGCTGTAATGCGTTGGTGGTCGCGATTCTGCAAGGCCATCTTGCGCCCTGCCTCAGGGATATCACTCAAGTCATCCTCTTTTACTACTGGAAGAGAAATCGCGTCTAAAGGATAGAGGTCAAAGTATTTTTTCGGTGCGTACCAGGGTAAATGTGGGCGGGTTACGCCGAAGGCCAGAAACATCGGTGTGGGTTGCTTGCGGCCGAGATGTCCGCTGACCCAGTTTGCTGTCCCGAAATCGTGCATTTCCTCGTCGCCGGTTTCGGTGGGGCCGAAGTCGAAATTGCCTTGGGCGGCGGCGCCTGCCTGGAGGCCGGCCTTGGGGAGTTTGGCCCGGTCGGGCATCATGCCGTAGTCATCCCAACCCTTTTTGTCCGCAAATTTCCCGTAAGTTCCGTGATAGATTTTTCCTGAACCAAGAGTCAGATAGCCAGAATTTTTGAAGTGTTGATTTAGCGTCAAAACCCCTTCGAGTTCTTTGGCTCCCTGGTAGGGCTGGTTGTTGTCGTAGACCCCGGTATTGGCAGGGAGCCGCCCGGTCATGATGGCGCTCCGGGCAGGATTACAGAGGGGGGCGACACAATGTGCACTCCGGAACAATACCCCTTGACCGGCCAGGCGGTCGAGGTTGGGGGTCTGTACGCCCGGATAGCCGCCGAGGCAGCCCACCCAATCGTTCAAGTCGTCAATAGCGATAAACAGTACATTTCGCTTGGGGGCTGCTGCTTTTGCCATTACCATGGGTGCACAGGCGAACAGTTCTCTTCGGCTTAGCATGGCCGCTATTCTAACCAAATGCAGCCGACCTTGGAGCGCTAAAATTCAAGTCTGAGACTCAATTGCACTGCCCGCGGTGTGGCAAACTGTTGTGTCAATACCCCGAAGTTAGCCGCTTGTTGGAGGTTGAGGGCCGGGTCGACGAATTCGACACGGTTTGTGACGTTGATAAAGTCGGCGGTGAAAACCAGTCCGACGCGTTCGGTGAGCTTCGTTTTCTTTCCGGCACTCACGTCGAAGTTCCAGCGCCCCAAGCCACGAAGAGCGTGCCTGCCGTTGCGACCATCGACGCTCAACTGCACGGGCCGAAACCCTTGAAAGGTGGCCGCTGGATTGGAAAACAGGTTCAAACCGGACCCTCGGGTAGCCGGATTGCCAGACGTTCCAACACCACTCGATCCAGCCACATTGGTATTTACTGAGGTGCCATCGACGGGTCTAAGTGGAATGGCCGCTCCGGCGACGCTCCCGATCTGCGGTGCTCCCCCAAAGACGCTCGTCGATTGAACGAGAGAAATCGGCAACCCGGAACTAGCCGTATAGATGCCTGCCACATAGCAACTTCCCAGCACCTGCTTGAGGCCCGGCGTATTGCTCAGCCACTTCTTACCGCTGCCTAGCGGCAACTCATAGAAGAAATTGGAATTGAACACATGGGTGCGGTCAAATGCCGAAAGAGCGTTGTCGAGCTTGAAATCGAAACCATTCGAAATCACACTCTCCGCTTCCTGGTTGAACCCATGTTGGTCGGTAGATCGCGACCTGGTGTAGTTGGCCTGCATAGCCAGGCCATTCGAGAACCGACGCTGGAGGCTCAGAAAACCAGCATTGTACAGCGAGGTTCCGCCATTGGTTCTCATCCACAAGGAACTGACCTGGTAATTCGTAATTGGCCCCGCCGGTCGCTGCGCATTGATCACATTGAACAAGGTGTTGAGCAACCCTTGTGTCAAAGCCGCATTTTGGCCTGCCGCCAGCCCCGCCGTGCACGTAGTGGTGCATAGGGGTGCCCCGCGAAGCTGATTCTCAAACCAGGGCTGCGCTGGAGTTGTCGCTGCGCTCCCCCCACCTCTCAGGTGTCCAGCGACATTGTCGTAGGCCTGCGCGAAGGTCTGACCGGATGCACTGTCCTTCATAAAATAGGGCACGGCATTGAGATCGACGCTTTGGAGCAGCTTCTGACCAAAATGGCCGACATAACCCACCTCGAGCAAAAAGCCTTTACCGAGCTCGCGCTGTAAAGTGAAGTTTACGGCCCGGCCAAACCCGGGGCGCAGATTTGGGTCGACGGCATAGCTGGTTGTCTCTGATAATCCACTGGCGGGAGTCAAGTTGTTTCCTGGCAATTGTGTCGACAAAGGAATGGTGCTTCCGTCGACACCGACACGATAGGCAGTATTCGGATCTGCCCCTGCCTGGCAGCCACCGGCCCGACGAGGGCCAATGCAGGTCAATGTCTGTGCATACCCAACGCTAAGGGCAGGGAAGAACGCGTTCGTGGAACCATTGATGCGGTCGTACACCACATTGAATCCCCCCCGCAATACTGTCTTACGGTCTCCGAAGAAGTATCCCAGCAAACCGTTACGGAAGGCCGGGTTCCAACTGGCGGCCACGCGAGGGCCCACATTGCCCCATTGTGTCGAGTAGACAGAATCCTGTCCAGGGCCACCAGTTGGCTTCCAAGTTAGTAAGGGGTTCCAAACCTGTCCTGCTTCCGCTGCTGCCCTCCGATTGGAAAACACATAGTCTGCACTGATTCTCTGATTGCTACCGGCATCGATGGGCACAGCCTGACGCGCATCGCTTCCTCGCGGTGGGGTTTGGATCGACCAATTCAAACCAAGGGTGAGGGTAAAGGAATTCGTAACGCGCCAAGCATCATTGAGATAGAAATCGAGAGATTGCCAATTCACCCTGCTACGTACCGGAGTAAACGGTGCCAATGGATTCAAGGCCGAATCCCGCACCGCAACTACGCCGCCCGAATCGACAATGCCCAGAGATCCTGCAAACAAGTCGTTCCAAAGAGCGACAGCTCCCGACTGGATGCAATTGGCTGTCAGGGCTGCACTGCAAGTTGCTGGCCGGGCTGTTGCCGGTACGCTGACGCCGGTGCGGGCATTCAGGTTGTAAACGAGCGAGGTCAACTGTGTGCCGACAATCTTGTCGTCACGTTGGTGAAAGGCGCGAATGTTCTGCCAGCCTGCTCCGAATTGCAGATTGTGCTTTCCCTTGATCCACGAGAGGTTGTCGCGGATTTGGTAGTTATGGTTATTCCAGACCCGGCTTCGGGCTGCTCCTGCTGTCACGTCAATACCCTGATCGAGAAAGGCCCCTGCCACGGCGAGGGCCCCTGCAGTGCCTCCCACCTGGGGCCGCGGAGAAGTCCGCTGGTCGGCCCAAAAATTACGAGCATCGCCGATCGTCAAATCATTCAAGAGGTTGGGGCGGAGGTTGGCGCTCAACTGTAAAGACAAGGTCCGTGGCTGGACGTTGGTCCGAGCGGCCGGTGCGCCTACGCCGGCGGTATTGCCGCTGGCGAAGCCGGCAATGTCGACCTGACTGGTATTGTTTGCCCCTTGGGAAGCGTAGCGATAGCTTGCACTCGCTCGCCACTTGTCGTTGAATACATGATCGACCCGACCCGTAAAGAAATTAGATTCCACGCTGGCATCAATGGCGGACAGAAAGCCCGTCGTGTTCAATCCATCTCCGGCACCCACATTGTTGCCCTGTGGCAGCTTGCTCCAGAGATCGCGCACAACGGGAGACATTCCTAAACCGCGAGGATCAAAGGTTCGAACGTCATAGCTCCGCACCACACCACTCCCGTCGGCCAGTCGAATCAGCCCTTGCTTCAGGGATTCTGTCGGCACCAGCCGATTGACTGCGTTCTTCTGTGGCAGCCGACGTCCTTCAAAATGGCCGAATACGAAAGTCTTGTTCTCGCGGATCGCTCCACCAGTGCTTGCTCCAAAACGGTTATCGCGCAACGCGGGGCGCGCGATGCCTGTTCGGTTGAAGTCCCATCGGTTTGCGTTCAGCACATCGTTTTGCAGGTAGTTATACGCCGTGCCATGCCAGCCATTGGTGCCTCTCTTGGTGATCAGGTTTAACTGCCCACCGCGTCCCTGCTTATAGCTGGCATTGGTATTAGTGGTAGACAAACGGAATTCTTCGACGCTTTCGGCCGGGGCTGGAATCATCGGGTTGGGCCCACCAAAGTCGGTAGCCGCGCCACTGTAGAAGTTGGTTCCTGCCGTGATGTCGCTCACATCCAACCCGTCAATCGTAAAGGTGCTCTGGTCCGCTCTGGCCCCAGCTACCTGTCCACTCAAGTGTTGTCCCGCTCCCAGTGCGATTTGTCCTCTCGAAGGAGCTACCATTGGCTGCAAAGCGAAAAAGGTCATTGCCGATCGATTGATTGCGGGCATGCGAAGGAGAGATTCGCCCTGAATCACCACGCCAACTGCTGCATCCAGTGTTTGCAATTGAGCCACCCCAGATGCATTCACTTCGATCTGCTCGCTAACTTCCCCTACGCTCAAAGTCAGGTCCAATTTGTAGCTACGAGCTACCTCTACTGCAAAGTTTGCAACCACAACCCGGCGGAAACCCTTTGCAGATCCACTGATGTTGTATTTGCCTGGCTCCAGTCCACTTAAGGTGTAGCTTCCCGACTCGCTCGACTTGACGGTGCGGCTTTGCCCGGTACTCTCACTGCGAATCTCTACGCTGGCTTGTGCCACTGCAGCTCCAGTTGCATCGAGGACTTCTCCGACAATGGTCGCCGTTGTTGCCGTTTGCGCCAGGCCCGAGGTAGAGGCCAACCAAAGCCCCACCATCACTACTACAATGCTTCTCGAATTCATAAATCCTTACGTTTTCCTTTGCTTTGATAGCGAACGGTTCCACCACATCAAAAGTGAAGTGAGAAACAAGATTCCCGGTAGCAGCCCTGCGACAACCCATAACAGACGTGTCGTATAACCACCAAAGGTGCCGTAGTGAATCGGTGTCATCAACCGCATGATTTGTACACCCAACGGCTGCTCGCTAAATCGGTCCAGCCGCAAGACTTGCGCCGTTACCGGGTCGACATAAGCCCAGTTCAAGCCGATGCGGTGCGGGTCTGTGGGGAGTTGTAGCCGTAGCGTGAAGGCGTCATCGGGTTTTACTGGCCATAGGATCATGCTGAGCTTTGAGCCTGGTAGGGCTTTTAGGCCACTTTGCGCAATCTCGTCGAGGCTCTTTCTTGGGCCCTGGTTCTTTGCTTTTGGAGGGGCAATCACGGCGGGCCCGCCGGTGAGCATACTTGTCACTTTTCCATAAGCTTGCTGGTAAGCATAATAGGCGCCCGTCACGGCCAGGATCAGAAGAGGCAGGTAAAACAAAAAGCCTCCGAAGTTGTGGAGATCCCACACTTGCCGTTTCCAACTTGCCTGGGTTCGATACTCTAACCCAAGCTTCCATTGCTTGACCCCACGCCACCACAGCAGCAAGCCAGTAAAAGAGGCGAGAACCAGCGCGAAGGCGAACCAGGCATTTACCGTCCGCCCCGTCGAACCACCCAGCAAATCTGCATGCAAATCATAGAACCATTGCAACCAGGTTGTGTGATAGTTCACGCTACCCAGATTTACGGCCCGGTATGGATCGAGGAAGGAGTGAATTCTGTCTCCATTCGGAGCCACGGTTCGCAGATTCAAACCCCAGTTCGATTTGAAATCCCAGTACATGGTGAGTGGCTTGTCACCGGGTCGCTCCCGAAGCAACGTTCCTACCACCTCTTCGATTGGTTTCGGTTGGCCTTGCTCGACTACTTTGGTCCATCCTGGCACTTCCAGCCGCCGGAGTTCCGGGATAAAGACGAGGATGCTTCCGCTAATCCCCACCACGAGCCAAAGCAAGCCAGCCGTCAAACCAAAGTAGAAATGAAGCTGCCAGGCCCAATAGCGGAGTTTGGTTTTTCGCGGCGATTCCCAAAAACTTGCGTTCAAGTGGAGACTATCCTTAGTACCAAGGTGAATGAAAGCGTTCTCGTGTGCAAATATTTTCACTGAGCGGACGAAACCCGCCGGTGAGTGGCGATTTGCTAGCATCAATCCACGGATGCGGCACAAAGCGATACTGGCTGCTCTCGGCATTGCGGTTTGCGCCTTCTATTTCTGGGCTGCTGACCACTATACGGAGCGCTCTCCTAATGGCTACTACAACTATTTGACCCGAGGGTGGCTGAGCGGACACCTTCACGTTCCCATTGCGGTGAACCCCAAACTGCTCGCCATGGCCAACCCCTACGATCCCAAAATCGCCGATGAGTTGAAGGTCCACGACATGGCCCTGTACAAGGGGCGTTACTTTCTTTACCATGGGCCTGCGCCGGTGGTTCTTGCCTTCTTGCCTTACTCCTGGCTTACCGGAAGAGACTTGCCGGAGACGCGGGCCGTTGCCTGGTTGGCCGCTCTCTGCTTTGCCTTTCTCGCGTTGACGCTTTATCGATGGAATCCGGCCGCGACTCCTTTGCATTATCTGGCCCTGGGGTTGGCCAGCGGGATTCCCTTTCTGTTGCATCGCATCTGGGTGTATGAGGTGGCCATTATGTGTGGCTGTGCCTGTCTGGCTGCTGCAATCTGTTGCCACGCTCACAATTGGCATCGGCTTTCTGGTGTTGCGATGGCATTTGCCATTCTTTCGCGGCCACATCTGGCGATCGTGCTGGTATTTTTGTCGCCGCGCAGTTGGCCTACTGCAGCGCTCGGTTTGCTGGCATCTCTGCTTCACAACTACCTGCGCTTTGATTCGCCTTTCGAATTCGGCCTACGATTTCTGCTTGCCGGCCCGGGCCAACAGCAACCGAGCTTTCACCTGCAGAACATTGTTCCCAGTCTTTATCTCTTTTTGATGGAGGTGCCGCATCTGGTGCCATCATTTCCTTTTTTGAAACTGCACAACACACCTTGGATCACGCTTCCTCCCGGCTTCTTTCACGAGAACATGGTGGGGGCGATTTGGCTTTGTCCCTTCCTGTTGGCCAGTAAGCCGTTGTGGCGTCCCATGGCGATGACAGCGAGCCTGCTGTTATTTCTCTCGACGACGGGTTGGGTCACCGAACGATATCTGCTCGACTTTCTTCCGCTGCTGGTGCTGGCGAGCTTGGCGTCAAAGGCGCGGCCTGCGGTGCAGGTACCCCTTCTGGTTGCGGGCATACTTGTCAATCTTGCACTGTATGTTCAGGGTCCCTACAACGCGCCGTAACATAAACTAGTAAATAAGAATGCTAAAGTCATCAATCCCGGTTCTACCCTCGTTGGACCTTGACGAAACTATCGCTTACTATACGCGCCTTGGTTTCAAAGTTTGGTCGCAACATGATGGGGATTATGCGATCCTCGCGCGAGAAGGCTGCGAGTTGCATTTCTTTCTGATGGGCCATCTCGACCCCAAGGAGAGTTTCTTCGGTTGCTACTGGCGTGTGGATGATGCCGATGGAATGCACCAAGAACTGGTTGCGTTGGGTGTTCCCAACCTCCACCCCGTTGAAGAGAAGCCCTGGGGCATGAAAGAGTTTGCTCTGATCGATCCCCACGGCAACCTGATTCGTATTGGGCAAGAGATTCTCTAGCTCAGTCAACTGATACGATCAGCAGCATAGATGCTGCGTCGCTCCTTTCTCTCCCTGCCGCTGGCCATCGCTTCCCAGCAACGAAAGACTCTCAAGATCACCGGGCTCGAAACCGATTTGGTGATCAACCCCCCGCGCAAGCCCAACTATGATGCGCTCCAGGCGCTGGGGTTGCATTCGGGCACTGTCACCTTACGTATCAAAACCGATTCCGGAATTACGGGTTGGGCTTCGTCGAATTTCGGTGCGGTGGAGGGAGGGCCGAAGGTACTGCGGGCGATTCTCGAAGAAGAAGTTAAGCCCCTGATTCTCAATCAGGACCCGGCGTTCCCCAAGCAGATTCGCGCTCTGCTGAACAAGGGGCTGCAGTACCAAGGGCTGACAGGCATCACGCAGTTCGCCATTGCCGCAACGGACATTGCCGTGTGGGACATTCTCGGCAAACACGCCGGGATGCCCGTTTGGCGCATGCTGGGCGCCGTGCGCGACCGCATGCCCGTCTACTCCATGTGCGGTTGGTATTACGACAACGACGACGATCTGTCCCAGTACAAAGCGCAGATTGAGAAAGCTCTCAGCGAAGGCTATCGTGCGATCAAGATCAAGACCGGAAAATACTCCATGGCCGATGATGAGCGACGCATCCGCCTGGCTCAGGATCTGGCAGGCAAGGATCGCCGCGTGATGCTGGACGCCAATCAGGTGTTTACCCGCAACGAAGCGCTGCGAAGGGGACGCCTCTATCAGCAGATGGGAGTCTTCTGGTATGAAGAAGCTCTGGCACCTCACGACATGGAGGGTTTTGCGGAACTGACCCGGGAACTCGACATTCGCATTGCCACCGGCGAGAACCTCTACACCAAATACCAGTTCAACGATTTGATCCAGCGTAAGGGCGCTGACATTGTGCAGCCCGACAATCGCCGTGCCGGCGGTGTTACCGAGTGGCTGGAGATTGCTGCGATTGCCGATGCTGCCGGGCTTTCGCTGGCCAGTCACGGCGGTGGTGATGTCAATATGAACATGCTGTGCGCGATCCCGAATGCCATTTACATGGAGACCGGCGGACCTCAAGCACGCATGGTGAATGGGGAAGTTACAGCGCCTGAAGCGCCAGGCATGTCAACAGGGCCAAGGCCTTAATCCAGGCCGACCCGGCTCAACAGTTCGCGCAAGGCTGGCTCGCCGCCACTGCCGGCCTGCACTCCGGCCACCATACCTTCTTTATCGAGCAGAAGGTAAAAAGGAAATCCCTGCGCGGCGATCATGGCTGGCAGACTGGAGTCTTCGGTCAGCACATGCTTTACGTTGGGACGCGGATTTTCTTTCAAATAGTCTTCTACCTTTTTACGGGTTTCTTCTACATTGACCGCCATGACCAGCAGCCCCTTGGCGCGATACTCGGCCGCGAGTTTCTCAACGATGGGTTGATCTCTGCGGCAATAGCCACACCAGGTGGCCCACAGTTGAATCAACGCGTATTTGCCTTCGAGTGCCTGATTGTTGAGGTTCTCACCCTTCATGCTTTTGGCTCGAAACTCGGGCATACGCTGTTTCGGTTTGCTCTGGCCAAAAGCCAGTGCCGCCATGATCAATATCAAAACCAACTTCTGCGCCACTTATTTGGCTCCCATCTTTGAAATCAAGAATGCCCTGGCAAAGGCCCAGTCTCTTTTCATCGTTGTTCTGGACATGCCGAGTAGTTCTGCCGCTTCGTCTTCCTTCAGTCCGGCGAAGAAGCGCAGTTCGACGACCTTGTGGGCCCTTACGTCTATCTTCTCTAATTCGTTCATCGCCTCTTCGAGCGACTCAATGTCTTCCGGCTTCATGCCGGAGGGCTGCTCCTCGAGTCCACTCAAAGTCACGAAGAAGCGCTCCTCTCCGCGGCCTTTGCGCTTGCGTGCATAGTCGACCAGGATGCGTCGGAGTTGTCTTGCGGCGACGGCAAAAAAATGGGCGCGATCTTCAATGGCGATCGCCGAGCCTTTCATCAGTCGCAGATACAGTTCGCTGACCATGCCGGCAGGTTCGAGCGTATGGCCAATCCGCTCATTGCGAAGGTAAGAACCAGCCATCCGTTCCAGCTCGCGATAGAGCAGGGTGATGATCTCACCGCCGGCCTCCTCGCGCCCGCTTCGCCAATCCGCCAGTAACTGCGTCACTTCTCCAGGCGCCGCTCGTTCTTCCATATTCACCAACTATAAGATAAGAACAGACGATCTGATCATGTTGCCGGCGCAAATGTCTGAACTCCGTGCCCTGTTTGACAGGGCTTTGGATCTCCCTCCGATTGAGAGGGCAGAGTTCCTGCGCGACCTGCAGTTTCGTTCGCCGCTTGTGTATCGGGAGCTTCGTAGCCTGCTTACGGCTCATGATGCGACCTCTGAGATCTTTGAAAGCGATGGCGGAATCTGGAAGCAGGTCACTCCGATTTCCTATATCGGGCGACGCTTCGGTGCCTACTCCATCGTTAAGGAACTTGGCCGCGGTGGGATGGGAGCAGTCTTTCAGGCAACCCGCGCCGATGCCGCCTTCCACAAGACAGTGGCCATCAAGCTGGTATCGGGTGGGCCGGTACTTTCTGATGCCCTGATGCAGTCGTTCCTGAGGGAACGGCAGATTCTGGCACAACTCGAACACCCCAATATTGCGAGCCTACTCGACGGCGGCGCCACGGAAGATGGCTTGCTTTACCTCATCATGGAGTATGTTGACGGCTTGCCTCTCGATCAATTCGTGAAGTCGCGTAACTTGCCGGTTGAGGAGATCCTGCAGCTTTTCGTCAAAGTCGCCCTTGCTGTCGCTCATGCCCACAGAAACCTGATCGTCCACAGAGACCTCAAACCTTCCAACATTCTGGTTACCCAGAATGGCGACGTGAAGCTTCTCGATTTCGGCATCGCCAAGGTTCTTCATCCGGATCGCGATGCCACGGCTACGGTTGCCGTGCGGCTGACTCCTGAATTCGCCAGCCCAGAGCAGATTCGTGGTGAGTCAGTCTCCACTTCGTCCGACGTGTATTCGTTGGGTGTGTTGTTGTTCTACATCCTGACCGGTGGTGCTCGTCCTTACCGCCCTACCTCGGGTGCTGTGCCTGAGCTATTGCAATCGGTTCTCGAATCGCAAACCCCCAAGCCGAGCTCCGTTGCTCCAGTTGAGCTTCGTCGCCGCTTACAGGGCGATCTCGACAACATCATCCTTAAGGCTATGGCCAAGGAAGCGGCACGCCGTTATGTTTCCGTCGATCAACTTCGCGAAGATATCGAACGGCACCTTGCCCGGAGGCCCATCCTCGCTCGCTCTGATAGCTGGTCTTATCGGGCGTCTCGTTTTGCTTATCGACATCGCTTTGCGCTCGGGGCCACCTCCATTGTCTTGCTGACGCTGGCTGGAGGAGCTTTATCGACATTCAACCAGGCTCAGATTGCTGAGATGGAGCGGGTGAAAGCTGTCGATGCTCGTGCGCTAGCCGAAAGTCAGCGCCGCGATGCCGAGTCGCAACGGCAGCTAGCTCTGACTGCGCAGCAGCAAGCGGAAGCCCAGCGTCAACTTGCCGAGCGGCGCACCACAGAAGCACAGGCAGAACGGTTGCGCGCCGAAGCGGAACGGTCTTCTGCCGACTCCCGATATCAGAGTGTCCGGTCACTGGCCACCACCATCCTGTTTGACGTCAATGAATCGCTGCGTGACCTGCCAGGTTCAGCCCCGGCGCGGACGATGGCAATTCTCACGGCACTCAAGCACCTCGAAGGACTCGCTGCCAAATCCGGGAATGACAATACGCTGAATGAAGATCTGGCGCGCGCCTACGAGCAAAGTGCAGAGATGATGGCGAAACTCTTTGACGATGATCCCGGCGCGGTGTCCCTGGATATTCCTCCACTCGAAAAAGCCCTCAGCCTGCGCCGGCGTATCGGCAATCCCATTCCACTGGCTGAAACCTATCGATTGTTGGGCAATAGCCAATTGCGGGCATCGCTTTCCCGACAAGCGATTGCTTCATACGAGAGATCCATTGCTACAGCCAAAGGTGCGCCCGCATCCTACCCCGCCACTCGTGCGCTCCTGCTGGGGCAGAGCAGTCTCTGCACGGCTTTGGCGACGACCCGGCAATTCACGCAAGCTCTGCCACAATGCGAGCAAGCACTAGAGCTTCTCTCGTCGATCGAAGGAGTTCGTGGACCGGAGCTACAGAAACTGACCGCTTTGCTTCACCTGCGCTCGGGACACCTTTTCCGGGAACTCCAGCAGGCATCTGCTTCGATCGAGCACTATGCCAAAGCTACAGCGGCCGTGAACCCGCTGGATGCACAGTTTCACCCCATCCTGGAAGAACTGACTGCGACCCTGCTCAAGCTGCCTGCGTCTGCCACCCGAAATCCAGTGTTGGCAGTCGCTCTCCGAAAGCAGGGCGTTGTCCATGCCAAGGCTGGCCGTCGGGACCGCTCTCTCGATTTTTTTGAACAATCACTCAGGGCCGTGGAATCGTCTGAGCCTCCCATGGCCAAGGTGGTGGCGTTTGCCGAAGCGAGTTCTCTTGATGCGGAGGCGAATTCGTATTCGCAATTAGGGCAGGTGCTGAAATCCATTGAGGCCTCCAAGAAAGCGCTCAGCCTTTTGGGCGAGTCGGCTTCCGGTACCGCAAGTCTCCTCCGAGCCGAACTCGAAGTACGTCTCCGTAACTTCGAATCCGCACCTGCGATGCCACCTCGATAAGCAGATTACAGCACCTGCATTCTGTTAGGCGGCAGCACCTTCACTTTTTGGGTCAAAAAAAATGGGCTGACCCGTAGGTCAGCCCATTTTCTTTCCGTGAGGGAAAGCTATGCCAATGTGTTGCCTGCAAAGAAGTAAGCAAGCTCAATGGCTGCATTCTCTTTGCTGTCGCTGCCATGAGCGCAGTTGCGGCCGACACTTTCGGCAAAACGCTTGCGGATCGTACCTTCGGCGGCATTGGCGGGGTTGGTAGCACCCATGGTTTCGCGCCACTTGGCCACGGCGTCTTCGCGTTCGAGGCACAGAAGAACACAAGGACCTTCCGTCATGAATTCCACGAGTTCACCGAAGAACGGACGTTCCTTGTGCACTGCATAGAAGCCTTCTGCCATCTTGCGTGTCATATGCGTCATCTGCATGGCACGGATCTTGAATCCGGCCGCTTCCGTAACTGCCAGGATGTCGCCGATTTGATTTTTAGCGACGGCGTCCGGCTTGATAATTGCGAATGTTTGTTCCATAAAATCCTTTATTTCATGAGGCGTTGCATTGTAACGCCCAGTTCTGCGGGGGTCTCGCAGACTGTAATGCCGGCTGCTGTCATGGCCGCCATCTTGTCGCTGGCCTTGCCGCTGCCACCAGAAATGATGGCTCCGGCGTGGCCCATGCGGCGTCCGGGAGGCGCGGTCTGACCGGCGATGAAGCCGACAACCGGCTTCTTGATGTGATAGTTGCTGATGAACTCAGCAGCGCGCTCTTCGTTGTCTCCACCGATTTCACCAATCATGATGATGGCGTCGGTGTCGGGGTCGTCGAGCAGAAGCTTCATGGCAGCAGTGTGGGTGGTGCCGATGATGGGGTCACCGCCAATGCCGATGCAGGTGCTTTGGCCAATGCCGAGGCTGGTCAATTGTCCGACGGCTTCATAGGTGAGGGTGCCTGAGCGGGAAACCACGCCGACTCGGCCTTCCTTATGAATGTGGCCTGGCATGATGCCGATCTTGCACTTGCCGGGCGAGATGACGCCTGGGCAGTTGGGGCCGATCAGACGGGTCTTGGAATCCTTGATGATCGACCACACCTTGGTCATGTCGGTACCAGGAATGCCTTCGGTGATGCAAACCACGAGGGGGAGGCCTGCGGCCGCACCTTCAAGAATGGCATCGGCGGCAAAAGGCGGCGGCACAAAGATCACGCTCGCATTGGCACCAGTCTGCTTGACGGCGTCAGCGACGGTGTTGAAGACCGGACGGTCGAGGTGCGTAGAACCGCCCTTGCCGGGGGTGACGCCACCTACGACGTTGGTGCCGTAGGCAATGGCCTGCTCGGCGTGGAAGGTGCCTTCTTTGCCAGTGAATCCCTGAACGATCAGGCGGGTATTTTTATCGACGAGTACGCTCATTTTGCGAGTGCTACCACTTTCTCCGCGGCGTCTTTCATGCCATCGGCAAGGCCAAAATTAAGGCCGGAATCCTTCAGGATCTGTTTGCCCTGTTCGACGTTGGTGCCTTCCATGCGGACCACGATCGGGATCTTGACGTCGAGTTCGCGGGCTGCTTCGACAACACCGGTTGCGAGCAGGTCGCAACGGAGGATGCCGCCGAAGACATTGATGAGAATTGCCTTGACGCTGGTGTCAGAGGTCAGAATGCGGAAGGCATTGCGGATCTGATCCTTGTTGGCACCGCCGCCGACATCGAGGAAGTTGGCCGGCTCGCCGCCAGCATACTTGATGATGTCCATGGTGGCCATGGCCAGGCCTGCACCGTTGACCATGCAGGCGACGTTGCCGTCGAGCTTGATGTAGTTGAGATTGAACTTCGAAGCTTCCACCTCGAGCGGATCTTCTTCATTGAGATCGCGCAGGCCCACCAGATCTTTGTGGCGGAACATGGCGTTGTCATCAATGGCGACCTTGGCGTCAAGGGCGACGATGCGTCCGTCCTTGGTGAGCAGCAGCGGATTGATTTCGGCCAGGTTGGCATCAATCGCTTCGTACGCTTTTGCCAAAGCCATGATGGCTTGCACGGCGGCATTGATGCTGCCCGTCGGGACGCCAATGCCAAAGGCCAGATTGCGAGCCTGATAGGGCTGCAAGCCGAGGCCGGGCTCAATCGTTTCTTTGAGAATCTTTTCTGGAGTGTGAGCAGCGACTTCTTCGATGTCCATGCCACCTTCGGAAGAAGCCATAAAGACCAGCTTGCCGGTGACGCGATCGAGAACGATGCCCGCGTAATACTCCTTGTCGATCGGCAATTGCTCTTCGATCAAAAGCCGTTGCACCAAGCGGCCCTCTGGGCCCGTCTGGTGCGTGACAAGCGTCATGCCGAGAATCTTTTCGGCTTTCTCGCGGCACTCTTGCGGATTGGCTGCCAGCTTTACGCCGCCACCCTTTCCGCGACCGCCCGCGTGAATCTGTGCTTTGACGACGACGCCACCCCCGAGGGTTTCGGCTGCTTTGACGGCTTCGTCAACAGAGAAGGCCACAATGCCTCTCGGCACAGGGACTCCGTATTGGGCCAAGATTTCCTTGGCCTGATGTTCATGGATTTTCATTGGATCTGTCTTATGCTGAGGACTGCTGGAAAACTTAAGTTTATCATGCCCTTTTTAGACCACTTTCATAAAGTTTGCGCCCGCAAGGGCCTTAGCCGTGACGAAGCCCGGGAGGCAATGGAAGCCATCCTCAATGGAGAGGTGTCGACTCCCCTGATTGCTGCCTTCCTGGCAGCCTGTAAAGTTCTTGGTGACGGGGTGGAAGAAGTGACCGGCTTTGCCGAATCGATGCGCGCCCACGTCAACCCTGTCGAGGCTCCGGCCGGGGCCACTGTCCTCGATACCTGCGGCACGGGTGGCGATGGCCTCTCCACGTTCAACATCTCGACCGCCGTTGCCATTGTGGTGGCTGCCTGCGGGGTTCATGTGGCCAAGCACGGTAACCGGGCTTTTTCTTCCCATACCGGCAGTGCGGATGTGTTGGAAATTCTGGGAGTGAATGTTGACCTTACCGCCGCTCAAATGTCTGCCTGCCTGGCTCAGGCTGGCATCGCCTTCCTTTATGCTCCGAATGTTCACCCGGCGATGAAGCACGCCTCGCCTGCCCGTAAGGAGTTGAAGATGCGCACGGTGTTCAATCTTCTTGGCCCGCTTTCGAATCCAGCCGGTGCGCACCACCAGTTGATCGGGGCTCCTAACTTTGAAGCCGCCCGCATCATGGCACAAGCTCTCTCTCAGCTCGGCACGATGAAGTCGATTGTGGCTCATGGCGAAGATGGTCTCGACGAAGTGACTACTACAGGCCGCAGCATGATCTACGAGATCGTTGGCAATTCCATCACGCGTCGTGCCATCAAGCCGGATGATTTTGGGGTTCCCGTTGCTACCGTTGACGAACTCTACGCCGCTAGCGGGCAGCAATCAGCCGAGGACATTCTGAGCATTCTTGAGGCCATTCCGAGCGCCAAGATGGATATCGTTCTGGTGAATGCATCGACTGCGCTCTTTGCTGCCGGTGTCGTACCTGATTTCAAGTCAGGCGTTGCCAAGGCTTTCGAAGCCTGCGCCAGCGGTGCGGCCAAAGCCAAGCTGGAAGCACTGAAGCAAGTCAGCCACGCCGTCTGAATGATAAACTTTGGTCCAAATGCAGAACTCCCGCCGCGAAATCCTGGTTAGCATCGCCACTGCTTCCTCTTTGGCTGCCGCAGACAATAAGCCTCACGCCCACAGCCACGACGAGCAGAATGCCGCGCCTGCCACGACTGCATCCTATGTGCCCAAGGTCTTCACTGCCGCAGAGCTTCGCACCGTTGGGGCGCTGTGCGAGACGATCATCCCGCGCACCAAGACTCCCGGTGCCTTCGACGCCAAAGTGCACGAGATCATCGACGAGAACCTGTTCAGCCGCCGACCGCAGCAGGCGGCCTGGCGCAAAGGCTTAGTTGAGGTCAGCACTCTTTCGAGGAAGCTTTACAAGAAAGAATATGCAGACCTTGATCTTGGAGATCAGGCCGCTGTCATGACGGAGTTAGCCGCCAAGAGCCCCTTCTTCAAGACACTCAAAGACGCTACCGCCGATGCCTACTACTCCACCAAGGAAGGCTTGATGACAGAGTTGGGCTGGGACGCCGCCAAGCCGATGCCGGAGTTCAAGGGTTGTACCCACCCGGAGCATCAGCTCTAGAAGGTGCTGTATCGCGGCAAATCTGGCTCTTTGCCTGCGGCAAGGTCTTTTCGCCATTGCTCCGCTTTGCTGCTGTCGCGCCAGTTGGATTCTGCCACTAGCGCTAGAAACTGATCGACAGCCTGCTTCCTACCCTTGTCGAGCAGTGCCTTTGCCAGGCGGAAATTGGGTCCAATCAATCTCATTCCACCCTCTGCCCGAACTTTCATCGAATCCACCAGAGATTTCTCAGCTGAGAGCAGGTCGCCGGTTCCCAATTCCGCCAGGCCACGGATGATGAGAGCAGAATGCTTGGCTGCTCCGGGGTCAGAACCCATGTATGTTTTGCTGTCGGCGATCCCAATCAGCTCTGCTGCCGTCTTTCGTGCCAAAGCCCATTCATTCGCATCAACTGCGGCATAGCCCAATTTACGAAGCTCGAGCTCACGCTGATGAGGAGGTGAATCCTGCAAATCCTGCTTGGCGTAATCCAGTTTTTTGAAGGCAGGAACCTTGGTCCATAAGCCGGAGAGGCCCATTCCTAACAGCATGCTGTGCAGTCCGGCGTCCTCAAAGTTCTTCGCCTCGAGCTGACTTCTCACAAGAGCAATGGTGCTGAGCACGGCTCCGGTGTTGTCCATCTCTCGCATTCTTGCGATCAGTCCTGGATCCATTTGGGGAGGCTTCCCGTCGGTTTTTGCACGAATGCCAGACTGTACCGGGAACAACTGCATCATCGCTTTGTCGAAGCGACCGCGGTTGATCTCAGTGATCATTTTTTCGAAGTTCGAATCGAAATCCTGCCCCAGAAGAGGCAGCAACAGAAACGGCAGCAAAAGTACGCGCATGGTTCTTGTCACTCCGCCTTGATGATAGCCAAATCGATCTCATTTGATATAGTGCCTAAAATCCGGCAGTGCCGGTTTTACTTCCATGCAAGCCCCGATTTCAACTCAAGTGAAGGCCGCTCCCAAGCGTTACGATGTGGTGATTGTTGGCTCTGGCGCTGCCGGAGGCATGGCCGCCTACAATCTGACGCGTCAGGGAATCAATGTCCTCGTCCTTGATGCCGGCCAGAAATTCAACAAGGCGACATTCTGGTCTCATGTGCGCCCTTGGGAAGCCCGCGCCCGTCAGCGCAAGGGCCAGAAGCCGCCACAGTTTCTTCTCACACAGGACGAGCAGCCTTACCTCACCCCCAACAAACAGGATTTCGATCTATGGCGAGTTTGGGGTCGCGGTGGAAAAACGAATATCTGGGGTCGCGTGAGCCTTCGCTATGCCGAAGCCAATCTCCAGGAACCCGCCCGTGACGGCCACGAAATTCCATGGCCCATTCACTATTCTGATCTTGCTCCCTACTACGACAAAGTGGAGCAACTGATCGGCGTCTGCGGCGGCGATGACGACAGCGAGTTTTTACCTGGCTCCAAGTTCCACCTGCCTCCGCCGGCTCCCCGCTGTGGCGAACAGCTTTTGCGAAAAGCAGCGAAGGGCGTCGGCATCGATATCAACAGCACTCGCCGCGCCGTGCTGACTAAAGAACACAATGGCAAAGCCCCCTGCCACTATTGCGGGGCCTGCGGCAAGGGCTGCGATATTGGGGCATTCTTCAATTCCACTGATTATCTGCTCGAGCCTGCTGCCCTCACCGGACGCCTTACGATTCGCGACAATTCTGTTGTTTCGCATGTCACGGTGAACGATAAGGGCCAGGCCGACGGGGTTCACTTTTTTGATCGGGTCTCGGGCCAGGCTGAAGAGGTCAAAGCTCGCATTGTTATCATGGCGGCTTCTTGCGTTGACTCCACACGCATCCTCCTCAATAGCAAATCGCGTCGCCACCCCAATGGCATCGGCAACTCGAATGACGTCATCGGTCGTTACCTTTGCGAACAGGTCCGCTTTCACATCTATGGCTTCGTGCCTGAGTTGATGGGCAAGAAGACCCAGAACGATGACGGCATCGGCGGGGAACACATTTACATGCCCCGCTGGGCTGGCCAATCGAAGAGCCGCAAATACCTGCGAGGCTACGGCAGCCAGTTCTGGAACACAGGGGCTCAGCCCGGGGTCAGCTATGCCAAGCAACTGGAGGGCTTCGGTGTCGGCTACAAAGAAAACGTTCGACGCCACTTTCCAGCGCTCGTAGCGATGCATCCCTACGGCGAGGTGCTGCCCTACGCCGACAACCGCATCACCCTCGACCCGAAGCGTAAAGACAAATGGGGCATTCCCGTTCCTGTGATCGACTACAAGATCAAGGAAAACGAGCGCGCCATGATTGAAGACATGTACGACACGGCGCTCGAAATCATGACTGCCGCCAAGGCCGAGATCCTGCCCTATCAGCGCGGCTGGATTGATCGGCTTGGGTCTGCCATCCATGAGCACGGCACGGTTCGTATGGGGGCCGACCCCAAGCGGAGCGCCCTCAATCAGTTCAACCAGTCGCACGAGGTAAAGAACCTTTTCGTCGTCGATGGTTCGAGCTTCACCACTGCCAGTGAAAAGAATCCAACCCTGACCATCCTCGCCGTTGCCATGCGCGCCACAGACTTTCTGGCCGATGAGATGAAAAAACAGAACCTGTGATTTGGCTTCGCACCGCTCTTGTCTGTTGTCTAGTCGCCTCCAGCCTGGACGCACAGACCACCAGAACTCCATCTTCTTTCGAGTTCTGGAACTGGTTCTTTTGGGAAGCCGTCGACACGGGCAAATTTCGTGTTCGGGGCGTTGCTCAAATTCGCAGCCAACCTCACCGCAACGCATTCTTGCGCGCTCAAGGAGGCCCGATCCTCGAGTGGCAGGCCAACAAGCGTTGGAACCTGATCGCCGGCTATTACTTTCAGGAATTCCGCGCCACTGATGGAGACCCTGAAATGAAGGGTGCTCATCGGCCATTCGTTGGCGTTGAATACGCCAAATCAATCGGCAAAATCGGCTTCGAGACGCGCCACCTTTACGAATACTTCCGGGCTTTGGTAGGGCCTGATTCCGCCCGGGGCCGCGCCCGTGTTCGCTTTGAGTTTCCCTATCGCTACTCTCCCTTTGCCCAGAACGAAGTCTTCTACGACAAACTGGGAGTGCAGGCCAACCGCAGCGAAGCTGGCCTTGAGTGGAACGTTTACGGTCCACTCTCGTTTCAGCTCAGTGTGTTTCGTGAAGAGCGGCCGCAGCGAACCGGTGGTAGCCGCACAGTTCTCTCAACTCGCTTCACTTTCGATGGGCCCTGGAAGAAATAACATCTTTCTTTGCCGCTGCTGGTCTAAGATAGGTTTGATGCAGCTCTTATGGAAGTTGCTTGTTATTGGGTTTTCGCTCCATGCGATCACTCTGGAACAGGCGCTTCAAGAAGCACTTTCGCAGCACCCCCTCCTCGCCGTCTCCCAGTCCAGAATCGAGTCAACTACAGGTAAGTTGCAGCAAGCCGGTTTGAGACCCAATCCTTTGTTCGTCTATCAGACCGAGGATTTCCGCTCCTGGCAGTCTCCCGGGCATCGTTTCTGGCAGGACGCCGACCACTTCTTCTACTTGCAACAGACCTTCGAGACTGCCTCCAAGCGAGCTCGCCGTATCGATCTGGCGACTGCCAATCAGCGACGCGCTGAAATTGAGCTGACACTGCAAAAGCAGATCATTGCGTCTAAAGTGCGTGCCGCCTTTTGGGATGCGGCTGCCGCCTGGCAAAAAGAACAAGCGATCCGATCCGCACTACGCTCGTTCGCAGAAATCACCGATTACCATCGCAACCAGGTGCGTGAGGGTGCGATGGCTGAAGCCGACTTGATGCGAGTGGAACTGGAAGAGCAAAAGATCACTCTGCTTGCCAACTCTGCCGCGATCGATTTACAACGCCAACTCATTCGGCTCCAACGTGAGATGGGCCGCGGCGAGATTTCGCCCACCACTGCCGATGTCCAGTTTGCCAACTTCCTCGTTAGTTTCGATGGGGTAGGGCTTGCCAACGCGATCAGCCAGCGGGCCGAGGCACAACTGGCCCGACAAATCGTCCAAATCGCAGCTGCCCAACTGGGCCTGGAGGCTGCTCTGGCCACTCCCAATTTTGATGGGGTGAGTGGCTATAAGCGCTCGAAGAATTTCGATACCGTTATTTGGGGGATCCAAGCCCCGTTGCCCTTATTCAATCGAAACCAGGGCAACATTGCCAGTGCTTCCGCCGAAGACCGTCTGGCCCACAATGCGTTCTCCTCCACCGAAGCCCTCATCCGCTCTGAGTTTGAGGGCGCTCGAAGAGAAGTTGATCTCAGGGCCACGCAACTGAACACCTTTGTTCTCCCGCTGCGCAAGCGTGCCGCCGACACTGCCGGCCTGGTTCGCGAAGCCTACAAATTGAGCGGAGCTGATCTGCTGCGCCTGCTCGATTCGCAGCGCAATCTTCTTGAGACAGAGCAGCTTTATATTGATGCCGTCTTGGCGCTCCGCCAGGCGGAGGCCTCTTTGCAATCTGCCCTCGGAGTTCTGCCATGAAACTTTTTGCGATCTGCCTTCTGTTTTGCCTCTGCGCCTGCCAGAAACAAGCTCCGGTCCCCGAGGCCAAGCTGGAAAAGCCCTCCGATGTCCAACTCAGCACTGCAGCTGCGAAGAACGCCAACATTGAGGTCGTTGCTGCCCGATCGCAAACGCTCGATCAAACGATCGAAGCGCCAGGCAAGTTGACCTGGAATGAGGACAAAACGGTTTCTATTGGTGTTGTCGCCACCGGCAAAGTGATTCATGTTTATTCGAAAGTCGGCGACGTGGTCAAAGACAATCAGATGCTGGCAAAGATGCACACACATGATGTTCACGACACCAAAGCTCTTTTGCGCCAGGCGCGCGCCGAGCGGGATCGTGCTACCAGCGCTCTCGAGCAAGCCAAACGCAATGAAGACCGCATGCGGCGGCTCTTGCAACTGAAGGCGATCTCCGTGTCCCAACTCGAAGAGGCAACGATGATGCGCAAGACCGCAGAATCCAGCCTGCGCAAGGCCAACGCGGATGTCGACAAAGAGATCCAGCATCTCACCGAAACACTGGAAATTTCTGCCGAGGACGAAGAGGACCCCAAGCACAAGCACAACGAAGATGAGGAGTTGGTTCCCATCAAGTCTACGGCTGCTGGCATTGTCATTGACCGTAAGATCACCCCCGGCACGGTTGTTACTTTGGGGCAAGAAGCCTTCATCATCACAGATGCCGCTTCGCTCTGGTGCATTGCCAATTTTCCTGAGACGGCTTTGCGCCACATTCGCGTGGGTTCAACCGTAGACGTGGATGTGCGCGCTTATTCTGGCCGTCACTTTGCGGGTCGCATCACCCGTCTTGGCGAAACCATCGATCCCAACACGCGTACGCTACTGGTTCGAGCTGAAGTCTCCTCACAAGGGGTACTGAAGCCTGAAATGCTGGCGACCATTCGCTTGCGTCTCCCTGCTACCCCTACCCTCACGGTGCCCGAATCTGCTTTGCAGGTTGTTGACGGCAAGACTACCGTGTTTGTGGAAACGAGCCCGGGCAAGTTTCTTCCACGCGAGATTGAGGTTCAGGTGCAGAACGGCCAGGCCATTGTGTTGTCTGGTCTTAAAGAGGGGGAGCGTGTGGCCACTACCGGCAGCTACTTTCTTAAAGGCCAACTCCTGCGTGAGGCTGGCCTTTAGTCGATGCTAACTGCGCTCATTCGCCAATGTCTCAGCAACCGCTGGCTCATCATGGTCATGCTGGCCATCGTTGCCGGGGCAGGGCTATACACCGCAGTCAACTTGCAGATTGATGCCTTTCCAGACTTGACCAACAATCAGGTCACCGTGATCACCGAGTGTGGGCCCATGTCGCCCGATGAAGTGGAAAAACTGGTTACCTACCCGATTGAAACTTCTCTGATGGGCGTGCCGAAGATGACGCAATTGCGGTCTATCTCAAAGCTTGGCCTGTCCCTGGTTACCGTCGTCATGGACGACAGCGTGGATCGATACTTCGCCAGGCAGTTGATCAATGAACGATTGCGAGAAGTGCGTAGTCGTCTGCCTCGCAACCTGGAACCCGTCCTGGGCCCGGTTGCTACTGCTTTCGGCGAAATCTACCAGTTCACCATCGAAGGGGGAGATCTTGATTTGCTGGAGCGCAAGACCCTTCAGGATTGGGTGATCCGCCCACAACTGCGTACCGTCCCCGGTATCAATGAAGTGAATTCCTGGGGTGGTTTCTCCAAGCAATATACCGTCGAGGTCGATCCGCAAGCGCTGGCTCGTTATGGCCTCACGGTTCGCGATGTCATGAGCCGACTCGCAATGAGTAACGCCAATTTTGGTGGTGGTTTCATTGAACACCAATCCGAACAGTACAACGTGCTGGGCTTTGGCCGCTTCGTGAGTCCCGAAGACATCGGAAAGGTAGTCCTCCAGGAACGTGGCGGGGTCTCGATCAAGGTGAAGGATATCGCTGAGGTCAAAATCGAGGGGGCTCTTCGTCAGGGTGCCATCATCCGCAACACGAGCGAAACGGTGTGCGGCATGGCGATCATGCTGCGAGGGGAGAATTCCCTCGAGACTCTCGGTCGCATCAAGAAGCGGCTGGCTGCCATCCAACTTCCGAAAGACGTGAAGCTCGTTCCCTTTTACGACCAAAGCGAAGTCATCGATATCACTCTCAAAACAGTGCAGCGCAACCTGCTCGAGGCAGGCCTGCTGGTTGCGGTGATCCTCTTCGTCTTTTTAGGAGAATTCCGCGCTGCCCTTATCGTCGCTGCCGTGATTCCGTTCTCCATGCTTTTTGGCTTTATGGGGATGGCGCTTTTTGGGATTAGCGCGAATCTCATGAGTCTGGGTGCCATCGATTTCGGCATGATTGTCGATGGCGCGGTGGTCATGATGGAGAACATCATTCGCCGGCTGCATCTGGATGGTCATAAGCATTCCCGGCTTGAGCTCATCCGTGAGGCGGCACAGGAAGTGGCCAAACCAATTCTCTTTGGGGTGATGATCATCATCGCTGTCTATTTGCCAATTCTCTTTCTGCAAGATCTGGAAGGCCGCATGTTTCGTCCGATGGCGATCTCTGTCGTCGCGGCACTCTTTGGTTCTCTGTTGCTGGCGCTCTTTGGTGTGCCTGTGCTGGCCAGCCTGTTCCTGGGCAGTCGAGTCGAAGAGAAAGAGTCTCGCTGGTTTCACTCGCTGCAATCCCTCTACCGTCGCCTATTGCGGATCGCAATACGTTGGCGTTGGGCCACGATCGCTGCCGCCCTGATTCTTCTCGCTGGTGCCCTGACCAGTCTTGGTTTTATCGGTACCGAGTTCATGCCACGGCTCGATGAAGGCATGATCGTCATCCAGACGAAGAAGCTTCCCGGCATCAACGTTCCTCTCTCCGTTGAAGGCAGCAAGCAGGTGGAGAGAATCCTACTGCGCTTCCCGGAAGTAGCCAGCGTCACCTCAAAGTTGGGCCGACCTGACGTAGCTACTGAAGCGATGGGTGTCTACGAAGCCGACCTCTATATCAATCTCAAAGAAGAGATGAAGTGGCTGGCACCCGAGCAAAAAGAAGATCTGATTAACCGCATGTCTGAAGCACTCCAGCAGATGCCCGGCATGGAGTTTAACTTCACCATGCCCATGGCCATGCGTCTCGATGAGACCATCTCTGGTGTCAAGGCTGACGTTGCGCTGAAGATCTTTGGGGAAGACACAGCAATCCTCGAAAAGCTGGCGGAGAAGGCCGAAACTGCGCTGCGCGGATTACCCGGTATCGCCGATCTGCAAACGGAAGTGATCACTGGCGTTGCTGAATTTCGGGTGCACCCAGACCGCACCGCTCTAGCCCGCTATGGCCTCACGATTGAAGATGTGCAGTCGGCCATTGATGCTTCAAGCGGCGGTCTGCCGGTATCGGAGTTTGTGGAAGGCCAACGGCGATTCCCGATCATGCTGCGCTTTCCGGCACAGTACCGTCGGGATATTTCGCGCTTGGGCGAGATCTTCATCAAGGCTCCTGCCGGAGAGCAGGTTCGTCTGAACGAAGTTGCTCGGATTGAATCTGGTCGCGGTGCCGAAATCATCCAGCGCGAAGATGGCATGAAGCGTATCGTTGTGCAGTTCAACGTTAGAGGTCGAGACCTTGGGAGTGTTGTGGCCGAGGCCCAGGCAAAGCTCAAGCCCCTTCTGCAACTGCCGGCTGGATATTGGACGGATTGGGGAGGCCAATTTGAGAATCAGGCGCGGGCCACCAAACGACTGGCTCTGGTGTTGCCGCTCTCGATCCTGCTGATCTTGAGTTTGCTCTATGCCACGTTCCAGTCGCTACGACAGTCGTTGTTGATCCTTTGTGCCGTTCCATTCTCAGCGATCGGTGGTATCGGCATGCTTTGGCTGCGTGGCATGAACCTCAATCTGTCGGCCTCTGTTGGCTTTATTGCTCTGTTCGGGGTGGCCGTGCTCAACGGGATTGTGCTGGTGTCCACGATTAACCAATTGGGCGATATCGAGGAAGCTTGTGCCCAACGGCTCCGCCCGGTCCTGATGACCGCGTTGGTAGCTGCATTTGGCTTTCTCCCGATGGCTTTCTCCACCATGCCAGGTTCTGAAGTCCAACGTCCGCTGGCCTCGGTTGTCGTTGGGGGCCTCTTCAGCGCTACATTGCTGACCCTGTTTTTGGTTCCGGTTCTTTACCCCTTGTTTGCCAAGCGCAAATAAGCTCCCGCTATCCTAGAAGGACCGAGCGTGACCAACCCGACACTACTTCGCCACATTAGCCTGAGCGCCGCCGTTGCTCTTGTGGTCTCGAACATGGTTGGCACAGGCATCTTCACCACACCTGGCTACCTGGCGCGTGATCTGGGGGAGCCGTCTTTGTACTTTGCCATCTGGATTGTCGGCGGCCTTATCGCGCTTATTGGAGCGCTTTGCTATTCCGAGTTGGGCATCAACTTCCCATCGTCTGGCGGTGAGTATGTATTTCTCACCCAGGCCTACGGGCCGGTCTGGGGCTTCATGACTGGTTGGACGAGCTTCCTTGCTGGCTTCGCGGCTCCGGTGGCAGCTACGGCGCTTGCGTTCTCCGACTATGTCGGCTATTTCTTCCCCGTGTTTCAGCAAACCAGCTTTCTCTGGAAGGGAGGCTCTGGTCTGCTGAATATCCAAATCGGCGGGGCGCAGGTCTTGGCTTGTGCGGTCATCGGCGTCGTATCGATCATCAATCTGTTCGGCATCCAAAGGGCGACTGCATTGCAAAAGGTACTGACCGGTCTCAAGCTCGCTGTCATTGGTGCCTTTGTTCTGCTTGGTGTCACCGTGGGGGCGGGTAGCTGGCAGAACTTTTCGATGCCAGCCATTCGAGATGCCTCGATCCCTCTCAGCTCCCAGTTTGCTGTCAGCCTCTTCTACGTTTACGTCAGCTTCTCGGGCTGGAACGCCGCCACCTACGTTGCCGAAGAACTCAGCGATCCGGTCAAGAATCTTCCTCGAGCGCTCGCCCTGGGCACGGCGCTGGTGACTGTTCTCTTTCTTCTGCTCAATGTTGTCTTTGTCTACGCTGCTCCGCTGGGTGCCATGAAAGGGGTAGTCGCCATCGGCTCGCTAGCCGCCACGCGCCTCTTTGGTGCCCAAATTGGCGGGCTCTTCAGTGCCTTGATTGCCATTGCCTTGCTGGCGATGGTGAATGCCATGGTGACGGTGGGGCCAAGAGTCGCTTATGCCATGGCTCGCAATGGTGCCTTTTTTCGCACCGCTGCCAAAGTGGACCCGCAATGGCGCACCCCCGCTCCTGCCATCCTCATGCAAGCCCTCGTCGCTATGCTTTTGACCTTTACGAGCTTGCCGAGCCTCTTCTTCTTCATCGGCTTCACGTTGAACTTCTTTTCGGTGCTCAGTGTGGCCTCTTTGTTTCGCTTTCGCAAACGTTCTGGTTGGAAGCGTCTTGGCCCTGTGTCCTGGCTTTGGCCCTTGCTCCCGGTGTCATTCATTGTCATCGGCACCTGGATGACCATCTTTGGGCTTACCTTGCAACCCCGTATCGCTCTCGCTGCTTGTATCCTGATCGGAGCAGGCGCAATTTTCTACCAAAGGCAATTGAATTGGCAAACATCCTCGACGGCAAATTGATTCGGGATCAAATTCTTGACGAGCTCGTCCCCCGTATCGCCGCCCTTCCCATTCGTCCACAACTCGTCGTCATCCTGATTGGCAACAATCCGGCCAGTGAGGTTTATGTCCGCAACAAGATTGCGGCCTGCGAAAAGATTGGCATTCGCAGCCAAAAGTTGACTCCTCCCGCCACGGTAAGTACGGAAGAACTGTTGACTACGATTGAACGGCTCAATGCCGATCCAGAAGTTCATGGAATTCTGGTGCAACTTCCGCTGCCGCCCCAAGTCGATGCGGCTCTCGTGCTGGACGCCATCGTTCCTGAAAAAGATGTCGATGGCTTTCACCCCATCAATTCAGGCCGTTTGCTGGCAGGCGCTCCCGGCTTGCGCCCCTGCACTCCGTCAGGGGTGATGGAGATTTTGCGGCGCTACAACATTCCCATCGCAGGCCGAAAGGCGGTTGTTGTGGGCCGCAGCGACATTGTCGGCAAACCGATGGCAATCCTGTTGCTGGCTGCTCACGCTACCGTGACGATTTGCCACAGTCGCACCAACAATTTGGCCGAAGAGTGCCGCCGTGCCGACATCCTGGTTGCTGCCATTGGCAAAGCAGAAATGATCGGCGAAGATCACATCCAACCCGGTGCCGTCGTCATCGATGTGGGTATGAATCGTGTCGATGGTCGGCTGACCGGTGATGTCGATCCAGAAGCGATGGCTCGCTTGAGTTCGGCTTACACCCCTGTTCCTGGCGGTGTTGGGCCTCTTACGATTGCCATGTTGATGTCCAATACGGTGCAGGCGGCAGAAAGGCTTTCTGCTTAATGTTGCAGGTTGGCCTGACTGGGGGCATGGCCTCCGGTAAATCCACCGTCGCCGCCGAACTCGTTCGTCTCGGTTGCCATTTGCTGAAGGCGGATGAATTGGGCCACAAATTGCTTGAGAAAGATGGCCCTTGCTATGCGCCCGTCGTTGCCGCTTTCGGGCGGGCGATTTTAGATCAAAATGAAAATATTGAGAGACGTCGGCTCGGGATGGTCGTCTTCAATGAAGGGGGAGCCCTCGATAAATTGAACTCCATCATCCATCCCGCCGTCTTTGCTTATGAGGAGCAATGGCTCCAGGCTGTAGAAGCCTCAGAAGGCTCGGCCATTGCTGTGATTGAGGCCGCTATTTTGGTGGAAACTGGAAACTACAAAAATTTTGACAAGCTCATCGTCACCTGGTGCCCCGAGGAACTCATGGTGCAGCGGGCAGTATTGAGGTCCGGTTTCACACCCGACGAGGCTCGACGTCGGCTGGCCAAGCAAATGCCAATCGAAGAAAAGAAGAAGTACGCTGATTTCCTCATCGACACCTCGGGCTCGATGGAATCAACGCTGGAACAAACGCGCGAAGTTTATTCTGCGCTTAGGAGTCTCTCTGTATGAAGCTGCGTATTTTCGCGGTAGTTGCGGTTCTGGTTGGTGGATTCGTTTATGCGACCTCGGTCTCCAAGTGGGGTCCCAGGATGATGGTCACAGGCCCGCTGTGGTCTGGGCCCGCGGTGACCCAGGGTGCTGGGTTGTCCGCTGATGAGAACAACAACATCGAGATCTACAAGATGGCGCATCCGGCCACGGTGTTTATCACTTCGACCACTCTGCGGCAGGATTGGTTCTTGCAGGTTTATCCTTCGAAGTCGAGCGGTTCGGGTTTCGCCATCAATGACCGGGGCCAGATCCTGACGAATTGGCACGTCGTTTCCGGCTCTCAAGAGCTGACCGTCACTACCACCGACAAGAAGAATTACAAAGCGACCCTTCTCGATAAGGATCCCGACAATGACCTCGCGCTGATTCAGGTGGATTTGAAGGGTGCCAAGCTTCCGTTTCTGAAACTGGGCGATAGCGACAAGGTGCAAATTGGCCAAAAGGTTCTTGCCATCGGCAACCCTTTTGGGCTGGAGGGCACGTTGACCACGGGGATCGTCAGCTCGCTCAATCGCGCCATCAATGATGAGGGCGGAAGAATGCTGGAAGGCATGATTCAGACCGATGCCTCTATCAATCCCGGGAATTCCGGTGGTCCGCTGCTCGATTCACAAGGCAACGCGATCGGGATCAACACTGCGATTTTTGGGCCGAACGGTTCTATCGGCATTGGCTTCGCGATGCCGATTAACCGCGCTCGTGAAATGCTGGATTCTTTCGCCAGTGGACGCAAGTATGCGCCTCCTGTTCTCGGCGTTACCGTACTTCCGATTGGCCCTGAGCTCGCCCAGGAGTTGGGCTACCCATCGGAAGGTGGCTTGCTTGTGCAGACTATTCGCCCCGGTTCCTCTGCGGCTACGGCAGGTATCCGCGGTGGCAATCGTGCAGTCGTGATTGGACGCTACGAAGTCGCGATCGGCGGAGATCTTTTGATTTCGATCAACGGTCGCCGTGCTGAAGATGCCAACTCCATTCCGAGGGCCTTACGCGGCAAACGAGCTGGCGACACCGTTGAAATTGAATTGCTCCGCGGTGGCAAGAGCATGAAGCTCCAGGTCACGTTGCAAGCAGCGATGCAAGAACGTCTCTAGTGTTGAGCGGCACCCTGTTATTGTTTGCGCTCGTGGCCCAGTGCGCCGACTTGCGCATCCTCAAGGCCGTTTATGGAGCCGACAGAAAATGGTTGGATGTCACAGCTAAACTGCAGGGGCTGACCAGGAACGATCAACTCGAATTCAAAGTTGAGGCGGAAACGCTGACCGACCCGCTTCCCGGGGTTCCAAAGGTCTTGCGCATCCGCTACCTCTACCGCAATCAGGTAAAGACGGCGCATTACAAGGATCTAGAACAGGTGAAGCTTCCGCAACTCGGCAACAAATAGATCGGGATGCTCTTTTAGCCAGAAGTGCCCCCCGGGAGCGAGCACCCATTGAAAGCGAGCTTCAAACTCCTCAATCCAAAACTTGGGTTCGAGTGCATTTTCTTCTGAGCCGCTGATCACGGTTGTTGCAATGGCGAGTGGCTCTTGCCGACTATATGCATGTGCACCAAACATGGCTTGATCTGCTTCCAGTACATTCGCAGGATTGGACTGTGCCGCTTGCGCCTTTCGCCTTGAAGGAGCATTACAACTACTAAGTAAGAGACCGGCAGGGAGGGGAAGTGCCCGCCTTCGGAGTTCCCTCGCCACTTCAAAGGCCAACCCGCCACCCATCGAATGGCCGGCCAGATAATACTTTTCTTCCGCCTGCAACATGCCAGCCATCTCGTCGACAATCGCAGGGATGATCTCCGCGAAGCTCCTTGCTGGCTGCTCTTCATGACGGTCTTCGCGCCCGGGCAGCAATGCCGGGATCCATTCAAAGCCTTCCTGATCGCCAAGAAACTTCCAGGCTTGTGCTCCGGCTGCAGCCCATGGAAATAGAAATACGCGAGGCCCGACGCCCCAGCGCAGTGGGAAGTTCCGACGCTTTTGCGCCTTTTGAAATTGCGCCAGACGCAATGCAAGCAGTTTGCGCTTCACTGGGCTGAGGGGTCGCACGCCTGCTGCAGCACGGTGGATCTGGCGTGTGAGGCTCTTGCGCATGATGCTTTCAAGAGGTGCGGCGCTCAGGCTGCCAAGATAGGCCAGCGATGCTTCACGGCCTCGTTGGCTGAGTGCTTCCCAAGCCTCTCTTGACGACAACAAGTGCCTGAGTGTGGCGATCCATGGGCCAAGGTCCTGGGGCGGCACCTGGGCCTCAGGCACCATCTGGTCGCTCACCTTGCTCTGATAGTGAAGGATCGGATTGACGGGCAATACATGATCTACCCCGCACATCGCCTCCCGCAAGCCGCCCACGGCAGAAGCCATGACGGGTACGCCTCGAGAGAGACTTTCCACCACCATACGGCTGCGTGCTTCTGCCCACAGGCTGGGAACCAGAGTCACTACCGTCTGCGTAAGAATTTCGGTAATGTCATCCACGGCATCCAGAATCGTAATGTTCTTTCGCAGGCGGATCGCAGCAAAATCATCCGCTGTCGTACCCCAACTGGGCACCGCCGCGAACTGTACGTCCGGCATCGCGTCTGCCAGGCCCAGCAAAATTGGCAATCCCTTTACGGCGCTTGGATTCACCAGGGTGACGTAGGGATTGCTGAACCGACCGACCAGTGGAGGATTGGGGTTGTCCCCCAGCGAGATGGGGACATGGACCGCATCGAGACCTCCCTCGTTACGGCAGTATTGGGCTACATACTCGCTCACACAGACGATGGCATCGGCTTCGCGCAGGCGGTTGGTGCGCTCCGCACTATCAGAGGACCCATCAGGGCCAAACGGTAGGGCGATGGTGGCGCGCACCAGATAGATGACTCGAGCTCCGGGCTGCTGCAAGGCCACTTCATAGAAAAGATGTGCCGGGTCGTCGGTGGAACACAGAATGATATCTGGACTCTGATCCGCCAGGTCTTCGGCCAGTACTTTACGAAGGTTGCATTCTCTGCTAATCACATGCACTTCGGCACCGCTCAGCCGAAAGTTCTTTCCGATGCTCTTCCAGTCTCGATGGTCAATTCCGCGGCGGTTCAGTTCTGTCTCGTAGGCTTGATGGGCCTGCTCGCCAAAACTCTCAAGCCTCGTAAAGACGCGGAGCTCATGGCCTTGCTGTACCAATGCTTCTACCAGGAGTCGATTGGATTTATCGCCTCCTCCAGCCCCCGGATAGTAGGTGGAGTTGTGCACCAGATAGATCCGTAACGGACGAGCCTTTAGCTTTAAAAGCAGTGTTTCCAGATCGTCTGCACGCAAGCGTTGGGCGAAAGCAGTCGCTGCTTGCCTGCCGGCGCTTCTCTCTTGCTCATAAAGGTGGGGATCACTCAGCAACTCTTTGAGTGCAGCAACCCAACTCTCGATGGGCTGCGCTTCCACTTCAGCTACCGGCATTCCTGTATCGTCATGCTGATTCAGCCAGCGACGAATGGGTTGCACCGGCAGGCGGTACCTTGAGGCGGCTGCAGCCTCTGTGAGGCCGCCATGGTTGCCGGCCAACACGGGAATGCCGCGCAGCAGGGCTTCTGTGACAACCAGACCAAAACCCTCGTACCAGAGGGAAGGAGCGACCAGCACGGAGGTGCGAGACAACACTTCGTCGATGCCCGCCACGGTGGTGAGGACTTCAACATTCGCATGGGCAAGCATGGCTTGCTCATCCTGACTTGTGGTTCCCCAACCCTTGAGTGCTAGAAAGCGTTTGTCCGGGAAGCTCTCCGCGAGAGCGAGGAAAATCGGTAGCCCTTTTGCCGTACAAGGGTTGATGAGCAGAACCGTTTGCTTTTCATAGTTGTGATATTCCGGCCAGGGCGGCTGCCCGTACAGTGCCGGTGCGACCACTTCGGCCTTCCGTCCCAGATGTTCCTGAATGTAACCTGCCATATGCTGGCCGATCGAGACAATCGCCAGAGCATCGCCCAGCAGCTTTGTAGCGGCTTCATCCCGATGCCACGCCTCCGGCCCGAAGGGAAACCATTGTGGAGTATGCGCCAGATAGACCAGTCGGTCTCGCGCTGCCTGGTAAGCTTCGCGCAAGATGGAATGCGAAAGGTCTTCGCTTGAGACCAGCACAAAGTCAGGTTGAAATTCTGTGACGGCACTGCTGATCCGTGATGCTTCCCTGCCGAAGTTGGGGATCGATTGGATCCGCACGCCATCCACCATGGCTTCGCCAGCCTCTACACCACCGCTCAGCACGAGGCATTCGTGGCCGTTGGCCGCCAACGCGCGCAACCATACCAGGTTGCTGCGAGTCGACCCTCCCTTCGGCGGATGGTATGACGCGCTAGCGGCTAAAAGAATCCGCATTCGCGAGTGATTCCTCCCGCCAGGCTGACTCGGCTTCTTCTTCTGTCATGGCTTCAATGGCACCCAAAATTCGAGTGTACTCCTGATGGTTCACGCCGCCGAAAGTTTTCAGCTCATCGATACGGCGGGCCATGCGCTCCAGATTCACTTCCGAGGCGTAAACATCTTCAATCCCTAGCGAAACAGCGAAGGACTCTTCAATGCGAATCAGCAGCATAACTACCTTGAGGGAGTGCCCCCCCAGATCGAAGAAGTTACTCTCTCCGCTGATGTCGTCCGTGTTCAAAATCTCCTGCCAGATCGAGGCCAGACGGCTCTCCGTATTCGTTTCGAGAACCAGGGGGCGATGCTGGTGGAGGCGTTCACGGATTTTCTCGACGCTATTCAGATGATCAGCGATCAAACCGTAGTCGACGCTGTGCCTGGCTTGAGTTTGGGTTACAGGGCTAGTTGCCACTGCGACGGAAGCTTGAGGCTGAAAGCGCAGCGCCGTCAGTACATCAACTGAAACTCTGGATTCAAACTGAGCTGCAAACTGCTGCGCGGGCGCATTCTTGGCGGTGGCGTGAAATGGAATCTGGACAAACTCACACCCAAGCGATTTGGCGTAATTCCCAAGCCAGCAGAACACTTGATGTTCCACGCCTCTGCCAAGGACTCGGCAACTCAGCAAAAAGGTATCAGTCAGATATTGATTGGCCCATCGCCGCCCCATCAGTAGACCCGTGAAGCCGTAATTCCCAAATCGATCAGAAACGTGAACTCCAAATATGTCGAGGCCAGCCTCGCGCAGTTTCTGCAATTCTGCTGCAGTGCGTCGGATGGTTGTGAAGTTGAATTGATTGGTGCGCTGTGTCAGTTGTGCCGCACGATCGAGCTCCGCGCTGGTGACAGAACGGATCTCCAGTTTTAGCTCGAGCGAATCGTAGAACTCCTCGAGCGAACCTGCCTTATGTAGGGCCTGGCCAAATTCTTTCACCCCTGCATAGCTGGCAGCGCGGTCCGCATCGGCTTGCGTCGTCTTCGCCTGATCAAACGCCCAAATGTGGTTCAGCCATCGGCCGAGATGGTCTGTCTCCTCCGGTAGGGTCAGACTCACGACTTGCGGCAACTGCTCCCTCACTTCGGACGTCTCGCGTGCGTTGTCATCGAAGAAGACAAAGCTGTCGAGTGACAGGGAGAGCTCTGCCGCCAACTCTGCCAGATTGCGGCTCTTCGATTGCCAATTGATCCTGGCTGCGGTGATGTCGCTCCAATGAAGAGGGAACTCCGGATGTTTGGCAAAGGTCTCCCGGACATCGGCTTCGTTGTTCTTGCTCGCCAGAGTCAGCAGCATCCCTTGCTGCTTCTGGCGCAGGGCAAATCGTTGGATCGCCTCATAACCGGTGCTGAGTTGCACTGCTTCGGGGCCGTCTTCTCCGCAGATTCCTTTCCAAAGGGTGTTGTCGCAGTCAAGGACCACAACCTTGTGCGGGCTCTTGTGGAGACTGTGGGCTACCCGAACGATCGATGCGGCCAGTGCAATGAAATAGTCTTCTGTGTAGGGGATCCCGCCGAGTCGTTCTCCCTCCGCACTGTGTTTGTGTGACACGGGATACCACGATTCCACCTGGGAAGGGGACAGCAGGTAAGCTCCGGGAACGTCTTTCCACCAGTCTTCATGGTCTACATCAGGCACCACCAAAAGAGGAACAGAGAAGTTTGAAAGACGCCCTTCAATAGCAGCCATCAGTGCCTGGGCGTTTTCGAGGCGCCGTGAAGGTTCCCCAAGATCTTGCCATCGGAAAACCACAATATTAACGCCGTGGTTGTTGCTGGCAAAGAGGCTGGCGGGGTCGAGGATGGATTGAAGAATCTGCCCGAAAGGGGCAAATTCACATTGAAACTGTGACCCCAGATACCCTGCCCAAAATTCAACCGCTTGCTGAATGGGTTCGACAGTAAAACTAGCTGCGAATCTAAAGGAAAAACATGAGTCGGCGGTCACGAAATTCTATTCTACCTAGGGAAATCGGTACTAGGGACCCATTGGATCCGAATCTGTATTGAATTCTAATGTAGGAGCATTAGACTCCTTTTGTCCCCAGGGGTATCGTTCTTGAAACCATTCGAATATTCAAAGCCCTGGCTTTGGTCCCCGGGAATTTTCAATCTGCCCCGGGTGCTGAGCCTGATCACGCTCATCGTCTCGCTGTTCAGCTTGCTGCTGAACTGGGCAGTACCTGTTACGTATCGCCCGGATGTTCCGTCGATTTTTCGGATCGCGCCCCAAACTGCGCTCGCTTTCTTGTTGCTGGCTTTTAGTATGAGGTTGGCCAAGTGGGAACGCATCGATGCGCAGAAGGCCCGTCGTGCAAAGCTGCTCCGGGTGATGGCTGGAATTTCTGCCATTCTCACCTTGTTGAGCTCCGGAATTCCTGTGCTGTTGTCTGCCGGCCTCTGCATTCTTTCAGCGACCGTCATTTTGCAAGCGCATGGCCGATACTTGTTCGCCCGACGGGTGCTTCTGGTTGTCGGTCTGATCAATGGGACCTGGCTTGTTCTAGCAAACCTCTACGCCGTTCACGGTCGAATCAGCTACGAGTTAACGGCAGACCCCACTTCCGCCCTCCTCTTCCTGGCAATCAGTTTGTCGCTGTCTCTCTCAGAGACGCGCAATGGTCTGGTGCCGTTGGCCCTGACCGCTGTACTTGGTGCCAGGTCGAGCGTTCAGTTGCTTCTCGCTGCGCTGTTGGTGCCTGTCTTGTTGGGTTATGTCAAGATGCAGTTGGAGAATCTGCTGCAGATGGATTCTCATCTCATGCTGGCTGCCCATGTCATGGGAACGCTCTTCGTAATGGGCCTCCTGTTGTTCTGGAGCATGACCCAGGCGAAGGAAACGTTGGACGAACAGCGCCGGGTTCAGGCCGACCTGGAGAGCACAGAAAGTTCCTTGCAAAGTCTTCTGGAACAGGGTTCCGAATTCTATTTGACGATCAGTTTGGCTAGTCGGGTCCTGACCGCCAACGAGAACGCCAAACGTTACCTGGGCTTACCTGATTTAACCCGGAACGTAATTTCCATTGAAGACCTGATTCTTTCTGAATCTCACGACAAAATGAAACGGCTTCCTGAGGCGCTCTTGCGAGGAACCTCAGACCATGCTGTCCTGTTGTTCAAATTGGCTGATGGGGAAGCCATGCCTCTGCACATTACTGCTGCCTGCCGCATGCGCCATGGCACAGCTGTTGAGATTGTCCTGGTGGGTCGGTCGCTACCGCTTGGCTTGCGCAGCAGGAATGCCAGTCAGGCGCTGCTCGTGAATGCCTAGATCCGTTCTTCTTGCTTGATCCCGAAACTCTACTGCAACAAGATATGCTGATGCGATGCCGAATACTTCTTGGGTTCGCGTGGCGACTCTTGCTGCTCTTGTGGTCGTTACTCTGGGCTATCTGTGGGTGTGGGCAACGGCTCGTTCTCGCCAGGGTTCACCCAAACCGACTGGGCCGATGCTGCTGACGGGTTTCGTCACCAACTTTTTCGATACCCTCGGCATCGGCTCGTTCGCCCCAACCACCGCAATTTTCAAGTTCACAAAGATGGTTCCAGATGAATGGATTCCTGGGACCTTAAATGCGGGCCACACGATTCCGGTCATTCTGCAAGCCTTCCTGTACATTGCGGTCATAGAGGTCGAGATTACGACGTTGTTGAGCCTGATCTTGAGTGCTGTGGTCGGCTCCTGGATTGGTGCGGGCTGGGTATCGCGGATGCCGAAACAGAAGGTGCAGTTGGGAGTGGGTTTTGCGCTTGGCGTCGGGTTCCTAGTGCTTCTGGCACGACAACTTGATTGGTACCCTGCTGGCGGTACTGCATTGGGGCTTGAGGGTTGGAAGTTGCTGGTCGCTGTCTGTTTGAATGGACTCTTTGCTGCAATCAGCACTCTGGGCATTGGATTCTATGCGCCCTGCATGACGATGATCGGTTTGCTTGGAATGAATCCAATTGCCGCCTTTCCGATCATGATGGGTTCTGGAGCCTTTCTCATGCCAGTTGCTAGCGCTCGCTTCGTCCGGGAAGGTGCCTACTCGGCACCAGCAGCATTGGGGCTCACATACGGAGGCCTGCTTGGCGTACCCCTGGCAGCATTTGTCGTAAAGTCGCTACCGCTGGAGACCGCGCGTTGGCTGGTGATGGTGGTCGTCTTGTACGCAGCCGTTGCGATGCTCCGCTCTGCCTATACTGAAAAGAACTCCAAATGAAAATTACCGGGATTGACGCCTATCGCGTCGAACTGCCACTCCATGAAGGCAGCTACAAATGGTCTGGTGGCAACTCTGTCACTGTATTTGATTCGACAGTGGTAGTGGTGAAAACTGATGCAGGCTTAAGCGGCTACGGCGAAGTTTGTCCATTGGGTTCTGCCTACTTGGCAGCCTACGCCAACGGGGCTCGGACTGGATTGCTGGAATTGGCACCAGGCCTGATCGGCTTGGACCCACGCGACCTGGGTGTGTTGAACCGGAAAATGGATCAATTGATGCGCGGGCATCCTTACGTCAAGTCGGCTATCGATATGGCTTGTTGGGATCTGTTAGGCAAGGCAAGCGGCCAATCGGTAGCAACTCTTCTCGGGGGTTGTTATGGAGAAGATTTTGCCTTGTATCGTGCGATCTCCCAGGACAGCCCCGATCGCATGGCGGCCAATGTTGCTGGCTACCGTGCCGAGGGCTATACAAAGTTTCAGTTGAAGGTGGGTGGGGACCCTGACGTCGACATCGAAAGAATTCGCGCTGTGGCAAAACAGATGCAGCGGGGAGATGTGCTTGTGGCCGATGCCAATACGGGCTGGCGCCAGCACGAGGCGGTTCGCATTGCCCATGCCGTTCGTGATGTGGACGTTTACATTGAACAGCCCTGCTTAAGCTATGAGGAATGCCTGGCTGTAAGGCGGCACACGGACCGGCCTTTTGTCCTGGATGAAGTCATTGAGGATCTCTCAGCGGTCTTGCGAGGTGTGAGCGATCAGGCCATGGATGTGATCAATCTGAAGATTTCAAAAGTGGGCGGATTGACCAAGGCCAGGCAGATACGAGATCTTTGTGTTTCTCTCGGAATTGCCATGACCATTGAAGATACCTGGGGCGGCGACATCATCACTGCTGCTATTGCCCATTTGGCGCATAGTACACCGACAGAGTTCCTGTTCACTTCGACCGATTTCAACAGCTATGTGACGGTGAGCAATGCCTTGGGGGCACCCGAGCGCAAGCAGGGCAGAATGGCTGCCTCGATGCAGGCTGGACTCGGTGTGACCCCTCGCTGGGAAGTGTTGGGAGCACCGGTATTGTCCGTTAACGGATAAAGATAACCGCCTCTTGTTGATAGGGTGTCAGAACGACTGCGGCTTGACCCTTTGGCAAAGAAGAAGGAAGCCGCAGGTTCATTTGTTGAACCCCGGCTATCATGCCGGGGGCCTGGCCCGAGAAAAGGATGGTTGCCGGTTGGCGATCTACGGTCGGGGTTGGACGATTAAGCCCCGTTCCGTAGACGACGATGATCGATCCGGGTGCAGCAGGGTTAGACGGTGAGTTCAGGGTCAGATCCTGATTGAGTGCAGCCAATGGGCCATAGCCATTTCCGCTTATGGTGAACAGCGCTGGCTCAGCCGATGCTTGCACATCAATGGTGATCGCGTTAGACACACGGCCATTATTGAAAACCTCAACTCTGGTGGGCCCCGATGCGTTTGCCGGTACAGCGGCGTGCAACTCACCATTGGCCGCCCAAAGCGCATCAACCGTAGTGTTGTTGATTCGAATCTGAGCCCCGGCGAGATTCAGCCCGAACAGCTTCACAATGGATTGGTTGGCAACAGGCCCGGGACGGAGGCTTGCTGCATTCACGACCCCAGCGTCGGCGAGCCTTGGAGTGTTGGTCGGGAAGTAGGTTGCGCTGAGATCCATCAAGGGGAAGCGGTTCACGTTGAGCAGGTGGGTCTCAAAGAGCAACTGCATGTCTGAGAAGAAGTCTCCAATTTGATCGTCGGTGGGTAGCGTATTGGCGGCAATGGCAACGCTGAGTCCATTGGGGCTACGGAAGAACCAGGCTGAGGTACCGGGAAGTGCACCATCGTGGTCCCATCGTTCTCCCTGGGCGGTGCGGGTAATGGTCCAGCCCAGTGCGTACCATGCAGTGGCGTTTGCAGGCGTGTAGGCCGGACGCTCTGTCATCAAACGAACGGTTTCCGGCTTCAGTAATGAGAGGCCGGAGCCTGCGTCAAACGCACTGAGGAAGCGAACAAGGTCAGGCATGGCTGCTAACCAACCACCGCCGCTGGCGAAGGTGCCGATGTTGAAAGTGCCATAAGTAGAAAGCACCTGGGGCGGAGTATTTGGGAAGATGCTGGCGTCGAAGTTTTCGCTGTCTAAGTATCGCACTTCCCCAGGACGACGGTCTGATAGCAGGGAACCCGCGATATGAAGGCGTTGCAGGTTCAGGGGGTGAAAGACTTTCTCTTTCATGTAGGCTTCATAGGATTGTCCAGTGGCCCGCTCGATCAGGTTCGTAAGGAACATGTAGCCGAGATTGGAGTAGGCTTCTCGGGTGCCTGGGGCGAAGGCGAGCGTGAGATTGTTGAGCGCGAACTGAATCACATCGTTGCGGCTGTGAGGGAGTGAAACCCCAAGTGCAAGCAGTGTCTGACGGTCAGGAAACGTAGGGTCGAAACCCCATTTCGTTATGTCGAATCCAGCACTGTGCTGCAAGAGATGGCGGACTGTGATGTCGTTGTAGCGGGAATCAGCGCGTGCGGTCAGGCCAAGGTAAGGGATTACTTTTGTGTCGAGAGCTAGCTTGCCTTCTTCTACGAGCTTGAGTACGCCAACGGCTGTCAGTGGTTTGGAGACACTGGCGATTCGGAAAAGGGAGTCAGGCTGCGTGGGCTCGCCCGAGACGAGATCTGCCACGCCAAAGCCACGGGCATAGATCAGTTTGCCGTCTTTGGCGATAGAGAGAGCGATGCCGGGGATTTTGTACTTGCCAAGAAGTTGAAGGGTGGCTCGGTCGAGACTGGCGAGTTCAGGCACGGTGGTGCCGGTTTGCGCAAAGCTCGCGGTTGCCGCCAGTAAACTGATGCAAAGAATTCTGTACATGAGTCCAGCGTGAGGATGTGGGACGGTTTGTACATCACCGTGAAGTTGAAACTACTTCTCATACTTTCGACAGAGGCAGGGATACAATAGGCACCAATGACACGTCGAGAAGCAATCAGTCTAGTAGGCGCAGGCGCGCTTATGGCCAAGCCGGATAGCCGTTTTTCAGGAGTGATGATTGGCGCGATCACTTACAGTTTTCGAGCTTTGCCCGGGAGCGCCCAAGACACTCTGAAGTATTGCCTGGAATGCGGGATCAGTGGCGTGGAATTGATGGCACCCGTGGCAGAGAGTTTCGCCGGCTCGCCCATGGGCATCCCTCGCCCCTTTGGGCCCGGTGGCCCCAGGACCAGGCCGACCCCAGAGCAAATGGAGGCCCGAAAGAAGCAGGCTGCCGAGGTGGGTGCCTGGCGCCTCAAAGTAGGGATGGAGAAATACAAAGAGTTTCGGAAGATGTTTGAAGATGCGGGTGTAAAGATCTACGCCTTCAAGTTGCCTCCCACCCTGGAGATGCCAGACGGCGAGTATGAGTACATCTGGAATGTGGCTGAAACTCTAGGGGCTAATCACATCACCATGGAATTGCCTACCGATGACAAACTGCTGGAGCGTGTGGCCGCCTTTGCTGTCAAGAGAAAATTGCGGATTGCCTTTCATACCCACGGGCAGGGCGGGGAGAGTGGCTTTGCCAAGGTATTGAGTGCTTCCCCCTACACGGCTTTGAACTTGGATGTCGGGCATTACTTTGGAGTCACCGGGGAATCACCTGTACCCGTAGTTGAGAAGTATCATGATCGAATCTCAAGTTTGCATTTGAAAGATCGCAAAGCTCCTGTGGATGGCAAGGGCGGGCCCAATATGCCCTTTGGTGAGGGAGCCACTCCGCTCAAGGAAATTTTGCAGTTGATGAAACGCAAGAAGTATCGGTTCCCAGCGAGCATTGAGTACGAGTACGAGACGCCTCAGGGGTCAGATGTTTTGACCGAAATGAAAAAGTGCGTCGCCTTTGCTCGATCCGCGCTCAGCTAAGGAATTTGGCTGCGTCGCGGAGGGACTGGACGAGGTGATCGAGTTCAGCCTTCGTAGTCGAAAGTCCGGGTGAGATGCGGATCCCGGAAAACTCGCGCGTTCGCCGCGTCACGTCCATCGTGATCACTTTGCGCTCTGAAGCAAGCCAGTTTCTGAGTTTCGTGGTGTCGATGCCTTCCAGTTCCACGCAAGTAATGCCGCAACTGGCGTTCTTGCCCAGCGGAGTGTGGAGCCGCAGGCGAGGGATGTCCTTCACTCGTTCGAGCCAGTAGCTAGTATGGTCCCGGTGAAGCTGCTCCTTGGCTCGGCTGCCAATCTGGTTGTGAAACTGCAAAGCGTCTTCAATCGCGAGAATGGTTTGGGGCCAGGTACCGTAGAGTTCAAATTTTCGGATGTCTTCGCTGGGGCGAGTGTTGCCCGCCGCGAAGAGCGGCCAGAGCGTTTTGATTTTTTCGCGACGCACGTAGAGAAGGCCAGTGCCTTTCGGTGCCTGCAGCCATTTGTGAAGACTTGCTCCGAGATAGTCGCAGCCGAGGTCTTTCATTTTGTAGTCAAGCAGGGCAAAGCTTTGTGCCGCATCGACCACAACTTCAATACCCTTCGAATGCGCCAGTTCACAAATTTGCCTGACGGGAAAAAGCTGGCCATTCAGATTGATCGGATGCGAGATCAGAATGAGCCTGGTTCGGGGTGTGATTGCCCGCGAGAAGATCTCAGTAATTTGAGACAGGTCCTGGCAGGGAACCGGCACCTTCAGCTTCTTGATGGTGATTCCGTCACGCAGGCGACGTTGTTCCAGCGCATCGAGCATAGCCCAGTAGTCAAGGGTTGTAGTGAGCACTTCGTCGCCAGCCTTGAGGGGAATCCCGAGCAGGACGGTGTGGAGCGACTCTGTGGCATTGCGGGTGATCGCGACCTCTTCCTGGTCGCAGCCGAGCAGGTTTGCCAGACCCTTGCGTATTGGTTCCAGACGCGGGCCGTAGCTGAAGATTGTGTTCGGCGCTTGTTGCTCTCCGATGCGGGTATGGGCGAGCACTGAATCCAGCACCGATTGCGGCGTGGTGCCGACCCCTGCATGGTTGAAGTTCACGATGCTGCGATCGACAGGAAAGCGATCAGAGAGGGGTCTGTCCTCAGTTGCAGCCAGCGGCGACAGGAGAGCATTCGACAAGAGAGCCCGGCGAGTGGACGGCATTTGAGGAGTGTAGCAATTGCTACCTCGAGATCACAGCGTCCAGTGTGCGGCGGGCTTCACTTTTTGGATTGGTAGCAAGATTAAGCTGCTCACGGAAGGTCTGGAAGCGAGGCGCAAGTTCTGCGTCTGATTTCGGAAACTTGCCAAGGTAATAGGTTTGGCTTGATTCGAGTTTCTTCCAAAGTGAGTTGGCCTCCTGGGGGTTGCCAAGGGCAAGCGCGTTGACAATCGCTGCCTTGGCCAGGCCTTCCATAAACCAAAGATCGAGCAGCGTGAATTCCCCGGGCTTGGAGCCATCCGTTCTTTCGTCGGTGGTGAACACGGCCTGCTTTTGGCCAAAGCTGAACGTAGCTGCTCCCATAGAACGCAGCGTCGCGAGGTTCGATTCATAAGCGAGCGCGGCCCCTGTATGCGCTCCTCCTGAAGTGACCCAGGTCGAGGCGGCTACCCCGGCAAGAGATTCATTATCAATAGCCTCAAAAAATGAACGCGAGACCGAGGAGGGCCCTTGTGCCCAGACAGACGTCCCGACCATCAACACGTGCGCACCGGGCAAAAGCTGCTTCAATTTTGCGGGGCTGCTCAGATGTGGGCTGGCGTCGAAATACGTAGCGCGGAGCGGGAGTGAATGCTCGTCGATCAGCCGTTTGAGATTGAGCAGGATTCCATGACCCGCACGGTAGCAATAGCGGCGCTGCGTGTAGGGTGACGGGGCGGCTGAGACGAGCCGGATTTCGCGTCTTGGTGATTGAGCAAAGGCCGTTGAGGAGAGCCACAGTAGCTGACGGCGTGTTGAGGTCATGCTTTCGAAAGTCCCTTCGTACTATCGATGAACGTAGCGCAAAGTGCAAGCAGAACAAAGCTGGCGGCACAAAGAAAGAAGATCTCGCTCCAATCCTTTTGATGGAAAGATGCGGCGAGGATCATAGGAATTACCTTTGAGATGGCCGAGGCGCCAAAATTCCCCCACATGTTGGACCATGCCATAGCAGAAGCCACGTGGGTGCCACCGATATCCTGGCCGAGCGCCCAGACGGCTGGCATAACGCTATCGGTAAAAAAGGCGACGATCCCGCAAGCGATGACAACGGCGAGTGTAGAAGGAAGGAAAGGGCAAGCAATGTAGGCCGTGGCGGCTACACCACAACCCGTGAGGAAGGGAAGTCTGCGGCCCCAGCGCTGCCCATAATTGCGAGTAAACCAGTCGCACAGCACTCCTCCTGCGAGCATTCCACCCAGGCTAGCCATCAATGCAAAAGAAACGTAGCGGCTGGAGGACACGGCATCGACACCGCGAACTTCCTGAAGATAAGTAGGCAGCCAGGTGATCAGAAAGGCCCAGCCGAAATTGAGACCTAACGTTCCAAGATTGAGAAGCCAAAGACCGGGGTGACTAATGAGGGCGCGCCAGGGATAGGTTGTGGTCTTGGGAAGGCTTGGCCCGATCAAGTCCCGTTCCTGCTGGTTGACCCAGGGATGTTCGCTTGGGTAGTTTCGGAAAACAAAGTGGGTAGCCAGGGCAAGGCCAATCCCGATCAGACCGTAGATCCAGAGAACTGGCCGCCACGACCCCAGGGCACTAATCGCAACCGCAGTCAGCCAGAGAGCCAGCGAATTGCCGACACGCCCTCCGAAGGCCACAATGCTATTGGCCCGTGCCCGGTGGGTGAGCGGAAACCAGCGTGAAATCAGCAGTCCGCTTGCTGGATAGGCACCGGCCTCGGCCAAGCCGCAAGCGGCGCGCACCGCGATCATGGCGAAGAGAGTGGATGTAAGGCCAGTGCTGGCGGTAGCAAGACTCCAGAGAAGAATGTAGATCACCAGCATCTTGCGTGGGCCGAAGCGATCCGCAAGGTAACCCGCCGGCATTTGCCCCAATGCATAGGCAAAGAAGAATGTGGCCAGGATGTCACCGGTATCCTGCTTTGACAACTGAAGCTCTGATTGGAAGCTTTGGCTCTGGATCACGGCACCCATGCAGACGCGGTCCAGGTAAAGCAGGAAGGCGTTGGCGGTGGCCACCGTCAGCAAAGCGTAGCGAACGCGGGTAGCTTCGATCACGTGAGGCTTTCTTTGAGGAAGCGCAGAAAGTTGCCCGAGAAAATGTTGTCAATATCAGCAGGCTTGTACCCTCGGGCACTCAGCGGCACAGAGAGGTTGGCGATATCGGCGATGGAGTTCAGATCCATTGGCACTTGTTCGGTGCCGTAACCCCCATCCAGGTCCGTTCCGATGCCGACATGCTTGGCATTGCCGGCTATTTGGCAAATGTGATCGATGTGGTCACAAATTTTCTCGATCTTGAGATTGAAATCCTGGGGTTTCGACTTGTGATGCACCCAGTTGTGCACCATCATGATGGCGTCGAAGGCCATGCCGATGACGGCCCCACGTTCAATGAGAGCGCGAATTTGGTCGTCGCTCAATTGGCGGTTCCAGTCGGCTAGTGCGCGGCAATTATGATGGCTGGCCCAGAGGGGGCCACGCCAGCGCTTGAGCGCATCCCAGAAGCTCTCGTCGCAAAGATGTGTGACATCGAGGATGATGTGGAGGTCCTGCATTTGTTCCAGCAGTTCATGTCCCCGTGGAGTCAATGGACCTTCGTCATCGGTGCCGTGACCATAAATCCCCGGACCATAATGGACTGGCCCCAAGGCGATGAGGCCGCTACCTCGTGCTTGTTCGAGGTGTTTGGGAGAAAGAATCGAGTCTGCCCCTTCGAGGCTGAGCAAATATCCAATGGGCAGCTTGGCCGTCGACGAGGCATTCCGCCAAAGGTTGGCATGCGCGGCGACGTCTTGCCAGGTGCGGAGTTGCACCAGTTCGCCGGCCTGTTCCATGGTGCGGTACCAGGCAAGTTGGCCCTGGGTTTGCGCCCAGGCTTGCTCGGGGCTCTGCCAGCCGGGGAGCTTGCTGAAGCGCGAAGAGAAGCGGGCGATTTGCGTGGCGACGCAAAGGCCGATGCGACCGCGGCGCATCTCCGGCAGGCACACCGTGTTGTTGCCCCGGTCGGGGAGATCTTTGAGCCCAAGTTCCCGACGACGAATTTCGGTAAGGGGCAGGCGAATATCGCGGTTCCACTCCATGGCATTCATGGAGAGATCGAGGTGGGCATCGAAGATCAGCGAGGGTTGAGACATGCGGATTTAACGATGATATACGTTGATGGTGCCTGTTTCACTAAAAGACGAACGAGTATTGGTAGTAGGTGCCTCCAGCGGCATTGGACGCGAGGCGGCAAAGATGTTTGCGCGCGATGGAGCCAAGGTTTATGCCTCGGCCCGGCGGGAAGAAAGACTCGCTTCACTCGCGACCGAATTGGCAGCCGAAGGCTTTCCGATTCAGTATGGCGTCAGCGATGCCGCCAGCCACGAATCGATGGTGGCCCTGGCCGCAGATGCCAAAGCCAAATTGGGTGGGGTAGACGTAATGGTTTACGTTACCGGTACCAATACCAAGGAACGCGCCCTGACGCGATTGACCCGCGAAGTCTGGAACGAATTGATTGAGGTGAACCTCAACGGAGCGTTCTCGCTCACGGCAGAACTCTTGCCATCCATGCGAGATGCCAAGAAAGGGCACCTGATTTATGTGTCCTCGATCTCCGGCAAATACGCGGATGTTTCGGGCGCGGCCTATCAGGCTTCCAAGCGCGGCATGTTTGGTTTGGCGCTGGCGATTCGGCAAGAGGAGCGGCAGCACGGGATCCGCACTTGCGTGGTTTGTCCGGGCCTGGTAGATACCGAACTCATGGAGAAGCGTCCCGTCAAACCCGATGCAGAAACATTAGGAAAGGCCTTGCAGCCGGAAGACGTTGCTGAAATGATCTATGGCGTGGCAAAGCTGCATCCTCGTGCGGCTGTGCCGGAATTGGAAATTTGGCCGACGGTCATTTAAGGAGATCTGCGTGATGCGCTGCTTTCTACTTTTGTTTTGCACTGCCCTGCTGGCAGTTGGACAGGATGTGGTGGAGGCAGGCCGCTTCCATGTAGAACATCCAACTTTACTCAACCTTGGTTTTGAATGGAGCATCCAGGGCGATGCCAACCGCAATTCCAGCGTCGCGGTGAAGTACCGCCAGGTTGGGGCAACGAGCTGGCGTGACGGATTGCCGCTCGTTCGGATGGGTGGCGAGAAGATCTTCCGTGAGCGCGAGAATTTTGATTACACCGTTCCGCATGGGTTTGCGGGAAGTATTCTTGGGCTCCAGCCTGGCACGGAGTATGAGTGCCAGTTCGTCATGAGCGACCCCGACGGAACCAAAGGTGTGACAACTCATACGGTCAAGGTCAAGACGCGCACTGAGCCGATGCCGTACAAGGAAGGGCGCGTCCTTCATGTTTATCCTCCCGATCACAAGGGGCCCAAAATCGAACCCAGCTTTCAAAGCGTCATGCAGGCCTATTATGGGGCCGGCCTTGGCGATTGGAGTGTTATGTGGGAGCGCAAGCTGAAGCCGGGCGATACGATTCTGGTCCATGCCGGCTTGTATAAGCCAGAGCGCTACAACTACGTCGATCCGATGATGACCCCTTTTGACGGCACTGTGAATCTCACTCTCAAAGGCACTGCCGAGAAGCCGATCACGATCAAAGCAGCTGGGGATGGAGAGGTTGTATTTGATGGCGACAATAACGCCCGCCTCTTCGACGTGATGTTCACCGAACATCATATTTTTGAGAACCTGACGTTCCGCAATACTGGCGTGGCGATCTACGCCGGCTACAAAGAATCTGCCGGAGCAAAGAACCTGACCGTCAAGAACTGCCGCTTTGAAAACATCGGTTTTGGCGTGTGGACCGAGTACGCCGGGTCGAGTGATTTCTACATCGCTGACAACCTCTTCATCGGCAAGGATGATCGCTTCCGGCTCGTTGGTTGGACTGGTGTTTATTGGCAATCCGTGGGTCCTTACGGTTCCCACCAGGTAGTGAGCTACTACGCAATTAAGGTTTACGGCCCAGGCCACGTGATTGCCCGCAACGCGATTGCGTACTTCCATGACGCGATCGGCATTTCGACGTATGGGCCTCCAGAGCTGGATCCGGAGCGGCGCGCTTCGTCCATCGACATTTACGGCAACGACATGCACCTGTCCAATGATGATTATGTCGAGACCGATGGAGGCGTACACAATGTCCGCGTGTTCGAAAATCGCGGCACGAATGCCTTCCATGGTGGCTACAGTTCACAACCCGTATTCGGTGGCCCGGTTTACTTTTACCGCAACACTCTCTACAACGTACCGAGTGGCGTCGCCTTCAAGTTTTCTGCCAAACCGGTCAACCTCTTTGTTTGGCACAACACGATTATTGGGGAGCAGACGGTGCGAGATCCCTACTCGGGAGTGCACTGGAAGAACAATCTTTTCCTGGGAAGAGACATGCCCGAGCGGGGCATCATGGCATGGGCCAATGCGACAGATACCTACAGCAGCGATTACAACGGGTATCGGCCCAATCGCGGCGTAGCTGCGCAATACGCATGGCTCGCTCCTGCCAAGGGTAAGACGGCTTACCGGGCAGCAGCAAGCGATTGGAAGACCTTCGGAACGTTGGCAGAGTTCAGCAAAGCTACCGGCCAGGAAGCCCACGGTATAGAGCTCGATTTTGACATCTTCGAGCGTATGTCTCCGCCGGATGCGAGCAATCGCCACGCCGTCTATCATGCGATGGATTTGAACTTCACCTTGAAGCAGGGCGGGAAGGCTGTGGATGCTGGCGTCTTGATCCCAACCGTCAATGAAGGCTTTGCCGGGAAGGCCCCAGATCTCGGAGCACTCGAATTGGGCAAGCCGCCTTTGCGGTACGGTCCGAAGTGGCTCACCTGGCAGCCCTTCTACCGCTAAAGTTCGCTGAGTAAGCAGCCTGCTGCTACCCTGTCCTTATGTCACTCCAATGGCGGCACACTGTTTGCGCCCTGGATTGTCCAGACGCTTGTTCCATGCTGGTGCAAGTGGATTCCGAATCCGGTCGCGCTACTCGTCTGAAGGGCAATCCTGAGCACCCTGTCACGCAAGGTTTTCTATGCGGCAAAGTCGCCAAATACCTCGACCGGGAATACAATCCCAACCGCCTGCTCTATCCGATGCAGCGTACAGGCCCCAAGGGTAGTGGTCAATTTGAACGCATCAGTTGGCCGCAGGCCCTGGAGACCATTAGCAAACGCCTCAAGTCCATCAGCGCAGCGTTCGGACCCCAAAGCATTCTTCCGTACTCCTACGCCGGCACAATGGGTCTCTTGAACAGCGCTGGCATGGATCGCCGCTTCTTCCATCGGCTTGGTGCCTCGCGCCTTGATCGCACCATTTGTGCCTCGGCAGGCACGGCCGCGCTCAACGCAGCGATGAATACGCGTCTCGGTACAGAACCAGAGCAGTATCCCCAGTCCAAACTGATCATCGCCTGGGGTGCCAACATCCTCACGACCAACGTGCACCTCTGGCCTTTCATTGTGCAGGCTCGCCGCAACGGTGCCCGCTTCGTCGTTATTGACCCTATACGCACCAAAACGGCATCGCTTGCCGACTTGCACATCCCCATTCACCCGGGCTCTGATTTGGCGCTGGCACTCGCCATGGCTCATGTAATCTTCCGCGATCAACTGGAAGACAAGAGCTACTGCCAGCACATTCATGACCTCGACGAATACCGCGCCGTAGCCGCCGACATGCCTCCCTCGCGGGCGGCACAACTGACAGGCATCTCCGAGCAAACCATTGAGCAACTGGCCAAAGACTTCGCTACAACCCAACCGGCCGTCATTCGAGTCAACTACGGGGTGCAGCGCTCTGACAGAGGCGGTCGTGCCGTGCAAGCCATCGTATCCCTGGCCGCCATCACTGGCCAGTTCCAATACATCGGCGGCGGTGCCAGCCTGTCTACCTCTGGAGGCTTCGCCTTCAATCGAAACGCCCTCGAGCGTCCAGATCTGGAACCCCACCCGACACGCCTCATCAACATGACAGAGCTCGGGCACGCCCTCACTTCCTTGCAGGATCCTCCCGTCAAGGCAATGATCAATTACAATTCGAACCCCGCTGCGATCGCTCCTGACCAGTCCAAGGTCCACCAGGGTCTCGAGCGCGAAGACCTCTTCACCGTTGTGCTCGATCAGTTCCTTACCGACACTGCTCTGCGTGCCGACATCGTTCTACCTGCCACTACGTTTCTCGAGCACACCGACATCTACCTTGCCTATGGCCACTACTACCTCCAGTTAGCCCGCCCCGCTCTAGCTGCTCCCGGCGAGTGTAAATCCAATGTGGAAGTCTTCCGCGCTCTGGCCAAAGCGATGGGATTTACAGACCCCTGCTTTGACGATTCCGAAGACGACATGATCCGCCAGCTCCTGCAGTCTGATTCTCCCTTCCTCGCTGGCATCACGCTCGAGAAACTCGACAAACAGAACTTTGTCCGTCTCAATCTGGGTGCTCCTCAGGGTGAGTTCCTTCCTTTCAAAGACGGTGTTTTCCCGACCAACCATTCGCAGTTCGTCACGGGTGGGGAGTCGCTACGCTATACGCCTCCTGTGGAATCCCGCTTCGGAGTAGCCAACACCTCTGGCTTTCCTCTGGAATTGATTTCCTGGAAGAATCACGACTCCATGAATTCCACCTTTGGCAATCGACCTGATGTCGACAACGACACTGCCAAAGTCATCCTGCATCCCACTGACGCTGCCAAGCGTAACATTGGCGAAGGCTCGACCATCCGCCTCTTCAATGAACGTGGCTCCATCGAAGCCGTAGCTTCTCTGGACGACAAACTGGTGCAGGCTGGTGTTGTCTGCGCACCCAGTGTGCGTTGGCCTTCCAAGTCTCCTCACGGCCGCGGCATCAATGTCTTAACCGGACAGCGCCTCACCGATATTGGCGGTGGTGCTACCTTCTACTCCTGCCTGATCGAGGTGGAGGCTTGCTAAAACTCCTCTTGATCGGCCTCCTCCTTCTTGGTTCTTGCCGCCCGCGTCGCGACCTTTCTCAGTACGTCCAGGAAGACCCCAAATCAAACCTTGTTTCTCGCCTCCGTGTGGCAGATCCCAAGTACGCCTCACAAATTCTCGAAGGCTTTTTTCAAGTCGAAGAGGGCGGCTGGCGCTGGGTCACCAACAAATTCAAGGTGGAATTGCGACCACCCTTCGCCAGCCAGAAGCTCGGTGCCAGGTTGGAATTGAAGGCCAACTTACCCGACGTTGTCTTCTCGCGCACTGGCCCCATCACTCTGAGCGCAAAACTCAATCAGACCGTGTTGCCATCGCAAACATTCAAATCGACGGGCGAGGTCTTGTACGCGGTGGATGTCCCCCCGGCAGCCATGGCCGCCGACCAGATCGTGGTTGAGTTTTCCACCGACAAGTTTCTTCCTCCCAATACATTTCCGAACGATGGCCGCCAACTGGCCTTCATCGTGACTGCCATCTCACTGGATACTAAAAAATGAAATCACTCCTATTCCTGATTGCCACAATTGCTGCCGCCCAACCCGTCCTGGTTGCTCCCAACGCGAGTGTCTGGGTCACAGATGCCATGAAGGCAGCCCGAAATCTCAGCGAATCTACCGCCCGCTCTCCAAAGAATCTCCTCACACATGCAGAACGAACGCAGTGGAAAGAAACCGGGAATTACGACGAGATTCTCAGTGTCTACCTCAAACTCGCCGCTGCCTCTCCCTATGCCCGTCTGATCGATATTGGAGCCTCCCCGCAAGGTCGGCGCCTTTACATCTTCGTCGCCTCCAAAGACAAAGCCTTTGCGCCAGACGTGGCGCGCAAAACTGGTAAGCCGATTGTCTTCTTTCAAAACGCAATCCATCCCGGCGAGAACGGCGGCAAAGACGCAGCCGTCATGTTGCTTCGCGATATCCTCGTCACCAAAAAGTACGAGGCATTGCTCGACAAAGCCATCATCATCTCCATGCCCGCCTTCAACATCGATGGCCTCGAAAACAGAACCCCCTACAACCGCATCAACGAGCAGGGCCCGAGCGAAATGGGCTTCCGTGTCACCGCGCAGCGCTACAATCTGAACCGCGATTACATCAAGGCGGATGCCCCTGAAATGCAGGCCTGGCTGAAGGCCTTCAATCGCTGGAAGCCAGACATGTTCATTGATAACCACGTGACCGACGGTCAGGACCAGCAAGCCGATACCACCATCGTGATTCACGATGGGATCGATGTGCATCCGGCCGTGGCTTCCTGGGTTGGCAAGAAGTGGCTGCCTCGCATGTGGAGTGGCATGGAATCAGAAGGTCACGTGATGGGTTGGTACATCGGTGGCCCGGTTCGCTCTGGCTTGCCCTTTACGATGGCTCCCATGGCACCTCGTTATTCCGATGGCTATGCAGCTGTTCGTAATCGGGCCAGTCTGCTGGTTGAAACCCACTCGCTCAAGCCCTTTGCGGTCCGTGCCTGGGCTCACTACGACATCATGCTTGAATCCTTGAAGGCGCTGGCCGAAAGTGGATCTGAACTACGGGCTGCCGTCGAAGCTGCTGATAAGGAAGTTCTCAAGCCCGGCTCGAAGCTTGCTGTGGATTACGCTCCCGCCAAAGAAGGCGTTCCTTACACCGCCAAACTGCTGGAGACAGAAACCTACCAGGGCAGCGCACTCGGTGGCCCTGTGCTTCGCTACCTTCCCAAAGCGCGCAATCTCGAGGTCACTCTCATTCGCGGTGCTGTTCCCAAGACGGAAGTCGTCGTTCCCAAGGGCTATTATGTGCCCCGTGAGTGGTCGGCAGTTGTGGATCTGTTAAAGCTTCATGGCATCGCTGTGCAACCCGTATCGGGCAGCACACCAACCCCAGTCGAGGTCCTGCGCTTTGACAAGGTCAGCTTCCCCGGACAACCCTTCGAATCCCGCTTTATGCCCAACTTTGCCGTTGCCACCACTCGGGAAACTCGCACTATCGACGCAAACTACTTCTTTGTCCCCACCAATCAGCCCTTAGGCAAACTTGCCGTCAACATTCTGGAGCCGATAGCACCCGACTCGCTCGTCCGCTGGGGCACCTTCAACAGCATCTTCGAGCAAAAGGAGTATGCCTCCGACTACATCTTTGAACCGTTGGCACAAAAGATGTTGGCGGACGATCCCAAATTGAAAGCTGACTTCGAAGCTGCTCTGGCTGCCGATGCAAGCCTTAAATCCAACCCCCGCGCTCGCCTCCTCTGGCTTTACAAGCGCAGCCCCTTCTACGAGAAGGATAAAGATGTCTACCCCGTCCTCCGCTCAGTCAACTGAGTTAAGGCCACATCTACAAAAGCAAAAGGGCAGCGCCATCAAGCGCTGCCCTTTTTTTTCGAAAAGCCAGGAAGACTTTAGTGGCTGCCGCCACCACCGCCACCACCACCGCCGCCTGCAGCGCGCCCACCACCAGCACCCGCAGACCCGGAGGCCCGCTCGCCGCCAGCAACTGGAGCCGAAGCCGCAGCAGAACCACCGCCGCCAACACCACCCCCACCATAGCCGACCCCGAAAGAGCTGTTAGAAGCGCGTGTTGCGGCAGAATTCATGATGGCTCCTCCACCAAAACCGTCCTGTCCACCACCAAACCCATTCGTTGGGTTGGCAAAAACAGGGGGATTGTAAACCGCAAAAACCGTAACCGGTGAGTAGAAGCCATAGCCAAATGGGGACATCGCACCACGTCCAAAGGGGACGAAGGTCATCATGTTGTAGTAGGGATCGAAGAACCAGCCGCTGGCACCAAGACGCCCGCTTCCGCCCAACGAATTTGCAACGCTCTGCGCCGAATGAACATTGGCCAGTGCCAGCGTCCCGGAACGACGGTCCGCCCACTGCACCAACTCATCCATATTCTGCTTCTTGTCAAAACGGCCAATTACCTGCTCACCGCTCAGCGGCAGCAACTTTCCGTCAGTGATTTTCTTAAGGTCGTTGTTGGCGTTCACGGTTACCAGTTCGCCGCTGTAAACCTTTACCATCACCGGATCCATCTCCAGACGATAGAGGCCAGCCTTGCGAATACTCACCGTGTCCGTACCCATGGCAAATTCCAGCGACGAGAGCTTGGCCAATTCCATCACTTCGACAATCGCGGTCCCTGACAGCAACTCCACACGGGTTGCCGTAATCGAGTTCGATTCCATGCGAATCGCAGAGTTTTCACCCAGGCGAAGAATCGTCCCCGGTGCCAGCAGCACTTCGGCGCGGCCTTCGGTCGTGCGTAGCACGTCCTTATTCTTCATATCGGGGAATTTGCTCTCTTTCATGACCACAGACTGGTCATTCAAGGTGGCATCTCCTTCGAGATAGTGGATCAATCCAGCCTTTGCCGAGATCACGCTTTGCGCCATCATCGTCAAGCCGCTCATCGCCATTGCCAAAATCACTTTTTTCATGGGACCACTCCTTACGGTAATCCTGACTACAATAAACTCTGTTGTCAAGGATGCATCCAATGATACGACGGTTTCGTCTTTTCTTCATTTTTTCGATTTCTCTTCTGCTTCCGGCTCAGTCCGTGGAGCCAATCCCCTGGTCCCGCAATAAAGCGGATCGGCTCGAGGCCTTTCGCGACCTGGGTTTTGGCATGTTTATCCACTGGAGCCTCGATTCGCAACTGGGCCTGGAGATCAGCCACTCCTTGGTCGGTGCCAGCGATGACTACCTCACCCGCTACATCGAAGACCTTCCCAAAACCTTCAACCCATACAAGTTCAACCCAACCGATTGGGCGCGCCTGGCCAAACTGGCGGGCATGAAGTATATGGTCTTCACCTCCAAGCACCATAACGGCTTCGCCATGTTCAACACCCAGACCACCCCCTTCAACATCATGAAGACGCCCTATGGCCGTGACATCACCGGTGAGCTCATCAGTGCCTTCCGCAGCGCCGGCATCTCCCCGGGCTTCTATTTCTCTCCTGACGATTTCTGGTGGTTGCGTCAAAACAAGATCCGCCTGCAACGTCACGTCCCCAGCGTCTCGCCGGCCAACAACCCGGGCCTGCTCCGCCATGACCAAGCCCAGGTGCGCGAGTTGATGACCCAGTACGGCGACATCGATGTGATGTTTTTCGATGGTCCCTGGGATGGCCTGCGAGAACTCGCCTGGGACATCAATCCCAACACGGTCGTAACCCGCGGCGGCATCGCCACCCCAGAGCAATTCGTCCCCGGTGTTGCCCTCGATGGTGCCTGGGAAAGTTGCATCACCATGGGCAATTCCTGGCCCTATAAACCCACCAATGAAAACTACAAATCGGGAAGGGAACTGATTTCCCTCCTGATCGAGACTCGCGCCAAAGGCGGCAACCTTTTGCTCAATGTTGGCCCCAGCCCCGAAGGCGAAATCCCTCTCGAACAAAAGCAGCGTCTCGAAGAAATCGCCCTCTGGATGTTCGTCAATGGAGAATCCATCTACGGCGTCCGCCCCTGGGTGGTAACCAACGAGAAGGACTATTGGTTTACCCGCAAAAAAAATACCAACACAGTGTATGTAATGGTCAAAGAGAAAGAGCGCTGGAAGTATGGCGAGTGGAAAGAGATTGCTCTCAAAAGCATCAAGGCCACTCCGAATACCAAAATTAGCGTCCTTGGCCAAAATGACGAAGCGCTCGAATACCAGCCCAACGTGGTTCCCAAGTCGAGCTTCCGCCAGCAAGGCGATACGCTGATCTTGCGCGCTATGCACGCCCAACGTCTCTACACCAACCGGCAGTGGCCAAACCCCGTGGTCATCAAACTCGAAAACGTAGAAGCTGCCTTGGAACCCCCCAAGGTAGAAACTACCACCAATTTTGCAGCAAACCTCATCTCTCTGGGGGGAGCTGCCTCTGTGGAAGCCTTTTTCGAATACCAGGATGTCACTGGCTTTGACCTGACCGAGCGCCCCAACAACTGGCAGGCTCTGCCATCGCAAACGCTCACCAGGCCAGGCGCCTTCTCGGTGAAAGCTCCGACTCTCGTTCCAGGCCACCAATACGAATTCCGCCCGGTTGTCCGCCACCCCCTGCTCCAACTCTACGGACCAACCAAATCCTTCCGTGCGCCGTAGGGCCCAAAACGACGAAGGCCGCCAGAAGACGCATAGCGTCTCGTGGCGGCCCACATCACAAAGCGTAGCAACTGCTACTGGCTAACCGATGTCGCGAACATCCTGCCCCAGATAAACCTGACGGGGACGGCTGATCTTGGTGTCACCGTCCTTCGATTGCTCTTCCCAGTGGGCCAGCCAACCCGCCGTACGCGGAATCGCAAACAACACCGTGAACATCTCGGGCCGGAAGCCCATCGCCTCATAGATGATGCCCGAATAGAAATCGACATTCGGGTAAAGGCGACGCTTCACAAAGTACTCATCGCTCAGGGCAATCTTCTCGATCTCCCGAGCAATGTCTACCTTGGCATTTCGTCCGGTCACGGCAAACACGCTATCTGCCGTCTCCTTGATCACCTTGGCTCGCGGATCATAATTCTTATACACCCGGTGCCCGAAGCCCATCAGCTTGCGCTCACCCTTCTTCACGCTTTCGATGAAGGCAGGAATATGATCCACGGTTCCAATCTCATCGATCATGCGCAGCACTTCTTCGTTCGCTCCGCCATGCAAGGGGCCGCTCAGCGAAGCAGCCGCGCCGGCCATGCTCAAGAACGGGTCAGCTTGCGCAGAGCCCACCACGCGCATCGTCGAAGTCGAGCAATTCTGCTCGTGATCGGCGTGCAGGATGAACAGAATGTCGAGGGCTCGTGCCAGAACAGGATTTGCCTGGAATTGTGGTTCAGCCATCTTCCAAAGCATGTTCATGAAGTTGGCCGTGTAGCTCAGCTCGTTGTCGGGGTATACAAACGGAAGGCCGTTCGTGTGGCGGTAGGCATAGGCCGCCAGCGTCGGCATCTTGGCAATCAGCCGGATCGCCATCAGTTCGCGCACCGCCGGATCTTCCACATTGCGTGCATCCGGGTAGAACGTAGACAGCGCAGCAATCGAGCTCACCAGCATGCTCATCGGATGGGCGTCATAGCGGAAGCCCTCCATGAACTTCTTCATGTTCTCGTGGATGAACGTGTGTTTGGCAATGCGAGCCGTGAACGTAGCCAGTTGCTCTGCGTTCGGCAATTCCCCGTACAGCAACAGGTAGGCCGATTCGAGGTAGGTCGACTTCTCAGCCAACTGCTCGATCGGGTATCCGCGATATCGCAAAATACCCGCGTCCCCATCGATATACGTGATGCGGCTTTCGCAGGCCGCCGTATTCAAAAAAGCGGGGTCATATGACATGACCCCGAAATCTTTTTCATCACTCTTTATCTGGCGCAGATCCATTGCCCGAATGTTGCCGTGCTTGAGCGGCAACTCGTAGGTTTTGCCAGTTCGGTTGTCTGTAATAGTTAGGCTGTCGTTCCCCATGCTCGCAATACGCTCCAAATTAGAATTATGTATCGGAATTGGGTCCTCTGGGTTGACCCCTGCTGAATTTGTTTTCAGATTGTGGGTAACGAGATCCGGTTTGTTTCGTCCGTGATAGAGTAGGCTCAATCTGGGTGATAGCAATGAACCGAAATCTCCGCGCCTTATGTGTAGTTCTGTTGTTGGCCGGAGCTTGTCTCGCCTTCCAGCGAAGAGGAAGACTCCCTTTCCTGCAGGACGACGACGAACCAGAACCCTACCCGGTTGATGCCGCCGAAAAAACCGAGTGGGTCTTTGCCCGTCTCAGCTACAACTCCTACCGTCAGGGTGCAGGCATGTGGGGTGTTCGCGGCTCCTGGTCGACCGACTATCCCAAAGCAGAACGTCATTTCGCCCAAGGCATTCGTCGACTCTCTCGCGTTCATGTCCGCAGCGTAGAAGAAGTCGTCGATCTCGACACCGACAAGATTTTTGACTATCCCTGGATTTATGGCGTCGAAGTGGGCCACTGGGATTTATCTGACGCCCAGGCCACGAAGCTGCGAGAGTACCTGAACCGCGGCGGCTTCCTCATGGTCGACGATTTTCATGGTTCCATCGAGTGGGAAATTTTCATGCGCTCGATGAGCCGTGTCTTCCCCGATCGGCCTGTCGTCGACATTCCCAGTAAAGATCCAATCTTTCATATGCTCTTTGATCTCGATGATCGAATCCAGATCCCTGGGATCGTCATGTTCTACACCGGCAACACCTATGAGCAGGATGGCGTGAAAGAAAAATGGGGCGGTATTTACGATGACAAAGGGAGAATTATGGTGGCCATGTGCCACAACATGGATCTGGGCGATGCATGGGAACACGCTGACATGCCGCAGTACCCCGAGCGCTACACCTCGATGGCCTATCGCATCGGTTTAAATTACATCATCTACAGCATGACGCATTGATCTGGCATCTAACGAGCACGAATGTTTGAAGCGCTGTTTCTTTATCCATCCCGCTTATTCTCAAAAGGCGAATTCCTTTTCGCCTCCGGCTGGCCGGTGTGGTTGCTGGTCCTGCTTTCATTCCTCTTGATCGGCGGCGTTGGGTTTCTTGTCTTCAAACAACATGGCGACAACCTCAAAGGGCGCCGCTGGCTTGTAGTCGCTGCTCTCCAGGCTTTCGTCCTCTGCCTGATCCTTTTTATGTTGTGGCGCCCGGCTCTGCGTGTCACAGCCTTGAAGCCTCAGCAGAATGTAATCGCCGTAGTAGTCGACGATTCTCGCAGCATGCTGCTCAAGCAGGAAGACCTCACTCGCATCGAGTCCGCCAAACAACTCCTGAATGGCGGCCTGCTCGACAAAATGAAGAACCGCTTTCAGGTTCGCGTCTATCGCGCCGGCAACAACCTGGAGCGAATTCAAAATCTCGAAGCCGTAACCGGCTCACAAAACACCACTCACCTGGGTGGTGCCATGAAGCAGATGATGGAAGAGTCGGCCAGTCTTCCCATCGGTGCCGTCGTTCTGCTCAGTGATGGAAGTGACAACTCCGGTGGCATGGAAGCCGAAGCGCTCGGTGAGATCCGCCGTCGCAAGATCCCAATCCACACGGTTGGCTTCGGCGCGGAACGCCTGAACAAAGATCTCGAAGTGATGGAACTCGACGTTCCATTGCGCGCTCTCTCCGACAGTCGCATCGGAGCTGCTGTCACGTTCCGCCACTATGGCTACAAAGGCCAAAAAGCAAAGCTGGCGCTCATGGCGGACAACAAAATCGTCAGCTCACGCGAAGTGACTTTGGGTGAAGACGGCACTCCGCAAACAGAAACACTGCTCTTCAACGCAGGCCTTGCTGGTGCGCGCAACGTCAAAGCAACCGTGGTCAAACTGGCAGAGGAAGAAAATCCAAACAACAATGCCCAAACTCGTCTCATCAATGTCGAGAGCCTGAAGCCCAGAATCCTCTACGTCGAAGGCGAGCCGAAGTGGGATTTCAAATTCATCCGCCGCGCCCTCGAAGGAGACCGCAATCTCCAACTCACCACCATGCTGCGCACCACCCAAAACAAAATCTACCGACAAGGGGTAGAGGACCCCAAAGAACTCGAACAAGGCTTTCCTGATAAAGAGGAAGATCTCTTCAAGTTCAGCGGCCTGATCATTGGTGGCATTGAAGCAAGCTGGTTTACCCCACAGCAACAGGCAATGATCAAGAACTTTGCCGACCGTCGCGGGGGCGGTGTCATGTTTCTTGCGGGACGTGGTGCACTCAGCGATGGGGGTTGGGCTGCTTCATCCATGGCAGAAATAATTCCCATCAACTTGACCGACCGTAAGAGCACTTTCCATCGAGACCCGGCCACGGCCGAACTCACCGATGCCGGTCGGGACAGCCTGATTGTTCGCATCGAAGAAGATTCGCAGAAGAATGCAGAGCGCTGGAAAAAGCTTCCCTTCATGGCCAACTATCAGGAAACTGGAACGGCCAAGCCCGGTGCCACTGTTCTTGTGGATGCCCTGCCAACCAGCAAAGGACGCTTTCCACTCCTCGTCACACAACGCTATGGCCGCGGTCGTACTTCCGTCTTTGCCAGCAGTGGCACCTGGCGCTGGCAAATGAATCAGGACGTCAAGGACATGAGTCACGAGCTCTTCTGGCAGCAAACTTCGCGCTGGTTGGTGACCGAGACTCCAGCTCAAATCAGCGCCTCTCCTTCGAAGCAACTCCTGCTCGACGATGGCAATGTCGAGTTTCGTGCTGACGTGCACGACAAGGCCTACAATCCTGTTCCTGCCGCAACCGTTGAGGCTCGCGTGATTGGCCCTGGCGGCACTGCGGCCATGCTGCAATTGACCCCCGATGCCAATCAAGCCGGCATCTTCACCTCCAAGTGGGATGCTCCCAAAGCGGGCAGTTATGTCGTCGAAGTTCTTGCCAAAAATGGAAAAGAAGAAATGGGCCGTGACGTCTTCACCATGATTCGGCAGGACGGTGTCGCCGAGAGTTTCCACGCCGAACAAAACCGTCAGTTGCTCGAAGGCCTCAGCCGCCAGACCGGCGGCAACTATTACACTCCGACAACCGCCAAATCGCTGCCCGACGATATCGCTTATTCTGAGGCCGGAGTTACCACGCGCGAATCTAAAGAACTCTGGAACATGCCGGCAATTCTCATCGCCCTGTTTGGTGCCAAAGCTACAGAATGGCTGCTGCGCCGTCGTTGGGGGGCTGTCTAAATGAAATCGATCATTTCCCTGCTCGTTTGCGCTCCGCTTTGCGCCACTACCTTCTATGTCAACATCGGCGGCCTAGGTGGGCAGGAGGATTACGAGTCGCGCTTTAAGACTCAGATTGAAGAGCTCGACAAGCTCACTAAAGCTGCTCCCCAATCAAAAGTCATCAGTCTCAGCGGGGCCCAGGCGACCAAGATTAAGTTGAAAGATACCTTCGCCGCCATTGCCAAAGAAGCCAAGGCCGACGACACCCTGATCGTGACCCTCATCGGCCACGGCACCTTCGATGGCGTCGACTATAAATTCAACCTCCCCGGCCCTGATGCTTCCGCCAAAGACTTTGCGGTGTGGCTGCTCCCAGTCCCGGCCAAACGCCAACTGCTCGTCAACACCACCAGCGCCAGCGGTGGAAGTCTGGCCGAACTGCGGCAGGAAGGCCGAACCGTAATTACTGCCACCAAGAGCGGCACCGAAAAACTCTCCACGGTTTTCCCGCGCTACTGGCTGGAAGCGCTCCGCGATCCGCAAGCCGACGCCGACAAAAATGAGGTCATCTCCGCGCTCGAGGCCTATCGTTACGCCGAATCCAAGACCACAAAATATTACGAGTCCAACAAGCGCCTGGCAACCGAGCACCCTTTGCTGGCAGATACGGCCAGCGCCGCTGGCTTCCGCACTCCAGACCCAACCAAGGGCGAAGCCATGGTCGCCATGCGCATGCCTGTGCTCATCCTCGGGGCCCTTCAAAATGCCGCCCGCACTCCTGAAAAGCAGGCACTCCTCAAGCAGCGCGAAGCTCTCGAACAGCAAATCGACAACCTGAAGCTCCGCAAGGCCGCCATGCCTGCCGACCAATATCGGCTGGAGATGCGCAACCTTCTTCTTCAGGTTGCACGCGTGCAGCAGGAGCTCGACAAGTGATGCGCGTAAGCCTCATTGGCGCTCTGACAATCGGTGCCTTGCTGGCGCAAAAGCCGGTCGTAAAGAAAACCACCGGGCCATCCTACGATGCTGCAAAGGCCACACGCTGCTGGACACTAAAGCAAACGGGAGAATCGGTTGCTGCCACTTCCTGCTTTCTCGCCCTTCTGAATGAAAAGTCGCCGGCCCTCTCGGCCGAAGGCGAGTGGGGCATGGGCAAGTTCGAAGAAGCCAAGGCAGACTTTGAAAAAGCTCTCGAAGCCTATCCAGAAGTCCCCAATGTTCGTATCCGCTATGGTCTGCTCTTTTGGAATCGATTCAACAAAGCAGAAGCGGTGAAGCTGATCTCCGAGGCCCTCGAACTCGACAAAACCAACGCCACGGGGATGATGGCCCTGGCCAAAATTCTCTCCAAAGGCTTTGATGCCAAGGCCGCAGACCTTGCCAAGGCAGCGGCCGAAGCGGACCCCGGCCTGGTGGAAGCCCGCGAATTGCTCGCCCAATTGGCCCTTGAGAATTCCGATGAAAAGAAGGCCATCGAAGAAGCCAACAAGGCCCTGTCCATTCAACCAAAGAGCCTGCATGCTATGGCGATCCTGGGCGTGATTGAGCTGCTGAAGAACAAACCCACCGACCAGTTCGACAAAATTCTCGCCATCAATCCCCGTTTCGGCGAAGCCTGGTTTTGGGCCGGTCACCATTTCATCCTCAACCGCCGCTACGAAGAAGGCATTGAGCTTTACAAGAAGGCCGTCGCTCTGAAGCCCGACCTCTGGGAAGCCCGAGAACAGCTGGGCATCAATCTGATGCGCATCGGCAAGCCGGAAGAGGCCCGCACACAGCTCGAGACCGCCTACAACAACCAATACCATTCGAACGAAGTCGTGAACTCCTTGCGCTTGATGGACAGCTACAAGAACTTCATCTCTCATAAATTTGAGGGCGGGGAAGTGCGCATCCACAAAAAGGAATCCGCCATCCTCCAGCCCTATTTCGAAGAAGAAGTCCGCCGCGCCCGTGCCACCTACGAAAAGAAATACAAGATGAAGATGGCGGCCAATCTCGAAGTGGAAGTCTATCCCGATCATGAAGACTTCGCCGTGCGTACTCTCGGCATGCCGGGCCTGGGCGCAACGGGCGTCAGCTTCGGCCCGGTCGTCGCGATGGATTCCCCTTCGGCCCGCAAGGGCGGCGATTATCACTGGGCCTCCACCCTTTGGCACGAACTCAGCCATAGCTACATCCTCGTGATGAGTAAGTTCCTGGTTCCTCGCTGGTTCACGGAAGGCATCAGCGTCCACGAAGAAACCCAGGCTTCGCCCGAATGGGGAGACCCCGTCGAACCTTATGTCCTGGTCGCCATCAAGGACAAAAAGTTTCTACCCGTCGAAGACCTCGATAGCGGCTTCATTCGCCCGAAAGATCCAATGCAGATCGGTCTTTCTTATTTTCAGGCAGGACAGGCTCTCGACTGGATTGTGAAGAACTACGGGCAAGACACTGTCAATGCCATGGTGCTCAGTTATGCCGATCGCAAGACTACACCCGAAGTCATCAAGACGCACCTGAAGCTAACCCCCAAAGAGTTTGATGCCAAGCTGCTGGCCTTCATCGATGAGCGCTACGGCAAAGCAGCCGAGCACCTGAAGGACCTCCGCGCCTCCATCGACGCCTCTACCAAAGCCGTGAAGGGCAAAGACTGGGATAAAGCGATCAACGAAGGTACCAAGGCAACCGACGGTTATCCTGCCACCGCCATCATGGCCAATGCCTATGAAGCTCTTTCCAAGGCCTACTTCGCCAAAGGCGAAAAGGCAAAGGCCCGCGACATTCTTCGCCAGTACGCTAAAGCCAGCGGTAGAGAGCCTGAGACCCTCAAGCAATTGGCCCAACTGGAAGAAGAGTTCGGCGACAAAGCCATGGCTGCTGCCGCTCTCAAGCGGCTCATCTACATCTCCCCGGTCGGCGATGAAGACCTGCACCGCAAGCTGGGTGAATATTATCTCGATCTCAAACAACCCGATCGCGCTCTGCCTGCCTTTCTCGCCCAGTTAGCCTCAAAGCCGGTCGACCCAGCCGGTGCGTATTACAATTTGGCCAGATCCTACGTTGCCCTGTCGCGACCCAAAGAGGCCCAGGACGCTCTCTTTCAGGCCCTCGAAGTGGCCCCCGGTTTCAAGCCGGCCCAGAAGTTATTACTCGATCTTGAGAATCATTCCAGCAAGAACTAGCAAGGACTAATTCATGAGCATGACCCTTCCAGATACGACCGTCGACACAACAGACATCAAGAACCGTGTCGAACGTTTCACCGCTGTCCAACAAGCCCTGATCGCCGAAGTTCGCAAAGTGATCATCGGCCAGGATGAAGTCCTGGAGCAAGTACAGATCGCCCTGTTCGTCGGCGGCCATTGCCTCATCACGGGCCTTCCCGGCACGGCGAAAACACTGCTCGTGCGTACCCTCGCCGACAGCCTCGGTCTCAAGTTCACCCGCATCCAGTTCACCCCTGACCTGATGCCCTCCGACATTACCGGTACCGACATCATTGAAGAAGAGCCCGGCACGGGTCGCCGCACCTGGACCTTCGTCCCCGGCCCCATCTTTGGCAACGTCGTCCTGGCGGACGAAATCAACCGTACTCCTCCCAAGACGCAATCTGCCTTGCTCGAAGCCATGCAGGAGCGCACGGTAACCGTCCGTGGCAACCATCACAAGCTCCCCAGCCCCTTCTTCGTTCTCGCTACACAAAACCCGATTGAACTCGAAGGCACCTACCCGCTACCCGAAGCACAGCTCGATCGCTTTCTGTTCAACACAGTTCTCGACTACCTCAGTGCCGAAGAAGAGCTGAAGGTCATCTCGATGACCACAACCACCAGCACTGGTCGCGCCGTCGCCATCACGACTGCCGAAGAAATGCTCGGCTTCCAAACCCTGGTTCGCATGGTGCCCATCGCCGATAGCGTTGCCCGCTATGCCGTCTCGCTGGTCCGCGCCACCCGCCACACCGACCCAAGCGCCCCAGACTTCGTCAAGAAGTATGTCAACTTTGGCGCCAGTGTCCGCGGCATTCAGAATCTCGTGTTGGCTTCAAAGGCCCGTGCGCTCATGAAGGGTCGCTACCACGTCACCTACGAAGACGTCCAAAACCTCTACGCGCCGATTCTGCGCCATCGCATCCTGCTGAACTTCCAGGCAGAGAGCGACAAGATCACCACCGACGCGCTGCTGGCACGCATCGTCGGCCACGTTCCGGCACCCAAGGAGTAGCGGTTGCAACAGAATTTCCTCGATCCGCAAGTCCTCTCGGCGATCTCAGGTTTGGACCTGGTTGCCAAGACCGTCGTGCAAGGTTTTATCAACGGCCTGCATCGTTCGCCCGACTTCGGCTTCAGCCAGGAATTTGCCGAGTACCGCATGTACTCCCCGGGCGACGACTTGCGCCACGTCGACTGGAACGTCTTCGCCCGCGCCGAGCGCATGTACCTCAAGCGTTACAAGGGCGAAACCAATACCAAAGTCACGGTGCTGCTCGATCTCTCGAAGTCTATGAGCTTCGGCAAGAAGCCGAATAAGCTCGACTACTCTCGCTACCTTGTTTCGAGCCTCGTTTATCTGGCCGTCCAGCAACGTGACGCTGCCGGACTGATCCTTTTTGATGAAGAAGTGCGCCAGTTTATTCCGCCCTCTTCGCGCGTCGGCCACTTGCACAAAGTCCTCCACGCCGTAGAGAAAGCTGAAGTCGGCCAACACACCAACTTCGCCAAACCCTTCCAGCAGTTCCTCGAATTCATCCGTCAGCGCGGGCTCGTCATTGTTGTTTCCGACTTCTATGCCGACCCCGAAGAAGTCATCCAAACGATTGCTCCCCTGCGTTGGAAGAAAAATGAAGTTGTCCTCTTCCATGTTCTCGATCGTCAAGAGCTCGAGCCCAGCATTACGGGTCCCTCGACCATGATCGATCTCGAAAGCGGTGAAGCCATTGAAGTCACGCCTGAGTATCTGAAGACAGAGTATCGGGAGAAGATGAACAACCACATCGAAGCTCTCCGCTCCAAGGCCCAGGGGGCTGGCATGGATTACTTCCTCATGCCCACCGACAAACCCCTCGATGCTGGCCTCCGTGAGTATCTGGCAGCGCGGAAAGGCAGGATGTAATCCATGGGCCTGCTCTCTCCCTGGTGGCTTCTGGCGGGCGCGGTAGGTGCCGCCCTTCCCGTTTGGCTTCATTTGCTGCAACAACACAAGCAGGATCCTGTCGAGTTCGCTTCCACGATGCTGCTCGAGCGTCGCACAGAATCCACCACTTACCAGCGCAAGCTCAAGTACAAGTTCTTGATGGCCCTGCGCCTGCTTCTGCTTCTGTTGATCGCCTTTGCCTTCGCACAACCCTTCTTGAACAAGCCACCTGCGATTCTCAACGCTGGCAACGCACTCCACCTCATCGTGGTCGACAACTCGTTTTCCATGCGTGAAGGCGATCGGCTTGCGGTTGCCAAAAGCGAAGCAAATTCTGCCCTGCCTTCCGGTGCCACAGCCCAAATCTGGAGCATGGGCAGCCATGTCAGCTACCTCAGCCAGGTCTCCAAAGATCGCGCAGAACTGACCGGTGCCATCAACAGCATCGGCCCCTCCGATGAGAAATCCAGTTTTGCCGAACTCTCCAGGGCGCTTCGTGATGCCTCCCGGTCCAACAATCGTCCGCTCAAGATCACCTTCGTCACCGATTCGCAGCGCACCGCCTTGCCACCCTCCTTCAATGACCTGGTTCTCGAAACCGGCAGTGAACTCAAGATCATCGACATTGGCCGTAAACTACCTAACTACACCGTAGAAACCGTCAATGCCCCCAAGACTCTGTCTGATCTCACCAAGGCGAAAGTGAATGCCACACTGTCTGCCTTCAACGCCCCAGCGGCGAAGAAGACAGTCGTCCTGAAGGTCAACGGCAAAACCCTCGCCTCCAAGACAGTCGATGTTCCCGAGAACGGTCGTGCGTCGGTTGAGTTTACCGGCCTCGACGGTCCTTACGGCTGGCTCCGGGGCGAAGTCGAGATCCAGGATTCCGATGCTCTGGTCGAAGACAACCGATATTACTTCACCGTGGAACGTGCCGACCCTCGCAAAGTCCTGCTCATCGAAGAACAGCGCAGCGCCCGGGCCGCTCTCTATTTCAAAGCTGCTCTCGAATCCAGCGCCCAGTCTTTCTTCACCGTAGAAGAAATGAGCCCTGCCGCCGCACTGAGCGCCAATCTTTCCAGCTACGCTTTCGTTGTTTTGAATGACCCGGGCGTAGGCGTCAAGGGCATTGAGTCCACACTACGCAAGTACGTGGAATCAGGAGGTGCCATTTGGATCGCCGCGGGTACCCAAACCGGAGGCATGCCTACCGTCCCGGTTGCCGGCTTTGAAAGCAATGGCTCGAAGGTGGCCTCTCGCGGAACCCAGCGCTTCTTCGCCCCTTCCAATGTCGACCCTACCTTTCCTTCGCTCCGGCGAACAGGTCGTCTCGAAGGAGTGCGGTTCTTTCAGTACGTCAGCATGAAAGCCCCCGAAGGCGCAGTGGTGGCTGCCCGGCTCGAAGACGGCAGCCCGCTCCTGATCGAAAAGAAACTCGGTGAGGGCAAGGTTTTGGTGTTTGCCTCCACCTTCGACAATGTCTCCAACGACCTGCCTGTCAAGCCAGGCTTTGTTCCCTTCGTCGAGCAGACTGCTGACTATCTTGGCCGCGTGGAAGATCGTGCCAATTCCTATGTCGTCGATTCTTACCTCGATCTCCGCTCCGACCAAAAGCGCGCCAGTTCGGTTGAAGTCATCGGTCCCAAGGGCGACCGTGCGCTCAGTCTCAAAGAAGCCGCCGCTGCCAATACCCTGCGTCTCATCGAATCCGGCTTCTATGATGTGCGCCGCGAAAATGGTCGGCAGGAATTGATCGCCGTCAATATCGACCGTCGTGAAAGCGTTCTCGATCCCACCCCGAAAGAAAATCTGCAACTCTGGGAGCGCTCCGGTCAGGCTTCCACTCAAACCGCCGCTGGCGGTATCCTCGAAGCTCCCGCTCCAGAGCCCCAAAGCTTCTGGTGGTGGGCGGCACTGTTGGCGTTTCTGGCCCTTCTAGCTGAAACTTACCTTTCGGCCCGATACTTGCAAGTAAAAGCGTAAGGAGTTCCGATATGGCTTTTGAATATCTCAATCGATACCTCGAACGGGTAAAGCGTCGTCTGCTGGCCAGCGCCGTTCTCAAGGGCATCGCCATCTCAGCCACCGTCGCCCTCCTCATGACGGTACTTCTCGTCGCTGTCAATTACCGGCTGGATATCCAGCCTGAAGACTGGAACTGGTCTCGCGCTCTTCTCTTCCTTTCGATCGCGGCTGCCCTCACCTTCGGCATCGTCATGCCGGTATTGCTGATTAACCGCCGCCGTGCCGCGCAACGCATCGAGCAGGCCGTGCCGGGCCTCGATCAACGCCTCATTACCTGCCTCGAGAATAAAGACCACTCCAACCCTATGGTTGCTCTCGTTGCCGAGCAAGCCTGGGAACAAGCTCGCACCGTTGAGCCTTCGCAGCTCATCGGCTCTACCTGGCTCGCTGGCTTTGCCGGCACTGCCGCTCTCTCCACAGGCGTTCTGATCTGGTTGATCCTCGCCACGCCGGGTTGGATCGGGCAGGGAAGTGCTCTCCTCTGGGGAGGAATCCCCAAGGCCAATAGCGTCTTCAATCGTGAACTCAAAGTGGAGCCTGGTTCCCTCAAGGTCCGTCGCCGCGCTGACCAGATGATTACGGCCCAGGTCACAGGCATTAATCCTCCCAGCGTCAAGATTTTCGCCCGCTTTCATAAGGCTGCCAAGTGGGAAGAAGTTCCCATGCAACCGGTCAACGGCAGTGCAGACCAATGGAATTTCCTCTTTGCCGGTCTCGCCGATAGTGTCGACTACTACGTCGTCGCCGGCAGCCTGAAGAGCAAACAATACACGCTTACGGCTGTCGATCTCCCCGGCATCAAAAAGATCAAGACCACGTATCACTTCCCGTCCTGGTCTGGCATGGCGGATGAAGTAGAGAACCCTGGTGGGGATCTCCGCGCCGTTACGGGCACAGACGCTTACCTCGAGATCGAAACCGACAAGCCGCTCGAAGGTCCTGTCCTTCTTCTCGATGGCGGTGCTCGAGTTCCCGTCACCAGCGCCAGTCCCACCCGGCATTTGGTCACCGTCAAGATTCTCCGCGACGGCACCTATCATCTCGGCATGCTCGAATCAGGCAAGGCCATCCGCCTCAGCGACGACTACTTCATTGAGGCGTTGAAGGAAGGCCCTCCAGAGATCAAAATCTCCCGTCCCGGCCGCGACTCCAAGGTCAGCCCGATCGAAGAAGTGGCTTTTGAAGTGGATGCGACCGATGACTTTGGTCTGACCACCATGACGCTCCACTATTCCGTGAATGGTGCCCCCGAACAAACGGTCGACCTGCCCGTCAAGCGCGGTTCAAAATCGGCCCACGGCACTCACATGCTGAGCCTCGAAGACTTTAAGCTCACTCCCGGTGACAATGTCATGTTCTACGCCAAGGCAAAAGACGCCAAGGCAGAATCCTCAACCGATGTCTTCTTCCTCGAAGCCCAGCCCTATGAGCGTGAGTTCTCGCAAAGCCAGCAACAGGGTGGTGGCGGTGGGGGTGGTGGTGAAGACCAGGGCGGTAACATCGTCCAGCGCCAAAAAGAAATCATCAGTGCCACTTTCCAGGAAGACCGAGGCAAGAAGCCCGCTGCCGAGCAGAAAGAAAACGCCAAGTTCCTCAGCGATACGCAGGAAAAGCTTCGGCTCCAGGCCCAGACCTTCGTCCAGCGCATTCGGGCCCGCCAACTCGCAGGCCAGAACGAAACCATCGAAGCCATGGCCAAAGACATGACTGCGGCGGCCAATGCCATGACGCCCGCCGTCGAGGCTCTGCGAAGCCAGAAGTTCAAGGACGCCCTCCCGCATGAACAGAAAGCGCTCCAGTTCCTGCAGCGGGCCGAGGCTCGTCGCAAAGAAATTGAAGTCGCTATGGGCCAGCAGGGCGGCGGTGGTGGCGGTAGCATGCAGCGAGACCTCGAGAGTCTGCTCGATCTCGAACTCGACACCGAAAAGAACCAGTACGAAACCGGCCAACAAATGAGCGCCGAGCAGAAGCAAAAAGAAGTGGACGAGGCCATGCGCAAGCTCGAAGAACTGGCCCGCCGCCAGCAAGAACTTGCCAACAACTCCCGCCAGAACCAGCAGAATTCCGAGCAGCGCTGGCAGCAGGAAATGCTGCGTCGCGAAGCCGAAAAGCTCCAGCAGGAGCTGGAACGTTTGCAGAAGAATCAGCAGCAGCAAGCCGGGCAACAAGGCCAGCAAGGGCAGCAAGGCCAACAGGGTCAGCAAGGTCAGCAGGGCCAACAAGGCAGCCAACAAAATCGCCAACAGGCGCGCCTCAACCGTGACCCCCGTGTCGACAAAGCCATGGAACAGCTCAAAGAAGCCACCAACGACATGCGCCGCGCCACCTCCAACCAGCAAAATGGCAAGGAGAGTGAAAGCGAAACCCGTCGTGCTTCCGAACGGTTGAATGAAGCCAAAAATCTTCTCCGTGACATGGAAAAGCAAGGCCGCGAACAGCAGCTCAGCGATCTTTCCCGTCGCACCGAAGACATCGCCCGCCGTCAGAAAGAATTCGAAAACAAGATGCGCCAGCAGTACGGCAATGGCGACAACCGCAATCCCAATGTACGTGGTGATTCCTTGCGCGAAGGGCAGGACCCTCAAACTGCCAATCGCCTCGCCGACGAGAAGACAAAGCTCATGGAAGAGTACCAGCGTCTCGAAAAGGACCTTCAGGATGCCGCTCGTCAACTCCGCAGCAACCAGCGCAGCGCTTCCGCCAAACTACAGGAAGGTTTGGGCGAAGCTCAAAAAGAAGACCTGAATCTGAAGATGAAGATGATGAGTGAGTACATTCGCCGCGGCTATGGACAGTACATGTCGGGCCGCGAACGGGAAGTCACTCGAGCTCTCGATAGCCTCCGGGATAAGGTCAAAGAAGCCGAGCGCATGGCCGGTCCGGGCGGCAACAAGAACGATCCTTCCGAAAGAGCGCTCGCCCAGGTGGAACAGCTCCGCCAACAGGTAGCCGAACTCACCCGCCAGCAGCAGCAACAAGGCAACCAGCCCGGTAACCAAAAGGGCCAGCAAAAGGGCCAGGGACAACCCGGCCAGGAAGGCCAAAAGGGGCAGCAAGGCCAGAAGGGCCAGCAACCCGGCCAGGGACAAGGTCAAGGCCAACAAGGCCAACAAGGGCAACAACAAGGCCAGGGCCAGGGGCAACAGCAAGGCCAGGGGCAACAACAAGGCCAAGGCCAGCAAGGCCAACAACAGGGCGGACGCGGCGACCAGGGCTCCCCCAGCGAGCAGCGTGGCGGTGGTGGCAGCAGCCCCTTCCGGGATCGTGGTGCCATCAACACCGGTCAATATCAGCCCAATCTCCCCAACGCTCCAGAAGTTCGCAGCATCGAGCGCAACTTCTCCCAGAGTCTGCGAGATCTGGAAGCCATGCGTGGCAAGCTAGGTGGCAACCCCCAAGATCAGGCCGAAATCCAACAACTGCTCAAAGAAATGTCTGCCCTCGATCCCAATAAGTTCAAAGGCAATCCGGCATTGGTCGAGCAGATGCGTAGCCAACTGCTCCCCGTCCTCGAACAACTGGAACTGAAACTACGTCGCGACCTCGAAGGCAAAGAAGGCGCCAATGAAGCCCGCAGCGCAACTCCAGACCGCGTTCCCAGCGGTTACGCCGACCAGGTTGCTGAGTACTTCCGCCGCCTCAGCAAAGGCAGTTCGGTTCCCAAGAAGAACTAGAAGAACGTCTTGATCGCGTCATACTCCACTTCGAAGGTCTCAAGGATCTTCGAAGCCGAGTTGCCGAATCCAAGCGCTTCCAGCGTCGCCTGCGCATTCTCCAGTGAGGGTTCAATCGGTCCTTCGATCGCCACCACGTTCAAGCCCAACTGGCGAACCGTCGAATCCGCCGTAAATACAATCCGGCTCAACAGCATCCCGTTCACCGGCTCCAGCAAGACCTTTTCTTCTTCTTCCGGTTCATGGTGAAACTCCACCCCGCGCACAATATCTTGCGGCAAATTCCAGGCCTTCAAGGTCATCGCCGAAAGTTCCGAGTGCGTAAACCCAATGACTTCCCGCTCCGCCTCCATCTGCGTGGCCTTTCCTTCCATCACCATTTTCACAACTTCATTGAATTGCTCGGGCAACGCTGCCGCCACCAGCAGCTTTCCATAGTCATGCAACAACCCCGCCAGAAAAGCACCTTCCGGATAATGACAGTGTGTATTCTGCGCCAACAGATCAGACATCAACGCCACAGCCGCACCATGAAGGTTAAACTGCGCCATCGACCACGGTGGCATCGTCTTCGTACTCTGCCACAGTCGGGCGATCGACAGGCTCAACAGGAAGTTACGCAGCCGCACCAGTCCAAGCACACTCACCGCATGGGCGATCGAGTTAATCCGGCTTCGCCGGGCCATCGCCGCGCTATTAACAAGCCGCAACACATGCCCGCTCAAAACCGTATCTTTTTCAATTAATGTCGCCAGATCGCTAAATCGAACATCTTCACTGGCAAGGCTCCCTAACAACCGATTCAAAATCGGTGAGAAGGGCGGCAGCGTATTCAACACCCGCTGAAGCTTCTGACGATACAAAATCTGCCGGTTCTCGGCGTTCAAGGAGGCGTTGGCAACTGGCCCCGCAATCGTCGTAACTTCGTTTTCTGCTAGTGGCATAGGCTCCACCTTTGTCATATCGTCGCTGCCCCGTCACTCTTGAACAGAGATAATACAAAAAGTGCTAGCCATCGAAACCAAACACCTCCGCAAGACCTATGGGACTAAGGCCGCTGTCGACGGCCTAAGTCTCGCCGTCCCCCAAGGCTGCTTTTATGGCTTCCTCGGTCCCAATGGGGCAGGTAAAACCACTACTATCAAAATGCTTATGGGGGTAGCTCAGCCCACCTCTGGCGAGATATTCCTGCTGGGTGAGCCCATCGACCCAGCCAACCCCAAGGCCAGCCTCGCCGCCAAACAAAACATCGGCCTCGTCCCCGATGAAACTCTCCTGTTCGACAATCTCACGGGCACGGAATACCTCGAATTCATCGGCCGCATGTATGGCCTCACCCGCGCCATGGCCCAGGAACGCGCCAAAGAACTCATCGAATTTTTCGAACTCTCCGCCGCCGGTCGCAAACTCATCAGCGAATACTCCAAAGGCATGCGCAAACGCGTGGCCATGGCCGCCGCCCTCATCCACCGTCCCAAGCTCTTCCTCATGGATGAACCCTTCGAAGGCGTCGACGCCGTCGGAGCCCGCCTCATGAAAGACCTCTTGCTCGACCTCGTCCGCAACGGCTCCACCATCTTCCTCACCTCCCACGTCCTCGAAGTCGTCGAACGCCTTTGTGACCGCATCGGCATCATCCACGACGGCAAACTCGTCGTCGAAGGAACTCTCGATGAACTCCGCGAGGGTACAGAAGGTGAAACCCTCGAAGACCTCTTCGTGCGCACCGTCGGCGAGCATAACCGTACAGCGGCGGACCTCTCATGGCTCTAATCGAAACCCCCGCTGCCGCCATCCTCTGGGCGCAGTTCCGAACCATCCTCAACTTCTACCGCAAGCCCCAGATGGGCGGCTACTGGGTCGGTACCATCGTCATGATCATCTGGTACCTCATGCTGGCGGCCGGCGGCGTGGGCCTCGCTCTCCTCCTCGGTAAAGTCAAACCCAGCGAATTCCCCTCCTTTGAACTCGTCCTCACCTACGGCTTTCTCATCGCTTTCCTCTATTGGCAGGTCGTTCCCGTCTTCCTAGCCTCCACCGGTATGTCGCTCGACACGCGCAAGCTCATGGTCTACCCCATTCCCGAAGGCCAACTCTTCTTCATCGAAGTCCTCCTGCGTCTCTCGACGGGTGTCGAAGTCCTGCTCCTGCTTGCCGGCGTTTTCGTCGGGCTCCTCCGCAATCCCGAAATCCCTTTCTGGGCTCCCTTCACCATCCTGATCTTCATCGTTTTCAATCTCTATCTTTCGGCGGGGATCAAAGATCTCGTCGCCCGCATCATGGAGCGAAAAGGTATCCGCGAAGCCGCCGTCCTCGGTCTGGTGATTCTCATGGTCAGTCCCCAGATGATTGCCTTCATGGGCGTCCCCCCCGCCGTGCGTAAAGCTCTGGTCGACTTTAACCAGTCCCTCTTCCCCTGGGGCGTCGCCGCAGGGCTTGCCATGGGGCATAAGCTCGCCCTCAACATTCCACTTTCGCTCGCCTACCTCGCCGCCGCGATCTGGTTCGGCCGCTGGCAGTTCCATCGCAGCCTTCATTTCGATGTCGATTCCGTCCGTGCCCAGTCCGGCCACGGCGGCACCACCTCCGGCGCAACCTGGACAAGATGGCTCTTCGAGTGGCCCCGCTATTGCTTTACCGATCCTCTCGCCGCCCTCGTAGAAAAAGAGCTCCAGTCTCTGGCCCGCAGCTCACGCTTTCGCCTCGTCTTTTTCATGGGCTTTACCTTCGGTCTGGTGGTTTGGCTCCCGCTGGCCTTCGGCCGCGGTGGCTTCTCCAGTCAGGGGCCCATCGAAAGCAATTTCCTCACCTGGATCAGCGTCTACTCCGTGATGATGCTCGGCGAGGTGGCCCTCTTCAATAGCCTCGGCTTTGATCGGGCCGCCGCGCAGTTCTACTGGATCGCCCCCGTGAAAATCCGCACGGTCCTGCTTGCCAAAAACATCACCGCCAGCGTCTTCATCTTCCTCGAGCTGACCATCATTACCCTCGTCTGCCTCTCCCTCCGCCTCCCCGTCAGCGGCTGGAAAATCGCAGAAGCCTTTGCCGTCACCAGCGTTCTGGCCATCTTCTTCACGGGCCTCGGCAACATCGGCACCATCTACTACCCACGCTCCGCTGACCCCCAGAATTCCTGGCGAGCCCGAGGCGGCGGCAAGTTCCAACTCTGGATGCTTCTGGCCTATCCGGTCCTGGGCACACCCATTGCTCTCGCTTATCTCGCCCGCTACGCCTTCGATTCCCAATTCGGCTTCTTCGGCGTTCTCCTCCTCACCCTTCTGCTCTCGATGGCATTCTACTGGATCGCCATGGGCACCGCCGAAGAAGGTGCCGCCGAGCGACGAGAACAGATTCTCACTGCCCTCAGCGAATCCGGAGGTCCCATCGGTTCATGATGTCTCCTCTCATCGAATGCGTCCCGAATTTCTCCGAAGGGCGCGAAGAATCCACCCTGCTCGCCATCGAGTCTGCTCTCACCAGTGTCGAAGGCGTCTCCTTACTCGGCCGCGAATCCGATGCCGACCACAACCGTAGTGTCTTCACCATCGCCGGCTCCCCCGCCGCCGTGCAGGAAGCCGCCGTCCGCGCCGTAGGCGTTGCCGCCGAACGCATCGACCTCACCCAACACCGCGGAGAGCACCTCCGCCTGGGTGCCGCCGATGTGATTCCCTTTGTTCCGGTCCGCAACATCACTCTCGAACAATGCGCCCAAATCGCCTGGGCTGCCGGTGAGCAAATCTGGCAACGCTTCCAGGTTCCCGTCTACTTCTACGAAGCTGCCGCCAAACAACCCTCTCGCCAGCGTCTCGAAAACGTCCGCCGCGGTCAGTTTGAAGGTCTCTTCGAAGAGCTCAAGTCCAGCAGCGAACGCGCACCCGATCTCGGCCTCGGCCAACTCCATCTCACTGCCGGTGCCTCCATCGTCGGAGCCCGCAAATTCCTCATCGCCTTCAACGTCAATCTCAACACCAACCGCCTCGAAATCGCCAAGGCCATCGCGAAGAAAGTTCGCGCCAGCTCCGGAGGCCTGCCCCACGTCAAAGCCATGGGCATCATGCTTCATTCCCGCAACCAGGCGCAGGTCTCCATGAACCTCACCGACTTTGAAGTCACTCCCCTCCACACTGTGTTTGAAGCCGTTGTCGCAGAAGCTGCATCTTATGGAGTAGAGGTGGCAGCCAGCGAACTCATCGGTTTCATCCCTCGCCATGCCGTAGAACTTGCCTTTGCGGCTTCCCTCAAACTGGATCGCTTTCGCTCCCGCAGCGTCTTTGAAAATGCCCTCGAAGCTAAACTGGAATCATAGTGTTTGTATCGATTGAACCTGCTCGCCCCAAACGTCCCGATTGGCTGAAGGCCCCCGCTCCCGTCGGCGACAACTATCGCGACCTCAAGCAACTCGTCACTGACTTGAAGCTCCACACCGTCTGCGAAAGTGCCGCCTGCCCCAATATCGGCGACTGCTGGAATCGTCGCACTGCCACCTTCATGATCCTGGGCAACCTCTGCACCCGGCGCTGCGGCTTCTGCGCCGTCCAGAAGGGCGCCCCACTCCCCGTCGATACCGACGAACCGCGCCGCGTCGCCGAAGCCGTTTCCCGCATGGGCCTCAAGTTCGCCGTTATCACCAGCGTCAACCGCGATGACCAGCCCGACGGTGGTGCCAGTATCTTTGCCGCTACCATCCGTGCCATCAGAGATCGTGTCCCAGGTTGCGGCGTCGAAGTCCTCGTCCCGGATTTTCAAGGCTCCCACGAAGCGATGGACATCGTGCTCGACGCCCAACCCGACGTTCTCAATCACAACACAGAGACGGTTCCCCGTCTCTACAAGCAGGTCCGCCTCGGAGCTCGCTTCGAGCGTAGTCTAGAAATGCTCGCCTACGCCAAACAGAAAGCTCCCGCCATCCCCACCAAATCAGGCCTCATGCTCGGCCTCGGCGAAACGCTCGATGAAGTTCGTGATGCCATGCGCCAACTGCGCGCCCACAACGTCAACATCGTCACTCTCGGTCAATACCTCCGCCCCTCCGTCAAGCACCTGCCCATCGTTCGCTACGTCCCCGTAGATGAATTCGCCACTCTCAAGCAGTTCGGCTATGAACTCGGTTTCGATCACGTCGAAAGCGGACCCTTAGTTCGCTCTAGCTATCACGCCGACGAAGCCGTAAAATAGGGCGAAGAGATCACGAATATTGGAGACCTCGCTTCAGGCACAGCTTGCCTTACTGCGCAAGCGCATCGAAAAGGTCGACGCCCGCTACTCTGAGCCCCCCAGCGTCGAAGATTCCTCATGCCTCGGCGGTACCGTCGTCGAGTCTGAACTAGGCCGCCACCTCGAGATCGAACGTCACTACCCCTTCGATCATCTCCACGGCCAGTTCCAGCTCGATCGCCTCACCCCTCTCGCCGTGCGTCGTTGGGCATACCTCGATACAGAAACAACGGGTCTCGCCGGTGGCGCTGGCACCCTCGCTTTTCTCATCGGTGCCGCCAGCATCTCCGCAGAAGGCTTCACCCTCAAACAGTGGTTCATCCGCGAACACGGCGAAGAAGCAAGCGCTCTTCACTCTTTGTCAACGTACCTCAAAGACTTCGATACCCTCGTGACCTACAACGGCAAGAGTTACGATCAACCCCTGCTCGAGACCCGCTACACACTCAACCGCCAAAGGACGCCGTTCTCCCACCTCGAGCATATGGATCTTCTCTACGGCGCCCGCCGCCTCTGGAAGCTTCGCTTCGAATCCTGCCGCCTCGTCGAACTCGAACGACAGATCCTCGGCCATGAGCGCATCGGCGATGTCCCCGGCGAACTCATCCCGCAGCTCTATTTCGAATTCCTCCGCACCGGTCGGGCCCACAAACTCCAGCCCGTCCTCGAACACAACGCCCTCGACATTCTCTCGCTCGCCTTCCTCGCTGCCATCATTCCCAATGTCTTTGACGACCCCATGGCCTGCCAACTCCAACATGGTGCCGAACTCAGTGGCCTCGCCCGTTGGCTCGCCTCGCAGGATCGCCTCGAAGAAGCCGCCGCCCTCTATCGCCGTGCCGTCGATGCCGAAATTTCCGATCCCCTCCTGTTTCGCAGTCTCTGGGAGTGGAGCCTCGTCGAGAAGAAACGCGAAAATCTCACCGAGTCTCTCACCTTGTGGTCTGACCTCGCCAAATCCCGCAATCCCTTTCGCGCCGACGCCCTCGTCGAGCTGGCAAAGTATTACGAACACACCGAAAAGAATCTCTTCATGGCCTTCGATTGCACCAGTGAAGCCCTGAAGATCCAACCCTCCACAGAGCTCTTGCACCGTAGGGCTCGCCTGGAGCAAAAGCTTAATAAACCCCGCATCGGCAGGCTTCTGTAAGAGCTTTCTCCCCCTCATTTTCTAGGGCTTAATTCCACAAGACATTGGCCCGCTTGTCGCGTTTGATTAGAGGAGATGGAGAACAAGGCTGCCCCCTTGCAACAAGCTATTCCTCGCTGGCAAAGTATCGATGTCCTGCGTGGCTTCGCAGCGTTGCTGGTGCTCACTTTCCACTTCACCGGGCTCACCGGCGGCCATCTCCCTGCCGATCTTTCCTGGAACCATATAAAGCCATACGCACTCCAAATTGGCAGCGTCGGCACCAACCTGCTCTTACTCCTCAGCGGCTTCTTCATCGCCAGCAGCATGCGTAAGCCCAACTTCTCCTACCGCACCTTCCTTCGCTCAAGAATGATACGGCTGTATTTCCCTTACCTCTTCCTGCTCCTGCTCACCCAATGCTTCTGGAATCTCTTCCCTGGCTTCTCCAAACCTCACCCTCAACTGGACGACCTCAGCTACCTCTTCCGCCAGTTCCTGCTCTTTCCCGGCTTGTTCCCAGAGCGGCCCATGCTTACGGTTGCCTGGACCCTCAGCTTCATCTTCGCCGGCTATTGCCTCCTGCCCCTGCTGCCAATCCTCTGGCGTCGGCTCTTCCCCACCCACACCAGCGCTCTTCCTGCCTGGGCACTTGCCATCGCGATACTTCTTGCCTCCAACCTCACCTTGGGCAGCCCAATCTTCCGCACAATCTACATTCCAATCGGCTGCGTCGTGGCAGAACTCATGCTCGACGGTGAACTACAGCACCGCATCCGCTACTGGTTTCTCGCTTCCCTCTGTTGCGGGTTTCTCAGTCCTGCCCTCTACCCACTAACCATGGCTGCCCTCGTCGCCGCAACCCTTTCCTTCGGTCGCAAGCCCCAATGGCCCAGCCAACATCCTCTCACCCAGTCGCTCTCCTGGATCGGAAAACGAGGCTACTCCGTCTACCTCCTCCACGGGCCCATCATGAAGCTGTCGGTCGGCCTCACCGTTGTGCTGACCCCAGGCGTCTTCCAAAGCTCGATGTCATTACTCTCGCTCTATGCCCTCGGCCTCGGGTTAACCCTGCTGGCATCCCACTGCTCGTACCATTTGCTCGAACTCCGTGCCCCTCGCTGGTTCGAGGCTAAGCGGTCAGTTTTCGATACTCAAACAGCTCTACCCCATGCTTGGCCAGCAACTCCTTAGCTTCATCGCTGGTCCAAAACAGGTAGTCAGCCCAACGATACTCCCACGCTCCACTAATCGCCCGAATCTCGGCATCATCCTTGGCAAGGTGTATGATCAGCTTCGTCACCCCAGGCTCCAGCTTCGCAATGAAGTTCTGATAGCTCACCCGCCGCTCCGCCGGTGTCCGCCCGGGAACCCCAGTCACCAATCGATCCAGCATGGCAAATCCCTGCTTCTGCTTCTCCTTCAACATATCGATCGTGATCGGATACCCTTTCAATTCTGCCTCGGCAACTGGCAAAGGCTTCGGCAACATACACGGAACCCCATTCTCCCGAGCCAGCTTCGTGTACACCTCAAAGTAATCCGGCCGCGCAAACAAAGTCCCCATGTGAGTATCAAGGTGAGTAAACCGCAAGCCATACAGCTTGGCGCGCTCGATCTGCGCCCGCAACTCAATCTCAACCTCTTCCGCACTCGCCGTTTTCGCCACCGACCTGACATCGCGATGCAAATACCCCTCGCTATCAATCAGCCCCTTCACCTTGTCAATCGAAGCCACCGGCCTCCAGCGAAAGTGCTTCCACTCGCTGGTCAAGGTCAAATGCACTCCCAGATCCTTCTGCGGATTCGCCTTGCCCCATTCGCAAAACTCCTGCACCCAGGGGCAGGGCATCATGACACTCGCCGAAGATACCAATCCCTTCTCCATTGCCTCACGCGTCGCCACATTGGCCGAATGACACATCCCCGCATCATCGGCATGGACGATCAGTTTTTTAGCACTACCACCTTGGGCTAGCATTCCCGCCAGGGTCAAGAAATTGCGTCGTAGCATCCCTCGATTATATTTGGCAACCCACGTGCATTAGAACTGGCATGAAAGAAATGTCGTCTTTCCTATCGGCGCAACGCTCCTCCAATTCTCTGCAATTCTCTGGCCGGGCCGGACGAAGGTCGCTGGGCGATTTCCCCACAAAACAAACAGAAAAAGCCTTCTCAGCCAATATCGCCAATACCAGAACGGTACAGACTACCGCTTCCGTGTCCCAATCTGCAACCATCACCAGGTCTTCCTCCAACGCCACAATTTTGGCAGCCATCGGGGCCCGACGAAATTCTGCCATCGACGGTGCAGGTCGAAACCCTGCTCCTCCCCCTAGACAATCGGCCCCGCCTACTCCCACACCTACCCCAACCGATCCCAAGCCGGCCACTCCTCTACGGTTTACCGCGATGCAGCAAAACTGGCTCGATGCCAACACCGGCCCTTATGCCAATCTCATGCGCTACAACCTCAATCAGTCTGAGCCTCTAAAGATTGATGCCGTAGACGTCCGCTGGATCAACGGCAACAATGGCAAGCCAGAAGCCTTAACCCGCGCTGTGGGCACAATCTCTCAGGATTCCGGTCGCCAACTCGCCCAACTCATGGGCGGCACCTTGGTCCAATCCCCCTTCGACATTTACGGGTCTTCTCAGAAAGATCAATTCATCCGTATGCCCAATGGCCAGATGGTCGAGGCTTCTATGCTCGCCAGCCAACTGAATGCAGCCAGATCAAGCTCCGATCCGTTCTCCGCCACGCAGGCCGTGCTCGACGTCTACCGTACCGAAAATCAATCGTTTGACCTCAACTCGTCTAGAAACGCAATTGACCTCATGGGCAAAGGCATCCTCAGTCGAGGTCTTCCGCCAACTCAGGCCACCTAGCGGCGCGGCACCTTCAACGCTTCCACTGCAGGCCCCAACCCCACAGTGCGAATCGTCATCTCATCACCCAATATCTCAACCACGAGAAAGTGAACCTGCGCCGACCACACGGCAATGTTCCGGCTCTTCATTCGTGCCGCTACATTCCCTTTGCGCAATTCCCCTCCAGCCCCGGACACTACAAACTGCATACCGCCCGTCGCAGCATTGCGCTCGGAGAACTGCAGGTTATGCTCATGCCCGGCAAACACCGCGCTCACCCCACCTGCCGCAAAGGCATCCAGCCAATGTTGCAACTTCTCCCTCATCGCTACATGGCGAGGTCCAGCGGTAAACATCGGATGGTGCATGTAGGCGATCCTCCACGGCGCACGCTCTTTCTGTAATTCCTTCTGTAGCCAATTGCTCTGCTCCCCACCGGCCCCATACAGCGGAGCTGTCGCTCCGGGATATTGATTCGTAGTCGAGTCCAACGCAAAAAAATCCACAAAGTTGGCAAACCGAAAGCCATACCAGCGCTTCATCTCCCCCTGCGGAGCAAAGAAGTTATCCAGATAAGTCGGTAAGTCCGCAGCTGCCTCACTTTCATTGCCGTCATGATTGCCAGGCACCGCATAAAAAGGAATCGATTTCAAAGTGCTTTCATACGGCACGAAAAACTTCTTACTCCAGTGCCGATCTTCACTCCCCCCCTTGTAAATGTTGTCCCCCGTACTCATCACAAACCGCACAGGCTTACCCTCTCCCTCCATCCGCTTCCGCTCCGCCTCCATCCGTTCCGCCAGTTGATATTGCAGCGAGCTCCCATTCCCCCAATCCCCAATCACAAAAAACCGAAGCACGTTCGCCCTCTTCGGCCAGGTTCTTACGGTCCCTTTTCCTACCGACTGCCCCTTCACGATGACCTCGTAATCATAAGCCCGGTCTGCCTCCAGCCCTTCCACCCGCAGCCAGCTCTGATTCGTAGTCAGCTCCTTGGACCCGATCCGTACCTTCGCCGGGCCTTTCCCCGCAGCACCCCTCCCAATCGTGTTTTCTTTCTTGCCATCCACGGTCCCCCAAACCAGCGTCACGCTGCTTTCATCCAGCGCCCCCACATAGAGTTTCCAAAGCGACGTACCCGGCAATGCTGCCCACAGCCCAAATGACCCAACAAGTATTAGCTTTAGGATGAAGAGAAATTTCATGTGTCAATCGCGTTAATAAACGAATCAGGACGGTGCAATCCATTGGCGCCCGCTTATACTACTATATAATTCCAGTTATACTTAGTGCGCTTCTTCTGCTAAATCTGGTTGCCAACGCCCAATCTCCCACCTCTCGTACCCAGGAACTGGAGCAAGCCTCCGAAGCCAAGTCCAAGGTCCTCAAGCCAGAAGTCCCCACCAAAGCCGAAAACTTCCTCCGCAAGTTCAAGGACGAAGGCGCTCTCAATCAGTTCAGCAATGGCTACCACGGCTTCCGCCCCAAGCTCGGCAACATGGTCACCGGTGGCGGCTTTGCCGCCGGCATCGAATACCTCCGCGATGATCTGTTCAAAGGCGAGATGATCGCCCGCGCCTCCGCCCAGGTCTCCACCCGCGCCTATCAGAAATTCGAGATCGCTGCCAGCCTGCCCAAGCTCGCCAAAGACCGCGTCGCCATCGACCTCATCACCTCCCACCGCAATTTCGGCGGTCTCAACTTCTACGGCCAGGGCCCCAACTCCCGTCGCACCGGTCGCTCCAATTACCGCCTCGAAGATACCAGCGCCGACGCCATCCTCGGCCTCACTCCCACAAAGTACTGGCGGGTCGGCACCAGCGCCGGTGCGCTTTACACCAACGTCGGCCCCGGCACAGACCAGCGCTTTATTTCAACCGACCAACAATACGCCCCCTCCGTCATCCCCGGCATCGACCAGCAAACCAACTTCCTCCGCTACAGCATCTTCTCCCAACTCGACTACCGCGACAACCCAACAGGCGCCAAATCAGGCGGCAACTACGTCATCCAGCACTCATGGTACCGGGACACCAAACGTGACCTCTTCGACTTCCGCCGCCTCGACGTCGACCTCGAACAACACATTCCGTTCCTCAACCGCACCCGCCGCCTCGTCCTCCGCGCCAAAGGCACCTTCATGGAGACCGACGACAACAAGCCCATCCCCTTCTACCTCCAACCCATCGTCGGTGGCTCTGACGATCTCCGCGGCTATCGCTTCTTCCGCTTCACAGATCGCAACGCCGTCATCTACAACGCCGAATACCGTTGGGAAATCTTCTCCGGCATGGACGGCGCTCTCTTCTTCGACGCCGGCAAAGTCATGCCCCGCCGCAGTCTCCTCAAGTTTTCTGATCTCGAAACCAGCGCCGGTTTCGGCCTCCGCTTCAATGCCCGCAACGCCAACTTCCTCCGCCTCGACGTCGGCTTCTCTCAAGAAGGTTTCCAAATCTGGTTCAAGTTCAATGACTTCCTGAACAACCGCAAGTTTGGCACCAACACCCTGCAACCGGCCTACTAGGAGCTAACCATGAAGAAAATCCTGTTCCTCTCCCTCGGGCTCTGCTTTCTGGCTAATGCCAAAAAGTTCTACAGCGATGACCCCTTGCCCGCCGAACCCAGGCAGCGCGATACCAACCCCACCGTCCGCAAACTGAGCGACTACTACGACCTCTTCTCGCACCAGTTCGCCACCCTCGGCGAACGCCACCCCAAGACCGGCCCTCCCATCCGCGCCAAGGCCGTCAACACCCTCGGCGAGCCCATGGACGGCTCCTGGTGGCAACGCCGCCACTACTACCAGCGCATGACCCCCGACGAGCTCAAGCGCGGCCCCGGCAACTCCACCAAACCTTCCAACGCCAAAACCTGGACCATCGTCGGCGCCAAGACCGAAGGTGTCACCCCGGGCTTCACCATCCGCGATGCCAACAATCGCCTCTACTTCATCAAGTTCGATCCCCTCTCCAATCCCGAGATGGCCAGCACCTGCGACGTCGTCGTCTCCCGCATCTTCTACGCCCTCGGCTACCACGTCCCCGAGAACAACATCGTTCACTTCACTCCAGACCAGCTCACCATCGGTCCTGACGTAAAGCTCATCGATCGCAAGGGCAAACCCTACCCGATGTCCAAAGCCGACATCGACCTTATTTTCCGCAAGGTCCCCAAAAGCAAAGACGGCAGCTACCGTGCCACCGCCTCTGTCGCCCTCCCCGGCAAGCCCGTCGGTCCTCCGCGCTACTACGGCACTCGCACCGATGACCCCAACGACATCGTCCCCCATGAACACCGCCGCGACCTCCGTGGCCTCCACGTGATCGATGCCTGGCTCGACCACGACGACTCCCGCGCCATCAACAACCTCGACATCCTCTTCCAGGGCCCAGACTCCAAATACATCAAGCACTACATGCTCGACTTCGGCTCCACCCTCGGCAGCGGCACCCAAACCGCCAATAGCCCGCGCAGCGGCAGCGCCTTCTTCAACTGGAAAGATTCCGCCAAACAACTCTTCACCCTCGGCCTGATGCCCCCCTACTGGGCCTTCGCCCGGTACCCCGATCTCCCCAGCGTCGGTCGCTTCGAACACAAAATCTTCGATCCCGAAAAATGGGTCCCCGAGTACCCCAACCCTGCCTTCCTCAACCGGCTCCCCGACGATGAATTCTGGGCCACTAAGCTCGTCACTGCTTTTACCGACGAAGACCTCAAGACCCTCATCTCCGTCGCCGAACTCAGCGACCCCAAAGCCGCCGCCTGGCTCCTCGAATGCCTCATCGAACGTCGCAACAAAATCGGCAAGGTCTACTTCGCCAAGCTCCTCCCCTTCGATCAGTTCCGCATCGTACAGGATGAAATCCGCTGGACCGATCTCGCCGCCAAACTCGGCTACCTCCCAGCCGCTGCGGTAAATCTCCAATGGTTCTCCTTCGATAACGAAACAGAAAAGAAGACCCCCCTCTCCGGTCAGACCACAGCCAAACTCCCAACCGCCAGCGGCTACTATGGCCTAACCCTGACCGACCAGAAAAACCCCAAACGCACCATCGATGTCTTCCTCCGCGATCGCACCGCAGTCGGCATCGATCGCAACTGGTAAAGTACCCTCATCATGGAACGACCCGAATACCAATCCCGCCCAGAGATCCGGTCCCTCCAGAGCTTCCCCAGCTTCCAGACCATCGGCGAACGTCCCAAGGGTCCCCTCGAGAAGTTCCTCTCCTTCTTCGCAGACGTCCGCGCCGACGAAGGCCCCGGCGTCCTCCTGATGACCGTCAACGTCTTCCTGCTCCTCTTCGCCTACTACCTCCTCAAGACCGTCCGCGAGGCCCTCATCCTCACCGAAGGCGGTGCCTACATCAAGGCCTACTCCTCTGCCGGTCAGGCCGCCCTGCTGATGCTAATCGTCCCCATCTACGGCATCATCGGCTCCAAGGTCAATCGCATCGTCCTCGTCGCGGGGCTGGGCCTCTTCTTCGCCATGAATCTGATTCTCTTCTACATCTTCGGCATCGCCGGAGCCAAAGAAGGAGTCGTCTTCTACATCTGGGTCGGCATCTTCAACGTCTTCATCATTTCCCAGTTCTGGGCCTTCGCCAACGACATCTACACCGAAGCCCAGGGCAAACGACTCTTCGCCATGATCGGTGTCGGCTCCTCGCTCGGTGCCTGGCTCGGTGCCCAGTCCGCCGCCGAACTCGTCAAGCGTCTCAACCTCAGCCCCTACCAGCTCCAACTCATCGCCGCCGTCATCCTCGTCGTCTGCGTCGGCATCATGGTCACCGTCAACCGCATCCAGAAGAAAGCAAGCATCCCCGAAATGGCAGCCCATGCCGACGAGAAACTCGGTGACGAAGGCGGCTTCTCGCTCGTCTTCAAAAGCCGCTACCTCACCTGGATCGCCATCCTCACTGTGTTGCTCAACATCGTCAACTCCAGCGGCGAATTCCTGCTCGGCTCCGTCGTCAGCTCCGAAGCCAAAGCCCTCTTCCCCACAGACCCCGCCGCGCAAAAGCAATATGTCGGTGCCTTCTACGGCAGCTTCTTCGCCGGCGTCAATCTGCTCGGCTTCCTGCTGCAGACCTTCGCCGTCTCCCGCCTCTTCCAGTTCATCGGCGTCCGCGGTGCCATGTACGTCCTCCCCGTCATCGCCCTCTTGAGCTACTCCGTCCTCGCCTTCGTACCCTTGCTAAGCGTCGTGCGCATCGCCAAGACCATGGAGAACGCCACCGACTATTCCATCCAGAACACCCTCCGCCAGGCTCTCTTCCTACCCACTTCCCGCGAAGCCAAGTACAAAGCCAAAGCCGCCATCGACACCTTCTTCATGCGCGGTGGCGACGTCATCCAGGCCGGCATCGTCAAGCTCGGCTCCGAGCTGCAGATGGCCACGGCCGGCTTCGCCTGGCTCAATGTCGGCTTCACCCTCGTCTGGCTCTGGATTGCCTCCCGCCTCGACAAAGAGCACCGCCGCCTATCCTTCTAAGCCATCTACTAGGCCATCTTCCAGGGCTTGCGGTACCGTCGCGTCACCATCTTATCGGCCTCTTTGTCCCCGACAATCCGTTCGGCCGCATCATCCCACGCAATCCTCCGCCCAGTCCGCAAGGCGATATTGCCCAGCAAGCCACCCTTGGTCAACTGGTGCCCATACTCCACATCACACGTAGTCAGCTTCCGCGACTTCACGCTATCGAGAAACTCCCGCAAGTGCCCGGGGCTATCAGGGATCGTAGCCGCCGGTCTCACAAAATCCGTCACTTCCTTCCCCTTGCGGTAGACCTTGTGCGCCCCATAGTTGCACACCAGCGTCCCTTCACTCCCTTGAAACGCCGCCCCAATCCCCCAATCCTCCATCCCCGGAGGGCCCTGCGGATTCAGTGACCACACCACATCCAGCCCCGGATATTCATACTGCACTTCCAGAAAGTTCGGTGTCTCGCCATTGTCGTCCGTCAATTCTCGCCGCCCCGTGGCCGCCACCGCCTTCGGTGCCTTGAGCCCCAGCGCCCAATACACCACATCCGTGATGTGGCACCAGAAGTCGATAAACATCCCCCCGCTGTAATCCCAAAAGTAGCGGTAGTTGAAGTGACTCCGGTTCGCATTGTAAGCCCGCTGCGGCGCTGGTCCCAGCCAGAAATCATAATCAAAACCCTGTGGCACCGCCCCATCCGCCGGCCGCCCCAGCCCCTTCGTCTCCGACGTCTTCCACACCGACACCCGGCTCACCTTACCCACCACCCCCGCCTGAATCAGCTCCACCACCCGCCGGTAATTCGGCAGGTCATTGTGGATGTGATTCCCCATCTGCGTCACCCGCTTGTGGTCCCGCGCCGCCTTCACCATCCGCCGCCCCTCACCAATCGAATAGCTCAGCGGCTTCTCCACAAACACATCCTTGCCCGCCGCACACGCCTGCGCCATCGGCAACGCATGCCAATGGTCTGGAGTCGCAATACACACCGCATCAATGTGCTTCGAGGCCAGCAATTTCCGGTAATCGCTAAACCGCTCCACACCCGTATTCCGGTCCTTCTGTATCTGTTGCGCCGCCTGCGCCACATGCGAGGCATCCAGGTCACATACCGCCACCGGGTTCACATCCGCATGCTTCAGAAATCCCCGCAGCCGGTTCATCCCCATCCCGCCAACGCCAATAAATCCCATCTGGATGCGATCATTCGGCGCCGCCAGTCCACTGCGCAAAAAAGCCGGAGCCGTGCTCCCCAGGATCATCAATTCTCTTCGTGTCATGAGCTACTCTCGATTCTATGCACATTGCGGCCAAAGCACACATCCATGAGCTCTGCCAATTTCTCTCCCATCCCCCCACCCCTCTAGTCATCGATGCCGACGTCCATCTCACCGACACCAGCCGCTATCCTCCGCTCCCCACTCCGCACTACTATCACGGTCGCCCCATCTCGCTCGAAGAACTCCTGGCAGAAATGGACAAGGCCGGCGTCCACATGGCCAACATCTGGCAAAACCCCGCCACCACGATCTATCCCGGCCACCCCGATGACAACTTCCAGGCCCTGCTCGAAGCCAACCGCTACATCTTCCATGCCGCCCAACGCCACCCCCAGCGCTTCATCCCTTCCGGCTGGACCGACCCCAAAGCCTGCGGCCTGGCCAACGCCAGTCTCATCGCCGAGCAATGTGTTCTCGAATTCGGCTTCCTGATCGTCAAAATGAACCCGGCCCAAAACCGCTACCCCATCGACTCCCCGGAAGTCCTCGCCGTAGTGGACCGCATCGTCGAACTCGGCGCCATCCCGGCCTTCCACTACGGAGCAGATTCTCCCTACACCCCGGCTTCCGGCCTCGAAGCAATTGCCCGTCGTCATCCCAACCATCCGATCCTCGCCGTCCACATGGGTGGCGGTGGTGCCGGCTACGTCGAAGCCGAGCAGCAATACCAGCAGTCGCGAGAGCTAGGCCTCGCCCAACCCAACATCCACTACATCCTGAGCGCCATCCGCGACACCCACATCGAATCGAACATCCGCGCCTACCAGCAAGCCGGCCCCACATTCAGCCAGCGTATCTTCTGCGCCTCCGACGCCCCCTACGGCAACATAAGCTGGAACTTCGGCGGCTTCCGAGCCCTATTCCAATCTCTCCAACTCGACCCCGAATCCACCAACGCCTACCTGGGCCAAAACTTCGCCCATTTCATCCTCAACGGCTACTACCGCCTCCTAGCCCAACACACCTGACCGAAGATCACAATCGATCAGAAGCAAGCAAACTCCTGCCCATTCCGACCCGTCAACCCATCGACACCAATTCTCGACCCACTACTCCCCCCGCCCAGTTAGAGGGGGCAGTTCTGAAGGATTGCTAAGGGGTCAGTTTTACATGATTGGCGACACTTAGGCGCCCTGCAACATCAGCTTAAGCGCAGTCGTGGTCCCCAATAACTGTAGACCATGTGACCGGTCTAAACTGTAAAGGATGTGGCCGGTCGGACAGCTTTTGCGACCCCACGATCAACCACTTTGCTCCCAATCCCGAGACATAAACTATAGGCGAAAGAGTGCCCTAGCGGAAACCCTCTCGGTCTTGGTCCCTGAGTCGGACAGTTTGTTGTGGTCCTTCAACGCAGCCTTCGCTTAACGGAAGCGAGTCCTGGGAAGCAAGATTGGGCCTCTGCGGGACTCGGTTTGACCTGGACTTCGTTCACAATCCTTGCTCTGCTCCCTGATCTGCTTTGGTTACCGAATAAGATTATCTGCCAGCAATTGCTGCCGCGAGGGCATGGCGAATCGCAAACTGTAACTCAGACTCGTTTCGTACAAGCATGCGGTAGCAGATTCGCGCGCTGCCGCCCAGTCCTCTAACGCCTTCCAACTCGCCAATCGTGGAGTCGTATCCAGCCAGTCCAACCAGAAGTCCTTCCGATTTTGCGGGCCTGAGTACTGCAAACTGTCGGGGGTTCCCAAAGCCTACGTAGGTCTTGCATGGGGTCTCAATCACTCCCGTCATCTTGTTGGAAAGTCCGGCAGAGAAGTCTTGATACCACTGGCGGGCGGCGTGGTTTCCGGCGAACAAGCCTAAGAGTAGTTCGTTGCTGGTCGGTTCCGTCCTCCCGGTTTTCCCCATCGCGTGCTTCCGGGCTACTACCATCGCCGTAATGTGACCCATCCTGTATTCACGCTTCAACCATTCTGCAGCGGCCCTCTCGCCAGTGCAGGTACATTCTCGATCGAGTATCACGATCCATTCCTCCAGATAACGTCCTGACTTGTTTTTAAGGTTGCGTAGAATTGCCGCGTTCATCGCCTCAGGATGGAGTGCCACTTTGGACCCTCCGAGCCAGCAGATCTGGCAGTCCTTTGCCCAGTAGCTTTTCCCAGCCAAATCCCAACATGATTCGCGGCATGACTGAGCGTATTCCCGCGAAGCCATCCTGCCGAAATGTCAACCGTGTGCCCGTCTCGCAACGCTCCAACTCAAACGTAGCAACAGTATCGATGCCTCCCCCTTTCCAGGAGTACTGCAGGCTGTGCGGCGCTTCGAGCCGCAAAACCTTACAGCGCACAACGCCGTCGAATCCAGGCGCAGGAGCGGTCCGAAAGGTGAATTCATGTCGGAGAGTCGGTTGAAAATCATTCGGCATTAACCATTCCGCAAGCTGCTTCGAATCTGTCAGGGCCTCCCACACGGCCTCTATTGGAACCTCGTAGAACCGAGAGATATGAATCGAGCGCATTAGTTGCTCCTTTTTCGGCGGGCCAAGTAGCGGCCCAGCGAATCCAGTTTTGACATCCAGAATGCTTGGTATTTGGCTAGCCAGTCATCTACCACCTGTAACTCCGCAGGTGCAGCACGATAGAAGACGTTTCGTCCCACTTTGCGTTCCTCGACAAGTCCCGCGAGTCGCAACACCCGTATATGTTGCGACACCGTGGGTTGCCGAACTCCCAGCAGGTCGGTCAGCTGGCCGACCGTGCACTCTTCTCTTAGCATCGCGTCCAACATGATTCGCCGGTTTGCATCCGCGATCGCGCGGAAAGGATCTTGCTCTTGAGCAACGTAAGCCATGATTTAAAGCATAGGCAAGTGCCTATGGATTGTCAACATCACTCTGACCTGCTCCCCGTAAACTCCACCAATTGAAACTAGAGAGCTCCTAATAATGTAGAAGGAAGGAGCTTTGGAGATGAAGAAGAGCCGGTACACGGAAGAGCAAGTGATCGGAGCGGTCAAGC
>JBIITX010000066.1:0-12323 GCA_044340255.1 Bryobacter sp. | reverse complement strand
CCAGCCAAATCGTCCTGTGTCTTGATCCCTTTCAACAGCTCGTCCAGGACCTCAGGTTTAATGTCCATCGCTTCTCCTCTTTCATTGTCGGAGAACTGCGTTTACACAAACCTTTTTACACCCTCTCAGCCGGTCACCGCAACAAGCCCAACTCCGCCGATTCCTCAATGGCTGCACAGTCGTTCCTCTGAGCGAAAGCGACGCCCACGCCGCAGGACAATTACTTGCCAGGACCAAAACTTCAGATATCGTTGACGCGGCGGTAGCAGCACTCGCACTCCGCGAAAAGGCAATCATCCTCACAGGCGATCCGAAAGATATGGAAAAACTGGTTCGCGCCTCCGACCAGGAAGCCGTCGTAATCTCCGCCTGATCACTCACCTTCGACACCTTCTCCCGCTCGACCGAAAACCTATACTCAAGGCATGATCTCCCGATTCGCAGCCGTCTTTCTCGCAGCTTTGGTGCCGCTCTGGGGGCAAGCCCACTTTAGAGTTGGCGCGAAAGCCGGTGCTCCCCTGGCCGCCATCACAGAAGGAACTACCTCCTTCCCAGGCATCCTCAATCGCAACTTCTGGTGGACAGTGGGGCCAATGGTAGAAATCGATCTGCCTCTTCGCTTTGGCATCGAGGTTGACATTCTCTACCGCCGCGTGGGCTTCAAGGACACCTTTCGTTTCGGCGAACTCAGAGGCAACATGTGGGACTTCCCAATCCTTGCCAAGTACCGTTTCCAGAGCGGTCGGGTGGAACCATACCTCGGCGCTGGCTGGACATATCGAAGGCTGGATGATCTCCTGCGCACCTCCGCTTCCAAATCCAATGGCCCGGTTGTTTCGTTCGGACTGAGGATAAACTCCAAGCGAATCCAACTATCGCCAGAACTTCGCTACACCCACTGGCCCAACCAAAACATCCGAACCGGTTTCAGAACCAACAAGAATCAACTTGAGGCCCTCTTCGGCATCACGTTTTAACTCCGCATCTTGACACGGCAGCCCTCTTCAGGCCCCCCGACCTTCAACATACCCTTTCAGCCCAACCTCAAACAGCAGCTTCCACCCCTCCATCTTCGTTGCATCACAATCCTTCGCCACGCCAAAGGTCGAATCAGACAAGCTGAGAATCGTACTCTTCCCCTCGGCCTTCAGCTCCAGATGCAACAGACTCATGGCCGGGCCATACGGCACAGCCAGATTCCCCTTCAGGTCGATCGAGTGCGGCGGATGGATCGCAAAAATTTCATACCAGACAGCACCGGCTCCATTGCCATAGTCCTCATACAGCTTCCCGCCCAGCTTCGCCTCCATATGAAAGCCCCGCGTCAATTCGCTGGTATAAAACTCCTTCGCCCACCAAAACGTCGTCTCCTCGGTTAAGGCTTTCCACACCCTCTCTGGCGGTGCGGCAATCGTGATTTGCAATTCAACCTGCTCCAGTGTCACACTGCGCGTTCCCATACTTTCTCCTTCCAAAATTCGCGCCCTTCCCGCCAAACGAGATTTCGTCCCCCAGTGCGCCAATTCTATACGGGCGCTCTCCCAATAGATCCCAAACCCTTCTCCGGCTTGGGTCAGCAGTACAGTAGCGCCCACTCATCCCAACCCATTTCAGTCTACACCTTGACAATCTACACATGTAGCCACAATATGTATGTAGACAAACCACCCATGGCGCAAGAAAAATCAGACCTCCTCCAGGGCACCCTCGAACTCCTCCTCCTCAAAACCATCGCCCCCTCCCCAGCCCATGGCTACGGCATCGCCCAGCGCATCCTCGTCACCTCCCAGGAAGTCCTCCAGGTCCAGCAGGGCTCCCTCTACCCCGCCCTCCACCGCCTCGAGCGCAAAGGCCTCATCACCTCCAAATGGAAAGAATCCGAAAACGGCCGCATGGCCAAGTTCTACTCCCTCACTCCAACGGGCCGCAAGCAACTCAACGCCGAGCTCGAACAATGGCGCCGCTACACCAACGCAATCTCTCTCGTCCTCGAGGCCTAACCCATGCGATTCCCCTGGCAACAACACGATTCCGATCTCCAACGCGAGCTCGATCATCACTTGGCCGAGCTCACCGATGAATTCATCCGCCGCGGCCATTCCAAAACCGAAGCCCTCCAGCTCGCAAAAAAAGAATTCGGCGGCCCCACCCAAATCCAGGAACAATGCCGCGACGAGTCCCCCTGGGCCTGGCTCCAATCCCTCACCCAGGATCTCAACTTCGGCCTCCGCCAACTCCGGCAAACCCCCGTCCTCACCGCCGCCGTCGTCCTCTCCCTCGCCCTCGGCATCGGTGCCAATTCCGCCATCGTCTCCCTCATGAACACGATCCTCTGGCGCACCCTCCCCGTCCCGGCCGCCGAGCAACTCTCCCTCGTCCACTGGCAAAACTCCGGCTTCCCCAATCACCTCGCCGACATGGGCGCCGGCAGCATGTTTCGCGATGGTGCCACCAGCACCGCCGACTTCTTACCTCTAACCAGCATCGAGGCCCTGCAAAAGGCCGCCGCAGGCCGCGCCTCCATCGCTCCCTACAGCTTCTCTATCGCCGCCAGCGTCAGCTTCTCCGGCCGTCCCGTCATCGCCTACAACCGTCCCGTCAGCGGCAACTTCTTCACTACCCTCCAGGTCCAACTCATCCTCGGCCGCAGCATCCGTGAGGCAGACAACACCCCGGACGCCCCACCCGTCGCCGTCCTCTCCCACCGCTTCTTCACCTCCTTCTTCGCCTCCGACCCCAAAGTCATCGGCCAAACCCTTCGCATCAACAACCGCCCCTACGAAATCATCGGCGTCCTCCCCGCCTCCTTCTATGGCCTCATCCCCGGCGACTCTGCCGAGCTCTACTCGCCCATCTGGAAGTCTTCTGATTTCGCAATCCCCCGCAACGGCAAGGTCGACCTCACCAATCCCCGCGCCTGGATCATCCAGGCAATCGCCCGCAGAAATCCCGGCGTCACCCAGGATGCACTCCAACCTCTCCTCAACGCCGCCTTCACCCAATCCTGGCAACAAACCCGCGCCCCCAAACCAAACGAAAAAAATCCCGTCCTCCGCCTCGACGATGGCCGTCGCGGCCTGGGCGATCTCAGCCGCAGCTTCCGTAGCCCCCTCCTCGTCCTCGGCGGTCTCCTCTTCCTCGTCCTCCTCATCGCCTGCGCCAACACCGCCAACCTCCTGCTCGCCCGCGCCACCGCCCGCAGCAAAGAAGTCGCCCTCCGCATGAGCCTCGGCTGCACCCCCAGTCGCCTCCTCCGCCAGTTCTTCACCGAAAGCGCAATCCTCGCCGCACTCGGCGGCCTCGCCAGCATCGCCATCGCCTACGCCTCAGCTAAAGGCCTCGCCCAATTCCTCAGCCACCGCGATAGTGGCGCACCGCTCCCCCTCTCGATCGACTTACCAATGCTCGCCACCATCGCACTCATCTCCACCTTCACCCTCTTCCTCTTCGGCCTCTTCCCCGCCTGGCGCGCCGCAAGCCTCGACACAAACGCCGCCCTCAAAGAAGGCGCCGGCAGCCTCGGTGCCGCCGCACGCCGCTGGTGGACCCCCGGCCGTATCCTCATCGTCGGTCAAATGAGTCTCGCCATCATCCTGATCGCCGCTGCAGTCCTTTTCACAGAAAATCTCCGCAATCTCTCCGCCCAGAACACCGGCTTCGACCGCGGCAACCTCCTCGTCTTCGGCCTCCGTCCAGGAACCTCCGGCTACACCAAAGACACTCTCCCCGCCTTCTACGACAAACTAGAACGCACGCTCGCCTCCGCCCCCGGCGTAGAGCAAGCAGCCCTCGCCGCCATCAGGCCGATGAATGAAGGAGGCTGGTGGGGCAACGTCCAGGAAGTCGGCAAGACCCAGAAAATCGATGCCGCCATCAACGGCATCACTCCCTCCTACCTCCCTGCCTTCAATCAGACCCTCAAGGCCGGTCGCAACTTCACCAAAGCCGACATGGCCCTCAAGGCACCCAAGGTCGCCATCATCAGTGAAGACCTCGCCCGTAAACTCGACCCCACCACCTACCCCATCGGCCGCAAGATCCGCTTCGGCGATGACCCCTCTCCTAAAAGCGAACCCATGGAAATCATCGGCATCGCCCCCACCTTCGCCTTCAACTCCATGAAAGATCGCCCCCACCTCCTCTGGCTCCCCTTCGAAATCCAGCGTGAGGAAGCCACCGTCGTTCTCCGCACCAAAACCAACCCTGCCGCGCTCCTGCCTTCGATCCGCGAAGTCATCCGCCAGATCGATCCCAACCTCCCCCTCGCCGACCCCTTCACCATGGAAGAACTCGTCGCCCGCAACCTCCAGCGCGAGCGCATGTTCGCCTCCCTCTGTGGTGCCTTCGGCATCCTCGCTCTCCTGCTCAGCGCCATCGGCCTTTACGGCGTCATGTCCTACAACGCCTCCCGACGCCGCAATGAAATCGGCGTCCGTCTCGCCCTCGGCGCCGAGCCCCACAACGTCGTCTGGATGGTCCTCAAAGAAGCCCTTGGCCTCACCCTCCTCGGCCTCGCCCTCGGCGCACCCGCCATCTACTACGGCTCGCGCTTCCTCGAGAAAGAACTCTTCGAACTCAAACCCCTCAACCCCACTCTCATCCTGATCTCGGTCTCGATCCTCAGCCTCGCCGCCGCCCTCGCCGCCTGGCTCCCCGCCCGCCGCGCCTCCACCCTCGACCCCGCGTCAGCCCTCCGGCAAGACTAGTTGACTCCCATCTTCGCAGCACCTACACTCACTAACACATGAGTGAACAGATGCGCGACTCCCGTCCAATTAGTGCCGCCGAGTTTCACAACCTCGAACCGCAATTTACAAAGGACAATAAGTTCGGTCTCGCCATCTCCGGCGGTGGCATTCGCAGCGCCACCTTCGCCTTGGGCGTCATCCAAAGCCTCGCCAAAATCGGCATCCTCAAGGACATCAACTATCTCTCCACAGTCTCCGGCGGCGGCTACATCGGCACCTGGCTCAACTTATGGGCCCAACGCGACGGCGGCCTCGAAGCGATTCAGTCTAAACTAACGCCCCCACCAGAAAACGAAACACAATCCTCCGAACCAGCCGAAATCCAGTGGCTCCGCAAGTACAGTAACTTCCTCGCCCCACAAACAGGCTTCTTTAGCGCCGATACCTGGCTCATCTTCACCATCTGGAGCCGCAACACACTCCTCAATCTCCTCGTCCTCATCCCCTTCCTTGCCACCCTCCTCCTTGGCCCCTGGTCGTACTTACAATTGATGAACCAACATTCGGGTTGGTCATTCCACCTATACGTCGCCTCGGCGTTTTCGCTATTCTTCTCCGTCGCGTTTTATAGAATCCTCCATCGCGAAAAGGAATTCCGAGGCACGATCCCAGCAATTCTGGTCTGTCTCTACGCAGTCTTGTTCGTCAAGGCGGCCAGAAGCACGGGCATCGAAACCACCTTCGATTGGGGAGCGATTCAGATCACCGCAATCGCAGGCTTCCTCTCCGCAGGTCTCTGCGGCTTGGGTATGCGCACAAATCCGCATAGCAGGAGCCTGCCCTTCTATGCGCGACTCCTGATCTGCACCCTCCTCGGTGCCGCTGGCATGGCCCTCATCTCCTTTGCCGGCCTTCACTACCTGAGAAGCGACTCCACCTCCAATCTGGTCCTCCTCACTTCTGCCCCTCTCCTCTCCGGCGCAGTCTCCGTCCTGCTCATGCTCATCATCGGCACCCTGGGCACCCACTGTCGCGACGTCGACCGCGAAGGCCTAAGTCGCGCCACCGCCTGGATCGCCATCCTCAGCATCGTCGGCCTCTTCCTAAACGCCTTATCCATCCTCGGTCCAATTCTCATCGCCTTCCTCTATCAGGCCGGCACCGTCTTCTATGCCACCGGCAGTCTCTGGGCTGCCATCTCAGCCTTGGGCATCTATTTCGCCCAAAGCTCGTCCACCCCGGCCACAGACCCCGCTAAACCCTCACTCCTCCAGCGGTTCCTCCCTCTCACGTCCTTCGTCTTCATCCTGGGAATGCTCTGCCTCGTCTCGCTCGGTATCGCTTTGCTACTCGCCTCGCTGTCCAATCAAAGCCATCTCGCCTTCGCTTTCAACCAGTCCTACCCTGTAGCCTTCTGCGACGCCTGTCGCCAACAGGCGATCCCAACCGACTGGGGCTCGATCTGGCGTGTCAGTCGCGCCGCCATGCGCGATGACGTGGCCGCAATCTCTACATCCTGGCTCCCCTTCCTCACCACCATCGGCTCTCTCCTCGTTTTCTCCCTCTTCAGCCGTTTCCTCAACATCAACGAGTTCTCGATGTTTTCCTTCTATCGAAATCGTCTCGTCCGCGCCTACGCCGGCGCTTCGCGCAAGCAAAGAGAAGCCACCCAGGACTTCGTACCATTTACCAACCTCGCCGCCGAAGATGACAAGCCCATGTTCACCGAAACCAAATCCTCCTTCACGCACTTGGTCAACACCGCCGCCAACGTCAGCCTCGAAGAAACCGGCTCCGGCGAGCGCCGCGCCGTCTCCTTCGTCTTCACTCCCTATGGCTGTGGCTACCGCCTCCCACCCACCGTCGCCGAAGCCAATGCAGGCCCCATCGAGTTCTATCGTAAGTTCCCCAACACAGAAAACTCCGTCAGCTACGGCACTGCCATGACTGCCTCCGGTGCAGCCGCCTCACCCAACATGGGCTACAACACCTCGCCCACTCTCGCCTTCTTCATGACCATCTTCAATGTCCGCCTCGGCATCTGGTTTTGGAATCCAGCCAAGGACGGCGAAATGCAAAAGTGGTTTGCCAGGCTCCCGCTTCTCCCCGGCTTTTTTAAGACCAAACTCTTGACCTCCTCCAAATGGAAGCCCACCGGCCCCAGTTGGGGAACCTTCTACTTCACCTCAGAGCTCTTCGCTCAGGCCAGCCGTAACCGCAAATACCTCTACCTCTCCGACGGCGGCCACTTCGACAATCTCGGCGTCTATGAACTCCTCGCCCGCCAGGTCAAATACATCATCTGCATCGATGGCGAGCAGGACGACACCCTTCGCTTTGAAAGCCTCGGCGGCATCGTCCGCAAAGCCCAGCAGGACTTCGGCATCAGGATCGAAATCGATACCAGCGACATTGAAGAGCGCAGCGAAAACGGCTGGAGCCGCTCCCATTGCACCGTCGGCAAAATCACCTATCCCGGCATCAAGGACGAAGCCTACCTCGTCTACCTCAAGCTCTCCGTCACCGGCGATGAACCCCAGGACGTCCTCACCTACCGCAAGTTCAACCCCGTCTTCCCCCACCAATCCACCGCCGACCAATTCTTCAACGAGAGCCAGTTTGAAAGCTATCGCTCTCTCGGCTATCACGTCGGCAACATCACCTTCGGCAAAAAAGACAAAAACTCCCCCAGCACCCACAAGCGCTTCACCGATCTCTATCAGGCCTGGCAACCCATCCCGCGCGCCATCCGCGAAGACTTCACCAAATCCAATCTCGCCTGGAGTGACTTCCTCAAAGAGCTCCAGGACAATCCCAACCTGGCCAAACTCTCAAAGCAACTCATCAGTCAAAGCAACAGCACCTCAGCCATCGCCAAAGACACCGAGGGCTACCAGGAATCCCTAACCTTCTGCCTCCGCCTCATCCAGTTCATGGAGAATGTCTTCTTCGATCTCAAGCTTGCTTCAAACCTCGATCACCCAGCCCTCTCCGGCTGGCGGCAGCAGTTCGAAAAGTGGTTCACCTCCCAACTTCTGCTCGAGGCCTACGAGGCCAACAGGCAGCTCTACAGCCAGACTTTCATCAACTTCTGTGACGCCACATTCAAGCCCAAGCGTTGATCCCTAGCGAAACAAAGCCATCAACGCATCCGCAAACAGCCGCATCCCCCGCTCGTCCGGATGATTGATCGCATTCAGCATCAGCGTGTTGTACGGCACCCCCTGCCGCCACAACCTCCCATACCGCAACGAAGCATCAGCCAATCCCACATCATGCGTCGCCGCAAACTGCCGCAACCCCGCCACATAGCCCCGCGGGTCCTCATCAATCTCCCTCTGCTTCGTCAACCCCATCCAGTCCGGCCTCACATAATGCGGCGTCAAAATAATCCACTCCGCCCCAATCCCCTGAAAGTCCTTGAGCAACTTCCCATACCGCTCCTGTACCTGCTCCGGCTTCAACCCCGCATCATTCACAAACTCCGACACCACCAGATCCGGCTTCACCCCCAACACCGTCTCCCCGTAGTGATGCACACTCCCCGCGGGCTCCGCCAGATAACTCCCCGTATTCCTCCCACCCCACGCCTGCGTCAGCAACTCAATCTGCGCCTTCGGATACTTCGCCCGCAACCGCTTCACAAACTGCTCCTGCCACCGCTGCGTCTTCGCATCACTCAAATAAGCACCATCCGTCACACTATCCCCCCAGGCCAACACCCGCAACGGCCCGCCCGCCTCCAGCCGCTTCACCAGCCGCGCCACCGTAGCACTCCGCACCACAGCCACCTCCGGATACCCCTCCTCCATCACCGGAAACAAATGCTCCGCCCCCAACTTCTTCACCACCCCCTCCAAAAACAAAGCACCCAAATACTTCTCCCCCTCCTTCACTGCAGGCAACAACGGCGCCGCCGCCCGCCCCTCCCCACGCCGCACCTCCACCACGCCATCTCCCCGCTTCACCACCGCATCCAACCGCATCTGCCCATGCCGGTAGCTCGCATACACCGCCTGCCCCTCCGCAATCCTGCTCCCCGCCACGCGACCAAACGTCCCCCACACCCGATCAATCTCATAATCCACACCAGCCTCATACACCACGTCCCCAGCCCGCAACACAAAACTCGAAGGATCCAGCAACTGCGGACTCGTCGTCTCCTGCGCCCGCACTCCCTTCAATTGCGCCCCCTTCACCCAACCACCAGCCTTCGGGTTAAACATCGGGATCGACTCATACTTCTCCCCCTTCACCTCCACCACCACCGGCGGCGCCACCGCCACAGTCTGCCCCTCCACGCGCACCGCCCAATCCCCGGCCACTTCAAACACCGCAGGCCCCACCTGCATCGTCATCATCCAAATCCAGATCCACATGCCCAAATTGTATTCCCCTTACGATAAGATCAACGGCGAACACCCACCATGCGTATCGCCCTGCTCGTCCTCCTCGCCACCACACTCTCCGCCCAGAACTCCACCACCCCCGGCCGCTTCCACGCCGAACATCCCACCCTCCACAACCTCGGCTTCGAGTGGCTCATCGACGGCGACGCCAACCGCAACGCCTCCGTCGAAGTCCGCTTCCGTAAATCCGGCACCACCACCTGGCGCCCCGCCCTCCCCCTCCTCCGCATCGGTGGCGAGCGCGTCTTCCGCGACCGCGAGAAAATGACCTACACCGTCCCCCACGGCTTCGCTGGCAGCATCTTTCATCTCGACCCCGCCACCACCTACGAATGCGAATTCACCATGCGCGACCCCGACGGCATCACCGGCAAGTCCCAACAACTCGTCACCCTCACCACCCGCACCGAACCCAAACCCTACACCGGCGGTCGCACCCTCCACGTCTATCCCAACGACCACGAGGGCCCCAAACTCGAACCCTCCTTCATCGGCCTCAAAGCCGCCTACTACGGCGAGGGCCGCGGCGATTGGACCGCCGTCCGCATGACCAAGGCCCAACCCGGCGACACCATCCTCATCCACGCCGGCCTCTACCGTCCAGACCGTCTCAATTACGTCGATCCCCTCAGCGCCCCCTTCACCGGCTCCATGAGCCTCTCCCTCAAAGGCACCGCCGACAAGCCCATCACCATCAAAGGCGCCGGCGACGGCGAAGCCATCTTCGACGGCGCAGGCAACCACAAGCTCTTCGATGTCATGGCCACCCACCACCACATCTTCGAAGGCCTCACCTTCCGCAACACCGACATCGCCCTCTTCGCCGGCGAAAAAGAAGTCATGGGTGCCGTCGCGCTCACCGTCCGCAATTGCCGCTTTGAACAAATCGGCACCGGCATCTGGACCGAAAACGCCGACTCGCGCGACTTCTTCATCTCCGACAATCTCTTCCTCGGCCGCGAAGACCAGATGCGCCTCATCGGTTGGAATCAGGCCGGCTCCCGCGCCGCAGGCATCTACCCCTCCCATCAGGTCGTCAGCTTCTTCGCCATCAAGGTCTACGGCCCCGGCCACATCATCGCCCACAACGCCATCGCCTACTTCCACGACGGCATCTGCATCTCCACCTATGGCCCTCCCGATTCCGACCCCGAACGCCGCGCCTCATCCATCGACATCTACAACAACGACATCCATCTCTCCAACGACGACTTCATTGAATCCGACGGCGGCGCACACAACATCCGCGTCTATCAGAACCGCGGCATCAACGCCGCCCACAACGGCTACAGTGCCCAGCCCATGTTCGGCGGCCCCGTCTACTTCCTGCGCAATATTCTCTATCACGTCCCCAATGGCGGCTCGCTCAAATTCAACGCCGCCCCCGCCGGCATCATCGTCTATCACAACACCTTCATCGGCGAACAAACCGCCGCCGAACCCTACTCCAACTCGCACTTCCGCAACAACCTCTTCCTCGGTAAAGACATCCCCGGTCGCGGCATCATGACCTGGGCTCACGCCACCCCCAGCTTCAGCTCCGATTACAACGGCTTCCGTCCCAACCGCAACGTCGACAAACAATACAACTGGCGCGCCCCGGGTGCAGAGATGAAAAGCTACCCCACGCTAGCCGACCTCCAAAAAGCAACCGGCAATGAAATCCACGGCCGCGAACTCGACTACGACATCTTCGAGAACCTCTCCCCGCCAGACCCCAACCGCCGCTACCACGTCTACCATTCCAGCGATCTCAACTTCCGTCTCAAGCCCGCCTCAAAAGCCATCGATGCAGGCCAACTCCTCCCCACCATCAACGACAACTTCACCGGCACCGCCCCAGACCTCGGCGCCCTCGAACTCAATCAACCCCAGCCCCACTACGGCCCCCGCTGGATTACTTGGTCCCCTTTCTATCGCTAAGCACTTCTTCCAGCGTATCGGCCAACACAAAGTTATCGAAGTAAATCGTATCCTCTGAGCTCTGGTGCGGGCTGCGATGAATCCCCGGCTGGCAGAAGTAAACACTCTCCGGCCCCTTCGTCTTCAGCTTTTGATCCAGCACCAGCTTCCCGTCAAACCACAGCCGCGTATTCCCTTTCTCCGGGTCCTCGCTCCACCGGATGTGCATCGCCAACTGATGCCATTTCCCCACGCTAAACTCGGCCTCCCAGTGCGTACCATTCCGCCCCAGATTCCCCGTCCCATACTTGATCAGCGTCCCACCACCCACCTTCGGCTCCAGCCACCAGGTCATCACGTTGTTGTAGCGCGGCGGCGGGTTCCCCTCCCAGTAAAAGAAGTTATCGCGGTCCTTCGGAGCCTCAGGCACATAGAGATAGAACGACAGGTAAGTATCCGATCCCTCTTCGACACTGACGCGCGGCCCACCCACCTGCACCCGCAACTGCTGCGCGTTAAAAACATCATCGGCATGGATCGTAAACTTCCCCGCGTACTTCCCCTCCTGCACAATGTCGCTCACCACCTGCACATTCCGCGGCGTCGCATTCTGCCCCCGCGTCCCCGTCCCACTCCACTGGCTCAAATCCCCAGTCTCAAAATCAGCCTTAAACAGAATCTTCCCAGCCATCACCCCACAAATTAAAAGCAAACCAACAAGCCTCATCAGACTCCTCCAGTCAGCAAGTCTGACACAATCCCGCGTAAACCTGTCATCGCCTCTCTAGCAGCCACCGAGTTCTGTTTCGCGTTCCTCAATTCACTTTGCCGTCGCGAAAAATGGCGTTCTTGCCGACAACACGATCTCCTTACACAAGATTCACTCGGGGTCCGGTTAAGACGAGAAAGAACCAGAAGCTCCATGGGGTCTCATTCACAACCGCGACGCAGATTTTCGACGCCCCCAACCACCTCGCAGGCAAGGACAACTGCATGGAGAAAGCTGGCGAGCAGCGATTTCAGATCATTGGCATGACCCGAAATCTGGTTCTGCTGCTGGTTGTATTTGTTGAGCCTGGCGCTGACGTGATTCGTTTAGTTTCGGCGCGAAAGGCAGTTGAATATGAAAAAAAGCTTCTACAACGACCAGTTCCGTGAAGCAACTCAAGATTAGCCAAGCGACAAAACGTGCTTACATGGATGTGTCAATAGTTTTGTGTAAGCCAGTCCACCTTGGTTAATTGCCCTTGTCAAGAACCATGCCGGATGGGGGCCGTAGCTGCAGGGCGTAGCGAAGCGAAGCCCTGCGGCGGAGGCCCCCATC
>JBIITX010000019.1:0-136132 GCA_044340255.1 Bryobacter sp. | reverse complement strand
GCTTGACCGCTCCGATCACTTGCTCTTCCGTGTACCGGCTCTTCTTCATCTCCAAAGCTCCTTCCTTCTACATTATTAGGAGCTCTCTAGTTTCAATTGGTGGAGTTTACGGGGAGCAGGTCAGAGTCAAGAAAGTGAGTTTCATGGGTAAAGCGTAACGTGATTCGAAAAAACACTAATAATTAATATTCATTATTATATTCATATTAAGTTATGCGTAGCCCCAACATGCTGCGCAAGTACCATTTCTGTAAGTTGGAACGGTGATCGAAAGCACCAAGGGTATTTGCAGAGCGACGCCCGCTTGGTTTGCCTCAATAGGCAGTTGCATCTCAGCGGCTAGGGACGTTTAGGCCAATAGCCGTCGCGGGTTTGTACGATCAGGCCCTTGGTGCGCGTGGTGAGTTGGATCTTGCGGAAGGCTGGATAGCCGACGGGGATGCTCGAGACGTAACCGATACTGTACTGGCTGCGCAGTTCCTGCTCAATCAACTCAAAGATCTTTTCGATCGACAGCTTATTGGAGACTTCGAAGAAGCCGCCCCCGGTCTCCCTGGCAATGCGGCTCATGATGGCCCTGCCGTTCGGCATCCCGAAGCCGCCGCTGTAAAATCCCGGGTCGGTAAAGTAAATCGAATAGACAATGGTGTCGGCGCGCAGGGCCTCCTCAATTGACATGGGCAGGGTGTGGTCGCTCGAAGAGTCGACTCCATCCGATAAGACAATGAGCGCTTTGCGCCCGGTCTCACGCTTCATCAGCTCAGAGCCTGAGGCGATGGCATCGAAGTAAGCCGTGCCGGTGCCGCCACTGGCGCGGAGTTCTTTGCGAGTGGGTGTATCGATGGATTCCAGCCGTTCTTCCAACTGGTTGCGGGAATCGCTGAAGCCCAGCTTGACGCGGGCGAGGGTGTCGAACTGGATCAGGAAAATCTTGTCGATGTTCTCGCGCAAGACCTTGTTGAGAAACTGATAGGCTGCTGCACGCTCGGCGGGAATCACTTTCTCCTGGCTCATGCTGGTGTCGATCAGGAGGCCGAGACGAAGCGGCAGGTCGGATTGCCGGGCAAAGTAACTGATTTTCTGCGCTACGCCGGTTTCGGAAAGCAGAAAGTCTTCCTCGTTGAGGGTCTGCACCAACTGGCCAGCCTTGTTGCGAACCGTGGCCAGCAGGTTGATGACATTGACGCCCGTGGTGAAGGTGACGTCCTGTGCCAGAAGGGCCGAAGACTGCAACAAGAGGGCACGGCGGCTGAGCATCTAGAACCATCATGCCCGAGTTTGAGAAGATTGAGGTGGAAATGCTGCGCGGACTGACATTGACGGCGGTGGCGCTGGGCCTGGTGGCCCTTGCTGGTGGAGCTCCCAAAAAGCCTGCCGTCAAGAAGAGCGTCAGCGCGGCTGCCAAGAAAGCCAAGAAAAAAACGACAGCATCGAAGCGCCGCGTGGTGGCCCCCAGGCCTCCGGTGGTGAGCGCCAAGGTCAAGGAGGCATCCAAGGAATATGTAGCGGATGCCATGGACGCCGTGGCTGCTGCCGCCGTGGAAAATTCTGCGGCCCTCGTTCCTTTCTTCGAGCAGCTCTGGCAGCTGGAAAATGCTCCAACAGCCAACCGAAGTTTGCACGTGTTGCAGTACGGAGATTCGCATACGGCCAGCGACGATTGGGCCAATCAGCTACGAGTACTCTTCCAGCAACGCTTTGGCAACGGTGGTGCGGGCTATAGCCTTGCCGGACGCCCATTCCCTGGCTATCGCCGCCATGATGTCAAGAGCGGGCAAAGTTTGCGTTGGGAAACCGAAGGCCTGCTGACCCGCGGCAGCGATGGACTTTACGGCCTGGGGGGCACCTCGGTGGTGACGGATCGGGCGGGAGAAATGGTGTACCTCGATTCGGAGGGGGAAAAGGCAGAGCTACACTACCTGCGCCAACCTGGCGGGGGAAGTGTGAAGGTGTTTGTGGACGGTGCGGAGGCTGCGGTAATCGACACAAACGGGCCAACTGGGCCAGGGGTTTGGGCGATGGCTGTACCCGAAGGGCTAAAGCGGTTTACGGTCGAGACGCTTGGTAACGGCCCGGTGAAGCTCTTTGGCTGGGTGACAGAGAAAACGCGCGGGCTCACCTGGGAGACGCTCGGCATCAATGGGGCGCAAGCCAACATCAGTCTGCGCTGGGAAGAAAATCAGCTCCGCGAAATGGTGGCGAAACGAAATCCAGGCCTGATGGTCTTTGCCTATGGAACCAATGAGGCGGGGCAAAAAGACTGGACTCGCGAAAGCTACCGGGCGATGTTTCAGGAAGTGTTGCAGCGATTTCGCGCGATGGCCCCAGAGGCGAGCTTTCTGGTAATTGGTCCGCCTGACCGGGCGCAGAGAGCCAATCGCGTTTGGGTTCCGGTGCCGAAGCTCGACATGATCAGCGAGGTGCAGCGTGAGGTTGCTCTCGAGATGGGCGGCAGCTTCTGGGATTTGAGAGAGCGCATGGGCGGCGGCGGTTCCATGAAGCGATGGGTTTATGCCGGCTTTGCCCAGGGAGATTTTGTGCACCTTACCGGGCCGGGCTATCGACTCGTCGGGGAGACTTTGTACAAAGATCTGATCGCGCACTATGAAGAATTCAGGAAGATCCGGCAAAAGGTCTTCAGCGAGGGGAATATCAACAACAATGATGCAAAAGAGAATCAGTGAGATTGTTTCCGAGATTGCTGGCAAGCCAGTGAATATCGGTACCGATGAGAGCCTGTTTGAATGCGGCTTGCTCGATAGCTTTGGGTTGACCGATCTGGTGACGAAGCTGGAAGCAGAGTTCAACATCCGTGTGCCGGATGGAGACTTGAATCCGCGCAAGTTCGAATCGATCGACAGGATTGCCGAGTACGTAGAAGCGAGGGTTTAGGCAGTGGCTTTTCTGCGCGGCTTTGGGCAATACCTGCCTGAACGTGTTGTCGACAACGAAGAAATGGCAGCCCTGCTTGAAGTAGAGCCGGGCTGGATTCTGGAAATGTCGGGCATCGAAACCCGGCGCTTTGCCCGTGCCGAAGAGACGGTGGCCGAGATGGCTACCGAGGCCGGTAAGGCGGCCCTGGCAAGAGCCGGAGTGAGAGCAGAAGAGCTGGGTTTGATTCTGGTGTCTTCCGGAAGCGCCGAGCGACGTTTTCCCGGCCCGGCCAGTGAAGTGCAGTTTCGGCTGGGTGCCGCGCAGGCGATTGCGATGGATGTTCCCATGGCGAGTGTCGGAGCGTTGTTTGCGCTGTCGCAGGCCCAACTGTGGGCTGGGCGGGCACATAAGGTATTGGTGATCGCATCGGAGAAGATGAGCCAGGCAGTGTTGACTCCTCCGATGGAAGCAGGGACAGCGATGCTGTTTGGAGATGGTGCAGGTGCTTGTGTGGTGGATGCAGAATCGGGCTTTGCGCAAATTCTGGATTTTGAGCTCGGCAGTGATGGTGCCAATGCGGGAGATCTGACGCTGGAGTTTGGGGCACCCGTGCATATGAACGGGCGAACGGTGATTCTTCATGCGTCGCGCCGAGTTCCTGCTGCGATCCAGAAGTTGCTTGAGCGAAACCATCTGAAGGCCGAGCAGATGCAAACGTTTCTGATGCACCAGGCGAATTCCAATCTACTGGCCAAAATTGCGCAGACGCTGGCAGTGAGGCGCGAGAAGTTCTTTAGCAATATTGCCCGCTATGGAAATACGAGTTCGGCTTCGATGCTCATTGCTGCCAGCGAATGGCCGGGGCCGTGGCAAGGGCCGATCGTCTTTGCCGCCTTTGGCGCGGGCTTCCATTGGGGTGCCATGCTGGTGGAAGGAAATCAAAATGCCTGAACTCATTGCCACACCAACTACGATCCCCGTGCCGGGGGGCAAACGAATTGACGAATACGTAGGACGCGCCAACACGGGTGAGTCGCGAATCAGCATCGCGCACATGCGCAGCCCCAGCGGGTGGAGTGAACCCGGGCAACGACCCGAGTTTGACGAATGGACGCTCGTGCTGCGGGGCACCATGCAGGTGGAGCACGAGGGCGGTGTGATGCAAGTAAACGGCGGGCAAGCCGTGCTGACCAAGGCAGGGGAGTGGATTCGCTACTCGACCCCCGGTGAAGAAGGTTGCGAGTACATCGCGGTTTGTCTTCCGGCCTTCAGCATCGACACCGTGCATCGGGACGAGTAAAGTGGGGCTATGAAGCGCAGACTTCTGATTGGATTCGGCGTGATGCTGCTCACCGTGCTGGTGGGCTTGCTGGTATGGCAAGGCAGCTTCAGCTTTGGCGACTTCACGCCGGCCGGGCCGCAGCAGGTCACCATTTTCTGGGCTGTCTCTACCGTTGTCTTTCTGCTGACGGTACTGATCGGCTTTCTGCTCTTTCGTAGCTTCATCAAGATCTATCTGGAGCGGCAGCGTAACCGGGAGGGCTCGCGCCTGCGCACCAAGCTGCTGGTGGCGGCGCTGGGCATTACGATTCTGCCGGTGTTCTTCTTTGCCCTGTTTAGTGTGTATGTGCTGAATCGGAATCTGGACAAATGGTTTAGCCGCCCGTCGGTGAATGCCAACACGACGTTGGTTGGGATGGCGATGGCGCTCGAGCGCAGCGCCGAGGCAGCCGCCCGCGCGCAAGCTGACCTGCTGGCCAGCCGCGCCGAGGTCTATGAATACGCCAAGGGCGACAAATCGTGGATGCCCGCCTTGCAGCGGTTTTGTGAGACGCGTCAAATTGCTGAAGCCCAACTGGAAATGCCGGATGGGCGACGCCTGCCCATCTGCTCGACCAGCCGTACCTCGACTCGCTTTCCGATGGCGAAGGCGACTTTGAATGAGAATCTGGGCTCGATCTGGGTGCGCGGGCATCTGGAGGCGAATGCCGAAAAAGAGCACCAGAGGCTCATCGATAGCATTGCCCAATATGACAAGCTGAACGTGGGCAAGCGGGAGCTATGGCAGTTCTATCTTCTGATGTTGGCTTTGATCTGCCTGTTCATTCTGTTTCTCTCCACCTGGGCGGTGCTGCTGTTGGCAAGGCAGATCAGCTTGCCGATTGCCGAGTTGCTGAAGGGGGCAGAAGAGGTTCGCAAGGGGAATCTTGCCTATCGTGTCGAAACCCAAGCTGCCGACGAGCTGGCGACGCTGGTGCGCGGCTTCAACGAGATGACGCAGGGGCTCGAGGCCAACGATCGCGAGCTGGAGCGACGGCGCCGATTCACCGAAGCGATTCTCGAAAACATTCCCACCGGTGTGGTTTCGATGAGCAGTGAGGGCCGGGTCTTGCGCGTCAATCGCGCCATGCGTCAGATCATTCCTGAAATCGAAGCCGAACAAACTTTGCGTCTCGATGATTTGTTCCCGAAAGAAGAAGCGGCAGAGCTGCGCTACATGATGAAGCGAGCCCGCCGTACCGGCATTGCGATGCGGCAGTTTGACTTTGTCAAAGAGGGGCGCCGATTGCATTTGGGGGTCACGGTTTCGACGGTAGAAGAGAACCCCGGTTCGCCTTTTGTGTTGGTGATTGAAGACACCAGCGAGTTACTGCGGGCACAAAAACAGGCGGCCTGGCATGAAGTAGCGCGCAGAGTGGCCCACGAGATCAAGAATCCGCTGACTCCGATTGCGCTGAGTGCAGAACGGATTGCGCGACAGTTGGACAAGATCGCGATTGCCCCTGAGAATGCCCGCATTCTGCGGGATTGTTCGCAGATGATCAGCCGTGAAGTGGAGAGCGTTCGTACGCTGGTGGATGAGTTTTCGCAGTTTGCCCGCTTCCCTGCGGCGCAGATGGCTCCGGTATCGCTGAATGCCGTAGTAGAAACGGCAATGCAGGTCTTTGCTGGACGGCTGGAAGAGATTGAAGTCAGAGTCTCCCTGCACCCCGGTTTGTCCCTTGTGAATGCCGACGCCGAGCAACTGAAGCGTGTGGTGGTGAACCTGGTGGATAACGCTGCCGAGGCGATGCAGGATTCGCTGGTGAAGCGACTGTATGTAGGCACACAGGATCTTGGAAACGAAAGCATTGAGCTGGTTGTCTCTGACAGTGGTGGAGGGATTTCGGCCGAAGACCGGGAAAAACTGTTTTTACCTTACTTCTCAACCAAGGGGCGTGGGACAGGCCTGGGACTGGCAATTGTGAACCACATCCTGAGTGAACATCACGCTCAGATTCGTGTGGAAGACAATCAGCCTACTGGGGCACGCTTTGTGGTCGAAATGCCCGTCTGGAATGCACCCGAGCAGGAAGCAACGGGTGAAGTACAAGTGGAGGCAAGGGCTTGAAGCATATTCAGATTCTGGTAGTCGATGACGAGCAGGGCATTCAGGATTCCCTGCGCGGTGTGCTCGAAGACGAAGGCTATAGTGTTAACTCTGTCGGGCGCGGAGAAGACGCCCTGGCCGAGTTGCAGCGGCGCAGCTACGATGTAGCTTTGCTGGACGTCTGGTTGCCGGGGATTGATGGGCTCGAAACGCTGGACCGCATCCAGAAGATGCCGCTGAGCGAGAGGCCGAGTGTGGTGATGATTAGCGGCCATGGCAATATTGAGACCGCTGTGCGAGCGACCAAGATGGGGGCCTTCGACTTTCTCGAAAAGCCGTTGACCATTGAGAAGGTTACGGTAACGATTCAAAACGCTTTGAAGCAACGCAAGCTCGAAGTGGAAGTAGAGCGCCTGAAAGATGCCAGTGGGGAAGAGCGCCGCATTCTCGGAGACAGTGTGCCGATGCGGGCGCTGCGCCAGCAACTGGAGTTGATGGCCAAAACGAATGGACGTGTTTTGATTTTTGGTGAGAGCGGCAGCGGCAAAGAATTGGTGGCTCATGCCATCCACCGCTTCTCGCCGCGCACACAAGGGCCGTTTGTTGAGGTGAACTGTGCGGCAATTCCCGAAGATCTGATTGAAAGCGAACTGTTCGGGCACCGCCGGGGTAGCTTCGCCGGAGCGGCTGACGACAAGATTGGCAAGTTTGAGAAGGCCGATGGCGGGACGCTCTTTCTCGACGAAGTGGGCGACATGAGTTTGAAGACGCAAGCCAAGGTGTTGCGCTTTCTGGACGAGGGCCGCTTTGAACCGTTGGGGGCTGAAGAGAGCATTCGCTCTGACGTGCGCGTGATTGCCGCGACAAACAAGAATCTCGAAGACGAGATTGAACGAGGCAACTTCAGAGAAGATTTGTTCTACCGCTTGAACGTGATTCCGTTTCATGTGCCACCGCTGCGTGAGCGTGTGGAAGATGTGCGGCTTCTGTCAGACCACTTCCTGCAGGGGTTCACTACCGATTATGGGCGCAAGGCCAAAGAACTTACGGCAGAGGCCTATCGTGTGCTCGAAGAATATCCCTGGCCTGGCAATGTGCGCGAGCTCAAGAACCTGATGGAGCGGATTGTGATCATGAATCCGCAAACCCGGGTGGAGGCCCGTCAGATTCCGCTGAACTCGACCAAGCGTACCGGCATCGAGCGTCCGCAAGAGCGCTTTGGAAGTTTGCAGGAAGTTCGGGAAGCGGCCGAGCGTGAGTACATCTTCAAGAAGCTCGATGAGACGGGTGGCAATGTCACCAAGACTGCAGAATTGCTGGGGCTGGAGCGGAGCCATCTTTACCGGAAGATGAAGGCGCTGGGTATCGGGCCGAAAGAGGTATGACCAATTTCGAGCCCTGTGCCGCCGAGACGATGCGGCGGATGGCTCGGGCCACGGCTGGGACCTCTCTTGAAGTTTGTGGCGGGGTGGGAGGCTACATGGGGCCCGATTCGCCCTTGAGTGCGATCAAGGGGCTGGACGGTGAACCGACCCGTGCAGAGCTGCGCCGCATGATCGATTTCTTTTCGGATTACCAGCGGGATACTGTGCTTGAGCTGGCACCGTGGGTGGAACTTGCTTGCCGGGCCAAATTGGCTTCGCTTGGCTTTGAGCGCGTTGCCGAAGAGCTGGTGCTATGCCGCAGAACCGAAGACCTGCCGGGAGAGGCGGAAGTGGTGGACGATGTCGAAGCCTGGGCCCGCGTCTTGAGCCTTTCCTTTATGGGAGAGGTCAACGAGCTGGGGCTTCAAATGGGAAGGCTGGTGAGCTCGATGGAAGGGGCGCTACCGGTTGGAATCTGGCGTGAGCAAGAACTGGTGGCGGCAGCGCAGATGAGCGATTTGGCGGGAGTGGGGTTACTGGCTGGAGACGGCACTCTGGAAGCGTGGCGGGGCAAGGGGCTGCAGCAACAGTTGATCCGCGGGCGGGTGCAAATGGCCTGGGCGAGGGGCATGGAGTGGGTGCACTGTGAGGTGTTGGCAGGGAGCAGTTCGCATCGCAACTACGAGCGCTGTGGTTTCGCCATCGCATACGCAAGAGTGCATTTTCTAAGGCAATTCTCTAATCTTTGACCCTTTCTAAAGGTTTGTGACGCGTATATCATGAACCCTATGAGTAGAAATCTTCTGACCGTTCTTCTGACAGCCACAGCAAGCACTTCGTTGTGGGCCCAACCTGTTGTTACCGACGGTGGCATTGTCAATGCGGCAAGCTACATGAGTAGCAAATTGCCTGGGGGTGCGATTGCCCAAGGCTCCATCTTTGTTGTGTTCGGTGCCCGTATGGGTCCGGCAAATATCGCCCTGGCTGGATTTCCTTTGCCCACCACGCTTGGTGGAACCAGCGTTCGTGTGAGCAGCGGCGGACAGAATCTGGATTGCCCGCTGGTGTATTCGCTGGCAGGGCAGGTGGCGGCGATTCTTCCATCGACAACCCCTGTTGGCAATGCGACGATGACGGTGTCGTTTGGTGGACAAACGAGCGTAGCTCGCAGCTTTCGCGTAGTGAATAGCGCATTTGGCACCTTCACCCTGAATCAGGGTGGCAGTGGCCCGGGCATCATCACCAACTTCGAGTCGGCCACTTCGCAGCCTGTCAATACCGCGCTGCGGTCGGCCCGGCCGGGACAAACGCTGATCATGTACGGCACGGGTCTTGGGCCCCTGCCTGCAGGAACTCCTGATAACTCTGCTGCTCCGGCAGTGGCGATCAATCAGGCGAATGTCGAGCTCTTTGTGGGTGGCCGACGTGCGTCGGTGGCCTATGCCGGGCGTGCTCCTGGCTTTGCGGGTCTCGACCAGATCAACTTCGTCGTTCCTGCCGGTGTAGATGGATGCTCTGTGCCGGTGGCGGTGAAGACAGGAAATATTATCAGCAACTACAGCTCCATTGCTGTGGCGGCGAATGGAGGGACTTGCTCCGATCCTCTCGGCTTGACCAGTTCGCAGCTCGACCGCATCAACTCGGGTGGAACGGTGAAGATTGGAACGATCGGGCTGGCGCGCATCGATCTGGAAATCTCAGTGCCGCCTTTTCCACCACTGTCGGTCAAGACCGATAGCGGCACAGCAGATTTTGTGGAGTACACCAGGCAGACCATCGAAAGTGGCGCGCAGCTTGGTTTCTCTGGGGCTTCGAGCATCGGCACCTGCTACGTCTTTGTTGGCCGCAGTGACCAGGTAACGCCCGTCGATCCGATTCAGCCACGCGGTTTGGATGCTGGTGCTCTGATCAACGTGAATGGGCCCAAGGGGGCAAGAACCTTGAAGCCCGTTCCGAACTTTATCGGTACTTACGGCGAAACGCTCTCTTCTGGAGGATTCGCAATCCCGGGCGCGCCCAGCACTGGGGATCCTGATGGCTATCTGGTTGCCGGCAACTATACGTTCAATAACGGTGGTGGTGGCGCTCAGGTAGGCGCATTCAATGCGAACTTCACGATGCCCCCCATCCTCAATTGGACCAATAAGGCTGCCGTCAACACTGTGAACCGGAATAACGGCCAAGTGGTGAACTGGACAGGCGGTGACCCGAATGGCCTGGTGCAGATTTACGGCTACTCTCTGAGCGAATTGTCTGAGAACGCGATCACTGGATTTTTCTTCTGCCTGGAGCGGGCCAGCGCGGGAACCTTCACTGTTCCTTCGCCCGTTCTGCTTGCTCTACCGCCATCCCCGGCCGGAACGAGTCTGACGCCGATTGGAGTTTTTGGCGTTGGCTCTGTGAGTAATCCTCGTGAGTTCACGGCAACAGGAATCGATGTCGGTACGATCGTTTCGACAAACATTGCTGTGAAATCGGTGAGCTACCAGTAGGCAGTCACCTACCAGCTAAACTGTAAGGAGGGCGGCCTGAGCTCGGGCCGCCCTCCTCTTGTTTCCATGGCCGATAATTTAACCTTGATCCTGTTTCTTCCCTTGCTTGGTGGGTTGATCCTCAGCCTGCTGCCTGGGTCGAAGCCCTTGCTGATCAAGTTCTGGGCCAATCTGGTGCTGGGTTTGAGTGCGCTTTGGACGATCAGTCTGCTGGGGAGCTTCAACACGGGGGCTGACCTGCAGTTTGTGCAGCGGCTGAACTGGATCCCTTCGATTGGAGCGGAGTTTTTTCTGGGGGTGGATGGCTATTCGCTGTTGCTCGCAGCGATGAGTTCGGGCATTGGCTTTCTGGCGTGCCTGGCGAGTTGGAATTCAATTGACCAGCGGATCAAAGAGTTCTACGTCTCGCTGCTGATTCTGCAGACCTGTGTGCTGGGTGTGTTTCTGGCGGTGGATGCGTTTTTGTTCTTTGTATTCTTTGAAGCTTCGCTGATCCCGATGTTCTTCCTGATCGCAATCTGGGGCGGGGAGCGCCGGCGGATGGCGGCGATGAAGTTTCTCATCTACACCGTTGCCGGCAGCATGCTGCTCTTGTTGGGCCTGCTGCTGCTGTACTTTGAGCATTGGCGGCAGACGGGTTTCTTTACCTTCAGTATTCCAGCCCTTTGGGCTACCAAACCCGCAGGAGATTTGGGTGCCTGGATCTTCTGGTTGATGTTCGCTGGCTTTGCCGTGAAGGTGCCGATGGCTCCGTTTCATACCTGGCTGCCTGATGCTCATACAGAGGCACCGACGGCCGGGAGCGTCTACCTGGCCAGCATCATGTTGAAGATGGGTACCTACGGATTCTTGCGGCTCGTCTTGCCTGGGGTGCCAGAGACCGTGAAGCAATCGGGAGTGTTGTGGTGGATGAGTGTATTGGCACTGGTGGCGATTGTGTATGGGGCGCTGGTCTGCCTCAAGCAGAAGGATTGGAAGCGTTTGATCGCCTATTCAAGCGTGAGCCACATGGGCTTTTGCATGTTGGGGATCTTCTCGCTCAATCCGGCTGGGATCTCGGGCAGTATGCTGCAACAGATCAATCACGGCATCTCCACCGGGCTGCTGTTTTTGCTGGTGGGCTTGATGTATGAACGACGTCATACGCGTGAAATTTCTGAATATGGTGGCATCTTTGGGCCGATGCCGGCGTTCTCCATGGTGTTTCTGTTAGCAGTGGTCAGCTCTATGGGGCTGCCGCCGTTGAACGGCTTTGTGGGGGAGTTGCGCATTCTGGCAGGTGCCTTTGAGATGAGCGTGTATTGGGCCTTGTGGGCTGGCTTGGGTGTGGTGTTGACGGTGGCGTATTTGCTGTGGTGTTACCAGCGCGTGACGCTTGGTGCGACCTCAGCGAAGAATCTTGCCCTGCCTGATTTGACAGTTCGTGAATGGGCCGTGGTGGGGCCGCTGGTGCTTGCGGCCATTGCGATTGGCATTTATCCGCAACCTGTCTTTGAACTGCTGGAGCGACCGACCAAACAGATCGTCGAGAAAGTGAGGCCGAACTACTATGCTCAATCGAATTAGTGTGCATGGGGCGCGGCAACACAACCTCAAGAACATTGATGTGGAGATTCCGCGCAATTCGTTGACGGTAATTACGGGTTTGAGCGGCAGCGGCAAGTCTTCACTGGCCTTCGACACCATCTATGCCGAAGGGCAGCGGCGCTATGTGGAGACGTTGTCACCCTATGCGCGCCAGTTTCTCGATCAGATGGAACGGCCTGAAGTGGATTCGATTGAAGGGCTGAGCCCGGCCATCTCAATTGAGCAGAAAACGACCAGCCGCAGCCCGCGCTCGACGGTGGGTACGATCACTGAGATTTACGATTACGTCCGCTTGCTTTATTCATCCATCGGGACTCCCCATTGCCCGAATTGCGGCACGGAGATCAGCCGACAAACGACGGCGCAGATTCTGGAGCGCATTGCCGAGATACCCGAGAACACGCGGGTGATGATTCTGGCTCCGATTGTGCGTGGCCGCAAAGGCGAGTACAAGAAGGAGCTCGAGAAGTTTGCCCGCCAGGGATTCGTCAAAGTGCGCGTCGATGGGGTGATGCGGAACCTCGAAGATGAAATTGTTCTCGACAAGCGCAAGAACCACACGATTGAAGTGGTGGTGGATCGCCTGGTGCTCAAGCCGGACATCGGCAAGCGCCTCGAAGCCTCGATTGAGACCGCAACCAAGCTGGCTGAAGGGCTGGTGCTGCTGAGCATCCTGGGCGACGGCACGGCAGAGCCGGAAGAACGGCTCTACTCACAAAAAATGGCTTGCCCGGATTGCGGCACCAGTGTGCCGGTGCTTGAGCCGCGCAGCTTCAGCTTTAACAGCCCTTATGGTGCCTGCCCGGAATGCAATGGCCTGGGAAGCATGTGGAGCTTCGACGCCGACAAAGTGATTGTGGATGCGTCGCGGCCCTTGTTTGATGGGGGTCTGGGGCCTGGAGCTACTTCGAATTATGTCGGGCAGCGTGTTACCGATGCGGCCTGGAAAAACAACATCGATCTGGCGCAGCCCTGGGATGCATTCACCAAAACCCAGCAGGACATTCTGATGAACGGCAAGGGTGCTTACCCGGGCATCCTCAAGCTGCTGAGTGACAATCTGGAAAGCGCGACGGACACGTATCGTGAATACCTGAGTGATTTCATGACCTCGCAGGATTGCCCAAGTTGCCACGGCAAGCGCTTGCAGCCTGCCAGCCTCGCCGTGAAGGTGAAGGGCGTGACGGTGAGCGAGTTTTCGGCGATGAGCGTCAAGCGTGCCTTGCTCACGGCCAATGGCTGGACTCTGTACAAGCGAGAGGACGAAATTGCGGGGGGCGTACTGCACGAGATCCGAACGCGCTTGCAGTTTTTGGAAGCAGTTGGCCTCGACTACCTCAGTATGGAGCGCAGTGCGCAAACGCTGAGTGGTGGCGAGGCGCAGCGAATTCGATTGGCGACCCAGATTGGAAGCCAGTTGCGGGGCGTCCTCTATGTCCTCGATGAGCCTTCGATCGGGCTTCATCCGCGCGACAACGACCGTTTGCTTGAGACGCTCGAAAAGTTGCGCGATATGGGCAACACAGTGCTGGTGGTTGAGCACGATCAGGACACGATTGAGCGGGCTGATTATGTGATCGATCTTGGGCCGGGTGCTGGCCGGCTTGGGGGCGAGGTGGTTGCTGCCGGTACCGCAAAGCAGATCGCCCGCACCAAGGGCAGTCTCACGGGTCAATATCTGAGTGGGGCTATGGAGATCGAGGTGCCTGCCGTCCGCCGGATCGGCAATGGCAAGCGCCTTCGCGTCGAGAACGCCACTGAACACAATCTGCAAAATGTCAGTGCAGACTTTCCGCTGGGGATGCTGATCGCTGTCACTGGCGTATCTGGCAGTGGCAAATCGACTCTGGTCAACGACATCCTCTATCGTGCGCTCGCCAAGCATGTATATGGCTCCAAGGCGGAGCCCGGTAAACATGAACGCATCATGGGACTTGGTGAAATCGACAAGGTCATTGAGATTGACCAAAGTGCGATTGGGCGTACGCCGCGGTCGAACCCGGCCACCTATACACAGGTCTTTGGGCCCATTCGCGAGTTGTATGCCATGCTGCCCGAGAGCCGCGAGCGTGGCTACAAGAGTGGCCGATTTAGTTTCAACGTCAAAGGTGGGCGCTGTGAGGCCTGCCAGGGTGACGGCATGAAGCGCATTGAGATGAACTTCCTGCCCGACGTTTACGTGATGTGCGATGTCTGCCGTGGCAAGCGTTACAACCACGAGACGCTGCAGGTAAAGTACAAAGGCAAGAGCATTGCCGACTTGCTGGATACAACGATTGAAGATGCGGCTCCTCTTCTTGCCAACATCCCCAACATTTCGGTGAAGCTCGACACGATGGTGGATGTAGGACTCGGCTACTTGCACCTCGGGCAGAGCTCGACCACTCTCAGTGGCGGCGAGGCGCAGCGCATCAAACTGGCCAAAGAGCTAAGCAAGCGACAGACGGGTCGCACCATTTACATCCTGGACGAACCGACAACGGGCCTGCACTTTGAAGACGTGCGCCGCTTGCTCGATGTGCTGCAGAAGCTGGTCGATCTGGGCAATACGGTTCTGGTAATCGAGCACAATCTCGATGTGATCAAGTGTGCAGACTGGATTCTGGACATGGGCCCTGAAGGTGGAGAGGGTGGTGGCAAGCTGATGGCTACCGGCACCCCGGAAGACATTGCCGCCAATAAAAAAAGCTATACGGGGCAGGCACTGGCGAAGTTGCTTCGGAGAGGTGGAAAAAGTTGAGTAGCAAATACCGGCAACAGCCGATGGACCTCACCGTCCTCAAAACAGTAAGCGTATTTGACCGTGGGGGTAAAGTGCAGGTTGAGCATTTTGCTCAACCCCACCAGGCGGCCGATCGCGTGACGACGCTACTCGACAAGATGCCGAAGTTGTTGGCTGCCGATACGCTGCGTGCTGTCGTGGGTGCACTGCGCGAGGCACGGGCCAAGGGCAAGCCCGTCTTGTGGGGCATGGGCGGCCATGTGATCAAGTGTGGGCTGGCACCGATTCTGATTGACCTGATGGAGCGCGGCTTCATCACCGCCTTTGTGATGAATGGATCGACTTCGATTCATGATTTTGAGATTGGCATTTGCGGGGCTACCAGCGAAGATGTGGAGGCCGTGCTTCCCGACGGCAGTTTTGGCAGCGCTGAGGAGACCGGCCGCTGGATGAATGAAGCGGCAAGCCTGGCTGCTAAAGAAGGCATCGGCCTCGGCGAGGCTTATGGCCGTAAGCTGGACGAGGTCGGCAAGCCTGGCTTGCGAGAGCAAAGCGTACTCTATGCGGCCTGGAAGCGCGGTGTGCCGGTGACGGTGCATTTGGCGATGGGTACCGATACGCCGCACACGCACCCTGCTGCTGATGGGGCGGCACTGGGGGCGGGTACGCTGCATGACTTTCGCCTGCTTTGCGGTGTGGTGAGCGAGATGAGCCACGGTGGCGTTTACGTCAATTGCGGCAGTGCGGTTGTCCTGCCTGAAGTGTTTCTCAAAGTAGTCAGCAGCGTGAGAAACCTTGGCGTCAAGCTGGAACACTTCACGACAGTGAACTTCGACTTCCTGCAACATTACCGGCCGAAAATGAACGTGGTAGAACGGCCTCACGCCAAAGCGGGTGGAAAAGGATACGCTTTGACAGGACACCACGAAATTATGGTGCCGCTGCTGGCGGCCCTGCTGGTGGATGGCGACTGATTGATGGAGCAACGCAACACAGAGCCGGTTTGGACCTTTGAGGATCTGGGTATCCTTCTGGGTGCCGTACTGCCGTGCCTGATTGTTGCCGCCTTGATGGCAAAACTTTTGGCGATGGTCATTCCCCAGAAAGGGGTTGTCACTGCGATTTCGCAGATCGTCATCTACGTGGGCGTTGCAGGCAGCCTCTACATGATTCTGCAGGCCCGCTACGGACTTGAATTCTGGAAAGCTATGGATTGGCGAGCGCCCTGGCGGCATATGGCATTGACGGCCATTCTGGGGCCTTTTCTGGCGCTTGCCATGGCGCTGCTGGCGCTGGTTTTGGGTACACGGCAGGAAGCGATGGCGATTGATGCGCTGATGAAAGACCGCTGGAGCATCGTTGCCATCGGGATCGCCGCCACTACGATTGGCCCCGTCTTTGAAGAACTGATTTTTCGTGGTTTTGTGCAGCCGCTCTTCGTACGCAGCCTTGGGCTTGCAGGCGGCTTGATTGCTACGGCGCTGCCCTTCGCATTGCTACACGGCCCGCAGTACAACTGGCGCTGGCAGTTGATCTTGATTCTGGCGCTTGCCAGCACCGCATTTGGCCTGGTGCGCCACTTTACCGGCTCGACGGCAGCATCTTCGCTGACGCACGCTGCCTACAATCTGACCTTTATGGCCGGATCGATATTGCAAGGAGACAAACTGAACCCCTCATGATTGAGACTTTACGTTGGACGGCCCAAGGGGTCGAGATGATCGATCAAACCCGCCTGCCGCATGTGGAGGAATTTGTCCTCTGCCGCGATTACAAAGAAGTCGCTGATGCGATCCAGACGATGATCATCCGTGGCGCGCCCGCCATTGGTGTTGCTGCGGCGATGGGAGTTGCCATCGGTGCGCAACAAGCCGGCGACGACACCTTTGATGCTGAGTTTGAAGAGATTTGCCGAACGCTTGAGGCGACACGGCCCACCGCGGTCAACCTGTTTTGGGGCATTGAGCGCATGAAGCGGCTGCGTCAGGCTTTGGCTGGCGAACCCCTTTCTGTAGTGCGAGAAAAGCTGGTTGCTGAAGCGCAGGCAGTACATGCCGAAGACATCGCCATCAACCGTCGCATTGGCGCTTATGGCGCTCCGCTGGTTCCCGATGGCAAGACCGTGCTGACCCATTGCAATGCCGGTGCGCTGGCTACGGCGGGCTATGGCACGGCACTTGGGGTGATCCGTGCTGCAGTAGAGGCGGGTAAGAAGATCGATGTTTTCGCGGATGAAACGAGACCTTTTCTGCAGGGCAGCCGTCTCACCGTTTGGGAACTCCAAAAGGACGGAATCGATACGACTCTGATTACGGACAACATGGCGGGACACTTTCTGCGCAGTGGCCGTATTGGATGCGTAGTGGTTGGAGCAGACCGCATCGCAGCCAATGGAGATGTCGCGAACAAAATTGGCACCTACGGCGTCGCTGTGCTGGCGAAAGAGAATGGAGTGCCATTCTATGTGGCTGCGCCCATCTCAACTGTGGATCTGAAGACTCCCACGGGTGAACAGATTCCGATTGAAGAGCGAGCTTCCTCAGAGGTGACTGCCATGTTCGGACACAAGGTAGCGCCCGAGGGCACCAAGGTGAAGAACCCGGCCTTTGATGTCACGCCCAACCGTTATGTCAGCGGCATCATCACAGAGCGTGGTGTGGCCACGGCACCGTTTGAAAACAGCCTGAAGAAACTGGTAGAAGGAGAGTAAGTATGCGTCAAATTTTATTGATGGGCTTTTGTGCCTTTGCTTTGATGGGTGCCAATGAATTTAGCGGGCGTCGCGCGCCGAGCTTCTCACTGATGGACACCAACATGAAGCAGCATGACATTCTCGACTATCGCGGCAAGGTGCTGATTCTGGAGTTCATGCAGACCAAGTGCGAGAAATGCCAAACCCTCACGAAAGCACTGGAGAGTCGCGTCAAGGCGAAGTTTGGCGATAGCATTGGGATTCTCAGCATCGTTGTACCTCCGGACACGATTGCTGATGTGAAGAAATACATCAGCGTCTTCAAGGTCACCAGCCCGATTCTTTTTGACGTGGGCCAGGTTGCCAGCAGCTATGTGAAGGCAACTCCAGACCGCCCTGCGATGTACTTTCCACACGTGTTTCTGATTGACGCCAAAGGCGACATCAGGATGGATTGGCAGTGGATCTCACCGGGCCTTTACCCTGACGTGTTGTCAGGGGATCGACTGGTAGCTGAGATCGAAAAGCTACAGGCCGAAGGTAAGGCCTCCAGCCCCGCCGCCGCTCCCAAGAAGAAATAGCGATAGCCTAGCGGGTGTGAAGTACTGCATCCCAGTTCTGCTGTGTTGCCTGAATCTCTTTGGGTTTCAGGGCTTGCATACGGCAGTGCGCGCTGGCGATCTCGAAAAGGTGAAGGCGCTGCTGGCCGAAGGTGCAACGGTCACCGAGCGCGACAATCTGGGTGGTACGCCGCTGCATGATGCTGCCTGGGGTGGCTATAAAGAGATTGCCTTACTGCTCCTCGATCGGGGAGCTGAGGTGGATGCACAGCACCTCGACATCAACGCGGCTCACTCGGAAAGTGGCTCGACACCACTGCACTACGCCATCCTGACCAATCACCTGGATCTGGTGGAGCTTTTGACCGCGCGCGGGGCAGACTTGAAGCGCCGCCACCGCATGGGATCGACCGGTTTGCACCTGGCAGCCAGTAGAGGTCACACGGAAGTGGTGCGCTTCCTGCTGGAGCGCAAGGTAGAGGTGGATGCCGAAGATGGCAGCGGTGCGACGGCTCTCGATGAAGCAGCCTGGAAGGGGCATGCCGCGGTGGTTGAGTTATTGGTGAAGGCCGGTGCCAATGTGAAGCATCGCATCAAGAGTTCGCGGGTGACTCCCCTGCATGAGGCGGCCGCCCGGGGCCATCTGGAAGTGGCAAAGCTGCTGCTGGTAGCCGGGGCCGAATTGGATGCCAAGGATCAGAGCGACAGTACGCCGCTCGATGAAGCCCTCAAGCAACGCCATACTGCACTGGTCGACTACCTGATGGGTAAGGGAGCCAAGATTGCTGGCGGTGACCCTCGCGGTGCTGCCAAGCAAATGGAAGAAGCAGTACTCAAAGGGCAGACTGAAGTTGTCCAACTCCTGCTCGATCGCGGTATGGATCCGGATGCACCTACCGCCAATGGCAGTACCCTGATTCACGATGCCTGCCTGAAGGGCCACCTTCGCATTGCAGAGCTGCTGCTCGCTGCCGGGGCTAGTGCCAACGCTGTCAATGCCAGCGGTGCCACACCCTTACATGATGCTGCGTTGGCTGGACAGCTCGATATGGCGAAGCTATTGCTGAGCCGGGGTGCAGACATCAATTCTCCGGACCGGGATTCCAAGGCAACCCCGCTGCATTACAGCGCGAGTTGGGGCCGGACTGAAATGGTGAGCTACCTGTTGGACAAGGGCGCAGATGCGGGACGCAAGAACAAGGCAGGCAAGAGTGCCGCTGAGCTGGCCGAAAGTTCAGGCAACGAAGAAGTCGCCAGGCTGATTAGGGCTTTTTCTGCTCGGGGAAAATGACATAACCTTCGGGTGCGCCGATGGTTTCGTGCAACCAGTTGAGGCGCTTGCGCATTTCGCGGCTCTGGATTTGCCTCGGGCCGGGGTCGACGTCGATATCGCAGCAGAGGCCATGCAGGTAAAGCGTCAGGGTGTCTATGGTTGCCACCTTGGCATAGGCACGGAAGAGCTTGGACTCTCGCCAAGGGGTTGCAGCACTGGTCAAAAGAGCTTCCTTGGCACGCCAGCTTTCTTCATCCACTTCCCCATGGACACGACGGCGTAGTTCATCGCGGAGGATCTCTTCAAATTCTGACCAGAATTTCGCCTCAGCGCGCTCTACGACTTTTGAGGCAATGCTTCGGAAGAGGCGGTAATGGTATTCCCCACTGTCGCAACCTTGCACTGCAAAGGTAAGAACGAAGTTGCCATCGATCTGTGTTTCACTCTGCCAGACGCGGTCTGTCGCTTCTTCTTTGACGGCACTCTTGGGCGGGTCCATGACGACGGTCACCTCGCCGGTGCCCTCCAGATGAGGAACCAGAACGATCGACATATCCGGAAGCAGCTCGCGAATCATCGGCGGCAAACTGCCAACCGGATCGTAAATCAGCTCCTTCTCGTCTTCTTCATTCAGGCGCAGACCAGCCGAATAGAAACTGATCTTCCCCGAGAGAGGAACCATTTCTTTGCGGAATCTTTCCGCGAACGCCTTCACCGTCAACCGCTCTGTCATCAACAGTTCGAATGATAGCGCGATACGCTGAGTAGAAGTGGCGCGCAAAATCCTGATCTCAGCCGGTGAAGCGAGTGGCGACTTTTACGCCACGGGCCTGCTAGAGGCGTTGCGGCGGCGCCGTAGCGACCTTGAGTTCTTTGGGTGCGCTCAGCCTCGAATGCTGGCAGCCGGAGTGCGTCCGGTGATGGATGCCGAAAAGCTCGGCGTGGTGGGGCTGGTAGAGGTGGTGAAGCACCTCCCAGGCATTTACGGCGAGTATCAGAAACTGCTTGCTGCCGCGAAGCGAGAAAAGCCTGACCTGGCGATTCTGACCGACTCGCCTGACTTTCATTTGCGGGTTGCCCGCCGGTTGCATCAAATGGGTGTGCCGGTGGTGTATCTGGTGGCACCGCAGGCCTGGGCCTGGCGACAGGGCCGGGTGAAGCAGATGCGCCAGCATCTTCGCGAACTCTTATGCATTTTTCCCTTTGAAGAATCCTGGTTTCGGGAGCGTGGCGTCCCGACGCGCTACATCGGGCATCCGATGGCGCGGCACATCGCAGCACGGCAGGATCGTTCGACGTTTCTGACTGCACTCGGGCTTGATCCGGCAAAGCCCGTCGTCGCGTTGCTGCCGGGGAGTCGCCGGGGAGAGATCCTGCGGCATTTGGGAGCGCTCAAGGATGCCGTCAGCCGCATCCTCACCCAACTGCCCGTGCAGTTCGTCCTGGGTACTCCCCCTTCGGTGGGCCGCAAGTTTTTTGATAACCAATCGCTTCCTGAGGCCATCCATGTGATTGAAGGTCAAACCTGGGAACTACTGGCACACTGTGACGTGGCGCTGGCAGCTTCCGGGACGGTGACGATGGAAGCCGCACTGCTCGGTGCGCCGACGGTGAGCTTCTACCGTGTGACTGGCTTGAGTTGGATGATCGGGAAGTTCCTGGTCGATGTACCGTTCTATACGATGGTGAATCTGGTGGCCGGCAAGCTGGTCATCCCGGAGCTGATGCAAGAGAACATGACCGGCCCCAAGCTGGCTGATGCGACCCTGCGTTTGCTTCAGAACCCTCAGGAACGGGATGATATGAAGAGGGGCCTGGCGGAAGTGGCGCAGTTGTTGCGAAGCGATCACGATCCGTTTGAAGTAGCAGCCCGTATTGTGGATGAGATCCTTGGATAACAAAATGAGATTCCTGCCAATTTTATTGCTGAGCGCGGCGCTGTTTGCGCAGCAAGAACGCCGCGGTCGCGTCGACGTCGAACACTATGACATTGATGTCGCCTTGCAGCCTGCCGCACAGACCCTCACCGCCAAAGTGAAGATGCGCCTGATGCCGATCGATGACCGCATTTCATCCATCCAGGTAGACTTCAACGACGCCATGAGCGTGGCCAACGTGACGGATGATGCGGGCAACCAGGTAGGATTCTCAAAAACCGGGGACTTCAACTATCGTGTGCAATTTACCCAGCCCTTGAGCAAAGGCAAGCCTGTCACTTTGAACTTTGAATACAACGGTCGGCTGGATGCCCGGGAAGAAAGCCCGGTTTACGGAATACGCTTTGCCGCGATTGAGGCGACGGGTGCGGCGCTGCTCTATCCGGCCCGCTGGTTCCCCGTGAATGAATACACGAGCGACCGCTACACGATGAATCTCAATGTGACGGTGCCGGCGGAGTTTCGTGTATTGAGCTCTGGTATTGACCTCAAGAGTGATGCTGCGGGGCAGAGTACCTATAGCTTCAAGACGACGCAACCTGCTCTTTATGGGAGCTTTGCGGTAGTGAAGGGTAAACCCCTGCAGGTAAGCGCCGAAGGTGTCACCAGCAGCATGTGGATCAGCAACCCCGCGATTGCCAATGAACTGGGCGCGACGGTTGCCAAAGCAATGAATTTTCTTTCTGACCTGAATGGCAAACCACCTTCAGTGAATCTGATGCTTGCCGAAACGTTCAAGGGCTTTCCCAATGGCTACTCCGCCCCCGGCATTCTGTTTCTTTCGCCCTCAGGCATTGGAACGGAAGTGAATCCAAGACTGATCATCAATCAGGTGTCGCGGCAGTGGTGGGGTGGCTTGATGTCACCCACTTCTCGGAATCACATCTGGATTGTCAACGGGCTGGCCCGCTACTCTGAAGCGCTGTATTTTGAATCCACCGGAGGGCCGTCGGCCGTGGAGACCGAGATGAGAGACGTTTATGTGGAAGCACTGACGCAGCCGGAGCCGCCGTTGATTCAGAGTTCCCGCTATGAAGATTATTCGCCCGAATTTTGGGCGGCAACCGCAGGCAAGGGTTCTGCCGTTCTCAACATGCTGCGTGGCATTCTGGGCAAAGAGAAATTTGAGCAGATGTTGAAGACCTTCGCCAAGGTGAACGCTTACCGGCAGGTCTCCACCAACGACATTCGCAAAGCCGCTGAGCAAGTCTATGGCGGTGACCTTGGCTACTTCTTCATTCAGTGGATTGAATCCTCCGGGGCACCAGAATTCAAGCTGAACTTCACGGTGTTCCGCACGGCCAAGGGCTTCCGCATTCTGGGCAAGGTTTCGCAGGATCTCGACACCTTCCGCATGCCCGTCAAGTTGAAGATTGAGACCGAAGGCAATCCTGAAGAGAAGGTAGTGGAAGTGGTCGGAACGTCGTCGGAGTTTAGCGTGGAGACTTTCGGCAAGCCCGTCAATGTGAAGCTCGACCCGGACATGCAAGTGCTGCGCTACGACGACAAGATTCGCGTGGCGGTGGCAATTCGCAAGGGAGAGCAGTTTGCTGAAGTGAGTGACTTCCAGGAAGCCCTCAAGGAGTATCAGAAGGCGCTCGAGGTGAACCGCAACTCTTCGTTGGGGCACTACCGCGTGGCTGAAATTTTCTTCCTGCAGAACAACTATCAGTCAGCAGCCAACGAGTTTCGCGAGGTCTTGAACGGTGATCTCGAGCCCAAGTGGACCGAGGTTTGGACGCATATCAACCTCGGCAAGATCTTCGATATCACCGGCCAGCGCGAGCGCGCCGTCAGTGAGTATAACCAGGCGATCCGCACCAAGGACAATACCCAGGGAGCGATGGAAGAAGCTGCGAAGTACGTCCGCGAACCCTATAAGCGGCAGAACTCAGACCGCTAGTCGAGGCGCTTGCGGAAGCGCACCACGCTGATGGTGAGAATGCTGGTACCCAGCACGGCCAGGGCTAGAATTTGCGGCCAGAGGATCTCGATGCCGACACCCTTCAGGAAGATGCCCCTTACGACTTCCATGAAGTAGCGCATCGGGTTGATATAGGTGATCCACTGCACCAGCTCAGGCATGTTGCGGATGGGGAAGCTAAAGCCGCTCAACATGAACATGGGTTGAAACAAGAACAGAGTCGTCATCATCGCCTGTTGCTGCGTATTGGAGATGGTGGAGATGAACAACCCCAGGCCGAGCGTACACAGTACGAAGAAGAGGCTCGAGAAGACCAACAGGAGCGGGTTGCCGTTCAGGGGCACTTTGAAGACCAGCATGCCCACCATGGTGATAAACAGCAATTGCACCATCCCGATGGCGGCGAAGGGGAGTGTCTTTCCCAGAATCATTTCAATGGGTCGAATGGGTGTGACCATGAGCTGCTCCATGGTGCCAATCTCTTTCTCGCGAACAATGGCCATTGAGGTGAGCGACAAGGTAACCAGCATGATGATATTGACGAGCACACCAGGAACGAAGTAGTTGCGGCTTTTCAATTCCGGGTTGAACCAGACTCTCGGTTCGACATTCAATTCGGGGAGCGGTGCGCGGAGTGGCCGGTCAACGGCCTGGCCGACGAGTTTGCGCCGCTGCAACTGCTGGAGCTTTGCCGTGCTGAATTGACGGATCACCTGCGAACATTGCGTGGCCACAATGCTGGCTGTGTTGGAATTGGAGCCATCTACCAGCACCTGCACCTCGGCCTCGCGCCCACGAGCGAGGTCGGCCGCAAAGCCAGGCAGGATTCTGACTACGCTTTCCACCTGGCTGAGGTCAAGCACACGCTGACTATCCTGCTCGGTCTGCAGGTATTGGACGATGGTGAAGCGGCCTGAGCCGGTGAATTGATCCAGCAGTTCGCGCGACTCTGCGCTGCGATCCTGATCCATCCAGGCAATCTTGGCGTGCTCGACATCGAGATTCACAGCGTAGCCGAAGACAAGCAATTGGATCAGCGGAGGCATGAAGAGCGTGGCGCGCATCTTTGGTTCGCGCAGCGTCTGCTTGAGCTCTTTGATCAGCATTTCGCGAATGCGTTCCCACTTCATGGTTATGCCACCTTGGCCCGCATTTTGCGGACGGCGATTGTAAAGACGAGGAGGCCGTAGATGGCCAAGGCCAACAGCTCGGCCCAAAGGATCTGTACCCCAATCCCTTTCAGGAAGATTCCCTTGAGAATCGAGACAAAGTAGCGTGCGGGGACGATGCGGGATATGAACTGGATCACCGGCGGCATGTTGTCAATGGAGTAGATGAAGCCGCTCAGCAGGAAGGCCGGCAGAAAGCTGGAGATCATGCTGAGCTGGTAGGCCATCACCTGATTCCTGGTGATGGTGGAGAGAAGGATGCCCCAGCAGAGCGCACCAAAGCAGAACAGTGCCGAGCTGGCTACCAGCAAGGTGGCGCTGCCGCGCAAAGGGACTTCGAAAAGAAATACGCCGGTCAGAATGCAGATGACCATGTCGAGCATGCCGATGGCGAAGTAGGCCGCCAGCTTGCCGAGGAGAAATTCGACTGGCCGAAGCGGAGTGGAAAGCAATTGCTCCATGCTGCCGTTCTCCCATTCCCGGGCGACGCAGAGGCTGGTGAGCACGGCGGCGATGATCATGAGAATGACGGCGATGAGGCCGGGAACAATGTAGTTGCGGCTCTTGAGATCGCTGTTGAAGACGACGCGGACGCGCGAGTCGAGCGTGTTGGCCTTGGGGGCGCCAAGGCGCTCGCGGGCCTGTGTGCGTAGCTCGATGCCGTGCAGGTTGACGAGGTTGACGGCATAGCCGAGAGCGATGTTGGCGGTGTTGGAATCGCTGCCATCGAGGATGAGTTGCACGGTGGCGCGGCGGCCCGCTTTGATATCCGCGCCGAAGCCAGCCTGGATGACGAGGCCGACAATGGCTTTGCCCCTGTCGATCGAGTCGTTGAGTTCAGACGGAGATTCGGCATAGGAGACGATGTCGAAGTAGCGGCTGCCGCGAAATTGTTCGATGAGGTCGCGGCTGGAGGGGCTGCGGTCCAGGTCGTGCACGGCTACCGGGACATGATCGACATCCAGGCTGAGAGCGTAGCCGAACAAGAGCAGAAGCAGCAAAGGGATGGCGAGCGCCATGTAGAGACTGAGGGGGTCTCGCAGGATGTGCAGAAACTCTTTGCGGGTGACGGCCCACCAACGGCGGAAGCTCATTGTGAGGCAGCCTCCTCCCGTTCAATGCTCTCGACGAAGACTTCTTCCATGCTGCTCTTGCCCATGGCGAGCTTCAGCTCGGCAGGTGTGCCGAGCGAAATGATTTTGCCTTTGTAGAGCAGGGCGAGGCGATGGCAATACTCGGCCTCATCCATGTAGTGGGTGGTGACGAAGACGGTTTGACCTGCTTCGCTGAGCTCATAAATGAGATCCCAAAAGGCGCGGCGGGCAATGGGGTCGACGCCGCTGGTGGGCTCATCTAGAAAGACGATGGGCGGCTCGTGGAGGATCGCACAACCTAAAGCGAGACGTTGCTTGAGGCCACCCGGCAGGGTACGCGTCATGGAGTTCTCGCGGCCTTCGAGGCCCGCCATCGACAGGGCATAATTGCGTCGGGCCTCGCGCTTCTCACGGGCGACCCCGTAGATACCGCTGAAGAAGTCGATGTTCTCAGCGACCGTGAGGTCATCGTAGAGAGAGAAGCGCTGCGACATATAGCCGATGTTGGCGCGTACTTGTTCCGGGTCTGTTGCGACGTTGTATCCGGCCGCCAGGGCTCTGCCGCTGGTGGGGGCGAGCAGGCCGCAGAGGATGCGGATGGTGGTGGATTTGCCGGCACCGTTGGGGCCGAGAAAGCCAAAAATCTCGCCTTTGCTGACTTCGAGACTGATCTGATCGACGGCAATGAAGTCGCCAAAGCGCTTGCTCAGTTTCTCGATTTGAACACTGATTGCGCTCATCGCTCGATCTCCGAAATGAGAACGTCTTCGAGGCTGGGGGTGATGCGTTCGGCTTCGATGTCGAGATCGCCGATGACATCGAGAATCGCTGTGCCTGGCTTGAGGAAGAGATGGAGCGCGGCTTCGCTGAGGGAGATGCTGCTGACGCCTTGCCGCGGAGTGAGCGTGTTCTTGAGAGCCCGTAGATTGGGGCCACGGAGGGCATAGCAGGCTTCGGGGAGATTCGCTTTGAGCTCGGCAGGCGTGCCCATGAGGACGATTCGCCCACGATCCATGAGGGCCACGCGACCGCAGCGTTCGGCCTCATCGAGGTACGCCGTGGTGACGACGACGGTGAGCCCGCCCTTGACGAGATCTTCGAGGATGAGCCAGAAGTCGCGGCGTGAGACGGGGTCGACGCCGTTGGTGGGTTCATCGAGGAAGAGAATCTGCGGCTTGTGAAGCAGCGTGCACATGAGGGAGAGCTTCTGCTTCATGCCGCCTGAAAGCTTGGCGGCGGGGCGGGAGCGGAAGTCTTCCATTCGTGTCATGTGCAGGAGCTTCGCTTTGAGAGTGTCTCGGGCAGGGCCAACGATGCCGAAGAGGTCGGCATAGAAATTCATGTTCTCTTCGACGGTGAGGTCGCCGTAGAGGCCGAACTTCTGGGCCATGTAGCCGATGGCGTCTTTCACACGGTCGAGTTGGTCCTTCACCTTGAGCCCGGCGACAATGGCTTCGCCTTGATCGGGATCGATGAGGCCGCAGAGCATGCGGAGGGTGGTGGTTTTGCCAGCACCGTCCGGGCCGACGAGGCCGAAGACCTCTCCCGGTGCCACTTCAAAGCTGAGGTCGCGCACGGCCTCGATGGTGCCGAAGCGTCGGCTGAGGCCCCGGGCTTGGACGGCGGCAGTCATCTAGTTGAGCCGGATCTCGGCGTCGACTGGCATATTCAACTTCAGCTCGCGACTGGTGTTGTCGATTTCGATCTTGATGCGGTAGACGAGCTTGACGCGCTCTTCCTGGGTCTGGATCTGCTTGGGGGTGAACTCGGCTTCGCTCGAGATGAAGCTGATCTTGCCGTTATAGGTTTTGCCGGGGAAGCTGTCAGAGCGGATGCTGACGGGCATGCCGAGCTGAATGCGGCCCAGCTTGGTTTGGGGCACGTAGCCGCGGAGCCAGGGCTTGTCGATTTCGCCAATGGTGAGGATGGGCGTGCCGGCTGCGAGAACTTCGCCGGGGTCGGCACTCTTGAGCAGCACGACGCCGTCGGCGGGTGAGCTGACCTGGGTGTCATCCATCTGGGAATCGATGACGCTCAGGTTGGCCTTGCTGCGGTCGACGTCAGCGCGGCGGGCGGTGAGGTCCTGCTCTTTGCGGAGGATGTCGAGGCGTTGCGCTTCGGTCAGCTTCAAGGCGGCTTCGGCACGTGAGAGCGCGGCGCGGGCGGTCTCGATATCGGTTTTCCGCGGGCCCTCGATGACGAGGGCGAGGCGCTGGTCGACGCTTTGGAGTTGGGCGGTAACCGAATCGAGACGGGCCTTGTATTGATCGAACTGAGACTGGCTGATGTCTTCTTTGGCGATGAGCTTTTGGGCGCGGTCGAGATCGCGGAGGGCTTGGTCGCGAGCGACGATGAGATCACTGCGTTGGGCGCGGACCTGGGCGACTTCCTGCGGGCGAGCCCCGTCGAGGAGCTCTTGCAGCTTGGCCTTCGCTTGCCGGAGTTCGGCGTCGCGGAGCTTGAGCTCGCTCTCGAGTGTCGTCTTTTGGTACTGGATGGCGGTTTGGAGTTGGAGAAGATTGGACTGCGCTACGTCGACGCTGGAGCTATCGCGCAGGCGGACGCGGGTGATTTGCTCGCGGTCGAGGCGGCCGAGGATTTGGCCCGACTTGACGTCGGCACCTTCTTCGACGTTGAGCTCGGCGAGCTTGCCTGCGGTCTTGAAGGCGATATCGATCTTGCGGAACTCAATGTTGCCGCTGAGCAGAAGGATGTTGTCGTCTACGGCCTTGAGGCGGCTCCAGGCGAAGTAGGCGCCTGCGGCGATCAGGAGGAGCAAGACGGGGAGCAAGCGTTTCATTACTGGACCATCCCTTTCACGGCTTGTTGGATGTTGCCTGTGGCGGCAGCGACGTCGATGCGGGCGAGGTTGAAGAGGTAGAGGGCGGCGAGTTGGTTGTCGCGGGCGCGCGAGAGGCGGGTTTGGGCGTCGGTGAGCTCAATGCTGCTGGCGACACCGGCTTCGGTGCGGCGTTGGGCCTGGGCCAGTTCGTTCTCGGCGAGTTCGAGGCCGAGTCTGGCTGTTTCGATTTGGGCTCGGGCGCTCTTCATGGTGTTGAGGGAGGTTCGGACTTCGAACTCGATTTGGCGCTTGAGGTCTTCGGCGCGCAGTTTCTCCTGCCGGAGGAGGACGCCGCTTTCGGCCCGGCGCGCTTCCCGGCGACCGCCGTCAAAAATGGGGACGCGCATGCCGATAGCGACGCTGCGGGTGGGCAGAAGGCTGGAGCCGTCTCCAATGACACCGTAATCTCCGCTGGCGGCGATGCTGGGCAGGCGCTCGCTGGTGATGCTTTTGAGACCGAGCTGGACGGTGGATTGACGCAGTTGCTGGGCGATGAGGTCGGGTCGCTGGTTGAGGGCGGCTTCGATCGAGGCTTCTGCGGAGGGGAGGGGGTCGGTGCCGTCATTCATGCGGTCGGTGAGTTCGATGGGTTGGGACTGGTTGAGGCCGAGGTTGCGCTTGAGCTCAAGCTGGGCGCGTTCGAGGTCGTTTTCGGCGAGCAGGAGCTTCTGCTTCTCGTTTTGAAGCTGTACTTTGCTACGGGTTACTTCGATGCCGGTGCCGGTGCCGGCTCGCTTTTGGGATTCGGCCAGTTGGACGAGGCGGTCGGCGAGGGTGAGGTTAGCTTGAGCGGTGCTGAGCGCGGCTTCGGCCTTGAGGGCCAGCACGTAAAGGCGGGCGATCTGTTGGGTGGTGAGTTCCTGGGCGTTGCGAATTTCGGCATCGGCCACCTTCTTCTGCAGCCGGGCGGCCTGGTAGCGGTAGATGGAGGAGAGGTCGAGGATGCTTTGGGTGGCGGTGGCCCTGTAGTCAACCACGGTGAAGGGTCCGACGAAGCTGGGGATTCGGAAGGGGATGTTGGGGCCCAGGTTGAAGCCGAAGGCGGCGAGGTTGCGGGTCTGATTGGAAGCACCGAGCGAACCGTCGACATTGGGGAGGAAGGCACCCAAAGCCTGGCGACGGCGGGCTTCGGCCTGGTTCAGGGTTTCGCGGACGAGCGCGAGCTTCAGGTTGCCGTTGGGGGCATTGGCGATTTCGACCGCCTTGGGAAGGCTGAGCGGGAGAGGGTCGGCGGCGAGGAGAGTGAGTAAGAGAAGCGTCATGGAGTGGGCTCCATGCTTGGGGCGTTGAGCCCTGGAATGGCGAAGGCTTTCATTTGGCGGATGAGCTCCTGCTTGTCTTTGGGGTTGATGCGGCCCTGGCTGAGGTGACGAATCTTCTCACCTGCGGCGAGGGTATGAGCTAGGATGCCGATGGCGAAGTGGAGGCGCCAGATGACTTCTTCGGGTTTGAGGTGGGGGAGGAGTCGGTGGAAGGCGGCAGCGAAGCGGCGGGCGACGGGTCCCATTTCAGTGACGATGATGCCCTGCATGGCTTCGTTTGGTTCGGTGTAGAGGCGGCCCAGCATCTGGCCGACGGTGAAGGATTCTGAACTGAGGCTGAGAGCCATGTCGATGGTGGGTTCGTAGAAGGCGTCGAGGACCGAGTCGAGGGAAGTGGCTTCGTTTGTTTCGAGGGTTTGGAGGCGGCTGAGGCGGGCCTCGTTCATGGGACGGATGCGGCGGAGGTAGACGGCCCGGATGAGTTCTTCCTTAGAATTGAAGTGGTAATTCACAGAAGCGAGGTTTGCTTTAGCCTCACTGGTGATTTGTCGGAGAGAGGTGGCTTCCAGGCCTTGGATGGCGAAGAGGCGCTCGGCAGCGTCGAGGATGCGATCCTTAGTCTCTCGAACGTTCGCTTCATTCATACGTATGTTTTAATTATGGCCACCCTAAAGTTTGCCGTCAAGGGCCATTTACTCGACGGTGACAGATTTGGCGAGGTTGCGTGGTTGGTCGACGTCGCAGCCGAGGCGGACGGCGATGTGATAGGCGAGCAACTGCATGGGGATGATTTCGAGCAAAGGCAGTAGGAGCTCGTTGGTGATGGGGATTGGGATGACGTAGTCGGCCATCTCGGCGATTTCTTTGTCGCCTTCATTGGAGATCGCTACAACGATGCCGCTGCGAGCTTTGACTTCCTGGATGTTGGAGACTGTCTTTTCGTAGCGCAGGCGGCTTTCGGGATTTTCTGGATCGTTGGCGGCCAGGACGACTACCGGGAGGTTCTCGTCAATCAGGGCGTTGGGGCCGTGCTTCATCTCGCCGGCCGGGTAGCCTTCGGCGTGGATGTAGCTGATCTCTTTGAGTTTGAGTGCGCCTTCGAGGGCGATAGGGAAGTGGATGCCGCGGCCGAGATAGAGAAAATCTTTGGCTTTGTGGAGGGAGCGGGCGAGGTTCTGATAGATGACCTCAGTGGCGAGGACTTGCTCCATTTTGCCCGGGATCTTGAGGGCTTCTTCGATGTGGCTGCGGACTTCATCGGGAGAGAGCGTGCCGCGTTCCTGCCCGAGATAAAGTGCCAGGACGAAGAGGGCCGTAAGCTGGCTGGTGAAGGCCTTGGTGGAGGCAACACCGATTTCAGGGCCGGCATGCGTCATCAGGAAGCCATTGGCCTCGCGGGTGATCATGGAGCCGACTACATTGCAGATGGCCAGAGTGACTGAGCCTTTTTGTTTGGCCTCACGCTGGGCAGCGAGGGTATCGGCCGTTTCACCCGATTGGGAAATGACGATGGTGAGTGTGTTGGGGGGGACAATCGGGTCGCGGTAGCGGAACTCGCTGCCGTAATCGACTTCGACCGGGATGCGAGCCAGCTTTTCAATGAGGAATTTTCCAGCAAGGGCCGCATGCCAACTGGTGCCACAGGCGATGATGCGGATTTGCTGGAATTGCCGCATTTGCTCTGCAGATATCTGGACTTCATCGAGGAAGGCACGGCCAGACTCGGCACCGAGCCGACCGAGCATGGTGTCACGCGTGGAGCGCGGCTGCTCGTAGATCTCTTTCTGCATGAAGTGCTTGTAACCGCCCTTTTCGGCCATGATTGGGTCCCAGTGGATGTGGGAGATGGGGCGGGTGACGGGATTGCCTTCAAAATCAGAAAGGGTTACGCCAGCATGGGTGAGGACAGCCATGTCGCCATCGGCGAGGAAGAACATGTCGCGGGTATGGCTGAGAATCGCGGGAACATCGGAGGCGATGAAGTATTCGTTTTCGCCCAGGCCGATGACAACGGGTGGACCCTGGCGGGCGGCGACAATCTTATTCGGGTCACGGCGAGAAATGATCGCGATGGCCAGAACACCCTGGATTTGTTTGAGCGCCTTGCGGACCGCTTCTTCGAGGTTGTCTACGAAGGCATCTTCAACCAGATGGGCGATGATTTCGGTATCGGTCTCGGAGAGGAAGACATGGCCCTTGGCCTGGAGGGCATGGCGGAGCGGGAGATAGTTTTCAACGATGCCGTTGTGGACAACGACCAGATCGCCCTTGGAATCGCGGTGGGGGTGGGCGTTTTCTTCGGTGGGCCGACCATGAGTCGCCCAGCGGGTGTGCCCGATACCGAAGTTGCCGTCGGTCGGGTTTTGGCGCAATACTTCTTCGAGATTGCGGAGTTTGCCGGAGGCGCGCCGCACGACTATGGTGTTGGTGTTGTCGTAAACGGCGATCCCTGCAGAATCATAGCCGCGATATTCAAGCCTTTTCAGGCCATCCATCACAATCGATACAGCCTGGCGATTGCCAATATAGCCAACGATTCCACACATAAGATTTAGAGGTGCTCCTTACCCCGTTGCTGTTTGGAGAGGAAGAGATTAGCCGAGGAATTCGATGTGAAAGTCCTCGATGACCGGGTTCGACAGCACCTCTGCAGAAATACTTTGCAACTTGCTTGCCAAAGTCTCTTTTGAGGCGTTGGGGTCGAGCTCAATGTCGAAATACTTCCCCTGCCTGACATCCAAAATTTCGTTATGCCCCAAAGAATGCAGCGCTTTGGAGATGGTTTGCCCTTGCGGGTCAAGAACAGACGGTTTCAGTGAAACGTGTACACGAGCTTTCATCGGTCTTTTCAGTTTAGTACTTCAGAGGAACCGGAGTTCCCAAATTGGGCCAGATTTGATTCAGAAGGGAAACGGGCGGGCACCCGGGGATAGAAGCGGGTTCGCGACCATTTGCTAAACAGCAGCCGCCAAAAGTCTGGAAGTGCGGCGACCAGCCAGGCAATCGGGGCCAACAGCACAATGAATGAATACAAGAGAGGAATGTCGAGCAGGAAGAACAGAAGGGAGCCAAGGATGGACAACTTAATGAGCTTCCAGGCCACGTAGAGCAGGCAATTGAGTGGCATGACGGGAGGGTTCAAGACAGGGAAGAGCCCGGGAACGGCGGGATCGGCTGGGCCGGAATTCGCATGGCTCCACCAGTTTTCAACATCGGCCAATAGCTGCTGACACGAATTCCGGACCACTGGGTTGCGCATGCTGAAGGAGCCGACACTCGATTGAATGTGTACGGCATCGAGGCGCTGCCAGAGAAAGTGGGCAGAGTGCCGTTCTACCTGCCAGACGGAGGATGCTGGAATTTCGAATTGAATTCGTTGTCCGGTATAGCGGAAGCTCGAGCTATTGAGTGAAAGGAAACCCACATCCCAATCGAGGAAGCCTGCGAGATCGCGAATCTGGCTGCCCGGCCGGAGAGCGACAAAGCGGGCATCGGGGAGGGGTTGGATGCTTTGGCGGAGTTCGCGGGCCCACTGGGTGTACTGGCGAAACTCCCAAGATTCTGCGGCGCGATTGGCGAGCGCGGCAGCGATAGGGATGGCCAGGACGGCGCCGAAAAAGATCCATTTGCGATGAATCTCAGCGGGGACCCAAACGGCGGAAGCCCAAGCAAGGCCCACGAAGAAGGCGAGGACAACGATGTCGCGAATCCATGCTACCTGTTTGGCAAAGAACTCAGTCTCAGGGCGGGTAAACACGCTCTCGACTGTGGTGTCGGTTTGCTCCAGAGCAAGAGGTATCGAGGACTCCGTGATTGGCGCATCGTAAAGGACTTGCGGTTGATGCAGGATCTCGAGGGCTCTAGCGTCGGGAATCTGGAAGCGTCGGGCAATGCTGAGCGCGCGTCGTTCCATGGAAGGGTGGCTCAGGAGCATCCCGGCAAAACGATTCCAGCGGAGGCCACCTCCGGCAATGGACCCCAAGCGGCCGAGCGCTGCGATGGTGCCTTCGGGGTCATTCGTCAGTTTTGCCGCAAAGGCATCGGCACGATATTCATGAAACTGGGAGAGTTGGCTGAACAAGAGAAGGCCAAACGGAGCGGTGATGGGAAGCGACCTGAACTCGTCAGGAAGCAATGGCCCAACGATCAAGGCCTGCAGCGGATAGAAGCTGACCCAGAAGAGCATTTGCACCACGCCATCGTGACGAAGGAGGTGGGCGATTTCGTGAGCGACGATGGCGTTTAATTCCCGGCCCGGCATGCGCAACACGAGATCTTCACTTAGCATGACCACGTTGCCCGGAATGGCAAAGGCATTGACCGCCGCAGATGCCGCCGACCGATGGAGGAGCAGGCGCTGCAATTTCAAACCGGCACTGGTGCTGAGGCGCTGAATCTGGTCGAACCATTCCCCGGCAACAACTTCTATGATGTGAGACCGGCTATGCCGTTGGAGGAGAAACCCCAACCAGTGATGGCCGATATAGGCCAAAAGCATTCCAAGCATCCAGGAGCCTTCGCTCAAGCCAAAGCATGCGATCAGGATGGCAATGGGTACCATCATTTGGGCGTTGCTCAAGAGGATATGAAGCACGCTCTCCTTGATGGGGCTTAAAAGCAGGATGACGATACACACTGCGGCTAGTGGAGGCAGGGCACAGAGCAGGACGTGCAGCGGCAGGTCGATCCAGAGGTTTGCGCTCGGGGACAACCAGTCTGATGGATTGATCGCGGAGAACCAGAACAGCCATGTGGTCTGGACGAGGAGGTTCAGCCATGCCAGGTTGCCGTGCTGCGATCGGCGAAGCGATAGGGCGAGGAGAACGGGCACCATGATCGCGGCCAGCAGCAGCAAGCCGGACGCAGCGGCGGAGCGCATTTCGATTGTTAAAGGCGAGGGCAGCTTGCTGGAAGTGGAGCCGTCAAAGACTATCGAACCGGGTAAGGAGTTCCAGTTCTGCGAAGAAACCTTCGCGCGCTTATGCGAAGACCACATTAAGTGGACCTCTTCGATGCCCATTGAAAGAAGATCGGAATACAGAGGAGCCAGAGCTAACTCATGTTGTTTACCGTCGGCGGGAATTCGATTGGCGAGACGACAAGCGGTTGCATTCACCCGATTGTCATCTTTGGCGCACTGGAAATGACTTTCGAGCAGGGCTTTCTGCTCTATTTCTGGCTTGCCCAAGACGATGAGTGAGAGAGTGATTTGTCCGCCCGAATCGATGCCTGCCAGCACGTAGGCGGTGGCAGCACGACCGACCTCATCGACGTCCTGCTGCTGGCCGCTGACCATGAGATGCGCCATGAATAAAAGACCAAGCCGCAGTCGTCGTCGCATGGGGAAACTATCGTCATTCTTGCCAAATCGCTTTAATTCCTTCGAGCCTGTCCCTTGAAGGCGGCGCAAAGTGGGAAAATAAAGGATTCCAATCATGACCGGTCACCAAGTACGCCAGACATTTCTCGACTTTTTTGCCGGACGGGGGCACCGGATTGTGCGCTCGTCTTCTCTCGTTCCAGGCAATGACCCGACGTTGTTGTTTACCAACGCAGGGATGAACCAGTTTAAGGAGATTTTCCTTGGGCAGGAGAAGCGAGATTACTCGCGGGCAACCACATCGCAGAAGTGCGTGCGGGCCGGGGGTAAGCACAATGACCTCGAAAACGTGGGCTACACGCGCCGCCATCATACGTTCTTCGAGATGTTGGGCAACTTTAGCTTTGGCGATTACTTCAAGGCCGATGCGATCGAATTTGCCTGGGATCTGATCACAAAGGTTTACGCCTTGCCGAAGGACCGGCTCTATGTCACCGTGTTTCGCGAAGACGATGAGGCCGAGGAATTGTGGCAGAAGGTGGCTGGCGTTCCGAAGAGCCGTATCTTCCGTCTGGATGAAAAAGACAACTTCTGGCAGATGGGCGATACCGGCCCCTGCGGGCCCTGCTCGGAAATTCATTACGATCTGGGAGCCGACGCGGCTGCACCGGGCCATGAGCATGAGGAGTTTCCGCTCGATGGTGGCGGTCGCTTTGTCGAGTTCTGGAACCTGGTGTTCATGCAGTATGACCGCTCGGCGGAGGGAGTGCTGACTCCGCTACCGCGGCCCTCGATTGACACGGGGATGGGGCTGGAGCGGATGGCGGCCATTCTGCAGGGCAAGTTATCGAACTACGAATCGGATTTGATTGAGCCGATTCGTGAGCGTGCTGCACAGTTGCTGGGCAGCAAGATGAAGCCAGCTACTTTGAACGTCGTAGCGGACCATGCCAGAGCAGCAGAGTTTTTGATTCATGACGGCGTGATTCCGTCGAATGAAGGGCGCGGGTATGTGTTGCGCAAGATCATTCGTCGCGGCATTCGCCATGCGCGGCGGGATGGATTTGAAGGGCATTTTCTGCACCAGTTGACGCCGTTTGTGGCGGAGTTTATGTCTGGGCCGTATCCGGAGCTGATTGAAAGTGTGGACCGCGTGGCCCGGGTGGTGAAGGAAGAAGAATTGCGCTATGCGACGACCTTCCTGGTGGCAGAGAAGATGTTCCGCGATGAAGCCAAAACGGCGGTGGGACATGTATTGCCGGGTGCGGCGGCCTTCAAGCTCTACGATACGTATGGGCTGGGCCTTGACGAGCAGGAGGATATGGCTCGTGAGCTGGGGCTGTCGATTGACTTGCCGGGCTTTGAAGATGCCATGGAGCAGCAGAAGCAGCGGGCGCGGGCCAGTTGGAAGGGGGCAGACAAGGCGCAGGTGAACCCGGCGTTTGCCGAGTTACCGAAGACGAAGTTTTTGGCCTATACGCACCTCGAAGCGCCCGGGCAGGTGCTGTATGCCAGCGAGACCGAGGTGGTGCTGGATCAGTCTGCGTTCTATGCGGATTCCGGCGGCCAGGTGGGCGATCGCGGGGCACTGTACGAGGCCGAGACGGGCGAGAAGTTGGCTGAGGTGACGGGTGCGGCTTATGGAATGCCGGGCCTGATTATTCACAAGATCAAGGCACTGCAGCCGATTGCTGCTGGCGCGAAGGTGGTGGGGCGCGTGGATGCCGAGTACCGGCAGGCCTCGATGCGGCACCATACCTCCACGCATCTTCTGCAGGCCGCATTGCAGAAAGTGTTGGGACGGCATGTCAAGCAGGCCGGCAGTGTGGTGGACCCGACGCGGCTGCGCTTTGACTTCACGCACTATGCGGCAGTGAGCGCAGAAGAGAAGGCCGAGATTGAGCGGCTGGTAAACGCAGAAGTGCTTCAGAACCTGGATGTCGCGACCAATGTGATGGGTCTCGATGAGGCGCTGAGTTCCGGGGCGATGGCCTTGTTTGGTGAGAAGTACGGCGATAGCGTTCGCGTTGTTTCGATTGGAGATTTCTCGAAGGAACTCTGCGGCGGAACCCACGTGAAGCGCACCGGAGACATCGGCGGCATCAAGATCGTTTACGAAGGATCGAGCTCGGCAGGAGTACGGCGTATGGAGGCTGTAGCCGGGCCCCGCGTTACCGAATATTTTGAAGAGCAGTTGAGTGCCAAAGAGGAAGCACTGGCCAAGGCAGAGCGCGAGAAGAAAGATCTCGAGCACGCGCTGAACCAGCTCAAAGAGCAACTGGCCTATGCGCAATCTTCGAGCCTGAAGGCAGAAGACCTGAAGGGCATGAAGGTACTTTGCTCGAAGGTGGCCAACATGGACCGCGGGCAAATGCGCATGGTGGCCGATGACTTTTTGAATCGCAATGCGGCGGATGTGATCGTACTGGGCACAACGACCCCGGCGGGAACGGTGGAGTTTATCTCGGCTGTTCGCAAGGAGTTGAACCCGAAGGTCCATGCCGGCAACATCATCAAGGCGATCAGCGAGATGGTGGGCGGCAAAGGTGGCGGCAGGCCCGACCGTGCTGAAGGCGGCGGCAAGGATGCCACGCAGATCGATGCAGCACTGGCCAAGGTAGCGGACTTACTCTAAATGCTCGATGTGGTTGTAGTTGGAGCAGGACCCACAGGCTTGGCCTGTGGCATTGAACTCAAGAAGCGCGGCCTTTCTTCGATTTTGATCGAGAAAGGCTGCGTGGTGAATTCGCTGTACAACTACCCAACCAACATGGTGTTCTTCACGACGCCGGAGCTGCTCGAAATCGGTGGAATCCCGATGACGAGCCTGAACGAGAAGCCGACTCGCAATGAGGCCTTGAAGTATTACCGGCGGGTGGCTGATTTGTACAAGCTGGATATTCACCAGTACGAGCGCGTGTTGCGTGTCGATGGCGAGGACGGCAACTTTACGGTGCACACCGATCGGGGAAGCTATGGCTGCCGGAAGGTGATTTTCTCGACTGGCTACTATGACCTGCCAAACTATCTCGGGGTACCCGGTGAAGAATTGCCTAAGGTGATTCATTATTACCGCGAAGCGCATCCTTTTTACAACGCGGATGTATTGGTGGTGGGGGCGAAGAACTCGGCGGCGATTGCTGCCCTGGAGCTTTGGTGGACAGGAGCAAGGGTGACGATGGTGCACCGCGGCCCGGGAATTCACAACCATGTGAAGTACTGGATCAAGCCGAATATCGAGAACCGGATCAAGAATGGCGAAATTCCGGCCTACTTTCAATCCAGCCTTCGGGAAATTTTGCCGAATGAAGTGGTGTTGGATACGCCTGAGGGTGAAGTCAGGCTGAAGAACGACTTTGTGTTTGCGATGACCGGCTACCACCCGGACTTTGAATTTCTGGAAGCGCACGGAATCCGGCTAAATCCGGAAACGAAACGTCCTAATCTGCATCCAGATACATATGAGACGGAGCGGGCTGGCATGTACCTTGCCGGAGTGCTCGTTGCAGGAGTTTTTACCAATGAAGTATTCATCGAGAATGGGCGATTTCATGGCGAGAAGATTGCGGAGTCTTTGCTTCAGCGCCTGCGCTCTTAGCGTCTTGCTCAGCTCGTGTGTGCGGCAACCCGTGAAGGTTGCTGCTGTGGCACCGATTAGTGCCTTACCGGTGATTGAAGCGTCGGAGGTGGCGGTGGACCCTCGAGCCCGCGCTCTGAACAAGGGGATGGAAGAGCCTGGGGAGGCGACCGAGTTTTACCTGCAGCGCCGGGCAGTAGATGGCAAGGAGAATCTACCGACAGAACGGTACCTGGCGGCGAAGGAGCAGATTGCCCGGATGCGGCATGTTTCGCTGGCAACGGGCAAGCTGACCAATCTGAAAGCGAGCCAGGCGGAGCGGGCGATCTCGCTGGGGGCCTGGAAGGAATTGGGGCCAGCTAATATTGCGGGCCGGGCGCGGGCCATGGTGTTTCACCCGAAAGACCCGTCGACGATCTATGTAGGCGCGGCGGCTGGTGGGGTATTCAAGACGACGGATGCGGGACAGACGTGGCAGTCGATTGGAGACATGCTGCCCAACATGGCAGTGAATTCGCTGGCGATTGACCCAACATCACCCGATGTCATTTATGCCGGGACTGGTGAGGGCTTTGGCAATATTGATGCGGTGCGAGGAGCGGGGATTTTCAAGACGACGGACGGTGGTGCGAGCTGGAAGCATTTGGAAGCCACCCGGAACAACAGTGGCTTTTTCTTTGTGAACAAGCTGGTGGTGAGCACGGCGAGCCCGAACCGTGTTTACGCGGCGACGAGCATTGGCGTGTTTCGATCTATGGATGGGGGAGAGAGCTGGACCCTGGCTTTGGACCGCAATCAGCCCTTTGATGGATGCCAGGATTTGGTGCTCCGGCCTGGCGAGAGCGGGGATTACCTCTACGCGGCTTGCGGCCGGAGATCGACGCCGACCACGATTTTCCGCAATCGTGCAGCCGAAGGGGAAGAAGCCTGGGAAGCCGTGCTGACCAACGAAAACATGTCGCGCTCGGTGATCGCGATTGCACCGTCGAACCCGGCCATGGTTTATGTTTTAGCTTCGAGCCGGGAAGAAGGAAATTTTCGGGATGGGTTTCTGGCGCTGTACCGATCCACGTCCAACGGGGATAAGGATAGCTGGGAGACGCGATCGAGCAACAAGGATGAGAACCGCATGAACCGGGGTTTGCTCTCGAACCCGGCTTCGTTCTACAACGATGCCTGTGGGGGGCCGGCCAGCTTCGCCAACCAGGGTTGGTATGACATTACGCTGGCGGTGGACCCGAAGAACCCCGAGAGGCTGTTTGCAGGGGGGATTGATCTATTCAAGTCAGAAGATGGCGGAGCGAATTGGGGGATTGCTTCTTACTGGTGGGCGTCGCGGACGAATACCGCTTATGTACACGCCGACCAGCATTTGATTTTGTTCCATCCCAACTACGATGGGGAAGCGAACCAGACGGTCTACTTTTTGAATGACGGTGGCCTGAATCGAACCGACAATGCGACGGCAGCAGTGGGGATGAACCCCGTTGATACCTGCACTACAGGTGGCACGAGGATGCGATTCGTGACGATTACGCGCGGCATGACTTCGTCGCAGTTCTACCATGGCATTACGTTTCCAGGGGGGCAAGCGTACTTTGGGGGCAAGCAGGACAATGGCACCAACCGCGGTGCGGCGGCCCTGGGCATTGGGGGATGGCAATCGATGGTGGGCGGTGACGGTGGCTATGTGGCCGTAGCGCCCGATGATCCGAATCGGATCTACGCCGAAACGACGCGGCTGTCCTTGCGGCGCTCGTTGAACGGTATCAACTTTAGCGCTGCAACGCGAGGCATCACAGAGCCCTCGGCGAACTTCCTGTTCATTGCGCCGTTTCGTATGGACCCGAACAATTCGCAAAGGCTGTACATTGGCGGCCGAAGCTTGTGGCGGACTACGGATGGCGCTGATAACTGGGCGAGGGTAAGCCAGGCGATCCCTGTTGGCAACATCAGCGCCATGGCTGTTGCTCCTGGCAATCCAGACCGAGTGGTGTTTGGCACCACGACGGGACGGGTCTACCGCAGCAACACAGCCACCCGGGACGATGACAGTTCGGAGTGGCCCTTTGAGTTTGCCCGCCCCAACGGATATATCTCCTGGCTGGAGTTTGACCCGAATAACACGGATATTGTCTACGCGACCGTGAGCACGTTTAACAACAGCACCGGTGCGGGACATCTGTTTCGTTCTACCGATGGTGGGGCGAGCTTTAGCCGCTGGGATGGAGAGGGCGATACAGGGTTGCCGGATTTGCCAGCGCACTCGGTGGTTGTAGACCCTGGGAATTCCGACAATCTTTTTGTGGGAACGGATGCCGGGATTTTTGCTTCCTTTGATGGTGGCAAGACCTGGGCGAAAGAGGATGCTGGCTTTGTGAACACGGTTGTGGAATCGATGAACATCCAGCGGGAGAACGGAGTTTCTACTCTCTACGCGTTTACGCATGGGCGCGGAGCCTGGTCTGTGGTGTTGGGTGGCGGGCAGCCATTGCCTTGCAGCTTTCGATTGGCAACGGCGGGATTGCAGCCTGCGTTTGGCGGATTGCTGTCGCAAAGGCTGGAAACGGAGGAAGGCTGTAGTTGGAGTATTCTTCCCAACTCCACATGGCTGAGGGCGGTACCTGCCTCAGGTGTGGGTCCGCGGGACGTAAATCTTCAGTTTTCTGTGAACACGAGTACTACGCCGCGTAGTGGTGAAGTGTTGATTGGGGAGCGCCCTGTTCCCTTTACCCAAGGGGGGGCACGCAACATTGTTGGCGTACCGGTGGTGGAAGAAGCTGTTGCACTTACGACGCTGCCGTTCGTGGGTGTGACTAACAGCCGATTGCTGCCAGCGCCAAACCCGGAATCAGGCCCGGTGCATTCCTGCACAGAGGCCGTGGATTCCAGAGGGAACTGGTTCCGTTTTGTACCGAATTTCACGGGCACACTGTACCTCAGCACCTTTACAACCGCCCCGAACGGTGCGGCGCTGGGCAATGTGATTGCTGCCTACGAAGGGAGCGCTGCGCAAGAAAACGAGCGCGGTTGTGAGCGGTCGGCAACGCAGCCGGTGATGCGGCTGGCGGTGAAGGAAGGTGCGACCTACCTGATTCGTCTTTCCGGTCTTGGCAATGCGAACGTAGGTGGGACGCAAGTTTTCCTCGCGGCGCGCATAGAATAGCTACATGCTATCTCGCAGACAATTCACCGCTGGCGCCTTGGCCACGGCGAGTGCGGCCTCGTTATCTGCCGCCAAAATCAATTCCACCATCAAGGGTGTGACGATCGGAGCGCAGAGCTATAGCTTTCGCGATCGTGACCTTGATGGAGCCATCAAGGCAATGCAGGAAATCGGCCTGGGGTCGGTGGAACTGTTTAGCGGCCACGCCGAGCCCCGCATCCGCGACCGCGCCGAGATGCGCAAGTGGCGCGAGACGGTGAGTCTCGATCACTTCAAGCAGATTCGCAAAAAGCTGGATGATGCCGGCATTGAGTTGTGGGCTTATAACTACAGCTTCCGCGATGACTACTCGGACAAAGAAATTGAGCGTGGCTTTGAATTTGCCCACGCGCTGGGTGTCGACAAGATCACGGCGTCTTCCAACATCGCCACCGCGAAGCGGATTGACCCCTTTGCTGCGAAAGCCAAAGTTTATGTTGGGATGCACAACCACTCGAACATCAAGCCCAACGAGTTTGCTACGCCCGACAACTTTGCCGAAGCGATGAACGGCACCAGCAAGTACATTGGCATCAATCTTGATATCGGCCACTTCTGGGCGGCGAATTTTGATCCGGTTGAGTACCTGGAGAAGACGGCGAAGCGCACGGTTTGCATTCACTTGAAGGACCGCAAGAAGAATCAGGGCGCGAACATGCCGTTTGGCGAAGGCGATACGCCCATCAAGGCGGTGCTGGAGTTGATGTCGAAAAAGAAGTACAAGTTCCCGGCCAATATCGAGTACGAGTACAAGGGTGCCGATACGGTCGTGGAAGTGAAGAAGTGCTATGAGCACTGCCGGAAGCTACTGAGCTAGTTTCAGGGCAAGCTGATTAGAAGAGCCGCCAGAGGGATTCTGGCGGCTTTTGCATTTTGAAGTTGCGATAGAGCAGGCAGAGCGGATACATGATGCCGAGTAGACAGACCCAGACAACATAAGTGATCGGTAGTGGTGCGGCTTCGGGGAAGAAGCTGTAACCGATGGCGGTCAGGACGTAGAAGTGGACGATGTAGAAGAAGAGAGGGCTTTGGCCAAAGACAATGAGCGGGGAGCGGCTGGAGGTCCAGCCAGACGGTGCTCGCAGCAGCAGCGTGAGCAGCAGGAGGCTGGTGCCGATGGAGAGAGTCCAAAAGACGAGTGAGGGTGGGTATTTGACGTTGTTGAGGAACTCGATCCAACTGGAATCGCGGGCCGGGACGATGTTGCCCCAACCCCCTGCCATGCGCAGTGTGACGGCGAGGAGGATGAGGCCGAGGCCGAGCCACCAAAGACGATTGCGGTGAGTTGGATGCTGCTTCCAGAGGTAGCCGCAGTACATGCCAAAGGCGGAGACGGCGAGCCAGGGGATGACGGGGTAAATGGCCAGGACATGTTGTGAGAGGCCGGGAGCCAGCAGAATGGTGAACCAGGCGGGCCCGACTTTGCCCGAGGCGGGCAGCAGGGTGTGAGTGGCGAGGACGGCTGCGGCGGAAACTGCCAGCCACGCCGCAGGGCGGAGCAAAAGGAGCGGGGCGCAGAGCATCATGACCGACCCGAGCCCGGAGAGTGTGATGAAGCCCATGTAGGGAGGGAGGCCGTCTGCGGGAATCGACATGGGCATGTGGGCGAGGTGCACAGCGGCCGGCTTCATCAGGGTTTGCAAATAGAGGATGGGAGACTCGAAGATCTGACCAACCAGAAGAATGGCGAAGCCGCGGGAGGCGGTGCGGCGGACGGTTTGCATTTGGGTCCAACCGACTTCGGTGCGGGAGGTGGCGAACCAGTAGATGCCGGCACCCATGAGGAAAAAAAAGCCGGGGGCGCAGAGGTGGGTGATGAGGCGGGTGAGAAACGCGAAGGAGCTGGAGTAGATGGCGATGGCTCCGTTCCAGAACTCGCTGCCGTGCTGGCGGGAGACGTAGGCGTTGGAGTGGTCGATTGCCATGATCATCATGATCAGTCCGCGTAGGGCGTCGACGGCGGCGAAGCGGTGCGTGGGTTTCACAGTAAAGGGATTATCGCACCGTCGGGCTAAAGCTATTGGCTGTAGCACTCGATGGATGGGGAAGAGTAAAATGGCGACCGCCGTCCCAAGAGTTGAAGCTTCGACCGTGCTGGCTAATGCCGCACACATTCTGAAAGATCCTGTCCGCAAGCCGCTGGCCGGGCTGGCGCAATGGCTTTGCCCGTTGTCGGACCGGTTGGAGAAGCAGTTTGTGGACCGGCTGAAGGGGTTGCGCTTTGAGGCGCGGCAAATTCAGGCATTGATTGCGATTACTACGGGTACTGCGGCGCGGATTCTGGGGCCGGCCAAGGGGAGCCGCAAGTCGATGCTGGAGTTTCTCGAACAGGTGGAGTACAGCGGGCGCCGTCTGGCGAAGCTGAACCTGCCGCCGGGGGGGATTCAACAGGCGTTGCAGGAGTATGACCGCTTGCTGTTGCCGTTGACGGATCGGCTGGCGAAGGAGCGGGCTGGGGAGTTTCGGTGGGCGAATGAGCAGTTGCACTTCTGTGTGTTGCTGACGCTGAATAACGCTTATTACCAGGTGCGTGAGAGTGAAACGCAGGCCTATAGCGAGTTGTTTCGGATTGAGTTGGAGAGCCGTGGGCTGAACGAGCTTTTGCGGCGATTTATGAACACGCTGGCGCTGCAGTATCACGCTGATAGCGCGAGTCTTTTCTTTCTGGATAAGAACGATCAGGTGCTGGTTCCGATGGCTTATGTGGGGGAGGGGACGAAGACGCCGCCGCATCTGGTGACGAATGAGCCGGAGCTGGCGCAGTCGCTGGCGATTCCCTTTTGCCTGGATGAAGCGGATTATCAGGGGCGGCTGGTGCTGGATAAGCGAACGCGCGACCGTTATGCCACCTGTTGGAGCGTGCCGCTGATGGATGGGGCGAAGCTGCGGGGCGTGATGCAGTTTCGATTTCGAAAATCGTATGAATGGCTGCCTCGCGAGCAGGAAATGCTGGAGATTGCGGCAGAGCGGTGCCTGATGGGGGCGGCCAAGGCGCGCCTGATGGAAGATCTGGCGGCGCGCGAAGAGCAAGTGCGGCGGCTGGCAGAGCGGATGCTGCAGGTGGAAGAAATGGAGCGGCGCCGGATCAGCCGCGAGTTGCATGACGAGGCGGGGCAATCGATGCTTTGCATTCGTTTGCAACTGGAAATGATCGAAGGAAACTTGCTGCCGGAGGCGGATGAGCTGAAGGGCAAGTTGCAGGAAACAAGAGACTTAACGGAACGGACGATTCTTGAGATTCGCCGATTGATTGCGGCCTTGAGCCCAGCTGTTCTGGAGCAGTTGGGCTTGGGGGCGGCCTTACGCCAACTGGTGAGTCGCTTTAGCCGGGTGCACCCTGCCCGCGTAAAGCTGGCACTATCCCGTATGGGAAGAGTGCCTAAGAAGACTGAGGTGATTGTCTATAGGCTTGTTCAGGAATGTATGAACAATGTGGGCAAACATTCTCAGGCAACACATGTAAACATTTCGATCGAAGGTGCCGATGGAGTGTTGAGGCTAAACGTAGAAGACGATGGCGTCGGCTTTGAAGTCGAAGAAGCGTTGTCGAGAAGAGATTCTTACGGATTAGCTGGGTTACGCGAACGTGTAGCACTGCTTGGTGGCAAGTTTTATGTCGAAAGCCATCCGAGAGGTACTGGAAAGAACGGAGCCGCCAAAGGCGATGCGCAAGTATCGCGACTGGGTGAATCCGTGGCTCGTGGAGGCATGAAGTTCAAGGGCCGTTTCCGGAAGGGGACTCGAATCCATATCGAGTTGCCGCTGTTGCGCGAAGTGAACCATTAACCCTGAATCAGGGGAGGTAAGTGGAATATGGCCAAGATTCGTATATTGCTTGCGGATGATCACACACTGTTTCGGCAGGGGATCAAAACGCTTATCAATGCGGAAGCAGACATGGAAGTAGTTTCCGAAGCCAGCAACGGTGGAGACGCTGTGGATCGCGCGGCAGAAGTGCGCCCGGATATGGTGCTGATGGATATCGGCATGCCTGGGCTGAGCAGTTTTGAAGCGACCCGGCAGATCAAAAAGAACCGTCCCGAAACAAAGATTTTGTTTCTGACGATGTACGACGATGAAGACTACCTGGTAGAAGGCATGGAAGTCGGTGCCAGCGGCTATGTACTGAAGGACAGCCCTTCTGGACAGCTGGTGAGCGCCATCCGTGACATCTGTCGCGGCGGCAGCTACCTGAGCCCACGCATGTTGAGCCAGTTGGTGGATGACTTCCGGAGCCGCATCAAGAGCGCCAATCGTGTGCCGCGCTTTGCCACGCTGACAACGCGTGAACGCGAAGTGCTGAAGATGCTGGCGGAAGGTCAGAGCGTGAAAGAGATCGCCTGCGACCTGAACCTGAGCGTCAAGACGGTAGAAGCCCACAAATTCAACCTGATGCGCAAGCTCGACATCCATAACAAAGCCCAGCTTGTGCAGTATGCCATCCAGAAGAAGATCATCAAGATCCCGAACCTGGTTTAATCGGCACACAAATCTATATACAATCGCTACGTGACCCGTCGTGATTGCCTGAAACTAACGTCGAATCTGGCCTTAGCCGCATTTGAAGCCCCCGCATCTGCCTCCGCGGGGGCTTTACTCATTGGCGCGCCTGTCTTTTTGAAGTCGGATGACCCGGCTGAATTGGCCCGGGAACACCGCCGGGTTGGCTATAGCGCGGCGTATTGCCCTCCGGTGCGGATTGGGGAGAAAGAAAAGCTGCGGGCGATTGAAGCCGCCTTTGCGAAAGAAAAGGTTGTCATTGCCGAGGTGGGGGCCTGGAAGAATTTGCTCGATGTCGACCCGGTGAAGCGTAAAGAGAATTTCGATTACGTGGTGGAGCGGATGGCGATTGCTGATGAAGTGGGGGCGCGGTGTTGTGTGGACATCTCCGGGAGCTACAACGAGAAGCATTGGTATGGGCCGCATCCGAAGAACATGTCGAAGGAAGGCTTTGATGCGACGGTGGAGAATTGCCGGCGGATTGTCGATGCGGTGAAGCCGAAGCGGAGTTTCTTTACGCTGGAGGTGATGGGGTGGACGTATCCGGATACGCCGGATAATTATTTGAGGTTGATCAAGGCGATCGACCGTAAGGGTTTTGCGGTGCATCTGGACGTTTGCAATGCGATCAATTCGCCGGAGAAGTTTTATCAGAGCGGGGTGTTGATTGAGGAGTGCTTCCGCAAGCTGGGGCCGTATTTGAAGAGCTGCCATGCGAAGGATCTGGAGTGGGTGGTGGAGTTGAACGTGCACTTTTTGGAGGTGATCCCTGGCCGCGGCCAAGTGGATTACCGGGCTTATTTGCGAGGTTTGCGGAGTATGAAGTCGCCCGTTCCGCTGATGCTGGAGCATCTGAAGACGGCCGAGGAATACAAAGAAGGCTTCGAGTACATTAAAAAGATTGCCGGTGAGATGAGTTATCCGCTGGCTTAAGGAGTAAGGAAATCATGAACCGTAGAGATTTGATGATGGTGGCCGGAGCCGGGATGTTGGCCAGCCAGGCGCAAGCGGCGCGGCTGCCGATCCAGAAAGCAGTGCTCGGGGGGATGTTGCCGAAGGAGCTGCCAGATTGGAAATCGAAATTCGAAGTGGCCAAGGCAGCCGGGTTTACGCACCTCGAGATGGGCACTGCCGAAGATGCCAAAGAAGAGGCAGCCATTGCGAAGGCGGCGTCTGATGTGGGTTTGAAGATCCACGGCGTAATGAACATGGCGCACTGGAAGTATCCGATGAATTCGCCCGAGGCGGCGACGGTGGATACGGCGATGGCGGGGATGCGCACGAGCATTCGTAACGCGAAGGCCTGGGGAGCAAGCACGGTGCTGCTGGTGCCCGCAGTGGTGGGGCCCAAGAGCAATTACGAAGAGGCCTGGAAGAAGAGCGCGGCGCAGATCAAGATTTTGCTGCCCGAGGCGGAGAAGGCGAAGGTCGTGATTGCTGTCGAGAACGTTTGGAACAAGTTTTTGTTGAGCCCGATGGAGATGGTGCAGTATGTGGATCAATTCAAGTCTCCCTACCTGAAGGCTTATCTTGATGTGGGCAACATGGTGCTGTTTGGCTATCCGCAGGACTGGGTGAGAACGTTGGGCAAGAGCCGTATTGCGAAGGTGCATATCAAGGATTTCCGCTTCCGCAAGGGCCTGGCTGAGTTTGTGGACTTGCATGAAGGCGACATTGACTGGAAGGAAGTTCACAAGGCTTTTGGCGAAATTGGCTACAACGGAATCGCTACGGTGGAGTTGCGCGGTGGAGATGCTGCGTACCTGGCTGACGTTGGGAAGCGATTCGACCGTATCCTAGAAGGAGTATGAAGAAGTTTCTCCTCGGCATCCTTTGCGGATTTGTCTTTGCGGGCGTAGCGGTTTTGATTGTGGGCTTTGCGCTGGTGCGCATGGCAAGCAAGAGTGTACCGGATACGCCCGCTGAATCTTACCTGACCTTGCGACTGGACGGAGAGATTCAGGAGCATCCGGCGGATGAGATTCCGATTCCGTGGCTGGACCAGCAGAGCCCGTGGACGGTGCTGGAAATCAAGCAGGTGCTGGAGAAGGCCGCTACGGACAACAAGATCAAAGGCTTGATGGTCGAGACTGGCGGGGCGTCGCTTGGATGGGCCAAGGCCGAAGAGATTCGCATGGCGCTGGCGAAGTTCAAGAAGAGCGGCAAGCCAGCGCATGCCTTTATGCGTAGCCCGAACGCGAAAGACTATTACCTGGTGGCGGGGCTGGACCGGGTGTCGATGGTGGACGAAGATGTTCTGGATTTGAAGGGTTTGCGCGTGGAGCGGACCTATTACAAGAACACGCTCGACAAGCTGGGTGTGCAGATGGAAATCGTGCATGCTGGCAAGTACAAGGATTTTGGGGATAGTTATACGAAGACGTCGATGACGCCGGAGACGCGGGAATCGATGGGTGCGATTTTGAACGGCATCTTCAATGTGATGGTTAAGGGGATTGCCGAGGGTCGCAAGCGGACCCCGGAAGAGATTGAAAAGCTGATGGACGATGGGCCGTATCTGGCCAAAGCGGCGCTCAAGGCGAAGCTGGTAGATGCCCTCGAGTACGACAACGTGGCGCGCGAGCAATTGGCCAAGAAGGCGAATGTGTCCACCAAGAGCGCCTCGTCGGCACGGGATTATCGCAAGCAGATCCGGTTTCGCTGGGAGCGGGAATCGGACAACAAGATTGCGTACTTTGTGGCCGAGGGCGACATTGTGCGGGGTGGTGGACTTGGTGAGGGGATGATTGCCTCGCGGGATTTCATCCGGCATATCTATGAGCTGAAGAACGATGCTTCCTATAAGGCTGTGTTGTTGCGGATCGATTCGCCGGGTGGGGATGCGATTGCCTCTGACGAACTGCTGGCGGCGCTCGAAGAATTGAGCAAGGTGAAGCCGGTTGTTGTGTCGATGTCGGATGTGGCGGCCAGCGGTGGTTACTACATGGCCGTGACGGGGGATCCGATTTTTGCTTATCCGGGTACGATTACCGGTTCGATTGGCGTGGTTTACGGAAGGCCGAATCTGAAGGGTCTTTACGAGAAGATCGGCTTGACCAAAGATGGGATGCAGCGCGGCAAGAACGCGGATATCGATTCGGAGTACAAACCCTTGTCGGATGTGGCCCGCTTGAAGCTGCGCGAAGGGATCGACGAAAGCTATACGAACTTTGTGGGTAAGGTGGCCAAGGGACGGCGTGCCAAGGTGGAAGAGATTGAACCGCTGGCGCAGGGCAGGGCCTGGGTTGCTTCAGACCCTGGGGCCAAGCGCTTGAGCGATCAAATCGGTGGCATTGATGCTGCCATGGCGGAATTGCTGAAGAAGGCCAAGATAGGGACGGATAGCAAGTATCAGATTGTGCCGTATCCGCCAGCTCAGAACACGCTCGAGCGTTGGTTCAGCGATGAGAAGTTGGTGAGTGCGGCGATGGGCGGACTGTTCCGGATCGAGAAGCCTGCCTTTGCCGATGAGATGCGCCGCGCATTGCGCCCTGCGCTGCGGCAGGGCGGGATGCTGCGATGGATGCCTTACGCGATTGACGTGCGCTAGGGCTAGAAGGCGGCGGCGGAGCTGATACCGGCCTGGCCGAGGGCGTTTGCCATCTTCTCGAGGGCGGCCTTGTGGATCTGGGAAACGCGGCTTTCGTTGATGCCGAGCATGCCGCCAATTTCTTTCATCGTCAGTTCGTTCGAGTAGTAGAGCAGGACGACGCGCTGGTAGCGCTCGGGCAGGGTGTTGAGGGCGGACTTAAGCAGGCCGCGCAGCTCTTCGCGGGCACAGATGGTGTCCGGGTGGTGGTCAGGGCTGGTGGGGAAGTCCGGAGCGGGCATGTCTTCGCTCTCGTGGGTACGGGTGGAGGCGGAGACGAGACCGACATTGCGGAGGTCGATCATCATTTGGCGCCAGCGGTCGACTTCGACACCCATCTTGTTGGCAATTTCCTGCTCGGTGGGGTTGCGCTGCAACTCGGAGGCGAGATCGCGGGTGACGGCTTCTACCTGCTTGTGACGGCGGCGGAGGTCGCGTGAGGCCCAATCGAGTTGGCGCAGGCTGTCGAGGATGGCACCCTTGATGCGGTGCTTGGCGTAAGAGGAGAAGGCGACGTTTTTGTCGGTATCAAACTTGGTAGCAGCGTCGAAGAGGCCCATGATGCCAGCGTGGATAAGGTCATCGAGGTCGACATGGACCGGAAGGTTGTCATGGACCCGAACGGCGATGGCTCTCACCAGGGGAAGGTGCTCCAGAACCACGCGGTCCCGATTGGCAAATTTGCTCTGATCGGGGTGGGCGGCCTCCATGGCGGAATTGGCCTCCATGGTGTGAGAAAGAGTCTGGAACGAAAGTTGTGCTGGTGACGGTTGTTCGACGGTCATGGGTTGGATCTCCATACGGGCATTGGGGTTGGTTACCCGGCTCGAAGAGGAAGATGCTTTTTTGGACTTGCCCTCAACTTGTGAGGTCTTGGTGCCGATGAATTCTTTAGTAGGGGGCTTACGCATTGCTTCCATCCTTTTGCCGGCTCGCCGCGATTTGATTTCGTCGGCGACGCAATATTGAATGCAAGGATCGTGCCGTTCTGTTTCGGAAACTTTAGCCTTAAATTGGCGCAAAGTGGAAGCCATTTCAGATCCCTCGTAACTGCCCTAAGCTATTGCAATAAAAAGAGTTAACAAGAAGTTAAGAATTCTACATTGCAAAATCTGCAGACGGCAGAGTTTTCCACAGAACCAAAGCGGGACCCAAAGCGGGTTTCATGTTTCATATCGGGAATTTTCGTTCCGATGTGAAACCAACACCTCAGGCTCGGCCTTAGTACTGCGAGTCAACCTAACGTCATACCGAATTATGGAACATTCTTGAGGGTTCTAAGGTATTGAAAAAAAAAGAATTTTACCTTAGTTGCGCTAAGTGGAAGCACTTAACTTCTTGACCAGCCAAACGCCTGAGAAGATGACCAACATGGCACCGAGTTCTTTGAGGCCAAACTCTTCGCGGTAGAACAACCAGCCTAAAGTGACGGCGACAACGGGGTTGATATACGTGTAGATTGAGACGATTGCGAGGGGTAGGTGCTGCAGGGAGTAGAGGTAGGCACTATAGGCAACGATGGATCCGAACAGAGCCAGGTAGACCACGGCACCCAGAACCCTCGGGCTAAGCTGGACATCCCACCCCCCCTGAACCAAACAGGCTATACCGGTCAGAATTCCGACAGAGAATTGTTGGATCGCCCCTACGAGGATGGGGTTGGTATTGTCAGAGCGGCGTTTTTGGAGGATCGAGCCGAGCGACCAACCGAGGCAGGAGAGTTGCAGGATCAGGAAGCCCTTGACGGTATTGCCATTGAGGCCTGAAGTGAGCGCCTCCGGGCCAACCAGCCAAACGGCACCGGCGAAGCCGATCAGCATTCCGTAGAGGGCCTTGGGGTTGAAGCGGGTGCCGCCGGGAACCAGTCTTTCCATCCCCACCATCCAGAAGGGGCTTACGGTGATGAAGAGAGAGGCGAGTCCGCTGGGGATGAAGGTTTCGGCGAGGGAAAGGCAGTAGTTTCCTACACCCAGAGTGAGCATGCCTGTACCGATGGGCCAATAGAGGGCGGCACCGCGCGGCATGGCCCAGCCTCGCCAGAGGGCGAAGGCGAGGATCAGCGCACCAGAGAGCAGAAAGCGGCTGGCGACCAAAACCAGCGGGGGCAGGCCCTCGAGGGCAACGCGGATGCCGAGGTAGGTCGTGCCCCAGAAGAAACAAACTGCGGCAAGGCTCCACCAGGCGGCGGCAGAATTGGCATCACGAGACAAGCCCTAAGGGTAGCAAGTACAATCGAAACTTGATCATCACCGTTACACTGAATCCGGCCGTGGATCAGAATATTTCTGCCGACCAGCTTGTTTTTGAAGACCGGGCCTACATTCTCAACAGCCATGAGAGTGCGGGTGGCCGAGGCATCAATGCATCGCGGGTGATTCATTCCTTTGGGGGCAAGACGCTGGCCATTTCATTCTCAGGCGGGGAGAGTGGCCCTGAGTTTGAAGCGCTGATGCGCAGCTATGGTTTTGCCACGGAGTTTGTGCCGATGAAGAATGCGATCCGGCGCAATCTTTCGATCACGGATAAACAGGGTTTGAGTGTGAAGTTGAACGAGCGGGGGCCGCACCTGGCACCTGCCGAAGTTTCTGCCATTGAGCAGGCGATCATTCGGCGATTGCCGAAGGCAAAGTGGCTGATGCTGTGCGGGAGTGTGCCTCCCGGGGTTACCAATGACTTTTATTCGCGGTTAATCGGGGCGGCCAAACAACACGGGGTGAGTACGTTGCTTGATACCGATAGCGACCCCCTGGCTCTCAGCATTGAAGCTGGGCCCACGGTGGTGACGCCGAACCAGCCCGAGGCGGAGCGACTGCTGGGCCGCGCGCTGCTGACGCGCAGCCATTTTGTGGAGGCCGCGCAGCGGATCAGGGACATGGGTGCCGAGACGGTACTGCTTTCTCTCGGGGCGCGGGGGGCGGTGGGTTGCACGGCAGAGCGGGTATTTGAGGCGATTCCGCCGCGCGTGGACGCAGTCTGCCCGATTGGTGCTGGTGATGCCATGGCAGCAGCCTTCGCCTGGGCCATGATGAAGGGCAAGGCCTTTTACGACGCGATGCGCTGGGGTGTTGCCGCGGGCACGGCTTCGGCGATGCTGCCCGGCATCAGCTTTGCCAATCTGGAGCAGACCAAGGCCATGTACAAGCGCGTTGAAGTGAAACCGATCGTCTAGAGGCCGAGTTGTTTTTTGCCGGCAGCAATGACGGCGAGGATTTTCTCAACGTCATAGACTGCGCCGCCCCAGGTGCCACCACTGACATCCTGAAGAGCCGCCCAGAGGCGGGTGTCGGCGGGCAATTGCGGGTCGGCTGCCTGGTCAGCGGGTTGCTGCCGGGCGGCCAGCAGTGCATCACCGCCCGCGACGCCTTCGGCCTCTGTAATCAGGTTGACGCTGCCGGTGAGGTCGTTGCGGTTGATGATGATTTCGATCCAGTCGCCATTCTGGACTTTGCCGATCGGGCCGTCGGCAAGGGCCTCCGGGGTGACGTGGCCAATGCAGGCACCGGTGGAGACGCCGCTAAAGCGGGCATCGGTGAGAACGGCAACGTGCTTGCCGAAGTCTAGAAACTTCAGGGCGCTGGTGAGCTGGTAGGTTTCTTCCATGCCGCTACCCATGGGGCCACGGCAACTCAGGACGAGAATGTCACCGGCGTGGATGCGATCTTCACCCTTGGACTTGATGGCGGCAATCGCTGCCGGCTCGCTATGGAAGACGCGGGCGCGACCGCGCTTGCGATACACGTTATCGGCGTCGACCACGCTGGGGTCGATGGAAGTACTTTTGATAACGGCACCGCCGGGGGCAAGATTGCCGTGGGGGAAGCAAATGGTGGCAGTCATGCCACGGGAGCGGGCCGAATCGGGCGAGAGGATCACGTCATCGGGATCGACACCATCGCGTTCCTTGAGGAGTTTGCGCAGGTGATGGCGGCGCTCGCTGCTTTCCCACCAATCGAGAGATTCGCCGAGCGTGTGCCCGGTGACCGTGGTGGCCGACAGATCAAGCAGGCCTGCGGCGCGCAAGTGGAGCATGACTTCGGGGACGCCGCCGGCGAGGAAGACCTGTACTGTGGGATGGTTACGAGGCCCGTTGGGGAGAGCGTCGACCATGCGCGGCATTTGGCGGTGAATGTGAGTCCAATCGGCAGGGGTGGGACGCTTGAGGCCGGCATGGTAGGCCACGGCTGCCAGATGCATCAGGACGTTGGTAGAGCCACCGAAGGCCGCAAAGACCGCCATGGCGTTGTTGAGGGCAGCCTGGGTGAGGATGTGTTTCGTGGTGAGGCCTTTGGCGGACTGGAACAGGAGCGCCTTGGCGGAGCGGCGAGCCATGTCCAGCCAGATGGGGGCACCCGAAGGAGCGAGGGCAGAATGGGGCAGCGACATGCCGAGGGCTTCGCCGACAACCTGGGCCGTGCCGGCCGTACCCAAAAACTGGCAGCCACCACCTGGAGAGGCGCAGGCGCGGCAACCCATGTCGGCTGCGTGTTCGAGGGTAATGTCACCGTGGGCGTAGCGGGCCCCGATGGTTTGTACCTTGCCGGTGTCTTCGCCATCTTCTGTGGCGAGGCTGACACCGCCGGGCACCAGCACCGTGGGCAGGGTGTGTGTGGCGGCGAGAGCCATCATCATGGCCGGGAGGCCTTTGTCGCAGGTAGCGACGCCAAGGACGCCCTGGCGGGTGGGCAAGCTGCGAATGAGACGGCGAAATACCTGCGAGGCGTCGTTGCGGTAAGGGAGGCTATCGAACATGCCAACGGTGCCCTGGGTGCGGCCATCACAGGGGTCGGTGACAAAGCCGGCGAAGGGAATCGCACGGTGCTTCTTGAGCTCTTCGGCAGCGGCGGTCATGAGGAGGTTCACTTCCCAGTGGCCGGTGTGATAGCCGAGGGCGATGGGAGTTCCATCGTTGGCCCGGATGCCGCCATGGGTAGAGAGCAGGAGAATTTCTTTGCCGCCGAGCAGCTTGGGGTCAAAGCCCATGCCGGCGTTTTGCGTCCAGCCGAAGAGGTCACCGGAGGGCCTTTGGATCAGCATTTCTGCGGTGATCGGGAGGGAGCCTTCGGGGCCCTTGGCTTTCGAGACAACATCAAGTACGGAACGATCTTCAGATTCAACGAGGGCAAGCAATGGTGACGCCATAAAAAGTCATCGTATCGCGAGTGTCGAAACCTGATAGGATTTTCGCGATGTCACTGTCGAGAAGAAGCTTTGCTACGGCCATGTCGGCTGCCGCGTATTCGCGGATTTTGGGCGCCAATGATCGCCTGCAGGTTGGATTTGTCGGATACGGGCTGATCGGGGCGCAACACGTATTTGACTTCAAGAACCAGCGTGATGTCGACCTTGCTGCGATGAGTGATACCTTTCAGCCGCGCATGGAACAAGGCATACAGGCTTGTGGCGGCAAGGCGAAGGGCTACAAGGATTTTCGCCGCCTGCTCGACGACAAGGACATCCAGGCGGTAGTGGTTTCGACGCCAGACCACTGGCACGCGATGATGACGATCATGGCCTGTGCGGCGGGCAAGGACGTCTACGTGGAGAAGCCGATGACGCTGTTTGTGCGGGAAGGGCGCTGGATGATCAACGCGGCTCGCAAGTACAAGCGTGTGGTGCAGGTGGGGACGCAGCAGCGCAGTGGACGACATTACCAGCAAGCCCGGCAACTGATTGCCGATGGGGCGATCGGCAAAGTGCACAGTGTGCGCATGGCTTCGTTTCGCAACATCGTGCCTGGCTTTGGCAAGCCGACTGCGGAGCAGGCACCGAGCGAACTCGATTATGAAATGTGGTTGGGGCCGGCACCGAAGCGACCCTACAGCCCACACCGGGCGCTCTATCACTTCCGTTGGTTCTGGGATTATTCGGGTGGCCAGATGACGAATCTGGGTGCCCATCAGATTGATATTTTGCAGTGGTATCTGGGGCACAAAGGGCCGCAGGCGGTCTATTCGAACGGGGGTCGATTTGCGGTAGACGATGATGGCGAGACGCCCGATACGCAGGATTCCGCCTACACGTATCCGGGAATGACTTCGCTGTGGAGTCATCGTGAGGGGAGCCAGGGTTCCGGGGCAGGTAGTGGCCTGGAGTTCTTTGGAACCAAGGGCAGCCTGAAGATCGACCGTGGCGGGTTTCAGATTACAGGGGACGCCAAGCGACCGCCGGAGAATGCGATTCCAACTTTCCAGGGGCATCCTACGGGTGGGGCAGTGCGGGTGGAAACCAAGCCGGAGAAGTGGGTTGAGAACCGCAGCGAGAAGGGCTCGAGCCCGGAACAGTTCGATTTGCATGTTCGCAATTTTCTTGATTGCATCAAGTCGCGTCAACGGACAGTGGCCGATGTCGAAGATGGGCACCAGACGGCGGTGGCCTGCCACCTGGCGAATCTGTCTTTGCGGTTGGGCCGAGCCTTGAAGTGGGACGCGGTGAAGGAAGAAATCGTTGGCGACCGCGAAGCCAATGCCATGCTGGAGCGCCCGTACCGGGAGCCGTGGGCCAGGATGTTGAAGAGTTTCAACCTCTAAGCGGAGGCTGAGGTGAAGCTAAGGGCTACAATGGTTGCTTACCCTCTAGAGTGCTTACCGCAATTTATCCCGGGTCTTTTGACCCCATAACGAATGGTCACCTTGATGTGATCGGCAGGGCTGCCCGTCTTGCAGATCGACTCGTGGTGGGAGTTCTGTTGAACTCGAACAAGAACCCGCTGTTTCCGATCGCCGAACGCGTGGAGATGACCCGTGAAGCGGTGCGCCACTTTCCGAATATTGAAGTGACTGATTTTGATGGACTGCTGGTGGAGTTTGCCGAGCGGGAATCCGCCAAGATCATTGTGCGCGGCATTCGCGCCATTTCGGACTACGAATTCGAATTGCAGATGGCGCTGATGAACCGGCGCCTGAAGCCGAATCTGGAAACCGTATTTTTGATGGCCAGTGAGCAGTACTCATTTGTGAGCTCACGCATTATCAAAGAAGTCGCCCGTCTGGGCGGAGATATTGGCGGCATGGTGCCGCCACATGTGGAGTCCCGATTGCGGGCTCGATTTCAAAGGAGTTAAGCACTTAATCCAATGCCTGTTGCGCCACCCCCTGTACTTGCCGAGAGAATTTCACGCATTAGCGTGAGCGCCACGATGAAGGTTGCTGCTGATGCAGACCGTCTGCGCCGTGAAGGTCATGATGTCGTCGATTTCAGTGTCGGCGAGCCGGACTTTTCCACGCCTGCCAATGTAAAGCAAGCTGCCATTGACGCCATCAATAAGAACTTCACCAAGTACACTCCTGCGGGTGGCACCGCCGAGCTGAAGGCCGCCATCGTGGCGCGCCACAAGACGGATTACGGCACAGACTATTCCCCGGCCGAGTGCGCTGTCACGGTCGGTGGCAAGTACGGCATCTTCGCTGTCATACAGGCTTTGATCAACGATGGCGACGAAGTGATTGTCCCGGTGCCTTACTGGGTGAGCTTTGCTGACATCGTGAATTATGCGGGCGGCAAGACGGTGTTTGTGGAGTCGACCGAAGAAAGTGGTTTTGCGGTTTCAGCAGATGCCATCGCAGCTCACATCACGCCGAAGACGAAGGCCATCATCATCAACTCGCCGTCCAATCCGAGTGGTGGTGTGATTCCGACTTCGGAACTGAAGAAGATTTATGAGCTGGCGCGGGAGCGCGGAATCTGGATTCTCGCCGATGAATGCTATTGCCGCTTTCTCTATGACAGCGAGCCCTTCAGCATGGCTTCGATGCCTGGTGGCAAAGAGACCGTCATTGTGATGGGGTCGCTCTCGAAGACCTATGCGATGACTGGATGGCGCATCGGCTTTCTGCTCGGACCGAAGTTTGTGATTGACGCTTGTGGCAAACTGCTGACGCATTCCACCTCGAACCCGAACTCGATTGCACAGAAGGCAGCCGTTGAAGCTGTGGCGGGGCCGCAGGATTCGATTACGACGATGCTGGCTGAGTTTCGCAAGCGGCGCGACTATACGCTGGAGCGGCTGCGGGCCATCCCTGGCGTGAGTGCGCAGACGCCGCAAGGGGCCTTCTATGCTTACCCGAACATCAGCGGTGTGCTGGGCAAGGGTGGGATCAATACGCCCATGGAATTTGCTTCGCGGCTTCTGGCTGAAGCACTGGTGACGGTGGTTCCTGGTGAAGCCTTTGGCACCAATGAGCATGTACGTATCTCTTATGCGGCCTCGATGGAAGATCTGAAGAAGGGTCTGGACCGCATTGAGGAATTCGTAAAGAAACTCGGATGATGATCGGACCGGGCGCACGCAAGCTGCAGGCAACGAGATACGAAAAGATATGGGGGACAACGAAGTTGTCTCCCATCTTTGCTGATGCCGAATCGAAAATTGGAGAGGTCTGGTTTGAGGATGAAGAGCGGTTGCCGCTGTTGTTCAAGTTTCTCTTTACTTCCGAGCGACTCTCAATCCAGGTGCATCCGAATGACGCCTACGGCAATCAGCATGAAGCGTCGCTTGGCAAAACGGAAATGTGGCATATTCTTCGCGCGGATGAAGGCGGCGAGATCGGGTTGGGCTTCAACCAGGACTACACCGCCGAAGAGGTAGCAGCGGGCGCGCGGAGCGGTGCGATTGAGCAGATGCTGACCTGGCGCAAGGTGAAGGCGGGCGAGAATTATTTTGTACCAGCTGGGGAAGTGCATGCGATCGGGGCTGGCGTTGCGATTTGCGAGATCCAGCAGAACTCGGATGTTACCTATCGGCTGTATGACTACGGACGCCCGCGCGAATTGCACCTCGAGCGCGGCATGGAGGTCAGCCATACGGGGCCTTACCAGGGCTTGAAAACCGGAGTGGTGGAATGCGAGTACTTCCGCACCGAGCGGTTGCGGCTTGACGCCGCCCTGGCGTTGAGTGGGCCGCGCACGGTGGTGATGATTCTCGAAGGTAAGGGCAAGATTGCAGGGGAGCCTTACACCAAGGGTGAAGGCTGGCGTTTGCTCAGAAACGTTACGATCGAGCCCGCCAAGCCCACAACCCTGCTCTACGTTACCTGGCCGGAGTAGCGGATGAAATTGCTCTACACGGCTGCACACGGTGGCCCTGCAGAGGGTGTTTCTATTGGCGGCGGCGGGGCCATTGCACGGCAACTGCTAGCCGAGTGGGCGCAAACAAAACCTTTCTCTGTAGAGCTGATCTGCCCCACCGAAAGTCCGCAGGAGCTGGTGCAATATTCCCAAGGCGAATACACCAGATTCTGCGATCGATTTCGTCGTGAGGCGACGAACCGGATTCTGCGGGAAGACCCGGCGCAGTGCGTTGTGCTGGCCAATGACATCAGTGAAGGCCCCGACTTTGCCCTGCTGGCGCGTCACGGGTATCGCGTCTTTACGATTTGGCATGTGGACGTGCTGGTGTTTGTGATGCGCATGTATCTGAAGGGGCTGGTGAAGCCGCAGCAGGCCGCGCGCTGGATGCGTCCGCTGGAAGATTGGTTGCCGGGGCCTTTGGGCTTGGTGTTTGCCAACCAGCATCGGTGCGTACGGCATTCGGTGGGGCACTTTGTGATGACCGAGGCGATGAAGCAGACGATTCTGGAGTGCTATCCGGAAACGCCGCCAGAAAAAATCCATGTCGTTCCGTGGGGAGCAAGCCGAACGGGGGAGCTTGTGGAACAACCAAAATCAGAGGTGCCGCAGGTTCTGATGCTGAGCCGAATTTCCCCTGAGAAAGGGCAGCATCGTGTGCTCGAGGCGTTGCGACACTACAAGGGCAAGTTGCGTGTGGTGATTGCCGGCAATGCGGCGTTTATGGGTGGGGAGAAGTATCTGGCGAAACTGCGTCGTCTGGCCGATGATCGGGTGCGCTTTGTAGGGCATTTGAGCGGGCAGGCCAAGACGGATGCCTTTGCTGCTGCGGATCTGTATGTCTTTCCTTCGGTGTCAGAGAGCTACGGGTTGACGTTGATGGAAGCACTGGCGCATGGAGTGCCGGTGATCGCCTGGGATCATGACGGTGCCAGAGCCATACTGAACCCTGAGATTGGAATTCTTGTGGCCAATGAGCGCGAGTTTCTCGCCGCACTGGAGGCCCTGATCGGTGACCCGGAGCGAAGGCGGCGCATGGGGCAAGCGGCCCGGGCCTTTGCCGCCGCCAGGCCATTTTCTGCATCGGCGGCCAGGCTGGCGGCGACGCTACTTGGTTGATGCCGGCTTGAGTTGCCAGTCTTCGTTGAAGAAGTCAGCCCAGACGATGCGACCGGGGCGCACCGGGCCGGGTGCCTCATCGAGACCGACGAGGGCGGCATCTGGAAGGCGAGGGGTCTGTTGTGAATTGGTCGTATTGGAGTCCTCCCGCATGGTGTGCCCGCTGTTGAGTACGATGTAGCGTTTGGGGTTAAGTGGATTGGGATACACCATCACGGGCATGCACTTGCTGGCATCGCAGCTCTGGGTGCCGATGGCGAGGCGTCCGGCACTCCAATCGATGGGAAGCTTGGCGATGACTTTCGCGAGAACCGCATTGCTTGAAGGGTCGCCCCACAAGACGAGATTGGACGCAGCGATGTCAGCCTCATTGATCTCGGCGTCTTTCTTGACGCGCGCTTCGCCACGGAAGAGGCTGCGCCAGGTACGGATGGCGCGGTCGCTCTCTGCTCTGACCCAGGTGGCAGTGGCTTCGTAATGGGGCTTTCCGGTAGGGAGGACATGGATGAAGCTGGATAGGAAAGCGTCGTCGATGGGCCCCTGCAGACCGTGGCGCTTGTGGAGGCCGGCATCGGGACTGCCCGCCTGCCAGTTGCCATTTTTCTTGACGAAGGTTCCGAAGAGGCTGCGGTCGGTGAGCGGCTCAAGGGTTGCGGCGCGTTGGCCGTCGATGCGAATGTTGATCGAACGATCGAGGGAGTGCCGCCAGCCGCCTGCCTGGAACTGAACGGTGAAGGCTGCGACGTTGCCGGTTTCGATCTGGATGTCACCGTTGTCCAGCACCTGGGCGTTGACGCGAGCGCGCTCCCAGTGTTGGTCGAGCGCATCGACGGTGATCCAGCGCATGCGGTTGTAGCGCAGCGTGTAGGTGGTGAAGCGGAGGCTGGCTGGGTGAGAGTCTCGCCCGGTTTTGGCGATGGCAGCGAGGCGGCCTTCGATCTCGGGTTTCGAGTCTGGATGATACTTGTGTTCGGTGTTGGGGCCAATGACATGGGCGAGCTTCAGGCCCTCTTTGGCCAGGTAGCGTGACATGACATTTGCGGCCTGGATTTGACGGTCTTTCTCGCCGGAGTAAGCAACCAGAGGGAGGTTGTAGAAGTTGGCGGCGTACTCGGTAGCGTCATACCAGCGCCATAGTTTTTGTTCATACCAGGGGCGGACGTCGCCCTTCTTTTCGAGGTCGGCGTATTCTTTCGTTTCGGCAAAGCCGGCACCGGGTGCAGCACCAGCCCAGAGGTCGGCGAAATGGGCGGCCATGTGCCAGGTAGAGGCTCCGCCCATCGAGAAGCCACGAGCGAAGATGCGATCTGCGTCGATGCGGTATTGCTTTCTGACTTGCGCCAGGGCTTCGAGCACGTCGACTTCTCCGGCAAACTTGGTGGCGTTACAGTAGCGGCCATAGACATGGAGCATGATGGCATCGGGGGGCGTGAATTCGCCGGGACGGGTCATGCGTTCTGACAAAAAATTGAGTTCGCTGCGCACTTCACTGCGACCGGCAAACCAGAGGTCGAGGCGCCAGGGGTTGGCGTCGGTGGGCTTCCAGCCAGCCGGAATCACCAGGCCATAAGGTTGGACACTGCCGTCCAGGGCAGAGACGTAGCCGCGCACGACCAGGCCAGAGGCGGTGGTCCAGGGGGCTTGGCCGCTGGCAAGCTGGCGGGCGCGCACGAGGCCTTCTTCGAGCAGACGCAGGGCCTTGGCGCCTTCGTCGGCCTTGAAGAACTCGTTGTAAGTGAGAGCGTAGCGGGCTGCTTCGCGGAAGATGAGGACGTCGGCAATGAGCGGGTGCTTGGCGATGGGCTCAATCTGCTGGTTGAGTTCCTTAAGGCGCGCCTCAAGCTGTGTGCGCACTTCGGCGGGAATCTCGACGCCGGGAGGAGGGAGCTGCTTGGGTGCCTGGGCCAGAGCTGCCATGGCAGCGATGGACAGTAGAAGGAAAGATTTCATGGTTGTTTCTTTTCGTGTTCGCGACGGAGATAGAAGGGGTCGTCCATGCGTGGGCCGGGGATGGGATCGCGTGGTTCTTTGGCGCGCGCTGGGTCGAAGATTTCAGGGTTGGCAGGACGCACGGTGAACGGCGTCAGATCAGGGCTGAGGGTGAAGCAGTCGGAGAGGTCCTGGGCGGCGTGGTCGTAGAGGTTCAGCGAGGGGATGCGTAGGAGCCGGAAGACCGTCTTCAGCAGGCTGGGGAAACTGGTGTTGACGCGTGAAACGTAGTTCTGCTTGATGTACGGGCCGATGGCCATGAAGACGGTGCGATGGGTATCGATGTGGTCTACGCCGCCCTGAGAATCGTCTTCGGTAACAAAGATCGACATGTCAGCCCAATACTTTGTGTGGGAAAGAAAGTCGACGATGCGGCCTAAGGCATAATCGTTGTCGGCCATGAAGCTGGCCGGGACCGGGTAGCCATCTTCGCGGCGGGGCTTGGCCCCATGATCATTCGGAAGGTGGATGAAGATCAACTGGGGCAGGGTCTCGGTGCCGTCGACGAAGCGTTGCTTGACGTCTTTGATGAATTGGTCGGCGCGGAACTGATCGGGAATGTTGGTGTTGTAGTTGGGGTAATCGCGGGCAGAGTTGCGATAGAGGGGGTCCGGCATGGGGATGTTGGTCAGGTAACGCGCGCCTGTGGGTTTGAGGCCAGTGCCTTCGTCGGCACCCGCGAGCTCAAAGCCTTCGCCATAGTTGCGGAAGCTGATTTTGTTGCGCTCAAGGTGGTGCCAGAGGGCACCACCCTCAAGCTGCTCTTCGGGGTGGACGCTCGAATTGCTGCCAGGGAAGAGCAGACGGCCGGGAGCCGTGGTGGGGAGGCGGAAGTCCTTCTGGCCTCCGTAGGCGGCCATGAGAGTGGACTCTGTGAAGGCGTTGGGATAGCTGCCAACGATCCAGTGGTGGCCGTCGACGCTGACCTCTGAGTCGGCGTAGAAATTGTCACTGATCGAGAAGCGTTGGGCGAGGGCAATGTGATTGGGGCTGATGACCTGTCCCTTTTGGCTGATGCGTGGCTTGAGAGCGTTGCGCTCGGTTTGCACAATGCCGTAGCGGCCGTAGCGGGCCAGAAGCCAGGCGCCCCGGATCTCGGCGTTGCCTGCTTTTTCAAGGTCGCCGAAGACTTCGTCGAAGGTGCGATTCTCTTTGACGATGATGACGACATGTTTGATGGCGGGGAGGGGGCCGGGGGTGTCAGCTGTCTGTATGAAGCCGTTGTTCTTGTAGACAGCTTGCGTGAGGTTGGCGAGCTCAGCGTCAGAAGGGAGATCGAAAATCTGAATGGCACCGTGGCGGAGGTCAGCCTGAAAACTCTTCTCATGAGCGAGGGTGCTGGTGGCGTTGGGGCCGGTGCCGAAGCCTTTGGCGGCGACGGCGTACACTTTGTCGCCACTGATGGTGAGATCGGTGGGGAACCAGGCGCTGGGGATGTGGCCGACAACCCGGCGGGCGCTGGGGTCGACAACGCCGATGGCATTGATGCCCGCCTCGGCTACGAGGAGGCGGCGGGTGGGTTCATGCCAGGCGAGACCGATGGGGAGGACGCCGCGGAGAGATTCGAGCTTGGGGATGCGGATGTTGATGTCTTCGATGCGTTCGAGCTTGCGGGCATCAATTACGGTAATGGAATCGTTGTGGCCATTGGCGACAAAGATGCGATCTGCCGTGGCAACAACGCCGCTGGGAGAGCTGCCACCGAGGCTTTGCGCGCCGAAGGGAAGGCCGGTGCGGATGAACTTGAGCAGCTTGGCCTGGCCGGCAACCGCGACGTCGAGGATGGCGAGCGAATTGGAGTCTTCGCGGTTAGGATCACCCAGAGGAGCGACTTTGACTTTGCCCGTGCCAGTTTCGCGTTCTACGCCTTCGAGAGATTCTTTCGAGGGGAAACCGAAGGCAGGGAACGGAATGCCGGTCTCAATGGGGCGCTTGCGGTCGGCTCCGGGGAGGGACTGGTATTCGAAGATGCCGAGGTTGGTGACGTAGAGGCGCTTCTGGTCTGGCGAGAGAGCGATGGCAAAGGGCAGGCGACCTACCTTGACGCTTTGCAATAGACGACGGCGGGAGGTATCCCAGATGGCGACGCGGAAGTTGGCCTGATCGACCACATAGAGAAGGTGACGCTTGGCGTCGAAGGCGAGGTCGCCGGAATAGCTGTCGCGGTATTCGCCCTGGTTAAGTTCGAGTTTGAATTGGGTCTTGCCGTTGTCGGAATCGAGGCGGCGGACGACGCCAGAGTTGCCTTCAGAAACAAAAAGGCCGGAATCGCCTTCGAAGGCCATGCCCTGGAAGACGCTATGGAAGCCTTCTTCCTCTTCTTCTTCATCAGGGTCTGTCTTGACCTTTTTGCCCTTGATGGTACGAGTGCGCCAATGCTGGCCATCCCGCTTGACGACAGTGAGCGAAAAACGATTGGGGCCACCGTCGGCAGAGATGATCGTGTCGGCCTTGGCGTTCACTACAATGCCGAAGGGGCCTGAGCCGGTGATGTGGGTTTGGCCAAAAGGCTGGACGAAGCGGCCACCGGGCAGAATGGTTTGTGCGCCGGGCCGGCGGGCTGCAGTTTCTGTGCCGGCAGGGGTGCGGTAATCGCTGGCGGAGAGCAACACAGCGCACAACGCCACAAGGAACAAACGAAGAGACATCAAAGGTACTCTAACTAGTAGCCCGGCTGCGGCGCAAATGGAGAATACATTACAGCGTCGCGAATTTCTGGAAATGTGGGGAGGAACAGGCACCTTGATTGGTATTGAAGCACGTTATGAGGCGGGTCCGGTCTTTGCCTTGCATCAATTTTTGCTGGACAACGGGGAACAGTTGGGCCGGCTGCATGAGTACCTGAAGGGGGCGCTGCTGCCGGCGCTGGCCCGGGAGTGCGGTGGGGCGCAAATGGTGCTCGAGGCTATTGTTGCGGCGCATCAGCCGCAGGTGGTCTTTTTGCAGGAATTTCGAGATGTGGCGGCCTGGCGCGAGGTGGGGTTGAAGTTGAAAGGTGATGCGGCGCTGGTTGCGGCCAATGCGGCCTGGGATCGCAAGGGGCCTTACCTCTCGCATTCGGTGAGCCTGCTGGCGGCGACGGACTACTCGCCTTCTGTGTCGAGCAGTGAAGCGAGCGGGCGCATTTTTGAAATGCGAGTGTATCAGGCACCGAGCGAGTGGCAAATGAACGGGGTGCATGAGCGCTTTGCGGGGCCAGAGATCCCGATCTTTCATCGCTGCGGAATTCATCCGGTGCTCTATGCGAGCACGATTGCGGGGCCTCAGATGCCGAACCTGACTTATCTGACCCCGTTTGAGAGCCTGGCAGTACGCGAAGCCGCCTGGACTAAATTTCAGGGGGACCCGGAATGGCACCGCGTGCGGCAACAATCGATCGATAACCACGGGTTTACGCCCCGGGTGATCACAATCTCGCTGTTTAAGGCGTCGGCTTATTCGCCGGTGAAGTAAAGGCTGGGGTAGCGCCTGGGATGAGGGCCTTGGCGATAGCCAGTTCGTAGGCGGCGTAGGCACGGAAGTAATCGGCCAGAGCGTTGGCTTCACGGATGGCTGCTTCGGCTGTGGCTTGCTCGCGCTGGTTGAGGACGAAGAGAGTGCTGTCGCCCAGCTCAAAGCGGAGACGTTCGGCGTCTTCGACCTGGCGGGTGACGGAGAGCTCGTCAGAGACAACGTTAGAGCGCTCGAAGGCAGCCCTTACCGCCGAGGCGGCGTCACGGACATCGGCTGTGACCTGATCTCTTTGGAATTTCTCGCGCTGCTCGATCTGGCCGAGGCGGGCTTCGGCGTTTTGCATCCGGCTGGTGGCCTGACGGCGTTGCAGCGGGAGATCGAAAATCAGGCCGACACGCAAGTCGTTCGGGCCGCGCTTGACGCTGCCGTCGCCGGCTTCGCGGAAGTATTCCGCGAAGAGATCGACATTGGGCATGCGCTGGTTTTGGGCCAGCCTTTTGTCGATTTGTACCTGGTTGCGCTGGAAGACGAAACGGAGCACGTCGGGACGGCGGCTGAGGGCGGCATTCATGTCGTCGAGCATCTGGCCCTCGGTGAGAGCAGCGGGCTCTGGAAAGCCAGGGATCAGGCGCTCTGCTTCGGCCAGGAGGGGTTGGCCCGTATCGTCGCGGAAGAAAAGACTGAGCTCGATTGAGGCATTTTCGAGGCTGCGGCGGGCCTCCACGACGTTGTTGCGACGTTGGAGAACGATGCGCTGGTTGTCGAGTTGTTCAAACTGGGGAAGGGCACCGATCTTTACCGCTTCGGTGAGGATGGCATCGCGGCCGATGGCGACATCGAGCAGGGTGTTTGCGATGAGGAGGCGGCGGCCGGCGGCGATCCAGTCCCAGTAGCGGCGGGTTGCCGTCTGGAGGATGGTGAGGCGCTGTTGGTCAATCGACAGGTCGGCCAGACGCAGCCCGATGCGAGCCTTGCCGAGGTCGGCACGCCGATTGTCGATAGCGCGATCTCGGGCCAGTGGTACACGGATGCCAGCGCGGTACTGACCGGCCTCGTTAGTCACTGCTTTTCCGTCGTAATCCGGGTAGCGGCCACGGCTGATACCATAGCCGCTGTAAAGCGTAGAGCCCCAGGCGGTGGTGGGTTGATCGAGGGCAATTTCGAAGCGCTCGTTCTGATAGAAGCCGAAGTTTTGGGTATCGACGCGACTGCGCAGGGAAAGGTCGAAGCGACCTTGTTGGTTGAGCAGGTCAGCTTCGGCGAGGGGGCGCTCCAGCAGGGCAGCGCGCAGGGGCGGAAAGTTTTTGTTGACGCTGGCGAGCAGTTGCTCCAGCGTCAACATGGTGGGAATGAGCTGATTCTTGCTGGTAGACAGACGATTGGACAGGGGCTTCGGGGCAGGCAGACGAAACTGCTGTTGGCCTGTCGCTACCAGCGAAGTTAGTAGAGCAGCGGCTAGGAGTCGCCTCACTTCTTCTTACCGCCTTCCTTGCCTCCGGTATCCATTTGCGGAGTGACGGTGGGTGGGAACCCGTTGAATTGACGCCAGAGTTCGTAGCCGAGGCTGACCTGGTTGAGCAGAACCCAACCGTTGGTGCGGACGCCTTGGCGGAGGTAGCGATTGGAGGGCCAGCCTTCGCTATTGGGGTCTGGCTCGACGAGAATACGGAATTTGCCAAAGCCATTGTCGGTGGCATCAACCAGCATGACGCGGCCCCCAAAGGTGCCGACGGCGACCGAGGGCCAACCGGCGAACTGGATGGCGGGCCAGCCTTCAAACTGCAGCCGGACCTGATCACCAGCATGGATCAGTGGAATGTCGTTGCCGTCCATGAATAGCTCTACAACGAGGTTGGCGGTATCGGGTACGAAGACGGCGATGGAGTCGCCTGATTTGAGGAGTTCGCCGCCGGGTTGGGCGAGCAGGCGCAAAACGGTGCCGCTGCGTGGGGCGCGTATGGTCTGGGTGGCCTGCCGGGCTACGCGGACTTCGACACGCTGCATTTCGGCGGCGGAGTTGGCGAGATCCGCTTTGCCGGCTGCCAGAGTTGCTGTGGCGGTAGCCAGGGAGTTCTGGAAGTCGGTCTCGATTTTCTGGAAGTCAGCGTCTCGCGCGAGTTTTTCGTTCATCGAAGCCTGGAGGCTGGCTTTGGCCCGATCCACGTCAGCTTCTGAGCTGGCATTGGCCTGCACTTGTTGTTCGTACTGGCGTTGCGAGAAGAGGCCGCTTGCCAGACCCGTCTTCACGCGATCCAGATTGAGCTTGTTGGCGGTCAGGACGGCTTCAGCAGAAATGAGGGAGTTCTGGGCCGCCTTGATGTTGTCTTCGGCGACTTTGATGCGGCTGCGGGCGCTCTCGAGGGCGTTGCGACGGGACAGTTCAATTTGGTGCAAGGCGACTTCCTGGGCGGTGACGCGGCTCTTGGCCTGGTCGACGCGCTGGTTGATGAAGTTGCGCTCTTCTTTCAGGCGTTCGAGGAGGAGAGGGTCGTTGTCAGCTACTTCTGCGACGAGGTCGCCTTCTTTGACCTTTGTGCCTTCGATGACATACCACTTGACGACGCGGCCTTCGACGGCAGTGTCGATGGTTTGCTGGCGCTCAAAGGGGGTAGTTCCGACTACCTTGCCGACGCCGGAGACGTTTTGTACCCAGGGGGCGAAAATCAACGCCGGGACGGTGATGGCAAAAATGCAGCCCAGACTCCAGGCCAGGAGTCTGGCGCCCCCAGCGCCTCCTACCTGTTTGAGTGCGGGAAGTTGAAAATCAATTTCCGGTTTCATGCTTCATGATTCCTTTGGCCTTTGATTTGGCCGTGTTCCAGGGTTACGGTGTGGAGACAATTCTTCAAGACGGATTGGGAACGGCTCACCACGATGAGTGTCCAGGCGTTTTCGCTGGAAATCAAGCGCTTCATGAGGGCGTCCTGGCCCGGGCCGTCTTCCATCCGGTCGAGGATCTCATCAAGGATGAGGACCCTTGGATTGAGCGCCAGTGCGCGAGCCAGCATCAAGCGGTAGGATTGGCCCGGAGTGAGGGGTTGGCCCCCGGTGGTGAGCATGGTCTGTAGCCCGTCTGGTAAGGTTTCGACGGTTTCGAGAAGATCCACCGTTTCGAGAATCTGGCGCAGGTCGGCAGAGGAGATATCCTTTACGCCGAGCCGAATGTTGTCTTCGATGGTGCCGTGGAAGATTTCGATGCCACGCACCAGCGCGATATGGCCGCGGAGGTCGTAGAGCTTGAGGTTGCGGTAATCGCTTTGATCAAACAGCAGTGTGCCGGTATTGGGTTCGCGGAAGCCATAGATGAGGTCTATGAGCGAACTCTTGCCGGCTGCGACGTCGCCGGTGATGCCGAAGCGGCTGCCTGCGGGGATCATCAGGCTGATGTCATGCAGGAGCGGGTGGCCAGCATGGTGGCCAAAGCTGACCTGCCGCAGCTCAATGCTGGCACCTTTGCCGGCAGCAATGGGCTCGTCTCCGCTGGATTCCGTGGGGAGGTCGGTCAGGTAGCCGAGCTTGTCTACTGCGGCGAGAAGGTCGTAGTAGGTTTCGAGCTGCTTACCGAATTTCGAGAAGCTGCCGAGCGAGGCGGCCACGACCAATTCTGCGGCGATCAATTGGCCCAGGGTCAACTGACGCTCCATCACCAGCCAGCCACCGGCACCGAGTACAGCAGCTGTACCAAAGGCCTGCATGGCCTGGGAGCCGATAATCTGGCGCATGAGCACGCGCCAATGGGCCCGCCGGTATTTGACATAATCGGCAACCATCTCGTTGCTGCGGGTCAGGGCAAAGGTGGCACCAGGCAGTGATTTGAACGTGGAAGGATGGCGAGCGAGCTCTTGCAGCCAGGCGGCGAGGGCGTATTTCGCTTTGCTTTCCTTGATGGCCGTGTTGACGGCCCCGTAGCCCAACGGGAAAATGACGACAAAAACGCTGAACAAAATAATGATGGCGAAGATGAGGAGTACTGGATGGTAAACGGCAAGCAGAATCATGCCGATCAAGGTGGTCATCAAGACTTCAAGACCCTCTACGAGGAGGCTGGCACCGCCCTTTTGCAGCGTGACCACCTCAAAGAAGCGATTCACAAGTTCAGGCCCGTGATCGTCATCGTAGGCCTTGATGCGAACTCGCAGTAAACGCTCAATCGAATCTGCGGAAACCCGGACGAAGATGCGGCGTTGCATCACTTCGACGACATGGCTGCGGAGGACTTTCAGAACTGCGGCGCAGCCCAAACCGAGAAGCACCAGAAGGGCGAGAACCAGCAAGGGTTGTTGCAGGGTACCGAAGGCGATTGTATTCACCAGCGATTGTGTGGCAATAGGTACAACCAGAGACAGCAGGCCGATGGCGACAGAATAGATCACCACCACCCAGATGTCGGTTCGTTCAGCACCCATCCACCCCATCAGGCGTGAAAAAGGCGAGGGGTGAGCGTGCGCTTCCCCGTGTAAGTTAGTTTGGGCCATAATTTTTCTGTTGATTTGAGTCGGGAGGAAGAGCTAAATTATCGAAGATGTAAACAGTAAGCCTTGATTTGTCATGATGTTAGAGCGAAATAAAAGATGCATTTTTTTCAGCGTCAATGAATCATGATGCATTTTACACATGCATATATTTTAACATGCATCGGTTATGATTTAGAAGTTTCAAGGTATACTAATTTTAAGGAAGTAGGCTGATACCATGCCCTGGCGCGCGTTTTTGACGAAAGAAATGGCTGAGTTCTTGGGAGTACTGGCGCATCCGCATCGTGTGCGGATCGTGCAGGAACTCCGCAATGGCGAGCTGGACGTGAATAGCCTGCAAGCTGTACTCGAGGTGAGCCATTCGCGGGTGTCACAACATTTGTCTGTATTGCGGGCACATCGGATTGTGACGGAGCGTCGAGATGGCCGGCATGTTTTCTACCGTCTGGTGCAAGGGAAAATGGCGCAATGGCTGACCGATGGCCTGGAGTTCCTGCAAACAGAAACCAACCACCAGACCGAAGTGAAAGATGCGCTGCGGAAGTCGCGATCGATCTGGGGCGAATCCAACGAGAAAACAGAAGCCGAAGAGCCTCATCACGGTAAGGCCAATGGCAAGCCAAACGGCAAGACCAATGGCAGTGGTTCAGACAACGAAGGCTACGTTTAGCCTTTCTCTTTTTCCAAGAGATCGTAGGCGGCTCGTTTATTAAGTCCGGCTTGCTTGGCTGCCAGCTTGATGGCCTCCATACGCGATAGCCCGGAATCCAGCAGTCGCTGTACCTCTTCCTTTAAATTCAATGGATTAGCCAGAACGGCTTCGTTTGCCCGATCAATGACGAGGGTGAATTCGCCCTTGATTGCCGGGCGGGTCTTGAGTTGGGTACGAATCTGGTCTGCGGTGCCCCGCAAGACTTCTTCATGAATCTTGGTGAGCTCGCGGCAGGCAGCGATGGTACGGGTGGGCCAAAGTGCGGCCAGGTCTTCGAGGCTTTCGAGGATGCGATGGGGGGATTCAAAGCAAACCAGGGTGGCTTCGATTTGTGCCCATTGTTCCAATACCTTCCGACGGGCCACTGTCTTGTGCGGGAGAAAGCCAAGAAAGGCAAATTGATCGGTGGGGAGCCCAGAGACGGACAAAGCGCTGAGAACGGCGCTGGCTCCTGGAATGGGGCTTACTTTGATGCCAGCGGCGACGGCGGCCTCCACTAGCCGGTAGCCTGGGTCAGAGATCAAAGGTGTACCGGCGTCCGATATCAGGGCGATGTCTTCGCCGTTCCGGATGCGATCTACCAATTCCTGGCAGCGCTGGGACTCATTGTGCTCATGCAGGCTGAGCAGGGGGCGGTGGGCTCCAGCGGCCGCCATGAGTTTAGAACTTTGCCGGGTATCCTCGCAGGCGACGGCCGAGACGGATTGCAAAATCTTCTGGGCTCGGATCGAGAGATCCTCCAGATTGCCAATTGGCGTGCCGACGATGTAAAGAACTCCAGCCACTTGACGATATTATCGAACGAGGCGCAATCTTTGTGGACTATGACTTGAGTAATAGTCAGTTCGCGCTTAGCATGTATAGATGACGCAGAGCTGATGGAGAATCTTGTGCAAGCGCCGTCCCATTACGTATGGGAAGTGGCAGGAAAACCAGTATCGGTGCACCTCGACTTCAATGTCGTGGATCGCCTCTCTATGGATGTCATGAGGGGCTTTGGGGCCGTGCCCAAGCGGGGCGCGGAAGTGGGCGGGTTGTTGCTTGGTTCGATGGAAGCTGGGGAAAAGCTGGTGGTGCGGGTTGAGGACTTTGTTCCTGTGACGTGCGACTACCTCCGGGGACCTTCGTTCCAGTTGACAGAGCAGGACGAGGCAAGATTTCGAGAAGCCGTAGAAAAGGCCAAGGCGGCCAGCGGGGTGGAGCCGAAGCTGGTGGGCTTTTACCGCAGCCATACCCGCGAGGGGCTTGCTCTGGCAGATGAAGATCTGGAAGTATTTGACCGCTATTTTGGCGACCCGAAGCAGATCGTTTTGCTGGTGCGACCCTTTGCGACGCGGACGAGTGTTGCCGGATTCTTCTTTCAGGAAAACGGCAGCTTCAGGCGGGAGTCATCCTACCAGGAGTTTCCGTTCAAGCGGCGAGACCTCGGTGGTGGCAATTCGCAGCCGTTGCGGACCTTTGCCCAAGAAACGCCTGTGTTGGGAGCAGTTGGGGACGAGACCTCAGGGCCGGATCTTCGGGAGTGGGTGAAGAGCCGGGGCGGAGAGAGCAAAAGCGGGCCGAAGAAAGTAGAGAAAATTCGCCCGGAGCCTACTGCTGCTCCCGCTAATTTTCAAAGCAAGTGGGTCTGGATTCCGCTCTCGCTGGTGTTTTTGGTGCTGGGGATCGTGGTTGGATTTCAGGCGGCATTGATGCTGAATCGGGGGGATACGCAAAGGGCTGCAACGGTTTCAACCGGCTTGGATCTGAATACCAAAGTTGAAGGTGAAAAGATCGTGGTGCGTTGGGACCGTGGGTCGGCAGCCGTCCAAAATGCGCAGAGCGGTACGCTACGCATTCTGGATGGGGACTTTTCGAAGGTAGTGAACCTCGACGCGCGACAACTGCAAAATGGCAGTGTGATCTATATGAGTTCTGAGAACAAAGTGAGCTTCCGGTTAGAAGTGATCACCCGTCAGAAGACGACGATTATCGAGAGTGTAGAGTACGCTCCAGCAGCCAAACCCTAATCATCTTCTTCGTCGTCAGTATGGATCCGGATGAGGATCTTTTCTCCATTTTTCAAATCCATGTCGACCAGTGAGCCGGGCGGAATCTGCCCGCTGTTGATCACGCCCGCCAGAGGCTGAAGTACGAAGCGCTGGATGGTGCGCTTGAGCTCGCGCGCGCCATATTCAATGCTGGTGCCTTTGTCGAGCAGGAAGCGTTTGAGTTTGGCAGTAATTTCGAGCTCGAAGGAGCGGGCCCCGAGCCGGAGATCGACGTGGCGCTGGATGCTTTCAATCTGAAGGTCAAGAATTAGCATCAGCGCTTTGTCATCGAGGGGTTGGTAGGCGATGGTGGCATCGATGCGATTCATGAACTCCGGGGAGAACTTCTTTTTGGCGGCAGCCAGGCCAATGGATTCGAGACGTCGCACGCCGGGGCCTTTGTCGTCCTTGGCGGCAATGGAGCCGAAGCCCATGTTGGGTGCCAGTTCTTTTTGCATCTTGTCGGCACCGAGATTGCTGGTCATGAAAATCATGGTGCGCTCGAGATTGACGAGGTTGTTGTCACCGAGGCGCAGAATGCCGCGATCCAAAATGCCCAGTAACATGCGCATCATGGACGGCGCAGCCTTTTCGATTTCATCGAAGAGGAGGATCGACATCGAAGAGCGTTCACTGGCAACAGAGTTGATGCGAGCCTGCGACAGCAGCGGCTGCGTTTCGCGGTGCCCCAGATAGCCTGGGGGTGCACCGACCAGTTTGGCAACTTCATGATCCATCTGATACTCCCCACAATCGATCCGAAGAATGTGGCGGTTGCTGCCGTGGAGTGATTCGGCAAGTGCTTCGACCGATCTGGTCTTTCCGGTGCCCGTGGGGCCGAGCAGCAGGAACACGCCTGCGGGGCGGCCCTCTGGAGACAGGCCTGCCTCAAACATTTCAACGAAGGGCAGAATCTGTTTCGCAACGCCTGGTTGGCCGACGAGCAATCGCTCAAACTCAGCACCAAGACCGGTATCGTTCGTATTTCTACGGTTGTAATTCCCTGAACCAAAAGTAGCCATAGGGTTTCCTCTCGCCAGCCAATCTAGAGAGTGCACTTGGTGAAAATGAGCGACTGGAGGTGGGAGAAGTGTCGGGTGGTGTTGCGCAACTAATTTACTTTCAATCAGTTGGACTGTGGAAAAGAAAAATCGCAAAGATCGAAAATTGATGTGAATCGCAAATTTGGTGCTTCTGCTATGCTCGGGCCATGCATTCCAGCTATCTGCGAGTTACCGGGAACTTAGTTTGGCTCAGCCTGGTGTTCTCCAGCTTGAGTGTTGGCCAGTCGAACCTGCGTGAGTCGGTCCTCGGGGTCTTAACCTGGAACACATACAATCTCCCAACGATTGCCGGTGAGATGGGCCAAATCAACCTCGACGAAGAAGAGCGAGGCAAGCAGGTTGCGAAACTGCTGAAGGAATCTCCTTACGATGTGATTGCGCTGAACGAGGTCTTCGACGAAACCGTGCGTGCTGCTCTGCTCAAGGAAGCGAAGGTTGGGTCGCGGGCGTTTCGCTTCATCGTCGAGAAGCTGGATGGAGGAGGGCTGGAGGACAGCGGGCTCATGCTGCTCTCGCGATTGGAGCCAATTCGCTTTCGAGCCCAGGCTCCGATGATTCCAAACCCATTCGATTCCATGGTGGCTGGCCGAGGCTGCTCCCAACAGCCTGTTTGGTGGTCTACGGGCCCGAACAGCGGGTCGACTCCCTCATGGCGAGACGAGAATGGGGGCGAATGTCTGGTGGCGTTTCATGACTACATTGCTTGTACCTACGATGCGGCATTCGGGGCCGAATGCCAGTCGAGCAAAGGCGTTGGGTATGTTCGATTGCGCCAAAGAAATGGTCTTCCTCTAGACGTTTTTTGGTCGCACATGCAGGCAGATGCCGGCAATTTTGAGAAGGCGCGTAAGGAGCAGTTTGCAGAACTAGCCAAAATGATCGAGTTCTGGTCTGCCAAGGGCGAGCGGGACACCGTCCTGATGGGGGATTTGAACGTGAACGGCGTGGACATACAGGGTGCTGAATATCTGCGCACGATTGCGTTTGGCAATGGCAGCACAATGGGGGAGCTTGGCTTTCGCGATCTTTGGCCCTGGCTTTTTGGTGCGCCCAAGGTAGACAGCGGGCCAACCTATACGTCTCGAAACGACCATGTTGCTGCAGGCCAGAAAGCGCAGCGGCTGGACTATGTGCTTTGGAGGGACCAAAAAGGGCGAAATGCTCGCGCGCAGCACCCGAAGGTAGAACGCAACTTCGATGTGATCCGGCCAGGGGGATCGACGATCGATTTGTCGGATCATTTCGGTGTTGGGGTAGAGATACGACAAGCGGTGCAAGCGCCATTCCACAATCCTGAACCTGCTGCTCCTACGAATGCAGTCAAACTTTCCTCCCTTCCAGGTGGGGTGTTTGGCGAGAGGATTGACACGATGGGCGGATGTCAATGGCTCGCCCTCGATCCCGGAACTTATACGGTGACCAGCATTGAAACCGAGCCGCTGCGCATTTCTGCCTGGTACGAGGACGACATCTCTGAGGAGATCGACTTTTTTCGCGGCGATTCAGAGCTGCATTCCAAAAGAAAGAATGATGAAGCGCAGATTGCATCAGAACGCGCATTTCTCTTGAAAGTTTGCTGGGCGCAATACACGCGCAAGGGTGTCTTCAAGATTGTGGTTGGCCCCAACACGGGAGCCGACCCTCTACACCCTGTGGTTCTGTTTCTGAATCGCTATTCCAAAGGAGTTTACGGCAATCAATACGGGGCCAATCCAACCAATCTGTTTTGGGCCGTGGTGCAAGTGCCGCCTACTTTCTCGGGCCAACCGCACGCCATGCGCGTTGGGCTGCAACCGACAAGCTCAACGAACGTTCGCTTTGGGCGGGCGGCGGTGGGAAGCGCGAACCCTTCTGTCAGCTGGGTGACGGGCATGATGCCTGCGTCGAGTGGAATCAATGAAGCGGCCGGGGACTGGGGAGGGCCGGCATCGCTTGAGATGCATGTGGTGATGGAAAGGCAGCCGCCTGCGAATCCGTCGCAGGGATTTTCATTCCAAATCCGTGCAGTCACAGATCACCAGGAAGTCGAGCTTGGGGTATTGGAATGCAAGGAACAGGAGGATGCGACGTACGACGATCATGTGCGCCTTACCTACTCGGCCGATGGTGTGATCAAGAAGATCATCGATTTGGGCGACTTCGATGAGGGCCAAGATACCAATTTGAGCCAGCGGGGTGACATTGGGCGGAAGTGGGTTCGTGGCAACGTACGGATCACTATTCATGAACAGGACGGGGAAGACCTGAAAGACGATCTGACCAGTGGTAATGCTCTGGACAATCTTGGTACCGACGTGATCGACCCGTTGACCGGTGCGGTCCCAAAGGACGCAGAGACAAAAAGCGGGAAACTTCGATTTACGCAGGATGGTGCGAATTACGAACTGCGTTGGAAGCGTCGCCGATAGGCTACCTGCTTGCGGTTAGCCCCTGGTGAGGATGCTGAATCTGGCGACGGGTTCGAAGCCCATGGTCTGGTAGAGTGGCCGGCCAGCTTCGGAGGCGTGGAGGTCGATACTTTCGCTGGCCATGATCGGTCGCGAAGCTTCGACTACTTTACGGATGCAAGCCTCGGCGTAGCCCTTGCCGCGATGATCGGGGTGCGTGGCTACCAGGGCAATGTAAATCGTGTTGCCAACCGGGAAGGCTGCGGCGGTGGTGACGGGTTGGCCGTTCTGGTAGCCCACCAGGCCGTAGCTGGAGCCCGTCCAAAGGTACATGTTGGCGAGGGAATCGAAGCTTTCGGGAGGCATGTGATAGCTGATGGCGTTGATGAGAGCGCAGTCAGTCGCTTCCTTCTCGGAACGGATTGCTCGCCATTCGAGCTCAGGGAGGTCGCGCGTCGGAGGCTTGAGGGCAGGAGTGGTCATGCCGGTCAGATCCATCATGCTGGTGAGAGAGTTTGGGGCCAGCCTCGATTGCCAGTCCCCTACCGTAAGCTCATGGCAGACCGCGGAGAGCCAACCATGCTCGAGCCGTGCGCCTTCGGCGTTAATGGCCTTGAGGACCTGATCTAACTGCTCGATGTTTTCGATGGGTTGATCGTAGAAGAAGGCATTGAAGAAAAAGAGCGGAATGTTGGCGACGCAGGTAGCCAGCCCGTTGTTCTGGCCCAGGATGGCGTGTGGGAAGCGGCTGGCCATGACGTGCCACGCGCCAATGAAGCTCTGCAGGGATGCCTGTGCTGGGGTCATAAGCTCCCGAGCTTATCATTTGAGCGCCTGATTCAGGTGATCGAAATCAGTTGAGCCCGGAACGGTTCGATGGCCTCAGGGATCACGCGTACGCCGATGCCGGGGGTTTGAGGGATAGAGATCTTTCCTTCCGCATCTAACCGGAAACCTGTTTCGACCACGGCATCGCGGAAGGGGCTTTCCGTCTGATCGAATTCGAAGGTAGCCGGGCAGGCTTCGAGCGCCTGGGTGAGGGGAGGAACAGTTGCCATCCACTGCAGGATCGCGGCGGTGCGAACGGCCGTTCCCCAATTGTGGGGAACGAGCTGCAACTGATGCAGCCAACAGAGAGGAGTGATCCGGCGCGCACCCGTGAGGCCGATCAGTTCCACTTCAGGTTGGAGGATGTCTACCAGGCGGGGCTGGATGTAGTCACGGATCAACTCATCGGTGCAAAGCGTCTCGCCGCCCGCCAGCGGAATGCGGAGCTGGCTGCGGAGTCGGCAGTAGCCAGAGAAGTCGTTTGCCAGTAGGGGTTCTTCCCACCAGAGAAGGTTGTATTCTTCCAGCCGACGACCGAGCGAGATCGCTTCCCCTGCCGTATAGGCGCAATTGGCATCCACCGCCAGACCGATATCGGGACCGATGGCCTCGCGTACGGCACGGACGATGCGAATATCCGTTTCTGGCGTGTAGCCAATTTTCATCTTCAAAGACCGGAAGCCTTGTTGTTTCCAGGAGAGTGCTTCTTCGCAGAGGCCGTTGGCGAGATCGGGCCAGTCTTTACGGTACATTGCGGTGCAATAAGGGCGAATTGCATTGCGGTGCAGCTTGCCGAGGAGGCTTGAGACAGGTAAGCCGACTGCTTGGCCCAAGACGTCCCAGATGGCGGTATCGAGGCCGCCACAGCGGGATGGGCCGGGGCGCTCCTGGTGGCCCGCAGGGCGACGCAGGTCTTCGTAGATCGCTTCTACTTCGAAGGGCGAGCGACCGATGACGAGTTTGGGATTGGCCTGTAAGAGGTCTTCCGCAGCGGCTCCATCGCCCCAGCCGGTGATGCCAGAATCTGTGCGGACTTCGACGAGGGTGGCCGTTCTTGTCGAGGTCCAATTGAGAGACCAGCCGAAGCGCTCGCGCAGGGGGGCAGACAGCTTGTGGATGTGAACGCTTACGATGCGCATAACTCTGGCTATGTTATCGCTAGTGGAGTTGATCTCTTTGCTGCCAATCGGGATGGGAACTTGCAGGGTTCAGTTGCTGTCGAAGAGCTTGTAAGGAGAACACAAAATGGCAATGGGGAATTCTCACGGGGAAATCAACATGACTCCCTTGATTGATGTGCTGTTGGTGTTGCTGATTATCTTCATGGTGATCACGCCAGTGACACCGAAAGGGCTGGAGGCGAAGGTGCCGCAGGAGTCTGACCAGCGCGCGTCTGCCCCAGAAGAGAATGTCGTCTTAAGCGTGAGCAAGAGCGGCTTGATCACCGTGAATCGAGAGGTGGTGGAGCTGGCGGGATTGCGTGACCACCTTGCCGCGCTCTTCCAGCGGCGCGCGGTACGGGTTTGTTTTGTAAAGGGCAACGAAGAGCTTGATTTTGAAACCGTGGCGCAGGTGATTGATGTGGCGCGCGATGCCGGCCTTAACCAGGTGGCCCTAGTGCGGATGCGCGAGTAAGTGCTGGCGAAGAAGGTCTTTGCCGTAGTCGTTGCCGTTGGGAGTGCGGACGACGATGTGGATGTGATCGTGATTGGGCAGCCGGGGATTCTTCGAGAAGGGAGTCAGCCCGGCAGGGCGCTGGTGATCAAATTCAATCAGTAGTACGGGGCTGTGGATGCGATAGTAGTACACGCCTTCGGCCTCTGTGCCGCCGATCCAGGCGAAGTGAGTGTTGTCGAGGTGTTGGCGGATTTCGGCCATTTTGACCTTGGCGTGGCCCGGCGCCATGTTGTCGATGAACATCGAAGTGAGCTGCAGGAGCTGCTGCTTTTGTGGCGCTGTCAGGTCTTTGGCCTGGATGCCGGCATAGGGAATGACGACGTTATCTTTGAAGGCCTCGGTGAGGTTGTCGTTGTTGTCCTTGACGGCTTTGATGAGAGCCTGCTTGCGCTGGGTTTCATTGAGAGCCAGCATCATCTGGAGGCCTGCGGCCTGCTCGGATTGCAGAATTTTGAGCCCCTTGTGGCGGCCGCCTTCGGCGATGACGGGTTCTGAGCCGAGGAAGAGCGGCGTCATGACCACCTGATCGCCGAGGACGAAGTAATTGATGATTAGGTGATGGCCGTCCATCTGGAAGCCCCAGGGTTTCGTGGCGGAGGGTTCGCCCATGATCGTCATCCAGTAGGCCCACTCGCCGTAGCGCGGCATGTTGCCAGTGAGCTCACCGAGGGTCTCGTTGAGGCGCATGATGTCGCGCGAGAGCTGCATGCCTTTGGCGCTGAGACCGGCGCGCATCACTGCGAAGGCGGCGTTGCGCTGGGTGTCCGTCATTTCTGCAAAGCCCATGCCCTGGCGAACGTAGAAATCCTGATTCATCCACTTGCGCCACTCGATGTCTTCGATGGGGAAGCTGGTTTTCTTGCGTTGCTCGGGGTTGAGGGAGGCGAGGAAGGCTTCTGCCGCCTTGCGAACTGGAGCGGTGGAGACGCCGGTGGATTTGATCTTGAAGAGATTCGGTTCGATGGTGCCGTTGGTCGTGATGCCTTTATAGGAATCGGTGAGGCCTTTGCTTTCGGCAGCGCGGGAGCGCTCGAGCTTTTCGGTATTCCAGTCTTTGGTTTGCGTGTAGGCGATGAAGATCAGGCTGGAGGCGATCAGGAAAAGCAGAAGGCGGGGACGCATGGCTGAGGGTGAGTATATAGGATATTGTGGACGGATGTTGCCACGACGGACCGTACTGAAAACTCCGGCATTGCTCGCTGCAGCATCCACTCAAACCATGACATTTAGCATGCATCAATTTACCTCTGCCGGGGCAGGATTCCGGAAGTCGCTCGAAGGTTGGGCTCGGGCCGGCGTGAAGAATGTAGAGCCAGCGGCAAACGTGCTGGATGCATTTTTGAAGACCGAGACGCTGGCGAGCGCGAAGCGGGTGATTACTGACAACGGGTTGAAGGTAGTGTGTGGAGCGGTGGGGACAACTGGATTGTGGGAACCGAACGCCAGGTTTGAGGAGAATCTGGAGGCGTTTCGGAAGCGGTGCGAGCAGTTTGCGGCCTTGGGTGCGCCGATCGTGTACTCGCCTTGTGTGAGTGCGGCGAAGTTTGTTGCTGAGGATTATGTGAAGAGCCCGGAGCAGATACGGCGGGTGGCGGATGTCGCGAAGAGTTTTGGGTTGAAGGTGGCGGCGGAGTTTGTGCGGAGCTCGACGTTTATGGCGTCACTGCCGACGGCCCTACAGTTGCACCGGGCAGCGGCGCATCCGAATTTTGGGGTGTTGTTTGACTGTTATCACTTTTGGACGGGGCCGAGCAAGATGGAGGATCTGGCGATGATTCGGCCTGGGGAGATCATTCATGCGCATTTGAATGACACGCCGGAAATGCCGCGGGAGTTGCTGGATTTGCAGTCGCGGGTAGGGCCAGGGGAAGGGGTGGCGCCGCTGAGGCAGATTCTGGAGAGGTTGCCATACCGGGGGCCGATCTCTGTGGAGTTGTTCTGGCCGAAGTATCAGCAAGCAGATCCTTATGAGATGGCGAAGGAGCTGCAGAGGCGGGCGGCGGGGGTGTTGGGCGGGTGAGCGGTCATGGCACGGTAGGATTCTGAAATCGCTGACTCGAAGGCATTGATGATTGTACGCTAATAGCGTATTGCCGTAGTTGGGACTTCTGGCTCTATTCGGGATGCGGCTGCTGATGTCCCGGTTGGTGGCTGGTTATCGAAAGAGGAGCGGTCCATGAAGAAGAACACTGGCGTGAAGGCTCGAAAGGTCAGCCGGATTGTGGAGAGCCTAAAGGAGGCGGTGGCTTGGGTTGAGGGAAACGATGTTGGGGTTCGGCTGAGCACGGTAGAAGTGCCGATTGTTGATGTGAGGGAGACCCGCCGGAAATTGGGGCTAAGCCAGACGGCGTTTGCCGCGAAGTTTGGGTTTCAGGCAGCAACTCTACGGAATTGGGAACAGGGGCGTACTTATCCGGATGGGCCCGCGCGGGTTCTGTTGGCGGTGATCGCCAAACATCCCGAAGCGGTGGAGGATTCGCTCAAGAGAGCAAGCTAGTTGGCTTGGTAGAGAAGTAGAGGTCCTGAAATCGGTGAGGGGTTCGTGACCTTCTATCGCTCACAAAAAGCGATCTTTTTGATCGATAGAGATTGTGGCTATCGATCATGATGACGTGCCCCCCGCGAACTCCACCAATCAAAACGAAAGGGCGCCCCACCGGGGCGCCCTGAGTGCTTGCGTGTTGTTGTGTGGAACTACTTGAGCAGGAAGGGGATGAGGTCGAGGACACGGTTGGAGTAGCCCCATTCGTTGTCGTACCAGCTCACTACCTTCACCAGGTTGCCGTCGAGGACCTTGGTCATGCCGGCGTCGATGATGCTCGAGTTCGGGTTGCCCTGCATGTCCGTCGAAACCACTTCGTCTTCGGTGTAGGCCAGGATGCCCTTGAGCGGGCCTTCGGCGGCTGCCTTCAGGACCTTGTTCACTTCTTCGGAGGTCGTGTTCTTTTCAGTGACGCAGACCAGATCCACTACCGAAACATTCGGGGTGGGGACGCGCATGGCATAGCCGTCCAGCTTGCCCTTCAGGGTCGGGAGCACCAGGCCGATGGCCTTGGCGGCACCGGTCGAGGTGGGGATCATGTTGATGGCAGCGGCGCGCGAACGGCGCAGGTCGGCATGCGGGAAGTCGAGGACGACCTGATCGTTGGTGTAGCTGTGGATCGTGGTCATGCTGCCCTTGAGGATGCCGAAGTTGTCGTTCAGAACCTTGGCGAAGGGTCCAAGGCAGTTGGTGGTGCAGCTGGCGTTCGATACCACATGGTGCTTGGAGGCATCGTACATGTCATTGTTAACGCCGAGCACGATGGTGAGGTCTTCGTTCTTGGCCGGGGCCGAGATGATGACCTTCTTCACAGTGCCTTGCAGGTGCTTGGCAGCATCTGCGCGATCGGTGAAGCGGCCTGTGGATTCGACAACCACTTCGGCGCCGGTGCTGGACCAGTCGATCTGAGCCGGGTCTTTGGTTTCAAACACACGGATGCGCTTGCCACCGACGGTGATGCTCTCGGCATCGAAGGTGACTTCCTTGCCGATGCCACCCATGGTGGAGTCGTACTTCAGCAGGTGAGCCAGAGTCTTGTTGTTGGTCAGGTCATTGGTCGCGACGATTTCAATGTTGGGGTTACCAAGCGCCGCGCGAAACACATTGCGTCCAATACGGCCAAAGCCGTTGATCGCTACTTTAATTGCCACAGGGAAAATTTCTCCTTCAGAGTCGGGGGGAATCTTCCTTTAGTTTAGCTAAGGTGTGACGGGCCGGGGGCCTTGCACTGTCTGCCCGCCGAGTCCGGCGAAACTTTCCCGGACTTTGGTGACCTTACCGGACTGGAAGGTGAGGAATGTAATCTTGCCGGGAGCGTTGCCGTAAACCCAATCCTCGGTATCGATGCCGTCCTTTGATTCGCGGCTCTTGAGACGCGGTTTGCCGATCGCCATGATGACCTGGTCTTTGTCCATGCCTTCAATCACGCGCTGCTCTTTGACGGCGCTTTTGATTTCGGGCGGGAGCGAATCGACATAGGATTCTGTCGCCGAGCGGACCTCAAAATCAAAGAGAGGCTTGAGGAGCTTCTTCATTTCGGCTCCGTCGACGGCTGGAACCCCTTTGGTGAACTTGACGACGATGGCGGTGCCCAGAGTGGGGGTGCCGCTTGGGTTCGAAACCGGAGCAGTGCGATTCCCGGTGCCAACCTGTACGTTGTCGTACCACTTGCGGCCGGACTTCAGGCCACCATTGATCTCGAAGGTGATCTTGTCGTCATCAATGTCCACCTTGGTGAGCTGCACCAGATCGCCGGGGCGCGCGGCAGGGCCACGCTCTTTGGCGGCTTCATCCCATTTGTCGCGGTCGATCTTGGCCCCGAGCTCATATTCGAGAGCTTTCTTCGAGCGCGGGAGCATGATCTTCACGGTGGCGTATTCACTGGCCAGGGCGCGGACGAGCTCGATGCGTTGCTCGGGGGTGAGCTTCTCGTTGGCACTGTAGGCGAGAGCGGGAATGAGGAGGAGTGCGAGGTAGCGCATGGAATTAATCCTCTGTTGTTTCGAACATATCAGGTCGCGTGGTATCGATGGGAGCCTTGTAGAGACACCAGCCGAGAACGGGGAGGACGAGGGTGGTCAACAGGCCCGCTTCCGGGCCGTAGTCGCCGCCGCTCCAAATGGGGCCGATGTTCCAGGTGAGCATGAGTCCGGTGGTCGCCATCTTAAATCCACTGACGTTGGCGCCGAGCAAGGGTAATGCCCAGTTCCATCCCAAGTGTACTCCGATGGGAAGCCAGAGGTCGCCAGAGCGGAGGAAGCACAGGCCCAGGAAGACGCCCCACAGAAAGGTATTGAAGAACGACATCCAGTCGGCACTGATGTTGTTGGTATGGGCAGCGGCAAACAGAACGCCGATCGGGAGCAGGGTTTGGAAGGCCCCGAGTTTGCGCATCAACAATTGGAAGGCGTAGCCGTGGAAGAGCATTTCTTCGCCGACGGCACCAAAGACCATGACGGCGAGGACGAAGATGAAACTGGGCAGGTTGAAGGGGCGGGATTGGTCCTTGGTGACGGTGGCGAGGCCCATGAGAACCGGCAGGCCCGTGACAGCGAGAGCGCTGAGGAGGCCACCGAGGAGGCCGATACCCAGATTTTTTGAGGAGCCTGCACGCCAGCCCAGGCCGATATTGCTAAGGCCACCGCGCTCATAGATGCGGAGGGCGAGGCCGTTGGCGACGGCAGCGGAAGCAAAGACAGCCATGGCAGCCTGCACCAGCAAGCCAGACCAATTGAGCAGCACCGAGACCAGTTGCAGCGTCAGGATGCCGGTGATCATGAAGATCCCGACGCGGAGGGCGAGGCCGGTTTTGCCGAGCTCAGGCACTTGCTTTGACCTGCACTCCAGCAGGGGCGACCTGAAAATCAAGAACCTGGGCGCCGAGTTCTTCTACGACCTTGCTGACCTTGGCTTTAGCGCCTTTGTCGACCAGAACGAAGCAGCATCCGCCACCGCCGGCACCGCAGACCTTGAAGCCCTTCCCGCCTGCCTTGCGGGTTTTCTCAGACAGAGCATCCAGGAGATCGGTAGAGATCGTGGGAGCGTTCTTGCGGCGGAAGGACCATTCTTCGCGAAGCAGGCGACCGGCTTCGTTCCAGTCTGCTTTCTCGAGGGCGTTGCGCATGGCGATGGCGATGGAAGTGATCTTTTCGAAATTTCGCCGGACGGTCTTGTCGCCGTCGATGTAGGCCTTGGTGACTTCCCAGTTGTTGATGCCGGAATTGCGGGGCTTGCCGGTATAGACGAGGACGCCGCGCTCTACCAGTTCGTCGTGGGGGAGTGGGATCTCTTTGCGGACCAGACCGGCGCAACCCAGCTCAATCGAAGAGACCCGGCCATACATGGCGGGGTAATAATCCTGACAGCCGGTGGGGACTTGAATGATCTGCGCCTCGATGTTCTGGGCGACTTCGCGGATCTTCTCGAGGGAGTAGCCGCGCCTGGTGAGCTTGTTGAGGGCCGCGCCGAGCGTGATGAGCAGGCTGGATGAACCCGAGATGCCGGCACCAGCCGGGGCTTCGGAGTTGGTAACGAGGTGAAGCCCGGTCTCGGGGCGATACCAGCGGAGGGCGTAGGCCAGGAGAGGGAGCTTGAACTTTTTGGTTGCGGCGAGATGGTCGATCGATTCGAACTCTTCACGGCCGCCGAGGTCGAGAGTTTCGAGGATGATGCGCTTGTCAGAACGGGTTTCCAGGCGGGCGTGGGTGTAGAGATTGACGGCGAAATTGACGGTGACGGCGTTGTCGTGGTTCAGGTAGAGAGGCCAGATATCGAGGGTGCCGCCGGCAAGGTCTACACGGCAGGGGGATTTAGCGACGAGCTTCATTTGTCATTCGCCATGTTCCCACAAAGAGAGCGATGCTGACCATGGCGAAGATCAGAAGGTCGTTGTTGGTGGTGTGCTCGGCCAGCCAGATCTTTGCTTCCAGGGGGAGGTAGCCGTTGCCGTACACCAAAAGTGCAAAGGCAGCGAAGAGAAGACGCAGGTAAAGGCGAACCCTGTCTTCGTCCAGGCCCTGGCTGAGCCAGCGGGAGCGCAGGCCGCTGGCGGCCAGAACGCTTGCCATCGAGAGCGCAATGCTGGCGAGGATGATGGAGGGGGCGGGGAGGACCAGGCGAGGGATGCCACTGGTGATATTGACCATGGCGAGCGCGAGGAGCGTGGTGGCTGCGGCGGCAATAGTGGCCTGTCGGGGGTGCGGCACGTTGGCGGCGACGAGCAGGCCCAGAAAGCCGTAGGCGATAACAATGAGGGGGTTGAGGAAGGCAAAACCCAGCGAGTAAGGGAGGTAGCCGCAGAGGACCGCGAACCAGACCACGATGAGAGGGATGCTGGGCATGAGTATGATTCCAGTATGGCGATACGAAGGATTGTTGAACTGGGTGATTCGCTCTTGCGTGCCAAGTCGGAAGAAGTTACGGTGCTGAGCGAGGCGTTTGGGACGCTGGACGACTTGCGGGATACGCTGCATGAGTTTCAGCGGACGCACGGGTTTGGGCGCGGCATTGCGGCGGTGCAGATTGGCGTGTTGCAGCGTGTGATCTATATCGAGATCGATGGAGAAGCCTACGAGTTGGTGAATCCGGTGATCGAGTGGATGAGCCCGGAGACGTTTGAAATGTGGGACGACTGCTTTAGTTTTCCCAACCTGATGGTGCGGCTGCGGCGGAGTGTCGGCGTGAAAGTAAGGTATCAGGATCGGGCTGGAACGACGAAGTGGTTGGGGCCGAACCGGGCATTTTCTGAGCTTTTGCAGCATGAAATCGACCATCTGGATGGGATTCTGTCGATCGACCGGGCTTTGGATCTGAAAGATTCTTTCTCGACACGGAGTGAGTACCTGAGGTATCTACTAAACAATCCACTTAGGAAGGACTAGGGTATTTTTTGCTGCCCGCATTCATAATCGGTAAGGCCAAGGTGGCCGATATCCTTAACATGCAAGACAGACGAGTGAATCCGAGGATGTTGTGCGCGGATCTAGTCAAAATCGAGTGGCTGGACAAAAGTGGCGCTGCCCACACTGCCGTGGCAAATCTGGAAGATATCTCCTCGTCTGGAGCCTGCTTACAGATGGAAGAAGACGTACCTTTGCAGATTGTGGTGAAGATTACCCACGAAAAGGGCACCTTTGAGGGTAAGGTCCGCTACTGCCTGTTTAAGGACATCGGCTATTTTCTGGGTGTTGAGTTTGAACCAGGTCAGCGCTGGAGCGCCAAGAACTTCAAGCCGATGCACTTGCTGGACCCGCGCCGCCTTTCAGGTTTGAAAGACGATGGAGCGGGGAGCGATCAGGGCTTAATCGCTGCTTCCTAGCGACTGCTTAGGCGAACTTGTACTGGCCGGGGATTGGAAGCGGAGAGACTTCCATCCTGGCGTCGTAGCCAAATTCTTTCGGACTTAAATCAAGAGTGGAATTGAGCGCTTGCTCCCAGGTGATTTCCTGCCCGGAGTAAGCGCTTTCGCGTGCCATGATGCAGGTGAGGGTGCTCTCGGCCACCGTCATGGCGTGGTTGATGAAGGGGCCATCGCCGCGAATCGATTTGACCAGCGCTGCATGTTCGGCAACATAGGGATTGATGTCTTTGGTGCCCAGGTCACGGCAATTGGATTTGCCTTTGGCGCCGATCAGCAACTCGCTGACATTCGTGTAGAGACCTTTGGGGAACTGTCGGCAGTAGCTGGAGAGGCGGACGCCGTTGGGATATTCAAAATCGGCTGAGATGTGGTCGTAGATGGAGCCATGCACTTCATCGCGTGGGCGCCAGACGGCTCCTCCGGTGGCGACAACCTTTACGGGATGGGCGTTCATGGCCCAGTTGATGACATCGATGTTGTGAAGGTGTTGCTCGACGATCTGATCGCCGCAGAGCCAGACGTTGGAATACCAGTTGCGATGCTGCCAGGTCATCTCGCCCCACTTGGGGTCGCGGCCCTTAGGCTGCTGGATGACCGGGGTGCCGACCCAGTAGGCGTAGGCTGCGCGCAACTCGCCAATGGCACCGTTCTGGATCTTTTCGATGGTTTCGATGTATTCCCGTTGGAAGCGACGCTGAGCGCCGGAGACGACCGTCAGCTTTTTTTCTTCGCTCTTCTTGGCCGCCGCCATGAAGCGGCGAATGCCGGCCGGGTCTGTGGCAAAGGGCTTTTCGCAGAACACATGTTTGCCCGCCTCGACGGCGGCTTCAAAGTGCATCGGGCGGTAGCCGGGAGGCGTTGCCAGCATGACGATGTCGACGTCGCTGGCGATCACCTTCTTGAAGGCGTCGAAGCCGGTAAAGCGCTGTTCTGGGCTTACCTTGATGCGGTCGTGAGTGCGGGGGAATCGATTGGAATCTTTGAGCCAGGCAAGGTTGGTTTCAAGCTTGTCTTCAAAGAGATCGCCGATGACAGTGAGTTCGGTGTTGGGGTCGGCAGAGAGAAGGTCTACAACGGCCTGTCGACCGCGGCCACCAGCGCCGACCAGGCCGGCCCGGAGTTTGGCAGGGCCTGCGCCGCGCACCAGTTCCGGGCGGACGATCGTAAAAGCGCCAGCCGTGAGGAAGGCGCGCCGATCTTTCAACGATTGCGGTAAATTAGGAAACTCCATGTCTCGGACTACTGCTCCCAATCATATCCCGCCTTCGGGGGTTTACGCAGCCGCTGTTACGCCTGCTCGCGAACGCTCCAACTTCGTTGATTTGGGGGCTTCGATGGAGATGATCGACTTCCTCAATGCATCGCCAGCGACGGGGATCAGCCTCTTTGGAACCACCGGAAACTTTCTGCATTTTGATGTGGAAGAGCGCGAGAAGCTGGTGACGTTTGGGCTGAAGCGCTGCCGCAAGCCGGCTGCTGTGGGGATTGCGCATTCTACGCTCGACGTCACAGTGCATCTGGCAGAACAGGCTGCCGGGGCCGGGGCCTCGTTTGCGTTGGTGCTGCCGCCGTACTACTTCAAATACAGTGATGCGCAGATTGAAGAATTCTATTTGCGGCTGGGAGAGAAGGCGGCCAAATTCCTGCCACTCTACCTGTACAACATTCCGTTTTTCACCGCGGCGATTCCTGTCGAAGTATCGCGTCGGCTGCTCGAGAGTGGGATGTATGCCGGGATCAAGGATTCCTCGGGTAAGCCCGAGTATCTGGATGCATTGAAGGGCAGTGGAGGGACGTTGATTGTTGGTAACGATACGGCTCTTTGCGAGAGCCGGCGTTCGACGGCAGTGGGGGTGATCAGTGGTTGTGCCGCCGCGATTCCTGAGCTGATTTGTGCCCTCGATGCGGCGGTGGTGAGCGGTAACGGAGCACGGGAAGCCTTGCTTGCCTGGTATCTGGGCGAGTTTATTGGGTGGCTGAACAAGTTCCCCACGCCGCTCGGTGTGGAAGAGGCTTGCCGCTTGCGCAAGCTGCCGGCGCGGCCGGATACGTCCTGGCTGGGCGGGGCACCGATTGAAGAATACCGAAGCTGGTTTCTCGACTGGTGGCCTGGGGTGCTGAAGGATTGCAAGGTGGTTTAGTAAAGCTATGACGCCGGAAGAGTTTCGAACTTACGGGTACGCGGCTGTTGATTGGGTCGCGCATTTTCTCGAACACACGCGTGAATACCCGGTGTTGCCGGATGTAAAGCCTGGCTCTCTGGTGGATGCGTTGCCGAAGGCTGGGCCAGAGCAGGGCGAGAACTTCGGGCAGATTCTGGAAGACTTTGAACGGGAGATTGTGCCCAGGAGTACGCACTGGAATCACCCGCGCTTTATGGGTTACTTCGCGAACTCCTCACCCGGTGAAGCAATACTTGCCGAGATGCTGGCGGCGGCGCTGAACCCAAATGGGATGTTGTGGAAGAGCTCGCCGGCGGCGACCGAGCTGGAACAGGTGACCCTCGATTGGCTGCGGCAGTGGATGGGCCTTTCGGATTTCTGGTTTGGACAGATTCTCGATACGGCTTCGACCAGTACGTTTCATGCCATCGTGGCGGCGCGGGTGCGCAAGGGTGTCACGGTCGGTGGGACGCTCTATGCCAGCAAGCATGCGCATAGCTCAATTGAAAAGGGCGCGATGGCGGCTGGGGTTGCCCGGGAGCACGTGCGCCTGATCGATGTTGATGATCAGTACGCCATGCGGCTTGACCTTCTGCGGGAAGCGATCGAGAAGGATGTGGCGGCGGGGCTCACGCCGTTCTGTGTGATCCCGACGGTGGGTACCACCAGTGTGGCGAGCATTGACCCGGTGCCGGAGGTTGTTGCGCTTGGGCGCGAGTTTGGCATGTGGGTGCATGTGGATTGTGCTTATGGCGGCAGTACAGCCGTCGATGAGCGCTATCGCGGGCTGCTGGATGGCGTGGATGGGGCAGACTCGCTGGTTGTGAATCCGCACAAGTGGTTGTTTGTGCCGATGGATTTGAGCGTGTTGTACTGCCGCAACAAGGAGTGGTTGCGTGATGCCTTTTCACTGGTGCCGGAGTATTTGAGAACTGCGGGGGATGAGCGGGCGCTGAACTATCACGAGTACGGGTTGCCGCTGGGCAGAAGGTTTCGGGCGCTCAAGTTATGGTTTGTGATGCGGGCATTCGGCCGGGTGAAGTTGGGCGAGTTGATTCACCAACAGATTGAAGATGCGAAGTGGTTGGCCGCCAGGATCGAGGCGAATCCAGATTTTGAGTTGTGTGCGCCGGTGCATTTTTCACTGGTCGTATTTCGGCACCGCAGCGGGGATGCCACCAATGACCGCTTGCTTGAAGTCATGAATGCCTCTGGCGAGGTGCTGCTTTCTCCGAATGTACTCGCTGGAAGAAAAGTGATTCGATTGGCGATCGGCAACATTCAAACGACGCGGGAAGATCTGGAGCGGGTTTGGGGGATGCTGGAGGCCGAAGCGCAGGATTGCCTTTGAAGAATTGAGGTGCTAGGCTGACGGTCCAAGATGTCCCTTAGAATGACACGCCGAAAATTGTTGGGGACTGCAGCTGCTGCGCCGCTCGTGGCGCAGACCCCGAATACTTCGAAGAAATGGCCCAAAAAGGAGATGAGCATGAAGCTCGGTGCATTTTCAATCAGTCTGACGGTGAAAGACATTGCCGCCTCGCGGGAGTTTTACGAGAAGTTTGGCTTTACGCATTTCGGTGGTGATGGGAAGAACTGGGAAATCCTGAAGAACGGGGACACCTTGATCGGTATCTTCCAGGGGATGTTCGACAAGAACATTCTTACGTTCAACCCGGGCTGGGACAGCAATGCAAACAAGGTTGCAGACTACACCGACGTTCGAGAGCTGCAAAAGCAGCTCAAGGCGAAAGGCGTAAAGCTGGTGCAAGAGGCAGACGAGAGTAAGACTGGTCCGGCTAGCTTTGTTGCGGTCGACCCAGACGGAAATACGATTCTCGTTGACCAGCACATCTGAAGACGCCGGGGAATTTCTGGACTGGCTGCTGGAGACAGAGGCCATGCTGGAATTCGGCAAGGGTGGGCCGGTTGTACCCTGCGGTGCCTGCAACTCCTGCTGCCGTGCCTCGATGTTTATTCAGATTGGGCCTTTGGAGTTGCAAGGCATCACGCGGATTCCGATTGGGCTCTTGTTGCCTGTCCGAGGATTGCCGAGCGGCCATCGCGTGATGGGTTACGACAAGCACGGAGCATGCACTCTGCTTGAGGACCTGAGTTGCTCGATCTACCTCGACCGACCGCAGACTTGCCGCAACTACGACTGTCGTGTGTTTGCCGCCACCGGGATTGGCGTGGATGAAAGTGTGCAGCCGGAGATTGCAGAGCGCGTCGCGAAATGGCGTTTCGAGTATGCACTGCCCGCAAGCCGAGTGGCTCAGCAGGGCGTCAAAGAGGCAGCGGCATTTGTGAGAGAGAACAAGGCACTGTTTCCGCTGGGGGTGATTCCCAGCTATCCCTCGAAACTGGCTTTGTTTGTCTTGAGGGGCTGGCGCTTGATTCTCAGCGGTCACCAGGCTGGTTGCTCGGACGCTGAAATCGTCAACAGTGTTTTCGAAATGGCAACCCGACACCTGGCGAGATAGCTCAATGTTTTGGGTCGCTCTGCTAGTGCGAGAATGCCACCATGACTGAACTCGAAAAACATGCTGCCTGGCTACGGGATTTTCTGGATGCGAAGTGGCCACTGGAGCAGGGGTGGGAAGAGTTGTTGCGGCACTGCCGGGGCATCGCGCCAGAGGCTCCCTGGGAGCTGGTCGAAGAAGTAGATCTCAAGCGGGAGGTGAGCTCCTTTCAAAGTTGGCTGCAAGAGAGTACACCAGGGCCGGAGGAATCGAAGGGCATTGCTGCGTATTACTTTGGCGTGAGTGAAGACGGGGCGAGTGTTCACTTGGACGGCACCAGTGAATTCGACCCTTCAGATTCAACTTGCGACTGGGCCTGCGACTTTGTCTATCGCAATGAAGAAGACTGGGAAGGCTCGCGCGGTCTGGCCGTGATTGGCGCGATTTCACAGACGGCCGATGGGGATGTGCCCGTGTTGCTGTACTTGCTGGGCCTCGGTTATGTCGGAATGCTGGTGACAAATTTCGGCCGCGGCTTGGGTCGGCCTCTCGCTGTTGGGTTTGATGACGGGGATGCCTATGTACTGCCCAAGAACTAGCCAGGGAGGATTCAAGGGCGATTAAGAAGCCTTGAGCTGCTGGGGCTCTGCCTCGCCGTTTGGCTTCTTGGCCGGGTCGCTGGCGTGTCGCGACAACCGCAGGATCTGCGATTCAAGAGCCATCAGACTTTGCTGGATGTCTTCCTGCTGGCGTGATTCCATGGCATCCATCAGGCGCATGGCAGATTCGGCAACGCTGACAGCGGCAATGCGTTCTGCCGCGCTGCGAATCTTGCGCAACTCACGCTCGACCGCGCTGCGGTCTTGCCGGGCCACCGCCGTTTGGATTTTTTCCAGGCGCTCCGGGGCCATCTGCAGAAACAGCAACAACATGCCCTCAAACAATCCACTGTCGTTATCGGTGAGCCGGGCTGCCAGGCCACGGTCAATCGCTTGCAGAGGAGCCACCTCTGGAATCGGCTGGGCCGGGGCTTCTGCTGCAGTAGCTTCGACAGGAGTCTCGACTGGCTTCGGTGCCGTCGGCTGCTCGCTCGCCCGGTCCAGATAGCGCATGATCGTGTGAACCAGTGTCGAAGGATTGACGGGCTTCGAAGCGTAATCATTCATACCCGCATTCAGGCATCGCTCGCGGTCGCCTGTCATGGCGTGCGCTGTCATCGCAATGATGGGAAGCTCTGTCATGCGTAGCTCTTCGCGGATCTTGCGAGTGGCCTCGATGCCGTCCATGTAAGGCATCTGTACATCCATCAAGACCAGGTCGAACTGGCTCTTCTGGACCGCCGCAAGAGCTTCGAGCCCATTGGCAGCGATCTCGACGTGGAAGCCGCGCTTGGACAGGATCGCCAGGACGACTTTCTGATTGACGGCGTTGTCTTCTACCAGGAGAATTTGCGGGGTGCGGCCATCGACCGAAACTCGCTCGGAACCGCTTTCCTTTTGTTCTGCCACCGCTCGTTTGGTCTTCTGTGCTGTCTCAAGCGGCAACCTCACAAAAAACTTGCTGCCCTTGCCTTCGACGCTCTCCACCCAAATGCGACCGCCAAACATCTCAACTAAACGGCGCGTGATCGTGAGGCCGAGACCGGTGCCACCGTAGCGGCGAGTAATCGAGCCATCTGCCTGGGTGAACTTGTCGAAAATTTTCTCGAGCTTGTCGGCGGGAATCCCCACGCCCGTGTCTTCGACAATCAGGTCGTACTCAGGACGGTTCTCTTTGGAGTCGGCCGCACAGCGCAAGTAAACCCGCACCTGCCCGCTCTCTGTAAACTTGATCGCATTGCTCAACAGGTTGCCCAGCACTTGACGCAAGCGCATCGGATCGCCATACACGGTATCAGCGACCTCAGGGGCGACTTCGGCAACTAGTTCTACCCGCTTCTGACGAGCTCTCGCCTGATGCGTCTTGATGGCTTCATTGACAACACCCTTGAGCTGGAAGGGAATCTTCTCCAGACCCATCTTGCCGCTCTCGATCTTGGAAAGATCGAGGATGTCGTTCAGCAACGCGAGCAGGGAGTGCGCGCAGCGTTGGGCTGTTTCCAGTTCTTCCCGCTGCTCTCCCGAAAGAGAACTCTCCAGCACCACATCGAGCATTCCCAGAATGCCGTTCATGGGTGTTCGCAGCTCATGAGACATGTTGGCCAGAAACTCACTCTTGGCCTGGCTGGCGGCCAAGGCGCGCTCCATGGCTTCTCGAAGGGCATCCGTACGCTGCTGGATACGCGCCTCCAGCATTTCGCGATGCTCGGCGATCTGACGGTCTCGCTCTTTGAGTGCTTGGATCGTTTCGTTAAAGACTTCTCCAACAAACTGGATCTCGTCCCCAGTGCGGCTCACCTGAATCTTTTCGAGTTGGCCCATCTGAGCCTTCTTCATCCCGGCAGCCAGGTTTTGTAGGGGCTTGGCCATCAAGGTGACGGTAAATCGACCAATGGCCAGCGCGACCAGCATCAGAATGCCGAACATGAGGACACCCTTGCCCCAGTCGAACATGTTGTTGTGGACGTCGTAGCCAATATTGACGAGGATCACCCATAGCACCAGCACCGATGTGAACATCGAGAACTTGGTGGCTAAGGATCGTGATTTGGTGCTCTTTGGCAAGTAGTGCTCGAATCCGCCAGGGCTAACGTCTAAGGTCTTTCGGCAGTTTCAGTCTGCCACTTTATGCCCTGTTATCCCATCGGGATAATCACTTAGTACTTCTCTAGGAAAGTACCGATATCCCTCTCTGCTAGACTGCCAAAAAGATGGCAACCACAGCCCGCTTATCGATTGATCTCTGCGGGATCCCTTTGAAGAACCCTATTCTTGCGGCATCAGGCACCTTCGCCTATGGCATCGAATTCGCCGAAATCGTCGACTTAAACCTTATCGGCGGCATCGTAGTGAAAGGCTTAAGTAAATTGCCGATTGAGGGTAATAAGCCACCACGCCTTTGGGAGACTGCTTCGGGCATGATGAATTCCATCGGGCTCCAGAATATCGGGGTCCGCGAATTTGTCGCGCAAAAGCTCCCGGGGCTGCGAAAGTATCAAACAAAAATCTTCGCCAATGTTTTCGGCTATGCCCCGGATGACTATTACGAAGTGATTCGAGTGCTTGAAGATGCCGAAGGCATAGCGGCATACGAATTGAATGTCTCCTGCCCGAATACCAAGCACGGCGGCATCTTCTTTTCTTCGGACCCGGTCCTGTTGAGCGGCCTGGTGGGGGAGATCCGCAAGCTCACCCGGCGGCCTCTGATCGTGAAACTGTCCCCGAATGTGGCCAAGATCGATCCGATCGCCAAAGCAGCAGAAGAGGCGGGTGCCGATGGCATCTCCCTGATCAATACGGTGATTTCTCTGGCGATCGACGCCCGGGCACGCAAGCCACGGATTGGTGCCGGCTTTGGCGGCCTCAGCGGCCCCGCCGTCAAGCCCATTGCCTTGCGCCTGGTGCATGAAGCCTCGAAGGCTGTCAGGATTCCCATCGTGGGCCTGGGCGGCATTGCTACCGGTGAAGATGCCGCTGAGTTCCTGATCGCTGGCGCAACGGCAGTCGAAGTGGGTACCGCCACTTTTTGGGACCCGGAAGCGCCTGCCCGCATCGCCCGTGAGCTCGAGACATTCTGCCAGGAGGAGCACGTGGGCCATGTCAGCGAATTGACTGGTACGCTACAGTTTTGAACATGCGAACCGTGATCTCCACCGAAGCCGCGCCAAAGGCGATCGGCCCCTATTCTCAGGCGATTGTCTACAACGGCATTGCCTATCTGAGCGGACAGATTCCGCTGGATCCTGCCACGGGAACGCTGGTCGAAGGCGGCATTGAAGAGCAGACAGTGCGGGTGCTCGAAAACCTGGGTGCAGTGCTTGCTGCCTGCGGGTCCAGCTATGCGAAGGTGCTCAAGACGACGATCTTCGTCAAAGACATGAATGACTTTGCGAAGGTGAACGAGATTTACGGCCGCTACTTTAGCGTCGAACCGCCAGCCCGCGCTACCGTGGAGGCAGCCAGATTGCCCCGTGACGTCAGGGTTGAGATCGAAGCCATCGCAGCGGTGAGTTAACAGAAACGCTTTCCCGGCGGCTGCCGTCACACCGCAGGCGCAGAAGAAAGAAGGTTTCTATGATTTTGTCAGGACCTGTTCGCATCGCATTGCTGCTGATTTCGTGTCAGTGGGGGTATTCACAGTCGGTGGCGCCGCCCGCTTTTGTCGGTTATCGACGTCCGGCCCCTTCCTTGAGCGTGGCCCCGGGCCAATTGGTTACATTCTCTGTATTTGGGGTGGCTGGTCGGTTTGCAAATCCGATTCTTCCTCCTGCCGGGCCGAATGGCTTTCCGGTGGAAGTAGAAGGAATCCGGCTTGAGTTTAGCCAGGGGAACCTTCGTGCCTCATTGCCCATTCAGTATGTGCAACAGGCCGCTTGTCAGCCTGCCGCAACCTGCAATCCGGTCACGACATTCACTACTTTTTTCCCCTTTGAGATGCGAGTGGATTCTGATATCGCTACGACACTGCGTGTGACCGAGCGAGGGGTGGCAGTGGCTGAATTGCGCCTTGCGGTAGAGAGCGATCAGATCCACATCATCAACACTTGTGATCAGACAGGGCAGTCTATCAGTCTTGCGTTTGGCCTTCCAGAGGGTGTGTGTGTCCCGATGGTCGTGAATGCCAGGGACATCCGGCCGGTACTTTCCAGCAGGCCGGCAAACTCGGGGGATACCCTGCTGATTTGGGCCTACGGTGGAGGCACTACGAATGCTGCGGGTCTTGTCGAAGTACCGCTGACACTGAACTTCACGTATCGCAGTGCTGGAGTTGGTGGCTGGATGCGCGGACCATCTGTTACGCCTACCTACGCCGGTGCGCAGGGATCAAGTGGCCCTTCCGTCTTGTACCAGGTGCATTTTGTGATGCCTGGCTTGCCGGATGGCCTCGCTGCATGCACAGAGAGCCGGGGGAATCTTCGGATTCTCGTGAGTGGCGCGAGTTCGTCCGACGTAGCCGAGATCTGCGTCCGCTAGGGCTTCTTGGCCGGCTCGGTCGGCATGTCCGGGTGCGAGGAGAACTGCTTTTGCGGCGGTTGCAGCTTCACCTGAATGGTGCGCTCTTCTTCGCTCACTTCAATGGTTTCGCCGAAGGTCTGATAGTTTCTGGCAATCACCTGAATGAGAATGTCGCCCTGCGGAATCGGCGGAATTTTGACCCAGCCTTCCGAGTTCGTTCGCAATTCCCAGCTCTTGATGATCTTCTTGCCGAGCTTGCTCGCACTGCGGCCCTTAATAAAGCGGACCACCACACCAGCCCGATCCACAGGCTTTCCGATGTCGTTGGTCACCTCGATGCGCAGATTCGTCATCGGAGTATCGGCAAGAGCAGGGACGGCAAACAATGCGCCCAGGGCAAGAACTTGGCGGCGAGTCTTCATATCCCCAGTTTAGGCCACATCGGGCAGCAGAAAGCGAGCGGGTTTCCCCAAAGTGGTGCTGGCAGCCTCCGCCGCCAGATAGCCGCTCCGCACGGCACCTTCCATGGTGGCGGGCCAGCCGGAGCGAGTCCAATCACCGGCTAGAAAAAGATTGGGAATCACGGTGCTGGAAAGCGGTCGTTTGGCTTCGAGGCCTGGTTTGGCGCGAAAGGTTGCCTTGGGCTCCTTCACGACGTGGGCCTTTACCAGCCGGGCGCTGGCAACTTCCGGCAAGAACTCTTGCAGCTGCCGGATAGCGAGATCGAGAATCTCCTGCCGTTGCATCTTGAGCATCGACTCCGAAGCACTGACCACCAGCATCAGGTACTTGCCTTCCCCTTTGTTGTAGAACCACTGGATGTCCCGATCAAGCAGCGTCCCGTGCGGCATTTGGGTCACCGGGCGGTCAAACCAAAGGTGAATCCCAGTGATGGGTGAAGCTTCAAACGCGGCAAAGTCAATCGGAAGCTGCGGAACCAGTTTCGCCAACCGATCTGACGGCAGAGCGCTCACGTAGATGCGGGCACTGTGCCACTGGCCCTGAACGAGGACGCCGCGCTCCGGATCAAAGGCCTCCACGGTCGCGCGATCGATTCCAGTGACCTTCTGCATCGTAGCTCCGTAGAGTTGCCCCAGCGGCACCTTGGGGATGCCCATCTCGTAGGTGTCAGATGCCGCCAGAAAGCCGAGCCAGATCACTTGAAACCCGTGAGCCGCCGCCATTTGATCCAGCTCCACGTTGATGGCGCTAACCAGCACCTGCCGCCAGAATCGCTCAATCAGGCGTGGGGGCTGGTTCTTTTCCTGCAACCAGTCGAGCATGGAAATCTGATCGAGATCTTTGCGACGGCGCAGTTCGAGACGCAAAGCCAGCATGGCGCGCCCGAGTGCCACTTTCTCGCTCAGGTTCAGATAGGTGGCCTTGAGGAAACTCTCGGTAAAGTGAAGCGGTGCCGGCAGAGCACCCCGGCGCAGGAAGGAAGTTCTGCCTCCGGGTTCCATGAAAAAGAATTCCCGATGAAACTCAATGCCGTCTGCAACACCCAGGCGACGATAGAAATCCAGAAGATTGACACAGCACTTCAGCAGAATATGCTGGCAGTTGTCGATTTCCTCACTGTTTCCATCGGCGAGAGGAACCGAATAGGAAGTAGCTCGACCACCAAAGAAGGGCTTGGCTTCAAACAGGGTGACGCGGTGCCCTACACTCGCCAGCGCGGTTGCCGCAGAGAGTCCGGCCAAGCCACCACCCATGACGATGGCATCCATCATGGTCTACTAAGCCGCCGCTGCAGCACGGCGTCTTTTGCCGCCGCCACCGGAATCATTCAACAGGACGTAGGCGATCCAACCACAAACGGCATAAAACAAAATGTCCTGAAAGAATGTTTCCATTACTTTTTAATTATGGCTTGTAAGACGAATGTGATCAAGCAGAACTAGCTCCAGTACCCCTTTAGGAGGCCTAGGGCTATAGCCTGCAGGCCAGCGATGAGGGGAAACGACAGGATTGCCCAGAGCCATTTTCCCCTCCGTGCGAAAAGGCCCTGGGCGATGAGGATCATCGCAAATAACGCAAGATACTCGGAAGTGGGAAGCAAACAGATGGGGCAGTGTTTCACCCCATGTTGGTGAATATTGCATTGCGTGGCGGCTCCGGCCCACAGACTGCGGCAACCACAACGGAAGATGAAGTTGCAAAAGTCCAGGTACAACACGTAGCTCAGTGAGCCCAGGCCGATCCAGCCAGCTAGCCTAAGCGTGAAGAGCTGGTTTTTTCGCCAGAATTCGGATGGCATTTTCAATCAGGCGCAGGCCCGCCTTCCCTTCCAGCGTCAACATGCTCTCCGGGTGAAACTGCACGGCTTCAATCGGGAGTTCTTTGTGACGAACACCCATGATGATGCCATCAGCGGTTTCAGCCGTAATTTCGAGCTCCGGAGGAAGGGCGCTGCGGCGCGCATAAAGCGAATGATAGCGGCCCACCAGCAGTGGGTTCGCCAGGCCTTCAAAGACGCCCTGATTGGAATGGGTGACCGCCGACTGCTTGCCGTGTACCGGATAGTCGAGCACATCAAGAATGCCGCCAAACGCCTCTACGATCCCTTGCAGGCCAAGGCAGACGCCAAAGACCGGGATTCCACGCTGCGCGCAATACTGGACCGTCTGGGGCACACCGAAATCGGCAGGTCGGCCCGGGCCCGGGCTCATCAAAACAAGGGCCGGATTGATCTGCTCAATCAGAGAAAGGTCAAACCCGCTGCGGTAGGTGACAACCTCGGCACCAGCCTGTCGCGCGTAGTTGGCCAGCGTGTGGATAAAGCAATCGTCGTTATCCACCAGCAGCATCTTTAGCGGCTCGGCGGTGGCCGTGGCTGCGCTGACAGCCGCATGAGCTGCCGGCTTCGGAGCGAGCGCACGGAAGAAGCTGGTGGCTTTCAGGCGCGTCTCGTTCTCTTCGGCGGCGGGGTCAGAATCATAGAGCAACGTCGCACCAGCCGGGTACTTGGCCCAGCCATCCTTCAAATGTACGGTGCGAATCAAAATTCCCGTATTGATATCGCCGCTCGAAAGGCTGATGAGCCCAATGGCCCCACCGTACCAGCCGCGAGCGGTTTTCTCGAGATTCTCAATTGCCTGCGCCGCCGCTTTTTTGGGAGCGCCGATGACGGTGACGGCCCACATGTGGGTGAGGAAGGCATCGAGCGAGTCGTAGTGTGGCTCGAGCGTACCGATGACGTGATCGACGGTGTGAAACACCCCGGCGTAGCTCTCAATCAGGCGACGGCCAATCACTTCCACCGTGCCGGGGATGCAGACACGCGACTTGTCGTTGCGGTCGACGTCGGTGCACATGGTGAGCTCAGATTCTTCTTTGGCTGAATTCAGCAGTTGCTTGATGTTCTCGGCGTCCACCAGCGGGTCGCCGGTGCGCTTGGCGGTACCAGAGATCGGGCAGGTTTCCACACGATTGCCCTCGACGCGAACAAACATTTCCGGCGAGGCACCGATGAGCTGCTCTTCGCCGAACTGGATCAGAAATTCATAAGGGCTGGGGCTGGCGACCTGGATCCGCTCAAACAACTCCGAGGGCTTGCCTGAGTAGGGGGCCGAGAAGGTCTGACGTAAGACAACCTCATAGAAATCGCCTGCCTTGAAGCCGGTTCGGCAGGTCTCCACTTTGGCCATGTACTCGGCTGGTTTGTGGTCGGCTTCAATCTCTCGGGCTTTGCGCTTGGTCGGTTTCGCGACCGGGCCTGCCTCGCGCTTCAGCCCTTTGGTGGAACTGGCGCCGAGGGTGAAGTCAAAGCTGACACGCTCAATCGCTTCCTTCTTGCGATCCATCAGGTAGATCTCATCGCAAAGGAAAAGCTGCAGGTCTTTGACGCCATCGCGGGGCAGCTTCAGTTCAATCGGGTCGAACTGAAACAGCAGGTCATAGCCAAAGGCACCAATCAAAAACAAGTCACTGACTTCCGGGCTCGAAAACTCCTGCATCAACGCGCGCAGAATAGAGAAGGCTGAAGGTTGGCGCGAGCGTTCTTCTTCACTAAACAGCGCCGGAAGCGGCTTCAAAAGGCCACGCAAAATAGTAGGCTCCGCCGTGAAAGCGGCCCAATGCGGGTGCGAAGCCAGCACTTCGGCGAGCATCTTCAGAATCGCTTCGCCACGACTGTTGAGGGCATGAAACTCCATGTCCCGTCCGCGGGCAATGATCTCGACCGGGGGTGCGACACTGGCGAAGTCCCAACGGGAGTACCGCCCTGGGTACTCATAGCCGGAAGACAGGAAAACACCGCGCTTCTTGTCGAGTTCGCGAAGCCACTTGACTAGCCCCTTGGAGTAAGGAAGCTTCGAGGTGGAACGCGAAACGGCAATGCCGCTGCGGCTTTGGTATTCAATCTGGGACATCGCTTATCTATTGATGATAAGCGGTTTGGGGCCTGCGGAGCTGTAGTGCGAGCATTGTGGCGCAAAGCATGGTGCCGATCATGGCCGCCCAAAGTATGGGCGAGAAGCCAATTTGCAGGCGCGCCGCCCCGGCAATCAGGATCATCCCTCCCGATACCAGGCCTCCACACATGTTTAAGAACCCCCCAGCGGCACCTCGCAGGCGCGGGTCGATCAGATCAAAGGCGCCGGAGAAAGCGTTCGCCGAAAGCCCTCCGGCAAACAGACCAAACAGCGACGAACAACCAAGCGAGAGCACGAGAGATTCACTCGAGAAAGCGAGATAGCCAAAGGGAGCACAAAAGAACGCACCGGCCGCCGTAATCTGCAAACGAGACTGCGGCCATCGCGGCCGCAACCGGTCTGCCAGGTAGCCGCCGCTGAGGATGCCTGCAATGATAGCTGACTGCACACAAAACGTAGAGGCAAAGCCGCTGTCGGTCATCGACATGCGAAAGCGATCCTGCAAATGGGTCGGGTACCAGGCGAAGAAGATCCACTGGATCGAGCAATAAGTAGAGAAGGTCGCAGCCAGCAGAAGAAAACGACTGGAGCGCAGGAAGCCCCATTGCGGGCTGGGCGTGCCGCCGGATTGAACCGGCGGGGGGCTTGCCGGCAAACCCCTCCACAAGATGGGGCCAAAAAGCAGCCCTGCCAGCCCGGCAATCAGAAAGGCACTACGCCAGCCAGTGTGGTCTGCCGCCCAGCCGCCGTACCAGCCGCCAAGAACTCCCCCGGCAAATTGCGCTGATTGGTGGATGCCAAGCATGCGGGATCGCTGCGCTTCAGGATAGTGGGCCGAAATGAGCGCCAGCGCTGTGGGATAGTAAAGCGCCTCCGTAACGCCCATCACGGCTCGCCAGGCGAGAAAGCTGGTTGTCGAAGTGGCCAGGCTGCAACCGAGCGTTGCCGAACTCCACAGTGCCAGGCTAATCAGAATTAGGCGATCCCGACGCAGGCGATCTGCCAGCAGCCCCGCGATCGGCAGTGCGACCGTATAAGGCCAAAGAAAGATTGTTCCAATCCAGGCCAGCTCGGTCGGGCTGAAGCCGAGCTCGCCGCGCAGCGCCGGCAGCATGGAGTAAACCATTTGCCGATCCACGTAGTTCAGCGCAAAAGCGATCCAGAGAAAAGCGAGCAGCTTCATCCCGCACGCCTGAAAATACGTGGCTGCGGTGTGTACTCAAAGTCTGTATCGAGTGGGTAAAGGGGCCGGGCTGCTGCCTGATGGCCTAAGGAACGCACATTGGCGCTGGTAGACCCCGGAGCGTCGACGTGAATCACCCGCTCGGCACCTTCTTCAAAAAAGCGGGGTTGGCAAAGGGGCGACTTTACGACCGTCATGTCGAAACTGGCTGGGTCCTGGCCAGCCGCGAAAAAGAGGCTTCGATCATAGAGGCTGACCGCTCGACTGGTCAACACTATGGTGATCGACCCGGCTTCGAAGACAGCCATTTTGCCCGCGCACCAGAGCTCTCCATGCGACTCACTGTGAAAATTGCCGTCGGCCAGCAGCCGCACTTTGCCTTGTAGCGTGACGGGTGCGAAGCGTGGGTCGAGAGAGCCGCCCATGGTGAGGCTAAGTTCTCCCCCGACGCCCGCCTCAAAGCAGGCCGCAACGGCAGGGGCATCGACGAGGGGTAGCAACGCAGTCCGGGTGCAGCCGGCGCGCACCAGCTCGGCAAGGATGGCATTGCTGTCGCCCGAGGCTCCAGAACTCGTAGCGTCGGCGGCGTCTACCAGCACCACGCGTCCGCGGGCGGTCAGTGCCCGTTGAATGCTCTCTTCCACCGAGGTGAGCGGCTGTTGCATGCGGGCGCGGACCTTCCAGAAATCTGTGGCAATCGCGCTCGCCTGCTCGATGGCTTGCGCCAGATAGGGCTCCTCGGTAACAAGCAGGACATTCGATGCCAGATCGTGGATGTCGGTAAAGGGATTACCAATAAATAGCCCGGTCGAGAGGGTGTTTTCCAGCTTCATGGCTAGGCCGACGAAGCCTCCAAACAACCCTGTCGTCGTGATGCACTCTGCCCCGCGCACCAGAGCCGGGATCGGGATGCGCGCCTGTACAGGGCGAAGGCCCTCCTCCAGGATGCGAAGCAGCAAACCGGCTGCCCGTTGCCCAGTCGTATAAAAGTCGGTATGCGGGTTGGTGTGATACACAACCACTGCGTCGCTGTGGGTGAGGATCCGGTCTGTCAGAATGCCGTGCAAATCGAGAGAAACCACGATCGGCACATCCGGTCCCACGATGTGCCGTGTGTGTTCGACCAGATAGCCTTCGGTGTCTTCTGTTTGTTCTGAGGCCAGGGCTCCATGGAGGGCAAGATAAACGCCGTCCACCGGGCCTGCATCACGCACTGCACCGAGAAATCTCTCTGCGAGCTGCTCGAAGGAAGCTTCGTCCAGCGTACCGGCAGAAGTGATGCCCTTTGCGCTGAAACCTCCCACCACTGCAAGGTCTGGAACCGAGTCCAGGACACTGAGGGCGCCTCCCACCTCGGTATGGACCGGGCGGTGGTAGGCAAGCATGGCTGGGCCAGCATGACAGAGAAAGTCTTCGAAGTGGCTCAGGACTGGATTAAAGCTGGAAACTTCCTGTTTGCACTCATTGACGAGAATGCGACGCATGGAAGTATGCTACTTCGCGCCGAGTTGTTTTGCCATCGCAAAATCCTGTTGCGAGCCGGCCGCGTCGCCCAATTTGGCACGTGCTGCAGAGCGATTCATGTAGGCATTGGCGTAGCGGGGGTTCGCCTTGATGGCCAGTGAGAAGTTCTCCTCGGCTTGTTTCCAATCCGCCAGGCGCATGTAGGAGTATCCGCGACCGTTGTAGGCAATGGAGAAATCCGGCTTCTTGGCGATCGCCTGCGTAAACATTTCGATTGCCTTGCGGAAGTCGCCAGCCTGATTCAGCTCGCGGCCCAGGAAGTTCAGGTTGTCGGCCGATAAGGATTGCTTGTTGTCTGCATCGAGGGCAACAGGTTCTGGTTTGGGCACGGGCGGCTGCTTCACTGCAACAACCGGTTGCGCCGGAGCGGTCTGAGGCACGGTTGCTTTCGGTGCTTCTACGGCTTTCGGTGCCTCTACCTGTTGCTTTTCGGCCAGCGTCTGCACGGCCGACAGGGAAGACTCTTTGAACTGCTCCTGCTTTACAGCCAAAGCAGGAGGAGCCGCAGCGCTCAGCTTCTCGTTGGTACGGGCCAACACTTCCTTAGCCTCTTCCAGAGTCGGGTTGAGCTTCAGTGCTGTCTCCAGATCAGACTTGGCCTTATCGAAATGGTCGAGCAGAAAGTGGGCACTGCCTCGCGCCAGCCATGCTTCGGCCAGCTTCGGGTTGAGTTCAATTGCTTTATCGCGGTCAGCAAAGCCCTTCTCATGGTTACCCAACAGGTGGTGCGAACCACCGCGCGCAATATAAGCCTCGGCGTGCTTCGGATTGAGCTCCACCGCGCGATTGCGGTCGGCGAGACTAGCGTCAAACTGCTGCAATTCGGCATAAGCGGCCCCGCGAGCCAGCAGCAGGCTGATGGAATTGGGCTGGAGCTTGATCGCTTCCGAGTAATCAATCAGTGCGGCCTGGGGTTGGTTCATCTGCTGGTAGGCAGCCCCGCGCAGCGTGTAGGCTTTCGCGCTTTGCGGTTGGCTTTTCAGCACCATGGTGAAGTCCGGTATGGCCCGGTCATATTGGCCGAGCTGCCCATAAACATAGCCGCGCTCCAGCAGTGCTTCGGGATAATCAGGGCGCAGAGATAGCGCGCGGTTATAGTCTTCGAGGGCATCCTGCAATTTGCCCATCATGGTGTAGGTGACGCCTCGATCCTTGTAGGTGCCGGGCACATCCAGGCGCAACTGGATTGATTTCGTGAAGTCTTCAATAGCGCGGTCAAACTGGCGAAGCCGCACCTCCACCACGGCTCTGCCGCTGTAGAGGCGGGCGCTGCCCTGGCCCAGGGTGGCTGCCTTGTTGTAATCCTTCAGCGCATCTTCGAGCTTGCCGGCTGAGGCGAGCATGTCGGCCCGCAGCGTCCAGGCCTCGGCATTGTCCGGGTCAAGAGCGAGGGCGCGATTCAGGTCGGCAGTGCCAAATTCTGTTTCGCCCAATTGCCAGCGGATCTTGCCGCGCTCACGCCATGCTGCTGCCAGGTTTACGTCCGCATCGAGCGCCTCGGTACAGGCCTTAAAAGCCTCTTCGAGCTTGCCGGCGTCCTGCAATTGCATCGCATGGTCAAAAGCACGCTTGGCCTTGGCAGAATCTCCTTTCGGAGCCTGCGCCAGGAGCGAAACTGCGAGAACAAAGCTAAACAAGATACGCATCAATTTACCTGCCGAAGAAGTTTGCCATCTTTGGTGAGCTTGAGGGTACCATCCCGCCAAACCACGGTGGAGCCGGAAAGCCCTGCCACCCAAACCAGGAAAGCCCACAAATCCCAGATCGGTGCCAGCAGAAAACCCCGTGCGGCAATCGAAGACTTCACCGCAAAGACGCCACCAAATAGCGCTGTCATCCACCTTATTATCGTCAGAGAGAGCGCCAGACTCCATGCCCCACTGAGAATTGCGAGTAAGATCCACACTCCCGTGTGGGTCACTGGCAAGCCGAGGTAGCCATCCCCACGCGAAACGCGGATGGTCCGCGCCCACCGTACCTGGTGTTGCCAGACACCAGCCCAGGTGTTGTCGCCGATGCTGGTTTCGACCACAACTTCCGACATGTGAGAGCGCTTGCCGAGTTGGGTGATGTGGCGAGCGAGTTGGTAGTCGTCGGCAAGGTAGTCGGCGATTCGTTCAAAGCCACCGATGGCCGTCAGGTCTTCGCGACGGAAGACAAGGGTGGTGCCTAGGCCGAATTCTTTGATGCCTACCAGAGGCGCTACGAGAACGCTGGGGGCAAAATCGATGGCGATACCAAGGGCTTCCCAACGGCCCGGGAGTGAATACGCACTCGCGCGGTAGAGAGTGGTGACGATGCCGATCGAGGGATCATCAAGGGGGGCAGTGACCTTTCGCAGATAGCCCTGGGGAACGATGATGTCGCTGTCGTTCACCAGAAAGAGGTCATACTTCGCCTCGCGGGCGAGATCGATCAGGACACCGACTTTGGCATTCGGGGCCTTGGTGGTGGAGTGAAAGACGCGAATATCAAGCTGTGGAAACTCCCGCTTGAGCTTATTGATCTCAGCAAGGCAAGGCTCGTTGGCGTCGGCAGCACCGAAGAGAATCTCCATCGGCGCTGGATAGTCCTGGGTCGCGTGAGAGCGGATAGCTTCGTAAAAGTCAGGGTCCAAACCCCGGACTGGCTTGAGGATCGAGATGGGTTTGGGGTTGTGGACGACCGTGGCTGGGAGAAAGAGATGGCGCAGGCAGGCAATCAAAGCGACGAGTTGATACGCCGCCGAGACGCAGGCGATGGCTGTCAGCAGATAGATCACAATTCAAGAAACAAAACGCCGATGCCGACCAGGACGGCCCCAGCCCAACGGTTCAAACCTACATTCTCTCTCAAAACATAGCGCGCCATTATTGTTTCAGCCGGGATGGTCAGTGCGGTGGCGGGTACGGCGAAGCTCAGGTCGGCCACGGCAAGCAATTGTGTGAAGCAAAAGAAGCTGATGGCCATGAACACAATCGAGAGGCCGAGACGCCATTGGCCAAAGAGGCGGGCCAGGACGGTAACGGAATGGACTTCGCCGTGTGACTTCATCGCGCTCGATTGCAGGTAGTCACAAACCATCGTCGAGGCCACGATACCGCCCACCAATGCCCATTTCATGTTGGGTCCGCCTTGTGTGGTGTCGTAGCCGTCACGATCGTCCCTGTCAGGATCAATGCTGTCCCGATCCAGCGCTGATTCGAGATCGACTCATGAAGAAACAGGAACCCAATCCAGGCATTGATCACATACCCGACGCTGGTCACGGGCAGAACAAAAGACAAATCTGCCCAGGACAGTAAGGTCATCCGCGCCAAGGTCCACACAGCCAGTAGCCCAATGCCCAAAATCACCCAGGGGTTGATCAATGCATCGAGTACTTCGATGCCGAAAAATCCAAGACCAGAGGGGTGTTTCATTCCCCAGGACAATGCCAGGTTGCCGACGACGTTTGCGGCAATCACAAATGCGGTCAGCAGGTAGACCTGAGCTCGACGGACGGGCATTAGTCGCCAGTGGCGGCGTAGCTGGCTTGCTTCTTGTGATCGGCAACAAACTTCTTACGCTTGGCACGGAGAGCCAGATACTCGCGGGCTTCCTTCACCAGGCGGCGGCGCTCTTCATTGTTAAAGAGAGCCTTTTTAACGACGCGCCAAGCGGCCTTGGGGCGGAAGTAATATTCGCCGTAAAAACGTTCGACAGAGTCTACAAGTTCAGCGCGGTCGAGGCCGGGATACACCACGGTCGGCAACTGATGGCCGAGCTCGTCGGTCATCGCGGCATCGAGCTGAATCAGATTGTTCTTTGCGGCGTAATCGTAAAACTCGGTACCGGGATAGGGATGGGCAATCGAAACCTGAATGGTTTCGCAGTCGAGTTTCTTGGCGAAGTCAATCGTTTGCTGGATGGTGCCATGGGTTTCACCCGGAAGGCCGACAATGAAGTCAGCGTGGATGGTGAGGCCCAGCTCATGCGCATTCTTGGTGAAGCGCTCCGCCATGTCGACGGTGGCACCCTTCTTGATGTTTTTCAGAATCTCGGGAGCGCCGCTCTCATAGCCCACGATCATCAGGCGGCAGCCTGCGTCTTTCATAGCCGCCAGCGTTTCGCGATCCGTAGTCACGCGGCTGGTGCAAGACCAGGTGAAATTCAACTTCTTGAGTTCTTTGCAGAGCTCGATCGTGCGGTCTTTCTTGTAATTGAACGTGTCGTCGTCAAAGAAAATTTCTTTGAGGCCGGTGAAGTTTTCAAGCGACCAGCGCACTTCGTTCACGATGTCATTGACCGAACGCAAGCGCCAGCGGTGGCCCGAGTGCGTCTGAGGCCACAGACAGAAGGTACACATGGCCGGGCAGCCACGAGAGGTATAGAAGCTGATAAACGGGTTCAGCAAAAACGGAACGTTGTAGCGCTTAAAGTCCAGGTCGCGCTGATACACCTTTGACACCCAGGGAAGCTCATCCAGATTCTCGATGTAGCCACCTTCCGGATTGTGCATGATGCCGCCATCCTTACGGAAGCTCACCCCAGGAAGCTCTGCCAGCGGTGTGCCCTTGGCGTAGTTCACAATCTGGTAGTCAAATTCGCGGCGAACGATAAAGTCAATTGCCTTCGAGGAACGAAGCGTTTTTTCTGGTTCTACAGTGACCGGGGGCCCCACAAAGCAAACTTGCAGTTTGGGGTTGGAATCCTTCATCATCTCCGCGATCTTCACATCAACGTGGAACCCGGGCGTCGAGGTAAACAGCACCAGCAGTTCAAAGTCTTTGGCCATGGCCACAGTGTCCTGAATGGTGATCTTGTGAGGAGGAGCGTCGACCACCTTCGAGTCTGGAAGGAGCCCGGCGGGATAGCAAAGCCACACGGGGTACCAGTAGCTTTCAATCTCACGCGTAGCGGGCCAGCGGGAACTGGCACCACCGTCAAAGCCTTCAAAAGAAGGCGGATTCAAGAATAATGTGCGCATGTTTACAGACTTGCCAACGCTTTCAGTTTAACAGTTGTGGTGATTTAGAATCGGATTCCAATTAGAAATTCGGTTTGCTGGATTCTGGGCGGAAAGTCAGCACTGGTCCAGCGCGTATAGCGAATTTCCGGCTCGATTTTGATCGGTAGCAACCCTAGGGTGACCCCGCCTGCCAAGGTAATTCCTGGATTGCTCGAATTGAGAGAAGGGATCTGCCGAAACGTAAGGCCCGCAGCAAAAAACGGCTTGATGGCGACGGCATTGATTCGTTTTTTAATCAACACGGGAACCTGGTAGACCATGTTGCTCCGTGAGCCAAATCCCTCGAAACGCTCAAAGAGAATGCCCGTTTCGATGGTCGGAAGAAATGGAAGGCTCAGCTCCAGATAGGGGCCTCCCTTCAAGGGGAAGACTTCGCGGTCTGGGGCCCGGTTATTTACATAGCCGCCCTTTAGACCCACACTGACTGGAAGCTGTGCCCAGGCAGAAACTGCGAAAAGCAATAAAGCGAACGATTTCAAAAGCGCACTCCTATTAGAAGATCGATTTGGTTCTGGCGGGGAGTCTCTCACCGTGCGGTCCATCGCGTGACGTCATAGCGAAATCGGTCCTCATTGGGTACCCGCACTCGGGTTTCACTGGCTGAAACTCCCGGGAATAGTGGAACTTGACGATAATGCTGGTCGAGGTCTCCGATGCGCCGCCCTGTCCCTGGGAAAACTTCCGATCCTCATCTGGAGTCAGGGTGAACCCACCCTCCAGCCCATATTCCAGAACTTGTGCCGAATGCAGGGCGAAGACCAAAGTCAGAATCATCTAGAATCTGGACGGATCCAGCTTCGGTGTTGTTTCCGAAATGGGATGGGGCGGCTCAAATTCCATCTTGAGAATCGCCTTACCAACCACTCTGGTCTCTGCCTGGTAATCCACCTTGGACAAATAATGGGTGCCATTGCTGACCATAAACTCCCGGGTCAGGTCTGCCGTCTTGAAGATGACGCTCGGGTTCTTGACCAGCCGACCACTCTGCCGAAGCTCCAACCCCGTTTCTTCTTCCAGCCACAACTCGCCCTTGAACAAGCCGATCATCTTGCGAATGGGAGTCAACTCAAAAATCATCGCAATGCGCTCCCCAAAGCCTTCTTTGCGCTTGAAACGAAAGCGGTAATTTTGCGGGGTAATCGCTGGCGGCGTAGTCTCAGAAGCTTCCTGCTCTCCGCTCAGGTAGGTGCTGATGACCTTCGTCTTGATAATTCCGTCACCAGTAAAGGACTTCATCTCGTAAGAAATGTGCCCATTGAGTGCTACGGTGCGCGTGGCGATCATTTCACCCTTCTTGTTCATGCCAGGGAGGGATGCTTCAATCCTGACCGTCGAGACCATGGGAGTGAGCCGGGGTAATCGTTGTGCGGTCCGATCCAGATACTTCTTGAGGGTGGGGCCCGCAGGACCCAGACTCATAGGGTCAAAAACCGGGGCTGGCTTCATTTGAGCCGATCGACAAGACCCCAGCAGCAGCAAGGTGACGGACAGCCCAAGGATGGGGAAAAATTTCATTCGCTTATACAGTCGCCAGATCCAGCAGGTAGCCGCGCTTGCCCACATTGATGCCGATGGTTTTGCCCTCCACCCCCAGGCTGGCTTGGACGCCTTCTGCTTCGTGGATATGGCCGCATAGAAAGTAACGCGGCGAAACACGATCAATAAAGCTCCGAATCGCAGTTGAGCCGTAGTGCTTTTGCCCAAAACCCTGATCGAGAGCCGTATCTTTCGGGGGGCAATGGCAAGCCAGTACCAAAGGACTCAAATTCTCAAAGGGTTTCAAGTGAGCCTCAATCTCCTCTTCGGTATACTCCCCCGGAGTGTTAAATGGCGTGGGATTAGAGTATCCTAATGCGCCCAAGTGGACCGCTCCAAATTGACGCGATTGCGCATGCATCGTTTCCAATCCATAGGTGTTACAAAAACTTTCGATGTTTGCAGCGGTCTCATGGTTGCCAGGAATGACAAAAACTCTTCCTGCACGGCGCTTCAAGATCTCACCAGCAGCATCCAACCCACGAGCCCACGACACGAGATCTCCCACACAAAAGTAATAATCCGCCTCCTGATCCACCAATCGTTCCAGGGCTTTCAGGTCAGAATGGATGTCAGAGAAGAACAGAACTCGCATCGTCTACCCCATTGTCACCCTTTGGGGGATCGGAGTAAACTACAGATTCCTCACGTGGACCCGTCCAAGTCAGCCGCTTCTCGCGTAACTTCCACTAAAGGGCCTTCCCTCTTTAGGGAAAATGCCTGGGTAGAATACGTGCTGCAAATTCAAAAAGGAAATTCCGAAGCGCTGGGGCATCTCTACGATGAAGCATCCGGTTTGGTGTTTAGTGTCGCCTTCAAGATCCTGGCAAACCGTGCAGATGCCGAAGAGGTCACTTTGGACGTGTTCACACAGGTGTGGAAGAACCCTTCAAGCTGGGACGCCGGGCGAGGTAGTGCCACGGCCTGGTTGGTCTTGATGGCAAGAAGCCGCGCCCTCGATCGGTTGCGCTGGCTGAAGTCCCGATCTGGCCCTGGCGAGGTACCCGAGATCATTCTCGCCACCCTACCCTCTGCGGAACACAATGCAGAAACGGCCGCAGAAGCAAATCAGCAACAGGCTCGCATTCAGGGTGCCCTGGCACAACTGAGTTCAGAACAAAAGCAGGCGCTCGAGCTGGCCTTCTACAGCGGTTTGACGCACCAGGAAATTTCCGACCAATTGGGAGAACCCCTTGGCACCATCAAGAGCCGCATCCGTGCCGCGATGATCAAATTGAAAGAATCCCTGAAAGGTGAAGCATGGACCCCAAAATAAAGGAAGTGCTTTGCGCCGAATCGGACGAAGAAGCCCAAGAGTTTGCCGAACTAGCCGCAGAGTTAGGTTTTGCTGGCCCGCTCGAGCGCCCAAGCGCAGGCTTGAAGGCCCGCCTCATGGCCGCGATTGAAGCCACGCTTCCCACAGGAGTTCATATTCTGCGACAGGGTGGCAAACGGTGGAGGCCAACTCCCTACCCGGGGGTCTCCTACAAAAGCCTCTTCATCGATCGCGAAACGCAGATGCACACCCTCCTGCTCAAGCTGGAGCCGGGCGCCGTCTATCCAAGGCACCGTCATGCCAAGCCAGAGCAATGCCTGGTGGTGAGCGGCGATGTCTCGATGGGAGCAGCGATCCAGTTGAGCCAGGGTGATTTTGAATGGGCCGAAGGCCAAACCACACACGACGGCGTAACAACCCGTAACGGCTGCGAACTGCTCATCATTTCATCGCTGCACGATGAAGTGCTGGAGCAAGCCTAGAATGCTTTTCTGAGGAAGAGTCCGTTCGTGGCGTCGACAAAAACGGAATAGGCTGACCCGCCGACACTGGTACCCCAGATCACCCTCCAGGCCGCAACGGGGTTTCGCTCTGTAAACTCAAGCAGCATGGTGATGGGCACCCCGGGATTCTTGCTCGCGTAGTCTTTTGAGTTCTCAAGCGCGACCTTGTAAATCTCATCCGTGTCCTTCTTGACGGCTTGAATCACAAAGGGCTGCGCAAGTTTGGTCGGCCCGTTGTAAGGCTCATCGTTGGGGTTGTAGACACCTGCAAACAAGCCATCTTCTGCCACTACAGAATAAGTGCAGTTCTTGATGCGGTTCTTCGACGGCGACACAAAGGTGACTTGCCAGGCATAGGCCTTGCCGGGGGGAGCCTGCTTGGACTTCACATACAGATTCTGCGCACGCAAAACCTGGATGTCCTGCGCCCATTGCCGCGAAGGTCCATAACAGCGATAAATGCCGGTGAGGCCAGTTATGGGTTCAGCGGGCGCAGCGGGCTTTTTCTCCGCCTCCTTGCTGGCCGTGGGGCTGGAGCAGGAAGCAGCAAAAACCGCCGCAAGAAGAATGCCGATAGATTGTCGTTTCACCTTATGAAATAATACCGCCAGCGAAGTTGCTACTCGCAGTAAAGGGTATTTATGTATTTCAATCGGCTTCTCTCTTGTTCTCTGCTGGCAAGCGCGATGATGTTCGCGCAGGATGCGTCTCCACCACCACCTCCTCCTCCCACAACCGGCGGGGGCACCCCAGGACCCACAACCGGCGGCGGCACCGTTGGCTTGCCCGGCACGATTGGCGCGCCCGGCAACAACAATCCGCGAAATACAAGCCCGTTCCCCCAGGAGCGCACCACTCCTGATTTTGACCAAATGCAGAATCGCCCACTCTTTCTCTCCGGCAAGGTCAGGATGGAGGACGGCAGCGCACCTCCTGAAACCGTAACGATTGAGCGAATCTGCGTGGGGCGCGGCAATCCGATTCCCGAAGGCTACACCGATTCCAAAGGCGGCTTCGGCTTTCAGGTGGGCCAACGCGCTGGCATGCTGCCTGACGCCAGCATCAGCGACAGCGACGTTGGCATTGGCAGTCGCACCGGTAGCGGCGGAGTTTTCGGCAACATGGGCGGTCGCACTGGCGGCATAAACGCACGCGGCTTAATGGGATGCGAACTCCGCGCCAGCCTGCCCGGCTACCGCAGCACCGTCGTTCCTCTCGATGGCCGCCGGACACTCGACAACCCCGACGTCGGCACGATCATCCTTCGCCGCCTCGGCGATGTCACCGGTTTCACCACCAGTGCCACCTCACTGATGGCTCCCAAAGACGCCAAAAAAGCCCTGGAAAAAGCCCGCAACGCGATGAAAAAGAATAAAGCGCCGGATGCCGTCAAAGAGCTCGAAACCGCCGTCAACCTGCACCCCAAGTATGCGGAGGCCTGGTACGAGCTCGGTCGCCTGCAGGCGATTGGCAACCAAATGGACGCCGCCAAAGCCAGCTATGCCAAAGCCATTGAAGCAGACGACAAATACGTGCGCCCCTACCTCGGCCTCGCCGTCATGGAAGCTCAGGAAAAGAAGTGGCCTCAAGTCAAGCAACTGAGCGAAAAGGTAATCAAGCTCAATCGCTATGACTTCCCGGCAGCCTTCTTTTATGGTGCCGTCGCAAACTATAACCTCCGTGAAGTTGAAACGGCCGAGAAGCTTTGCCGTGCTGGCATTGAGATTGACCAGTACCACATGCTGCCCAAAATGTCCCATTTGCTTGGCATGATCCTGGCCGACAAACAGGACTACAAAGGTGCCAGCGAGCATCTCAGCGCCTACCTGAAATTTGCCCCCAAAGCAGGCGACATTGATCAGGTGAAGCAGCAATTGGCCGAAATCAACGGCAAAGTCGCCCAGACCGTACCTTAGATCGATACCCCCATTTGGGGGGCTGAAAACCCTCCTCTCCCCTGTAATAGGCACAGGCCGCTTCGGCCGATTAGCCGAATAGTACTGCATCCCTGTTGGCTCAAAGTACCCTTGAGCTGGCAGTGGGGGCGGGCGAGACTATTGAGTGGAGACATGTCCATGGAACGCGCCGATTTTGATCAGTGGAAGCCGAAAGACGTAGCGCGGCTGCTCGCTCTGGTTGAGACCGAACGCCGCTACTACCGGGAAATCGTCGCCAATATTCCGGTAAGCCTGCTGATTGTGGGCGCCAACCTGTCCGCCGTCTCCAGTAACCGGCAGCTTCGCATGAAGCTCGGCAAGAAAAACGATGAGCTGCTGGGCAATAAGCTCAGCGAACTGTTGCCCATCGAAGGCCTCGAAGAACTGGCGCAGCAAGTGCTTGGCAGTGGAGCCGCCACACCGAGGCAAACCCTGATTTGGGACGGCAATCCCGTCGTGGTCACCGTCCTGCCCCTGCGCAGTTGGGAAGGCGACAGCGACCCCGAAGCCTTGATTGTGGTCGAAGAATTGGGGCAAGTGGCTCCAGCCCTGACCCCCATACAAGCCAAAGAACTCGATATTGCCGCCAGCATCGATGGCATGCTCTGGGAAGTAGACTATGCCGCCGGTGGCATCACCCACGTCAGCAAAGGTGCCGAAGCCCTCTTCGGCTACCCGGTTGAGCGATGGCTCGAGGACAAATCCGTCTGGGGGCTGCGGATCGCCCCGCGCGACCGCAAGCGTGTCGATGCGTTCTACGATCAACTGAGCTCCAGCCCTGGCCAGGTATTCTCGATTGAGTTTCATGCCCTGCATGCCAACGGCCAGGAATTTGTAGTGCGCGAAACCGTCCGTGTGCAGCGCGATGAGCAGGCAAAGCCGATTCGCCTGGCCGGGTTGAGCACCAACGTGACCGAGCGTCACGAGCTGGAGCAGCAGAGTGCATTGAGCCACAAGTCTGAGGCTTTGCAACGCATCAGCGCCAAGCTGGCCCACGATCTCAACAACCTTCTGATGATTGTCGCCGGCTATGGCGAAGAGCTCAAGAACGCGTTGCCGCCCGACAACCCGCTCCATCAGGACATGAAAGAAATTCTGGGTGCTACCGAGAGGCTCTATGCCCTGAGCACACAGTTTCAGACCTACACGCGCAAGCCGCAGGTTTCCCCGAAAATTACCAACCTCAATGACTTGTTTGACCAGCTTCGTTCCAGAATGGCGCAGCAATTGGGTTCGGGCGTAGTGCTTGAGATCGAGGCCCCCGCCGATCTGGCCAAAGCCAAAGTAGATGCAGCACAACTCGAAGAAGCCTTACTCGGATTGAGCCAGCAGGCTGAGCTCGAGATGAATGGCACTGGCTCACTCTCGATCCGCGCCGTCAACGTCTTGAAGGGCGAGGCCAGCTTTGAGCAGGGGCTTCCCATGGGTGCCTATGTGCGCATCACTCTTGAGCACTCCGGCTCGACGCTCCGCTCCGAGCGTTTGCTCGAACCATGGCTCGAAGCCGACGACAAGGCACGAGAGATCGAACTCACTGCTGCTACCGCCTACCAGATTGTGAAGCAAAGCCAGGGCGACCTTACGGTCGATGGCAGGCGATTCCACCTCGATATCCCCGTTGTCAGCGAAGTAGAGCTCGAAGCCGAGCGGATGCTCGCTGCCTCACAGGCCAGCATCCCACCCCCTGTAGTGGAGGCTCCAGCCGAAGCTGAACCCACTCTGGAGACGATTCTCGTCGTTGAGGATGAAGGCGGAATCCGGGCCCTTGTACGCAAGATCCTTCGCCGTCAGGGCTATCAGGTACTCGAAGCATCCGGTGGAGAAGAAGCGCTTCAAGTACTCGAAGCTTCTGGTGCCAAGGTAGATCTGTTACTTACCGACGTCATGATGCCGGGGATGAATGGCGTCGAGTTGAGCCAACGTGCCCTCTCGCAATTCGGGCATCTGAAGGTGTTGTTCCTCTCTGGCTACACCGACGAAAGCGTTCTCGAATCCGGGCAATTCCCCGTCGGCACCGCCTTCCTGCAGAAGCCCTTCACCCTGGGTAGCCTACTGGGCAAAGTGCGCGAAGTTTTAGATGGCAGCGCAGCCCGCCAGGCTGCCAGCTAGAGATAATAGGTTCTGCCAGATGCAGAACCACTTTCTACAGCGCGCCATTGATCTCGCGCTACAGAACGTCAAGACCCAAAGGGGCGGTCCCTTCGGTGCGGTTGTCGTTCGCGACGGAGAAATTCTCGCTGAAGGCACGAATCAGGTAACCAGCACAAACGATCCCACCGCACACGCCGAGATTGTGGCAATCCGTCGCGCTTGTGCGAAATTGGGTTCGTTTGAACTGAGAGGTTGTGAGATCTACACCAGTTGTGAACCCTGCCCGATGTGCCTGGCAGCGATTTACTGGTCTCGTGCAGATCGCATCGTTTATGGGGCAACACGGCAGGACGCAGCAGCGGCCGGCTTTGATGATGAGTTCCTCTATCGGGAACTGTCGCTTCCGATCGGCGAGCGAACCCTGCCCATCACCCAAGAACTCCGTCAAGAAGCCCTGGCCGCATTTGCCGCCTGGCAAGAAGATCATGGAAAAATTCGCTATTAACGGTTCGGGCCCAAGGCTCGTCTCGCACGTGTTCTACGGCGGGGCCCATCTGTTTGCGCCGGGCCTGTTTGCCAAGCTCGGCAATCGCGCTTTGGCCAGCCCCGAAGCCGCACTGGTCTCGCCTGCAGTACGCGAAAAAATTGCCCGCGAACCCATCGAAGACTTTCGCATCGATTTCGAAGATGGCTTCGGCCACCGTAGTGAAGAAGAAGAGACAGAGGCAGCGACTAAAGCCGGCATTGAGTTTGCCCGCATGTCTAACGCTCAGGCCCTCCCGGCTCGCATTGGCATTCGCCCGAAGTCAGACTATCGCCGGGCCTGGATGACTCTCGAGACCTTCCTGAAATATGCCACCGGTGCGCCGCTTCCCAGGCACTTGATCGTCACCCAGCCCAAGATCGAAAAAGCAGAAGAAGCCAAGCGCTGGCGCGAGATGCTCGAGAAAGCCGAAGCTCGATTTTGCCTTCCCGCCATGACGCTGCGCCATGAGATCCTCGTCGAGCATCCCGGCGCGGTGCGTTGCCTCGGCGACATCGCCAAAGCGTGCGAAAACAGGCTCGATGCGGCTCATTTCGGCTGCTATGACTATCTCAGTGCGATGCAGGTTCCCGGCCCCGCCCAGAGCCTCGATCATCCCTACGCCACGCTCGCTCGCTGGACCATGCAACAAGTCATGATTCCACTCGGTGTTGCTGTCAGCGACGGGGTCTACACCCAACTGCCCACCGGAGACAATCCAGACGCAAGGCGCGCCGCCTTCGAAGGCCACAAGCGTCAGGTCACAAGAGCCTTGCACGAAGGCCTCTATTGCGGTTGGGATGTTCACCCGGGGCAACTGCTAAGCCGCTATGCGGCCCTATACGATTTTTTTGAAACTCATCTGGTAGAGATGAAAACCCGCTACCGCGCATTCCTCGATGCGCAAACCAAAGCCATTCTCGCTGGCACTCAATTTGATGATGCAGCGACAGTGGAAGGCTTGCTCGTCTTCCTGCGAAGAGGAATCAGCTGTGGCGCATTTACGGAAAAGGATATTGCATGAAACCGCTAGCTTTACTAATGGGCTTGACCCTTGGGCTCGCCGCCCAACCGAAACAGGAGATCAAAGTTGTCGTCGTCACCATGTTTGAACGAGGTGAAGATACAGGCGATGCCCCAGGAGAGTTTCAACTTTGGGTGGAGCGCGAAAAGCTGGACACGAAGATCCCTTTCCCGCAAGGCAATCGCAACCTCCGCAGCAATGGCAAGGGCCTTCTGGCGATGGTTACCGGTGTAGGTACCGCCAAGGCCGCAGCCAGTGTCATGGCGCTTGGCATGGATCCCCGTTTTGACCTCACCAAAGCCTACTGGCTGGTTGCCGGCATTGCTGGCGTTGATCCAGCCGATGCTTCCCTCGGCAGCGCTGCCTGGGCCACTTACGTCGTAGATGGAGATTTAGGCCACGAAATCGATGCCAGAGAAATTCCTTCCACCTGGAAGACGGGCTTTGTCCCCCTTCGCAAGGCCGTGCCCTATGAGCAACCCGTGCGCGAGACCAATGAAGGAGAAATGTACAAGTTAAATCCCGGCCTGGTCGATTGGGCTTACCGACTCACCAAAGACCTCGATCTCGGCGACACACCGGCACTCAAACAGCGGCGCGCCCTGATGACGGGCCTGCCCAACGCGCAGAAGCCTCCCTTTGTCCTCAAAGGCGACACGCTTCAGTCTTCCACCTTCTGGCACGGCAAGCTGCTCAACGAGTGGGCGAATGACTGGGTTTCCTACCACACCAAGGGAGCCGCCAACTACGTGACGACGGCGATGGAAGATACCGGAACCTTACAGTCGCTCACCTTCCTTGCCAAAGCCGGCAAAGTAGACCTCAGCCGGGTGATGGTCTTGCGCACTGCCAGCAACTACGACAGCCAGCGACCACAGATTTCGGCCGCCGAAAGCCTGCTCGAAAACAAGGCCGGCAATTATGCAGGCTTTGTCCCTTCGGTCGAAAGTGCCTGGAAGGTCGGCTCAACCGTCGTCCACCAGTTACTGGAAAATTGGACCAAGTACAAGAACCAGTTGCCGCAGTAAGTTCCGGCAAGCGTTAGACTGAAATCTTATGTGGACGCGAAGAAGCTTGATTGCGGCATCGGGAGCGGCATTGTTCTCCAGTTGCACGTCTACTCCGAAATTGAAAATCGGTTCCAAAGATAACGTTGAGAATACGCTGATCTCAGAAATCGTCTCGCAATTGCTCGAGAAGAAGTTGAATGCGAGAATCGAGCGCCGTTTCAACCTCTCCGGAGCCATGGTGGCTTACCAGTCCGTGCAGGTTGGCGACATGGATATTTATCCTGAATACACCCGCATTGCCTACAAGGTAATCATGAAAACCACCGAGCAGCTCGATGAAGGCCTCATGCTGGACGTCATGAAGAAAGGCTTTCAAGTCGGTGCGCAGGCCAGTTGCCTGCCCTTCCTGGGTTTTGAAAATACCCATACGGCGGTGGTGCTTTCGGACAATCCCAATTTCTTTGGGGTAGACACGTTATCGCAAGCCGCACAATCGAAGTCAGGCTGGCGACTCGGCTGCACCAGCGAATTTGCGCAGAGCACCGAAGGCTATAACGAGCTCAAGTCTCGCTATCGCCTCGAAGAGAACGCTGGCACCAAGCTACAACCGGTGAACCAGCTCTACTTCGCTTTGCGTGAGCGTCGTATCGATATCCTCATGACCGGGTCAACGGACCCAAGGCTCACAGACGCCAAGTACAAAGTGCTGCAAGATGACCAGCGAATCTTCGGCCCCAATCGCTGCACCCTGGTTTATCGGGAGGAAGCTGCCCTGAAATACCCCACGATTCTCCCGGTCCTGACTTCACTCAGTGGAAAGCTCGACTTTGCCACCATACGGGCCTTAAATGCCGAAGTCGAAATCAATAAACGCGGCTTCGCTGAGGTCGCTACCGAGTGGCTCCAGAAGGAAAAACTGGCCTAGACCTCGACAGCGCCAGCCTTGCACACGGCGCGTGAATCGCCGCCAGATTGACGTCGGCCCCATGGGCCCAAGGCAGATCCACGATGGGGGGTTGCCGGGAAAAATAGCCAAACCCAATGCCGTAAAGCCATCGGGAGCGTAGGCGTTGCATACAGAGTGCTCCGCTTGCAGCGCAGTTTTCACGGCCTCGATCTCTCGAGTAGCGGCAGCTTCAAAGAAGCTGATTGCATCCAGCTTCGAGCGGATCGGCACCACCAGTTCCGAAGCTTCGTAGTAGAGAGCCAGCATCAGTATGGAGACGCCCAGCTTGGTATTGGCCTGTGCCAAGCGCGGGATCGTTATTCAAAATATGGTGAGCTTGCTCGATATCTCGCTTCTGAATCGCAGCTTCGAGAGAGATCATGGGAGAAAGCCCATCAGAAATGCACGAAATACTAAGTCTTCTCGGCCCTACAGATTTCGTTCTGGATTTGGGCAGTCGGAGCGGGAGTTTCGCTCTCACAGAAACAAGGGCCAGGGTAGTGCGAGTCGATCTCGACCTCAGCGCCGGAGGCCCATTTGTGCAGGCAGATGCCAGGTGCCTGCCTTTCCGAAACGCAAGCATTGCTGCCATCGTGGCCAATCACAGCCTGGAGCATGTAGAGGGTCTCTCGCAGTGCCTCGCTGAAATGGCCCGGGTCCTGCATCCCGAGGGGTACCTTTACGTCGCAGTTCCTGACGCTTCCACGCTTTCCGATCGCATCTATCGTTGGGTAGCCCATGGCGGTGGCCATGTAAATGCAATCTATGATGGCGCTGACTTTGGCCAACGTTTGCGCGAGCAAACTCGATTGCCTTTAACGGGAATTCGAATTCTCCACACCAGCTTTGCCTTCCTGAATTGCACTAATGGGACGCAATGGCCCAGGAGAGTTTACTTGCTGGGTGGGGGCAGTGAATGGAGTCTACGTTGGGCCACTCAAATGTTTCGCTATCTGGATGCGTTGCTTGGCTCAAAGCTGAGCGTCTATGGATGGGCCTTCTATTTGGGTAAGCTGCCCTCGATCGATCTGGTGGCATCAGGAAACGTCTGCCTGCGATGTGGGGCCGCGCATGTTTCCGAATGGCTGCGGGCGCTGGGAGCGGTACGCGGATTCTGGATTTGGCGAAATTTCCAGTGCCCAAGTTGCGGAGCGAAGAACGGGTTTCAGGATGACGCCAAACGGCCATCCTGATTCGGGTCAATGGGCCGCAGAGGGCTTAGCTGGTTTGTGGTCGGCCTTGCCGTGATCGTCTTTTTTTGGTTCAGCGTGGGAGTCGGCTTTCTTATCGCCATGGCCACCTTTATCGCCATGGCCGCCTTTATCACCGTGGCCACCCTTATCACCGTGACCACCTTTAGCCTTCGGATCCTCTTCATCATCGGCAGGGTCATACGCTGGCTGCTGATACTGCACAATCACCGAGATCCTTCGATTCTTTGCCGCTGCCGGGTCCTTCTCATCCATCAGCCGCTGGTCGGCAAACCCGCGCACCTGCTTGATTTGGTCTGGCCGCAAGCCCGCCCCTGACATCATCCTCCGGGCTGCATTGGCCCGGTCAGAGGAAAGCTCCCAATTGGAGTAGCCGTTGTCAGAGTTGAATGGTTTTGAGTCCGTATGGCCTTCGATCACGATCGTGTTTGGCAGCTTGGCCAGCTCAGCACTCATACGGGTAATCAGGTCTTTACCGAACTCGCTCGGAGACGCCGAGCCCGACTGGAAGAACATGCCCTTTTCTTTTTCGAGAAGTTCAATCCGGAGGCCCTCCCCGGTTACCGTCATCGTCACATGGTCCTTGATCTGCTTGAAGTCCGGCATCTGCTTCATCGCCGACTGGATCTTGTCCTTCAAGCCTTCCATGTCGTCCTTGGAAAGCGTGATTTGTTCACCCTCTCCGGACATGCCAGTTCCAGACTGTTTCTTGAATCCAGCGGGGTCGCGAAAGTATCCGCTCACCGCGCTTTTCACCTTCTCAGAAGACCCCATCAGCCACATCACCATAAAGAAAGCCATCATCGCTGTGACGAAGTCTGCATAAGCAACCTTCCAGGCGCCGCCATGGTGGCCATGGCCATGGATCTTCTTCTTGATGAGGTATATCGGTTGTTCTTTGTTGGAGTCGGACATGGGATTACTTACCTCCCCCGCCCTTTACCTTCTGCTCCATATCCTTGAAGCTCGGCCGCACATGCGGAGGAATCGAGCGTCGCGCCATTTCAACCGCAAGAATCGGTGCCGCCCCTTTGATGAATGCGCCTACCCCAGCCCGCAGTACATGCATGTACTCAATCTCGCCATCGTTGATCTTCTGGATGTTGCTCGCTAGCGGCCCAAAGATGCCGTAGCAGAACAGAATTCCCAAAAACGTTCCTACCAGCGCGGCCGCGACGTGCTCACCGATTTCTTCAGGCGGCCCGCCAAGGCTACCCATCGTGATGACCACGCCCAGCACCGCCGCAACGATCCCCATGCCAGGAAGCGAGTCGGCCATTTCCTTGAGCGCGCCCACCGGCTGCTCCAGCTCATGCTTCATGATGTCGATGTCGGCTTCCATCGATTGCTCAATTTCAAAATGCCCAATGCCGCCGGCAATCGAGGTACGAATGGTGTCGCACACAAAGTCGAGCGCGTGGTGGTTTGAAGTAAACACCTTGTGCTGCGAAAACAGCTGACTCTGCTTCGGATTCTCGATGTCCGTTTCGAGCTTCTGCAGCCCGTTCTTGCGTCCATAGTTGAAGACATCAGAAAGTGCCTTCAGCGTATCGAGATAGGTGTTCTTGTTGTAGGGACTGCCCTTCAGCACTCCCAGGATGCCTTTGACCAAGGCGGTGATATTCGAGATCGGATTGGCAACCAACATACTGCCAATCGCCGCTCCAAAAATGACGACCAGTTCTGCTGGCTGCCAAAGAACGGGAAACTTCCCGTGAGACATCGCGTAGCCACCACCGACTGCGCCAATTACGAGGACAATACCAATTAGGGCAAACATTACTGAAAGCCTTATCGGTCCACCTCCAAAAACCTAGAGAAAACCATTGCAAAAGTCCCTGGCTCAGTTGGGACGAATGCCACCCTCGTTGAAGTAAAAATTCTCCCCAAGATAAACGCGCTTCACTTCCGGGTCCCGGCCCAACGACTCAGGGCTCCCGGCCCTGAAAATCTTGCCATTGTTGATAATGTAGGCCCGATCCGTGACCGCCAGCGTTTCCCGCACGTTGTGATCTGTCATCAGGATCCCGATCCCCGATCGCTTCAGATCCGAGATAATCCTCTGCAACTCCAGCACCTGAATCGGGTCGATGCCCGAAAACGGTTCGTCGAGAAGCAGGAAGCTCGGCTCGATCACCAGGCTGCGCGCAATTTCCACACGCCGCCGCTCTCCGCCGCTCAACATGTAACCCTTATTCTTCGCAACTTTTTCCAGCCCCAGTTGCTCCACCAGACGCATCATCCGCTCCCGCCGCTGCCGGCCATCAATCGGTAGCGTCTCAAGAATCGCCATCAGATTTTCTTCCACCGTCAGCTTGCGAAAGACGCTCGGCTCCTGCGGAAGATAGCTCACCCCACGCCGCGCCCGCTGGTACATCGCCAGGTCTGTCACATCTTCGTTGTCCAGCATGATGCGCCCGCTATCGGGTGTCACCAGGCCGACAATCATGTAGAACGAAGTCGTCTTGCCCGCACCATTCGGGCCCAGCAAGCCAACCACTTCTCCCTGTTCTACAGACACAGAAACCCCATCAACGACGCGGCGGCCGCTATATGACTTAATCAGCTCTGTGGTCTTCAGTGTGCGCAAGGGTTCCCCTTCAGCTTAGCGCTTCCGCTGCACTGTACTGAGCGAGGGCTTTTGTTCCTGTCCATCGACAATCAGTTTGTCGTTGTTGGAAAACCAGGACAGTTGCTTGCCCGTTGTTCGCCGTTGCTCCACACCCTTGACGATGTCCACCATCTCCGGCTTCCCGCCTTCGAGCACCAGCTTGCCATCTGCCGTGTAATACTCGCCCGTTTCCCCCTGGCCTTTTCTCACCCGCTGCGTCCCCGCCTCGGTGATGCGCACATTCCCGTAAGCAAACGCCTTTTCAATCCCGCCCGAAGGCTGCTCATTGAAGCGCTCCGAGTCGTCTTCATCGAGATACGCCCGTAGCTGCTGCGAAAGCACCTCGAGCCCCGGCCGGCTCATGTTGACGCTTCCCCGGTATTCGACAACCCGATCTTTGTCCGAATAAAACATGTCTGTCGATCGTACATTCGTGAGGATGGCACCCGTCTTGCGCGCCTGTGCCGATTTCTCATCCACCATCTGGTGCGTGACGCCCCCAAAGGCACGAAGCTGGCCCAGCTTGCGGTCAATATCAATCCGGGGAGCCCGCAGTCGATTCTCCCCTTGCCACAGCACCGCATTGCCTTCATAACGGATTTTGGTATTCGATTCGCGCATCTCCATCCGGTCCGCCGTCGCCTGCGTCAGCTCCGCATTCTTGCCGCTCGATGATTTCTCTCCTTCTCGCGTGCTCCGCACATTCCCCGTAGCAACGAATTCCCCTGACTTCTGCTGCAACACAATCTCATTGGCATCGGTCGATCCGGTAGGGTCCCAGATGCGAGCCAGCTTGGTGAGCGTGATGCGGTTGGTCGTGTTCTCCTGAACTGCACGCTCTGCACGCGCCCGGCGATCCCCTTCCTGATAGCGGAAGTCATTCCATTGCTCCATGCGCAACAGGTCTCCGGTTTTGGGATCGAAGTGAGCCTCAAGATCCTTGCTCGAAGTAATGGTCGGGAAGGAGCCCTTCTTCGCATTCGCCTCCGGCTCGGTTCGCGTCGTAACGCCAACGCTGCGAAACGATTCAATCTGATTGTTCGCCGCGTATCGAATCGTCATCCGTTCGCCGTCCAGGTGTCGCTTGCGTTGTTGCGGCCGGTTCGGAAGAAAATCGAGAGTTCCTGGCGCATGCACCTGCACCGTTTCCATTTCCTCGCCGCCCTTGCGCATTTTCATTTCGATCGATTCGCTGCGCAACACCTTGGTTTCTCCTGCAGGTGCGCCACCGCGTGAGGCCGGAATCGATTCCACCATCGCTTTCCCATTGGCCAATGCCCGGTCGAGCAGAGATTCCTTTTCGTTGATCACGAAAAACAGATCCAGCCGTCGCGCGGCAGTGTTGGTTTTGCCACTATCGCCAATCGTGTTCAGCTTGGCGTCATCTTCGGCAATCACCTTTTCTACTTGCCCCTTGGGGTTGAAGTCCACGTTAAGGGTCTTGGCCGCATAGTCCACCTGACGCTTCGGCGCTTTGTCGGTGCCCCGGGCCTCGAGCGCCATGACATGACGGATGACACCCTTCTCGAGGTTGACCTCGCTGGCTGCTGCATCGAGCGTGAACGCCGCCTTGCGCATTTTCGACCAGGGTGAGAAGTAGACCTTCGATTCCATCTCCCGGTAACGCACATCGTCGCTTTCCACTTCAATCGGTTCTGCTTTTGGGTCCTTCGGTTTCCAGTGCAACAAAGAACTGTGTAGCAGGTGTAGTTCATGCAGCATGGGGTCATATTCTGCACCCGTGGCATGCCCGGTGCCTTCCCCACCTTCCTGTTGAAAGCGGAACTCCACATACCCTGCCGTCGACATCTTGCCCGTTTTGATCTCAAGGCTCGCACCCTGGGCCTTGATGGCCAGAATTTTGCCGTTGGGCTCACCCTCTGGCGACACCGCCATCTGCACTTCCACTTCGCTCTGGCTGCTCAGTCGGCTCTCGGCTGGGTAAAAGTCCCCCTTGGCAGCCTTGATCAGGTCGAATGACTTGCCATCTTCGTGAAAGAGCCGCAACTCCATCTGATCCAGCTCCATATGGGGCGGATCTTTGACCTCGCGGTAATCTTTCGCCCGCAACTCGGCCACCGTACGGTTACCGTCCGAGGTCGCATAGACAAAGTCTCGGGCTTTGGAATTGAGAGTGCTTGGAAGGGGTTGTGGGGCCGGCGATGTGTTCCGTTTTTGAACATCAAGCCGCTGCTGGTAGCTAAACCAGACCAAGCCGGCAATTCCCAGAATGACGGCACACAGAAGGTAAGGTGCGAGTCGCCGCATTGGCCTCAATTTCAGCTTAACAGGTACAGGAAACGCTGCCCAAAACTTCGTTCACATGAATTTTCAATTGCGATCAAAAAAGTTATCCACATTATTTTCAACACTTTGCAGCTGATCGACGCGGCATTCGTACCAGTACCGGTCAAAGTGTGTGCCTTGTCGGCCCAAACTCAGATCGCTCAAGAAGTGTCGAGCAAGATTCTTCTTTTCAAGAGGTTATGCGTCATGGATCCAATTATCATCACCCCTCCCGACATGTTCTAGTTGTCGGTTTACTCCATTCGAGCGGCCTGGGTACTAGTCCTTATGTGGAAAAGTAGGGCTTTACTCTTGATTAAGGTAAACCACTAGGGTATTCCTAGAAGTGTCCAGTCTTGGTACTTCTAGGAATACTATAGAATGCTGAATTCTAATCTTCCCTGCCTGGTGTGCATTGTGCTTACGCTATCGCTAGCGCTGAGCCAAATGGCTAGCCGCAGTCTTGTCCACGCGGAAACCAAGCAAAATGCACAAAAAGAATCGCCGGAATTGAAGGAGCTTCGCAGGATCGCCTTTCAGTTGTACTCGAGCCAGAAATTTGAAGAGGCCATCCAAACCTACAAATCGGCTCGGGAATTGGCTCTGCGCGAAGGAAACCCCAGCCTGGCTGTCCATTTTCTGAACAACATTGCAAGCAGCCACTTTTCCATGGCCAGTTATCAAAAGGCCATGCAGTACTATTCGCAGGCAGTCGAAGAAGCCAATGCGAAAGGTCTCAAAGAGATTGAAGTCATGGCTGTATACAATCTCGCGAGTATCCAGCTCTCTCTAGGGCAAGAACGCGAGGCACTGGCGTTGATACAGCGCTTCCCACTTGATGGCAAGGGGATTCGCTCCGATGCCAGACTCGATGCATTTCTCCTGCAAGGGAATGTTTTCACAAGACTAAAAAAAGACAACGAAGCAAAAGCAGCTTTCGACAGGGCACTTGAGGAAGCTGACCAGGAGATTCCCGAAAACATAAAGGCTGCGAATTCCCAAAAACTCCAAAAATGGCCGGAAAGCATCCGAGAGCTCAGAAGAGCCTGGGTATTTGCTGTGATCGGGCAAGCACTCGCGTGGCGCGAAAAGTACGAAGCCTCAGAAGCCTACATTTTGGATTCGTTTCGACTACGCTCGACTTTTCAGGAAAAAGCTCGACTGAGAGATGCACTGCAGCTGGCAGTCGTCTTGCGTGCCAGAGGCGATTTTGAAGGAGCGCTCAAGTTGATTGAGATCGCCAGAAGCCTGGATCCAACCAACAGAACTCCGATGCACTCTTTCATGTTTGATAGAGAGGAAGCACGCATTTACCTCTCTCGAAATCAGGCAAGCCGAGCGCTTCCTCTGCTTCGTAGCGCGTTGTCTCAAGCTCGCAACTGGCGCCTCCAGGTGCTCCCAAGTGATTCGTCTTACTTGAATTTCGAATCTTACCTGACTACCGAAGTCCATAAAGAGTTCCTGGGCACCATCGCGGCGTCCGAGGCAGACCTGGGAAATACCGAATTGGCCAGAGAATCCTTTTGGGTTGCCGAAGAAGCGCGCTTTGCCAGTATGCGGGCAACGCAACTTCCATCAAAAGACTTTGCTTCAAGATTCAAGCCATCCTATTGGCAGAAACTCGCTCAATACCATGCTTTACAGGCGGATTCCATCCGAGGCAAGAGCTTGAATGCAAACTCATGGCGAGCACTCGAGCTAGAACTCAGCCGCTTGGAATGGGAAGCAGGCCTGTCTATTCCAACCACAAAAACGAGCGTCAACAACAGCGTTCAGGACCTACAGCAAAAACTCAAATCCGATGAATTGATCTTTTCCTACTACCTGGCAGAACCATACTCAATCGCCTGGACTGTGAGCAAAACTGCCATCAGCGCCCGAAGAATTGCCGGACGTAAGCAACTTGGCCAGTGGATTGAAACTTTCAACAAAGAATTGCTCGGAAATTACCAAATCGGAAATTCTAGTACCGGAATGAAACTTTCTAAGCAATTGTTCGGAGATCATTTGTCCGCAGTTCCCACTATTCCATTCTGGACAATGGTACTAGATCAAGAATTGTTGAGCTTGCCTATTGCAGCTTTGCCAAGCGGCGAAAGTGCTACTCCCTTCCTTGTGGAGAAGCATTGCATCCGACATGTGCCTGCCGCACTCTATCTGGGAAGCAATCCCTCTGGGCGTTGGAAACACGATGTGGTTGGAATCGGCGATCCAATTTATAACCTGGCTGACCCTCGACTCCAACAATCAAAGGACGGCGTTGGGGATCTGCTTCAACTCAATCGCCTCCCAATGGCAGGGAAAGAACTGGAAGAAAGCTTGCAGCTCTTGGCTGGCCAAAAGTGGTCTACCAGTAAATTCACTGCTCTGTCCGCCACCCCTGAGGCACTTCAAACTTCACTACAATCCTCCCCGGATGTCATCCACATCTCAGCACACTTCTTGAGCGACCCTGAACGGCCACAAACCGTCAGCATCGCCCTTAGCCCCTCCAGGACGCAAAAAAAGCACAGTCTCTTTAATCCACTGGATCTCAACGCTTTAAGGACAGAGACGAAGTTGGTCGTACTGTCTGGATGCAGCTCTTCTGCCGGTCAGATGATCCCTAGCCTCGGGATGAACGGCTTGTCGCGAGCATTCTTGATTGCGGGAGCGACTACAGTCGTTGCGACGCTTTGGCCCGTGCAGGACACTCACGGAGGGGTTTTTCCTGAGTTTTATACCAATCTCAATAAGCAGCCTTGGAGCGGACGAGCAGCAGCAATGGCTCTTCAGGCAGCACAAGTTCAAATGATCCGCAGTGGTACTTGGACTTCCAGGCCAGCCTACTGGGCCGCCTATGTTGCAATTTCTAAAGGCTGAATTATGCTAGTCATTCCATCGATCGACAACTCTATGCGCCTCGACAACGACAATCCAGAAGACTCAGAAGAGTTGCTTAGCGTCGCAAGTACCGGCCCGGTCGCTCTCGCGCCGCCCCCCAACCCCGCGCAACAGATCGATTGGACCCACCTCGTCAGTCGCATTCAGGTCAATGACCAGCAAGCCCTCGAAGAACTCTACAACCTCTTCTCTCGCGGTATCAAATTCCTCATCGTTCGACAGCTAGGCCGACAGGACATCGATGATCGCGTCCACGACACCTTCGTCATCGTGGTCCAGGCCATCCAGCGCGGTGACCTCCGAGACCCCGAACGTCTGATGGGCTTCGTGAGAACCATCGTCCGCCGCCAGATCGCCGGCTTCATCGAAAAAAACTACATGCGCCGCCGCGATGAGCTCGACATCGATGGCCCCGTCAAAATTGCCGATAGCCACATCGGCCCCGAAGAAGTCGCCATCCGCGCCCAAAATGCTCAAATCATGGAAGATATCCTTCGGGATTGCTCCCGGCGTGATCGCGAAATCCTCACCCGCTTCTATCTGCTCGAACAGTCCCAGGATCAAATCTGCGAAGAAATGGGCCTCAATGAAACTCAATTCCGGCTCCTCAAATCTCGCGCCAAGCAAAGATTTAGCGATGAAGGTCGCCGCCGGCTCGCAAAAAATAATCTTCGATCATTTTCTGTGAGAAAAAGATCCGCCTCCTGACACTATCCCTGTACACGTATCAGCTGCCGGTAGTTTCCTCCCCCGCACCGGCTCTGGCGTACTGGAGGATATATGGAAGGGCGTTTGCCTGAACGGGAAAGATCTGTGTCACAGATCCTCGACAATTCCCATCTGACCGAGGATGCACTGGAGGTGTATTCGCTCGGTCAATTGCATGGGGAAGACCAAAATGCTTTGGTGGAGGAGCATCTTCTGGTCTGTGCCTATTGCCAGACCCGGCTTGAGAAAATGGACGAGTTCCACGCCTCAGTCAAAATCGCGGCCCAGGCCGTCGTAGACCGACCCGCCGAACAGAAACCAAGAAACTACCTGCCGATCGCGATCGCTGCCGGCCTCGCTATGGTGATGGCCGTCCCGGCAATTCTCGAAAGGCAAGCTCCCGATCCTGTCGCGCTAGACCTGGTCGCCACCAGAGAACAAGCCACGGCCGATGCTCCTTCCAGTAAGCCACTCAGCCTTCGAGTCGATCTGACCGGGCTCACAGGAACTCGCTTCGATTGGCAACTGGTGTCGGCCGACGGCAAGCCAATCGCCAAAGGCAGTCTCGAAACCAACCAACCCAAACTCGAAACGGAAGCCTTGGCTGCCGGGCAGTATTGGGTGCGGCTGAATTCACCCAACAACAGCGAAGTCCTCCGCGAATTCAGTCTTTTGGTACGCTAATCTGCACTAGCTCGTCCTTTGGGCCGCTACCCAAAGGACGGGCCTGCTTCTGCGGCCGCAATAACTGGATCGGCAACCGGCTCCAATACGCCAACCGCTCAATCCACGGCAACAGGCTCCGGACCGTTTTTCCGTGAAAGACCAGGCTTCCTGCCACCAGCACCGGGTGCGGAATCGCCGTCCTGCACTTCGAGCAAATGCCAATCTCTCCCGCCCTTCCCGTCGTATGCAGCGACCGCATCCGCTGCATCTCGGCAGAGTTCCAGATTCGCTCCAGCGGCTCTTCCCCAATCTTCCCCACCGGCTGACCGTCCAGCATATAGCTCTGGCAGCAAGGGTATACGTCCCCATTCTGCTTCACATACATCGGTCCCCGCCACAGGTAATGGCAGGGGTGAGTGAAGTCACCCGGCGCATGTCCCCCATCCGGGTTCATCAGGTCGGTCTCATCCGCCTTGATGCGCGTCTGGTCCACACCCGGTACCGCTTTCCAGAACTTCTCAAAGTCCCCGACCTCATCCCAGTTCTTCTCCATGCGCACCATCTGCACCACCACTTGCACCTTCGACTTCATGGCCGCCTTCAACTTCGCAAAGCGTACAAAGTTGTCCCGCACCCGCTCAAACTTGGCGCCCTTGCGGTAAAACTCAAAGCTTTCCTTCGTCGAGCCATCAAAGCTCAGGGTGATGTGTTCGAGAGGCGTATTCAGCAACTTCCGGGCTGCTTCCTCGTCCAGCAGCGTCCCGTTTGTCGACAGCAGCGACGAGATCTTATGCTTCTGACAAAGCTCAATCCGCTCAAAAATCTTGTTGTCGAGCAGGGGTTCGCCCAGGCCAATCAGCATCATATGCTCGGCGCTGTTTCCGCTTTCCTCAACAAGCCGCTCAAAGACCTGATCACTCATGTCTTCTTTGGGCTGCTTGTGTGTTTCGCGCGGACACATCGGGCAATAGATGTTGCACTTTGCCGTGGTTTCGACGATGTACTCGACAGGTAGGGCGTTCAGCCGCGACCGGCGTCGCAGATAACCCCACAACAGGCGAGCGCGGTTCCAAGCTCGCATTAGAATCTTTATTGTACCGTTAGCGGACAATCCGTCATCCAGAAGACGTCTTGAAATCTCCCGTAGAAGATCGCATTCGCAACCTCAACCAGGCCCCAATCCGCCCCCAGGCGAAGTATGTCCTTTATTGGAGCCAGATGAATCGCAGGGTAGACGGCAATCACGGCCTGGCCCATGCCATTTACCTTGCCAACCAACTCAAACTCCCCGTTCTGTTCTACGAAGCCCTCACCTGCAGCTACCGCCAGGCCAACCGGCGCTTACATACCTTCATTCTGGAAGGCGTTCCTGAAACCGCCGCCCGGCTTAAGAAACTGGGCATCGGCTATGCCTTCTACCTCCGCGCCCGACAATCCGATCCGAACGACACTCTCTACCGCCTCGCCGAAGACGCCGCCGCCGTCATCACCGATGACTACCCCACCTTCATCACCGCCGCCCATAACGCCAAGGTCAAAGACCAACTGAAAATACCCTACGTCGTAGTCGACTCCAGTTGCGTGGTTCCCATGAACCGCTTCGAAAAGCGCGAGTATGCTGCCTATACCATCCGCCCCAAAATCCACCGCATGCTCCCCGGCTGCCTCAAAGCCGTGCCACTCGACGAAGTAAACCATCGCTGGAATCTCGAAATCCCAGCCTTCCACACTCATGTAGACAGCGCCAACATTGCCCAACTGGTGGCAGGCTGCGAAATCGACCAATCGGTAAACATCTCCACCACCTATCGCGGCGGCGCCCTCGAAGCCGAGCGCAGGCTCAGCCTCTTTCTCAAGCAAAATCTGAAGCGCTACGCCGACGATCGCAATCAGCCCGCCGCACACGCCACCTCCAATCTCAGCCCCTACCTCCACTTCGGCATGATCAGCGCCACCAACGTCGCGCTCGCCGTCCAGTCCTACGGCATCGAGCACGGCTTGTCGAGTGAAGAATATCTCGAAGAGATGATCGTGCGTCGAGAACTGGCCTTCAATTTCGCCCGCTACGCCGGCTCCCATGTCGAATGCCTCTCCAGCCTGCCAGACTGGGCCAGAAAGACCCTGCTCGCCCACGCCGCTGATCCACGCACGCCCTCCTACACCCGCGACCAGTTCGAGCATGCCGAAACCCATGACGACATCTGGAACGCCACCCAGAAAGAGCTGCTCCTCCGCGGCAAAATGCACGGCTACTATCGCATGTACTGGGGCAAGAAGATTATCGAATGGTCCCCCACCTGCCAGGACGCCCTCGAGACCATGATCTACCTCCACGACAAATATGCCCTCGATGGCCGCGACCCGAATACCTACACCGGCATCCTCTGGTGCTTCGGCCTCCATGACCGGCCCTGGGTCGAGCGTCCCATCTTTGGCCAGATTCGCTTCATGTCCTACGACGGCATGAAACGCAAGACCGATGTTGCCTCCTACCTCCGCGAAATCTCTTACCTCGAGACCACCGGCAAAGATCCCTTTGTACAATAGGCGCTAAGTTCGAATCACACCATGCGAATCACACTCAGCGGCGGTAGCGGCTTCCTCGGCCGTCACCTCATCCAGCGCCTCGTAGCCGACGGCCACACCGTCGCACTCCTCACGCGCAAGCCCTTGACCGGGCTCCCCGCCGCGGTAGAAAACTTCGTTTGGAACCCGCCCCACGTCGGCGTTCCCTCCGAAGCCCTCCTCGGTTCCAATGCCGTCATTCATTTAGCCGGAGCCACCGTCAATCAGCGTTGGACTGCGACCGCCAAGGCCGAGCTCCGCAGCAGCCGCCTCGATTCCACCCGCAGCCTCGTGCAAGCTCTCTCAACCATGTCGCAGCGCCCCAGCGTCCTGCTCAGCTCCTCCGCCATCGGCTTCTACGGCAGCCGCGGCGACGAGACTCTCGATGAATCCTCCACAGCTGGCACCGGCTTCCTCGCCGATCTTTCCGTCGAGTGGGAGCGAGAAGCAAACCTCGCCCGCGCCCTCGGCCTACGCGTCCATTGTCTGCGTACCGGCGTGGTTCTCGGCCTCGAAGGTGGTGCCCTCCCCAGCATGTTGCCCGTCTTCCGCTTGGGTGCCGGCGGCAAGCTCGGCAATGGCCAGCAGTGGATGAGCTGGATCCACGTCGAAGATTGGGTCGGTGCTGTCGTCTCGCTGCTGACCAAAGAAACCGCCTCCGGCCCAGTGAATCTCACCGCTCCAGAACCCTCTCGCAATGCCGAATTCACAGAAACACTCGGCAAAGTCCTGCGCCGGCCCGCCTTTATGACCGTTCCCGAACTGGCTCTCAAGCTGGTTTTCGGCGAGATGAGCACCATTTTGCTGGGTAGCCAACGGGTTCTGCCGGAAACTTTGCGCAGGGACGGCTACGCTTTCCGCTACATGGGGCTGGAGTCTGCCCTCCGCTCCTTGCTACAATAAAAGGGTTATGGCAATCCCGAATGTAAAGCGCTATCGGATCACAAACGCCGATGGCACCCAAACAGCCACAATCATGGCTGTGCTCCCCAAGGATGCCGACGTGACCACCTACCTGTCTGAAGCCTCCAAACGCTTCGACTGGAAAGCCTATGCGGATGCGCAGGCAAAGCAGTTCAAGGTCCGCGTCGGTCAGCAGAAACAGAAGAAAGCGAAGTAAACTCGCTCTCGCAACATCAAGGAACCTTAAGGCAGCCTTGCGCTCAACGCGCGGGCTGCCTTTATTCCTTCTTCAGCCACTGCCGCATCTCTGTCATGAGCTAAGGCATCCACCGCCGCCCGATCCGCGGCATTCCCCTCAAACGCCAAAATCCGCGCCAGTCCAATTTTTTCCGCCCGCGTCGCCGTCGGCAATTTCCCCCGCAACGCCGCCCTCACTTCTTCCTGCCGTGCCAACTCCCGTAAATACGACTCTGCGTACTCATGCCAGGCCGCCGAGTTCAGCGTGTTGAACAAATACGTAAACGGGCTGAAATCACCACTCTCCAGATTGCCCAACCGCACCAGCGCAAACGCCTGTCCCAGCCGTGCCCGCTGGCTCGCTTCTTCCTTATAGAGCGCCTCCAGTTTCGGGCGTGCCTCCGCAACCCCGATCCGCCCAATCCCCTCAGCCCCATAACCGCGAAGCTTCTCGTCGCGACTATCCAGATTCTGCTCAAACAAGCCACGGCTCTCAGCAGAACAAATCATCGCAATCGCCTCCATCGCGGCCGCCCGAGACTGCGGCGAGCGCCCACGCGCAAACACCTCTGCCAGATCGGGCAGCGCCGCTTCATTGCGAAAAACGCCATTGATCCCAATCGCCTTACCCTGAATCCGGTCGTTCAAGTCCCGCAACAGAAAAATGGTCTCCGTTGCCGCTGCCTTGTCTCCCGCAATTTCAATCGCGCGCAAAGCCGCCAGCATCAGGGCATCGTCTTTCGACTTCAGCAACGGGTAGAGGTCAGGCAATGCAGACTTGGCCCGCAGCGTTCCCAGCGCCTGCGCCGCCTGCAACTTGGCCGCCCCATCCGCCCCACCTGTTAGCACCTTGCGAATCGCGGCAATGTCTTCCGCCCGGGCATTCACATAGGCATCAATCACCGGCTCATTCGGCGACCGCGTAATCTTCTCGTTCACGCTCACCAGCCGGGCCCGAATCCCCTTCTTCACATACCCCGGCTTGTAGAAATTCACAATCCCGGCCACCGCCAGGCGCTGTACTTCAGCCGCCCCATCTTCGGTAGAAACACGCAAAGCATCCGCCGCCTCCACCCCACCAGCATCAATCAACGCCTCAGCCGCCGCAAAGCGAACATTGGCATCGGCATCACGCTGGTAGGCAGCAATAGCCGGCACGGCACTCTTACCCTGCTTGGCCAGTGCCGACAGGTTCTTGATCTTGTCTTTAGGGCGTTCTTGCCCCAGCACCAGGCCGAGGCAAAACAAGCCGAGAACAAACGGTTTAACGGGCAAATTCAAGTTCCACACGGTTTGGAATCAATCCTAGCTCATGTCCCATATCCAGCAGCTTCTGCGCCGCCTTCGGAATCAGCTCCCCGCAATCGACGGTGTAGTGGTTGACGTACATCCCCACAAACTTCTCGGCGAGTGGCTGCTCCATATCGCGGGCAAACTGCATCGCGTAGTTGAGCGCTTCTTCCTTGTTGTCGATCGCGTATTGAATGCTCTCCCGCATCATGCGGCAGCACTCTGACTTGACGTCTTCCGGCAGGCTCCGCAGGATGGCATTTGCACCCAGTGGTAACGGCAGGTCGTATTGCATCTTCCACCAGGAGCCCAGATCGAGAATTTTGTGGAATCCACCCTGCCCATACGTCAATTGCGCTTCGTGAATCACCAGCCCCGCATCGGCAGCACCTTCGGTCACCGCATCGAGAATCTTGTCAAAGGGAACCACCACTTCCACAAAATCCGGTTGAAAAATGCGCATCGTCAGGTAGGCCGTAGTCATTTTGCCAGGCACGGCAATCCGCTTGCCCTTCAGGTCCTCGGGGGACATGGGGCTCGTGGCCACAATCATCGGCCCATAGCCGTCTCCGACGCTCGAACCGGCCGCCATCAACTGATATTTATCATGCACATAGGGGTAGGCATGGTAGGAGATTGCGGTCAGGTCATACTTGCCAACCAGCGCCTCCTGATTGAGCAACTGGATGTCGGAAAGCTGGTGGGTGAACTGAACCAGGGGGCTACGCAATTTTCGAGTCGCCAGCGCGTAGAACATGTAGGCATCATCGGAATCTGGGCTGTGCGCACAGACGATTTCTCGAACTGAAGATTCTTCCATAACTTACTGAATCTTCAGTTTAACAAAGGGAACATTTTATTCCCGAAAATCCTGCACGGCAGGCCAAGTGCAAGCCCAACGCCAGGAGCGACCGGGCATTGCGTCCGGGCCAAAACTGCCATGCCTTTTGATCGGACAGCCTAGTCACCCCCGTCGCCCCCATATGATTCAGACACGTCACCGCCCCAAACGCATTAAACCGACATTCGAGATCGCGCTCTGCCAGCCAGGATTCTGCTGCGCCTCCGTCGGCAACCTCGCATACACCGAATTCAACCGCGCCATCCCGTCAAAGCCGTGGTTCACTACCCTGCGGCTCAAATACCATCCCTCAGGCCGCTCCGGATACCTAACTGAAGTCAATTACCCCTCATTGTTGTACGTCCAGCTTGCAGACAGTGATCCAAGCTCAGTGTTAAGGAACTTTATCGAGCAAATGAGCAGAGAGCAAATGAGCAGAGAGTACTTCGAGCAACAGAAACTCAAACCGATTTGCCTCAAACGAAGGTGGTTCAAATGGATAATCGCGAGGCCAGTTTTTCATAAGGCCCTTCACTATTTGTTTGTCAAGGACAAAGACACCCCTGACTTCTACTTCATGAACATACTCTCCATCAGGCCCTACATTTTTTGGAGAGGCATCGACCTCCAACAGCTCGAAACTGGCAGGCTTATATTGATTCCGGGGAACACCCTTAGCTTCGGCCCCGTCAACAATTCCAATTCGGCGTCTTCCCTTTTTTGCTGCCGAGGATGCTTTTCTGGATTCTACTCCCCAAGCAAATGTTCCTATGCCCCACCCAATTCTGGACCGGATCAGACCTGCGACACAGATCGTCTTGCCATTAAGCAATCGAGAGCTTTGAATCACTTCCTCGACGGAATACACTTTAGGGCAAGGTTGCGCATCGAATGACCAGAGCTGATTGGTAAAGGCGCAAATGTAAATTGCAAAAAAGAACTCTCTCATTGGAACCCACACTTAGACAGGATCAGTTTGTCGAATACATACGGATCTTCAAGAAAGTGGCAGAGCCTGACTGCTCACAGCCTGTTTTCCCATAAATTTCGACAACTTAAGCGACCCCCATACGCTGATCATACTCCTCCCGGTCGGCTGCCTGCTTGTCGAGTTCTGCCCGAAACTCTTTGGATCCAAATGCTTTCCCCGCATAGGTAGTGACCTGCCCCCAATGACTCCTCCAGCCATAACTAGAGAACTTCAAAGATCTTAGCCCATTTGCTCCGCCGTTAGCGGGGATAGGGGTGTGGGGCAAGGGGGTGGCGTCTGAGCCCCCTTACCC